>JBAYHG010000001.1:0-349565 GCA_041666245.1 Candidatus Peribacteraceae bacterium
CCCCGCACGCGCCGCAGGAAGGCACACAGTCCGGCACGCAGATCGTCCCCTCACAGTGCGTTCCCAATCCGCAGGTATCCGTGCAGGTCCCTCCGCATCCGTCATCCCCGCACGCGCCGCAGGTTGGTAAACAGACACAGGTTTCATTCTCGCAGCGCATATTATTGTCGCAGGCGCATTGAGTGCCGCACTGATCCGGTCCGCAGTATCCCTCTGGACAGGAAGGCACGCATACGTTCGGCTTGCACACCGATCCTTCGCAGTACAGACCTTCGGGACACCCACAGAGCGCGCATCCTGCTTCCGGGCAAGAGGGGCACACTCCGCAGTCATCCGGGCAATCGCTGCAAGTTTCCACGAACGTGCAGTTTCCGTCCCCGCAGGGTTCACACGCCCCGCAATCTGTAGGGCAGCTTTCGCAGTTTTCCCGTCGCGACGGCTGACACGTTTCGTCCCCGCAGGATTGATAGGCGTGGCACAGGGAGGGAAGCACCAGGAGGAGACACGTTGCCAGAGGCAGGGCGAGGGGGACCGGGGAGGGAAGATGGAGGAGTCTCACTGAGGGATGAAGGGAGGGGAGAGGATCAGCAGCGAAGACGGAAGAGGCGGATCAGCACGTTCCGCAGTCTTGCGAACAATCGCCGCAGGTCTCTCCATTGTCGCAGAAACCGTTCCCGCAGCATGCGCCGCAGTCCCCTGGACAATCGTTGCATGTCTCGGTCCCGTTGCACGTCCCGTCCGGACAAGCCGGAAGGCAGGGACCGCAGTCTCCGAGACAATCGTTGCAGGTTTCTCCATTGTCGCAGAAACCGTTCCCGCAGCACGCACCGCAGTCGGCGACACACGAAGAACAGGTTTCATCGCCGTTGCACGTCCCGTCCGGACAGGCCGGAGGACAGGGGCCGCAATCCATCTGGCAAGTTAAGCATGTCTCGGTCCCGTTGCACGTCCCGTCCGGACAGGAAGGGCACGCACCGCAGTCTCCGGGACAATCGTTGCAGGTTTCTCCATTGTCGCAGAAACCGTTCCCGCAGCACGCACCGCAGTCGGCGACACACGAAGAACAGGTTTCATCGCCGTTGCACAATCCGTCCGGACAGGCCGGAGGGCAGGGGCCGCAGTCTGTGAAACAATCACTGCAAGTCTCCGCCCCGTTGCACTTTCCGTCCCCGCAAGAGGGAGGGCACTCTCCGCAATCCGTTGGGCAGGTTGAGCATGTCTCGGTCCCGTTGCACGTCCCGTCCGGACAGGCCGGAGGGCACGCACCGCAGTCTCCGGGACAATCGTTACAGGTTTCTCCATTGTCGCAGAAACCGTTCCCGCAGCACATACCGCAGTCTCCGGGACAATCGTTGCAGGTTTCTCCCGGCTCGCAGACGATGTTGCCGCAGGAGGGGGAAACGCAGGACTCCCCGCTGCAGTACTGACCGGAGGGGCAGCCGCAGTCAGCGGTGCAGTTTCCACAGTTCTCTCCCGTTTCGCAGACGGTATTTCCGCATACGATAGGGATGGGGCAGCAGCATTTCGTCGTCACTTGCGCGATCTCTCTAGGTTCCTGTAGGCCGATGATCTGGCCGAGAAATGCCCAGAGACGCTGGAAAAAGCCAAAGACGCGCGGGGATTCGATCGTACCAGCCGGGCAGGATTCCTCCAGTGGTACTTCACTGCAGTTCGCGGGACAGCTCCCGATGGATTCACACACATTCATCGCGTTGCATGTCTCATTCAAACCGCACGGGCAATCTTCCAGGCAGCTCCCGCAGCTCTCCTCTCCGTTACAGCTCCCGTCCCCGCAGGTTGGGCACGCACCGCAGTCCTCTTCGCAGGAAATGCAATCCTCCACGAGGACGTCGCAGGTTCCGTTGCCGCAGGGCTCACATTCGCCGCAATCCGTCTGACACAACAAGCAATCCTCTTTTTTCGCTGGCTCGCACAGGCCGTTGCCGCAGGCGTTATACGCGGAAACAACAGAAGGGACGAGGAGCAGTGCTCCTGTCACGAGGAGCGTCACCACACCGGGAGGGAGGTGTCGCGGGGCATTGTTCACGGACGGAGTATGTCATGGCCGTGTTGGCAAATGAAATTGCATCGAAATCAAACAGTGTTCGATTGGAGGAGGACAAATGAAGTCACACTTTTCGCTGTCCGTTGAACAGGTATGTGAGTGTGCGTACTCCCTGTGCCGGTCCGCTGCAGCTAGCGCTGCGGATGCACGATGGCTCCCTGCAGCTTTCCCGAGGCCGTTTCGAGCATCACTTCGGCCACCGGGACGGAGGCGCCCTTCTCCTCCAGTTCGTTCACGCGGATGACGGATGTATCTCCCCGTCGTTCGATGGTGACCGCAGGATCCCCAGTAAGCCGTTCTCCGTTCACACGCTTCCGCGTCATCTGCCGTACAGCAGGCCTTTGCAGGGTTCTCGATATGATGCGGTGGAGATTGGACTGGAGCAAGAGAGTCTAGGCTGGAGTGCCAATGGAATGCTGACACTCCTGCAAAGAGCTGAAGGCGATCCCTGAGGCACACTGAGAACCGAGCATGAGGACGCAGCTTGGTGAGGAATAATCCCCTCCCAAAACGCAGTACACTTTAGAGAGGCAGGTGGAATCGCAGGAGAATTTATCAATAGATTTGATGAAACAGTAATCAGCCTCAGAAGGCTGTGTGGAACAGACTTCTCCGTAGGCGACGCAACACCAGACGCTGTCGACAAGTTTGCAGTTTGAATCGCAATCATTTCCATGGCTGCCGTTCCTTGTTCCGTTGTCACACTCTTCACCCAAATCGTTCACTTTTCCGTCGCCGCAGTACCCTTCCTGCATGCAACCGTGAGAACATCCGTCATCATCTTTCGTGTTGCCGTCATCGCATTCTTCCGTGGTCTCAAGCATTCCATTGCCGCAGGTGGGATTGGGTTGGCAGACGCCCATGATGAGGTTGCACCTTTCTCCATCTTCACAGCCACAAAGGAAGCAGCCGGCTTCGGGGCAGTCGTAAGGTTCTGGCGGGCAACAGCAGTAAGGGGTAGGGATCGACTCAACCAGAAGAGAGTTCTTGTCCGGGGAGAGGAGGGCGGTGAGAGGAGAGGCATTGGTTGCGAGAATGGGGCAAGCTTCTCCTCTTGCGCTGAATTGTTCTTCATCGGGCAGGCATGTTCCGACATCGAAAGGTCCCCGACAGTCATCATCGCAGAAGTAGCCTGTACAGGGACAGCAGCATTTCGAAGGTTCAGCTTGGATTTGTAGTGGAGTTTCCCATTGGATTTGCAGAGGATTCTCCAGCTGGAACTGTATGGGGCCGAAGTTGAAGAGTGAGCCGAGTAAACGCCAGAAGTTATCAAAGAAGCCCGATGCAACTGTTTTGCTTCGTTCCTGTGTACCAGGGGGGCAGGAATCGGAGGCAGGAATGGTCGAGCAATTGGAGGGGCAGGTAGTGGCACTACTTGAGGAGGAACTGCTTCCTTGAAGGCAAGGGTTATCGAGGGGGTTGGAGCAACTTCCGCCGCTGATGAAACGTTCCTTCATGTCATCGCACACAGGTTTCGTTGTCAGCAAGCAGTTGTTAGTGGCTGAACAGCAGGCGCCAGCCTCCTCTCCTTCGCATGGATCCTCCGGTGAGCAGCTATCTCCGCCGTAGGCACCATCTTCTATACAAGTGTCTATGGTTGCCATCGAGCAGGAGCCGTCTTTGCAGCAGGCGATTTCACTCATGCATCCCGCCGAACACCCGTCTCCATCCGTCGTATTCCCGTCATCGCACTCCTCTTCGTCTTCCTGCGTGCCGTTCCCGCAGACGGAAAGGCAAGGGTTATAGATGGGGTTGTAGCAACTTCCGCCGCTGATGAAATGTTCCTTCATATCATCACACATAGGTTTCGTTGTCATCGCGCAGCTGTTATCGGACCCACAGCAGGCGCCGGTCTCCTCTCCTTCGCATGGATCCTCCGGTAAACAGCTCTCTCCGCCGTAGGCACCATCTTCTGTTATACAAGTGGCTATGTCTTCCATTGAGCAGGAGCCGTCTTTGCAGCAGGCGATTTTTTCCGTTACCTCCTTCATGCATCCCGCCGAACATCCGTCTCCATCCGTTGTATTCCCGTCGTCGCACTCTTCATCGCCTTCCTTCGTGCCGTTCCCGCAGATCGTGGGACAGATTCCGCAGTCACCGGGACAGTTGCCGCAATTCTCTCCCGTCTCACATCCGTTCATGCCGCAGACGGGGGGACAGGCACCACAGTCTCCCGGACAATCGTTGCAGTTTTCCAGTCCGTTGCAGGTTCCATCCCCGCAGACGGGAGGACCGTCCAGCTCGCAGAGATTGTTCTTGCATGTCTGCCCCGCTGAGCAACCGCAGTCCGTGCAGCAATTGCTGGAATCTTCTCCCATCTCACATCCGTTCGATCCGCAGACAGGACCGGTGGGGGGAGAGGGCGGAGAAGGCGGAGAAGGGGGGCAGTCTCCGCAGTCTTTTGGACAATCATTGCACGTTTCCGATCCGTTGCAGCTCCCGTCTCCGCAGGAAATCGGGCAGGCGCCGCAATCTTCCGGGCAACTTCCGCAGGTTTCACCGATCTCACATCCGCCGGAACCGCAGACGGGGCCGCTGGAAACGCAGGCATTTTCCTTGCATGTTTGACCGGCAGGGCAGCCGCAGTCTTTGCAACAGGTGGACCAGTCCTCGCCGATCTCACACCCGTTCGACCCGCAGATGGTGGTGGGGCCGGGTTGAGTGCAGACGTCGTTCGTACAAACCTGGTCTCCCGGGCAGCCGCAGTCTTTGCAACAGGTGGACCAATCTTCCCCCCCTTCACAGCCGTTCTCTCCGCAGATGGTGCCGGCAGGGTGGCAGAAGCCGCAGTCACTGGGACAATCACTGCACAGCTCCGTACCGTTGCAGCTCCCGTCCCCGCAGTAGATCGGACACTCCCCGCAATCACTCGGGCAGACGGTGCAGGTTTCCTCGCCGTTGCATTCTCCGTCTCCGCAGGCGGGACCATCGAACGTGCAAGTGTCTTCCTTGCAGATTTGGCCCGTGAGGCAGCCGCAATCGCTCGGGCAGTTGCCGCAATTCTCTCCCGTCTCACACCCGTTCATGCCGCAGGAGGCGACATTCGGAACACAACTGTTCGTTTCGGCATTGCAGCGCGTGTTCGGGTCCGGGCAGCCGCACGCCTGACAGCCGTCGTCGGGACAGGTGAGGGTGCGAGGAGGTGGTGGACAATCAATGAAGCAATTCTCTGTTGTTTCTCTCGGCGCTTCGCAGGAACCATTGCCGTTGCATTTCGCGGACAGGCCGCGAGGGCAGCAGCAGACTAGTCCATGGATCGAGGCGATGGGAACCGGAGAGGAAGAGCCGAAGCCGAAGAGGCTGCCGATGAGGCGGAATGTCCGCGAGAGGAAGCCAATCTGTCCATTATTGATGGGATCGATTTGGGTCTCGAGGATGGAACACGAGCCTACGCTCACCATCCCGCGGCAGTAGGTGGGGCAGGAAAGATCCCCGCATGTTCCACAATCCTTCGAGCAGTTTTCGCAGTTGTTCTTCCCATCGCAGATTCCATCTCCGCATACATCAATTGTACCGCACCATCCGCAGTCCTTGTCACAGTTCTGGCAGTTCTCAGTACTAGAGCACCCTCCGTCTCCGCAGAAATCACACCACCCGCAATCCAGAACGCAATTCTGGCAGTTTTCCGTTCCATTGCACGTTCCATCTCCGCAGGACGCACACATGCCGCAGTCCATGGAGCAAGAAGTGCAATCTTCTCCAATTTCGCATCCATTCGCTCCGCAGACGGCGGGACATGGTCCGCAATCTTCCGGGCAATCACTGCACGTCTCCGTCCCGTTGCAGCTTCCGTCCATGCAGAAGGGGCATGTTCCGCAGTCCGTGGGGCAACTTCCGCAGTTTTCCGTTCCGTTGCAGCTCCCGTCCCCGCAGGACGGACACGCTCCGCAGTCAGCAGGGCAGTCGTTGCACGTCTCCGTTCCGTTGCAGCTCCCGTCCCCGCAGGACGGACACGCTCCGCAGTCAGCAGGGCAGTCGTTGCACGTCTCCGTTCCGTTGCAGCTCCCGTCCCCGCAGGAGTGGCAGGTGCCGCAATCTCCGGGACAGCTCCCGCAATTCTCCTCTCCGTTGCACGTCCCGTCCCCGCATTTGTTGCACGCCCCGCAATCTCCCGGGCAACTCGCGCAATCCTCCTCGAGGATGTTGCAGCTTCCGTCTCCGCAGTGCGGGATCGTTTCAACGCAGACAGTAGCCGAACAAGATTTGCCGTCGGCGCAGGGGCAATCACCCGGGCAGCTTCCGCAATTCTCCTCTCCGTTGCAGTGACCGTCTCCGCATTTCGCACACCATGGCCAATACCAGGGGCAGAGCTGCACGCAGGTCGTTCCGTTGCATTCCGTATTCTCGCCACAGAGGCAGTCATCCGGACAGCTCCCGCAGTTCTCCGTCCCGTTGCAGCTTCCGTCCCCGCAGGAGGGACACGCTCCGCAGTCCAGGGAACAGCTCCCGCAGTTCTCCGTCCCGTTGCAGCTTCCGTCCCCGCAGGAGGGACACGCTCCGCAGTCACTCGGGCAATTGCTGCAGTCTTCTCCCGTCTCACAGCCGTTCTCTCCGCAGGTGGGGCCGGTGGGAGCGCATGCTCCGCAGTCCACGGGGCAGTTGCTGCAGTCTTCTCCCGTCTCACAGCCGTTCTCTCCGCAGGTGGGGCCGGTGGGAGCGCATGCTCCGCAGTCCACGGGGCAGTTGCTGCAACTCTCTCCCATTTCACAGCCGTTCTCTCCACAGACGGTGGGGCATACTCCGCAGTCCTTCGAACAGTTGCCGCAGCTCTCCTCTCCGTTACAGCTCCCGTCCCCGCACAGCGGGGCGGGTGAGCACCAGGGCCACCACCAGGGACAGGTCGACACGCAGCCCGTTACATCGCACAGCGCATCGCCGCTGCAGGCACAGTCACTGATGCAACTTCCGCAGTTCTCTTCACTTTCACAGTTCCCGTCCCCGCAGTTCGCAAGCGCAGAGGGGCACAGGAAGAACGAGCAGGCCACGAGACCGATGCTGCAGCAGAAGAGAAGAATGGATTTTGGCATGTGTGTCAGATTCTTTACCAAGTGAGGGTCAAATGAAATTGCATCGAAATAAAACAGTGTTCGATTGGAGGAGGACAAATTGAAGTCGCACTTTCCGCTGTCCGTTGAACAGGTGTGTGTGATGGCGCACTCACGAAAAAGACCGAACGTGGTTCGGTCTTTGTCTGTATCTCCGCGTCTGTGTGTGAGTGTGTGTACTCCAGTGACATGGAGATGGAGGAGGGGAGGAGCCCTCGATTCTTTGCCCCGCTGCGGTTCTTGTTTCTCCTCGCAACCGGACGAGGTCCCCGTGCCGGTCCACCGTGAGATTCAAGAGAATCAGAGGGGACACTGGGGAGGAGGAAGTGGCGTTCACCGTTCTATCCTCGATGACGGTGAGCGACTTTGCGGAGCAGAGAGGAGAATGGTCACCCGGGGACAAGACGGTCGCTATGCCCAGGTGATGCAACATGCTGTTGAATGAGTGGCCGGGAGGAACGTTTATCATTCGGATGGCCATTCCTCTCTCTGCTGATGATGTGAAGGGGCGAAAAAATGTCCTGTTTGTATGGATTGTTTCTGTGGGTGATTCCCCTTCCCGGGAAATCGGATCATCGTAGTCGTCCTAATTTTTTGTGCAAGATTTCGGTGTAGAGGAAGAACAAAACTATTCTACGAATACAAAATGTGTACAAAGATGTACAGTGGCAGATTTCCGTGAGAACTGGCGACGATCAGCGACCGTAGAGGATGAAACTCAGTGCGGCTTCGTGGGGGCTTTTCAGGAGCTGTACTTTCGTTCCTTTTCCATCAACGAGCACGAAGGAGTTGATGTATGTCACTCCGTACTTCTTCCGCAGCTGTTTCTCGGTGTCGTACTCCACCTTGTATGCGGGAATGATGAAACCGCTGCCCGATGCCCACTTTTTGAGCGTTGCATCGTTCGCGCGGGCCGGGATGGACCAGAGACCGTAGAAGAAGAGGAGAGCCTTCTGTCCGTTGCCAACTTTGTCCGAAGAATAGGGAGCGTAGGTGAACTGACCGGAACGTTTCGTGACGGTACTCGCGTCGCTCGAACGCTTTCCCTCCGCGCGGGCTTGCCATTCCAGTCGTTTCAACCGGCGCAGTTCGCGGGCGATCGGATGCTTCGTGTTCTCGCTCGAGGAAGAAGAACAAGATTCGGTCGCGCCGGAAACCGGAAGTCCTGCTGTGAGGCTGGTGACGGTTGCGACGATGGAGATGACGGTCAGGAAACGGGGAGGACGCATAGTGCGACTACTCTCGTTTTCATGGTTCTGAGAGTCAAGAAGAGGCTCTTGCGCGGAGGAAGATCTCATCTGGAAGCGTTACTTCGTTCCAGGGAGGGGGAATTTCCGGCAGAAGCTGATGACCTCGTCATGGAGCTTCTTCAACGCGGATTCATCCTTACGCTTCTCGATGGCGGAGAGGATGACGTCGACGACGAAATCGATCTCCGGCTCCTTCATTCCGCGCGTGGTGACGGCGGGAGTCCCGAGCCGCAGGCCGCTCGGCTTGAAGGGCGGAAGCGGATCGTCCGGGATTGTGCTCTTGCTCGTCGAAATGCCCACCTCATCGAGGAGGTGCTGCACTTCCATGCCGTCGATGCCGAAGGACTTCATGCAATCCACGACCATCATGTGGTTGTCCGTCCCGTTCGTGATGAGCTTGCACCCCTTGTCCATGAGACGTTGCGCCATGCGCTTTGCGTTCACGAGGATCTGCTTCGCATAGACTTTGTACTCTGGTGTCATTGCTTCACCCAGTGCCACGGCGAGTGCAGCAATCGTGTTCATGTGGGGGCCTCCCTGGAAGCCGGGGAAGACGCTGCGGTCAATGAGCGTTGGGAGGTTCTCCACTGTCTTCTCGAGGGCTTTCAGCGGATTACTGACCTTCCCGCGCGAGAGAATCATGCCGCCCCGGGGTCCCCGGAGCGTCTTGTGCGTCGTCGTCGTCACCGCATTGAATCCGAAGTCGAAGGGATTCTTCAGGAGGCCTGCGGCGATCAATCCTGCGATGTGTGCCATGTCCATGACGGCGATGGCGCCCACTTCGTCGGCAATGGATTTCATTTTCGCGTAGTCCAGCTCTCGCGGGTAGGCGGAGAAGCCGGCGAGGAGGATCTTCGGCCGCTCCTTCTTGGCGATTTCCCGCATCTCGTCGTAGTCCAATTCCCCCGTCTCAATATTCTTCATCTTGTAGCGAACGAAGTTGAACAAGCGTGCGATGTACGTCACGGGGCTTCCGTGCGTGAGGTGCCCCCCGTGAGAGAGATCCATGCCGAGAACGGTATCTCCCGGCTCCAGCCATGCGAAGTAGAGTGCGATGTTCGCGGGAGCCCCCGAGAGCGCCTGGACGTTCGCATG
This sequence comes from Candidatus Peribacteraceae bacterium, assembly GCA_041666245.1. Taxonomy (GTDB): domain Bacteria; phylum Patescibacteriota; class Gracilibacteria; order Peribacterales; family Peribacteraceae; genus CAIKAD01. Next base: position 9,456 of record JBAYHG010000001.1, read on the forward strand.
GTCGCAGTGGAAGAGCGACTTGGCGCGCTCGATCGCGAGTGTTTCCACCGCATCCGTGAACTCCTGCCCACCGTAGTAGCGTCTCCCGGGGAAACCCTCCGAGTATTTATTGGTATGGTAGCTTCCCAAAGCTTCCAGAACTGCCGGGGAGACGTAATTTTCCGATGCAATGAGTTCCATTCCATCTTTCTGACGCTGCATCTCTCCCGCAACGGCGGCGTAGACGTCGGGATCCTGCTTCTTCAGTGCGTCGTAGACGGGCATCGGATGAGGGGGGGAAGGGGGGAATTCAAGACTACTACAGGAGAGAGGTTTTCGGCAAAGAACGACGCAGAAGAAGCCGAAGAAACCAAAGAAACCGAAGAAACCAAAGAGACGATCTCTGTTCTTGTTTGTTGTTCAGTCTTTGGAGAAGGGATCTTCGAAAAATGTGTGTGAGGGCGTGACGACGATGTCCATCCGTGCGTCATGCTTCTCTGTTGGAACAGCGGCCAGGAGTTGTTCCGTGAAAGCAACGCCCATGCATTGCGTTTGAGGATGTGCCTTCCGCTGCATCGCGATCCAGCGGTCATACCCGCCTTTTCCGCGACCAAGGCGGTTCCCGGCGGGATCGAAGGCGCGCCCGGGAACGAGGACGTGACTGACCGCGTCCGGATCCGGTTGCGGGAGAGCCGGGTGAGGTTGAAGCAGCCCAAATCTCTCTTCCCGCTCCAGCTCTTCCAGTGAAGTGACGGCGTGAAAACTCACGGACCCGTTCTCGTAGCGGGGAAGGAAGAGGGGAATCCCTCGTGCCAGTGTCTCGCGGAGGAACGCATCCACGTCGAGTTCGTCCGACAGGGCGATGTAGCCGCAGAGACCACGGACTCTGTCGTGGAGGAACCGCTGGAGACGCTCGCACACCGCTCGATTCTGCGTTGTGCGTTCTTTCGGTGAAAGGAGCGCCAGACGGTCTTTCATCTGTGATCGGAGCGCCGATTTTTCATGTGGTGCGTCCATGGGAAGACAGCCTAGCATCTTCGAAAAGGTACGAAATCCCAAATCCCAAGGATCCAAATCCCAATCGAAGATCGTTCCCGGGATTTGGGACTTGGGGCTTGGTTCTTAAAAGATCTCCGACACCGCTTCGGCCAAATCCACCATTCCCGCGTCGGCGATGGGGACGGTGCCCCGTTCTTCCTCCACCACGCACTCGAGGCGAATGGGACGCTTGAAGTGATCTTGCAGGAGTTGCTCGAGAGCCCGGGAGGACTCCTGCTGTGCCACACGATCGCGGTGAAACTTCGCGACGAAGCTCAGCGTGAGCGTCTTTCCGTCTATGCCGATAACGCGGCCGTTCTTCAGGGACATCTTCACCGAGGGGGGAGAGGCCTTCGCGATGATCTCCGGCCAAACGGCGAAGACATGGTCCAGTGTGAGTTCCGGCGCTTCTACGAGTGCGTCAATCGTCTTCTCCTTCGCGCGTTCCACCCTTTCTGGGGTGTCGTCCTTGTCTTTCTTCTTCGCTTCAGACAGAGGCGCAGCTTCGTCCTTGTCTTTCTCTTTCACCTTCTTCAGAGGTTTGACGGCCTTCTTCTCGATGGCCGGCACGTCTCCTTCGCAGAGGGAGAGGAGGGCGGATTCCAGGACGAGGCCCGGAACAGGCGCAATGCGGATGTCGCGGAGAGCGGAGAGGAAGGTATCAAGCATGCGCGACATCGTTCCTGTCGGCAGATTCTGCCCGATTGCGGCGTGCAAGCGAGTTCGCACTTCACCGAGGAGGAGACGCAGGAACGTGTCGAGTGATGCTCCGGCTTCTTCCACCTCGCGTACGACGCGCAGAATCTCTTCCCGATCTCCGCTCTCGAGAGCGGCGAAGATCGCATCGATGTGCTCCTGTCCGGATTCTCCGATGCGTACCGCGACGTCGGCGGCGGTGATCTTCTCAAGAGAGCGCAGTTGGTCCAGGAGCGAGATGGCGTCACGCATTCCTCCGGCTGCATGGCGGGCGATGATGCGCAGCGCAGCACGGTCCACCGTGATGTGTTCCTGATCCGCGATGAATTGCAGTCTCCGCACGATGTCCTCCTCGCGAATCTGACGGAAGGCAAAACGCTGGCAGCGCGATTGGATGGTGGAGGGGATCTTCTGCAGTTCCGTGGTGGCGAGGATGAAGTATGCGTAGGAGGGCGGTTCCTCGAGCGTCTTCAGGAGCGCATTGAATGCCTCCTTCGTGAGCATGTGCACTTCGTCGATGATGTACACCTTCGCGTGCGTCACGACGGGGGAGAACTGGATCTTCTCCACGAGTTCGCGGCTGTCCTCGATCCTGCGGTTCGAGGCTCCATCGATCTCGATCAGATCCACGATGGATCCCTCCGCGACGCTCTCTTCGATCTGCCGACGGAGCGTCTCATCCTCGATGCCTCTCGTGAGGAGGTGCTTGGCGAGGATGCGGGCCACGGAAGTCTTGCCCGTTCCCCGCGAGCCGGCGAAGAGGTATGCATGCGTCAGTTTGTCCTGCTTGACCGCATTCTCCAGCGTCGTCACCACGTGCTCCTGTCCGACGACATCGATGAAGGCCTGAGGGCGATATTTTCTGTAGAGGGACATAGGGGGATCAGTATAGCGGGCGCCGGGGTGAGTGCCAGTATTGAAGGGGTTGATTGATTCCGACGATTCCGAGGAAGCCGAGGATTCCGACGAATGAAGGGACGATGGCTTTGTTTCCTCGGAATCTTCGGACTCGTCGGGCTCCTCGGAATCCTCATTCCATTTGAAATATCCGGCCTCTTCCTTCACACTGTCGCCCTATGAAGAAGCTCATCATCCTCCTCTCCGTCACGTTCTTCCTTGCCGGCTGTGTCGATACGACCGGACTCTCTTCGCTGACCAGCAAGACGCCCCGCGGCGATCCCAATGCCAATGTGGTCGTGACAGAATTCAGTGATTTTGAGTGCCCCGCCTGCCGCACAACGCACGTGATCACCACGCAGCCACTCCTCGAGAAGTATGGGACGAAGATTCGTTTCGATTTCAAGCAGTTCCCGCTCCTGACGATCCATGAACTTGCTTTACCGCTCGCCGAAGCTTCCGAATGCGCGGCGGATCAGGGGAAGTTCTGGGAGTTCGTCGATATGGTCTACGAGCAGCAGCTCGCCATGGATAAGGAGCAGAAGAAGGTGGCGAGCAGTGACATCGCGACGTGGGCGCAGAGCCTCGGACTCAACATGGAGGTCTTCGGCCGCTGCACGGCGTCGCACATCAAGAAAGCGGCGGTTCTTGCCGAATTCGAAGAGGGGCGCAAACTCAATGTCGGCGGGACACCGACGTTCTTCGTGAACGGGAAGCAGCTCGAACAGAACGATCTCGCATCGGTCAGCGCGGCGATCAATGCGGCGTTGGCGGTGGATGGGACGAGGAAGCTGTAATTACTGCAGCTGCGCGAACCCGTACAAGCGTTCCAGTTTCGGATCGTAGAGGACGACTGTACGGAAGGGCTTCGTGTCCGTTTCCTCCGAAAGCAGGTATTCCTGAGCGCCGTAGGGCGATTCCAATCTGCCTACATTTAAGGATCCCGTATCCGGGAAGGCGGCATCGCGGGGGTCGAGCGAGGGGCTGAGGTAGATGCGCAGATTGGGGCCCGGGACCGTTGAAAAAGTTGGTGAGAAGGAGAGGGTCGTTCCCCTGAGCAGTGCGCGTCCTTCGGTGAACTCTTTCACCTGGATAAAACTGCCTTCCTTCCCCTCGCGCCGCTTGCGCGCCTCAGCCTGTTCGCGGAGCAGAGCATTGCGACGCACTTCATCGACGGTCGCGAGCAGTGTCTTGTTCTTCGCGAGATCCGGTTCCTGCAGCTGCATTTCCACCATGCGGTTGACCATGTCCAGCCAGTACTGGTCGGCGTAGAGAGGATTTTGCATCAGGTTCTCCCACCGGACGTTTGCCTGTCCGCTATCGCTGCGAGTGCAGCCTGCGAGCAGGAGTGCCAGGAAGAGAGGGAAAAGGTAACGTTTCATGGGCAGTTGGTGAAAGAGGACGTAGTGTACTGCATTCGGTCGCTCCTTCAAGCTTTCGACGCGTACACGTTTCCCTCTGCGGGTGCCGCCTTCTTTGAGGATGAACGCGGGGTAGCCTTGTACTGAAGGTCACCGGCCTGCGTGTAGATGATGCCGCGGCTGTCGATCTGCTTGGCGAGGGATTTGAGCTGCGGGTGGAGGCCTTTCACGACGCTCCGATGCTGCGAGAAGGACACGCCTTCATGAATCCCGCTCGTCCAGTACCAGAAGTTGCGGCTGTACTGCATGCGGTTGAATGTATCGGCGGCCGTCTTCGCGCTCTCCGGTCCCATGAAGAGCCACTGAGGGGCGGCGAGCCGGTCCTGCTTGCGGATCGCTGCGGAACGGTTGTTCGCTCCACGGAGGTCATTGGCTTCGAATCCCCGTCCGTGCCCGTCGTCGATCCGATCGGGAGTGCACTCCTTCGCTTCTTCTTCCTTCTCCATCTGTTTTCGCGGATTCCACCACCCGTGCTCCTCGCACCAGACGAGGTTGTAATCCACGGTGCAGTTCGTCCAGAACGCGCCGTATCCGAGGCGCAGTGACTCGATGTACGTCTGACGCATGGAAGCGGGCACTTGCGACAGGAGACCGCGCATCCGGGAGACGAGCTCGAGGTCGGTGGGGGATTTCTTCTCCCCCTCTTTCGCGGCCGATACAGCAGGTTCGTGCTTGTGGAGGAAGTCCTCCATCGATCGCAGTTTCTCGATGTCCTGATCGGTCATCTCCTCCACCTCGTCGCGCTCCGCCTCAATGAGCGCCTTCGCCCCTTCCCAGTCTTTGGTATCCAGTGCGTTGCGGATGAGGAGGAACTTGTAGCGTTCCTTCTCGATGTCGGTGAACCGGTGCTCCGCTTCGCGCACGTACGCCTCACGCTTGCGGTAGTTCCAGCTGAGGAAGAGATCGAGGTGCACGAAGTGGAAGCTGCGGGGCGTACCTTTCTCCTTCCGCTTCTCCTCGATGGCGTCGAAGCGCTGCTTCACTTCCGTCCAGTTGTGCGCGAGGGAACCGAGCTCCTTCGTGAGGAATTCCTGGATCCGCTTCTCTGTCGCTTCCGTCTGGAAGATACGCTTGAGCCAGAGGCCCACTTTCCACGGGGAGATGACCTTCCGGTCAGCCGCATCCTCCAGTATGTCCTTCGCCTGGGTGTAGAGCTTCTGCATCCCCTTGTTCCCTTTCATCGCGCCGCCCTTCTGTCGGTCCTTCTCCATGGCCTTGAGGAAGGCGATGGCCTTGTTCACCCGATTGCGGCGTTCCGGGTACCGAAGGGAGCAGTTCTTGAAGTCCTCAGCATGGAGGTCGACGAGTTCCGGATAGTTCGCCCCTTCCTCCTTCGTGATGCCGAGGGCCTTCTCGAGGTCGCGCGCCTTCTTGTAGTCCGCGGCCAGACTCTGCCAGTTGTGATGGAAGGTCGGCAGCGTTTTCTCGATGAACGCCTTCTTCTCCAGCCAGGACTTGTTTTCGTTCTTCAGGCGCATGCGCCACTTCTGGGCGCTGACCGTATGGATCCACTTCTTGTCCTCTGCCTCTTTGATGAGAGCCAGCGCTGTCGCGGCCGTGTTCCTCGACTGTCGGATGAAATTCTCCGCGAAGCGCTGTCCCAGGTCGGTAACGGCACGCGTCTTGTCCTCTTCGCTGCGGAGATCCGGTCCCCGCAGGTTCTGCTCTTCCATCGGGTTCATGTAGTCCGCCACGTCCCGCATGGTCATGGCTGACAATGGGTCCATCGCACATGTCTGAAGCTTCGAGCGGCATTCATGCCGGATGCGATCGCGTATTGCGCGCTGGAAGTTCCCATCTGCCTGCTCGATTCCGTCCGGGCCTTCCTCGTTCAGGCGAGGAGATTCGTCGGCGACGGATGACAGAGTGGCGGCGACCATGGACGCGAATACTAGCATCGTATGCGTGTGTTTCGCTGGTATTCCGCAGCTTTTCTTTCACCCCTGCCAGTTGATTGCTAGTCTGTCCGCATGATTCTTTCGGACACGGACATTCGGAAGGCGCTGGCGTCGGGGAGAGTGAAGATCGACGCGCCGCAGCCGCTTCACATCCACGCGTCCAGCATGGACCTGCGGCTCGGCAATGTGTTCAAGCTCTACGAGCACAGCACATTCGCGATTCTCGATCCGAAGGACCCGGAGACATTCCGCGGGAATATGCGAACCATCACGATTGCGGAAGGGGAGTCCTTCATCGTGCAGCCCGGAGAGTTTGTCCTCGGCGTCACGCAGGAGACGCTGACAGTCCCGGACGACCTGGTTGTGCGGGTCGAGGGGAGGAGTTCTTTGGGCAGGCTCGGCATCATCATCCACTCCACGGCGGGTTTCGTGGATCCCGGTTTCTCCGGCACGATCACGCTGGAGATCAGCAATTTGAACCGTCTGCCCGTGGCGCTCTATCCGGGGATGCGCGTGTGCCAGATCGCCTTCGAGCAGATGACGAGTCCCGCGGAGATGCCGTACAACAAGAAGCCGGGGAGCAAGTACATGGGGCAGGTGCTTCCGGAAGAGAGCAGGCTCTCGATGGATTCGGAGTTTCAGTGAGCTGAGCGATATCTGGTGGGCGGCATAGGAGTTGAACCTACGACCTTTCGGATGTGAACCGAACGCTCTAACCACTGAGCTAGCCGCCCACAGACGGGGGGCAGCATACCATGCGCAGGCGTTCAAACAACCTGCCAGTACGTTCAAGTATGTGACGTTTTGCCCGGCAGAATGCACCAATTCCGCTACACTGCGTTCATGCCGATCAACTCAGACAGGATCCTCTTTCAGGACGATTCCTTCCTCGCCGTGCACAAGCTCTCGGGAGAGTTGGTGGTGAAGGGCGCCGGGAAGGTGGACAAGCTGCCGCTCCTCGATTTTCTCCGGAAGGAGTACCCGGGCTTGCGCACGCTCCAGCGGCTGGATTTCGAGACGTCCGGCGTCGTGCTCTTCGCGCGGACCAAGGAGGCATTTGAACGAGCTGTTCCGACGCATCAGCGCGAGGAGGATGTGCCATGGACGAAGACATACCGCGCGCTCGTGGCGGGGAGAGTGAAGAGCGATCAGGGGGAGATTTCGACTCCGTTGCCCGCACGTTCGGGAAAAGGAATGCTTCGACAGGCTCAGCACAGGCTGGTGCCCGCACTCACGCGCTACCGTGTCCTCGAGCGCTTCGTGAATTCCACGTACGTGGAGGCACAGATCGAGACGGGGCGACACCATCAGATCCGGCGCCACTTCGCGAAGATCGGCCATCCGCTCTGTGCGGATCTCGTCTACGGCGACCGGAAATTCAACAGGATCTTCATTCAGGAGCTCCACTACAAGAAATTCTTCCTCCACGCGTTCTCCCTCGAGTTCATCCATCCTCTGACGAAGGAGAAGACGCGGATCGAAGCGCCGATGCCCAAATCGTTTGAGGTGGTTCTGAAGAAGCTGAGGGACGCGACGAATTGATAATTGATAATTGATAATTGAAAATATTCTGAGAAACAGCTCTCCTCTTGGAATGCTCCCATAATTATCCATTATCCATTATCCATTATTCATTGGTACACTGGTCGTATGCGCGTCCTCTCCGGTATCCAGCCTTCGGGCCAGCTCCACATCGGGAATTACTTCGGATCCATCAAGCCGAATCTCGGGTATCAGGGCAAAGCCGACCAGAGCTTCTTCTTCATTGCGGATCTCCACGCCCTCACGACGGTGCAGGACGGGGCGGCTCTGCGGAAGTCGCGGGAGGATATCATCCTCGACTACCTGGCGTGCGGGTTCGATCCGGACAAGTCCGTGCTGTACTACCAATCGCAGATTCCGGAGCACACGGAGCTCATGTGGATCCTCTCCGTGCTCACGCCGATGGGCCTCCTGGAGCGCGCTGTGAGCTACAAGGAGAAGGTGGAGAAGGGGATCACGGCTTCGGCGGGGCTCTTCACGTATCCCGTGCTCATGGCGGCGGACATCCTGCTCTACCAGGCAAACCTGGTTCCCGTCGGCAAGGATCAGAAGCAGCACCTGGAGATGACGCGGGACATCGCCGTGAAGTTCAACAACGTGTTCGGCGAGACCTTCACCATTCCCGATCCGCTCATTCGCGAGGAGGTCGCGGTGGTCCCCGGTACGGACGGGCAGAAGATGAGCAAGAGCTACGGCAATACGATCCCGCTGTTCGGAGATGACCCTTCGACAGGCTCAGGGGCTGCGAAGAAGGCCATCATGGGGATCGTGTCCGATTCCAAAGGTGCGAACGATCCCAAAGATCCGGACACTTCCGTCATCTTCCAGATCCACAAATTGTTCCTGACGCCGGCCGAGCAGAAGGCGCTCGCAGCGGAGTACCGAAACGGCCTGCCGTACGGCGATGCGAAGAAGAAGCTCCTTGATGCGTACCTCGACTTCTTCGCTCCCATGCGGAAGAAGCGTGAGGAGTATGTGAAGAAGCCGGACCTCGTTCGTTCCATCGTGGAAGAGGGCGCTGCCAAAGCGAAGGAGGTTGCGGAGGAGACAATGGAGAAAGTTCGGAAGGCCGTTGGTTTATGAACGCAAAGCGTGTCACCCTGAGCGTAGTCGAAGGGGACACGCGTCTCATGGTTCGACTACGCTCACCATGACACGCTTGATTCTCGCCTCGGCAAGTCCTCAGCGCAAAACACTGCTCGAAGGGCTTGGCCTGAAGTTCAAAGCTGTTCCAAGCAGCGTCGATGAGGCGGCCTGTCCCGAGCCGGACCCCGTGATTCGTGCCAGGGTGCTCGCGGAGATGAAGGCGAAGGATGTTTGGGACAAGAACAAGAGCGCGTGGGTCATCGGCTGCGACACGCTCGTCGTTTCGCCGGATGGGACGCTCTTCGAGAAGCCGGAGAATGCGGATGAAGCGCGGCACATGATCAAGACGCAGAGCGGGCGTATGTCCACGGTTCATTCCGGCCTCTCCCTGCTCTCGCCCGATGGGAGGCATGCGGAAGGTGTCTCGTCGTCGGATGTGACATTCAAGCGATTGACTGAACGGGAGATCGACTGGTGGGTTGAGAAGGGAAAGTGGGAGGGGCGTTCCGGCTCCTTCCAAATCGACGGGTTGGGTCAGTTTCTCATCAGCGAAATCCGCGGCGACTGGACGAGCATCGTCGGATTTCCCGTGTTCCTCTTCGGGCAATTGCTGGAGGAATTGAAGGCGCCTTTCGTCTTCTGAATCATTGCGCCCTGTTCGGGATTTCGTCACCTTCCCCGATGTCCAGATCCGGTTGCGCGTAGTCGCCGGCCATCGGGCCGGGCTCCTCTTCACCGTTCACATCTTTTTTCTCCTTCTTGTCGTCATCGTCGCCGGGTCCCGTTTTCGAAGTTGCAGATGGAGTCATGGGTGGATTGTACCTTTGCCCGTCGTCACTCACAACGAACAGAAGCGATACATGCGGAGTCGCGCGCGCAAGCTGTCGTACTCCGGACATGCGCAGGCGACCGTTTTCCAGAACCTCGTCGAATGCCTGTGGACGAGGCGGTGTGCCAGTTCATGGATGATGACGTAGCGAAGACATTCCTCAGGAAGCAGGAGGAGCGACGCATTGAGCATGATGATGCCGTTCGCGGAACAGCTTCCCCACTGGGAAGAGGCCCAGGCGATGCGCACGCCGGAGATCCTCACGCGGAGCGTCTCGCGGTTGATCTCCTGCACGAGAGAGCGGATGGAGGGAAGTTCCCGGTCCGCGAGGAGGCGCCAGAGGAAGCGGTGCAGCGTGCGACGGTGCGTGGAAGCTCCGATGTCGACGATCCACCCCTGCTCCATTCTCTTCGCCTTCGTCCGCTTCCCGGGCTGGAGCGCGAAGAGGCAGCGCCTGCCCGAAGGGAGGTCCAGGAGGAGCGACGAGGCTCCTTCGAAGAGCGGGCGGAACGGATCGATGACAGCCTTCTTCCGTTCGCCGGCCACGGCCTTCGCCATACGTTTGAGCAGGCTCTCGATGTGACGGTGCTCCTCTGACAGCGACAAGTTGCGGGCGAGACGAATGACAATGGTGTCGCCCTGCAGAACCGCGCGGGAGTGGCGGTTACGAGTGCGTTCGATCCGGTGGGGAATGCTTGAGAGAATAGAATAACAGAGTAAGAGAATAAGAGAGTAACAGGGACGGGAATGAGGGATTTGAACGTTGGGAGATTCTTCTCAGGACGACGACGAGGAGCTTTGAGAAAGGGGTGAGGCGAGCGGTACTGCGCAGGCTGAAAGCGTCGTGAGCGTTGCTGTCAGATTCCCCGTTCCATTCTTCAGGAATGACCGGAGCGCCTCTTCCACTGTTGCGAGGCAGGAGGCGGAGGATTCGGAGCGGAGCAGCGAGATCCACGAGACGGCGCGATCGGCGCGAACCTTCGAGAGGGCGGTTTGCAGCTGCGCACGGTACTTCTGCTGGAGCTTCAGCCGCGCGTCGGCGAGGGTGTCCTTCTCCTGGTAGACACCGCTGTCGATGCCGGTGACGATGGCGCCGACGGCATCGAGGAATGCGTCGAGGGAGGTGAGCGCAGACGTCCGAACCTGATCCGTCACACCTGCAGCTTCGGACACGTACGTCCGTTCCTGCTTGCGGAAGTCCCGCTCGAGCGTCAGTTCACCGCGGAAGCACTGCAGGAGTGTCGGGAATGTCTTGTCCCTGTTCGCGCGGCGCAAGTCGAGGCGGCAGGAGACACGGTGAGCGGTGCGCTTCTTCACGAAGGCGGCTTGCGCCTCGCGAAAGGCTGCATCGTCTGCTGTGGAGCGAGTTCCCGTGAGGATGGCGACGCGTGTCGCTCTGTCGGCGGTGAGCGGATCTTCTTCCGTGGCTGCGGAGCAGAGGAGCGGGAGGCTCACGAGTACTCCCAAAGCCAGAGTGGAAATTTTCCGTAGACTCATGCGGCGAGTATATCGCCGGATTCGCGGGGGGAAGCCCGTTCCCGCTTGTCTCAGGACTCGTTTTCGTGTGTCATCAATTGCTTCCGGGCAGCTCGCCGTACTGCAAGAAACGGAAGGTGGAGAGAATTTGCTCCGGTTCCGTGAGGATCTGCTCCACATCCGTCATGCCGGCTGCTTTCGCTGCGAGCAGTTCGGGATTCTTCGCGCTCATCGTGATCGTCGCGCGGATCATGGCTGTCTGATCATTCGTGCCGATGGCGGGAAAGTCGCGGATGAAGAGGTACTCTTCCGAGAGCGTTCCGTCTTCATTCGTGAAGTACGATGTCGTGAGGGCGTAGACGTTGCGGTCAGCGATCTTCCAGCCCGCCTGACGCATCTCCACATTCACTTCCCGTGCGACGGTCGAGTGGAATTTCTCGAAGACGATACGTTCGGTTCCGTTGCTGAGAACGAGGGAGCCTGTCTCTTTCCGGAGCTCGTAGGACAGGGGATGGCGGATTTCGAACGTGAAAACAGCGTTCCGTTCCGTTTTCCATCCGTCCTGGTTCACGTCTGCAGGGCAATTGATGAGGGTGATCGGGGTCGAAGTCAGTGATGACAGAAGTCTCGCCGTTCCTTTTCCATACAGCGTGACCGAAAGACCGAGGAGCAGCCCGAGGGCGAGGCCGGCGGGGAAGGAACGTCGTCCGTCCATGGATTGAGAGCCATCATACGTGGATGATGGCAAAGGGAAAAGGACGACCCATCGACTCCGTTCGGGGTGACACTTCTTCCATCATTTCCGCTGCATCTCCTTCTCCTTCTCCACGTACTTCAGCACCGTTTCCACGAAGCTTGAGTGGCTCCAGGTGAGCGGCGCGACCGAGAGGGGAGCGCCCGTGTACGGGTGGTACTGCTCCGCGAGGATGCCGCTGGCGGATGCCCGTGCGGTGGCCCAGAGCAGTGCATCCCTCGCCGGTATGAGGTCCTCGGGCTTCTTCGCCATGGCGATCTGCCACTGTGCGTTCCAGAGGGTCGTGATGATCCAGGGGTTCCCTGGCATTTCCGGACTCGTCGGGATCACTTCCTGGTAGTGGTCATCGGGGTAGCGCGCCCAGCCGCCGATTCCCACTTTCACCGTGAGGCGTTCCTGCAGCTGCTTCATCGTCGAGACGACGCGGGGATCGTCCGCGGGCAGGACATCGAGGAGCCAGATTGCGGCGATGCTTGCGTCCGGAGTGAGGTCGCGCTCCACAGTCTGCCCGTCCTTGCGGCGGATCATCTTCACGAAGCGCTTCTCCGTTTCGTCGAAGAGGTGGAAGAGCAGGGCCTGTCGCATCTGGTCCGCGGCAGCCTGAAACCGTTCGGAGTGCAGGTGGTGGCCGAGGATGTTCGTGATCTGTGCGGCGGCGTGGAGGCCTGCGATGGTGCAGGCGGTGGTATAGGTGAAGATGCCGCGCTTCTCCTCCCATGGATCGTAACTCGGGAGCGGAAGACCCGTCTGCTCCTCACGGAAATCGGTGAGGAACTGCGCGGCTTTTCGGGCGAATTTCTCGAACATCTCCTGCAGGAATTCGAAGTCCTGCTGCCGTTCGAAGTGCTTCCAGAGCGTGTGGAGGAGGAGCGCCGTTTCGTCCTCCTGGATGGGTAGCTGTGGCTCCCCGTCCTTGAACCAAGGATGCCAGGTGGAGCCGAGCGAGTAGTCCGGGTTGTACTTGTGCAGGTAGTAGCCGTCCGGCGACTGCACCTTCGCGCAGAATTGGAAGAACGTGCGCGTCACCTCGGCGTAGCCTGCGCGGTCGAGTGCCATCGACACGAAGGCGCCGTCGCGCGGCCAGACGTATGAGTACGTGTCCCGGTTGAACGCCATGATGTCCGAATCGGCTGCGGCGACGATTCCTCCGTGACTGTCCACATGGGAGCGGATCACGAGGAGACTGCGTTTGAAGAGATCCCAGACGTCCGCCGGAAGCGACCCGGGATCCCAGCGCGTCTTATTCACCCAGCTCTTCCAGTAGTTGTTGCAGTTGCGGTGGAGGCGTTCCGGTGTTTCCGTCAGGACCGTTTCCTGCAGCTGCAGCACTTCCTCCAGCGTCTTGCCCGCGCATACCCATAGGACTGCCTGTGTCTCTCCTGATGCGGGAACGGAGCAGTGGAGACTCACGGTGGAGTCCACGGATCCCTGCTCGACAGGATGGCGCGAGAGTTCGCCGTCCTCCGCGTCCTTCCACGTGCCTTCGAGTCCGCGGAAGTGGGATTTCCCCGTGGTGAACGACGAGAGTCCGGAGGCGAAGAGCTGCTCGCGGCTGCGCAGGACCGAGCCGTAGCGGCCGCCGCGCCCTCCCGCCTGCGCGGGCGGTTTGGATGCGTCAGGTGTCCCGCCCACCAGGATGTAGCGTGTCTGGCGGTAGTGGATGACACAGTTCGTGAGCGGTTCGTAGAAGGCGGTGTCCTTCTGCTTGTCGCTGTAGAGGAAGAAATCGTGGTTGAAGAAGAGACGCACCTCCTTCGGCTGTCCGTCCTTGGAGTGGATGAAGAAATGGCGCAGGAGGACGTTGTGCACCGGGTGGACGTAGTCCTGCACGACGATGCTGAGGCCTAGTGCATCATTCTCGAGCGTGGAATTCCCCACGAGTGTTTCCGCGGCGTAGCGCGGGGCGATCTTCCATGTGCCGTCTCCGAGCCACGAGATGCCTTTTCCAGGCACGAATACGCCGATGCGATGCAGGTGTCCGTACGTCGTCTGGTCCTCCATACCCACGCACGGGAAGTAGAAATCCCGCATCTGGAGCGTTGCATCGAACGTGGCGAGCATGGTGCCGTTACCTAGAACGAGAGAACGCGGCATGAGTGGGGGTTCAGAGGGTTATGAGAGAGGGCAGGAAAGGCAGGAACGTAAGGAAGGACAGAAACGAAGGGAACTACTTACTCATCGAGGCTCGTCTCGGATACTTTCCTGCCCTTTCTGCCTTTTCTAACTTTCCTTCCCTCCCCTTCATTCAATCGCTGCCTCAAGTCACACAAGGCATGACTGTATCTCCGATAGGCTTCATACGGAGAGTCATAGGGACTGAAGTACTTGTGCACGTCGCCGTCGCTCCAGTACTTGGTGGACATGTAGTAGAAGTGATCGGAGGTGAGGAGTTTCCGCCAAATTTCGAGGAGGAGGGGATTGCCCGTTTCCTTCACTGCATGTTCGAGTGCGAAGACGGCGTCGAGTGCGGCATTCTGGATGCGGTTGCCCTGCCAGGCGGAGAGATCGCGTTCCATATCGGCCCATGAAATGACGTTGTGGACGTCGTACTCCTGCGTGTGCTCGGATTCCCATGCGTCGAGGACCTGCGAGGGCGTTGCAGCCTTGATGCCGCGCTCCTGCCAGACGCGCGGGAGGGCTCTCAGGAATTCGAAGATGCCGGTGTCGGCCCACTGGTGCTCGCCGAAGGTCTCGTAGTCCATGAAGAGGTTGACGCTGTGTCCGCCGCCACCCGTGAGCCAGTTGGTGAAGGTGTCGGCGTGGAGCGGGAAGCCCACCCATGATTTGTCCGAGAAGCGGAACGCGACGTCGTCAGAGAGCCGGTAGTTCTTCAGGAGCACGTGGATCTGTTCGGAGCGCGTGGTGAGCGGCCGTGCGTTCGCGATGGCCGCCTCGACTTTGCGGGGGAGACGAAAACTGGGGGGGACGAAGGGTTCGTTGGGACTGCGTCCGCGCAGGAGGTGATCGGCGCCTTCGGCGAGAATGCCGCGGAAACCCATGAGGCGTGCCATCTGTGCGAGCTCGTTTGAGTAGATGAGCTCCGTGTTGCGGAAGATTTGCGGCGTCTGGCCGAAGAGCTTCTCGACGCGTTTTACCTGGGATCGCACTTGCTCGGCGAATTCCCCGACCGATCGAAGCGCAGAGAGCGAGTGGTGCGATGTCTCCGCGAGGAACTCCGCTTTGCCCGTCGCCGCGAGTGCGCGGAACGAGTCCAGAACGTCCTGTCCGTACTCTTCGCACTGATCGAGGAAGACGCCGGAGAGCGAGTAGGCAACATGGAAATCCGGATACGTTCGCAGGAGTTCCAGAATGAGGGCGTTGGCGGGGAGGTAACACTTCTCCGCGACTTTCCGGAAGACCGAGCGATTCTTCTCCGCGTCGAAGTACAGTGGCTCGCCCTTTCCGATGTCGTTGATGCGAAGGTCGCGCAACCGGTAGGGCTGGTGCACCTGGAAGTAGAGACAGATGAGAGGCTTGTTCATGGAATTAATGGGAATGATTCGAAATGAGATGTTGGTAAATCGACTGCACTTTGTGCGCCTGGTTCTTCCACGTCAGCCGCTGCAGTACGCGCGGTGCTTCCGCCTTCAGCTGTCCCGACAGCGCCTCCTCCCGCAGGATCGTGAGGATACAGTCGGCCATCATATCCGCATCCCAGTAGTCCACCTTGAACGCGTGATCGAGGACCTCCGCGACACCCGATTGTTTGCTCACGATGACGGGAGTGTCGTGCGCGATCGCCTCCAGTGCCACGAGACCGAACGGTTCCGAGAGCGAGGGCATCACGAAGCAGTCCGCGGCGGTGTAGAGCGCCTGCACCTCCCGCCCGCGCACGTTGCCGGTGAAGATGACGCTGTCGCCGAGGCCCAGTTCGCACGTGCGATCGAGGAGTTCTGCCATCATCGGTCCGTCGCCTGCCATGACGAAGCGCACGTCTTTCCTGTGGTCATGGACGCGGCGGGCGATCTCCAGGAACTGCCAGGGATTCTTCTGGATGGTGAGGCGTCCGAGGAAGAGGACGAGCGGATCACGGTGTTTGCCGTGCTGTGTGAGGATTGCAGGCGGGATCGTGTTTCTCGGTTGATCGTGACCATTGTGGACGACCATGATCTTGTCCCGGGGGATCCCGTAGTGCGAAATGAGGAGATTCTTCGTGTAGGCGCTCACGGCGATGATATGGTCGGCCGCGAGAAGACCATGACGCTCCTTTCCTGCGATCCACTCGTTGGGGTGGAAATCAGTGCGGTCGAACTCCGTTGCGTGGATGTGCGCGACGAGGGGTTTGTGGTGGTACCGCGCCGCCCGGACTCCGGCGCCGTACGTCATCCAGTCGTGGCAATGGATGACGTCGGGATTGATGTGCTTCGTCATGTCCACGCTCATCGCCGTGAACTCCTCCACGGCCTGTCCCAAATCCGGTCCGTAGAGGTGGTTGGTGTCGCGCGGGATATTCGTGGAGAGGATTCGATCCTCGTAGGAGCGTACGGAGTCGTACGGGTCGAGGAGGCTTGGGACGTGGATCGTGGAACGCAATTCGTCCGTCGGGGAGAGGATGTCCAGATGCTGCTCCGATTCCCCCAGGTTGTGCGGCAGCACGAGTGTCACGCGGACTCCGTTGCGCAGGAGCCCCCGTACCAATCCCTGGCAGGCGACGCCGAGGCCTCCGGAATGGTGAGGTGGGTATTCCCAGCCGAACATCAAGGTGTGCATCAGGTGCATGTGTGTCTGTTGTTTTCGTGTGCTCAAGCACACGTGAAATCTCACTATTTTAGCAGAAATCAGCCAGATATTCCAGACAAAACCCCATCCGATCAACCGCCCGGGGGGAATGCTCAGTTTTCTGTTCTGGCTTCGGACAATCCGGGGACGGTTTGTCGCAGGTTTTCGATGACGTGTTCGACGTTCTCATTCACGAGAATGCGATCGAAGAGGTCTTTGCGGCGCGAGAAGAATGCGATGTCCTCCTCGGCGTTCTTCAGGCGGTCCTTGATGTGTTCCTCGGTTTCACGGCCGCGCAGGCGGAGGCGGTGCAGGAGGTGGCTCAGCATCGCGCGTTTGCTCTTGCCCGGCGGGAGGAGGCCGAAGGAGAGGATCGAGCGCCGGCCGTAGCGCTCGGCGAGGCCCTGCAGCAGATGCATTTCGGTGATGACGACGGGCAGTTTTCCCGCCTTCCAGATTCGCTCCAAGTCGCTGGCGCGATACCCGTACCAGCGTTCCTCCGCTGTCGCGGGAATGTGCGTCATTGCGATGAGTTTCCCTTCCTTCTGCAGCTCCGTGAACACGCGCTTGCTCACGTAGCGGTACTCGCCGTCGTCTCCCTCCCGTCGCTCCCGTGTCGTCACGATGGGAACACGCTCGACGTACTCGGCGAACATGCGCATGAGGACGGCGCTCACGGTGGATTTCCCGACGCCCGAAGGACCGGTGAGTGCCAGGATGTAGCCGGGGAAGTCCGGGACGGGATTTTTCGAAAGCACGAGCGGTTCGTAGGTGGCGTCGTAGATGCGCAAACCCTCGGCGGTGATGTGCGAAAGTCGGAGTCGCGAACGAACGTGTGTTCCAATGGGGAGAGCCTGCGTCAGTGGCGCGAGGACGCGTGCGCCGTCTTCCAGAGCGATGAGCGCGACGGGGCGCGGACGAGGACCGAAGCGGGCCGGCGGATGACGCAGGACCGTGCAGGAGAGGACGATGCCATCCTGCAATTTGCATCGCTTCGTCTTCAGTGCACGGTGAGCGGTAGGGGAGGAATCAGGCATGGGTGCGTTCCAGGATGTGAATGGCTGCGGTGGCAGCTGCGCCGCCGAAGTTGTGTGCGAGACCGATGGCGCCGTCATTCTTCCGCAATGCCTTTCCGACGTCGAGGAGTTGCTTGATGCCGGTTGCCGCCACGGGATGTCCGCAGCCCTTCAGTCCGCCGCTCAAATTGACCGGGAAGGGTGCGTGCTTGCCCCGGTGGAGCGCGCGGTAGATCTCGACGCCGCGGCCGGGCTCGGCGAATCCGAGGTCTTCCATGTTGATGATTGCCGCGATGGAGAAGCAGTCGTGCGTCTCCAGCACTCCGATCTCACTCCTCGAGATTTCCGCTTCCGTAAGAGCTTTCCCCATAGCGTCTTTCGTTGCGCTGAACGAGGTGAGTGTCGCTCTCTGCGTGAGACTGAGCGTGTCGGTGGCCACCTGCGATGCGCGAAGCCGGAGATCACTCGGCATCTGTGTCGAGAGGATGCAGGCGGCGGCTCCATCTGTGACGGGAGAGCAGTCGAGGAGGCGCAGGGGATCGGACACGAGCGGACTTCGCGAGACTGCCTCCGGCGTTATCGTCGAGTGGAACTGAGCGAAGGGATTGTGGCAGGCGTTGCTATGGTGCACGGCGCTCACGAGGCTCAGATCGTCCCGTGTGAGTCCGTACTCGTGCATGTAGCGGGCGGCGATGAGTCCGAAGAGTCCCGGGAACGTGATGCCGGATGGCCGGTCCACTTCCGCGTCCGCAGCTCCCATCAACCCCTCCGCGATTGCGTCCGGCGACGCGTCGGTCATCTTTTCCGCACCAATGCAGAGGACCGTCTTCGCGCGGCCGCTCTCCAGGAATGCGCAAGCCGTGTGGAGGGCGAGTGCGCCGGAGGCGCAGGCCGATTCCACGCGCACGGCGGGTGGCCGGTGCGGGAGGAGCGAGGAGGCGAGGGAGCCCAATTGTGCCTGGTGGCTGCCGATCTCCCCGAGCATGTTCGCGATGACGACGAGATCGATGTCGAGGGCGGTGCACGGAGCGTCCTTGAACGCGGCTTCCACGGCTTCCTCGATGAGATCACGCAGGCTTCGCCCCCACCATTCACCGAACTTCGTCTGTCCGCCGCCGATGAGGAAGATGTCTCGTTCCATGTTCAGTGCACTTGGGGGGAATGTTCCAGATACTCGCTGTAGGAGAGCTCCTCCGGTGTTCGTTCGTCAGGAGGGAGAGGAGCGCCGTCCCGGAGCATGGTGAAGAGGAAGGCATCGGAGCCGGAGCCCGAACCGTAGGAGACGAGGAGGATCCGCTCACCTTTCTTCGCCGCTTCGAGGACGCCGGTGAGACCGAGGAGCGAACAGGCGCTGTAGGTGTTGCCGATCGAGGGGAAGATGAAGCCGAGGTGCAATTGTTCTTCCGAGATGCCGAACTCCTTCGCGATCGTCTTCGGGAACTTCGCATTGGGCATGTGGAGCACGACGTGGTCGATGTCGGCGATGGAGATTTTCGCCGTTTCGAGAATGCCCGTGAGTGCCGTCCGGACGTGGTGGAAGTAGGCCGGTTCCCCGGTGAAGCGCCCCGCATGGTGTGGGTATTTCTCTGCTGCAGGACGCCAAAAATCCGGTGTATCTGTGGTGAAGGAGAGCGTGTGGTCGATGCAGCAGAGTGCATGCTTGGATTTTTCCGTTCCGAGGATCACCGCCGCCGCGCCCGCCGCCGCCGTGTATTCCAGCGCATCACCCGGGCGTGCCTGTGCCGTGTCCGTCCCCACGGCGAGTCCGTACTCGATCTGCCCGCTCCCGATGAATCCGCCTACGATCTGCATCGCGGCCGTTCCCGCCTTGCAGGCAAATTCCAGATCGGCCGCAAAACAGAAGGGATCGGTTTCCAGTGCCGCAGCGAGCATCCCGCTCGTGGGTTTCACGGCGTACGGGTGGCTCTCGGAGCCGACGAAAACCGCGGAGATCTGTGAGGATTTCAAACCGGAGACGTCGAGTGCCTGTCGCGACGCCTCGAAAGCCATCGTGAAACTGTCCTCGTCCCTGCCGGGAACCGTCTTCGCATCCAATCCCAGCGATCTGGCTGTCGCCTTCCCGTCCTGTCCCCAGTGAGTCGCGATCTCCTCCGTCTTCACGCGGAAGGTGGGGAGGTACCTGCCGAAGCCGACGATGGCTGAGCGGGACATCGGAGGGAGTCTACCAGAAGAGGAGTGCGCAGTGAGGGGGTTTATCTCCCCAATTTCTTGTGTGCGGAAGCCAGTGTATGGCTCGCCTGTGCAGCCAGAAGCGAGAGTTCTCCTGCGAGGACGGCAGCTCCGATGCTTTCCGCCAATTGCTTCTTTGGGTGGAGCTTCGTCTTCGGTTTCAGGAGCATCTTCAGGCACTGCGACTGTGAGGGGAGGGATGTGCCTCCGCCCCGCACACCGGCGAGAATTGCAGGGAGCCGGACGGTGATACTCAGACCGTTTCCACTCTTCTTCACGACGGTGTCCGCGAGCGAGCCTTCCACCACGTGTGCCGGGTCCTGCCCCGTCGCGATGTACAGCGCCGCGATAACGTTCGCCGCGTGCAAATTTTCCCCCAATGCTCCCGCGACGACAGAGCCGTATTTCAGCTTCGCTTCGGCAGTTTTTAGCATCATTTCAGGCGTCGTCTTCAGCACCTTCTCGATTGTCGCACGGTCGAGCAGCGCTTCCGCCGTCACTTCAATCCCTCTGCCACGTTCCTTCGTCCGACGGCTCGGTTTCTTGTCGCTGTCCACGTTCCCCGCCACCGTTACAAAACTCCCCCCATCGGGCAGGAGCTTCTCTGTGATCCATTCGCCCGCCGCCTGCGCCGCGATTGTTACCATGTTCATGCCCATCGCTTCGTCGGTGTCGAAGGCGAGCGTGAGGAAGACGAAGTCTCCTTTCGTATCGATGTCGAAGGAAAGTAACGTCAGGTGTTCGCTCGTCCCCTCCGCGATACGCTGCCAATTCCTCTTTCCTTCCGTGAGTGCGGAGGTGAACGGTCGTGTCTCCTTTGGGACGTGGAATGCGAGGGAACGTGTCGTTCCGTGAAGCGTCGAAGACGTGTGTACACCGCATGTCGCGAGTGCTTTGCATCCCCGATTGATGCTCGCGACGAGTGCGCCCTCCGTGGTGGCGAGCGGGAGGTGGACGTCCGTCTCGTCACCGGAACTGAATTGGATGCGCAGCGGTCCGGCATACCCGACCGGCACGCTCACACACCCGAGCATCTGTTCGCAGTTGCGTTCATCGGCGTGACCGATCACGTCCTTGTTCGTTCGCAGGAGTGAGAGGGGAGTACCCAGAGATTTCTCGACGCGCTTGCGGCGTTCGTTGCAGCGGCCTTCGGCGTCCAGGTCCGGTGGAAGAGTGCGAAGGTCCATCGATTCAAGTATAGCAAACTTGTGAGGTGAACGTTCGTCTTCAAGCCCGAGTACTCGAGTACTCGAATATTCGAATATTCGGAACGCTCTTATTTCAGATATGCTCCTTTCCCAACTTTGGCTTCGAATATCAAACAGCGTTTTTGTTTTTGTATGTCTGTGAACTGTTTCATTTCTCCGAGAGCGCTCTCTTCGAAAATGAGGTGTACGGTCGGTCCCGCATCCATCGTGTAGAGAACGGGCAAATGACGTTCCTCGCGAAGGGATGTGATTTCCCGGAGGATCCGGTGCGTCTCTTCCGATAAATATTTCAGGGGCGGCGTGCTCGATTCCATCACGGCGTGCATGTCGAGTGCGTCTTCCTCCACGACCTGTTGGAGCAGTTCAAAATCTTTTCGGAGGACGGCGTCGATGCACTGCGGCTGGCGCCGTTCCGTAATGTCCTTCACGCGCTGGTCGAAGAGGGGACTCGTGTGTGCGAGTGCGTGGCCTTCGGTGGATCCCACCTTCTTCTCGTGTGTGCTCGGAATGATGACGAAGTCGTACAGCGTCCAATGCGATTCATCCGCGATCTGCTTCCCGACGGCGGCATCGATGTCGTTCCCGCTGCCCGCGAGGAGCGCCGCGTACCCGTCGAAGATGCTCCGTGCGGCGGAGCCGGAGCCGAGTCGTGCGAGGACGCTCGTCTGTTCCTCCGTGAGGCGCGTCTTGTCCGAGATGAATCCCTGCACGGCGCGTGCGAGGCAGGAGAAGACGGCGGCGGAGGAGGCGAGGCCGACCGAGGGGGGGATGTGCGAGCGGATCTCGAGGGACAACGTCTCCGGAAGCGTTCCCTCTGCGCCGATCGTTCCGAGGGAGGAACGCATCAGATCGAGTGTTTCCTTCCAGCGAGAAATCTGCTTTTCCGTCAGTATTTTCTCCTTCCCGTCCGCCTCGAATGATCGGATTGAGAGGCGGTCCGCATCTGAAAGCGTGATCTCTACCGATGGCCGGTCTAGGGTCATCGAGAGGGAATCCGCGGCGGGAAGCCGGAGCGCATTGTTCCTGTTTCCCCAGTACTTGATGAAGGCGATATTCGGGAAGGAGACGGCAGTGGTGTTCATGAGAGATGCAGGAGGAGAAATCCTTTGGCGCCCGGGAGCTTTCTGACCGTATGTTCGGATATTCCGAGTGAAAGGACAATCCCTCCTCCCCCGGTCTTCCCTCCCGCCCCAATCACTTTCGCGCTGCCCCCTGCGCGTTCGATATCAGCGATCAGTTTCTGCGTCGCCGGAGGCACGACGCCGAGCGTGATTTGTGCGCGATGATGGTCCCGGAAAATATCCTCAAGATCTTCTCCATTCAGGAGGCGGGGCGCACACCCTCCGATGATGTCCAGTGCGCGTTTGATCGCCGGATTTTCTGAACGTTCCTTCACCCATGCGACGAGCTGTGGCGTCGTTTCTGTCGGCATGCCGGTATCGATGAAGACGGCATCCTGGAGCATGTTCTGCACGTCGATGGCCTGCGGTTCTTTCCCCTTCTGAAAGAGAACTGGTTTTGCGCTCCAGATCACGGAAAAGTCGAGGCCGCTGTGGCCGGGATTCATCGCGTCTTCCACTCGCAACGCTTCCTCCCGTTTCCCCGGCCCAAGGAGGCAGCGGGTGAGCGCGCAGACGAGCGCCGTCGAGGAGCCCATGCCCTTGCCGAGCGGCAGTTCATTTGTGATCGTCACGGTCCCCCGGAAGGGTTTCTTGCCCTCATGCAGGAGCTCGATCGCGCTCCGCGCATAACGGTTCCACTCCTCCGTTCCCTCGATGCCATGCCATTGAATCTTCACGCCTCGCATCGCCGCGTTCTCCTCCATCATCACCTTCATGCCGATCGGGGCAGGCACGGCGATGCCCGGAGAGCCGAAGACGACGGCATATTCTCCGCACAAAATGATTTTGCCGGGAGCGAAGGCGGTCGTGTTCATGTGCCGAAACGTCGCGTGCGTTTCTCAAAGGCGTCGACTGCGTTCATGAGATCCTTTGCCGTGAAGTCGGGGAAGAATTTGTCGACGAATTCCCACTCCGCATATGCGGTTTGCCAGAGGAAGAAATTGCTCGTGCGCATCTCGCCTGACGTACGGATGACGAGGTCGATGTCCGGGAGAGAGGGCTGGTCGAAGAGAGACCGGAAGGATTCTTCCGACAGCGACGAAGGATTTTTGGCTTTCCGGAGCGCACGGATGATTTCATCCTTCCCTCCGTAGTCCACGGCGAGGTGCAGCGTGAAACGGTTGAAGTTCTTCGTTTCTTCCATCACGTCCCGCATGAGCGTGACGAGGGAGGGGGGAAGACGGTCGGTGCGCCCCGAGTGGAGGAAGCGCGTCTGCTTCTCCGCGAACCCCTTTCGCTCTTTCTGAAGGTATTCCTCGAGCATGTTCATGAGCTTCCCGATCTCCTGAGGGTCGCGCTTCCAGTTCTCAGTGGAGAAGCACCACACCGTGAGTGTCCCGATGCGCGGATCGTCGTAGCAGCACTCGGTCAGGTCCTTGAAATTCTCAATGGCTTTCTGATGACCGTTCCATGCCAGGAGTCCTTTCGCACGAGCCCAGCGGCGGTTGCCGTCCGGAATGATGGCGATGTGAAGCGGGGGAGGGGAATCCGGCATGGACTGCGATTCTACCCCTGCCCGATGATGCGGCGAAGCCCGATGCGAAACCACGGGGTGTACAAACCCGGATGCTTCAGTATGTCCGCGGAGAGGTCTGCGACAGAGATCCATTCCCACTCGGCGATTTCCGCGGGATCCGGCGTCGGGATGATTCGTTTCTGAATGTCCCCCGTCAGGAGCGTGATGCGCTCATGCTCCACGCCTCTCCCCTCCGGGTCCTCTGCGCGGTAGACGAAAGAGCCCTCTTCGCGAAGCGGGCACGTGAAACCCATCTCTTCCTGGAGTCGCCGCTCGCCGGCTTCCCGAGGTGTCTCGCCTCTCCGCAGGTGGCTACAGCAGGTGTTGGCCCAGATTCCCGCCCACAGTTTTCCGTTGCCACGTTTCTGCATGAGAAATTCCTTCCGTTCGTCGCGGAAGATGTAGACGGAGAAGGCCGCATGCAGCGTGCCGATGCCGGTGTGTGCCTCCGTCCGGTCCATTTCCCCTGTGACCCTGCCATTGTCATCGATGAGGAGAACTGTCTGCGCCATTGGTTCCAGCTTGCAGGAGGTGGACAAGCGGGGCAATACATTGTCAGGATTTTCTCAGAGTCCTCCGTCGTTTTTCGCATTCATTCGCGCAAAAAACGGTTCCATGCTCCCGTGGAACGCCCCTTCTGGAGCACAGCATCCAGCAAGTTCAGAAGAGGTGGTCCCTGTCTCCTCTTCCCGAGGTTTGCTCTGTACCGGAAGCCGGATTTTCGCTATAATAATGAGATTTCAAATACACATCCTATGCGTTCTCCCCGATTGAGATTTCTCTTCGCCGCAACGGCCCTTCTCGGGGTATCCCTCTCCCTCTTCAGTATGAAGGGACTATGGGGGTTGGAGGTGCAGGGAGGTGCGTTGAGCGCAGCGACGGCGTCGACATGCTCCGACCCCGATATCTGCATGAAGAACACTTCCGGTTTCTGCACCAGTCCCGCGAGCTATGAAATCTTCTTCAGCAATTCGGCGAAACTGTATTCGACGACTCTCTCTGACTACTGCAAGTCGAGCAGTCTGCTCTACGAGGCGATATGCGACAGTACCGGGAATCCTGCCTACAGGCAGGTGACATGCCCGACGGGGTATACCTGTACCCAAGGCGCCTGTGACTGTCCGGACGGCACCTGCTGCAGGACGCCTCTTGCGAAGCAAACCTCGGAGAGATGCGGTAAAACGAGTGCGAATGATGATGTATTCACGAAGGGGTCGTTGTATTGGGCCTACACATATAATTTGTGCGAAGGGACGAACTGTACTGCCTCCTGCACTTCCAGCAGCAGTTCCGTGAGTACGACATTCACAGACCAATGTGTTGGAGTGCAAGTGCAGGAATTCTATTGCGGCGGTCCGACGGGGAAAGAGCCCCTCTATAGTTACAAGACGTGTCCGTACGGCAATACCTGTCAGAATGGAGTGTGCGTCTGTCAGGCGTATGACTGCGTACGGCCTTCCTCTTCGTCGTCTCCAGCTACTTCCTCTGTCGCCGCTTCATCTGCGGCCGCTTCGTCCGTCCCGCCTGCCGGCTCGAACCCCATTGGCTATTTTGACGGCGTGAGCTGTTCGGGCATCTACGGCTGGGCGTGCGACCCCGACAATTTCGCGCAGGCCATTGATGTGCATGTGTACGAGGGCAACACGATGATCATGGGGGCCGCAGCGAACGCCAGCCGCGTAGACGCGGCTGCTGCGTGCGGAGGCTACGGCAGTCACGGCTTCTCCTTCGCACTTCCCGTCTCCCTGAAGGACGGCAAGTCGCACACGCTGACGACGTATGCCATCAATATCGGCCAGGGACAGAACGTGGCGCTCAATGCGGCGACACCCACATTCACTTGCGTTCCGGCTTCCTCCTCCGCAGCTCCCGCTTCCTCTTCATCCCGTCCGTCATCATCTTCCCTCGCGGCTTCATCGTCTTCCGTGCCTGCGGTCTGCGAGGGCACGGCCACGATCGGTCTCTTCAATCCCGCCTCCGCGGTTTTCTCCCTCCGGAATTCGAAGACCGCGGGTGCTGCGGACACAACGTTTGGCTACGGCGGAGCGAATTGGAAGTCTCTCATGGGTGATTGGAACGGCGACGGTATCGACACGCCCGGTGTGTTCGATCCCACTGCTTCCTCTTTCTATCTCCGGAACACCAACTCCTCCGGTTACGCGGATATCACTTTGGGGTTCGGTTCGCCCAATAAGGGCTGGATCCCGCTCGCCGGCGACTGGAACGGCGATGGCATCGATACCATCGGCGCCTACGATCCCTCCGGGCAGATCTTCTACCTCCGGAACTCCAACACGTCCGGCAGTGCCGATCTCATGGTCGCATTCACCGCTGGTTCCTTCCCGCTCGTCGGTGACTGGAACGGTGATGGCATCGACACGGTTGGCGCATTCAACCCGACGACAGGCATCTTCACCCTGCGCAACGTCAACACATCCGGCCCCGTTGAGACCAGCTTCACTTGGCAGGGTGCAGGGGGATACGGTTATCAACCACTTGTTGGTGACTGGAACGGCGACGGCATCGATTCCATGGGTCTCTACCTGAATGCGACGTCCGTATTTTTCTTCAAGAATGCCAATGTAGACGGTGGCACGGATTCCTACTTCACCTTCGGTACAGCGGGGGCCGGTTCGACTCCACTCGCCGGCCGCTTCTGTGTCGGCAGTCTCCCGCTCAAGCCCGCATGTGCTGACGGCGTCGACAACGATGGAGACGGCAAAGCCGACTATCCCCAGGACCCCGGATGCATCTGCCTGAACGATCCCAACGAAACGAATGCGCCCCTCTCCTCTTCCTCGCTCCCGCTTGCCAGCTCTTCGGCAAGAAGCTGCGGCGTATGTGATGACGGAAACAAGTGCAACGGCATCGAGACATGCAATCAAATGACGGGTGCCTGCGTCGCGGGGACACCCGTGGCATGCAGCGGTCTGAATGCGGCATGCTACCCGGCCGATGGGAATTGCTACGAGTGTTCCACCGATGCGGACTGCATCAACAATCAGGCAAATCATCCCGGAGAAACGACATGCTGGAAAGCATCACCGTCGTGGGGAATGGGAGTGTGCCAGACATCGTGCGGCAATGGGATCAAGCAGGGTTCGGAGGGTTGTGACGATGCGAATGTGCAGAATGGCGATGGCTGCTCGGCGTCGTGCACGGTAGAGCTGGGCTGGGTCTGCAGTGAGATTTGTCCTGCTCCTCAGGCGCAGGAGGGTCTCTGGTTGCGGCTCGGCCATTTCGTCGCGTCACTCTTCGGAACAACGGACACGCTCATTGTGCAGTCCACTTCCTGTCCGTCGGTGTGCGCTTCGCTCTGCGGGGACGGCATCAAGGTTGGGGTCGAGCAGTGTGACGATCACAATACGACTTCCGGCGACGGCTGCTCCGCCACGTGCACCCTCGAGAACGGTACCTGTGGCAACGGGAGGGCGGATGCCGGTGAGCAGTGCGACGACTCAAACGCTCTCTCCGGCGATGGCTGCTCCTCCACATGCCGGTTCGAGTGTTCCGACACTGATGGTGGCAACGACCGGTACAGCAAGGGGATCACGAGGAGTACGTGGACGAACCTTCCCCGCTACCCCCTCACGGTGTACGTGCAGGAGGACGTGTGCGAGGGCGATACCCTCTTCGAGTACTACTGCACGAAGGGAGGGGATTACGACAATTCCATCACCGGTTCCTCCGGCCGCTGTGAGAATGGCTGTAACGATGGAGCGTGTATCGATCCGACTCATCCGGTTTCCAGCCGCTCCTCCACCTCTTCCTCGAGTTCCCGTCCTGCGACAGGTTGTGGCAACGGGACGCTTGAAACCGGTGAGAGATGCGACGATGGAAATACCGTAGGAAACGACGGATGTTCGGCGACCTGTCAGTCCTTCTGCAGCGAATGGGACGGGGGGAACGATCCCTACCTCTACAGTCCCACGGCGGGTGGAAACGCGTCCGGGACCATTTCCAGTGAGGATGTCTGTCTCAGTCCCACACAACTTCGTGAGACATACTGTGCCGTGTCGAATGGCGAGTATGTCCTCAGGGAGACAACGGTGAACTGCTCTCTCGGTTGCACACAGAACGGGTGTGTCGGCGTCAGCCTCACGAGCGTCGTCACCGATGGCGAGACGGCGCGGTTCATTCTCACGAATCGCGTTCCTGTGCTCGACTGGTGTCCCACGTGTTTCTGCCCCGTGCTCTTCGATGATCAGGGTGTGGCGCGGGCGAACGGAAGTGCGTTCTGCTCCCTCGGAGAGAACATGACGGTGTCACAGCCGGTATGCACTGTATCCGGTTGCTCGACCGTGTCTCCGGGGATGCGGGTGCAGTTGTGCGTCCAGCATCAGGGATGCACCCCCTTCGTGACCGTGCAATCAGGGAATGCTTCTTCAGCTTCATTCTCCTCCTTCTCTTCCCTTTCGAGTTCGTTGTCCTCTTCCTCTTCCCTCAATTCTTCAAGCAGTCTCTCTCCATCTTCCTCCTCTCGCTCTAGCTCCAGCATGTCACCCGGATGCGGTGACGGCATTCTCCAGAGCGGGGAGCAGTGCGACGATTCAAACGCCCTCTCAGGCGACGGTTGCTCCTCTTCCTGCTTCTTCGAATGCACGGATACGGATGGCGGACAGAATATCTACTTGAAAGGAACGACGAGAACAACGTGGACGCCTTCGACCCCGCGCTACCCCCTCACCGTCACCACGCAGGAAGATGTCTGCGACGGCAATCTCCTCACGGAGAACTACTGCTACCAGCAGCAGGGAACGTACTACCACGCCATCGTCACGTGGGGACAGACCTGTGCCAGGGGTTGCAGCAACGGTGCCTGCGTGATGGGTTCCTCTTCCTCAGCAAAGAGTTCTTCCCGCAGCTCTTCTTCTTCCGGGATCTCCTCTTCGGCTGCCGCCTCCTCTTCTTCACATTCCTCCTCTTCGGCTGCGGCTTCCTCCTCTTCACATCTTTCCTCTTCGGTCGCGAGTTCCGCCTCTCTCAGCTCATCCTCTCAGGCCTCGTCGACATCGGGGTTGAACTGTGACGACGGCAACATCTGCACCATCGACGCGAGCATTCCATTCCTCAATTACTGCATCCACTTCAATTTCTGTTCCCCCTCCGAATCTCAGGACGGACTCTCGGTCTCGGTGCAGGGTGTCTCCTCGGTGGCCCCAGGATCCAGTTTCCAGCAGTCCGTCATCATTACGAATAACGGGACGACCACTGCGATCAGCTTGGTGCAAGCTTCGTTGATCGATACGACCAACGGGACTCCGGCATCGTTCCCGTCGTTACAACCTACGCAGTCTTCGGGCATCGCGTACCTGCCCGTGGGGACGATCCTCATGTTCTATGGCACGACGGAGAACGGCCTCACCCTCGCCCCCGGACAGTCGAAGACCATTCCCATTTCCATCGAAGTTCCTGCGACTGCCCCCTGCAACTCCACTGTGAAGTACTTCGCGGGGCTCGTTCCTCTCAGTGCGAACATGACGCCCATCGAGAAGAGCGTTTCAATCAACATCGTGTGTGCAGCAACCACATCTTCGGTTGTCCCCGCCACAACTGCCGTGAGCTCCTCCGGCACGAATTGCGGCAATACACGCATCGACTCGGGTGAGCAGTGTGACGATGGCAACAGGACCTCCGGAGACGGCTGCTCCTCGGCGTGCAAATTCGAATGCACGGACAGCGACGGCGGCAATAATATGCCGTACGTGCTTGGCACTGTTCGCTCCACGTGGACCCGTACGCCCACGAATCCTCTCACGGTCTATACAAAGACCGATGCCTGTCAGGGCGATTCCCTCCTCGAGTACGGCTGCTCCAAAACTTCGCCCTACGAGGGGGCCATCTCCACGCGCATGACGCCGTGTTCCAAGGGGTGTGCCAATGGGGCATGCCTGCCATAGGGCGTGGAAGGGCCACCTATCCCTCGACTTCGCTCGGGACAGGCTCAGCACCTAGCCCCGAATGAAATCCTGAGCGACGAGCGAAGCGAGGAGTCGAAGGACCCTTCCCTTAGCAGTGCGCGGAAGCTCTAGGGACCCACGAGACCCGCCGCTTCGCGCGAGATATTTCATTGCTGCCGAGGCAGCATCTCAGGCTATCTTCCGTCAGGGTTCGTGTGTGCTAGACTGCGGAGCAATGATGCGTCGACGCCGTTTGCTGCTGTCCCTGCTGCTTGCTGCTCTCGTGGTGGGTGCGGTGTTTGTATCTCGTGGATGGTGGCTCGCGCAGCTCACCGGTGGAGTTTCCGGAGACACGCAGGCCGACGGGTACCTCGTACAGCTCACGGAGCCGCCGCTCCTTGCCCGTGAGAACGTTGCGCAGAAGTATCGCGCGCTGGCTCTGGCTGATCGGCAACGGCGGGTGCTGAAGGCGAACACAGTAGGCGGGGAGACGTCGGCAGAGGCCGCGACGATCCAGTCGCTCGATCTGAAAATCGCGAACGGCACGAAGACTCTGCAGGCGATCGTGGAACCTGAGCGCGTGACACTCACGGCGCAGCAGCGATCCGTACGGGCTCGTGTGAATGCGCTCCTCGCATCGGGCGGAGTCCTCAGCACGAGTGTGCAGGGATGGGTGGAAACGAGGGATTCGTATTCCATGGCGTTCAATGGATTCTACCTTCCCGTCCGGCGTCTCACGGCCGCTCAGATCGCGGGTATTGAGAGTGTTCCGGGCGTGAAGAAAGTCTTTCCCAATTCTCTGATTCGGGCTTCTCTCGACACTTCGGTTCCGGCGATCAATGCCCCTTCCGTGTGGGGGTTGAATACATCGGGGGGGACATGCATATCCGGGAGTGATGACTGTATGACCGGGAAGGGCGTCAAAATCGGAATCATGGATACGGGCGTGGATTACACACACGCGGATCTGGGTGGGTGCACCGCACCCGGTGGCTCGTGCAAGGTGAGGTGGGGGTACAACTACGTGATGTATCCAAAAAATGGTGTTCTCGTCCCCGCGGACGACCCCGATGACCCTATGGATGACAATGGGCACGGGACGCATGTCGCGGCGACTGCGGCGGGAAAGTCGACGAACGGCTCCGGTTTCAACGGGGTCGCACCGGGAGCCGAGATCTATGCGTTCAAAGTGCTCGATGCGAACGGAGGTGGCAATACCAATTACGTTGCCGGCGCTATCAATGAGATCCTGGGAGGGTCGACGTATACCACTCCCATGGTCGATATCGTCAACATGAGTTTCGACTCCTGTGCCTCGCATGATCCGGACGGTTACGTGAGCAACATGGTGGAAATCATGGTGTCGGCAGGCATCAACGTCGTCGTTGCCGCCGGCAATTCTCACACGACGGAATGCCCCGATGTGCTCGTCACAGAACCCGGTGCGGCGCAGACGGTCATCACCGTCGGGGGTTCGAATGACAATGGCGCGTGGCAGCCGTCCTACTCCCGCTACGGTCCGGTACCGTACGGGACCGGTGCGCTGGTGAAGCCGGATGTCCTTGCGCCGGGGACTATCTGTGCGGCGAAATCGCGTCTCTCCTCCTTCAATACGTACTGCAGTGATACTTCTCACGTGTCTCTCTTCGGCACCAGCATGGCCACGCCGCATGTTACGGGAGTCGCAGCGCTCATGCTGCAGGCACATCCCGAGATGACGCCGGATGTCCTCAAACAGACGCTCAGGGATTCCACATTCGGATCTCAGAATTTCAATCCGAGCAATCTCGGAACGTCCGGCTATGGAATGGTGGATGCTCTCGCAGCGGCCTTCGCATCTCCCCATCAGCCGGTTCATCTCACGGCACTCGGCGCAGATCAGAACGGCTATGTATGGAGTAACGGTATTACCCTGCGGTCGAACATCGGCGATATTTCCGGATGCGAGTCCTACCGGGTCCTCCTTGCCGCGTCGGATGGCAGCGGATGCCAGCAGGGCATCATATTGTCGCAGGCGAACGTGTGTCAGTCGGGTCTGCTCCTGTCGCTCGAACCCGATACGTTTTGGAAGAACAACGTCTACTTCTTCATTGTGCTGGAAGTGACCGATCAATCCGGCCAGGTATCGCGGGATGCTCTCGCCCTCATCACGTCGAAATCTTTCAACAGTTCCGTGCCGTCGTGCCTCTCCTTCTCGTCCTCCTCTCGTTCCTCCTCCCTCTCTTCCTCTTCCTCACCCGCCTCTTCCAGCTCCAGTTCTGTTGCCTCCTCCAGTAGTTCCGCCGCCTCCAGTTCCCTCTCTTCCTCCTCTCACTCTTCCTCGTCTCTTCCTTCTTCCAGTTCTCATCCCGCCTCCTCCAGCCAGTCTTCCTGGATCACGTGCCCCACGGGCTACCAGTGCACACGCACGCAGTCCAATCAGGGCGGTGTCCTCCAGTGTCTCGCGAGCTCCCTCGCTTCCTGCACGCCCGAGTGGAACGGGAGCTACTGCGGTTCTCCTTCCTGTCTTGGAGAGTGCTATCGCTGCGCTTCTTCGTCCTCCACTCCCAGCTCTTCCCTGAGCAGCAGTCACAGCTCCTCCCGCTCTTCCGTGGCCTCCTCGGGTCCCCACACGTGCGGCAACGGCATCGTGGAACCCACGGAACGGTGTGACGACGGCGATCGGACCTCCGGTGACGGTTGTTCCTCCACCTGCCAGGCTGAGTGCATCGATACCGACGGCGGTCCCGATTACTCTGTCCGGGGAACGACGAAGAGCACCTGGCGTTCCGATCCTTCCGCTCCTCTCCGCTGGACGTCGAGAACAGATGTTTGTCAGGGGAACGTTCTCACCGAGTTCCTCTGCTCCACCGGTCCGGGTACCCAGAACGCCATCGCGGGCCGGGCTGTCACGTGCAAGCGGGGATGCAATAGTGGCGCCTGCGCGCGCTGATTTCTTCTTTCATTCGTTCCATCTCTCTCATGAGCCGTCGCAGGATTCTCACCGTCCTCATTGTCTGTGTGTGCGCTGCCGCTGCGGCTTGGTTCTTCCTCGGCAAGGGGAGCGGGGCTCTCCGCGGTCAGCTGATCATCGGCGGCGGTCCCAAGACGCTGCCCCCTTTTGACGGCTACATCGTGCAGATGACGGAACCTGCACTCCTCGAACGTCCGGAGATCGCCACCGCCTATCGCGCCGAGCGGGATGCCGATCGAAAATCGCGGGTCATGCGGACGGCGGGGATGGCGGCGGCTTCGGCGAAGGGCCGCAAGTTTACCGAGACGAATGAGCTCAGGAAATCTCTGACCGCTGCGTCCTCCGCTTCAGGCTCTCTCCATTCGCTTCTCAACGCGCGCAAGCCGCGCATCAAGTCCCAGCAGTCTTCGGTGCAGTCGAAGCTTCGGAAGATGCTTCCGAAGCTTGAGTCATTCCGTGGGGCGCAGGGGAGTACACTCCTCGCCGATCTCCTGAGCGGGACCGGAGAGACCACGACGTCGTTCTCGCTCGGCCTCAATGGCTTCGTTCTTCCTGTTGCCTCACTCTCCGACGAGGAGAAAGCGGAGATCGAGAGCATCGACGGTGTCGAGAAGGTGTTCCCCAATTTGCGGCTGAGCATGACGACGGGTACGTCGGTTCCGTGGATCGGTGCTGCAACCGTGCACTCGAAGAATGCGTCCGGCGTTGCGTGCAATGGGAATGGCTGCATCACGGGAGCGGGGATCAAGATCGGAATCATCGATACGGGCATCGATTGGACGCACGCGGATTTTGGCAGCTGTTCCTCCATCGGGTCCGGGTGCAAGGTGAAGGGAGGCGTGAACTTCCTTTCAGGTTCGTCGAATCCTATGGACGACAATGGGCATGGGACGCACGTGGCGGCGATAGCCGCGGGAAAGACGAACGCGTACGGGCTCAATGGCGTTGCATCGGATGCGGACATCTACGCCTACAAGGTGTTGAATGAAGACGGAGAAGGGGATTTCTCTCATCTACAAAGTGCGTTGGAGCAGGCGATCGCGGACGGCGTCGATATCGTGAATTTGAGCATCGGCACGACGCAACTCGCGACAACACCGGATGATGAGTGGAGCGCCAAAATAGACAACTTTGTGAATGCAGGTCTCGTGATCGTGGCGGCAGCCGGGAACACAGGGGAGGACGGGTTCTACTCCGTGAACATTCCGGGTGCGGCACGGAAAGCCATCTCTGTCGGGGCGGTGTTTGATCCGGGCTACATTCCTTCGGGAGGATATCCCGGAGCTATTATCTCATTCTCCGGCCGTGGTCCGACCAATGGTTACACTGTGAAGCCCGATATCATGGCTCCTGGCGCCCTCATCTGCTCGGCGAAATTGAGCAGCCTCTCCGGATCGTGTGATGGGAGCAATACGCACATGGAATTGAACGGCACCAGCATGGCCACTCCGCACATGTCCGGCGTCGCAGCGCTCATGCTGCAGACACACCCCGACATGACACCGGCTGTCCTCAAGCAGACGCTCAGGGATACTGCTTGCCAGATGACGTCGGAGGGATCCTGTGGCCCCTTCTCCGTGGCGGGGATCCTGTACCAGGGGTATGGGGTGGTTCAGGCCGATGCAGCAACCTTCTCGCAGCCGTATAACCCTGTCCGATTGGACACGGCAGGCGGACTTTCCGGAGTGGTACCTCTCCTCGGGTCCGTTACCACCAGCCCTCTTCAGTACTACTCTTTCAAGCTCTACGACGGTGCGGGGCAGTATGTGACGACGATCATGTCGAGTACGGCTCCTCCGTCCGGGAACGTTCTCTTCTCGTCCTTCGATGTCCGTTCCTATCAGAAGGAGCTCCCGTACTACCTCGTCCTTGAGGCGGTCGACACCGCCGGCCGGGTCTCCCGCGATACCACCATCGTGTACAACATCAATGCTGCGATTCCCGTGAGTTCCTCTTCCGCCAGCTATTCTTCATTGTTGCCCTCTTCCTCCTCTTCTCTCTCTTCCTCTTCCATTCCCTCTTCTTCCAGTTCCAGCGCTGTTGCTTCCTCCAGTTTGGCAGCTTCCTCCAGTTCTCTCGCGTCCTCTTCCTTTGCCTCCTCCTCCAGCCAGTCATCCTGGATCGCGTGCCCCATGGGCTTCCAGTGCACGCGCACGCAGTCCGATCAGGGCGGCGTCCTCCAATGTCTCGCGAGTTCCCTCGCCTCCTGCACACCGGAGTGGAATGGCGCCTGCGGTTCTCCCTCCTGTCCCGGCGAGTGCTACCGCTGTCTCTCCTCTTCCTCCGCACCCAGCTCCCTCCCGCAGATCAGCAGTTCCGCCCGTTCTTCCGTTGCCTCCTCGGGGGCCAATGTCTGTGGGAACGGCGCCGTGGAACCCACGGAACGGTGTGACGACGGCAATCGGATCTCCGGTGACGGTTGCTCCTCCACCTGTCAGGCCGAATGCATCGATACCGACGGCGGTCCCGATTACTCTGTCCGGGGAACGACCCGCAGCACATGGCGCTCCAATCCGCTGTCTCCTCTCCGCTGGAATTCCAAGACCGATTCTTGCAGGGGGAATGTCCTCACGGAGTTCCTCTGTTCGGCCGGTGCCCGCACGAAGAACGCCATTGCCGGTCGTGCTGTCACGTGCAAGAGGGGATGCAGCAACGGGGCGTGTCTGCGATAGGGACATAACAAAACCGCCAGACCTTTTGAGGGGAGTGACGGTGTTTGTTTTTGTCATGTCTGGTACGGCTTGCGCCGTATTCGACGATGACGAATATAGTATAGCAAAGTTTACCAAGTTTTTCAATGTCAATCCTTGGCTCTAAGGAGCCAAGAAACTGGAGTCTGGAGCGGTGTACTGAACGTTAATACAACTGCGATGAATGGTATTAGGAGGGCGTGACAATGGTTGATTCAATTTCCTGAATTTCCGATAGATAGGAATCGTTCATATATTTTGATGCTAGTAACTTTGCGAAGTTCATAGCAGACACAATGAAGGCTCGAACCTTGGCAGTGTCGATGGGAGAGCGGGCAAGCTCTTCACGAATAGCGTCAATATAGTATTTGCAATGGAGGATGAGGAACTGGCAATGCATTGCATCAATTGCTTCTGTTCTCCTCTCATAGTCATCGAGCAGTTGTCCGATGTTTGATGCGTGCTCCGCGATATCTGTCGGTTCTCCTGTGGGGGATCTGAGAAATGCGCTTGCATCCGCAAGTGCCTGATTTTCTTTGGGATCTCGAAATGATCCGTCAGTGAGGAGAGCTTCGATAGTTGTCGCTGTTTTGTCTCTCGACAAACGCAGTTCGTCGCTTGGAGGAGGGGATGTGGGAGAGGAAGGCCGCTCAGGTTCTCTATCCGGCATGTGTATATTATAACATAATTTTCCTAAAATATCGATTGGCGCGGGTTACTGAATGTTATTCAAGTTGCATCTTGATCGTACTCATCGAGCAGCTGGCGTCGTATTGGGAAGCGATCTTTGAGCATGGAAAACACGGTTTCGTTTCTCGGATCATCAAGCATATGCATCGCACCCGTTACGTAGAGCAATTTTCCCTTTGTCGATTGAGCAGCTTCGAGAATTTTTGCTGCGGGGTAGACATCTCGCAATGCACTTCCAATATGGAATAGCGCTCGACATCTTTCCAAGGCTTGCATCGTTTTCTCAGGTTCATTCGCAAGAAATAATTGATGCAAATGCAGGTAGTCCTTCTGTGTTTTGCTTCGAATGTCTGCGACGCTGGCATTTCCCAGGATGAGATTGCGGATGAAGGTAGAGTCGTCCGGTAAAGGAATGGCCTGTTCAATCATCTGATAGGATCCGGGGTGGTCGATGAATTGGGGAGGGATCTCTTTCCCTGCACAGTACTTCCGGAGCACTTCGATAGGACGATGGAGGACATGCTCAGCTTGGTGCCGGATGTACTGGGCGACATCGTATGGAATCTCGCGTTTCTTGCGCTCTTTGAAAAGGCGCAGCATGCGGTCGCGAGTCGCAAGATGATGAGGTTCGGATGCCGGGGTGTACTCCATTGTCACGCAATCGGGACGCTCGATATCGAGCATTCGTTCTAAGCGCGCATCAATATCAGGGTCGCAATGCACGGTTCCGACGAAAAGAATATGCTCGGCCATGGATACAAATTATACTAAATTATATTTATGTCAATGGAGCGGGCGAGCGGAATCGAACCGCCCTTCCCAGCTTGGAAGGCTGGTGTAATAGCCACTATACGACGCCCGCAAAATCGAAAGACCGCAGGCAGAGTATACGGATGGTGAGGCAAAGGGGGAAGCGGGCTTTGACTGATGAAGTTCTACAGATTCAGTTGCTGCGTGATACGATTCGTCCATGAAAGGATCTTCTCTGGCCAGATTCCTCGGCGCGAGCCTCGCTCACCTCCAGCATGGTTTCGACCGTCTCGGGGAGTGGGGATTCCACACGATGCGGGAGGCGGCATCACGGCAGTCCAAACCAGAAAAGCCCAAAACCATCGTCAGCCGTCTCAAGAATTTGCTTCGGAACACTTTTGGCATTATTGGGGATGCTGGGGACGCGTACTACGCAACGTACGAGGAGTTGAAGAGGAAGCGAAACCAGTAATTCTTTCATGCAATGGTTCCTCGCTGCATTCGTCTGTACATTATCTGTGTTCCCCCCCATTCCTATGAAAGGCTACGTCGTGAATCTCGAAGTGGAATCGAAGAAGAATAGCAACTTCCGTCGTGTCCTCTACACGGCCAAGCACAGTCAGCTCGTCCTCATGAGCCTGAAACCGGGAGAGGAGATCGGCGAGGAGGTCCACCACCTGGATCAATTCATCCGCGTCGAAGCGGGGGAGGGGAAGGCGATCATCGACGGCAATGAGTACCCCGTCGCGGACGGTTCGGGCATCGTCATCCCAGCGGGCGCGCGGCACAACGTCATCAATTCGGCGAAGAGCGAGATGAAGCTCTACACCATCTACTCGCCGCCGGAGCACCTCGATGGCAGGGTGCACGTTACCAAGGCGGATGCCGTGAAGGACACGGAAGATGAGTTCGACGGAAAGACGACTGAATAGCCGTCACCCTGAGCTTGTCGAAGGGTCGACGGGAAGACGAGCGAGTAGTTGTTATCAGTTCCCCGTCGTTAGAGCGCGCTCCGCCAGGACCCGTAGCTTCGCGTCGGTTGGTGCTTTGAACGGATTGCAGGAGAGGACACGGGTGATCGTGAGGATGGAACCGACGATGAGTCCTCGTTTCTTCAATTGCTCAACGGCGTACTCGGAGCATGTTGGATGATGCAGACAGAACCCGTACGGGTGCAGATGTTTGAGCGGGCTGTGATCGGGAGAGAGCGTCGCCTGGTACGCGCGGATCATGGCGATGGCCGTTTGCGGGGGGAGGTGCCAGAGGGCAGAGAAGAGTGTCCGTACCATGAATCGCGAACGCGTGAATTGCACACAGTGTACAACGGGACTAGGATCTGCGGTAACCTTTCCTCGCGAACCTATGCCACCGATCACAGCCGGGGATGTCATGCTCTTCCTGTACATCCTCGTCGGGATCATGCTCCTCATCGCGCTCTACCACCTGCTCTTCATTCTCGTGGATCTGCGGAGGGTGCTGAAGCGCGTGGATGAGCTGACGAAGCAGGTGGAGACGTTCATCCTCAAACCCATTGCCATCATGGACGAGATACTCACGGCCGTCGTTGCCCTCTTCGACAAGGACAAGAAGAAAGGAAAGGGGAAGGGATTCGATCACAAGAAAGTGAGCTGACACCATGAAGCACAAGACCGACAACACCGCGCAGGAGCGGCGTCTCGAGCGGGCGATGACAGAGTTGCAGCGTACGATTGCAGAGATGCCGAAGAAGTTCGATTTCGCTTTCTCCTACAGTCCGTGGAAACGTCTGTTCCTTGCGTTTGGCAAGGGGGTCGCGAGCACACTCGGTGTCGTGGTAGCGGCGGCGATCATCATTCCGCTCCTCCTCTCGTTCCTGCAACACATCGATTGGATACCGCTTGTGGGTGACTTCCTCACGAAAGTCGCGCAGTACATGGAGCGATCGTCGTTGTCCCGTTAGAGGATCGACTGTTCGTCGATGAAGACGCGGATGAAGAGACGGCGGAGGATATCGATGGATGCCTCGAGCAGTTCCACGAGGAGCGCGTTCAGTCTCCGGATGCGTGCGTAGAGCTTGTTGAGGCGGAAGGCGACGCCGGGACGGGATGTGTGCGCTTCGCGGGCGGAGAGTGCCTGTAGGTGAGAGATTTCCTTCCCGATATGTTTCACGAGACGGTCACGCAAGACCTTGGGAGCCTGGGGCATGGCAGCAATGGCGAGGTCGCGTGCGGATTGAGTCGTCTGTTGTGCGCCTGCGGCCGTGCCGGCGCCCGCTGCACCGAGATCTCCCGAGCGGTCTTCGCCGGTACGCTCGCTCACGCGACGGTCCAGTGCATCGAAGCTCTCGAGGAGCAGGTTCAATTCCTGCAGCTTCTTCGGTTGGTTCACGACGAGCTTCGCCGTCTCCACAGTTTGCAGAGTATTGGGGCCTTTCTCTTTGGGTACGAGAGATGTCATACCTCCACTATTTTCTCTCTTTTAAGCCAAAAAGTCAATCTTCCCTGACATCGAATCCATGTATGAGAGAATATTTATTCGTTGGGGCAAGGTGTAACGAGTGTCAACGTTCTTCCGGCGAACAGCGTTCAGGCTTTCGCGGGGGGAATTTGCATGGCAACGGATGTTGTTCGAAATTTGAACATGAGAATTCCTTTCTTTCATGGGTCATTGTGCGAATCAGTTTGCGTGCGTAGAAGGAAGCATCACCTTCACGATGAGTACCTCAGCACCTCCAGAAATGTTCGCGAGCCCCCGTTCCGTCGATGGGGTGCAGCGGCTTGCCGACGCACTTTCGCCTCTCGTTGCGGAAAAAGGGCCTTTGGCTCAGAGCAGGAGCGTGCGGGAGCTGGTCCTTCTCCTCATGGATATTGTCCGTGGAGAGAAGCCGGGATTGCTGATGAGGAGCGGGAGCAATCACGTTGTTCCGCAGATAACGAGAGGGATTCATACGGTTCTGTGGCAGGTTGCGGGGCTTGAAGTGTCCGGAGATGAGACATCCGGATTTCAAATTTCTTTCAACCCGTCCTCCCATGCTGGTACCCAATAGGTTTCTTGAGGAGCCCCCCGAATCCTTCGGGACAATCCTCGCCGACGATGTCCAACGCGCACGCATCATTTGTTCAGCAGAAGAGCTTGCGCAGTACTTGGATAACGTGATGGGACGACCGAACGTTCAGTACGTCTGCAATCACGGGAGGCACGGTTCTCAGATCAGACAACTCGAGGCGCAGCTTCGTTGCCACACAGGCTTCCTCACGGAGGAGGTGCACGGGACGATCCGAACGATGCAGCGGCTCATCGGTGAGGGATTACGGGAGGCGCAACGGCGCTTCTTCACTCTGTATCGTCCGGAAATGCTGGAGCCATTCCCCCCGAAGCGTGCGCCGGTCATGGGCAACGTACAGGAGTTCCATGACCAATGCGAAGCAGTAGTCCGCTGATTCCTCACCAATTTTTCTCATGATCAATTCCCTCTCCCATTCATCGGAACAGCCGGTCTCCAAGCCATCGGAAGCCGATTCGTCCCAGGCCAAACCGGATCGTGCGGAGGCAATCATTCGCAGCCGGCTCGCTTCCACTCTCGATCAGCCTGTGGGTCGTCGGAATGATTGTTAGATTTCCTTTCTCTTCACTATGCTCGATCACATCGATGCGCATCCCGGGGGCTCTGAATCCGGTACGAATATTCCTCTCCTTCCAACTTCACCGGAACAGCAGCAGGCGGCTGCAACGATTGCTGCATTGTGTGAGCATGCTCAACGGTGGCAGGTCGACTTGTCTGCGCGATGGGGCGGGGTGCCAGGACCGGCGCCAGGGACGGGGAGATGGGTGCATAGGAACGAATGACGAATGGGCCGCCTGTTCGTTGACGCGGATGGTTGCCGACGATTACGCTCTTCCCATGGAAGAAGAGCGCACCATATTCCACAAGATCCGTGATAAGGAGATCCCTTCGTCCATCGTGTATGAGGACGAAGATGTGCTGGCATTCAAGGATATTCATCCCAAGGCACCCACACACCTCCTCTTCGTGCCGAAGCACTTCGTCGCATCGATCGCGGACGTGACACCCGAAACCGCACACATCCCGGGGATGCTGATCCTCAAAGCGCAGAAGTTCGCAAAGGAGAAGGGGATTGACGGCTACAAGCTCACGTTTCACGTGGGACCGGGCGGGGGGCAGGAGGTGATGTACCTGCACCTGCATCTGATGAGCGAGCAGAAGTTGGAGCGGTAAAGGTGCCAATGATGCCAAGGAAACCAAAGAATCCAAGGAGTGATCCTTGGAATCATTGGTATCGATGGACTCTTTGAAAGCTTTCTCCTATGCGCTGAATCCCGCAGCCTCTGCCTCAGCAGTCGTCTTGAACGACACGCGGTTCTCCTCCTTGATCTTCTTGCCTGCGGCGGAATCGGCCGGGTAGTACTTCTTGCCGGTCTTCGAGGCGACGAAGCCCGTCAGGCTCTCTTCGGTTGAGGACTTGCTTTCCTTCGCGGGAGCGTCCGTTTTGGCGGCTTCTTCCTTGCGCTTGGCTTCCTCCTCCTCCCGCTCGCGCTTGATCCGTTCCATCGTCTCTTTATCGATGGGCTTCAACGCTTTGATCGAGAGACCGATGCGACGCTCGTCGACATCGATGTTGATGACCTGCGCCTCCACCTTCTGCCCGATCGTGAGGACTTCGGCCGGGTCCGTGACCTTGTGATGCGCCAGTTCGGAGAGGTGGACGAGACCGTTAATATCCTTCTCCAGTTTGATGAATGCGCCGTAGTCCGCGAAGCGCACGACGTTGCCCGCAACGCGCTTGCCCACCGGGTAGCGCTCGGCGATCTCCTCCCACGGGTCCTTCGTCAGTTGCTTGATACTCAGTGAGAGTTTCTCGCCATCCACGCCGATGATCTTCACATTCACCTTGTCGCCGATTTGCGCGAATTCCGCGGGGTTCTTCACGTGGCCCCAGGCGATCTCCGAGATGTGGACCAGTCCCTCCAGGCCGTCGAAGGCCACGAAGAGTCCGAACTTCACGATGCCGCTCACCGTTCCTTCCTTCGTTTCACCGATCTTCAGGTGCTCCAGCGCCTTCGCGCGCTCCTCGGCCATGGCTTCGCGCTCGGACACCACGATCTTTCCGGCTTCCTCATCCATCGTGATGATCTTCACAGTGAAGGTGTGGCCCGCGTACTTCTGGAGGCGGTTGATGATTTCGCTGGGATCGGCGTTGTTCACCCGCGGGTAGTGCGAGGGGGCGAGCTGGCTCACCGGGAGGAAGGTGCGGATGCCGTCGATATTCGAGAGCAGGCCGCCCTTGTTGGCCTCCTGTGCCGTGAACTTCATCGTCGCGTCACTCTCCACGAGCTGATGGAAACGGTCCCACGCCTTCTGCTGGCTTGCCATACGAAGGCTCAACACCACCATGCCTTCGTCGTTCTCCTCTTCGAGGACGAGCGAGGAGACGACTTCTCCCAGTTTCAGCTCCTTGAATGTATTGAAGGAATCACGAAGCTCGCGCCCGGATACGATGCCCGTGGCGACGCCGCCGAGATCGAGGAGCAGTTTGTTCTTGCCCCGGAACACGACGGTACCTGGAATGAGCTCACCCGGCTGGAAGCGGAGAACGGGGGGCGAGTCCTTCAGGAGCGCGTCCATCATAGCGGAGCGGTTCTTCGAGAGGGATTTCTGTGCCATAGTGGAAGAGAGGTGCAGGTGGAAGAAATAGAAGGGGAACCGCGTCCCTGCACGAGCAACGTCGGTTCGGCGGCTATTCTTGCCCGAACCGTTGTTCTTGTCAATTATTGCGGGAGCGAGAAGGCAGAAGGGACATCTTCAATATGCCTCATTGCCCTCCCTGCCCTCTCTGCCTTCAAAGAGTGGTCTTATCCGTGTGCATCTGCTCGTCCGGCGGGAGCTTCTGTTCCATGCTCGTCTTCGGGTTGAAGATGCCGTAGTAGAGTTCCACGAGTTCGCGGGTGGGGAGACGATGCACGGCGAGTCCGATGTTCTGCAGGCCGGCCGAAACCAGGTTCACCCTGTCGCCGAGCTGGCGGTAGATGGAGAGGAATTCCCGACGTCGCTGGCTCACCTTTCCCTGCGTGTCGTCCGTCGACATCCAGCTGAAGAACTGCTCCAGCAGGGATTTACGGGAACGGGTCTGGTCAATCGGCACGACCACGTAGAAACGTTTCTGCATGATGTCGGCGACGTCCACGAGCTGCTCGATGAAGTCGGCGTACGCGAGCGTCTCTTCCTTGAGGAGGGCGTTTCCCTGCTTCGCGGCGAGTCCGCGCAGGTGTCGCAGGTAGGGGTCGATGTTCATCTTGGATGACCGCATGACGATCTGCAGCGGGAAATCCACGGTGTTCACGAATGACTGGTAGCCGGCGATGATGCCCTGCTGTTCCGTTTCACTCTTGAGATTGAAGTTGATCGCTTCCACGCCCAGGACGGCGCGAAGGCCCCCGTTCTTCAGCACGACCGTGTCGTGATGGATCTCGGCGATGGGGAGGTATCGCTGCGTGGAGGTCGCGGCACCCTTCTTGCGCTGCCTGACGGTGCTCTTCTTCGACGCCGGTGTTGGCGTGGCGTTTGCCATGGGGTCAGGTGGAGGGTGAGATGTCGCGGAAGACTCCGCGGTAGGCGGAGAGACCGTCGTCGGGTTTCTTCTCCACGTCCTGATCCACGGCGATGTGGTCCGGATCGACGGGGAGGGAAGGAGTGGCAGAGGGGGCTGAGGCTACCGTCTTCTCAGGTGTTTCTGTTTCCTCTTCAAGAGGTTGGTCCAGCACGGAGCTGATTTTGCCGATATCTCTGACCTTCTTTGCGGTTTCCAGCACTTCCTCCTCCTTTCGCTTCTTCTTGGATTCCGAGAGCTCATCTTCCTTCGCGCTCGTGTGGATGGTGATGGTGAGGCCGCGTCGGGGTGCCCACGTGCGTATCGGTGCCTTACTCATGCGTTCGATTGTCAGGAAGCAGATGCGCATCAAACTGAGGTCGTTGATCTTGATGATCGCGAAGAGCGCCGCGATCACAGCCGGGGTCCAGCAGATGACGGTTGCAGCGATACTGGCATGTCCACCCCCCGTCTTGGCGACCGCGGAGTAGAGGACGTAACTGACGCCACCTCCGAGTGTCATGATGATGATCTGCCGCAGCGACAGGGGACCGATAATGCGGTCCTCGATCTGCACGTTCTGGGGGATTTTGACGGCTTCAATCGGCATGCATGTTTGTTGTTAGTATCGAGTCATTATAGCAGGAATTTGGCTTGAGGACAACGAGAGGAAGAAGAGAAAGGCTGGAGACCTCCTCTGTCATTCCTATCATTTCTCATATTTCTTTCCTCCGTCAAGCTGTCACTTCCTCT
Organism: Candidatus Peribacteraceae bacterium; assembly: GCA_041666245.1. GTDB lineage: Bacteria > Patescibacteriota > Gracilibacteria > Peribacterales > Peribacteraceae > CAIKAD01. The sequence continues at coordinate 53,162 of JBAYHG010000001.1, forward strand.
TCCTCCTTCTCCGCTTCGGCTCTCGGTTTCGAGGCTTCCCCAGGCAGGAAATCCAACTTGTCGCCCTTCAGAATGACGTGGATCGTGTCGCCCTTGCGGAAAATGCCCTTCAGGATGTGCTCGGCGATGTCGCTTTCGAGACGTTCCTGAATGACACGCCGGACGGGTCTGGCACCATACTCCGGATCGAAACCTTCCTCTGCGAGGAAGTTGATCACTTTCGGATCGAGATCAAGCGCGTAGCCCTGTTCACGCAGCCGGCTCTCGAACATGTCCACATGCATGCGGACGATCTTGCGGATGTGCTGCTGATTGAGAGCATTGAAGACGATGATGTGATCCACGCGATTGAGGAATTCCGGTCGCAGGTGGTCCTTCAGCTCCGCGACGACTTCCTTGCACTTCTCCTCGTACTCCGTCTCCTCCGCTTTCGCTTCACTCTCGATCTTGAAGCCGATCTTCGCTGCCTGCTTCGTCAGCTTATCCGCACCGATATTGCTGGTCATGACGATGATGGTATTCGTGAAGTCCACCTGCTTGCCCTGTCCGTCGGTGAGCGTGCCGTCCTCCAGGATTTGTAGGAGGATGTTGAAGAATTCCGGGTGAGCTTTCTCCACCTCGTCGAAGAGGACGACGGAGTAGGGCTTGCGCCGGACGGCCTCGGTCAGCTGGCCGCCTTCCTCGTATCCCACGTAGCCGGCTGTGGCGCCGATGAGACGCGAGACGTTGTGGCGTTCCATGAATTCCGACATGTCGATCTTGATGAGTGCGTCCTCGCGGTTGAAGACCTCCGTGGCGATGGCGCGCACGAGCTCCGTCTTCCCCACGCCTGTGGGGCCGAGGAAGAGGAACGAGCCGATGGGTCGGCGGACATCCGAGATGCCGACGCGGGAACGCCGGATGGCGCGTGCGACCTTCCGCAGCGCATCGTCCTGTCCCACGATGTGCTTCTTCAGCACGAGCTCGAGGTTCGTGAGGCGTTTGGCTTCGCTCTTGAGGAGTTTCGTGACGGGGATGCCCGTCATGCGGCCGATCACCTGTGCGATGTCGTCCTCGGAAATGGAGATCGGAGAACGCCGGTCACCATCTTCCTCGCTCCGCTCTTTCTCCACTTCCTCCTTCAGCTGCTGCTGCTCCTGTTTGAGCTTGAGCGCGAGGTGGTACTTCTGTTCACGGACGGCTTCCTGTTGCTTGCGGAGGAGCACCTCCAGCTTCTCCTCCTTCTTGCGGAGCCCAGGGTCCGTCTCCGCCGCCTGCAGACTCTTGCCTGCGGCCGCCTCGTCGAGGACGTCGATGGCCTTGTCCGGGAGGTAGCGCTCCGTGATGTAGCGCTTGCTCAGGTGAACGGCGGCCTCGATGGCTTCGTCGGTGATGTTGAGGCGGTGGAACTCCTCAAAGCTCTTCTTCAGCCCTTGCAGGATCTTGATTGTGTCTTCCACGAGGGGTTCATTGACCATGATGGACTGGAACCGGCGCTCAAGGGCGCGGTCTTTCTCCACGGTGCGGAACTCGTCCACCGTTGTGGCGCCGATAACGCGCAAGGATCCGCGGCTCAGGGCCGGTTTCAGGATATTTGCGGCATCCAGCGAACCTTCCGCGGAACCGGCTCCGACCACCGTGTGGATTTCGTCGATGAACAGGATGATCTCGTTGTCGCTCTTTGCCGCTTCCTTGATGATGTCATCGAAGCGCTGCTCAAACTCGCCGCGGTACTTCGTACCGGCTACGAGTGATCCCATATTGAGGACGAGCAAACGCTTGCCCCGGAGCGACTGGGGAACGTTATTGGTGGCGATGCGGTGCGCGAGACCTTCCACGATGGCGGTCTTTCCCACGCCCGGTTCTCCGATGAGGACCGGGTTGTTCTTCGTCTTCCTGTTGAGGATGCGAATCATGCGTTCGATCTCCTCATCGCGACCGATGATGGGGTCGATCTTGCCGTCTTTCACCCGTGCGATGAGATCGTCGGTGAAGTAGTCGAGGACCGGTGTCTTGCTCTTCGGATCACCCTTGCGACGCCGGAGGCCATCCGGTTCTCCCATGGATGGCTGCATGCCGCCGACCATCGCACCCTGCAAACCGTGGAAGAACGCCTCCAGGGATTGCTCAAGATTCTTGTTCTGCTGCTTGAATTGGTTGATCTGACCGAACATCTCCTCCACGCGCAGGCGCAGATCCTCCGGATCCACCTGCATATTCTCGAGGATGATCGTGGCGGCATTCTTGCCGGTCGAGACGAGAGCATGGAGCAGGTGCTCGGTTCCCACGTTGGCGTGGCGAAACTTGTGCGCCGTGATGACGCTCTGTTCGATGACCGTGTGGAGGAAGGTCGAGAGGCCGTGCTTCACGTGCTGACCTTCCAGGTTGTTGCTCTTGAGCGCCTTGAGGAGGATGCGCACGTTCTCCTGTGTCACACCTGCGCCGGTGAAGAGCGAGAACCCGAGGGATTTCGGGATCGAGAGGAGACCGAGCAGGAGGTGCTCGGTACCGATGTACGGACTCTTCATGTTCTTGGCTTCCTGCTCCGCGATCTGCAGTGCCAGTTTCGCATTGGGTGTAAATCGATCGAACGGGTGCATGGGAGAGAAAGGGGAGGGAACTGTCTGTTAGCAGTCTACCTAAAGGAGTGCTAACTGTCGATGTATTTCTGGATATTCTACCTCAAAGAGACTGTCAAAATAAGTGACAGCCAGTATGTCAATGTTCTCTCCTTTCAATAGGTCTAGCATTCTTAACTTCTCGCTCGCCGCGCACGTGACTCCTGCCAATCCTCCAGGAAGAGCGCAATGATCGTCGTCAGGGGGATGGCGAGCATGATGCCGAGGACGGGGTGAAGCACGGAAGGGAAGCTGATGCCGACGAGCATGGCGAAGAGAGTTGCGACGGGGGAGAGATTGACCGTGCGTCGCATGATGAGCGGAACGAGGAGGTTGGTTTCGCACCACTGAATGACGTAGTAGACGCAGGCGAGCATGAGGGCCCAGACGAGGCCCTGTTGCGTGAGAGCGATGAGCACTGCAGGGACGGCGGCGGCGAAGAGACCGATGACGGGAATGAATTCGGTGAAGCCGGCGAGAATAGCGAGCGTCAATGCATAGGGCATGCGCAGGACCACGAGTGCAAGGAAGACCAGCCCCGCGACACTTGCGCAGAGGAGCAGCTGCCCCCGCGCCCACTGACCCAGTTTCCAGTTGATGAGTTCGGACTTGTCGTCCACGTATGAGCGCAGATGCCACGGCACGAAGCTCCTCACCCACGCGAGGATCTTCTCTTTCTCGATTTGAATGAAGAAGCCGAGAACGAGGACAAGGATGAGGTTGAAGAAGAAGGTCACCACCGATCCCGCGAGACGGGCAGCGAAGAGGAGGGGACCCTGGGCGACAATGGAGAGGCTCTGCCCCCACTGTCCCAGTGCGTCCGCCGCGCGTTCAATCGAGAGCGTATGGAGCGTGGAGATCGTGATGGCAGTGAGTCGGGCGTTCACTTCCGGGGTTAGGAGCGGCAGGTGAATGGCGGGGGCGGCGAGGAAGGCATTCACACTCTCGTTGATGAAGGTTGCGATCTGCCGGATCTGGTCGGCGAGGATCGGGATGAGGGAGAAGAGGAGGAAGATGAAGAGGAAGAGCGCAACGAAGTAGTGCAGTATCACGCCGATGCCCCGTGGAATGCCGAGGCGCTTGAGGGCTTTCACTCCCGGATCGATGACGGCTGCCACAAAGATCGAGAGGAGAAGGAGGACGATTTTGTCCTGCAGCAGGTAGAGGAGGAGTGCACCGACGGTGATGCCGAAGATCACGAGTGCAGATTTCATGACGCCTCCGGGAGAGAGGCGTAGTACCACTTGCGGGGACGAAGTCTCTGTGCGTGGAATGACGGGCTTCGGTTCCTTCGTTCTCCGCATCTCCCGTGCACGGGCGAGCAGTCGCTGGGCACGCTCGCCGATGATACGCAGGGATGTGAATGGCAAGGCCTTGGGGCGTTTGTGGGGCTTCTTGGAGGGCATGGTCAGCTGGTGAGAGTATTGACGACGAAATTAACGATAGCGAAGCAGAGAACGGAGAATGCGAGACCAATGAGGGAGTTCTTCAGGCGTTTTTTCCCTTGGTCCGTGGACCCGCCGAACACGGCACCGGTGGCGATCTCGTATCCCGCGAGGATGATCTGAATGATGGCGAAGGTGCCGAGGCCTCCAAAGAGAAACAGAACCAAATTCGCGATGAAGAGCGGGACACACGAGAAGTGCAAATCCCCGGTTGCAAAGTTACAGCTGTCTCCGATCTTGCCGCTTGCCGGGATGATCTGTGCGAAGGCTGTCTGGATGAAGAGGAACCTGCTCATTGAACTCTATCTTGCACCCACCGTCGCTGTCGGCGCGACAGGTGCGTCTCTTTTTGGCTAGCCATATTGTTATATTGCTATATTGTTATATTGCTATTCGTCGACCGCTCATGCCTTCGTTTTCCTGGCAACACAGACAGCGCCCCATCGTGTGTCTCGCTCCCATGGCGGGGGTCACGGACGCGTCCTATCGACAGCTCATCAAGACGCTGGCGCCGAATGTTGTCGTGTACTCGGAATTCCTCTCCACGGACGCGCTGGCATACAACGGCAAGAAAACTATGTCGATGATGCACTTCGATCCCGCGCTCGAGCGCCCGTTCATCGTCCAGATCTTCGGGAAGCGTCCGGAGCATTTCCTTGCGGCGGCGAAAGTTGTGGAGCAGATGGGAGCCGACGGCATCGACATCAACATGGGCTGTCCTGCGGCCAAGGTCGTCTCGTCCAGCCATGGTTCCGCGCTCATCAAGAACCCCGATCTCGCTGCGGAGCTGGTCGCCGCGACGGTCAAAGCTGTGTCGATTCCTGTCAGTGTGAAGACGAGACTGGGGTGGGATACGAAGGAAACACTCATTCCCTTCTGTACGAAACTCATCGAGGCCGGCGCTTCCGCACTTGCCGTCCACGGTCGCACGTTTAACGATCATTTCGGCGGGAAGGCCGACTGGGAGCCGATCTACGAACTAAAACGTCAGGTTTCGGTTCCTGTGATCGGTAACGGGGACATCTTCTCTGCAGCGGATGCCGTCGCGAAGCTCGGGAACCTCGACGGGGTGATGATAGGGCGCGGGACCATCGGGAATCCGTGGCTCATGAAGGAGATTTGCGCGGCTTTTGCCGCAATGGATAATGGAAAATTGAAAATGGAAGATGAAGTCTCGGGCGCGCTCACGATGCAGGAAAAGCTTCCCGTCATTCTGGAGCATTGCCGCTTGGCGGTGAAGGTGAAAGGCGAGCAGAGAGGAATGATGGAGATGCGCCGGCACCTCGCTGGGTATGTGAAGGGGTTTCCCGGGGCGGCGGAGCTGCGGGCGAAGCTGGTGCGAGTGGAGAGTATGTCGGAAGTTGAGGCTATTCTCGGGACCGTTTGTCAGCTCGTTCGCTCGTAGTACTTCTTAGTCATGGAGCAGCAGGGCATTGAACACTCTTGCCCACACCTGTTGCTGTACCAGTGCAACGGGACATCCATGTATGTCTGCAAGAATCTCCCACTGTGTCCGGGGAATAGAAGCGAGAATCTCTCGTGTCCCTCTCAGTGCATGATCCAATTGCTCTTCCGCCGTACGAACAAAGCGTCCGGTCGGCTGGGCAATACCATCCAAGACATGTTGCCAAGCGATCGCCTGCAGGATTCCGTGCACCGCATGCGCGAGCGTCGCATGTTGGAGGTGTGGGGCTACGTTCGAAGCTGCTCTCAGATCATCACCCCTATCCGGAAATTCTGTTTGCAAGTGGGATGCGAGAGCTTGCACATCTTCCGGTGATGCATTCCTCAATGATTTGGAACTACTGACGAATCCCACATATAAATAATACACAATAAACAAATTGCGTCAATAATAGAATTCAGCGCTTACTGCTGCACTCGTACGCTCGGTCCCATCGTCGGTGACACGTTGATCGTGGCGATGTACTCGCCCTTGATGCCCTGAGGTTGCGCTTCCTTGATGGCCTGGAGCACGGTTTCGAGATTCTCCTTGAGCTTCTCGCCGCCGAAGGACATGCGACCGAAGATCGTGTGAATGATGCCCTGCTTGTCCATGCGGCACTCGATGCGGCCTTTCTTGAGCTCGGCGATGGCCTTGCCCACGGCGTCGGTCACGGTGCCGGCTTTCGGCGAAGGCATCAGTCCTTTCTGGCCAAGGATCTTCGCAACCTTTCCGAGATCTTTCATCAGGCGGGGCATCGCGACCGCGATATCGAAGTCGATCTTGCCTTCCGTCACCTGACGGATCAGGTCTTCATTCCCGGCGATGTCGGCGCCTGCCTTCTTCGCTTCGTCGATCTTGTCGTCGGTGACAAACGCGGCGACGCGGACCGTCTTGCCCGTACCGTGCGGCAGGTTGACTGTGGTGCGGACGAGCTGGTCGGCCTGCGTGGTGTCGGCGTTGATGCGGACGTGGAGCTCGGCGGCGGCGTCGAACTTCGCCGTCGACAGCTTCGGAAGAAGCTCGGCGGCCTCGGCCACGGAGTAGATTTTCTTCTGGATGAGGGCTTTCTTCTCGGCGTACTTCTTGCCGCGCAGACGCGCGAGCGGGCTTCTCTTGCTGACCATAAAAATGTGGGGAACGTGGTGCGGGCGTCCTGTAGGACTCCCACGTAGGGCGGCATTGTGCATGTTTCTCTGCATGAATGCAACTCAAAGGAGAGGGAAACAGAAGAGCTGAGGAAGCATCGGATTCGCCGATTTCCTCTCATTTCTTCTTTTTCTTGATTACCAGTTTCTTGACTCTCTCCGGTACCCCGTTTCGGATGGGTGCCGCACGGAAGGGGGGCGGGGGAGCCGGTGTTCGTGTGGCCCAGAGGAGGAAGATACCGTAGAGAAGGAGAACGAGAGGCCCCGTCCACCACTTTTCGGCTACCATGAATGGAGTGGAGAGGAGCGGTGAGAGAACGGAGAAGATGCCGAGCAGGACCGCGAAGAAGCCCAGAAGTCGCAGAGCGTAGTGGTAGAGGAAGGAGGGAACGGCGCGGGAGGAAGCGTCCACCGATGTCACGACGCGTTCGTGCCAGAGGAAGGTGAGACCGCCTGCTGCGAACACAAGGAGAAGGAAGAGGTAGCTTTGAGGTGAGAATGATGTGCCGGAAAGAACGCTCGTGACGGCGGGGAAGCCGCTAACAGTCATGAGGAGGATGCCGATTCCCTGCAGCAGGTAGCAGTAGAGTGCCTTCGCCGCTCCTTCCGGACGCGCATTCGCTGCGAAGAGCGAGGGGATGAGGAGGAGCGTGAAGAAGATCAGGAGGAACAGCGCGAGGGTAGCCGCATTGGCAAGACCCACGAGGCCGGCGGTTCCGGTCGGGAAGAGGATCGACATAGGAAAGGAGAGGGCGGCGATCAGCGTACGGTCTTCTCTGGTTCCCCGCACGAGAAATCCATTGCCGAGTGCAGCAGACATGATGGAAGAGAACAGGGCAGGGAAAACATCTCATCGGAATTGTGCCGACACAAATGAAACAATTCGCGAAGCGTTGGGTGGCTCCGACCCACTCGACGGGGCTCAGGGTCTTTTGGAAGAAACGAAGCTCCTGATGTTTGGGTCGTCCTGAGCGCAGTCGAAGGACGACGGGACCCGACGCTGAAGCGACACCTTGCAGGGAAAGGATAGTTCGTGAAAGGAAAACCGTAGGTTGTCCTTTCACGTTATTCGACAGTTATCCCCATGCTTCGTGCGGACCCCGCGATGATCTTCTCGGCCGCTTCGATGCTCCCCGCGTTCAGATCCGGCATCTTCTGCTCGGCGATCTTTCGCAGTTGCGCCTTGGTGATCGTTCCCACTTTCTTCTTGTTCGGCTCGCCGCTTCCAGCCTCGACCTTCGCCGCTTCCAGGATGAGAGCGGTGGCCGGAGGTTGCTTGAGCTCGAAGGTGAAGCTGCGATCCTCGTACACGGTGATGACGACCGGGATCAGCTGTCCCTGCCGGCTCTTCGTCTTGTCGTTGAACTTCGAACAGAACGAGCTGATGTCCACGCCGGCCTGCCCGAGAGCGGGTCCCAACGGCGGTGCGGGATTGGCCTGTCCGCCTCGTGCCTGCACTTTGATGACTTTCTTGATCGCTTTTGCCATAGCCGCGGTACTGTAGTGAGCCTTTGCCGAACCGTCAATCCATATTCTGGGGCGGTTGAGGAGTAACAGAGTAACAGAATATCAGGGCTTCTTCGAACAGGGTCTCAATCAGATCATTCCTGTTACTCTGTTACTCCTTCGCGGAATTATTTGGATAACGCCTCAAGCAGGGCATTCACTTCCACTTCCTTTCCGTCGGCGACATGTAGTTCATAGAGGCGTTCTCTGACTCGCAGGAACACGAGACGTTCCGGATCGATGCCTGTGTCGCGGAAGGTCAGGAAGTTCGAAACGGGGCGGTCGGGGGTCGTGCGCACCTCGTCCGTCAGGTCCGTTACGGTTCCGGAAAAGGAGGAGTGGAGGGCGTCCTTGAGTGCGCTGAACGTGCGCTTCACGTCCGGAGATTCCATCCAGGAGAAAGAGGCGATGCGGTCGTTGTTCTTCAGGAGGACCATCGACTGCACCTTTCCGGTCTCACCCGCAATGCGCGCGAGCAAACTCTGAGTCGAAGATGCTGTCGTTTCGATACCGAGACTCTTCAGCACTTCTCCGACCGTCGGTCCGTTGTTCTTCACGATGCCCGCTTCCGTGACAGTGGCGGCGAGCGGGGAGGGAAGCACGGTTCGTGCACCGGTGAAGAGCGCATCCGCCCCGCCGAGAGCGAGCAGGACTGCTGCGAAAACGGTTCCGGTGAGGAGGGTTTTCTGCTGCATTGGGTGACATAGTAGCAGAATGAACGGCAGAAAAGTGAGGAAAGGCAGGAAGGGCAGGAAGGTTTGGTGTGCTACCATGGCGCCGATGGCTCTCCAGCGATCCAGCTCCTCCCGTCCCGTTGAAACAAAGGTTCTTCCGCAGGAGGCGGTGGTGGATTCCGCGTTGCGGCCGAAGACCATGACCGAGTACGTGGGCCAGAGCAAGGTGAAGGGGCACCTCCTCATGCATTTGCAGGCGGCGAAGTCCCGCAAGGAACCGCTCGGCCACACGTTGCTTCATGGGCCGCCGGGACTGGGCAAGACGACGCTCGCGCACATCCTCGCGCGGGAGATGGGTGCGCAGATCCGTATCACGAGCGGGCCGGCGCTGGAGAAGCCGGGTGATCTCGCTTCCATCCTCACCAATTTGCAGGAGGGTGATGTGTTCTTCATCGATGAGATCCACCGGCTCCGTCCGATCGTGGAAGAGATGCTCTACGCCGCGATGGAGGACTTCGCGCTCGATCTCGTCCTCGGCAAGGGGCCGACCGCGCGGTCCATGCGTCTCCGTCTCAAGCCCTTCACACTCGTCGGCGCCACCACGAAAGCTGGTGCGATGAGCGCGCCGCTGCGGGACCGTTTCCTCCACCAGTTCAAACTCGATTTCTATGATCTGGCGGAGATGCAGCAGATCGTGGAGCGTTCCGCGAAGCTCCTCGCCGTCGCGATGGACAACCAGGCCGCTCACCGGATTGCGCGCTGCAGTCGTGCCACGCCGCGAATTTCCAATCGCCTCGTTCGCTCTGTCCGTGACTTCGCGCAGGTTGGCGGGAAGGGGAAGGTGGATCTCGGCAGTGTCGAGGAGACGCTCAAGGCGCTTGAGATTGACGGGGACGGTCTCGATGCCACCGACCGGCGCATTCTGGAAGTCATCGTGGATACGTTCGCGGGGGGCCCCGTCGGACTTTCAACAATCGCAGCAGTCCTTGCCGACGAGGAAGAGACGATCGAGGATGTGTACGAGCCGTATCTTCTCCAGCAGGGCTACCTTCAGCGAACACCGAAGGGCCGCTGCGCGACGAAGCGGGCGTACGAGAAACTGGGAAAGGCTATTCCGCAGGGGGTGTCCATGGGACAGGGACAGGCGGGGCTGTTCTGATCGAAGAGATGAAGCCGGAAGACGAAGCTGCCGCAGAGCTCGTTGTCTTCTTCTTGCATGGCGGATCACCCTCCGGTTTCGGGAGACTGAATTGGGCAAGGACTTCGTCGGGGACCTGGCAGATGATGCATTTGTCCTCACCCCAATCCGAACAATTCTCAATGCCGCATTGTGCGCCGAAACCGTCTGAATACAGAATGAAATGCTGTTCCGTTTTTCGCGTTGTACAGAACGGTTTGCATTCAAAAGGGGTATTCGATCTGTCTTTCAACATAGGGTAGTTTACGACAATAGGCTGTCCTCGGCACGGGATACCTTCGATGATTTGAGGGTCCTCATTTTTCCGAGCTGCTGACGATGTACTCATATTTGCTTGAGGAGTTGATTTCTGAGATTTCTGAATCGTCGATGGCGTTTTATTCTTGAAAAGTATCCAATTGTTATTCCCGATTTGTGTTTTTAACCATGGAAATAGAGCAATAATGGCAACTATTGTAAGTGTAAAGAGGGTTATTGCGGCAAGGCGGAGAGGACGAATCATAACTGAAGGATACACATCTTCTCACAGTGATAGAGAAAAAAAAGTGGCCAAACCATGTAAGAAGTATCAAGCAGCAATTTTCACGGTTCGAAACTGAATGTCCCCACCATTTGCCTGAAGGTCATCGTGTACTGTTGGAAGGTTTCTTCCGGCGCGGCGAAGGTGAGTACGTATACTTTCCCTTCCCGCAGCACCCACACCTGTTCGAAGAAGAGTGTCCTCCCATGGAAGACGGCGCTGTATCGGATGCTGTGTGCGGGGAAGCCCGTGATCTGCAGCGGGACCGACGAGAAGAGTGTGTAGTCGGAGAAGATATTCTGTTCCTGCTGAACCGCTCTTCGTGTGTAATCGTCCAGAGTGAGTCCCGTGTCGCGGATATCCTCCACGAGGAGATTCATGTTCTCTTGTTCCGTATCGCCCTCTTGGAGTGGGGAGAGGAAGAGTGCGATAGTGGTGACACCCCCCGATGTCTGGAGAACCTCTTCTCCGTGCCAGTCCTTGGGGAAGTAGATGCTGAGACCGTACGTTTCGGAGTGAAAGAGCTGCGAGAGAGCTGATATCTGTGAGTAATTGGATTGTTGCACTTCCCGCCAGCGACGTTTCAGGGCTTCATGCTTGATCGTGCGTGGGCTCTGTCTGACTGATGCACCTGCTGCATGGGCAGGAAACGAAATGAGGAGAGAAAGAAGTGCCGCAAAGATGACGGAGAATATTTTCATCGGACGGATGGTACGCGTTCATTCTTCGAAAGGGGAGAAGAATCCTCATTTCATGAGAGTATCAATCTCCCGATTGATCGCTTGTTCGAAGAGGCTTCGAGAGAACCCGGAAGCTCGTGTCATGCCTGGTTCTGCATCCCACTTCTTCCGCTCGAATCGTCCCATCGCTTCGGTCAGAGCCTCAGCCGAACGTTCTGTGAAGAATTCCGCCGTGTCTTCGGAGAGCGTTTCCAGTGCGCCGCCGCTCCCGTATGCGATCACCGGTGTGCCGCATGCGAGCGACTCGAGCGGAACGAGGCCAAAGTCCTCATCGCCGGGGAATATCGTTGCCCGTGCATTTGTGTACAGATTACGGAGCCCCTCTTCGTTCTTGTATCCAATGAACTCCACGGTGGGCCCTGCCATTCGTTCGAGCCTCTTCCGGTCCGGTCCTTCTCCGGCGATGACCAATGTGGCGTTCCTCCGATTGCACGCATCGATCGCAAGGTCGATCTTCTTGTATGGAACGAGCGTGGAGGCGACGAAGTAATATTCCCTGGAATGTGGGACTTGGTGATGGGGATGTTCCTGGAGCCAACAATCATCGATTGGCGGGTAAATGACCGTACTCTTCCTTTGCCAGTACAGTTCGATCCTGCGCTGTACAGTCTTCGATGCAGCGAGGAGCCTGTCCGGACGATCAGCGGCTTCCGCATCCCACGTCCGAAGCTTGTGGAACGTGCGAGAAAGGTGCGCACGCTTGAGCGGTCCGAGCATTCCTTCCGACGCACGATCGAGGACATCGTGGGTACGGTCCCACAGGTAGCGGGCGGGGGAGTGGACGTAGCATAGATGTTTCGGTGTTCCGTTCGTGATGATGCCGTGCGCGAAGGCGGAGGAGGACGAGATGACCAGATCGAAGCCGGAGAAGTCCCACGCTTCCACAACTTGTGGAAAGTGACGGAGGTAGAGGTGGTGATTGTAGCGATGGGGGAGAGGATTGAGATCTGCCCATTTCTGAAGAGTGCTAAAGCGAACCCGCTCCCTTGAAAACCAGTTTCCAAGTTTCTTCTCGTCGTAGAGGAGCGTGTAAATCGGTGCCTTCGGAAACATCTCCGCGAGGATTCGCAGGACTTTTTCGGCGCCTCCTCTCATGATGAGGAGTTCATGAACCAGAGCAATCTTCATGGGTGGGTGGGAGGAGTATACGGCAAACGCCTGAGCTCATCCTTGCGAGAATTCCTCTTTCAGTCTCCCTGCTGCGATGTACCCAAAACGGGTCGAAAAATGGTGGATTCTATCTCCAGAATGGGTAGGATCCGGGGTTGCCTGATGAATGTAAGAGGTACTTGACATTTCTGGGTAATGTAAGGATAATTTCACCACTATGGCAGCAGGTTCTGAGTCATCACGGCACGTTCACATTCCACAGGTTCTGCGTGATCGTTGGGGGTTGGCGGAAAAGCCGACGCTGTTGCAGGTGCTTGGTATCAGTGAGAAGACTCCGGATGCTTACCGTTTGGGTTTCAGGAACAGGGTCACTGATGTATCGCAGAAAGTAATGCCTTCGTTGCCCGCGGAATCCGGCGAGAGAGCGGAGATAGTGTCGTTCATGAAAGTGGTCCGGCAGCTTGTTGAGGAACGCTTGAAAAGTGGCGATAGCGGGAAGCAGGCGGGTAATGGAAATGGAAAGCATAAGGGCAATGGTCACAGCCCGAAGCAGCAGAAAGAGAGAGTAGTACCTGCTGCCGTTGCACAGGATGCGAGGGCAGAGGAGCAGACTGTCGCGGATGAACAGCCGGCGACGGAATCCGACGGCGCGATTCACGTGAAGATATCGAAGTGGTCCGCACTTACGGCTGCAGCAGCTACGGCTGCATTGGCGGTTTCGGGTTTGATTTGGAAGATGTCGGGAAAGTCGGATGCACCCGTCGGTCCGGAGACAGGAGCCAAAGCAGCTCCCACGTCTCAGCCACCGAAGGAACTGGCGCATGTTGCGCAGCCGGTTCCAGTTGTACCGGCAGATGTACAGAAGAGTGCGACGAAGAGTGAGCCTGCAAGGCAGCCGGCGGTTGTCCAGAAAGTTCCGGATGAAGTGAAGCCAGTCGAGAAGAAGGTCCCCGTCAATCCATTCCACGCCAATCCGGTTGCACCGATAGCGGAGGCTACACCCGAGCCGGCTCCAGAACCTGCTCCGGCGAAGCCGGAGGTCGCGGTGGCATCATTGACACCATCGAAGCAGCCAGTAGTTCCGACGGAAGGACGGGTGTCTGTGCCTATTACAACTTCCACGGCGAGTCCGGATGCGGCATTACCTTTTCATTCTCAGAAGAAGAGAGCTGTCCCGAGTGCGGAGTCACTCGTTTCGCTGCGCCAGTCCGTGCAGAATGACTCTGATATTGCGGGGATGGATCCGAAAGACGTGATTCGCGCGCTCATTTCCAAGGCTACGAAGGAGAAGAATGCTGATCTCGCATGGGCGTATCTCATGGAGGGGTACCAGAGAGGATTGTCACAGGGCGATCTCGTCTCGGCGTTGGTTGCACTCAATTCCATGGCTGCGTACGATGTTGATTCTGCTGCTATGTCGAAGGAGAGAGTGAAGGCTGTGAGGGGAATCATCAATCGTGTTTCCGGCAAGGAGCGCATGGCGATTTTGCAGCAGCTTCCGCAGATATTGCAGAATGCAATCTTTCAGGATGACTACGCAGCTGTCCTGGAATTGAGTAAGCAGTACGGGGCTCAGCTATCGAAGCAACCGGGTGCTCGTGATGCATTGAAGGGGCTCATGGATAGAGCGAAGACTCTCAAGAAGTCATATGATTCTCTCGAGCCTGTTCGCGAGAAGCTGCAGGAGAACCCGAATGATCCAGAGGCAAATCAGGCGATGGGGGAGTTCTATTGTTTCGAGAAGGATGATTGGCAGTGGGGATTGCGCAATTTTCAGCGTGGAGCTGATACAAGGCTTAGTCAGCTTTCAGTAAAAATGTTGGAAAGAAGTGATTTTCGGGGCATAGCGGAGGAGTGGCTTCGATACGCACAGGAAAATCCAAGTAAGAAAGGAAAAGCACTCGCTATGTCTCTATTATATTTTCAGAGGTCTGCTGCGAGGGTATCCGCCCAAGAGTATCCCTCTCTGGAGAGAAAAATGAATTCAAGTGTTTTTGCAGGGGTTAAGCCTGCTTCAGTTTTCGTGGTCGAAGGAATTGTTTCCCCTCATGATTTCATTGCTAAGCAAGATCTTTTGCATGACCTTGATACTTCAAAAGGTGCATTGAAAGGCCAATGGTCGAAAGTTGTATCCAGAGAAGGTGAAGCTCTCGTTGGGGTGCCAGATCCGGCACAGAATCAGCATTCGTTATTTGCTTTGCCTTGTCCACAGTCCCCCTCAGGGATTTATTCTTCTGAGGTTCAACGAATTCAAGGTGGGAATGATATGGTTTCCATTGCGTATCAATTGCCAGTGCACGCTGGTGTCGGAGGAAAGCTTCATCTTCTTTTTGATGTTGGTTGGGGAAAGTCTTCCCTTGTCTCTGCTACAAATACTCAGTATTCGGGTGCAACGAAGTGTAGCCTAAAGGATGGTAAGTCGCTGCAGGTTAAGACGGGTTATTCTGTAGATGGAGACAATGTTTATTTTGTCGTTGAATGTAACGGACGTTTCTATCATGAGGCTTCAATGCCGATGTCAAAGATGCAGTCGCCGTACGATGAAAATTTTCCTGATGAACAAAGGGTTGGTTTCAAGCCTGCGTGTGTTCTGCACGCGAGGAACTGTACTGTGAGGTTTAGTGCACTTTCATTTGAGATGCCATCAAGAGAGTGAGATCAGAATGGTATGCGGAAGCAAAACTGAGTTTGTTGTTGCTGATGAGTAAACGAAAATGTTTGGCACTAGTTGGTGGGTCAGGTGGGGATCGAACCCACGACCAATGGCTTAAAAGGCCACTGCTCTACCACTGAGCTACTGACCCAGAAGGGCTTTTCAACTATAGATCAAGAAATGTGACTTACCAATGTATCGTCACCCTGTTCATACAAAATGTCACTCGTGAGCAAGTGTGCGATTGCGAAGTCGAGGCTGCGCGGAGCTTTTTGAGAGCCAAATATCCCAAAGCAGGAGTGAAAATTCCTTGAATGCCCGGTAGATCACGTGCAAGCGCGCTCCAGATGCTTTTCCGTGCCTGCGCCAATAGTGAGTTACGGGCACTTGTGCGTAAGGGATATTGTTTCTTTCCAGGCGAAAGAATAGTTCCGCTCCAAAGAAGTTTCCCGTAGCGAAGACTGGGCGAATTGTTGGCCAGATGTGACGGTTGAATATTTTCAGGCCGCAATCGATATCTTTCGCATGAAGACGCAATGTCCATTGCATGAGAGTATTCCAGAGCAGAGCATTTGTCTTTCTTACCATGTTGTCAGAACGCTCCTTCCGAATGCCAGCAACCATTTCAATGCTCTCGAGGAGGGGAAGCATGGCATTCAATTCTCGTATGTTGAACTGACCATCGCTATCCATGAATGCAATCACATCCATTTTCGCAGCATCACAACCCGTTCGAAGCGCAGCTCCATAACCTTTGTTGTGTGCATGGTGTAATATCGTAAGTTTCCCATTTAGTTGCCGATGTAGGCTATCGATCAATTTGTCACTTCCGTCCTTCGACCCATCATCAACTACAATTATTTCCCCATGGATATTGTATTCTTTCATCCAATTAATGACCTGTAAGATCGTCCGCTCAATTATTGCAGCTTCATTGTAACAGGGCAGGACCACTGAGATTGTGTGTGTTTTCATAGAGAACATTATAACACACTAATTTAATTAAGTCTAACGCGATTTCCCAGGTTTTCTCAGGCTACCATCGAGGCTTAAGTTTGTTTGGCCGAAGCAGAGTGAGTGCGATACCATTCAACTGCAAATCGAATTCCTTCACTGAATGGAACCTTAGGAGAATATTTAAGAAAGGTCTTAGCCTTCTGAATATTGGCAATGTAGTGAGTAACCTCTCCTGTTCTCGAAGGTTGAATTTCGATTGAGGAATTACTATGTAGGAGTGAGATAACTTCTTCGGCAAGGTGTTGAATAGTTATGCCTTCCCCAAAAGCAATATTGAACGTTTCTCCAGAAACTTTTTCGAGTTGTTCCATACAGAGGATGAGGCCATTGACGGCATCGTCAATGAACGTGAAATCCAGGCACTTATCCTTTCCAAATACCACTAGAGGATCACCCTTCTTTGCTCTTTGTATGAAGAGGGGAACCGCCCTATCCTTGAAATCATATGCACCGAAGACGTTCGAGAATCTCACAATAGCTGTCGTCATTTCATAGCAGCGGCGATAGGCGTGCACCATAACTTCCCCAGCAATTTTACTAGCTGTATATGGGCTTTCACAGTGTTCGATGCGAACAAGATCTTCGGTGTACTCAGAGGTATCTATATTCCCATAGCATTCTCGGGATGAAGCAAATATGAATTGTCGTACCTTGTTCTTTCGAGCCCATTCGAGAGTATTGAATAGCGTAATTTCGTTATCCAGCGCCTGAGTGGGATCTTGAACCAAGTCGTAAACTCTAGCATTTGCCGCAAGATGAATGATAAGGTCGATATTCTTTAGCTCAAGATTTGGTAAGGTTGCTGGAAGCCGTAGGTCTCCGATATGCGTTCTTTGGTCAATTGTTGTGATCCAAACATTTGGTCTAAGATCGATCCCAACAACGTCATGTTCTAATTCTAGAAGACGCTCGCAGAGTCGTGTGCCAATAGTTCCTGATGATCCGGTTACAAGTATGTGCATATGAGAGGAGAATTGAAGCGTTTCCTCAAGCAGCAAACAATATTGTATTCTTGATTGAGGGACGAAAGAATTATAGATGTGATCAGGAAAAATGCACAGTTATACTACTAGTAGCGGTATCTCTCTTCTGACATATCAGTGATCGATTCCCATTGCCACCTGACGGATCCAAAATTTAAAGGCGAAATTGATGCTGTTCTTGGGCGGGCACAAGATCTAGGTGTAACGAGATTTATCACCATTGCAGATTCGCTGGAGGAAAGCGTGCGTTCCATAGCGCTTGCGGAACGGTATCCGCAAATTTTTTGTACAGTTGGCGTTCATCCACACAATGCCAAATTTTGGAGCAACGGAGATGGCCGGAGACTACGAGAGTTGGTTGTGAGCTCTGCGCGGGTACGTGCTATCGGAGAGATTGGTTTGGATTATCACTATGACTTCTCGCAGCGAGACGCACAGAGGAAGGTGTTTCGAACTCAGCTTCAGATTGCAAAGGAATTATGTATGCCAGCCGTCGTTCATGCTCGAGAATCGCTCGACGAACTCATGGAAATTATTGAAGAAGTTGAGCCGCCGAAGCTTGTGTTGCATTGCTGTACGGAACGGTTCTCAGCGGTGGAACCGTTACTTTCGCGTGGATACTTTATTTCTTTCTCAGGAATTGCATCCTACTCAAATGCGGGGGATGTGCGTGAGACAATTCAGCGATGTTCGTTATCACAGATGATGATAGAAACTGATTCCCCTTATCTCGCGCCTGTCCCGTTTCGTGGTCGTAGAAATGAGCCTGCTTTTGTTTTGGAGGTAGCGAAGATCATTGCGGAAGTGAAAGGCATTTCACTCGATATGGTTGATCGGGTGACTTCAGATAATGCAATGCGGTTCTTTGAGCTGTGATTTCACTAGAGAAAATGTGTAGAATCAATTATCATGCGCTTGTAGCTCAACTGGATAGAGCGTCGGCCTCCGAAGCCGAAGGTTGTGGGTTCAAGTCCCGCCAAGCGCACCACTATCAACTGTTCTCATGAAAGCTTTTCTTCCGACAGCGATCACTCAGGCAATATTGCCCATTGCAGGTCTTGGCACTCGATTTCTTCCTTGGACGAAATCTGTTCCGAAGGAAATGTTGCCCATCGGAACCAGGCCGATAATTGCACTGATTGTTGATGAGTGCCTTGAAGCAGGTGTAAGAGATATTTGTTTTGTCATCTCAAGGAGCAAAGAAATTATTCCTCAGTATTTTGCTCAGGATGAGCATTTGAATGTTGAGCTAAAGAAGAGGGGAAAGCTCAATCTCATTGATGAGCTGCGCAAGTACGATGAAGTGCGCTTTCATGTGGTATATCAGGATGAGCAGCTTGGGGATGGTCATGCAATTCTGCAGGCAGCTGATTGGGTGAATAGTGACGAGATCGCAGTGCTTTTTGGTGATGATCTGTTTCTTGGAGCTGAGAGTGGATTGAGACAGCTCATTCGAGCAAATGAGCAAGTAGAAGAGAGTGAGCGTGCAATAATTGCTGTGGAAAACATTCCGCGGGCGTCGGTAAACAAGTATGGCATCATAGATGTAGCTTCGAGGCATGCCTCAAATGCTCGTCTTATGCGGGTGAAGGGATTAGTTGAGAAGCCAACTCCAGAAAAAGCACCTTCAACATTTGGAATAGTTGGTCGTTACATAATACCACGTTCCACGATAGGCTTGTTGAGGATTACTCATGCGACAGCTGTAGACGGAGAAATCCGTCTCATTGATGCACTCATTTCTCAACTTGATACAATTTCCATTTTTGGGCTTGAATGTGATGGCAAGCGAATTGATGTTGGTACCCCTATGGGATATGCCGAAACGAGAGCCCTTTATTCTTAATCGCAGGGTGCGGGGTTTGATTTGTGTGTGCTAATAATCCATTATTGTCTGTGTTAGCTCTGTGCATCATTATGTAGTATATATTTGCATGTATCCTAAACATATGATTTCAGTTCTAACACCTGAGCACATCGCGTTCCGCAATAAAATCCTCTTTGGTTTGGTAGTTGTCATGTCAGCAGTGGCAATTTGGGCATACTTTAACTGGCCCGCTATTTCCAATATTTGGTGGTCAAGGGACGACTTTGAAATTTGGTTTGGGAGAACCTCCTGGCGTGCTTGTATATTTCTTCCAACACAGCAAGGGCGTCCGGTCGCCGTGATATTTGCAGCATTAATGCGCTTGTTTTCTCAAATATCTTGGCCATTTGCAGGTTTTGTAGGAAGACTTATTCAAGGCACGATGCATTGTGCATCGGCCGTAATCATCGGATGGTTATTACAAAGAAATCGAAAGCTCCCCCTCATGTATTTTGTTACACTTCCGTTTCTTGTTTGGCCTTTAAATGGTGAGGCGACGTATTGGTTAGCTTCATATTCGGATCCCTTTTCCGCTTTTGTTTCCTTGCTTGGGATCGTTTTCGTTGTTCATTGGCCAGTTCCTGCACCAAGAAAGTTTCTATATTTGGGATTTCTTCTTATTGTACTTTCAACACTAATTAATCAGGGGGGATGTTTAGCAGGATTTATTTGTTATTCCATGTTGGTGGCTCTAACCATTATTTCTCGAGACTCTGATAAACGAATACTAAGTATTTCAAGAGTTGCCATAATCATTTTTGCCTACTGTCTTGGTGCGCTCATTAGTTATCTAGTTGCCACAAGCCTGAAGGACGAAAGGGCACTTTCAACTGCAATCATGTCTCTATCACAAGCAATTGACTTCCAAGTATCTGCGTCTAGGGTTTTTGTTCTTGGAAACAATTACTTTCCTATTTGGCTTGTTTTCATTCAGTGCTCTCTCATCTTAATGCCGATATTGAGCATTGCGCTTACTCTTTTCAGGCGAACGAATTCTTGGAATGATCGTATTCTAAGAGCGATGGTAGTGATTCTCATTTTTGGGGTGGTCATTGTTTTGCCTTATGTTTCACAGTTCATTGTTGGGATTAAAAACAGCTGGATCTCTCCGCGGATTTTGTACCTTTCGCCTCTCGTTATGGTTTTTTCACTTGCCCTAACGATGGAGGTTGGTACGCGAAGTATTAAATGGTCATCAGGGGCGTTACTAGTATTTCTACTAGCCATGTACTACCCAATTTCCATAAGAAATGCCTCTGAACATGTGACGACGTTTCGCAATGACTTGAATAAATTGAGTAGTATTGATTTTTTAGCAGAAAATATGGGTGCAAATATTGTTTTCATTGCAAATTACCCTCCAAGATTTCCCCGAGTGATTAATCCGTATAATATTCAATACGATTTTGGAGACTCAAAAAAATCAGCATTCAATAGAGGATGGAGTTCCGATCCATTTATTCGTGCATTTTCGAAGAAAATTGTTCCTACTAGGGATGTCATAGTTGCCAAGAAATGCCTTAATTTTTGCGAGGATGCTGCACAAAATGCGGTTCACATTGAAGAAGTCTATGACAAGCCCATTATGTGCTTTTGCCCATAACTTTTGCGAATGCTATCCCTACTTAAGTAATCTTCATTGTGTTATAACAAATGTATGAAAATATTGGCTATTTCTTCCTTTTCGCAAGCTTCTCAGCTTCGTTCTCCATACGAGGATGCTGTTTCAACGTATCTCTACAATCTATTGAATAATTTTTCAAAAGAAGAGGAACACTTGCTTTCCGTCCATGTTCTTGCGAACACTTTGCAGACTGATTGCGCGAGTGGTAGTGAAGATTTTGTTTCAAGGGGGGGCGTTAAAATTGTTGTAGAAAGAGTGTTCAGCCCCGGCATATTTTCTTTGCCGAGGTTGGCATGGAGAGTTTGCCTCACTAAGGCAGATATCATTCATATTCAGCATGAAATGTTCCTATTTGGTGGTTTTGCGACAATTCTCATGTTTCCTGTTTTTCTTGCCCTCTCCCGCTTAAGAGCTCGTGTAGTAGTGACACTACATCATGTGGTAAGTATCAATCAGGTGCGATGGGAAGAGTACATTCATCACAAACTTATTGGCTGTTTACCATATTTTGTATTCAGAGTGGGGTTTAGAATTTTCTATCGCCTTGTTGGAATTTATTCAAACAAGATTATCGTGCACGAATATCGCTGGAAAAATGTACTGGAGAATGAGTACCATCTCAGTCCTGCCAAGATTGTCGTTGTCCCCCATGGTGTTGAAGATGTCTCAAAGGCAGTAAGCTTGAGTCGAGAAGAGTTATTTAGGGAGTTTGGCATTCCTCGTGGCGTACGTCATGTTATTGGTTTCTTTGGTTTTCTTTCCCCGAACAAGGACCTAGATTATTTACTCTCTGAGTTCGAGAAATTTGCCGCTCAAGAATCCGGTAGTGTATTGATGATAGCTGGGGGGCCAACAATGAATTTGCGATACAACAAAACCTACAATACGTATCTATCTAATTTGCGTATTAAGTACAACCAGATACTCCCAGGCCGCGTTATGTGGATGGGTCCGGTCAGCTCATCTCAGGTTGGAAAATTCTTTAAAACTATCGATTGCTTGGTTCTTCCCTACAAAGAATGTTTTGGTTCAAGCGGACCGTTGTCTCTTGCACAGGGGAGTGGCGTTCCATATTTTGTGTCGGAAGCATTTAGGGGTCTTGTTCCAGAGAATGGTAATGCATTCTTTTCTATGAGGGGGGGGTCTCTTGTAAATATTCTTAACAATCATTTTCAGCACAGAGAAGCTCACAATCAGTCTGATAATTCTGTGGTGGCCAATAAGACATGGGATGTTGCCTCAAAGCTAACAATTAAAATCTTTCGGGAGTTGATAGGAAGTGCCAGTCCTAGAATTGTGTTGGTTGGTGCTTATGGACAGGGGAACCTGGGAGACGAAATTCTTCTTAGTAGTTGTCTATCGAAATTGCGAGGTGCTCGTTGTGTGGTTGCCTCTTCACAACCGGATCTTACAGAAGCAGAGCATTTGATTAGTGCAGTTCATGCCCATAGGAAATTTAATTCTCTTCTAAGAACAATTTTGCGTTCTAACGTAGTAGTCGTCGGGGGAGGGGACCAGCTAAAAATCTTGAAATCGTCGTATGGAAGGTCAAAATATTCGTTACTATTCCTCCTCTTGTTACTAACAATTGTATGTAGGATAACTGGTAAAGAAATCCTGTTGCTTGGTGTTGGTATTGGTGACATCAGTTCAACAGTCGGAACATTTTTGACTCGTTGGATATTGAAACATGTCAGCCTAGTAACATTTCGTGATAATACAAGTTACGAGAAATGCATTTCACTTGGTGCAGCTAATCATGCTTTGCTGGGTTCTGATCTGGCATTTATCTCTCCAAAGATGGAGCGAATATCTGTCATTACGCACTCAAGGCGCGAGAGTTTCTTAGGCATTGCCCCAACTTTTAATATTGATCATGCATCTCATTATCCTCGAGTTGTAACAGAATTGTCATTGGCTATTGATGGAGTGTTAAAGGAGAAGTGCGCTAGTGCGGTATTTCTACCTTTTCAGACTTCATACAGCTCACATAACGATATTGCGACAAGCGAGGAGATTGTTAATAAGGTTATCAATAAGGATTTGTGCTACATCGACAGGAGTTTTTCGATAAAATCGTATTCAGCTCAGTTCGAATCGATACAAATTCTTTGGGGAATGAGATTGCATTCACTAATTCTTGCCTGCTTACATGCAGTTCCGTTTATTGCACTAATATATGACATAAAGGTAAAAAATTTCCTTGATGAAATAGGCTGTAGTGAGTGGGGATTGTCTCTTGATGATTCCTTTTCAGCTGCAACACTCTTGCAGCTTCATCATCGCCTTGTGGAAAACATGGATAATGTAAGAGCTCACTTATACCAACAGGCTGCCCTGTTGCAGGAACGGTCTCTCGTCAATGCAGATGTCCTTCAAGCAGTCGCGTGTGGGGATAAAATCCTCTTTGAGTCCTTGCTTGGTGTAGTCAATCCCATTCATCAAGGTTTGCATGCAATCAGTAGATGACGTTTGTCAGCTGCCGGCGGACATTCCAGGGCAATCATTGAGTCGATTTCTACGGATGCACCGGAAATTGTTCGTTGTACTTGCTATTCTGCTATTTGGATTATTCATATTTATTCTTAGGGATGTTGCTGCCGCAATCCCAAGTATTTTTAGGGGTGAAGCTGTCATTAATTCCGATGAGTTAGTTCCATTTTTTGATTTTCGCACTCAATTTCTAGATCAGGCTTTAGGAAAATTTAGTCCGCTCACAAATCAATACGAGCTTCGTGTTCGCTATTCAATCCTCACTTCATGGATGCGCTATTACCCGGTGCTACCGATTGCTCTTATTGTAGTACCTGCTGTCAGCTGTCTGATGCTCACAATTGCGCTTAGCTACTTTTTCCATCAAAAGGCCTTAGCTTATAGTTCAGGTTCAATTATTCGGTATTCCGCGTTGAGTTCAACGCTGTTCGTATTGATTTTATTGTATTCGAAGGTCACTCATTTCTATACACTCATCATTGGGTTTACTTTGTTTGTGTGTTCAGCACTGCTACTAATTGAAGCTCTTTTCTTTTGCGAAAGACATCCATGGAAAATTCTATTTCTATCTTCAGTCTTAGCAATTATCAATCCCGCCGTTCATTATGTAATTCTTTACTTAATGGTTTGTTGTATTCTAGTACCTTTATATTTCGTTTGTTGGTCCTTTCCGACTATTAGTATATTTGCATGGAAAGCACGAGCAGCACGCGCATGCATATTTTTGTGTTTTACATTGATCTTTGTCGTAATTCCATACGGTCTATATACAAAGTATTTCCTTCTTTCTCAGATTCAGGATTTGGCAGAAAAAGTGCCGGTTAATTATTATTTAATTCGGAATGCTTCTGTCCCCATATTACATCAGCTCGCGTTTGACATATCTTCAATAACGGATAATTTTCTTCATGGAGAATACATACTGAAGAATCCGCGATTCAGCAATATCCTATATTTTTTAGTGTTGTTGATTGTGGTACTGCCTACCACAGCGTTCTCGTCACAGAGAAAGACGAGGAGATATGTTGCTGTCATCTTTTGCATGTTGATTATTTCCGTTTGGTGCAGTCTTGGATACGCAGGTTCCGAGCATACGCCAACTTTCCATCGATCTTTGGGTTTTATTGCTCATTACTTTACACGTAATTCGAGCACGTTATTTACTTTTGTACTTTCAATATTGAGTGAATTCATTCATGTTCTTAGATTCCCCCACCGATTCCAATTTTTAACATTTTTTTCTGCATTATGTATATTGCCCCTTAGCCTTGCCTGGCTTGAGAAGAGAGCTATGGAGAAGCTTCACTTGAAACAGAATTGGCAACAGACATTATTTTCTTTCTGCACAATTCCTCTTTTTTTCCTACCACTTCTCAGTAATTGGGACCTTCGCTATGCGTTTTTTTCAGGTGATTTGGGGGGAGTCCTTCATCCGTATCCTCTCGTGCGATTGAGGGAGGTAAAAAACCTCCTTGATTCATTGCCGACCGGCAGAACAATAGTGATCCCTCCAAGTGAGGCTTCAAATAGAATTGTAGATGTAAACGGAGTGCTTCATAAATTTATTGATAAATTTTACATATATTACTTAAATAAGCCGAGTGTTTACTATGGGCTTGATGCTTCCATCGGCAATAAGATCGATTTCTTCCTATTTTATCGTTCGTTACAGTACGGTGAGTATTGGTGGCTCAATGTTCTAAGGGAGAAGGGGATTCGTTACGTTGTAATTAACAAAGAAATTAGCGCTAGTTCTATTGCTGGGGTGAGAAATTTTATGGATATCGAATCGACAACGCTGGCATCCCTTCGTCGTTCAGGAAGTTATATGCGCAAGAATTTCGAGAATGAAGGATTTGTTCTTTATGAATTAGTTGATAGAAAGGAAACAGCAGTCCGCCCACTATATTTTGATGTCCCCTGGGATACATTTATTTGCTACCAGCAAGCTTCTCCTCAGCTTACGAGCACTCATGATGTTCTTTACAACCCGAAATCACTTGATTCATATCTGGTCCGAGGAACCATTGATGTGTTGGCTACTGACAAAAAGAAGGCCTCGATTGACTTATTTGTGAAGTCGCACACTGGTGCTTTAAGCAATCCGAGCACTTCTCTTGATGCATTTGATGCAAACATTGTTCCAAGTACTTTGTATTCGGGGAATATCATGTCTCTTTGGAGCTTGTTTAGACCTACACGATATAACCTTATGAAAATACTTATGCCGGGAATATTCGACACGTTAACAGGGTATTTTGTTGGCATGCCTGGTTCAACGTCTACGAATTTTTCTGTTTCCGTTAGCACTGCTGGCACCTATGACGTGTATCTCAGAGCAATTCCAACAATAAATCACTTACTTCTTTCAGAGGGAGGGCAAACTCTCGAACGGTCACTAACAGTTCATGATTCTGAGACGCAATATTTTCGGAGGGGGGATTTATATAACGAGACTAGGAAGCCAATTTTTTCAAGCCAATTGTCCTCGGCACAGCTTGAAAAGCGAATATGGAAGGACATTGTGCCTGTCAGTTACCAGTTTAATTATGTTCCAATGGGACAGCTAGTTTTGGGGCAGGGCAAACATACTTTGACTCTTATGAAGCTTGATGAGAATCCATTTGTTATTGAAGGTCTTTTGCTGATGCCATCAGGACAGGCGGCGTTGCTTGAGCATTCATCTGTGATGAATTTTCTTTCGCCCCAAGAATACCAATCACTAATTTATGATGACTGAGCTCGCATCCAACCTTCGGCGTAATTGTGCATTCGTAATATGGACACTCTATTCTTTAATGGTGTTTGCATTAGTATTTGTGACGGTTCAGAACTATCTCACAGGAACAAGCAGTGGGAAGAAGGAAATTTCCGCATCGCAAAAGAATCTGAATGGTCTACAATCAATGCTGTTTGCTTCTCAATCCAAACTCGAAGTATTAAAATTGCGTGATAGCAATGACGGAAGAAATGCATATTTTGATGAAGGAATTGTATCGATTACTCGACGGGTACCATCTTTACTCTACTTCAAGGAGTCTCCAGATTCCGTAGTTCATTCAGTGATGTTATCAGGAGCGTTGCTAGGTTCTAGTGAATGGCAGAAGACGATTTCTTTTGCCAATGCTGAAAGTATTGTGTTTGTAAATGATTCAACGGCATTTCTCTATGATGTCTCGAGAGGGGATATTGGCATTCTCGTCTCGAGGAAGAATATGCAGTTAGCTCTTTCTGATCAGTATCAGCTTAGGGTTCTCTTTACCACGAAAGATGGCGATACTTCGAATCTACATATTCGATATCCGGGCTGTAGTACTGAACACGTTATTCGCCTCAATGAAGGAACACAGGACATGACGAAATATTTACATGAGCACGGTCTTCCAATTCAGCGACAGATGCAATTTTCTCCATCTCAGGACAGGGTGCTATTAATAGATCATTCTGCTCAGTCAACTTTAACATTAGTGGATCTATTATCCCTCAAAAAGGACAATTTATTTGTTCCATTCCTGGGCGTTGGGCAAATTCATTATTCTCCAATTTTTCTTGATGACGAACATTTAGCCTTCAGTGTTATTGATGGACATAAATGGATGACTTTGTCCTACAATATTTCATCTCGAACATACAAGATCTTGTCGCAAAATTTTTCTGATGACATATTTGTTTCTTCAACTGGAAAGATCATATTAGTGCAGAGCTTCTTTGCCAGGGCATTGAACAATGTTCCCTTTGGTTCTCGAGTATTCGCACAAGGGAGTCCATGTTTGCCGTCAAAGGAGGTTGATGGGTTATTGGGAAATGATCGTTCTTGGATGTCTGTTCTTGAGGAAGTAAATTCGATGTATTGTTATACGAAATCTGTGAATCGGGATGTAATTAATAATCTACCCAATGAATTGTTGAGAAGGCGATTGCTTTCTGTGTGGGAGGAGCAAACAAATTTGGACATAGCAATAGAAGCTATTACTGCTATCGTGCAGGAGGTACAGGAGGGGCAGCAGTACGAGGTTGTTGAGCGCTCGTCTTTTCACTTGCTTGATGGGATGGCTTACAATCGTTTCATCCAGGATGTATCACCACTGCTTCGCATACTCGAAGTTCCGCGCGAGGTTATTTCGGCATATTCCCAGCTCTTACGTTATGCGAAACAAAACAGTGAAGAATTAT
Source organism: Candidatus Peribacteraceae bacterium (assembly GCA_041666245.1). Lineage (GTDB taxonomy): Bacteria > Patescibacteriota > Gracilibacteria > Peribacterales > Peribacteraceae > CAIKAD01. Next base: position 80,354 of record JBAYHG010000001.1, read on the forward strand.
TGTTTGCGACACACTATTTATAGATGTTATAACTCATGAATATTTTACTTACCCGACGCGCCAGTACAGAAATTGCACGCATTGCATTTATCGCATTATGCATCGGGGGATTTTTCTGGTGGTCCATTATTCGGATTCCCACTTTGACCGTTGATGTGTTTGTATATGGTGCTTCAATAGGTGGGACTACTGCTGCAATAACTGCGGCATCTGAGGGGGGGGCAGTATTGTTGGCTACCGATTCCATGCATGTAGGTGGACAAGCGGTTGATGCTGGTCTCAGTGCAATTGATTCGATGGATTTATGGTGGGAGGAGTATTCGATATTTCATAGAATGAAGCAGTTTCTCATTCATAGGTATGGTAGTGGAAGTGATACTAACAGGGCAGGTTTGGGATATGCGGCAGTCGGTAGCATAAGTTCATTGCCAGAAGATATTGAAGATTTCTTTGAGAGCGAAATTGAGTCTGAGTCCACATTAAGAGTTTTACTTGGTTATGAGATTGTTGATGTTTCAAAGAATGGCTCAAGTATTTCTGAGGCGTTACTGCAGGAGAAGGAAAGACCAACCCATTTCATTAGGGTAAAATTTCGATATTTAATCGATGGGACTGAGACAGGTAGAGTAATGGAAAGAGCAGGAGTTCCATTCAATGTTGGGTTTGATGTCAAGGAACAAACAGGAGAAGGGGGGGCAATGCCAGAGAGTGTTAAAGATTTGCTTGAACATGAGATCGTTGATGGGAAAGCAGTTGGGAATAGGGTTCAGCCAATTAGTGTTCCCTTTGCGCTTCTAGACAAGGGCTATAACGGTTCCTTTATAGGTCCGTCTAAAAACGATTTGAATAATTGCTGGTTGAAGTCAGATATTCCATCATTTGTAAACAAGCAGCTAGTGTATTTGGCAAATGAGAATAATTGTCATGTGCAATATATTGCTCGAACAGCATTTTCAGATTCGTATGATATCTACTTTATCAATCATAATAATGCGAGCGTTCATGGATCGTTGACATCAGCAAATCCCCAATTATCTGTGGGTTTTGAGTTTGGGAAGATCCAAGATCAGTCATTTGTTAAGATCGGAACCTGGTCTTTCAATGCGAATGAGCCTGTTTACATTGATATTGCTGCATCCGCGAGAGGTTTTTCTGCAGAAGGGATTATTCTTGTTAAGAGGAATGTGCGCCAGGAGCCAATAATTCTTTCCCCGGTTCGATCCCTTCAGCCATTCTCATTTGATTATGTTGGATATCGTCGAGTGTTGACAGATTTTTATTTTTCGCCCTTAAATAATTTCCAGAATGGTGAACAAATGCAGGTGATTATCAATAGTCGAAAATACCAAGGAATTAGCGCAGGATCGGGCGTATACGTTATTCACGATGTGCCGATTTTTCAGCAAGGGAATAGCGTTCAGATTCAAGAAGGTGCCGCTACTTCAGCGAATACATGGAGAATTATTATTCTGCCGGTTTCTTTTGTCTATTCTGCAGATCAGGCTGTGGAAGTGGAAGCGGGCAGTCATTTGAAGCAGAACTCCGCAAATGTTATTGATGACGTGGTTGAGTATAGCTGGGACGTAACCCCTAATGTTACAGACTATTTCTTGTTCACAATCAATTGGTCATCTGGGCAATGGAGTTCACTTTCGATCGTTGAAAAAGGAACTGATAAGGAGGTACAAAGAATTTCATTTGATAATCGATACGTCAACAGAGAAGAATACTCACCCTTGCAGGCAGTGCTATTAAGAAAGAACGTTTCTTACGTTGTGCGCTTTGGAACAAGAAATGCTACGACTAGCCGAGTGCCAATATTTCGGATTATCCCACTATCATTATCGAACATTGCATATTCTCAAGAAAATAGAATTCATTCGATGAAACTACAAAATCGTGCCATATTTGACGTTTGGGTTCATTCAAAAACTGAGAATAGAGTAAAGATCAGTGCAATGTCGGACACGATTGAAGCGGAGGTCCCTAAGGGCAATATATTCTTTCCGATAGGAAAAATCTTTTCTGACAAAAATGAAGAGCTGAGATTGTCTGCGATGGCACCATTTACGGTTGTTCTTATCCCATCAGATTCAGCGGATATTTTCGACTTTGACACAAATCAGAACGGCAAAGCTGCCCTTTCATACCTTCCGCCTGGTAGATTTAGCATCGCAATCGATGCAGGCAATCTCCTGCCTTCTCCTCCCCAATATCTCTATTATAAATCTTCTATTGGCGATCTTCGAAAGATTGCACTGACTCTTTCTGCCAATATGTTTATTGGTAGTGGTTCGATTATTCATGAAGGCGGGCCGATGGAGATATTCGTGGAAAAGGTTGGTGGTTCGGGAAGTGTACGAGTATCACTCTTCGAAAGTATTCCAAAGGTATCTAGATTGCGATTTGGTTTTGAAAGGCCATTACTTAAGGAAACAATTTCCTCAATTCCGTTAGTTGACCAGATAACATTTTTCAATTATCGAAACATAATCTCCCCTAGCAGGCTATTGTCTTCAGGTGCCTCTTTTGGAGCTCCAGCAGATATTGGTACAAATTCATTGGGATTATCAATAGTAATGAATAGCTTTTCGGATTTTGCCCCAGTAGCTGCAAATGCAATTGATTCACCTTTACTAGATGCAAGTGCTCGTCAGCTTGCTTATGCGTATTACTACTGGTTGAAGTATGAGTCTCCGTTGCATAATGCAAGTTATTCGACCGATTTGGCATGTGATAGCGACTATTCTTTCATTTGTGATCCTCGACGCTTACTCCTAGCTACAAATATTTTGGGGACTGGCGATGGTTTTTCTCGTGTCCCATATGTTCGAGAAGGGAGACGAATCCAATCGGTTCGTATAATGACCGAGGCAGACTTTGCAGTGCAATATTCCATATGCACCGATAATTGCGAAACAGAAAGTTGTGAGCCTGTACAAGAAGGAAAGTATCTTTGCCCTCTTTACGCTCAGGAACCTGTATTGTTCGATGATGCGATTGCTGCAGTATATTACCCATTTGATGTACACTCACTTTTTTCTATAAGTGAACAGCATACGCAATCCTTCAGAGAACTATTTCAAGAAGTAGCTCAAGCAAATGTAGATTTGACCGGGGCAAAACCATTTTGGCAATTTCAAAGGGAAAGTCTCCCGGTCGAGATATCGCTGGGTTCAGTATTGGCAAAGAATGAAGGCAATTTGCTACCCGCTTCAATTAACTTCGGGACCTCACAAATTGCGAATAGTGCTCTGCGTACGCATACAGTAGAAATGCGTCTTGGCGCTGCTGTGGGCTATCTTGTTCCATTCGCCCTTCAGCATAATGTTTCTGTGCATGACATATACCGGAATAGAGTATTGATGAAAGAATTTCAGGAATATTTAATCGATGCGGAGATGATCCTCTATCCAATTCAGGATGCCATGTACAGTTCAACTATTAGACATAGTGTGCAGTATCTACTTATTCATAAGCTGATTAAGCCCGAAGCAAGAATGGTGTTGAACAAGGGCGAAAAGAAATCATTCCAATATTACATTGATCCTCATTCCTTGCTTTCTGAGGCAGATAATAGTCTTCTCCAATTGCTTGCCCTAAATGGAGAGAGACCACCTACATATAAGGAACTAATACGTGCAACAATTTCTTCAAATTCCGTTAATTCGGAAGAAATACTGCTGACTATTGGGAGAAGGCTTCATTTACTTGATGAAGAAGCGGAGCAGGGTGTATCAGTGCTATCTATGCCTGTAAAAAGAGCGGCCTTGTTCCAAGCGGTTGTATTGTACTTAATGCAACAGGCAGAGTTACGCAAGATGAGGAATGCAGTTTATCCCTAATATATCTCAATGAGAGAAGTGTTGGCGTCGTGAGAGATGCATCAAAGTAAACCGTCCAAGCCAGAAATCCGTTGGCGCGTTTGTTCTGACTAACTCCGTTTGCTGACTGCGCCGCGCCATCCGGCAGATGATTTTTGAAAGCGAAATCTGGGCGTAGCTCCCACGGGAGCTAAGCCGGATGGAGTGGGATACGGGAATCGAACCCGCGCCTCAAGCTCGGGAAGCTCGCGTACTACCACTGTATTAATCCCGCCTAAGCGCGCGGAAGGGCTATCTACAGTGTCCTTCCCACGAACCCACCCTTTCCTGCTCTACCCCGCAGCAAGTGCAGTGTTCGCGATGCCTCTTTGAGACAGGTTGGGATTGGCTCCGCGAACAGGATAATGATCAGATGTTGTTGCTCTTGCAGGCGGATACTGCCTTCGCAATGCCAATTTAAAGAGCATCGACGTGTGTTGTCTTCGAAAGGGGTGGCATTTCAAAGTGCCGGGAAATGGTACCTGGACCGGCAATGGAATTCCACTTTTCAGCCCATCCCAACACCATAGTACGTGAGGCCCGCCGCCGTTGCCTGCGCTGGCTCGTATATATTTCGACCATCGAAGAAATGGCATCCGCGCATCACGCCACGAACGGATGTAAGATCCAATCCCCGGAACACGTCCCATTCTGTCAGGAGGGCAATGGCATCTGCTCCCTCTGCCGCCTCCAGAGGTTTTTGAGCATAGAGAATGCTCTCTGGGAAAAGTTTTCGGACGTGCTCCATTGCGAAAGGATCGTAGGCGGCAATCGTATGCTTGTTTTTAATAAGAAGTCTGATGAGATCCAAGCTTGGTGCCTCGCGGATGTCGTCCGTGCGGGGCTTGAAACTGAGGCCCCAGAGACAGACACGCCCTTTTTTCGGCAACACACTGAGAATGCGATCAAAGAAGCGTCTGCGCTGGTTTGCGTTGATTCTGTCCGTAGCTTCCACGATATCGAACGAGACACCGTACTCTTTAGCCGTTGAAAGGAACGCTTTCACGTCCTTCGGGAAACAGCTTCCACCGTAGCCGATACCCGCATGCAGGAATTTTTGTCCGATACGGTGGTCCAGACCGAGAGCTGCGGAGATATGGCGGATATTTCCCCCCGTCTTTTCCGTAAACTGCGTGAGCATATTGATGAAACTGATGCGTGTGGCAAGGTAAGAGTTGCTTGCATATTTTACGATTTCTGCACTCTCTCTGTTCATGAAGAGGAGCGGGCGGCCCACGCGGGTGATGGGACGGTAGAGTTCTTCCATCACGGTTTTGACGTGGTGGTTTCTTACATCTCCGTCAATACCAACGACGACGCGGTCCGGCATCAGTGTGTCGTTGACAGCCATACCCTCACGGAGGAATTCAGGGTTGCTCACGACGGGGATAGAGAATGAGACACCACGTTTGCGTAAGATGTCTGCCATTCGTTCCTCACATTTCTTTGCCGTCCCCACCGGCACGGTGGATTTGTTCACGAAAATCAGATCCTTCGTGGCATGTTCAGCGATGCTTTGTGCTACGGCGAAAACCGCATGAAGATCTGCGGCGTGGTTCTCTCCTTCCGGCGTTGCTACGGCGGAGAATACAACTTGAACCGTGTTCAGAACGGAGAGGAGATCCGTTGTGAAGGAAAGGCGACCACTCTCCCGGTTACGGACGAGCAGATCCTCCAGTCCCGGTTCGTATATCGTACTCTTGCCTGATGAGAGGATTCGGATTTTTTCTGGATCAATGTCGACGCAAATGACTTCGTGGCCCAATTCTGCAAGGCAGGCCGCAGAGACAAGGCCGACGTAGCCGGTTCCGACTATCGCGAGCTTCATGGAAAAGAGTGTAGCAGAGGGTTGATCAGGAATAGAAACGCTCAGATCGATTCCATTCGTATTTTTGGCTACGAGTGCACAGGAAAGCGGCTGGATACCGGTACTCCTGAGGGGTATCGAAAGGCGGTGATTTCCTTTGAATCGACCGGAACGTCAAAGAAATGAGAACGAGATTATTGCGGAAACTGTGAGATGATCGACTGGAGAATCCGGTAGTACTGGTAGGCTCCGACGCATCCCGCAATCAGGACCACTCCGGCAAGAATGATCATGAATTTCCAGTGTGACGTTCCGGTGACCCTTCCTGAAGGACGGGAGGCTCGAATTTCCTCCAGCATCTTCTGTTGTGATTTCAGTGCATCCCGAATTTCGATCAGGAGCGCCTGTTCTTCGGAGGTAGTCATGTCATCAGTGTAAGAGCATTGTTCGGGAAATACCATGTGGCCATATGCAGGAGAGCGATGGAAATTGAGTGCAGGGCCGAGTATCCTGCGCCCGGTCTTCCGTGCGGGATTAGTACAGTGGTAGTACGCGAGCTTCCCAAGCTTGAGACGCGGGTTCGATTCCCGTATCCCGCTCCATATGGTAGAAACCAACTCACAACGCAGACTTTGTGCAGTCTCAACCAAGCTTTTCTTCGGTTCTAACATGGCGAGTTCTTTGGCGAAGGTGTGTTTGGCTTCTTTCAAGGCCAAAGATACGAAATGCGGCTCGTAATCGAGCTTCTTGCCTCGAAGTTTCCAGTTCGAACCGAGGCCGCGAACGACGCTGCGTTGTTGATCGGGAGAGCCGTGATATAGAACGTGCTTCGCGTGGAGGATGAGATCAAGACGGCTCCGGATTTCCGCATACCTTGTCGCGCCTTCTGCCTTGGCTTTCAGCAAGTCTTCCTCTGTTGCTTTCTGCTCTATTCGTAGCTGATTCAGTCTGCGCTTCATGATGGCGCGCGTTTCCGTATCCGGCTCTTCAGCAATATACTTCTCAATGGCCGCCACTTTCTGGGAGAGATTGGCGTAATGCTCCCGTAGCTGCTTTTCCTTGATGCTCTCCTCCGTCGAAGCTTCCATCTGATCGAGGGTTTCAATCCCGAAACGGATGATCTCGTCGGGGATCGAAAGCAGGTCAATTTCCGCGGCAATTTGATCGAGGACAGTTGGGGCAGAAAGCGGCTTTTCGGAACATCGGATATTCCGCTTCCGATGGCCGCAACGGTAGTAATCATAATCCTGGGTTTTCCCAAGGGTTTTCACGAGCTTGGTCTTCCGTTCAGCAGTTATGAAAGCGTCACAAGTGCCACAGCGGAATAATCCCTTGAGCGGAAATTCGAGAGTGCGCTCACGAGTGCCTTTCCCGCGTTCGAGGAATTTCTGAGCATCGGCAAATACCGCTTGGGAAATCATGGGTTCATGGGCGCCGAGGTGCCATTCGCCCCTCCACAGGAAGAGGCCGCAGTAGAATTTGTTTCTGAAGATTCGACAAAAGGTCGAAAACGCCATGATCTTCCCGTTTCGATACATCGGACAATGCTGCTGCATGTGCCGGAAGAGCTGCATAGTGGAGCATTGATCGGTCAGAAGCTTCTTCCAGAGCGATTGAATAATTGGAAAGAGCGCGGGATCAGGAAGAATCCGCTTTTGTCCCTTGAGCGCGAGTTTCTCATTGAGATACCCAATGGGAGCTTCGCAAGGCAGCCAGCCCTTTTCGACCTTGCTCTGCATCCCGCGTTTCACGTTTCGGCTCAAATCGCGGCTGTACTGCGTCGCCATGCCGCACTCAAGGAGCAGCAGGAGTGTGTTGTCATCGGGATAGTGCGTCTTTTCAGGAGTAATGATCTGCTGAATTTTGCCCTGCTGGAGTTTGAATTGCAGTTCGCCGCTATCGAGACTGTTGCGCGTCAGACGGTCAATCTTCCAGCAGAGGATAGATTGTGCCTCTTTGTCCTCCAGACGCCGCATGAGGGCATTGAAGCCCTGTCTGCCGGGCATCCGTGCCGTGCGCTCGTCCGTGATGATGTCTACGATCTCCAAACCACGCTGTATGGCCAATTCCTTGAGAACCCGAACTTGATCAGGAATGGACTGGATTTGCCGCTCTTTTTCCTCCGTCGATTTACGGGCGTAGAGGAAGCAGCGCATAGGAGGGACAGGGTACGTCATATATGGTTATCTGTTAAATCCGGTGAGTTCGATCCAGTTCCAAGCGGGGGTAAGTTGTCATTGATGTAGCTACGAACATCAAAACCTGCGAAATGAAGTCTCTTTGCATATCCGAGCATTGTTCGTGGGTAACGCAGCATATCTATATTTTCAGAACGGCCAGTAAACTTTGATACGATGATCTTTCGGTCAGAGCGAAAATTAATTCTTTCCAATGGATTGAACATGGTTGTGTGTTTGTTAATACAAAGAGAACGAAACCAGACTTCGAGAATATTTTCTGTGTCGAGAAACCCGTTCTTACGAGCCTGCTCATAGGCCAGAATAGCTTTTGGTGTTATTCCCATGACTTTGAGAGTCTTTGTCATTATCTGAACTTCAATACGAGTATAAATTTCCTCATTGAGGCAAGCAGGCAAGAGATGCCACTCTTCCGGATGATTAGCAACGTAAGACTTTTTGTCATATACACGGATGAAATGTTTTTTACAGTTCTTCTTCTTACCCAAATAGAAGGTAGGGATTTTTTCGTTGTCCAAGTAGGGTACCTTAAAATGAAACCGCGTTGTATGGTTTCTCCATAATTCCTGTGTAGGAACATTTGTATCAAAGGCAATGTCCATGCGGGAAGTTGATAGGTTTTGCTCAAAACGTAAGATGAATTGTTCCAATATTTCATCCAGTTCTTTGCAATAAAAATATGTGCCGTAAAAAGTGAATGCATAGGGCATATCCTTAGCGACACCCATGTCTAAAATTTTCTCCAGACAAAACACCAAGTCTGCTCCAAAGAAGAAATACAAAAATAAACGTTGCTTTTTTTCAACCAATTTGACCCTGAATATATTACCCAAAAAGGGAAGATCAGGCACCCCCTCTCTAGAATTGGGGAAATTTAGGAACAGTAGAGTGAAATAGTCCGTTGGAACCTTCTCAGAAATATTGAAGCGTATCCAGTCGATGCCTAAGCGGAAATACTTCAGTTCCATAAAGTATGGTCACCGTGTTACTTCACGGTGACCCAAGGAATACCGTTGCGCCGCTCCGGGGCAGCCATGGCTCGCCCCTTCGCGTGCCGCGGTGAGCAGTCCCAACAGGGCAGTCAATTTCTGCTCTGCTTCGCTTACGGGAAGAATTACTCCATAGTGACGCTCATAGAGCGCTTGGAAGTTTTGAGTTGCCGCTGGCGACAGAAAGCGCAGTTTCTCCATAAAAAAACTGCGGCCTTCCTCTGCTGATTCCTAAAATCCCCTCACATTTATCTGCTGTCAAAAATCGAGGCATAGCAATCAACTATAATACCTCATTCCTGTCTAGATCCTGACGACAGCAATTCGTCTCTTACCATGAATCGTAAGCGCCACCTCCACAAAAATTTCCACCACCAAAGCACGGTGTTTCAACATAGGCATAACGGATATACGTACACGTTGTCGTATCCAATGGCCGCTCTTTTGCCATATGCATTAGAAGGGCAAAAAGAATGGAGAGATAGAACTGCATTTGTTTTAATGTCATGAATATTATACACCCCGAAGCTTCGGGGTGTAAAGCTGAGTTGGCAAACGCGATACTTTGCGCGTGTCTTTAACAGCAGCACAAAAACTGGCGAAAAGGATTAAAGAGCTGCGACTTGAGCGAGGCTGGACGCAAGAAGAAGCAGCCAAACGATGCAGAATTAAGTACAAGTACTATCAGGAGCATGAAGGCAGTAAGCCAAGGGATATGCGATTAAGCACAATGGAGAAGATTGCAAAAGGTTTAAATCTCTCGCTTTCGGAATTGCTTGATTTTGATGACGTTACATAGAGAAGACTAGATATAGACAATAGATACTCTCCAAGAATATTCTCTCATTGTCTGTTAAGTCGAGGATATCGATCCTAGCAAATGTATTCATGATCAGAATTGATGCAAAAACTGCGTGGCTAGTAATGATTATCCTCAACTGTGTGTATATTTCATTTTCATATCCAATCATATCTTTCTTTACAGTAGTCTTTGCCATTATTTCTTTCATCGGCACCCATTCAAAAATTACTATTCCTCTTGAAGACAAGATAATTTGTACCGTGCGAAAATTCATCGACTTCGATTTCAAGCATAAACGAATTGCCCTATCTATTATGATTTCCTTATCCTTCTTTAATGCTCTAAGCTTTTTTAACATTAAATTGCCATATGGTCGACGAAACTAAAAAGATTGGCGTTATGCAACTAGCAGTATTAGTGCTACTAATTTCAGGCACTCTGTTTGGAGTGAAATTTCTTCTTCAGAGAATTGGAATTCTTCCGGGAGAATGCACTACAGAAGATGTATATATGATCAGTGATTTTGGAGAATGTAATATGAATAATTTTAAAATTCGAGATGTCATTAAAAAAAATAACATAGCATGTCTGAATCCGGGGAAAGTTGCGCGTCCTGACGACAAAGTTGAATGTGAATTTATTCCTGATTGTACTGAGGAAAACTTAGCATTTAGTAGCTGGTTGATTTGTACTAATAGCGATGAGGGATTTTTTGAAGAAAGACAAATCCAGAAAAAAAATGAGGACACCAATTGCAGGATTAACTATCAGGTATTCCCGATTAAAAGAACATGCCAACCCAGTGTTAGCCAAAGCACGGTTGTTCTAAAAGACTTCACAACTCAGGTTGATCCATCAAATAAAGCTGTTCCCTATAAACCTAGTAGAGACAATTTGTTGCTTGAATTTAAAGGACAATTTAAATCAATAAAGTTGATCACAACTGCAACAACAAGCTATAAAATCCCCGAATATTATTATTTTCAATTTGAATTGAATGAGGAAATTCCTCGAACAATTGGAGCAGGTAAAGTTCGATACAATCGACTAAATTTAACTGACTATGGTGTATTTAAGGGAACCGAAACACCAGTAAAACGAGAATTTGATTTGGCAAATGTTAAAGCTGCAAATATTGAAACTGCAGGAAGCAATCAAATTGATTACGTTTATAGAATCAATAATCGCAAATCGAATCAAATCTATGGCTCTTTATATGTTGGGAATGGTGATTCTATGATCAAGGAAGATCCAAAAAGTAGGATATTCGCGACAATCAACGAAGCGATTTTAGAGTATGAATGCAAATCGGGAACTGGATGCATGATTCAAGCTCTTAATTAAAACTCAATTCCAGCAATTTATATCAGATACGATGAGGCGTGGTAGTTGTTGCGGATAAGCTTCAATATCCCGCTCCACCTATTTCTTGGCTAACTGAAGCCATTGATTTTTGTATGATAACCGGAAAAACAAATAGGGCCCGCTGTGGCGGGCCCATGGAGGTGTTAGAAGCAACTTAGGGGACCAATTTCAGGTGATCTTCCGGAACCACTCCTTGTTCAAATTGAGCGTAATCAGCATGGGTGAGACCGACCATCTTCATCACGGGAATACTGTCGCCGTCAATGCCGATGGTTACCAATTTTCCTCTGGTATCCGTGTATCGCAGAATCTGCGCTAACTTGTAATGGAGCATAGGAGGCTCACTGGGGAAATCCATGCCGGGATAGAGCGCTTTCATGCTCTCGTGCATATCCCACATTTCTTTCTCAAAATCTTGTACGGGCATCATATGGAGATCGGGGGCATTCTGTGCATCCAGCAATGCCGTTGAAATATTCGCTGCCATGCGATCGTGAACAGCTTCACGTTCAGCCGGAGAAAGCTCATTGAGGTGGAAAATGAGGTTATGAACAACATTCTGCGCATAAGCCTCCGTGCTAAATGGCTTGATGCCTGAGACGATCAAGACTGCCGCAATCACGAAGAGGCTAGCGGAAAGGAGTTGCCACTTGTGGGAAGAAAACATAGAGGGAAGTAAAGAAAGAGATAGAGAAGACAGCTCTCGATCCCTTGTTCCCTGTCGATGAGCATGCAGCAATGCAGCACGCAAACGCTTCTGATGGAGAGGGAACGAGATGTCCGGAACATCCAATTCTTTCAGCCGATCAGCGGGAGGGGAGAGATTCATAGAGTGTCCGAAGGTACAATGCGCAGGGAAGAAAAAGGTTGCATCAATTGGAGTCGCTCAAAGGAACGTTTGAGCATTTCTACTCCGCGAGCGAGAAGAGATTTCACGGTGCCAGAGTGCTTATGCAGGATGATGGCGATCTCTTCGATGCTGCATTCTTCAAAATATCGAAGAACCAACACTTCCTGATATTTCGTCGGTAACGTACGCAGAATAGATTTCAGTACTGCAACGGATTCACTCTGTTCCATGCATGCTTCAGCTTTCAGCAATTCTCCAATCAGGTCTGAAGGATCAGCAAACTCCACTCCTGTTTCCAACATCGACTCAAGTGAGAGCTCTTTCCTTTGACATTTCCTGCGAAAGTGCTGCCGGATTTCGTTCGTCGCAATGGCATACAGCCATGATGAAAAACCAGCACCCTCACGCCAGGAAAATTGATCCAGCTTCTTTAAAGCGGCAAAAAACGTATCGGCAGTGATGTCCTGTGCAAGTGCGGAATCCTGCACGCGCCTCAACACATACCGAAGAATGCGAGAGTAATACATGTCGAAGAGCACACCGAATGCCTGCGCATCACTGCGCGCCGCTTCTACAAGCCGCACTTCCTCTTCTCGTTCCATTCAATACTGTAATACCTTATATCGGGAAAGGTTGCATGACTATGGACACTAATTTCTAGCCGCAAGAGTCGCAGATGTAATAACGTTCAATAATCTGCTCCCACAATATTCAGTTCCTGATAAGCTCGAATATCCCGCTCCATTGGAGAGTGTTTGCCTGGAGTGGAGATTTTCCTATGGACTAATCTGCTCCGGAAGCCTTGCGCTCCATGCCGAAGATTCGTAGCATTCCCTGGCTCAAGCGGATGTAGCTCAGTTGGCTTAGAGCGTCGCCTTGCCAAGGCGAAGGTCGCGGGTTCAAGCCCCGTCATCCGCTCCATCAGGTTTCGCAGGGATATTGCCTTCTTTCGTGAGCTGTTCATGCCTTTGTGATCGGAGCGGGGTATCTGGTGTTTTTCTGATCTCTGTGCTATAATACTAACAAATGAACACCAACAAACTGCATGGCGTGCTGATCCGCGTCGCGGGAGGCGTTATTCTCTTTCTCGTTCCCATGCTTTGCCATGGAACATATTGCGATCCAACAACAAATATTCAGATACTTGAGTCGATTGACGGGCAGGGTTGCGTTCCTATAGGGAAAGGTCTCGCTACCCTCTTTAACTACATTAACCAGATCTTTCCCTGGGCGATCGGTGTGTCCGCGGGACTCGTCGTACTGTGGGGTGTGTGGGCCGGGGGAGGAATGATCCTCAATGCGGGTGACGACGCAAAGTTCAAGAGTGAGAAAGATCACTTCAAGGCGGCTCTCATCGGTTTGATCGTCATCATCTTTAGCGGAGCGATCCTGGCGACCATCAATGCAAATTTCTTCCACGCGACATGACATTCCTTATGCATTTCCTGTCGGCCACATTCCATACCGTCTCGGTCCAGGCTGCGGTCGCCCCCTGGCCGCTCTGTCCCAAGGGTCTTCCCGGGTGCGGGAAGGGCACGGCGAACATGCTCGGTCAGGCAATACTTCCGATTGCCAATCTCATTCTTGGTATCGCAGCCGCCGCATCCGTGATCGGCATCGTGTATTCGGGTCTCCAGATGCTCCTCTCGGGCGGAGATGAGGGAAAGGCCATGAAGGGGCGGGACGGCATCGTGTATGCGCTCGGAGGGCTGGCGCTCGCCATGAGCTCTCAGTCGCTGGTGTCGTTCGTGGTCACGCAGAATTTCGGGCAGAGTGGTGGTGATGTCCTCTTCAGCGGACTTTTCCCGGGTATCGTGCAGATGGGAGTCGCCGTCTTCAACGGTCTCCTCGTCCTCGTGCTGGTGTATGCGGGAGTGAAGATGGTCATGGCACAGGGAAAATCCGACGAGTACCGCAAGGGTATGACGATCATCAAGTGGGCGGTGATCGGTGCCATCGTCACCAACCTCGGTCGCTCCCTCGTGCTCGCCTTCCTCAATCTCAACATCAGCTGGTGATGCCGCTCCTCCGTGCCATCGTCGGCATCGTCCGCATCCCCGTCGCGCATGCATCGCTGAGCAGTGCCCTGTCGAGTCAGGAAAATGGCGTCGGAAAAATGTGGGAGGTATTCATGGGACTCTTTCCATTCGGAGATGAGAGCGGAACCGGATTTGTGAGCGGCATGCTCGGCAGTGTGCAGATGATCATCCTCGGGGGCATCTCGGCGACGGGCGTCGCGCTCCTCGCCTACGCCGGCGCGCGTCTGGCAATGACGGGATGGAACGAGGAGGGCATCACGAAGGCGAAATCGATCGTGAAGAACGTGGTCATTGGGCTTATCGGAGCGCTTCTCGCGGATGCAATCATCGTCTATGCGCTGAGCTTCCTGATGACGATTTTCAAGTGAGCATAGAAGGCAAACCTACGGTTTTCCTTCCATGAACCATCCTTTCCCTGAGAGGTGTCGCTTCCCCTTTGGGGGACCTTTGGCCAGGCAGGCGGAGCCTGCCTTCGCGACGATTTGTTTGATACAATCATTCTATGCCACGCCAGTATGTCACCACCGCCATTGATTACGCCAATGCTGCACCACACATGGGGCATGTGATGGAGAAAATCATGGCGGATGTTGTGGCACGCTGGTTCCGGCTTTGCGGGGATGAGGTGCGCTTCCAGATCGGTATGGACGAGCACGGGATCAAGATCCAGCAGACGGCGGAGAAGCAGAAGGTGACGCCGGCGGAGCTCGTCGAGAAGACGGTGCCGCTCTACCGGGATCTGTACGATCGCCTGCGCATTTCCGCCGATGCCTTCATCCGCACAACCGATCGGAAAGTGCACTGGCCGACGGTCGTTACGCTCTGGAAGAAGCTCGTGGCTGCAGGTGCACTGGAGAAGCGCACGTACACGGGGCTCTACTGCGTGGGGTGTGAGCGGTTTCTGACGAAGAGGGATCTCGTCGAAGGGAAGTGCCCCCTGCACAACAAGGCGCCGCAGGAAGTGCAGGAGGAGAACTGGTTCTTCCTGCTTGCCCGGGAAGGGGATTGGCTGAAGGAGCTCCTCACGAAGGAGGAGGGGTACAAGATCGTGCCGGAGTTTCGCGCTCCCGAGACGATGCAATTGATTCAGCAGGGGTTGGAGGACGTGTCATTTTCCCGTCCAAGGTCGAGTCTCTCATGGGGCATTCCCGTTCCCGGTGATGAGGGACAGACGATGTACGTGTGGTGCGATGCGCTGACGAACTATATTTCCGGTGTCGGGCTGCTCACCGATCATGCGGAATCCGAATGGTGGGATGACGCGACGGTTACCCATGTCATTGGGAAGGACATTTCCCGGTTCCATGCGCTCATCTGGCCGGCGATGCTCAAGAATGCGGAGATCCGCACTCCGGATCGCCTCCTCATCCACGGCTTCCTCACGAGCGAGGGCCAGAAGATGAGCAAGTCGATTGGCAATGTTGTGTCGCCGGAAGAAGTACTCGCACATGTACATGGCAATGCGGACATCCTCCGGTTCTACTTGAGTCATGAGATTCCTGTCGGGAATGATGGTGATTTTTCCTGGAAGAGATTCGACGAATTGTATGATGCGAAGCTTCGAAATCAGTTAGGGAACCTTTTGAACCGTGTACTCGTTCTCCTGAAGAAGGACGGAACGCCACTGGATATTTCTGCGGATGTGCCGGAGAAGACAGCTATCGGGGCGGTGTGGGGATCCTATGTAGGTCAGATGGATGCGTTCGATCTTTCTCGTGCCTTGCAGTCGGCGTTTCAACTCGTGGATGTGATGAATGGGCGGATGAATGAGCTCCAGCCGTGGAAGTTGGAGGGTGCGGAACGGCAGCGGTGCCTTTCCATATTCGCGGAACAGCTGCGTCACGTGACGTTGCTTCTTCTCCCGTTCATCCCGGACACAGCGCAGCGGATGGCGAAGCAGCTCAATCTTCCGTGGGCGGACAAGATGCTCGAGAAGGATTTCGTGATCACCGGGAAGATGAAGGAGTGGGGGAGTGAGAAGAGCTGGAAGAAGGTCGGCGAACCGGAGATCTTGTTCCCGCCGTTGGAGAAGAAGTGAGTAGCCGCGTCATGGTTCGGCAAGCTCACCATGACGTTGCTCCTGTTGCAGGAGGGAGCGATTTCTGTAGAATACAGATGCTCTCGGACCGATTTCGGCGCTTGCGCACGGAGTGGTGAAGGGAGCAGCGATCCATCATTCTTCCCCCATTTTCTATGTTCGATCCGATGTCGGAGCTGAGTTCCGGAAACCAAGGCGATGATCCGCTGGGCGGCACGCTTCCCCGCAGCAGTGGCGGTGCTAACCAGGGCAACGGCCGGTATGCGCAGGACCTGCACTCTGTCACCATCCACGCGCGCCAGCGCACGTTCTACATCGACCTCAAGGAGTCCGGGAACGGCAAGTTCTTCAAGGTCTCGGAGAAGTCGCGCGGCGGCCAGAAGACCACGATCATGTTTGACGTGGAGGATCTCGACAAGTTCATCGAGGCGTTTCAGGAAATGAAAACGAAGCTTTAAGCGTCATGGTTCGACAGGCTCACCATGACGATTCCGTCAGGTGTCCAAGCGCGGCCGGTGCCGCGCTTTTCATTGCCTTCCTCTCGCCCACGCCGCCCCGCTCATCGGTTTCTTTCCCGCAGGTTGCACGGTGATGAGGTGAAGCGTCGAATTTCCAGCACAGGACAGGGGAGTGCTTTCCGTGGTCGGTTCGAGTGAGGTTTGCAGGAGTTTCAGCGGTTGATCCTTCAGCGTGACGCCCGGCCAGGGGGTGAGGGCGCGGACCTTCCGGTCGATCTCCTCCGCCATCATCGTTCCGGTGTCAACGATGCCATCCTGACGCGAGAGCTTGCGGCACGTCGTGACGTTCGCTTCATTCTGGGGAATCGGATGCAATGGTTTCAGGAGTGTCTCGACGAGGAGTTGCGCTCCCATGTCCGCCAGGCGGTCGTGCAGCGTTGCCGTCGTCTCGCGCTGTCCGACGGGCGTTGTCGACTGTCCGAGGATGGGGCCGGCGTCCAGCGCCAGGACCATCTTCTGTACCGTCACGCCAGTTTCCTTGTCCCCCATGAGAATCGCGTGCTGGAGAGGAGAGGCGCCGCGGAAGCGGGGGAGGAGGGAGGCATGGACGTTCACGGGGGCGACAGTCGGGAAGTCCAATATTTCCTGCGACAGGATCTGGCCATAGGAGACGACGACGAGAAAATCTGGCTTGGGGAAGCCAAATTCCTTCCATTCCTTCCGGATGTCTTTGGGTTGCAGGACATGCAAGCCCAGAGCCTGAGCTGCAATTTTCACAGGTGGAGGCGTCAATTCCTTGTTTCGTCCGGCGGGCTTGTCCGGCTGCGTGATCACGGCGAGGACGGAGAAGCGGGCGTCGGTTGCGAGCGCCTTCAGCGAGGGGACCGCGAAGGCGGAGGTGCCGAGGAAGAGGATCCGTACTGGAGGCATCGGGCACAGTGTAGTCCAAAGAAGGAAATCCCAAATCCCAAGTGCCAAATCCCAATCGGAGAATCGTTCTTGGGGTTTGGGTTTTGGGGCTTGGGGCTTCGCATCCCGTGCTATGCTGCTGCTATGCAACAGCCTCAGAAGAAGCGTCCTGCCATGCTGGCTTCCGTGATCCGAGAGATCATCGCGCCGGTACTGCGGGAAGCGCCACAGGAGTGTGGCATCGCAACGATCACAGAAGTGGAAGTGTCATCCGATTATGCGTTCGTGACGGTGACGGTGAGCGCGCTTCGACACCCCGAACTCCTGCTGCCATTCCTCGAAAGGCAGTGCAAGCGGCTCCAACGCGACATCGGCCGCGGCGTTTCGCTCGCCCGCGTTCCGACGCTTCGCTTTCGTCTGGATGAACGTCCGGAGAGAGGTGACAGGATCGACAGGTTGTTGCGCGGCGATACGGCTTCGCCATCCGACATCGAAGCTCGTTGATAGTTGAATATCCATCGCGCCGCGCGACAGCTACGCCGGTATGAAACTTTGACAATACATTGCCACATGACAGTTCGAACGGGCAGCAAGGCGACCGCGTTGCTGGAGAGGAGTGATCGACATTACACTCACTTCCTTTTTCCTCTCCTTCCGGAGCGTCGATCCATGCCTATCTCGAAAACCGACGCCGATGCTACCCTGGACCTCCTCGCGGGAGCGACTTCCATTCGTTGCATCTGCCATCAAAACCCGGATGGCGATACCATCGGTGCCATGCTGGGTTTCGGACAGCTCTTGGAGGAGCAGTTCCCGAATGCCAATGTGTCCTTCCACTGCGTCGACCCGGTTCCGGATACATTTCGTTTCCTGCCGGCGGCTCTTCGTGTCACGGTTGTTCCCCCCATGGCCGATATCGGCGCAAAGGATGTATGCGTGTTCTTCGATAGTGCCGAACCGAAGCTCACCGGTTTGCTGGGTTCACATCCGGAACTCTTCAGCGGATCCGCTCGAACGATCAACATCGATCACCACCCGACCAATACCGCTTTCGGCACCATCAATCTGATTGCGCCGGACACCTCCTCCGCCTGCGAGGTCATCGTTCAGTTCACGGAGCTCCTCGGCTGGAAGCTCTCTCCGGATGCCGCGACGTGTCTCCTCACTGGCGTCTTCACGGATACGGGTGGGTTGCTCCACAGCAACACGACGTCTCCGGTGTACCGGACGGTCGCTCTGCTGCTTCGGGCGGGCGCCCGGCGCCAGCAGGTGGTGGATGCCGTCTTCCGGACTGCGAAGCTCAGTACGCTCCGTCTCTGGGGACGCGTGCTGGAAAAGATCACGCTCACGGAGGAGGGTGGTGCCATCTCGGCCGTCACTCAGGGCGATTTCCGCGCGACCGGCGCCAACTACTCCGAACTCACGGGGGCCATCGACTACGTCAACGCCATTCCGGGCATGCGCTTCTCACTCATCTTGAGCGAGCGCGACGGCAAGGTGAAGGGATCGCTTCGGACGTTGCGGGAAGACGTGGATGTCTCCGCGATGGCGGGCAAGTTTTCTGGCGGTGGCCATCGAAAAGCCGCGGGGTTCTCACTGTCGGGGCACCTGAAGCCGGAGGTGAGGTGGAAGGTGGTCGCGGATGACGCAGCGCAAGAAACGGAGAGCTCGAAGGCTTAGGACGAACGATTACTCTGCGTCTGTAGTTTTTTCTCCTTCAGTGGCTGGCGGTGGAGTCTGTTCCACGGCCGGTTCGACTGCTTGTGCGGAGGGAGCCGGGATTGCGGGCGTCTCTGCGGGAGTATCTACCGTGGAAATTTCAGAAGTGGTTTGAGCCGCCGCCGGTGGCGTTGATTCGGGCGAAGGAGCCGGTGTTGCAGGTGACGGGGTTGCGTCAGCAGGAGCCGGGGCAGCCGAACCTTCCGCTGGAGCCGGAGGTCCCGTGGCGACCGAGGATGCAGCAGTATCCAAGCCAAGACGCTTCTTCATCTTGATCGATTCCTCACGTTCCTTCACGACTTCCGCCGCGCGCCTGGCGATCATTTCCTCCGGTTTTGTCGTGACGACGGCTGACTCCGCGGGACTCGCGACGATCTCGATGGCCACGTGCTTGTTGCCCGTGAAGAAGATGCCCTGTCCGATGCCGGAGTTGAGGAGCACGTACTTCTCGCCCTCCGTGAGGTAGAAGAGCTTCTGCAGGTTGTCGACGGCCGTTGCGGACTGCTTGAGCAGCACCTGCAGTGAGGAGTTCGTGATGATCGGCTTGCCGTACGGTGAGTTCACGAAGTCTTCCACGTCCTGCGTGATCGTGGTGATGCCGAGGTAGTACTTGCGGGCGCGCTTCACGATGCCGTAGAGGAAGCGTGCGGAATCCTCGAACTGCATGAGGTTCCACGCCTCATCGATGACGAGGAAGCGTTTCTTCAGCTCGCTTCGCACCTTGTTCCAGAGGAAGTTCAAAACGATGTAGATGGCGATCGGGCGCAGCTGTTCCTCGAGGTCGCGGATCTGAAAGACGACGAGCTGCTTATCCAGCTGCACGTTCGTGTGCTTGTCGAAGAGGCCGGCGAAGCTTCCGTCCGTGTACTTCTGGAGGATCATCGCCATGTTCTCGCCGCCCTGCGTCGTGAGGAGCACGTCCACAAGGTCGTGGAGCGTCGGTGTCTCCATGGCACCCGGATCCGGCGTTTCGAGCATGATGCCCTTGAGGGCATACGTATCAAGAATTGCTTTGTCGAGCACCCCGTCCTCCGACGGTGTGATGGAGCCGAGCATGAGCTTGAAGAGACCGTGGAGGTTGATGACGGCTGCGCGCAGGATCTCGCCCGTCTCGGCCTGTTCCCCGCGCACGGCTCTCGGAAGGTCGAAGGGATTCACCCGGAAAGAGCTCTGGAGCGAGAGCGGGACATACGTGCCACCGACCGTGCGGCACAATTCCCCGTACTCATTTTCCGGGTCGACCACGAGCACTTCCGTTCCCATCATGAGTGACCGGAGAATCTCCAGTTTCACCGTGAAGGATTTTCCTGCGCCGGAGATGGCGAACACGTTGGCATTCGCGTTGGGCAGGTCGAAGCGATCGAAGATGATCAAGCTCTGGTTGTGCCGGTTGATTCCGTAGAGGATGCCATGGTCGCTCGTGAGGTCTGAGGAGGAGAAGGGGAAGCTGGTCGCCAACGGGCCCGTGTTCATGTTGCGGTTCACCTCCAGCTCGTCCAGACAGAGTGGCAGAGCACTCGTGAATCCGTGCTCCATCTGGAAGCTGGCAGGTTTCGTGAGCACCAGTTTGCCGCCGAGGACCGATTCGATGTCCGTTTGCAGTTTCTTGAGTCTGTCTTCGTCATCGGCGTAGATCGTGATGTACATCCCGAACTGGAAGAGTTTCTCCTGTCCGCGGGCGAGCAGATCCCGGAGCTCCTCGGCGTCCTGCAGGGCCGCTTCCAGGGTGGGGTCACGGACGATGCCGCGCTGCTCGAGCATGCGGATCGAGGAGCGCAACTCTGCCACTTTCTTGCGCAGCATGCGCATGATGGCTTTGTTACTTGAAGGGAAGATGTACTGCGCGATGTCCATCTGCGCGTCCATGTTGATCGTCTGCGAGAGCCAGTTGGGATAGATGTAGCTCGGCCAGTTGTACACGTAGAGCGTGCGGGCGTGCTGATCATTGAGGACCACTTCGTTGCTGCGAATTTCCATGGCAGCCGGTGCGATGATATCGAGGACTTTCTGCAGTCCCTCCTCGTAGTGCTGGAGCTCTTCCTTCTCCTCGGATGTGAGTGGAGCCTCTTCCCCTTCCTTGACGGTCAGCCCCTTCGCGAGGATCGCTTCCGCTTTCCTGTTCAGTCCCAGGAGCTCGTCAATGGCGAGCATGAGGGGAGATACATGTGCCGGGAGCGGCACAGCAGGAGATGCAGCAGGAGATGCAGCGGGTGGCGCGGCGGAGGCTTGGTCCTTGGGGTTCATGAAATCCTATTATTGTAGCAGAAAACGCGCTTTGCATCAATACCTTCTCCTGTGTGTTTTCCGCAGTCGCCAGCGGTGTTCCGCCTTACATTCCCAGGATTCCCGTTCCAAGGTTTCGACTCTTCTTCAGTTGTTCAAGGATGCCCAAATCTTCGATGCCCGGGACCTCGACCACTTTCAATCCGGCGACGAGAATTTCGCGGTTCTGATCGATAGCCTGCAGACGCTTCTTCGAGACATCGAGAAGGGATGTGTACGCTTCGAGCGTACTGGTCGTCTCCTTCTCTTTCGACTGTGTCTGCGACAGTGCCGTTTGCGCTTCGTTCAGAGTCTTTTGGAGTGAGGCGGCTGTGGCGAAATCGATGGCTTTTATCGCCTTGTCATACCGCTTTTGCAGGTCGTTCAATGTCGTTCGTTGCGTCTTCTCTTCAGCCTTCAAGCTCTTCTGATAGGTCTGCAGGTCTTCTGCGGTGCTCTGCGCGCGTTCCGTGATGTTCTGGAGCGCCGTTGAGTACTCCGTGAGCGTCGCGGAACGGTCCGTGCTCCGGTTGAGGATGTCGGGGACGCTCACCTGAAGGACCGTTCCCAATTCCTGCAGCAGCGCGAACGTGTCGTCGCTCTCAAGCGGGTCAAACTCGGTGTGGATTTTCACTTCAGCCTCCACTCCTTTGAGAGCTGATGTGCTCAGTGGGATGCCGCCTCCGCCCAGGTAGTACCCGATGTATTGGCCGAGGGGGGCGCTGGGAGGAGGGGATCCGAGACGGGTATTTTCCTCCACTACGGGAGCGGGAGGTTCGGATTTTTTCGAACAGCCTGCACAAACAGGGAGAGAGATGAGGAGCGAAGCCGCGAGGAGAGTGTTCCGAAGCTGCATGGGGAGTGCGCTCGCACTCGGGAGATCAGTGTATCGTTCTCGTTCATTTCCCACAACGTCGTCTTTTTTTCATGTTTCATTCGTCGCTTCATGCTGAGGAGAAAGTATGAAGTTGTGATAAGAATATGTTCATCTGATGGATACTTCTTTGCGCCAGAGTCCGTCTCAAATTGTTGCTCATGAGAGCTGCACAAGATTGCACACAAATAGTGTTCAGGAAACGAGGACAAACTGTGTGCAAGAGCAATTTTTGTTTTCAAGTGGAATCAGCGGAAATGAGTGGTAGATTTGCCTAACTTCCTGAGTATGACTTTTGTTCAGGGAGAACTATTACCTTCGTCATGTTTGACACGTTCACAGCTGAGGCGCGCCGCATTCTCCAGCAGAAATTCGGTCAGGACACCGAGGATGTTCGTTGGTCCATGCAGCGGGAGAGCGGGAGAGGGGATATCGCGACATCAGTGGCGTTATCCTTCGCGAAGCAACTGAAGAAAGACCCGAAGGCTGTCGCGAAGGTGCTAGCGGATGGATTGTCCAAGCTTCCGTTCGTCGAGAAAGCCGAAGTGGCGGGTGCAGGCTACGTGAATCTCTGGTTGAAGCCGTCTGTCCTCCTTGCACATCTTGAGGAAACGCGCAGTGCCATCAAACCGCAGCCGATAGACAAGAAGAAGCCGCCCGTCATTATCGATTACTGCGGACCGAACATCGCGAAACCGCTCGGGGCGCACCACCTCGGGCCGCACTTCATCGGGCAGGCGATCATCAACATCTACAAGCATACGGGCGTGCATACCATCGGATGGAGTTATCCCGGCGATTGGGGGACGCAGTTCGGAAAACTCGCCGTCGCGCATCGTCTCTGGGGCGACAAGAAATCGAGTGCGTATTCAGTCGAGGAGTTGCTGGCTCTCTACGTTCGTTTCCATGAGGAGGCGGAGAAGAATCCGGCGTTGGAGGATGAAGCGCGGGCGGTATTCACGAACCTGGAGGGTGGGGACAAGCAGGTACGGGCGTTCTGGAAAGATGTCGTTGCAACGTCGTACGTCGCTCTCGATGCGTTGTACGAACGCCTGCATATTCACATTGACGTGGTGACGGGTGAGAGTTTCTATGAGGACAAGATGGAGTCGATCCTGGAGGAAGGGGTGAAGAAAGGCGTGTTCACGAAGGGGGAGAACGGTGCGCTCATCGTGTCGTTCCCCGAAGACACGGGATTGCCCCCGCTCCTGGTCCGCAAGAGCGACGGATCGACGCTCTATGCCACCCGCGATCTTGCGATGATCCGGTATCGCATCGATACCTACCATCCGAGCGCGCTGTACTACGTCGTGGATGTCGCGCAGAGTCTGCACTTTCAGCAGCTGGAAGCCACGTGTCGTCTCCTCGGCTGGCAACTCCCCGCGTTCGAACACACGGTCTTCGGGCGCATGCGTTTCCAGGGTGCGTCGATGAGCACCCGCAAGGGGACGTCTATCCGCATGGAACAGCTGATCGAGGAAGCGGTGCGCCGGGCGGAGGCTCTCATCGCGGAGCATGGGGACACCATCCAGACCGATGACCCCAAGGCGCTCGCGGAAATGATGGGGATCGGAGCGCTCGCGTACGGCATCCTCAGTCAAAACAGGAAAATGGACATTGTTTTCGACTGGGACAAGATGCTCAGTTTCGAGGGCAACAGCGCGCCGTACCTCCAGTACACCCATGCCCGCGCCCGATCGGTCCTGCGCAAGGCAGAGGGGGCAATCGCGGGTTTTCCGGCGGATGTTCCTCCTCTCACGGACAGTGAGCGTCTGCTCCTCAGGACGCTCATCCAGTTTCCGTCCGTCGTCGACGCCGCGCGGGATACGCGCATGCCGCACAAGCTCACGAACTGGCTCTTCCAGCTCGCCCAGGACTTCAACGCGTTCTACAACAATGATCCCATCCTGAAGGCCGCGGAGCCCGCCCGCGCTTTTCGCCTCGCTCTCACGGCGCAGGTTGCCGATGCGTTGAAAACCGGCGCGGAGCTCCTCACCCTGCGCGTTCCCGACAAAATGTAATTCTTTCTTCCCCGCCCATTTTTTCCCATTCCCTGTATGAACCGCTACCAGACCCGCCGCTCCGTGGCACGCTTCCACGCCCGCCCGCTCGTGGCTTTCCTGCTCATTGCTTCGTTCGGCATCCTCTTCGCAGGGTGCGGCAGCGGACAGACGGTCATCAAGGGGCCGTCGGGAGCGGATGATTTCACGTTCACAGAGGAGGATCTGGCGCGCTTCCAGCAGCTAGCGGGGAGCGGGACCGTGATAGGTTCCGGCTCCGATGTTTTGCCGGAAGAAGGGGTGGGCGGAGAACTGGCGCTCGGAACAGGTGCAGTCGCCACGACCCCCACGGTCATCGATCTCTCCATGATGAAGACCTACCAGGGGATCCGAACTCTCTCGAGTGGGAGCGAGAATACGTACCAAGTGACGAACACGTTCCTGAATCTTCGCAAGGGACCGGATGCAGGAGCGGCTCTCATCGGGCGCCTGAACCGTGGCGATCTTCTCACGGTCATTGAGTTCGTGAATGCCGGTTGGGCCAAGGTGAAGCTCGCGAGCGGGGGAGAGGGATACGCTGCGATCCAGTACATCGGGAAGCTCACGACGAGTGACAGAGTGGCGGGGGAGAAGAAGGCATTCGAAGGTCTGTACTACGTTCATTTCGGGTTCGTCAATGTGCGTGAGAAACCGGAGCAGCAGAGCGGGAAGCTGGGGCAGATCGATGGCCAGGCGTTCGTCCGTCCGCTCCAGATCGACAAGGACTGGGCGCGCGTGTCGTTCCAGGGCAAGGACGGGTTCGTGTCCATGCAGTACCTCGCACCTTTCCTTCCCACGTTCCTCGTCCGTCAGGAGCGGTTCACTCTTCCGATCCTGCGCTACGATGTCTCGCAAGAGGGAGCTCTCCAGGCTCTGGGCGATCAGACGGCGAAGCTGAAGCAGGCGGGCACGCACTTCCTCACGCTCAAGGGCTTCCGTGATCTGCTGCTTCGGCAGGAGTCCGGTGAAGCCTCTCTTCCCTCGAAGCCGGTGATCGTCGTGATTTCCGGTCTCACGAAGGACAACATCCGGAAAGCGTCGGATGCGCTCTACGCCTCCGGCATTCCGGCAACGTTCATCCTGCAGACCGATCAGGTGGGACTCTCCGGTATCACGCAGAAGACGCTCCTCACGCTTGTCGCCAACGGCTTCGACATCCAATCCGGTGCCCACAGCGGCGATGACCTGCGTTCGCTCACGAATGCGCAGGTGAAGCTGGAGGTGGAGCAGAGCCGGAAGATCCTGGAGGACATGACAGGCATGCCAGTCTTCGCCATCGACTATCCGGTGGGTGGCGTGAATGACCGGGTGACGCAGGTCGTGTCGGATGCCGGATACCTCTTCGGTCTCGGGAATGCGCCGGACAAGGAGTTCCTCCGCGACCAGTTCCTGCGGCTCCCGAGCTTCAGTGTCTCAAGCAACATGACGGCGGATGATGTGTTGAACATCGTCCGGTAGATATTCTTGTGTAAGCCAAGAGGCAAGTGTGTCATGGTGAGCGTCACATGTCGCCCTTCGACTACGCTCAGGGTGACACGCTACTTGTTCAGCAATCCCTGCATCTGCTTCAGGATGTCCTGTGATCCTCCCGTCGCGTACTGCGCCGTCTGCTTCGCCGCTTCGGCGGCCATCTTCGCGAGGAGCTCATCACCGTGCTTCGTTATGTACCATGCTCCGTAGAGAAAGATGATGATGGGGATGAGACTGAGGAGACCGCGGAAGAAGGCGCCCCACGTGCGCAGACGGTCCCGGCGGTCCAGGTTTCGCAAATGTTGCAGGATGGCGTCGAGTTTGTCCTCGGGATCAGTTGGAATCTTACTCATGGATTGAGTGTAGAGAGGGCAGGGAGGGCAGGAAAGGCAGAAAGGGCAGGGAGGGCAGGAAGGAATTGCAGAACGAGCTTTCTCTTGCGTAACTCAGGCCCTTAAAACCCGCGCCTCCACTTCCGCACCGTCTCGATGCCGAATGTAATCAGGTACTTCTTCGAGAGGGGAATATCCATGCAGTGGACGAGGTCGAGGAGCCGGCCGCCGAAGGCCGTCTTGAACGTACGTACGCCCGCGAAGGGGTGCTTCGTGATGCCCTCGGGTGAGATGCCCCAGAAGTTGTAGATGCGATCTCCGCGCTTCAGGGCATCGCTGATGGCTGTCCACTGAAGCAGGTAGCTCGCGGGGATGTTGCGGTACTTCTGCGTGCTCGCACCGTGGTGGTAGCTCGTCTCGCCGCCCCCGTGCATGTGGATCGAGGATGCGATTACTTCTCCCTGATAGCGGGCGAGGTAGAGGCTGCACTCGTTCCGCGGGGCGAAGTGCAGAACCTGTGACCGGAAGAAAGCGGTGCTGTAGGGCGTGAAGCCGTGGCGCCTCCTCGTCTCCTCATGGAGTGTCAGGAAGTGCTTCAAATCGGCTACGGGATCCGCGGAGCGTTCGACGGTCACGCCTTCCTTCTGCGCGCGGCGGATGAGGTTGCGGGCGGTGGGGCGCATGTCCTTGAGGATCTCTTCCTCGGTTCGTGCCGTGTTTTCCTGAGCTTCTCCAGTCCATGGATCAGGGGCCTTGAGAGGGACGTACCACACGTGCTCCGCGAGCAGATGGAGAGGAGAAGGTTTCGAGTATTCGAGTATTCGAATATTCGAATACTCGGTTGGCCAGAAGGGGCTGATGCGAATGAACGCGCAATTCCGTTTCCGCGCTTCCTCTTTCAGCGATTCGATGAGGGGAGCGAGAGCGGATTCGTTCTCAATGACCGGGCCGTAGGGGACCGAGAGGTGGCGGCCGCGCTTGGCGGGGACGACGTGTGCGAAGCAGATGCCACTGATTGCATTTCCGTCCCGGGCTTCCAGGCGAACCGGCTCCTGCCCGAGGTCGCGGTAGACCTCGCCCATGGTCCAGCTTTGCAGGAACGGGCGGAAGCGTTGCCGCAGGAGGAAGGCGTCCCAAGCTGAGGCGTCGGTGGCGATGCGGACGTTCATGGCTTCATCCTACCGGGGATTTATCTTTGGTGCATGCTGCCTCGTAGTACTGACGCACACGCTCGTTCATGCTGGAACGTATCGCATTTACGGATTCGATGTGAGGGTTGCCCCAGTTCCGTGAAGCAAAATCCAGGAGAACTTCATCTGCAATCGAAGATCTTCCGTTTGTCATCAGACCCGCAGCTCTGGCAAGAAAATGGCGTTTCTGCGCATGTGCAAACGAAGGATCATTTTCCAGATTTCTCAGCGCGTCGGCGAATGGAGAGAGGTCGAGCTTCGGAGTCATGGAATCGTAAAGAAGGACGTTCTCACTGCATGTTTGCAGATAACGCTTCGACCAAACGCGATGCGTCGAAGACCGAGGTTCCCGGATGTGTTGGAAGCGACAGGATCGATACCGCGACTTCCTCGGCGCGCGGGTCACTACCCTTCCGATAGCCGGCTTCCTCTTTCGAAATGGATCTCGGGCAGACGACGCAGCCGGTCCAGCCGTCATCCAGATGGATGTTCCTTCGCTTCAATTTGCGGCGGATGCCGTCTGCATCCGGGAAGAAAAGGGGAAACTTCTGGAGAGGGAGACTGCCGTTGATCGCATGCAGAACAGGCCATCCGTGTTTTGCGCAGGCTTCCAGGTAGTACTTCACGAGCGCGCGACGATGGATATTGATGTCATGGAGTTTCTTGAATTGCTGCAGGATCAGGTGCGCGCACGCTTCGGGCATCGCGTGCACCTTCTGTCCCTGTGTGCCGCGCTTCTCTTCCGGCGTCACGATCGGGACGAGGAGGCCGAGCATTCTCCATGCGGCCAGCTTCCACTTCCCGATGCCGAGGCCGTAGAGCGGACGGGCGAAGAAGTAGAGCCAGGGATACAGCAAGAGGCGTAGAACGATTCCCCCAGGGAGCCCGGGTGCCTGGTTTTCTTCGCGGGAGAGATTCAATGTTAGCTCGTTAGCTGGTTTGTTCGTTAGCTCGTTAGCTGGTTGTGTGTTGTGTGTTGTTTGCTGTTTGTTTTTCACAACGATCGCGCCGCCGGTGATGCCGGAAATGGCTTTGTCCCGGCCGAAACTGAGCAGCAACGCATCACCTTTGCTCATTACTTCCATCGGCCCGTCGGCATCCGGGAGTACGTGCGCACAGTCTTCGATGAGGAGGAGACCGTGACGATCGCAAAGTTCCCGGAGACGTTCCACGGGCGCGGGAATGCCGAAGGTGTGCTGGCAGATCACGACTTTCGTTCTGTCCGTGATACGGGAGGCGACGTCATCCGGATCGAGGTTGAGCGTGTCCTTCTCAATGTCTGCGTAGACAGGCACGAGACCGGCCGCATGGATCGCATTCGGCACAACGACACACGTGTATCCCTGTACGATGATTTCACTCCCGTCCGGAAAGGAGCAGGAGCGAAGGAAGGCGAGGAGTGCTTCGCGGCCCGATGCGAAGAGGAAGGCGGAACCCTGGAGGCGCCTGCTCAATTCTGTTCTGAGCATCGTCCGCGCAGCGTTTCCTTTCCGGAGGTTCGGACGGAGCAGGAGCCGGAGTGCCAGATTTCGCTGCTCGCGATCCGCGAGAGGGGCGAAGGTGTGGTGGATGGGATGAAACAAGGAGGGCAGGGAAGGCAGAGAAGGCAGGAAGGGCAGGGAGGGCAGGGAGGGCAGAGAAGACAGGAAGGTTCATTGAGGCAGCAATCTCCTGATGACGGAGGCTGGCATTCTTCCCACGCAGACGAGCAAAGCGGGGGAGGTGATTGCCGGAGTTTTTCGCGAGTAGAGAGTCACGGGTCGACCGAAACCTTCGGCGAAGAGGGCAGCGCTCTGGCGTGAGAGGAAGATCGCCTCCGGGAAGACGGGGGCCGCCAGGTTGCCAAGCTCCCGGTGCGTACGTTCGTGCTCTTCTCCCAGCTCGATGAGGCCGCTCGTGAGGAGGACTTTGCGCTCGAAGGGCTGCGTCTCAGCCCAGCGGATGGCAGCGGAGAAGCTCGTGGCGCTGGCGTTGTGCGTGTCATCCAGGATCGTGACGCCGCGCTCCTGCCGGACTTCGAACGTGCCGTGAGGCGGCTGGAACGAGCGCAGGCGGGAGGCGATCTCCTCCATCTTCAGACCGAGCGACTGCGCAGCCGCGACAGCGAGCAGCACGTTGGTCACGTTGTGCGTTCCGTGCAGAGGGACGGAGAAAGGGATGCTGTCCGCGGTGAAGCGCAATCCCTGCGTCGTCTCCTCGATGTCATAGGCCTCCAGATCGGCCCGCCCGCCCGTCCCGACGACCGTGACGGGGCAGGAGGAGAGCGGGAGCAGACTCCGGCAGCGGTCACAATCACCATTGAGGAAGGCTTTCCCGTTGGCAGGGAGCGCGTGGAGGAGCTCGCCCTTCGCGGCTGCCAGCGATTCCTGTGAGCCGAAGAGCGCCAGGTGTTGCGAACCGATGAACGTGACGATGCCCATCGATGGGCGCACGACGGAGCAGAGCGTCGCGATCTCGCCGGGGCGGTAGGCACCCATCTCCACGATGAGCGGCGTCTGCGGCGGGAGAGGTTTCTTCACCGTTCGGAGCAACCACTGTGCCACACCGATCTCGGTATTCACGTGCGTCGGCGTGGCGAGGCAACGATCGGTTCCGAGAATGTGCGCGAGGAGTTCTTTGGTCGTCGTCTTGCCCACGCTTCCCGTGATACCGATGACGAGGAGCTCCGGATGCGCGGCGCGAAGCGTCTTCCCTCGAGAGAGGATCCTCTGCTTGAGGTGCGTATCGAGCGGCCACAGAACCAGCCACGCGAGTGCAAGCATCCCTGACTGCAGGCACACGATGGGCGGGAGCCAGAGCGGAGCGGGGAGAGAGGTGGAAGCGAGGGTCCAGGCGAGCAGGAGCGTGAGGAGGGCGCCACCTGTGGTCACAGTGAGTGCCTTCATGGTCCAGACGGGTTTCCGCTGTTTCCGGAGGAGAATTTGAACGAGTGTGAGGACGGCGAGTGCCCCGAGCACCACGTCGAGCACGCTGAGGTGCGGCAGCGGTGAGAGCAGGGAGAGTGCGTAGAGGACGATGATGGCGATGCGCGTCTTTCCCCCGAAGAGCGTGAAGATCCACCCTTCGCGCAGCAGGTGCTCCCGAAGTCTGTCCCACCGCCATTCTTTGACCTGCCAGAAGGCGGCGAAGGTGAGGAGGGAGGAGAGGGACCCGAGGAATGTCAGGCCGATGAGGATGGAACGGAGGGAAATGGTACGTCCAGACTACCGAATGTTGAGGCTTTCCGCAGCGTATGCCTCGTTCGTGCTCCTTGATGAATAGAACGCTCTGTGCTATAATAGAAGCACTTACCCACAAACATCCATGATGCGCGTGTTCCCCAATAGGGTGTCGCCTATCGCGTCCGCCACGGCGGGATTCCTCCTCGGCGCGATGTACGTCATTCTCATGCTTCAGCTTCTCCCCCTGATCTGACGCGGGAAGGTTGATGGAAGAACCGCCGCCCTCGGGCGGCGCGTTCGCGTGTCAGGAAGGCAGGAATTGCCGTATGACGGTTGCGATCTCTCCGGCCCGATCCCGGTGGATGCGGTGTCTCACTCCTTCGAAGATGTGCAGCTTGCTCCCCCGGATCAGCCGGTGCATCTCTTTCCCGTTCGTGAACGGCGTCATCGTATCCTCCGTGCCCCAGAAGATATCTGTCGGGATGGAGATCTTTGCAAGTTCCGGGCGCAAGTCTTCGGCCGTCACGTTCTGGTGCGTCGTGCGCATCACGGGACTGGCGACTTCATAATCGTGGACGCGCAGGAGGCGGTAGAGGAGCTTCTTTCCCGCTGGTTGCATCTTCGAGAGTCCCGGGATGGAGAGGAGGAGCTTTCCGCCCTTTGCGAGGAGCAAGCCCAACACGTGCTTCAAGTTCTTCTTCTCCGGAATGCCGGCGGCTGCGACGAGAAACAGGTGTTCGATCGGGAGTGTTCCTCTCGCGGCCAGTTTGATCGCGATGCGTCCGCCGTGTGAATGGCCTAGGACAACGGTCAGCGGTAAGCGATCAGCGGGAAGCTTGCTTCGAAGCCAGGATTCAACCCAGTCAGCGTAGTCATCGACGGTCCAGGGATGTGAAGGCTCAGGCTCCGATCCGAAGCCGGGGAGGTCGGGCGTGAGGATTTCGAGGGGTGAACCGGCGAGGGCGTTCCTCAGTTCCGTGAACGACTCCTTCGAGCCGCCCCAACCATGGAGACAGAGGAGGATGGACGGTTTCATGGTGCAGAGTATAGAGGAATATCAAGAGTTGTCGCTGTTGTGCTCCATATCCCGTGAGAATGGTCGACAGGGAAATTGCGGTATGTACAATATCCTTGCCATTCCCCCCTCACTCATGAAGCTCGTTCATTTCTTCTCTGTTTTCACGATGGCGGTCACATGCGTTGGCGTCGTTCCTCCCGCCTTCGCGGAATCTGATGGTTGGCCGAGCTGGATTGGCAGAATCGATGAGGCATCCTCCGTCAAGAAAAGCACTCTTCCTCCTCCCACAGTGAAGCTGCAGGATCCCTGGAAGGAGGGTGTACCGATTGTTCTCCTGGAGAGTGGTGAGTGGTCGGACGGGTGGCCGAGCTGGATCGGGAGGGGAGAATGAGTCTCCTGCCGGGAATTGTGAAATACCTCTTCATTCTTGCGCTGTCGTCCTACATAATGCTTCCAACGTGTCACGGTAGCTCAGTTGGTAGAGCACAGGACTCATAAGCCTGGGGTCGCCGGTTCAATCCCGGCCCGTGACACCATTCGACTCGCACCTCCGGTATTGGGACTTGGTGGAAGAATGCTCTCGATGAGCCAGTCGAGCTGTTTTCTAAGGATTTCAATCCGCCCGTTGATAGCTGGAGCGGATGGGAGAAAATCTGTGACTGAACCGTCCGCACCGAGGCCAAAGATGGCCATGCTCCTGCATTCCACCGCTTCAATTTGCACATCAGCGAGTAGGTTCCGAAAGTAGCGCAAGTTGGCGACCATAACGGATGAAAATGGCGGAGGCGAGTCGGGGGTGCAAGACCAGCATTCAGGAACGGTCGTCGCGGTCTGTACAACCTCGTCCCGCTCCTCCTTTGTGCATCGCTGGAAGATCGTGCGCAGTTCTTCAGCAAAGAAGGAGAGCATCTCCAAAGCGAAGAAATCATTTCCACGCGAAGATTTCGAAGGGTCAGAGACGGAGATGAATAACTTCGAATCCAACGCGTGAATTGCTGCGCTGATGATGCGGGTGCGTCGAGGGGAGAGGGGCGGAGGAGTCTCGTAGCACACAGCAAGTGTCTCAATACAGTGCTGCCGGACACGGAGTCTCATATTGTACTGCGATAAATCATCGGATTCGCTGATGCCATCGAAGAGGCGTCCGAATTTCAAGAGGATGTGCATGAACACATTCCATGGAACCGATTCAGTCCCGACACTGCGATCAGGATTGTCTCTATTGGGATATCGCAGAGCGAAGTAGAGATTCCTTCCCAGCGACAAAAAGTCATACGGCGCCTTCCTCAGATGGAGTTCTGATGGTTCGGGTCCATTGGCCGCAGCATTGACGATGTCCTGAGACATGCGAGCGGGACACTATACATCCGTTGTCATGGGATTGGGACTTCGCTTTGTGCAAGCCACTTTCCACCGAATCAGGATCACGTAATAGCATTGGGGACGTGAGCTACCATTCGCTTCGCTCTTGCGGGCGTTGTTGTCCATGTGCGTGTTCATAATGAAAAGGTTAAGAAATTGGTTTTGCGTTCTCCCGATTCGCGTTCTACGATGAGTTTCCTATTTCTTTCTCACACATATCTATGAAACGCCGTTCTTTCATCACGTTTGCAGCAGCGCTGTTGCTTCTCTCTGCCTGTGCCAAAACGGAGACACTCCCCACGGAGGAAGGCACTTCCAGTTCCGCTGCCGAAGAGGCAGTTTCTTCCGCCGCGGTTCTCGGTGATACGGAGGCTCCTCCGACGGAGGAAGACCTCGCCGCCGAGGAGCAGATCATCGATATCGATGCGACCACCGGGGCATTCAGTCCTTCCAGCGTTTCCGTGAATCGCGGGGATCAGGTGACGCTCCGCATCACGTCGCTCGAGGGGACGCATGGCTTCGCCGTGACGGACCTCGGTATCGACGTCGCGGTTCCCGAGGGTGAGACTGTGGAGATCACGCTCCCCACGGACACAGCGGGTTCATTCGAGTTCAGCGACTCCATCTCAACGGAGACTCCGAAGGGGACGATCACGATTGCTGAGTAATTTGTTCCACGAAGGAAACGCCTCTCTCCGGAGGGGCGTTTTTTGTGGTTCTTTGGAGCCTGACGGGTCATTTGCTATGATGGTTCCGATGGAATCTAAAGCGAAGAAGCCACAGGGTGGGAAAACGCCGTCACCTGTTGCCGTCCCGATGGATGTGACAGTGAGAGAGTTGGAGGCGCAGGTGAAGAAGCTCACGGACATCGCCGGTCGCGCGCAGGCTGATCTGCAGAATGCCAAGGCGAGACTGGAGAAGGATGCGGGGGAGCTTCGAACGTTCGCAACGGAGGGTGTGCTGGTGCGGCTCCTGCCCGTGATCGACAATTTCCAGCGTGCATTCCAGCACCTGCCGGATGATCTGAAGACGCACGAGTGGGTGAAGGGCGTGGCGGCTGTGGAGCAGGAACTCCTGCGGCAGGTAACGGAGCTTGGATTGGAGAAGATCGATGCGCTGGGGAAGCCGGTTGATCCCGCGAAGCATGAGGTGCTGATGCAGGGGCCGGGGGGGCAGGGGATGGTGACCGAGGTGTTTCAGGAAGGCTACGAACTGCACGGGAGAGTGCTGCGTCCTGCGAAAGTCAAAGCGGGAGACGGGACGACAAATCTAGGGCAGGAAGGGCAGGAAAGGCAGGAAGGTTAGTGTTGAAGAATGGCTTCCTTGAATGCGGAGCCGCGCTCCTCGAACCCTTCGTCTCCGCTTCGCTCCGCTCAGGGTGACGACTCCTCGGTTTTATCGAAGGTGTTCACTTCGTGAAAATGCATGAACGAAATTGATCTCCGCGTTCTTCGAAGTTCTTGAACATGCCGTAGCTTGGGGAAGCTGGCGACAGCAATACGATTGGGATTTGTGATTTGGGATTTGGGGCTTGAGTTGCCAATCCCACCGCCTCTTCCATCGTCGACACTTCATGAATTGTTGCAGCGGATTTCACCGACTTGATGGCTTTCCGGATTTCCGGGCCGCTTCCCGGAAAAAGGATCACGGTCTTCACAGATGAGCGGGCGAGATGTTTTCCGAGTTCGGAGAAATCGTAGCCGCGATCCTGCCCTCCGAGGAAGATTGTCTCGACCCTGTCGCCGAGGGCATCCAGCGCCGCGATGGCGGATTCCGGCGTGGTGGAGATGGAGTCGTCGATCCATTCAAAACCATCGATCACGCCGAGTGACTGCAGGCGGTGTGGGAGTGGCTGGAAGCTCTTGATGGCTTCTATTGCGATATCCTTTGGAATCTTGAAATCCTGACTCACGAGGAACGCCGCGGCGATATTCCGAAGGTTGTGGCGACCGATGAGCTTCGTTTCCTCCAGGGTGACGGGTGCATCTTCAGCCGAGAAGGGAATGCGCCTCCCCGAGCTCTGTTGTGCGATCGAGCGTGCTCCCTCGGAATCCGCAGAGAAGAAGACGATATCGCCTCTGGTTTGGAAGCTGGTGATGTGTTTCTTGGCTTCCAAGTAGTTCTGGAGCGTTCCGTGGTAGTCCAAGTGTTCCGGGAAGAAGCTCGTGATCACGGCGATGTGCGGACTGCGCGTGAGGTCCATGAGCTGGTAGCTGCTCATTTCCAGGACGAAGAACGTGTCCTTGGCAGCAGATTCCAACGCGTCCAGTGCGGGAGAGCCGATGTTGCCGAGGAGGAAGGAGTTTTTCCCGGCGGCCTTCAGAATTGCGTGGATCAAACTTGCCGTCGTGCTCTTCCCCTTGGATCCCGTCACACCGATCACCGTTGCGCCCGAGTCCTTGATGGAATCGAGGAAGATCTGGGTCGCGGATGTTGTTGTTAGCTGGTTAGCTCGTTGGCTGGTTAGCTCGTTTGCTGGTTGTTTATTGTTGGTTGTTGGTTGTTGGAAGGCAGAGACAATTACAGACGGAGGAATGCCGGGGGATTTGATCAAGACATCGAACTTCCCGAGGTTCTCGAGCCATCCGGTGCCGAGCTGGAGCCAGTGCTTGTGAACCGGTTTCGGGATGGATTCGTCACGGTCTGCGATAGTGATCTCGCACGTGGGAGCGTACTTCTCCAGAGCGCGCAGCGTCGCCTGGCCTTCCTTGCCATACCCCAGGATGCAGACGTTCTTGCCGTTGAGGTCGCGGATATTCATAGAGTATTAGAATATTCGAGTATTAGAGTATTAGGGGTTTGAAAGTGGGGGGGAGGCAATGGTCGGGGGCGGGTTCGAGGAGAGAGGCGATCAGCTTCTTCCCGTTCTTGATGCCAGGGAGGACTCCTTCTTCGAAGAGCTTCATGACGGGAGTGCCGGCGAATTCCTTTCGCTCGCGAGCCAGCATGAAGGCGGCAGCGGTCTCTTCCGGCGTGCCGACGCACTCGAAGGGTTTCATGCCTTCGAGGCCGAGGAGCTGGCGATAGAGCGGCAGGAGCTTCGCATCCTCGTAGAGGTTCTTCCCGAACATAGTTAGGAGCGTTTCCTTCGGGAGGAAGGCGGCGAGGAGTGTGAAGACGAAGGCGCACTTGGGGCAGGAGCCGCACCAGAGCGTTCGGGATTTTGATTTCGGGACGATCTTCCAGTTCGTATTGCAGCTTGTCGTGCAGCCGAAGTACTGCGGCAGCTTCGTGAAGCGTTGCGCGATGGCCAGTTCGCTCAAGGGGCGCAGCAAGCTGAAGTACTCGACGCCGGAGCCGATGGACTCCGCGACGTACGAGCGGAAGAGCCGCTCGAATTCCAGGCTCTTCGACCATTGGTGATTCACCTCCATCCCGTGAAGGGAGACATTTCCCACGGAGGCGCTGCGCTCGTTGCTCATCACGACTGCATCGAAACCGTAGAGCTCCGCGATGACGACGGAGAGGAAGGAGAGGTAGGCGGTGATGGGGACGTGGCCGTTCAGCGCGCCCTCCTCGTTCAAGCGGAAGAGCACGGGCGGGAGTTTCCGCGTGACTGCGAGGAGCGGCAGCCCGGCGATCTTGGCTTCCTGCTCGATGAGCGGGTGTGCGCCGATCCGCAGGAGCGTGACAGAGAAGCCGGCTTTCTTCAGCAGCTCTGCCGTGACGATGCTGTCTTTTCCGCCGCCGATGGGGACGAGGATGCGGTTTGTTGTTGGTTGCTGGTTGCCGGTTTGCTCGTTAGCTGGTTTGCTCGTTAGCTGGTTAGGTGGTTGCTGGCTGCTCGGGAAGCGGATCAATCCCCGGAAATCGATGTCATTCCGGAAGAAGAATTCCCCCAGTCCCTTTTCGTAGACCGTATTCCAGAAGGTCGCTTCCTCTTCCGTCAGTACTCCGGTTCGCACCTCAATCGTCTTCGGCAGGCAGGTTTTGTAGTAGCTGATGCCGCCGATGAGATGCAGAGCGCGAAGGGCTCGCCCGAGAGAGTCGGGATTCGTGACTCGGCTTTCGGGTTGTGGAAGGATGATTGTTTCCTCAAAACGAACGTCATCATCCAGCGAATAACGCAGCGAGATCGTGCCCGT
This sequence comes from Candidatus Peribacteraceae bacterium, assembly GCA_041666245.1. Taxonomy (GTDB): domain Bacteria; phylum Patescibacteriota; class Gracilibacteria; order Peribacterales; family Peribacteraceae; genus CAIKAD01. The sequence goes on from JBAYHG010000001.1 coordinate 117,184, forward strand.
TTCCGGGTCGAAGGCGTAGGAATCGAAGGTGAAGGAGGAGTACTGCTGCATGGGAAGTTGTAGCATAGCGTAAAGAGTGCATTTCAAAGAATGGTGCCGGAGGAGGGAATCGAACCCTCAACGCCTTGCGGCACACGATTTTGAGTCGTGCGCGTCTACCAATTCCGCCACTCCGGCACACGCTCATTTTACCCCTTTGTTCCTTCCGTCGGAAGGACAGCAGACTCAACTCCTCCAGCGCGTCGATTGCAGATTCCATTCGGGTCAATTACGCTTCCACCGTGTTTGATGTGCTCATCGTCGGCCTCGGAGCGGCGGGGTACACCGCTGCGATCTATACGGCGCGGTACAGGTTGCAAACGCTGCTCGTGGGAGCGGAGGAGGGCGGGCTCGGCATCACGGCGGCGGAGGTGGGGAACTGGCCGGGGGACATCGAGATCAAGGGGCCGGATTTGATGGAGAACTTCAAGACGCACGCGAAGAGCTTCAGCGAAGTCACGCACAAGATTGCACGCATTGAGAAGATCGAGAAGATCAAAGGCGGCTTCCGCGCGACGTTTTCTGGCGGCGAAACCGCGGAGGCGAAGACCGTGATTCTCGCGACCGGCTCCAACAAGCGGCATTTGAACGTGCCCGGAGAGAAGGAATTCTCCGGCAAGGGGGTGACGTACTGCGCTACGTGCGATGCGTTCTTCTACCGCGGCAAGACGGTGGCCGTGGTCGGAGGAGGGGACAGCGCCGTGGAGGGGGCGGCCATCACCGCGCAGGTGGCCAAGACCGTCTACATGATCCATCGCAGGAACGAATTCCGTGCCGAGCCGTACTGGCTGGACCGTGTGAAAAGCCGCGACAACATTGTCTTCGTCCTCGAACGCAAGGTCGTTGAGATTCAGGGCAAGGAAAAAGTCACGGGATTGAAGCTCGACAAACCGTTCGAAGGGAAGGACGTGCTGCCGGTCGATGGCGTCTTCATCGAGATCGGCTCCTCGCCGGCCGGGGATCTGGCGAAGGGTCTCGGCGCCGCGATCGACGAGCGTGGCTTCATTACGGTGGACAAGGCGATGCAGACGTCCGTGCTGGGTGTCTTCGCTGCGGGAGACGTGACGACCGGCAGTAATCACTTCGCGCAGTTCGTGACGGCGGCGGGAGAGGGGGCCGTGGCCGCCAATAGCGTGTTTGCGCATCTGAGCAAGGACGGAGCGGGAGAAGGATTTATGGAGGGCGGGGGATAAGACCCTGTTTTGGCGCTTGCATGGGCTCAGGACATTCTCTACACTCTCCCAGCTATGCCAAGAGGAAAGCGCACCGTCTTCGCAGTGTTCTGTGCCGAATCCAAGAACCGGATCGGCACCGTCCGCCTGCACAAGCAGAATTCCAAGGGTGTCGGGTGGAAGGATTTCAAGATCGAGAAGTACTGTTCCGTCTGCAAGAAGAGGATGCCGACGAAAATTAAGGAAGAAAGACACTCTGCCTGAAGGTGTTTGCGAAGTTGAAGGGGTGAGATGCGATTATTTTGTGTGGAGACCGAAGAGACCGAAGAAGCCGACGAAGCCGAGGATCTGAATTTCATGGTCTTCGGTTTCCTCGGTCTCTTCGGCTTCCTCGGCTTCCCTCAATCTTCTCTCTGGAGACTTTTCTCTTTCACGGCCAACGTTCTATAGTGAACCCATGTCCGACGTCTACCGTGAAGCGGCTTCTGTTCTCCTCCTGAAACCGGTTGGTGACGGGTACCAGATGCTCCTCCTGCATAAGCCGCGCAAGAATGACGCGTGGCAGCTGCCGCAAGGGGGTAAAGAAGCGCAGGAGAACGCAACGGAGACGGCGCTGCGGGAACTTTCAGAAGAGGCGGGGATCACCGCATGCAGGCTCATCGGGACGAGTAAGAAGGTCTATCAGTACGAATTCCCGCCGTCCTTCCGCCGCTTTCGCCCGGACAACGTCTGCGGGCAGCGGATCGCGTACGTCTTCGCACTTGCGGAACCGGATGTCGTCGTCACCGTTGACGGAAAAGAGGTGAATAACTTCCTGTGGATCGATGTGAGCGAGCTCCCGCGTTTCGTCCGGCGCAGAGAGTACCGGGATCTCATCGTCGCGCTCTACGAGGAGGCTCTCGCCGCGATCGCTTCACCATCCGCCTAACACCCCGTGCGCATTCTTTCGCTGTCACTCGAGCACTTCCGCAGCTACCCCTCGTGCACGATTGAGCTCGCGAAGGGGGATTTGCACGTGTTCACCGGTCCCAACGGCGCGGGGAAGACGAACATCATCGAGGCCGTTTCGCTGCTCTCGTTCCTCGCTTCCTCGATGGGGGCCGACGACGAGGATTTGCTCCGGCACGGCGCCGAGTACTACCGGGTCCGCGGGATGATTCGTTCCGATGCCGGAGAGGAGGAGACGCTGGAAGTCGTGAGTCAGTTCGCCCCACGGAAGCAGAAGGCCGCGTTTAGAAACGATGTCCGCCTCCCTGCGGGCAAGATCGTCGGCCACCTGCCCCTCATTGTCTTTCTCCCGCAGGATCTCTCGCTCTTCACCGGTTCCCCCTCCGAACGCCGCCGCTTCCTCGATCAGATTCTCTCGCAGGTGTCTCCGGCCTACTACCGCGCGCTCTCGGAGTACCAGCGTGCCGTGAAGCAGCGCAATACCCTCCTGCGTGCCATCGGCGACGGGCGGGCGAAAGAGCGGGACCTCGTTCCCTGGGATCAGGCGTTGGCTGAGAAGGGGAGTCTGCTCACGCTCGCGCGGCTGGAGCTCTTGGAGACCTTTTCCCTCACGCTAAGGGACGAGCTTCGGGCGCTCGGCGAGACGTACGCGGAGGCGCAGATGGTGTACGAGCGGAAAGGGGAGAGCCGAGAGCTGAAGAAACTTGAGGCTGAATTGCTCGATCTCCTCGGGCGTTCACGCGAGAAAGACCTCCTTCTCTCACAGACGTGCGTCGGTCCGCACCGCGACGACTGGCACGTCGTCGTCGACGGGCACGATCTGGCGCGCGTCGCCTCGCGCGGGCAGCAGCGGACGGCCGTCCTCGCGCTCCTCTTCCTGGAGTCCTCGTATGTGGAATTGCGGCGCGGGGAGAAGGCGGTGATCCTCCTCGATGACGTCTTCTCCGAGCTCGACGCCGATCATCAGGAGCGCGTATTGGAGTCGTTCCCGGGCCATCAGGTCCTGCTCACGAGCACGCATGCTCCAAGGAAGCTCAAGAGTGCTGTTGTTTGGGATGTTGGAGAGGGACGAGTTGCGTTAGCTCGTTAGCTGGTTACAGCGAGGACGGTGCGTTGTTGCAGCGCTCCATATACCGCCATGGCCAGCGCATCCGCGGCGTCGTCCGGTGTGGGAATGCTCGTAAGGTTCAACATGCGAACAAGCATGTCGCAAACCTGCGCCTTCGGCGCCTTGCCGTCACCCGTGATGGCGGATTTCAGCTGGAGCGGTGTCGGTTCGATGAAGGGAATCGCCTGTTCAGCCAGTGCGAGAAGGATGCAGCCTCTGGCTTGTGCGACATCGAACGCCGTGGTGACGTTCTGCGCGAAGAAGAGCCGCTCAACCACCGCCATCTCCGGCTTTGCCTCACGCAGGTACTGCGTCAGGTCGTCGTGGATCTCCTTCAGTCGGTCACCCGTCGGGAGGCCGGGAGCCGTCGTGATCGTCAGCCACTCGATGGACCGGATGTCGTGTGCCGAGGTCGCTTCCACGAGGCCGAGGCCTATCGTTCCCAGCCCCGGATCGATTCCCAGAATACGCATGGGGCCAGCATCCTCGTTTGACAAGCCGCCCGCAAGTTCTTGAGAGAAAGTGACTTTTGTGCTATACTGAGAGGAAAAATGGAGCTCATACCTCACCTCACACACCGGCACTTCGTGGCTGCTCCACTGCTCCTTGGGGCGATGGTTCTGACGTTGCTCGGCGGAGATGTACGTCCGGCTGCGACCGTCGCCACCGTTCTTCCTTCCGTCTATGCCCCGGGGGCCACCGTTTCGCTCGGCGCGTGTCTGGCGGGCGTCGTTTCCGGTGAGCGGGAGGCGAAGATCGATACCTCCGCTCTGCCCGTCCTCCATGATGGCGCCCTGTTGGTCTCTGCCAAGAGTCTCGCGACGATCGCTGCAGGTGACTGGACGGTCTCCGCGCTGGACGGTGCGTTCTACCTGACGCAATCGCAACAGTCCCTCACCGTCGCCGCACTCTCCGCCCCGGTCCTGGTATCCGATGGCGACGCCATGGTGCTGATTCCTGTCGGATCACAGTGGCGTGCGGAAGCCCTCTCGCCCCTCCCGGACGGCATCGCGTCGTGGAAATCCATGCAGGAGATGAAGGTGTTGCCGGCGGATTTCATCCGGAAGGAGCTTCAGAAAACGCCGACTGTCACCGGTTCCTGCGATGTGACGTCCGAAGCCGGCCGGGAAGATCAGTGGCTCCTCGGGTCCGTCCATCCAGCTCTGCGTGAGACTGTTTGGAAGCAGTCATTTCCGGGCAAGACGACGCGCGAGGCGCAGCTTCTTCGGCTCTTTTCTTTCCCGCTCTCGGATACGCTCCCCGATGCGGCTTCCGTTCCGGTGGTGAAGCGTTGGCAGGCGGCCGCAGAGGAAACGTTACGCCGCGAGACGGAGGCTCCCCTGATCGTAGAGTTGCTCCTGCAGGACGCACGCGATCTGCTCGAGCGCTTCCGGAGCGAAGACTACCCCGATCGGCTGCAGCGCTACGCGGAGGCGTTTGCTTCGCTCAGCGCGCCGTACACGGACACGTTCTCTCCGGACACACTCGCGTTGCGGCTGGAGATCATGGCTCTTCAGAGGGGAGAGGATGTCGTCGCCGTTCCTTCCGTTGCAGCTTCTTCCGAGCAATCGTCCAGTGTTCCTTCCTGGTCAGCGGAGGAGATTTCCTCGATCACACACGACAAGCTGAGTGCCGCCGGCGCGCTCTTCACGGTGCAGACATCCATCACGCCGCCCGATTCCCACAGCGCCGCCGTCTCCGGCATCGTCTTCGTGAATTCCTTCTACAGTTTCACCTACGACCTCGTGACGGGGGATGTGAGCGGGATCGTGAAGGATGGGGAGCAATTTCCATACGCTCTGTCGCTTCAGAAGTTTGCGGGGTGGGCGAAGAATGAATAACAGAGTAACAGAATAACAGGGATGAGGGCGTCCAAGCGGCAATTTCACGTTCTTTGCGCCAATCCTTCTCCTTGCGAGTGGTGGAGGGGATGCAGTATTCTCCACAGGCTTTTCGGGCGATTAGCTCAGGGGTTAGAGCGCGACACTGATAATGTCGAGGTCGATGGTTCAAATCCATCATCGCCCACCAGCCTTAGTCATCTAATACAATATCCAGGCCGCTCAAGAGGGAGACGGCTTCCGGCAACGAGAACTTGGTTTTCTTGAGGATGTTGCTGCGGGCGTCGATGGTGTAGTTGAATGCCCGCTTGAAATTCGTTTCCGTCAGGTTCGTCCTCAGGAAGATGGACCGTTCGAAGTCGGTCCCCTCGAAGTCGGCCTTCGCACAATCGGTTTCGGAAAAATCCACGTTCTTCGCAATGCATCGTTTCATCACCAGTTGCGGGAGCTTCAGGTAGCAAAACACCGATTGGCTGAGGTCGGAATCGATGAATTGCAGTCCCCGGAGGGTCTTCCCCGCCCGTGTCCAATTGATGCCGATGGCCTTGCAGTCCTGGAAGACCGTCTCCATGAAGGAGCACTCGATGAACTTGATGGCGCTCAGCATCGACTCGCTGAAGGTGCAATCGATGAAGCGGCACCGCGTGAAGGTGCACTGGAGAAATCTGCACTTTCGAAACGAGCACTGTTCGAATTCCTTTCCGGTGATTTCCTCCCCAATGAGATTCATGTTTTCAAATTGCTCTTCCGAGTAATCCTGCCGTTCATCGAGGACGGAAACCATGCGTTCATTGTACGTCATACACCTTCATTTCTTGTAGATATCCGTCACGCTCTTGCCCTTCTCCACGTGCTTGATGACGCGGGCGAGGAGGGGGGCGATGGGGAGGATCTTCAACCCGGGGAAGGCCTTCACGTCCACCGGGATGCTGTCGGTGACGACCACTTCCTTGAAGCCTGCGGCCTTGAGGCGTTCCAGGGCCGGGCCGGAGAAGACGGCGTGTGTGGCGACGGCGTAGATGTCCGGATTGGCGCCTGCTTTGAGCAGGGCTTCCTTGGCCATGAGGAGCGAGCCGGCGGTGTCGATCATGTCGTCGAAGAGGATGCAGGTCTTGCCCGCGACGTCCCCGACGACCTGCTGGATCTCGGCCACCTGGTGGGCGGGGCGCGTCTTGTGGAGGATGGCGAGGCCGGCTCCCAGCATGTCCGCGAATTTCTTGGCGCGCTTCGCTCCGCCCACGTCCGGCGCCACGACCACGGGGTTCTTGAGTTTCTTAGCCAGGAAGTACTCGGCGAAGATCCTGCGTCCCACGAGCGCGTCGGCGGGAATGGAGAAGAAGCCCTGGATCTGGTCACTGTGGAAGTCCAGCGTCATCACGTGGTCCGCACCGGACTCTTCCAGAAGGTGCGCCATGAGCTTGGCGGAGATGGGCTCGCGCGGCTCCGTGACGCGATCCTGTCGTGCGTAGGGGAAGTGCGGGAGGATCACGTGCACCGTCCGGGCGAAGCTGAGCTTGGCTGCCTGGCAGAGGAGGAAGAGCTCGAGCATATCTTCGTTGGGTGTCTTCGTTCCCGTCTGGAGGAGGTAGACGTCCTGTCCCCGTACGGACTCCTCGAAGCGGATGTAGTTCTCTCCGCAGCTGAACTTCTTCAGGTTGACCTTGCTGAGCGGGATATCGAGCTCCTTCGCGAGAGCGGAAGCGAGTGTGGGGTGACTGGATCCGCTGAAGAGATGCATGAGGGGCGGGGAAGCGGTACCATCGTAGCAAATGCAGGTGCGATTCTCCACCGCTCTCGGATTGCCCATCATGGATGAGGATCTAACGGAGACGCTGGGATTGCTCGGGGGCATCCTCATCCATCCGGATACGGGCAGGGTGGAGGGGTTCTTCGTCCGTGCGCCGCGACTCATCAGAAATGAGGAGCTTTTCCTCTCCACCATCGATATTCTGCGCTGGGGGCTGCGGATCATCGTGCGTGACGGAAGCGTCCTCTCGCCCCTCGCCGAGCGAATCCGGCTGCAGTCACTCGTGGAGGAGGGCCGCAGTATCCTCGGGCAGCCGATCGTCACGGAGACGGGGAGAGCTCTCGGTCGTTGCAGCGACGTGCAGTTTGATACCCGTTCGTTCATGGTGGAGTGGATCTGGCCCCGCAAGCTCTGGAAGTGGAGAACACCGTTGCCGCTCTCCAGCATCGTGGAGGTTCGCCGGGATGCCATCGTCGTTCGAGATCCGGAGGCGCCTGTTGCCGAGAAGAAGGAGAAGGAGAAAGAGATCGAGGTGCCAATGCTGAAAGTGCCGGAGGCGGCGTAAAAAAAGCGCGCCCGGAGGCGCGCTATTGAGAGACGGAGGAAGCTCCTCATTCGATGTACTCCACGACTCCCGACGAGAAGAAGCCAACGATGATGCGGGCCAGGAGGATGACGATGAGACCCACGATGACGTAGATGATGGTCTTCTTCGCTTTGTCCTTCTGCTGCTCCTCTCCCTGCGAGACGATGAGGCGGATACCTGCGATGACGATGAAGATCACCGCGATGAGTGCGAGGAAGTTCAGGACCGTGCCGAGGAGGTTGACGATGGTGTTCTTGATGGACTCGGTGTCACCGGATCCCTGAGGAAGACCTTCAATATCCTCCGGCTGTTCCAACTGTCCGAATGCGGTGGAGATGCCGGTCGTAGCCGCAGCGTACGCGATCCAGAGACGGTACGTTGCACGGTCGAAGAGAGTCATAATAAGGGAGAGGGAAATTGTGTGTATTGTTACCCTCTGTCTACGCAGGAGGCAAGATCCGCTAGCGGCAGAGATGCGGATCCTCTTGACGCTTCGAGTTGCTTGTTCGCTATTCGCTAACTCTTCCCTGCAAAACCCGCACCGATGAGGACGAGTGCGGGGAAGGAGAACCACAAGTCTTGATTGAAGATCATGAGCTGCATGAGATTGCTCTGCTGGATGACGGGGGAGAGCGAAGCGAGTTGAGGCATGCCCATATCGAGGATCGGGACGCCGGTGACGTACGTGAGGAGCGTCGAGAGGAGGAGGCCGGCCGTCGCGATGCCACAGAGCGCCGTGACGATCATGTTCACGAGCGTCGTCTCCCGCAGGTACGACACGCTGATTCCCGCGCGAATCGTGAGCAGGATCATGAGGATGATGAAGAGGATCAGTTTGAAGATGGAGAGAACGGGAACGTTCGACCCGACGCCGAGCATGCTCGCGCCGCCGAACCCCGCTTCCGTTCCGATACGCTGCAGGACGTTCCCGATGCCCTGCACCGCGACGATGGCGATGTACGTGGAAATGATCACCTTCACCGATTCCTTCTTCCCGATGATGAACGTGTACGTCACGACGATCGCGAAGAACACGATGATGAAGAGATCCCAACTTAATGTGATATTGAACATCCTGCGTATCGTAATCGTGGGAGGAAGTGATCACTATTGCGCCGAGAGGGATTTGTTAGCTCGTTAGCTGGAACGTTCTCATTCACTCATTGAACTCCTTCGGTGATTTCCAGCCTCACAGGCGAAGCAGCTCGCGGGTGAATATTGAGCGGTGCGGGGAAGAGTTCTTCATGCTACGGTGCTTGTATGCGTCACGGTTTCCTTCTCATAGACAAGCCCACCGGCCCCACCAGCCACGACATCGTCGCGGGAGTGCGCAGGGCATTGAGTGAGCGGAGCATCGGTCATCTCGGCACGCTGGATCCCGCGGCCACGGGATTACTGGTGCTGGCCGTGGGGCGCAAAGCATTGAAAGTGGTGGAACTCTTCGTCGGACTCTCGAAGGAGTACGAGGCGGATCTCCGTTTCGGTCAGGTGAGCACGACGTACGATCGCGAGGGGGTGATAGAAGAAGTGCCCCCACCGAAAGGCTGGTCCGTTCCCGATCAGAGCGTCGTGCAACGGACGATCGCCGACCGTTTCACCGGACGCATCCAGCAGGTTCCGCCGGCTCATTCCGCCGTGCACGTGGGCGGGGAACGTGCGTACCGCAAGGCGCAGCGCGGCATCGGCGTGGAGATCCCGTCCCGTGAGGTGGAGATCACCTCCTGCAAGATTCTTTCCTACGCCTATCCACGTCTCAAGCTTCAGATCGCCTGCGGCTCCGGCACGTACATCCGCTCACTGGCGCACGATCTGGGCCATCTCCTCCATTGCGGCGCGTACCTGGAGGGCCTGCGCCGGACGAGAGTGGGGGAGTGGCGCGTGGAGGATGCCGTGGCTCCGGACAAGGCCGCGTGGGGCCACGTTCTTCCGCTCAAGGATGTCCTGTCTTCCTTCCCGCGACGCGACCTCGCGGCTGCGGAGGCCGAGGACCTGCGGTGTGGGCGGGATATCGAGGGCGAAGTCGCCGCGAACACTATCGGCTGGTTCGACGGGCTTCCTGTGGCCATCCTCGTCCAGCCGGGGGAAGGAGTGATTCATGCAAGGAAGGTGCTGTGAGTGAGCGTGTCATCCCGAGCCTGTCGAGGGATGCCCGTCGCGGTGCTGACGCAGCCGGGAGAGGGGGTGATCCACGCGAGGAAGGTGCTCTGAATAGAGTACTAACCTCCGAATGGAACGAAGTCTGTTTGTACAGGACGTGTTTGGAGAGCTTTTCCTGCGAGTTTCTGCAGAGAGTCAGTATCCATTTCTTTGCTGGTAATTGTTCCCGTCTCGAGGTTCAGGTTGTGCATTTCGTACTTCTGTTCAACTGCGGTGAGCTTGCTCTGATCAATCCCTTGAGAATTTGCCCCTTTTCGATCCAACGTCAGTTGATACATTCCATTCGGAAGACGCGTAAATGTGAGGAATGAGGGAAGAGACTTCTCCGGAGAAATGCCGTTTTCTTTCTTCAATGCCCCCTCTATCTGCTGTGCCGTGCTCTTTGCGAGATTGTCATGAATCGTCGTGTTGTATTCTCGCAATCCCTTCTCATCCATGAGCGCGGAGCGCGCGATGCCACTCCCTGTGTCCTGCGTTTTCATGAGGCTGTACTTCAGGTACTGATCAACGAAGTTCTGAGGAATTCCATGATTCAAGAGGACGGCAGTATCCACGGTGACTTGGTATTTCCCATCCTGTTCCCGCACGAGTACAGCATTCGGTGTAAATACCTTTTCTGTCTCAGGACTCATCCTGAGGATGGCCTGTTTAAGATTTGCCTCCGCTGAAGTTTTTACCGCGTCGATATCTTCTGCCGGTTTCTCGGGAGTTGCCTTCGCATCTTTGCTCTCGGGACCTTTTGGCTCTGCCGCGGGAGTCTTCTCTGCAGTTTTTGGCGTTCTTGCCTCAGCCGGCTTCGCCGTCGGAGCCACAGGCGTTCCTTCAGCAGTTTTGGCGGCCGGAGCATCGGCTTTCGTTTCCTTCTTGTTCGTTGTCTTCTTGTCTTTATCTTTCGAATTCTTCTTCGTGTCGAGCACCTCCACGAAGTACTTGATCATTCCCATGAACTTGTTCAAGCCGCGTGCGAATTCGTCGCCCTGCAGCGCCGCGGCTTTGTCCGGATTGCTGAAGTCAATGCTCGCCGGATCGATGCCCATCATCTGGAGTCTCCCCTCAACTTTGCTCTGTTCCTTCTGTCTCGCTTCGGGGGACAGTTGTTTTCCGTTGAATTCCTTGATCAGCTTGATCCCTTCCACTGAGATTCTCTGCAGCTCCTGCTGGGAGAGTTGTTCTCCTTCTTTCTTGTCCGGGGATTGGTCCGTCTTACCCTTGTCGGGGGATTTGTCGGTCTGTTCGCTGCCGCCTGCTTCCGTCGGCATGACCGGCTTGAAGAGTCTTTGCAGAGTATTCCATGCTTCTTTATCTTCTTCCGCCTTCGGCTCAGTCTTTCTCCTGAGGAACATCATCTTCTTTGCGTTCGTCTCCTTCCCTGCGAGGTGCTGCGCCAATTGAATTACGGCTTGTGCGTCCTCAGGGGTCTTGATGCTATCCAGAAATTTCTGCCCCTGTTCCACGAGCTGTGGAGGGAGCGCTTTCTTGAAATCGATCTTTGCCGTATCCAGCGCAACCTGCTCCGGTGATTTCGGTGCCCCCTCCGGCTGCTTTGCTCCGGCTTCTTTGGGCTTGCCTGCCTGGGCATCTACCGCTTCGTCGGGTTTCGGTGACCCTGTCTTGGGAAGCTCCCTCGCCGTTTGCGCCACTGCTGAGGGCTGCAAAGCGGGGCTGTCGGGATTATTCTGTTTCAACTCAGCGAAGCTGTATTGCTCGATATCTGTTGGGAGAGGAGCGGCGGTTTCCGTACCAGTCTTGAGCTTCAGATCCTTGTGCATTTGTGCGTAATCGACTCTCATTTTGATGCCCCGTGTCTGTCCTTTCACCTCGGTTTGGGACACGGCAAGATTCTCCCTATCCTTGCCACCTCCGAGAGGGTTTGAGAGGTTGGGGGCCTCGGGTTTATCTTCCACAACTTTCGAGAGTGTCGAAGATCCGTTTGCAACTTCAGTACTTCTCGCTTTCCCAGAGCCCTTTCCTGCTTCATTCCCTCTGACATTTACATATTGCGCAATAGGAATCTCTGTTCCCGGAGCTGCCGTGCTTCCACGAATTTCTATCGGCACCGTTGTGACGGGAGCCTCAGTGCTTTGGTTCGCCGCGATCGTTTTGATATCGGGACGTTGCTTCGCCTTCGCAGCCTCATCCGCTCCTTCCTGCTTCATCTGCGCATCCAATTTCTTCGTGATGGCTGTGTAGTCGGGGAGCTTCTTGCCATCTGTTTCTGCCTTTGCCTGCTGGCTTCTCTGCGCACTCAGATTCTCCGCGATCGTTTTGATGTCGGGACGTTGCTTCGCCTTCGCAGCCTCATCCGCTCCTTCCTGCTTCATCTGCGCATCCGCTTTCCGGGTGAGTGCCACGTAGTCAGGTAAAGATATTGTTTGTTCCGGAGCCGCTGTGCTCCCAAGAATATGAATAGGCATCGATACTTCAGTGCCTGGTTTCTGGTCCGGTGTGGCGGGGAGCTTCAGTGCTTGCACCACTCCTTCCATGGCAGGTCGTGTCTCCGGGCCGTCGGCTCCTGCTCCCTTGGCCGTTTCATGTGCGGTGAGAGCGCTCTTCACCGTTGTTTCGGCGGCTTTGCCCGCTGCCCCTGCCGCGTCTGCCGCCCGCGCATCCACGCTGCCCTTCGGAGCATTTTGTTTTTCGGTCTTCGTCTCCGCAAGTTCTGCGGCGGACGGCTGGGCATTTGCCTCGGCGCCCGGCGCCATGGCGATCAACCGGTGTTCCCGAAGATGGTGGAGGGAAATTTTCATGGATCAGGCGGCGTGCATGGCGGATTCAAGATTGGCGAGTTCCGTGACTTCCTTCTCCGCGTTCTTCTTCTCCCCGACCTTCAGGACTGTCTTGCGGTACGCCGCCACTGCAGTGTTGAGATTGTCGATCCACTTTTTGAAGGAGGCCTCGTAGGCGGTGAAGGCTTCGTCGTAGCGCTGTTGTCGTGCAGCCTTCTGCTCCGGCGTGTCGTCTTTGTACTTCTCCTTGAGCATCGGAAGATTCGCCGTCATCAGCTCCGGTTCGATCTGTCCCATGAGGGCGTCGTAGATCTCCTGTCCCGAAGGAATCCGGAAGGGTACTGCGGCGGTTGATGTTTGGTCGGCAGGGGGTGTCATGAAAATGTTTGTATTCCTCTAATTATAGCGGAAAAGTGCTGTTTCTGGAAGATGGCAATATCGTTGACAGGGTCTTTGTTGTTGCTGATGTGAGAGAATAATTGTTATCGGAAACCATAAATTATAAATTAATGCAAATGGCAGTGCAGAAGCAAGGGAGGGGAAGGTTTGGAAGGTGGAACCGGAGGTTCCCTTTTCTATTCAATGAGGGGCAAATTGGAAAGGCAGTTCGACTCCTCGTCCCGCAATGCGGGACTCGTCGCTCACTGTCATTCGCCTCGCTTCGCAGGAAAGGATGGCCGGAGCACCGAAGGTGCGACGACCATGAGCGAGCGCCGGAGGCGCGAGTCGAATGGTGGGTCAGGTGGGATTTGAACCCACGGCCAATTGCTTAAGAGGCAACTGCTCTACCGGACTGAGCTACTGACCCGAGACTTGAACAGTACCAAAAGCGGGATTATCTATCAACTGATGCTCCAGGCTGTCTTCAGCTCGTCAGAAAGCTCGGGGAACTGTGCCTTGATCGCAGCCTTCTGCGCGTCATTGGGCATCGGGATTTTTACATCGAAGGGCTCATACGAAGCCGCTTTCGGCATGCCCTCGATCGTTGTCAGGACGGTGCTCATCTCGTCGGCCAGCTTTGGATCCCTCCAGGGTTCTCCCAATCCCCCAGAAATCTGCCGGAGCGCGCTCTGACCCAGGGGTTTCGTGACGTCCTTGAGTCCTTCATTCAGGAATGCAATGAGAAGCTTCGTGATGGTATGTTCCATGTGTCCAAACGCGAGGACGTCCGCAACTTTCATCATTGATTCCACGTTATTCACGTCCATCCCGACGCCAAATTTCCACGATCCGTCCGGCTGGCGTTCCACGGGAATGCCGTGTTCCTGCTTGAGATGAACAACCGTTTTGGCCTCGTCGAATGTCAGGTGTTTATTCTCCACGAGATCGTTGATGGTCTTCTCCTCCGACGATGCGCGTCTCTGCAGCTTCGCCATCGTTTCCTGAAGCGATTTCACGAATGCTGATGGATTCTTCAGGTTCTTTTCTTCCACATCCCAATCACTCGCGTCGATTCCGAGCTTCTGCATGGTGTCCTTCATCCCTTTCAAGTGGGGCGGACCATTGAAGGTACATTGTAGATATTCTTCATCGTCGGATGGAGGGGTAACGATGGCTCTGCCGTTTAAAGCCCCGAAGATGCTAAAGCCGTCCGCCGTTTCCTTCAGTGGCTCCTCTTTACATGCTTCGAACGCCTTGCTGATCTCGATTTGAACCTGCCTCCGCTGCTCATTTGTGTTCTTCTTGGCGTCTTCCAGCTGCTTTATCTGACTCTTCAAATTCTGTTCGCTCTTCTCGCGCGGCTCGATCTCTTTGTTTAGTTTCTCGATCATGACGTTGTTGTCGTCAATTTTCTTCTGCGCCTTCTCCAGTTCAGTTTTTGCGGTTTCATACTGTGCTTCATTGGGCTTGCTCGTCTTCTTCGCTTCTTCAAACGCATCTGATTTCGTTTTCTGTTCTCTGGCAAGCGAGTCGATGTCTGCCTTGAATTGATCTCTCAGCTTCATGAGCCCCACCTGTTTTGACACATCGGCACTTGTGGGATCGCCATTCAGAGCTTTCGCATCAGCATCATGAGCATCCGTGAGCCGCTTGTGGGTGGCTGTGTACCCCTTTTCTCTCACTTCCTTCATCAGCTGATCGTCCGCAATGGGTTGCGTCTCTTTCGTTTTATCGGGGGTGGTCGATCCGGCGGGTGCCGCCTCTGCTCCTTTCTTCCCCATCGCTTTGTCCCACAATCCTTTGATCTTCCCGAGGTAGGCGAGTGCAAATTGGAGCATTCCCATGAAGCGGTTGAAGCCGGCCATCTTCGGGTCGCCCTCGAAGGGGACGATCTTGGGTGGATCCGATATGAGATCGCTCTGCTTCACGTCCGCACCCATCATCATCAGACGCGCTTCGATGAGCTCGCGATCCTCTTGCGACGCCTTCGCGTACCCTTTCACGATTGCAGCTCCTTCGCGCTGAATCTTCTCCCGATCTTCCACGAGCGTGGATTCAGACCGTATTTCGATGAAGCGTTTCAGGAGCTTCATCGCGAACGGATTGTCGAGGATCTTCCTCACGTTATTCTTCATATCTTTTGTTTCTTCTACCCCTGCCAGCCGGTTCTGAACCGCCATGAGCAGGGTTGTCTGTGCTGCTTTGTCTTTGAATGCCCCGAGGTCGGTGATGAGTTCTCTGATCTGCTCATAGTCAGCGGTTCCGGCCTCTTCGATGATGTCCACGACGGCTTCTTTGACGCCGTCAGGGAACGCCGCAAGCGACGTATTCATCTCTGCGCTGTCCTCGGGAGAAAATCCTTCCTGTTTCAGTCTCTCCACAAAGTTCTTCCGGGCGTCTTCGTGAAAATGCATACCGTCTTCGAAGACATGGAGTACCGAGCCATAGACTCTCTTGAGCTCGGCAGTTTGTGCTTCTTTATCCGGGAAATTCGTGTCAGTGCTGATTGCCTCTTTGTACGCAAGGTAGCTATTCATGACGGCGCCATCCAACTCTTTCGTCGCTTGTCCGGCATCTTTGGTGAGTTCCTTGATTCTCTCTTCGGTAATTTCGGCTACCGCTGTATTGAAATTCTCCTTGGAGCCATCGCCAATCCTTCCGGCGGCTTCAACCAGTTTCGTCCGGATCTCATCGATGTTCCCGCTGAGCTTCTGCAGTTCGGGCGAAAGCTGTTTGACAGGTTCAGGGCTCGTACCTGATTCGGCAAAGTGCAGGAGACGTTGCTCTTTCTGGCCGACGAACGAGGAAGGGAACAGCATGGATCAGGGCGTGCTGAAGCTGGCTTCGAGATTCTGCATGCGCGTGGCGTCTCCGGATCCGGCCCGCTTCTCGGTGGCCGTTCTGAGTTGTCGTTTGTACGATGAAACAGTTGTGTCCTGCTTGTCCTTGAAGGCCTTGCTGCGCTTCGCGAACTCTTCAAAATCCTTCGCGTACCGGTCGGCGCGTTTGATGCGCTGCTCCGGTGTCTCGTCCTTGTACTTCGCATCGAGCGTCTTCAGATTGGCAGAGGTCAGTTCCGGATTGATGTCGCGCATGATTATGTCATAAGCCTCCTGTCCGTTGGGGATCTTGGGCGGGAGGGGGAGGGGAGTGCCGGCAGCGGGTATCGGATCAGCCATGGGAGATGTTGCGCTCACGGGACGGGAGCGTCTCCATGCAGTGACGCTGGATCGTGCGCCAGTCGAAGGGGAATTTGTACGTCTCCATAGCGCGGACGAGCGACGCGAAGACGTGCCACTTCGTCGGGACGGCGAAGATGAAGGCGTTGCCCGTTTCCTGGATGGGATCGTAGTCGGAGAGAGTTTTTGCGGCGGACGAAACCGGGACCACGCCGTAGCGCAGGCAGTGGGTCAATTCCTCCGTGTCCGAAGGATCATCTGTGAAGAGCGCCATGTCCGAAGCGGCGTACATCCGGTGCAGATCGGTTTCCTGCTCCGCCATGATGCGGACGCGATGTCCGTGCTCCTGTGAAAGTTTCGTGAAGAGTGCACCGTACTTGGTCGATCCTTTCCCGAGGACCAGGATCTCCACCGGGAGTGTGAGGAGTCCGGGGAGGAGAGCTGAGAAGAGTTCCCCACCGAGCTTGTCCGTCATTCCCGCGGGCAGACAGAGGAGCGGACGCTTTGGCTCCTGCGGCCACCCGAAAGACTTCTGCAGGGCAGTCTTGTTCTGGATCTTCTGATCGATCGTCCCGACCGAGAATTTTCGGGGGATCAGCGGATCGTAGGAGGGGAGGAAAGACTGCATGTATGTGTGTGACGAAATCCTTATATTATAGCGAAAATCTGAGGTTTTCTGAAGGGAGAGCGTGTTGACGGGATGATACAAAAGATTCAAAAGAAACAAAGGAAACAGATGAGCGTAATTCCGTTCCATCCTTTGTTTCTTCTGCTTCCTTTGATTCCTTGGTTTCCTGTCTTTTCCATGGCACTCTCTCTAGGTGAAGCACCTTGTCCTCATCGATGGCCATCACCTGATGTATCGGGCCTTCTATGCGATTCCCGCGACGATGAAGACGAGGGCGGGGGAGCAGACGAACGCAGTCTACGGCGTGGCGTCCATGCTCCTCGCGATCCTCAAGCTCGAACAGCCGGATGCCCTGCTCTTCTGTTTCGATGCTGGCGAGGAGACGTTCCGTCACAAGGAGAACGCCACCTATAAGGAGGGGAGAGCCGAGACGCCCGATGAGTTCTACCATCAGATCCCGCGCATCCTCGAGATGATCGAAGCGTTTGATCTGCCCCACGTCTCGGATACGAAGTTTGAGGCTGACGACTTCCTCTGTACGTATGCGCTGGCTGCCGCGAAAGAAGGGTGGCGCGTGACGATCGTCACGGGGGACAAGGACGCGTTCCAGCTCGCAACCGATACCATCCGCGTTGCGATCCCACACAAGGGCTACCAGCAGGCGGAGTACCTGGGACCGAAGGAGATCGAGGCGAAGTATGGTGTCACTCCGTCGCAGATTCCTTCCTACAAGGGCCTCGTTGGAGATGCGTCGGATAATCTTCCGGGCGTGAAGGGCATCGGGCCGAAGACGGCGGCGGAGCTCCTGCAGAAGTATCAATCGTTGGAGGGTGTGTATGAGCATCTCGCGGACATCAAGCCGACCGTCCGCGCAAAGCTCGAAGCTGACCGCGAGCAGGGCTTCTTCTGTGAGCACATGGCCCGCCTCGTTCCGGACATCCCATTGCCACGCGCACTTCATGATCTCGAGTTCCGGGATTTGCCTGTCGATCCCGTTCTCGCATTCTTCCGCACCGTGGAATTCGCTGCTCTGGAGAGGCGACTCCTTTCCATTGTTTCGTCTCCGTGGGGGCAGACGAAGTTCATGCAGACCCGGGCTGCGCAGGCTGCGCCTGTAGAGAAGAAGGTGGATCAGATGGCGCTGTTCTAGGTTCTCATGGCGTCATCCCGGGCTTGCCGAGGGATGATTATTCAAGGATGTCATGGTTCGACAGGCTCATCATGACGCGATTTTCTGTTCACAAATCGTACTCACTCAAATAATGCCTCAAAAATTCACGAACACATTTTGTGTTTCAACCCTTGGGGCAGCGAAAACATCAGGAGAGAATATTTGATCGGACGTGTGTGAGGTGAACACGAAACGTAGTCAGCAATCGCTTGCGTGGCTCTCCTTTGCCCCTTTAGACTTGCCCCCGTTTCGTTCCCGCTCCGGATGCGCGGGCGACTGCTTTCTTCCAATTTCTCTGCCATGCCAAAGGAACGTGTCCTCGCCAGTTTGGATATCGGGAGCGCGAAAATCCGTACCGTGATCGCCGTCGTCGACGGCGCCGACGGGGAGCATCGGATCCCCAATATCATCGGGGTCGGTCTCTCGCCGTCCCTCGGCATGCGCAAGGGGCACGTGATCGATGTCGAAGAACTCATTCACAACATCATCTCCTCCTTAGAAGACGCCGAGCGCATGGCCGGCGTGCCGGTGAATCACGTCTTCGTGGGCATGAGCGGGTCACACATCGAGTCCTTCGACAGTCGCGGGGTCATCGCCATCAGCGGTGCGGAGATTACACTGGAAGACATTGCCCGCGTCCTCGATGCGGCGCAGGCCATCTCCATCCCGGCGAACCGCCGCATCCTCCACATCGAGCCCAAGGCCTACGCGGTGGACGAGCAGCGGGGGATCAAGAATCCTCTCGGCATGACGGGCATCCGGCTGGAGGTGGAGGCGCACATCATCACGGGACACGTGCAGCACGTGAAGAATATCGAGAAGTGCATCGATCAGGCGGGCGTGGACATCGACGCCGTCATTCCCTCCACCATCGCGTCCGCCGAGGCGACGCTCACGAAGCGTCAGAAGGAGCTGGGAGTCGTCGTCATCGACGTGGGTGCCGGCTGCACGAGCATGGCGGTGTTCGAGGAGGGGACCATCCTCCACTCGGTGTCGCTGCCCATCGGGGGCGAGAGCGTGACGAGCGACATCGCTATCGGATTGCGCACGTCCATCGACACTGCGGAGAAGATCAAGATCGAATTCGGTTCCGTGCTTCCCTCCGAGATGAGTGAGCGCGAGATGATCGATCTCTCCACGGTCTCGAAGGTCGATACGCAGACTGTCTCCAAGAAGTACATGGCCGAGATCATGCAGGCGCGCTACTTCGAGATTTTCTCTCTGGTAAAAGCAGAATTGGCCCGCATCGGGCGCAGCGGGATGCTCCCGGCCGGCGCGCTCCTCACAGGTGGCGCCGTGAAGGCTCCGGGTGTGCTCGACCTCTCCCGCGACGTCCTCGGCCTGCCTGTCCAGATGGGTTTCCCTGTGGACATCGGTGGCGTGATCGAGAAGGTCGATGACCCTGCATACGCCTCCGCCCTCGGGACACTCGTGTGGGGCATGCGTGAGGAGGAGCACGGCTGGTCTCATTCACCGTTCCAGATGAAGCGGGCGGTGAAGCAGGTCGGTTCCTGGCTCAAATCGCTCTTTCCATAAGTCGCGGCCTCGGAGATCCGCATCTGCTTTCTTTCCCTTCCTGCCTTTCCTCCCTCCCTTCCGTCCTCATTCCCCATCCCATCATGTCCGATTCGTTCCGCTCCATCTTCTCCGGCTCGAAACCCACCGGTGGTACAGGTTCGCTCTTCTCGGGCGGATCGCAGAAACAGGACACCGACGTCTCCTCCCGTGAAGTGCGCCCCGAGATGCTTCCCGGTGCGGTGATCCGCGTCCTTGGTGCGGGCGGCTCCGGCGGCAACGCCATCGCCCGTATGATCAATGAGAAGGTGCAGGGTGTTGAGTTCCTGGCCGTCAATACCGATGTGCAAGCGCTCTACCACAATCCGGCAGCGCGCAAGATCACGATCGGACGCGGAACCACGAAGGGGCTCGGAGCGGGGGCCAATCCCGACATCGGGAAGAAGGCCGCTGAGGAGAGTTTGGAAGAGATCAAGGATGCATTGGAGGGCACGGATATGCTCTTCATCACGGCGGGACTGGGCGGCGGCACAGGAGGGGGAGCGGCACCCGTCATCGCGGAGGCGGCCCGGAGTATGGGCATCCTCACGGTCGCAGTCGTCACGAAGCCCTTCAGCTTCGAGGGGTTCAAGCGCCGCAAGCAGGCAGACGAAGCGCTCGACGCGCTGAAGGGGAAGGTGGACACGCTCATCACGATCCCGAACGACAAAATCCTCTCCCTCATCGACAAGACCACGCCACTCACGGAGGCCTTCCAGGTCGTCGACGAGGTGCTGAAGCACGCCATTGAGGGCATATCCAGTCTCATTACGGTGCACGGACTCGTGAACGTGGACTTCGCCGACGTGAAGGCCATCATGCAGGATGCCGGTACGGCCCTCATGGGCATCGGCTACGGCACGGGCGACAGTCGTGCGGCGGAGGCGGCGCGTGCAGCGGTGGACAGCCCGCTCCTCGAGACGAGCATCCACGGCGCGCAGGGCATCCTCTTCAACATCACGGGCGGCACGGACCTCTCGATGTTCGAGGTGGACGAGGCCGCGCGCATCATCACGGAGGCGTCGTCGCCCGAGGCGAACATCATCTTCGGTGCGGTTATCGACGAGGCCTTCACGGGACAGGTGAAAGTGACGGTGGTGGCAACGGGCTTCACGGACAAGGATGTGGCCGTCTCTCCCGCACTCTCCACGCCCGCTTCGCGTCTCATGAAGTCGACGTTCTCCCGTCCCGCTTCTGCTGCGGAGAAGGAGTCACGCACGCAGCCCGCGGCGGATCCCAATGTGAAGACGTCCGCCCCGCAGTGGAGCGAAGAGGAGCTGGAGGTGCCGGCCTTCATGCGGAAGCCGCTGAGCAAGTAATCATCGCATTCAACGGAAAGAGCCGGTACCGGGGTGCTGGCTCTTTCGAAATCCTCAGACATGCGTTCCCGTCGATCCGAATCCTCCTCTCGTCTCCGCTCCGTGTGAGTCGACCTCCTTCCACTCCGCCTGTTCAACTTTCACGAAGATTCCCTGTGCGATGCGCTCGCCGCGCTCGACCGTGACCGGTTCCTTCGAGACGTTTAGCACCTGCACAAGGACTTCATCCTTCGGACCGTGATAGTCGGTATCGATGACGCCGATGGAGTGCGGACAGACGAGGGCCTTCTTCCGTGGCAGGGACGATCGCGGGACGATGATCAGGGCATACCCTTGCGGAACTTTGACGATCACGTTGCCCGGCACGAGCGCGATCTCCCCCGGTGCGATCACGGTTGTCTCCCGTGTGATCAGATCGAAGCCGACGGCACCGCCCGTGTGGTAACTGGGGAGCGGAAGGGAAGAATCGATGCGAGAGATCTGGACTTTCATTGCTTGCATAGAATGCCTAGTGCCGATGAAAGGAGCAACCGTAATGACAAACACGGCGAAGCGCGGGTCCAAGCCTGCCCTGAGCTTGTCGAAGGACGGGTTCCCGCGCTGGAGCCGCACCGCAAAGGAAAAAGAGAGTTCGTGAGAGAAAATCCGAAGGTATGTCTCTCACGCCTAATGGGAACTTTGCACTGAGCCGTGTGCTGCACTCTCGAGTTCCTTCGAGCGCAGGATCTCCTTCTCCACGACCTCGTAGTTCAGATTCCTGCTTCCCCCCTCATTCAGGAACTGTTCCTCGTAGTTACGCAGGACGCTCTTGAACGCATCGGGATTTCTTAAGATTGCCGCTTCCAACTGCGCGACGACCTCCGCATAGAGGGTTTTTGACTGGAGTTTCTTCGCTTGTACCATGGTATTTCTGCGGAAGGGGCCCCCTTCGTCCGTTGCGATGAATTCCTCAAGCGTGATGTTCTCGAGTCTGCCCTGCCCCCATTTGATCTGCGTGAGGATGCCGGCTTCCTTGAGTCTCTGCATGAACCCGATCATTTTCCGTCGATACTGGATGGCTGGTATTCCATCGGCGGCAGATGGTCCGGGAACGCTCATCTGAAACTCGGTGACGGTGGGAGGGGCTCCCTCCTGCGGGTTCTTGTCGCCATTCTGTGTGAGGAGGTTGTCCATGAGGAGGTACCCGACGAGGTTGTTGGCGAGCATCCGTGCGTCCGCTTTCGTCAGGCGCCCCAGTTTCTTGTCTTCGAGCTTCACGAGGTTGGCGAAGATCTTGAATTTTGAGTTGTAGCCGATGTAGGCGTTCTTCCAGCCTTCGGGCGTCACCTTCTGGCGCTGGCCGGAGATGACGCTCGCGAGGTTATTGACGCCTTCGTAGTCCAGCTGTGTGATGAAGAACGGAATGTCCTCATGGTCCATGGATTCGGCGATGCGCGTGGAACCTTTGTTCAGGCGTTCGCGGACCTTCTCCTCGCGCGAAACTTCGTAGTGGAGCCACAGGGTCGTCTTGATGCCGGGTCGGAAACGGGCGCTGGGATCCTTGGGGTCGTCTTCCGTCAGTCGTCTCGCAATCGACTGGAGCTCCGGGAGGGAGTTGTTCTTCTGGTAGAAGTACTCGATGAACGGGAAGAAGTTGATGATGCCTCCCTGCTGGCCCGCCAGCGAGCGCAGGCGCTCGATCGAGAGGAGGCCCGTCGCGACGCCCTGCACGAGGTAGTACATCTTCTGCTCCATGGACATCTTACCGTTCTTGATGGAGTACTCGATGACCTGCTCGTAGAGGTGGGGCTTCACGTCGTCGGGGAATTCGGGTGGGGGCAGTCCCTCCTTCTCCAGCTCATCAGCGCGATTCTTCCAGAGCATGTAGAGCTTGAGCTGCTTCTCCAGGTTCCCGGCGAGGCCCTGTCCCCCCGAGAGGTTGCTGAACTGGTCGACAGTCTGGATGTATTTCTGCTTCTGACTGTTCGTGTTGCTGTCGTTGCTGCTGCGCCACTTGTAGTAGAGCTCCTTGTCGTTCCAGATCGTGGAGATCATGCGTCGCAGCCAGACGTCACGGAGGATGTCGTCGCGGTGGCAGGCTTTCACAGGCATCGAGTAGCCCGACCGCGCCATGAGCGTGTTCCAGACGCCCTCGTCGTTCCAATTCATCTCACCGCGATCGCAGAGCAGGTCGATGTACCCGCGGATCTGGTCATGGTTCGTCACGTGACTGAGCGTGTGGAGCAGTGAGTGACTGTCGATGCGCTCCGCTGCTTTCTTCCACTTCTCCACGCCCTCCAATTCCGAGCCGGAGAAGCGACGTGTATGGTAGCCCTTGAGCTTCACGAGGTATTTGGATCCGAGGATGGGGACGTGCTTCCCCAGGTTCCCGACGGCATCATTGAAGACGTTGCCGACTTCCTCCAGCATGCGGTCCTGATTACGTTTCCAGATGGATTTGAAGTCCTCGACGGTGTTCTTGTACATCTGGTAAATGTCGAGGAGGCTCATGAAGCGGATGTTGCCCCAGAAGCCTGCCTTCTTCGTTTTCCCGATATTCGAGATGTCGAGCGCTTCCTTGTCCTGCTTCTTCACCAGATCCACGACATCATTGAGCTCTTGCTCCAGCTGCGCCATCCGCTGTTTGAACCCTTCGTCGTCCTCAGGATTCTCCATTTCCGTTTCACCGTTGATGATTTTCTCGTACTCGGTGAACCGGTTGTCGAAGTCCGCGATCACCGGTGTGAGCGCCGCGCTGAGGGGGGTGTCCGGATAGGCTTCGTGGTAGGAGCGGACGAGGTGGAGCAGGCGTCCGAGATCCACGAGATTCTGTCGCATGTTGGGTCCTTCCTGGCCTCTATTCTCTCCTTCGGCGCTCTGTTCCTCGTCCATCATGTCATTCGCGTCCATGGCGTGTCTGACGCCTACTTTCAAACGAGCTTGGTCCTGTGAAGCTGCATGGCTCTCCCCAGTATTCCGACGATGGAGGAAGAGGTCGCGCTCAATCTTCAGCAGGGGCTTGTCACTCTCCTCTGCGGTCAGGGCGGGGAAGGCATGATCCTCCCAGTCGGCATAGCGACAGAGGAGTTCCTCCTCGACATGCTCCAGCCACTCTTCACGTGCCAGGCGTGCTGCACGGGGTGCATCATCCGGGAAGCGTTGCGCTGCGGCGATCTCGAAGGAGCTGCGATCCTCGAACCCGTAGAGAGGGGCAAGCCGCTCGAGCAGATCGTCGTACGTTGCTCCGCTCGTGCTCTTCCACTCCCGGAGTGAAGTGCGTTCCTCCTGCATGAGGAGCGAGGGGAGCGCACCGGAGGTCCGGAGGATCGAGACCAGCCAGTGGCCGCGCTCGTGCTCCCATGCGTCGTGGCGCTGTGCTTCTGACAGAGCAGGTCTGTAGTACGCACGCCCTTCGTCGTCCTTGAAATAGGCAAGTGCCTTGGCACTCGGAAATTTCGAGGGGTCCGGTTGCGGTACGAATGCATCCTCTCGTACGGCGCCGAGCCGCTGGACGACGTCATGCAGCTGCTGAATTTCCAGTTGTGCGTGCATCCATCCGTCGAGCGCTTCCTGCGTCAGACGGTTCTGGCGTTCCCCGGTGGCAGTCGATGCTTCCTGTGCACGTTGTGCGGCCAGTAGAAGCCGTGAAGTGATTGCGGATTCCCTGTCTTGCATTCGCATTCCCACCTTGAGAGTGCGACAGAGCGGTGCGTCACATTTCTTGATGATTTCTTCGGTGACGCTCATGACGTTCTTCCGGACCTCATCCACGTACGCCTCCTCGAGGAGGCGGTCGAGACCGGGCGTGTTGCTGCGAAGTTTCTGGAAGTCTTCCCGTGCCTGTTCTGCCCTGATCAGGAGAGCCTCGGGTTTGTCCTCAATCATGTCGAGTGCTTCCCGGAGCTTCGTCCGTACCGCTGGCGGGAACAGTGTGGCATGGATGGCTTGTCCGGGTGTCCTGTGCAGAGCCTCGTACCCTTCACGTGTGTTGCGTGTATTGGCGTACCGCTCGAAGAGAGCATAGATTTCTTCCAGCGCGGACCAATGACCTCCTTCGAGCAGGACGTTGAGGTGTGCATCGAGATGCTGCTTTGCTCCGGGTTTCGCGGCGAGGATCCTCCTGATTCGTTGTCCGAGTTCAAAGGCCCATTTCTCCGTGTCTGCCTGCTCCACTCTTTGTTCCGATACGTAGTGCCTGCTTTTGGGATCGAACCGGTCGCCTTCTTCCTCCAGCGTGTCGATGACCTTGAAACGTTTCTCCATCTCCGCGAGGAAGTTGTCCTGATCCGGTGTTGGCAGGAGATCCTTCGCATCTGTGGCCTTGTCCAGACGGGACGGATCCTCGATGCACCACGCGGCAAGCTCACGGTCCTCGAACTCGTCCTCAATGGCGCGGATGCTCACGCCCCATGCAGCGAGTGCCTTCCCGTCGATGCTGCGCACGGTGTCAGGGTCTTTGCGCTGTAGTCCGGCCCGTTCTGTCGGGGAGAGCGGGAGCGATGCGTACAAGCGGTACTTCCGCTCTGCCTCCGCGTCCACGAATCTCTGAATGCGCTGCTGCAGCTGCAGCACGAGGTGCTGCTTCAGGGTGTCCAGGTTCGTGATCAGCCGGTCGGTGTACTCAGAGCGCCAGGCGTCGAATGTTTTCTTCTCTTCCGCCGGAGACGATGCTCCGACTTTCGTTGAGGCAATACCGAAGGATTTCTGCTTGCGCACGGCGTCGACGGCTTCGATGACGAGGTGCACCAATTCCTCCCGGCGTTGATGCGCGGTTGGGGAACTTCTGGGAGGGAGGGGATCCATGTGGAGGAGTTCCTCCACACGCGTCCGATCCACCGTCTCACCCTCCACGGTTGCAGCGAATTGTTCGATGGGGATAGCACCCTCTTCCTGACGGAAGACTTCCTTCATTCTCCCCTCAGCGACGACCCGGAGTTCGGAACGCATTTCCAGCTCCGCTTCGATTCCCTGTGCGAGGAGCAACGTTCCCTCAGGATCCTTCGTCAGTTCCGAGAGGACGAGCTGCTGATCCGACGGTTTCCACGTATCCGGTTTCTCTGCGTTCCCGCTCTTCATCTGGAACTTGCTGCGTTCCGCCGCACGGATCGTCGCATCGAAGAGGGGATCATTGCCATCCTTCGCGATACGTCCGATGAGGATGCCGGCGTTCTCCTGGAGTGTGTCCATGCCCTCCACCATCGCTTCCGGCACGATGAGTTTCGCACGTTGCTGCAGGCTTTCCTGCACCTGCCCGATCTCGGACTGCGAGAGTTGGCCCGGGAGGATCAGCTCCTTTGGTTTCTCTTTTCCCGTATTGCCGTTGTCGTGAGGATTCTTTCCCTTTGGGGCGTCACAGAGCTCACGGTGTTCCCGCTCGGGCGAGTGACCGGAGAGGAATGCGCCGGCGGCGGAGAAGAGTGCGCGCATGTCAGAGCTTGAGTGTGCGGACGAGGGTGTCGATCAGGCGTTCCTGCATGTCGGAGCGCTCGGGTACGAGAGGGGAGAGTGTTTCCCTCAGGTGCATCGGGTTGATGGATCCCGTGAGGATCGTGTGATCCGAGCCGCGTTTCTTCAGCAGCGTCAGTTCGGAATGTGTTCGGAAGCGTCGCAGGACGAAGCCCATGCAGTCGGCCCAGGCCGTGAAGGATTCATCGAGTGTGAAGCCGTTGGTGGAAATCTCGATGTGATGATCCCTGGGTTTCACGTTCCGGTGCAGGAAGTACCATCCCGCCGCGAGACCGATGGCGAGGGTGAAGGTCCAGTTGTGCGAGAGGATGCCGTAGGCCATGAGGCCGACCGTGATGATTCCCGCGTTGCGATACCAGCGGGGCGTGCGCTCGGTTCGCGCCATCAGAGGCGCGTCCCAAACGAGGAGCGGTGGGGATGTGGTTTGTGTGTTCAAATCAGGATATTGTAGCAGAAAAATCGGTGTCAGACCTTCAGGCCAAGTTGCATAGAAACGAAGAATATTCTCTTGTTTGTTTTGGCTTCCAGACAGCACATTTCCCCTAGGCGCAGTGCCCTTCACGCCGCAGCCCCTGAGGATGCTCGCCCAGCACATGGGTCGAGGAGGGGAGGAACCGTGGGGGTGCCCGCCTTTTCGTCTTCCCGATGCGGGCGGTGCGGGGTCGCAGGCGCGAGCATCGAACGGCGGCGGGGGTCACGGACGAGTCTGAGCGAAGTCGAAGACTCACGTGTGCATTCAGAAAGAATGCAACGCAATTTTAAGTATGTGTCCAGTGCATGTCAATGATTAAATAACAATTTATTAGATTGTCGAATTCTTGTCACCGTTCAACATGTCGATGGGTAGTCCCAGTTGTCGTGTTCAGCCTGTGTCACAACTGCGAGGACTTCAACTGGTGCCTTGATGGGCATCAATATATCACACAATCATCCTTTGCTTTCTGCATAAGTCTTTTGTAGTCCTTAGTCGGTATCATGGGACAAAACTGACCCCACGTCCATTTACCGTCCATATTTCCGTTTTTTCCAACTATGTAATAGCAAAACCTGTACTCAATACTGCCTGCTTTCGCCGAAGAAGGATTTGAAATATCTGGTCTATAACCTTCAAAACGAAGGTATTTTAAGCGCTCGATCGTGAAATATTTATTTGGATGATTGTGTTGCATCTGAAATGTAAAAGCCTCACGTAGAAATATGTGTTTTCCCTTTCTAGAAATATCTTTCATCTTGATTTCCTTTTGTTCTTTTAAACCCTTTCGTTTAACAAATTCTTTCCATGATTCCTGAGGTTTCATATGAGAGAGAAAAGATCTGGTGGGCAATACTGGACTTGAACCAGTGACCTCCACAATGTCAATGTGGCGCTCTAGCCAGCTGAGCTAATTGCCCTGAAGCCCGCGCATCCTACCAATTCGTCGGCGCCTTGGGAAGGCGGTAGACTGATCTCTATGTTCGCTTCTCTCCTCGATTTCCTCTTCCCGCGCCGCTCACTCGGCGGTTTGGAGGGAGGGTGGGTGACGCAGGAGGAGGGGAAGCAGCTTGCCGCGCATCCCATCGTCCTCGAGACGGAGCAGCTGCGGCACCTCGGCGTGCAGTATGTCGACCGGATCATCGCGGCGACGAAGTACGCGGAACGTTCGCTCGTTCAGCGCGCGGTGTGGACCCTCAAGTACCGCAAGATCCGGGACATCGCGCCGGAGCTCGGGGCTCTCCTCGCACATGCGTTCCCGTTCCTCCTCCTCAAGGATCATCCGACCGTTTGCCCCGTGCCGCTCCACTGGTCACGCCGATTCTCCCGCGGATTCAACCAAGCCGAGCTCCTTGCCAGGGAGGTTTCGACACGCGCCGATCTCCCCTTTGCCGATCTCCTCCGTCGCGTTCATCCGACCGGATCGCAGGTGGGGCGGGGGAGGGAAGAGAGGTTGCATGCCGTCATGGATGCGTTTCGGGTTGCGGGGTCCGATATTCCCTCCTCTGTCATCATCATTGATGACCTTTCCACCACGGGCGCCACGCTGGATGCCTGCGCGAAAGCGTTGAAACGGGCAGGGGTGAAGTTCGTGCAAGGGCTGGTGGTGGCGCATGGATGAGGGCAGAGAGGGCAGAGAAGGCAAAAATGGCAGAGACGCACATGAACCTCTTTGCCGTCCTTGCCTTCCCTGCCTTCCGGTCGCTCCCTCTTAACGTCCGCCTACCCCGTCCTTTTTCGCTCTACGTCGCAACATGGAATGGGTGTGGAAAACTTTTATGATTTCCACAGGCACGCTAGCATCACCTCCCCTATGAGCCTCGTGATCTCCGCGTTGGCCTTCCTCGTTTTGCTCAGTGTCCTCGTGATCATCCACGAGCTCGGCCACTACCTCATGGCACGGAAGGCGAAGGTGGTCGTGGAGGAATTCGGCTTCGGTTTACCGCCGCGCGCGCTGACGCTCTTTCACAGCGGTGCCACACATTTTACGCTCAACTGGATCCCCTTCGGCGGGTTCATCCGTATGAAGGGTGACAATCTTGCGGACGAACACGAGCGACGCAGGAGCGGCACGTTCGCCGGTGCATCCATTCCCGCGCGCATCCTCATCCTCATCGCGGGGGTGGTGATGAATTTCCTCTTCGCGATCCTCCTCTTCGCGATTGGGTTTTCCGCTGGCCGCTGGATTCCCACGTACCTGACGTACGAAGATATGCAGGCTGCTGCGGTGAAAGGTGTCATCCACATGGAGCCGACTGTCCTCATCGAGGGGGTGGTCGCAGGCGGTGCGGCGGAGAAGGCGGGTGTCCCGTCGCCATCCATCATCAAGACCATCGACAAGACGGCCGTCACCTCTCCCGAACAGGTTGCGCCGCTCCTCGCGGGGAAGGGGAGGGTGGCGCTCACTCTCCTCACGGGGACGGGCTTTACCGAAGAGGTGCGTCTCGCGGTGTCGGTGAAGGCCGGCCGCATGGGCGTGGAGATCCGTGCATACCCGAAGGACCTCAGTGCACCGGTGCGGGGGCTTCCCGCTGCACTCGCGCTCTCTGTCCGGGAGGTCGGCGTCGTCACGGTACAGACCGTTCTCGGAATGGAGCAGCTCATCGTGTCGCTCGTCTCGCGTGCCACGGTCCCCGAGGGGATCACGGGCATCGTGGGTATTGCGGAGCTCACGCACCTCTCGGTGCAGCAGGGATTCATGACGTACCTCCGTCTCGTCGCGCTCCTCTCGCTCAGCCTTGCGGTGCTCAATATCCTCCCGCTTCCGGCGCTGGACGGCGGGCGCCTGATCTTCGTTCTCTACGAGGCCGTGCGGCGCAGGCCGGCCAGCGTGCGCGTGGAGACCACCACGAACTTCGTCGGGTTCCTCGTGCTCATCGGACTCATCCTCATCATCACCTACCACGACATCCTCCGGTTCTTCCTCTGACATGATTCCTGTCGCCGCCCCCCCTGCGCCTCTCGTCCCGATGCATGCCGTTCTCGAGCACGATCCCGGACTCCGTGATCTCTGGATCGACATCCTCAAGAAGATCGAGCCGAAGATGCAGCGTGGTCAGTTCATCACGTGGTTCAAGGACACGGCGGTTCTCGGGAAGGAAGAGGGGACGCTCGTGATCGGCTTGCCGCTCCCCATGTACCTCTCGTGGCACATGGAACACTACCGCACACAGACGCTGGAGATCGCCCAGGCGTTTGATTCTTCCATCCGCCAGATCGTCTACAAGGTGGACGTGGGGCTGAAGGACAATCATGAACGCAGCGTGGATCTCCTCATGCTCTTCCCCGAGACGCGCCGTCGCAAGGTGGCGGGGAAGCAGGAGGTGAAACTGGCGGAAGGTCTCGTGAGCAAGATCCTGAACCCGCGTTATACGCTGGAGAATTTCGTCGTCGGGTCTTCGGGCCGCCTCGCACATGCGGCGTGTCAGTCGGTGGCCATGCAGCCGGGCGGCAAGTACAACCCGCTCTTCCTCTACGGCGGCGTGGGTCTGGGCAAGACGCATCTCCTGCAGGCGACGGGCAATGCCATCCTGAAGAGCATGCCGAAAGCCGTCGTGTGCTACACGACGACGGAGGATTTCACGAACCAGGTCATCGAGGCCATCTCCCACCAGAAGATGGAGACGTTCCGCCGCCGCTACCGCCAGGTCGATATCCTCATCATCGACGACGTACAGTTCCTCGCCAACAAAGAGCGCACGCAGGAAGAGTTCTTCCACACGTTCAATGCGCTCTACGAGGACCGCAAGCAGATCATCATTTCCGCCGACCGCCCGCCGCAGGAGCTGAAGATGGAGGACCGCCTCGTCTCTCGCTTCGAGCGCGGCATGATCGCCGATGTCTCGGCGCCCGACTACGAGACGCGCCTCGCGATCCTGGTGGAGAAGGCCGCCGAGTACGAGGTCTTCCTGGACATGAGCGTCCTGCAGTTCATCGCGGAGCATGCGACCCGCAACGTCCGCGAGCTTGAGGGGATCCTCATGCAGGCGGTGGCGCTCTACGAGCTGGAGCAGCGGATGCCGACAGTGAAGGGCATCGCCGAGATCATGCGGAAACTCAACAAGGACCCGCTCATCGAGGAGACGCCCGTGGGGTTCGAAGCGTCGGAGCAGCAGAAGGCCACGTTCCAGGATGTCCTGGAGGCCGTGAGCCGCTACTACTCGGTGTCCGTGCAGGACATGATCGGCGCGTCGCGCGTCCGCGAGATCCTCATCCCGCGCCAGATCGCGATGCTCCTCGGCAAGCGCCACATGCGCATGAGCTACGTGCGGCTGGGAGAATTCTTCAGTAACCGCGACCACACGACCGTCATGAACGCCTGCGAGAAGATCGAGGAACGAATGCAGAACGATCCGCAGCTGCTGCGGGAAGTGCGTGCGATGGAGCAGGAGCTGAATTTCGTGTGAGAGCGTTGGCAGGACTTTGGAGCAAGAGTTGGATTTGATCTAAAAGGCTGTTTCTCTTGAAAATAGGGACATTGTTAAATTGTTCCATTGTTGTATTGTTACAACTTGTTATGGAGAAGAAGTATCTCCAGCTATCTGATCTGGAAGCCTATCGAGAAGCGGCGCGGCTCTCGAATATCGTGTGGGATGTTGTGAATTCTTGGAACTACTTCGCAAAGGACACCGTTGGGAAGCAGTTTGTGAGATCAGTGGATTCGATCTCCGCAAATATTGCGGAGGGGTTTGGACGTTTCATGAAGAAAGAGAAGATCCAGTTTTTCAGGTACAGCTACGGATCTATCACAGAATCTCAAGACTGGAATGAGAAGGCGATGAAGAGGAAATTGCTGAAACAGGAACAGTACGATCTCATCCAATGCACGCTGCGATCGCTCCCCCGATCCGTTCACCAACTCATCAAATTCACCAACGAGAAACTTACCCAATAGCAATGTAACAATTCAACAATTTCTGATTCAGCTGTTGCATCCTGTTCATTCTGTGTACACTACGCATGTCATGCAGAGCCCCATCGTCAATACGACCACGACCACGACGACCTTCTAGGAAGGGGAGAGCTGCATGCATCCATCTCACCCTTCCGCAATAGCGAAGGGCGTCTTTCTTTGTTACCCTCATCCTAACCCTCCTCTCTATGTCCAAGATTTCCCAGGAACAACCAGTCGACGATCTCTACAAGATCCGGCACTCCATTGCCCACGTGCTGGCGCAGGCCGTGCAGAAGCTCTGGCCCGACGTGCAGATCACGCTCGGCCCGCCCATCGACTACGGCGCGTACTACGATTTCCTCTTCAGCAAGCCAATCTCTGAGGAGGACTTCCCGAAGATCGAGAAGGAAATGCGCAAGATCATCAACCAGGCGCAGACCTTCCGTCACGACGAACTCCCGGTCGAAGCGGCGAAGGAGTACTGGAAGGAGCGCAAGCAGCCTTTCAAGGTCGAGATGATCGAGGATCTTTCGAAGAAGGACGGTGCCGTGACCATCTCGCACGAGGTGAACCTGGGGCCGAAGGGGGAGGAGACGTTCGTCGATCTCTGCCGGGGCGGACACGTCGCGAGTACGAAGGAAATTCCCGCAGACGGATTCAAAATCATGAGCCTCGCAGGGGCGTACTGGCGCGGCGACGAGAAGCGGGAGCAGCTGACGCGCATCTACGTCGCGGCGTTCCGGTCCAAGGAGGAATTGAGGCAGCACCTGACGATGCTCGAGGAGGCGAAGAAGCGTGACCACCGCAAGCTCGGCAAGGAGCTCGACCTCTTCACATTCAGTGAGGATGTGGGTCCCGGTTTGCCGCTCTGGACGCCACGGGGCACCATTATCGCGGACGAAATTGAGAAGCTCGCGAAGGAGACGGAGGAAGCGGGCGGGTACCTCCGCGTCCGCACGCCGCACATCGCCAAGGGGCAGCTCTACGAGAAGACCGGCCACCTCGCGCATTATCGTGAGACCATGTTTCCGCCGATGAAGCTGGGTGATGAGGAGGGCGAGTACTACCTGAAGCCGATGAACTGTCCACATCACCACCAGATCTTCGCCTGTCAGCAGCGCAGCTATCGGGATCTTCCCATGCGTTTGGCCGAGTACGGCCATTGCTACCGCTATGAGAACAGCGGCGCGCTCTTTGGCCTCATGCGCGTGCGGTCGCTCACCATGAACGACGCGCACATGTACGTCACGGAGGAACAGTTCGAGGAGGAGTTCATCGCGGTGCTGAAGATGTACCTGTACTACTTCGAGCTCTTCGATATCAAGAAGTACACCATGCGTTTCTCGCTCCACGATCCGAAGGAGCTCGGGAAGAAGTACGTGAACGAGCCGAAATTGTGGCTCAAGACGGAGGAAATGGTCCGTTCCGCCATGAAGAAATCGGGCATCGAGTACGTCGAAGTGCCCAACGAAGCCGCGTTCTACGGACCGAAGATCGATGTGGAGGTGTGGAGCGCGATCGGCCGCGAGTTTACGCTCGCCACGAACCAGGTGGACTTCGATGTTCCCGGGAAACTCGGACTGAAGTACACGGACAAGGACGGCACGGAGAAAGTGCCGATCTGCATCCACCGCGCGCCACTCTCGACACACGAGCGTTTGATTGGTTTCCTCATCGAACAGTTCGCGGGACATTTCCCGCTCTGGCTCGCGCCGGTCCAGATCGCTCTCATTCCTGTCGCGGGAGCGCATGAGGCATATGCCAGGGAGCTCGAATTGCAGATGAAGGCGCTCCGCATGCGCACGCAGTTCATGGATCCAGCAGACTCCCTCGGGAAACGAATCCGGGAAGGGGAGCGCATGAAGGTTCCGTATCTTCTCGTCCTCGGTGATAAGGAGGTGGAAGCAAAGACTGTCTCCGTTCGGAACGTCGTCACGAAAGAGCAGGTGACGATTCCCGTCCAGGAGTTCCTCTCGAAGACGGAATCTGACATTCGGGAGAGGAGGTTGAAAGCCTCCATTGGGTAAGTTGTGCCTACAACCCTCACCCCTAGCCCCTCCCCCACAGGGGAGGGGAATGTAGGTGTTTGTAGTTGTAGCTTCTTCGAAGAGAAAATGTGCGCCCTCTCCCGTGGGAGAGGGTTGGGGTGAGGGAGAGGTCCGTAGAGGAGACTAGGGCGGCAAACAGAAGTCTGCTACTCTCCCTCCCGATGTTCCAAGCCTTTGAGATCGGGCCCTTCATCTTCTGGACGCGTCTGCTCTTCGTGCTGGCGGGGATCATTCTCTCCACGGAGTTCTTCCTCCGCCTCGCGCACACCGCCAATCTTTCGCTCCAGCATTTCCGTGAGAAGGGAATGCTCTACGTGTGCGCGTTCCTCCTCGGCGGACGCCTCTCCGCGATCCTCGCCGAGTACCAGGCGTACTTCAAAGATCCGGTCCGGATCTTCATATTTTGGGATGGGGGATTCAATTTCCTCGGCGGGGCCATCGGTATCGCGGCTGTGCTCGCCTGGGCCACGCGCGGTCACCGCTCCACGTTCCTCCAGTGGCTGGATGCGCTGCTCCCCGCTACCTGTCTCGGTCTCGTCTTCGAATGGATGGGCGCCTTCTTCTCCGGCCACGCCTACGGACGCCCGACGGAAGTGTTCTGGAGTGTGACGTACGACGCCATGAATGTCCGCTACTCCGTGCCGATCCATCCCGTGCAGCTCTACTTTGCCGTCTTCTACCTCCTCCTCACCTTCCTGCTTCTCGTCATCCGCAAGAAGGCGAAGCGGGTGGGCACGGAGACGCTGGCGGGGATTTTCTGCGCCGCGGTTGCGACGTTCTTCCTGGAGTACTTCCGTGGTGATATCGGGATTCTCGTCTTCGCAACGCAGATCGATATCCTCCTCCTCATCGCGCTTTTCCTCAGCCTCGGCATCTTTGCCGCCATGGGTCCCCGGCTCTCACCGAAGGTCGTGTACATCTACGAGGCCTGTCTCCTCCTCATGGCTGTGGCGTACGTGTTCCTGCGTCCTTTCCTGGATTTGGATACGTACGAGCTGCGATTCAGTCAGCTTCTCGCGTTGATGGCGCTGCTGGGAGCGGGGGTGTACGTTCTGGACCATCGTCGTCGCTTTCCGTACTTATAGTCTCCCGTTTCTTCCTTCCATCCTCATGCAACAGATCCTCTTCTTCCTCTCCGATGATCCCATGCTGCGCATGGCGCAGGCGGGGCTCGTCTTCGCAGGCGTGCTCGCGGTGTACCTCGTTTGCTTCGCGACGCGCGATATCCTCCTCCGCACGCACTCCTTCCTGTACCAGGCGCTCTCGATTCTCCTCGTCGCCTGCCTTCCGGGCATCGGTTTCTTCGTCTACCTGCTCATCCGGCCCGCACGGACGGTGAAGGAGCGTGAGATGGAGAAGACGCTCAGGCGGGTCGCTACGCTCCTCGAGGAATCAGAAATCCTTTCTACGGAGGAACCCGTGTCTGAACCGAAGACAGTTCCGGCTTCCACTCCACCTGAATCAGGCGTAGCTTCCGCTTCCTGACGTCATCTTTTTCTCTCTCCCTCCATGCGTTTCCTCATCTCTTTCTACCGTGTGATCCGTCCCTGGTTGCGCTTCTTCTTCCATCCCAATCCGGGAGCTGCGACGTACACGACTCCGTCGATGGAGTTCCTTCTTGTTCTCTGCATTGCGCTCATTGTCCTTTCCTTTGTCATCCGCGTCTGGCGTCGCAAGATGGAGAGTCCCGTGACGAAGAAGCTCAGCCGGTCATGGAGCTCGGCTTGCTTCTGGTTCGGGGCATCCGGACTCGTGCTCGTCGTGTGCAGGGTGGAGCAGATACAGTTCCTCGCCATGCGGCTCTTCTGGGCTCTGTGGATCCTCGGCGCGCTCGTCTACGCTTTCTTCCAGGTTCGCCAGTTCCGCGCCCGTTACTATCGCATCCTCCCCAAAGAGCCGACCATCGATCCGAGGGATCGGTATCTTCCGGGGAAGAGGAAATAGGGCGAAGGTCCATATCTTCCGTTCTGCTCTAACTATTGCCAAGAATCATGTTTGACAGTGGAGCAAGACCGCAGGAGAATGCTCCACTATGCCTCTGAAGCATCCGACCGAGACCTTGCTCGTCTTCCTGCTCGGCCTCGTCATCGTCCTCACCGGCATCGTCCTCCCCACGCTTCCGCTCCTCCCGCAGGGCATCCTCCCGTGGATGATCGTCCTGCTCCTCACGCTCGCGTATCCGCTCTCGCTCTACGGTCTCCTCAAGCGTAACCGCGCGGATTACACCTTCCGTCTCCTGCATTTCCTCCCTGCTCTGATGGCGGGGGTTTGGCTGATTCTCGCGCTTCTCGGTCTCCGTTTCTCCCCCGCGCGGTTCCTCCTGCATATCTATCTCTTCGCGTGGACGCTGCCGGCCGTCATCGTCTCGTTCCTCCTCATCGCCGCGTTCTGTCTCGAGGTGATCCGGCGCCGCGTGCCGCGGCTCATCCTGCTCTCCGTACTTCTCGTTCCGTTCCTCGTCCTCGGCATCGTCGGCTCGAGGTTCCAAACTTCGACGAAGATCGCTTCCCTCCTGTGGAGAGGGGAGTGGTGGAACATCACGGGCCAGCCGCTTCCGGCTTCTCAGAGCGGTGCTGTCGTGTCGTCGCACACCATCATTGCCTCCTCCCGCAAGAGCGAGCCGCCCGTTTTCGGATCATCCTCGTCACGGCCGCCGAGCCTGGCGGGAGCGGGGCCGGAGGATGTGCTTTCGCTGATCGCGCTGACGTTCCTCCCGTTGTACACCGCCGTTCTCCATCAGAGAGCTCGCAAGAGATTGCTTTGAATGAAATTCCAAATCCCAAGGAAACAAATCCCAAGGACGATTCTTATCAAGATTCTTAGTGATTGGGTATTGGGTTTTGGGGCTTGGGATTTCTTCCTGCTATGCTTCTCTCATGCCAACCATCCAACCCTTCGGCTCGCTTCGCTCGCTCAGGGTGACTTCCTATTCTTTCTGATTTTGTATGTCTACCATTCAATCACTCAAAGCACGTCAGATTCTGGATTCGAGAGGGACGCCGACTGTCGAAGTGGATTGTGTTCTCTCCGACGGTTCTTTCGGTCGTGCCGCCGTTCCTTCCGGTGCGTCCACAGGGAGTCACGAGGCGCTGGAACTTCGGGACGGGGACAAGAAGCTGTACCAGGGGAAATCGACGCTGAAGGCCGTTGCGAATGTGACGGAGAAGATTGCACCGGTCCTCGCAGAGAAGGGGATCGAATCGCAGCGTGAGATCGATCGGGTGCTGCTCGAGCTGGATGGCACGCCGAACAAGACGACGCTCGGGGCGAATGCCATCCTCGGCGTCTCCATGGCCGTTTGCCGGGCACGGGCCGCATCGGAGAAGAAACCGCTCTGGCAGTCGCTTGCCGAGCAATTTGAGGTTTCCCTTGGCGACAAAGTGCTCCTGCCTGTTCCGCAGATGAACGTCATCAATGGCGGGAAGCATGCGGACAGCGGGCTCAGCTTCCAGGAGTGCATGATCATTCCGGCGAAGTTCCCGAATTTCCGTGAAGCGCTCCGGGCGGGGTCGGAAGTGTTCCACACATTGAAGAATTTCCTCCACGAGGCGGGACACATCACGGCGGTGGGGGACGAGGGCGGATTCGCCCCGCGTGTGAAGGACAGCGCCGAGGCATTCTCCTTCATGATGAATGCCATCGGCGAAGCCGGGTACAAGGGGAAGGTGTTTCTCGGCATCGATGCCGCCGCTTCGGAATTCTGCAAGGATGGCGTGTACGTGGTCGACGGGAAGAAATTTTCCTCCGAAGGCCTTTCCGGGTACTACGAGAAGCTGATCCAGCGCTACCCGCTGGTGAGCATTGAGGACAGTCACAGTGAGGACGACTGGGACGGGTTTGCAGGGTTGCTCCGCTCGCGCGGGAAGTCGACGCAGCTCGTGGGGGACGATCTCCTCGTGACCAATGTCTCCCGTATCCGTCAGGCTATCGACAAGAAGGCCGTGAATGCCGTCCTCATCAAGCTCAATCAGATCGGGAGCGTCACCGAGACCGCCGATGCCATCAAGCTGACGCAGGAGCAGGGGTGGAAGGCCGTCGTGAGCCATCGCAGTGGCGAGACGGAGGACACCTTCATCGCGCACCTGGCCGTTGGATTGCAGACGGGGCAAATCAAGACGGGTTCCGTCTCAAGGACGGATCGCATCTGTAAGTACAATGAGCTCCTCAGAATTGAGGAAGAGCTCGGTCCGAGAGCGGTATATCAGTCACCGTTCTGAGCCGAAGCGTTTCATCCATCGCCGTTTGATCCAAGGCAGCGACAATGTCGAGAGGAGATATGCGCCGGATGGAATCAATGACTGGAAGAAAGGGTAGGGGAGTCCGAGCTGCCACAGGAAGAACGACACGATCAGGTACGTCAGGACGGTGATGCTCAGCCGGCGGGTCCAGCTCACTTCCCACGCCTTCTCGCGTTCGACGCGAGCGTTACGGTCGAGAATGGCCTGCATCGTCTGTTCCATGTTTTCCATGGGGCCATTCTACGCTTATTCTTTCCTCTCTCCGCTTCCTCCTTTACACTCTCCGAGCTCGGGACGTAGCTCAGTTGGCTAGAGCGCTTGCATGGGGTGCAAGAGGTCGCTGGTTCAAGTCCAGTCGTCCCGACCATTCGGGTTTGCGGAGCAAACCCTCATGGCAAGCCACTATCTTCGTTGGCTCTTTGTATTCCGTGTACATCATTGAGCTGGAAGAATGATTCCTAACACAAATCGTGGCCAGCCAATTTCCGTTGGATACTCGTCCTGCATGCCAAGTTGGGTGTGCATTTTTGGATCGGCTCCAAAGCTCAATTTTCGATGAGCAATGAAAGTTTCTTTAAAATAACAATTTTACATTATGTCAAACATGGCTCCTGACCTGCATTTCCCGTGTCAAATTCGCACCCTGATTTCAGGGAATTCTCCAAATCGCCAAACGGGACTTTTTGGCTAACTGTAGGTAATCCCTTGCATTCCTTAACCCGTCCTTTAGCATGGATCAATGATGCTTACGTTTGGTCAGGAGAAACGAGACCAAGCTGCTGGAGGTGACCGGCACCATTCGTTCCTCCCCATCTCATGGAGGGAGTGGCCGTTCCACTGTACCGAACGGACGGAAGGTGAGCGTCGTCTCCGCGAGATGTTGGCAGTACCCCCGCAGCGTATCGAATGCTTTTCTTCTGCCCGCCTTTCCCGTACCGAGACGATTGGCTGCCTGGCGGCGGGAGTGGAGGGGCATCTGCGTCGCGATCACCATCGGTCGTTCTCCATCCGGTCCGGGAACCGGTGGGGAGGAACCGTCCTGACGCTCCGCAAGGCGTTGCGGCGACGCCTCAACGTCCTTCCGGATCTCTCCGGTGAGGAGCGCGTGTGGCGGGAGCGGGGAATCACCTTTGGCAAGGCGATGGATCAGGAGCAGCCGTTTATCCAACGAACCATCGCGGCGCACGCCGGGGAGTTGGACAACGTTCCCGTCTCCGCCCAAGAGTTTCTCGTGGCGCGGCGGCATGACCGCATCGTCGCGTTTGCGCGCATCCACCGGCACTCCGACGGTGCCCAGGAGCTTGCGTCCATGTTCGTCGATGAAGAAGAGCGGGGGCGGCACCTCGGGAGTTTCCTCACCCGTCTGCTTTTCCAGCCAATCCGTAAGGAATCGATTTTCGCACTCGCCGATCCCAAGCTCCGGGAGTACTACGCGGATGTGGGATTTCGTACCGTCCGTTCCGTTCCCACCTCCATTCTCAAGAAAGACGAACGTCTCCTGAGGATCTATCCGAATGATCCTCCCTGTCTATACCTGCGCTTCGATGCCTGGCGCATGTGCAACGATTCTTCCCTCACACAGCGTCCGGATCTCCTCGTCGTGGAGGGTGGACACTCGCCGCTGCGCGCGGCGTTGGAAGTGGTCGAATCGAAGGGGTTGGATATCCCTGTGATCGGACTGGGGTGGCAGGGTGAGATGTATATGAAAAACAGGGCGTTTCCGTTGCACTTGTCTCTCGACGAAGCTCCTGCGATGGTGTTCCTCCGACGTCTGCGGGATGAGGCGTTGCGCGTCGCGGCAGTCCAGACCCTGCGCAACAACAGAATTCCCGTTCTGGGCGCGCTTTCACGGGCACGATTACTGGCGGCGTAGGTAGAAGGGGTGGCAGCGGAAATGCTTGGAAATAGAGGCTTCCTGTGCTTCTATATCCCCCTTTTATGTTTGTCTTCCATACATCGCTGGGAGAGGGGAAAGTGGGGTGTTGTTATATCTATTAAAATATGTTATAATATTACGTTAAGAATACTATTCAATGAGTCTGTCACCCCACGACACATCGGCTGCTCTCCAGGCAATTGCATCTCACCAGAGAATCCTCGTGGTCCCGCATGCAAATGTGGACCCTGATGGGCTTTCTGCAGCACTGGCATGTTTCCAGATGTTTCAGGCGATCGGCAAGGAGGTGACGGTGATCTGTCCGGACACGCCGCCCGAGTCGCTCAAGTTTCTGCCCGGGTTCGATCTTTTGTCCCGGGGCATTGAGGAGAGCCGGAACTTCATCATCACGGTGAATCTGGACGAGGGCGTGGAGATCGACAAACTGCGCTACACGGTGGAGGACAAGCGCGTGAATATCATCGTGGTCCCGAAGCGGGGAACGGTGAAGAAATCCGATGTTACCTTCGGGGAAGGGGAGAAGAAGTTCGACCTCATCGTCGTCGTGGATACTGCGGATCTCGCACTCCTCGGATCCGTGTACACCGACCACATGGATCTCTTCTCGGACACGCCCATCCTCAATATCGATCATCACATCAGCAATGTCCGCTTCGGACAGATTCACCTCATCGATCCCACGGCGGCCAGTGCGACGGAAGTGCTCTACCACTGGTTCCAGCAAGTGCCCGACTGGCGCGAACGCATCACATCGGATCTCGCTACACTCCTTCTCACGGGACTCATCACCGATACCCGCAGTTTCCAGAATCCCAATACCACGCCGCGTTCACTGGAGACCGCGGCCGAGCTCCTGGACCGCGGTGCGCGCCAGCAGGAGATTATCAAGCACCTCTACAAGACGAAGCCGCTCACGACGCTCAAGATTTGGGGCCGTGCTCTGAATCGGATCCAGATGGACAAAGCATCACGTATCGTGTGGTCGGCCGTGAGTGTGGAAGATCTGCAGGAGATGGATGCGAAAGCCCCCGAAACACACGGGATCCTGGACGAGCTTATCTCCACTATTCCGGATGCCGACGTGCATGTGCTCTTCACCGAGACGGAGCCGGGGAACCTGAAGGCGAGCATGCGGTCGTCGGCAGCCATTGATGCGTCACGTCTCGCGGCGGAGACGTACGGCGGAGGCGGGCACGCGAGGGCGGCCGGATTCAAGGTCCGGGGGTACGACAATTTCCAGCTGCAGGTTGTCTCGAGTATTCAGAAGTTGCGTGAGGGGGTTGAACGGCAGCGACGGGAACAGGAGAATGAGCCGCCAGATGAGTCCGCTTCGCCGAAACCCGTTGCGCCCGTTCCCCCAGTTCCTCCTCCGTCCGAACCGTCGCTTCCGTTCCCGATGAAGGGGAGTGAGAGGGACATTGTTGGAGATCTGACGAAGAACTGAGACGTCTGCCTTCCGTCTTGTGTTCTCTGTTTCCATGAGTTGCTCAGGTATCTCTTTATTGTGGGACGATATCCTGTTAGAATCCTGGCGGCTTTTTCCGTACATTCATGCGCCTCGTGCAGGTCGCGAAAGCATTGGGTATGACCGGGCAGCAACTCCGTAAGGAGCTGACCCAAGTCAACTTTGGCGTCAAACCGACCGACCGCGAGATCCCGGAGGGCATCGCGAAGGGTATCGTGCGTTTCTTAGCCAACAAGTATCACTTGCAGGTGAACGTGGATACGATCGGTCTGCAGGATGCGACTGAGGAGACGGCTGAAGATGAGCAGCAGAAGACTTCGGTTGCCGAAGAGGCGCCGGCTGCTGCCGCCCCGCCGGTCGCAGTTGCACAGAACAACGATGCACTCAATGTTCTGCGCAAGCTCTCACTGGAGGGTGTTTCGAAGGAGGCCATCGTGCGGCAGCAGCAGACGGATGCGAAGCGCCCGAGCAAGGCGGAGCGGGATGAGCAGATCCGGGAGCAGAAGGCGCAGCAGGTGAAGCGCACGGGTGCCACGGCCGAGCAGGAGCAAATCAAGAAGAAGGAGGGGACGGTGCTCCTTCCGGATACGATCTCCGTCAAGGAACTCTCGGAGAAGCTCGGCGTGCAGGTACCGCGCCTCATCCAGACGCTCATGAGTAATGGCGTCATGGTGACGATCACGCAGTCCATCGATTACGACACAGCGGCGGTCATCGCCTCGGATCTCGGCATCACCGTACAGCGCGAGCAGCGTGCGGCCCGTGCGGAAGATTTGCATGCCCGGAACCTCGACGAGCTCCTCAAGGATGATACGGAGAACCTCGTTCCGCGCCCGCCCATCGTCGTCGTCATGGGGCATGTGGACCACGGGAAGACGGCGCTCCTCGATGCCATTCGCGAGACGAATGTCGTGGGGGAAGAGGCGGGGGGAATCACCCAACACATCGGCGCCTACCAGGTCGAACATATTTCCTCGGGTTCTTCGGTTCCGCGGAAGATCACTTTCCTCGACACTCCCGGTCATGAGGCGTTCACTGCCATGCGTGCACGCGGTGCGCAGGTCACCGACATCGTCATCCTCGTCGTGTCTGCGGAGGAGGGGGTGAAGGCCACGACGGTGGAGGCCATCAATCACGCGAAAGAAGCGAAAGTGCCCATCATCGTCACGATCACGAAGATCGACAAGGAGCGCGCCGATCCTGATCGCGTGAAGGGAGAGCTGGCGGCGAACGGGTTGCAGCCCGAAGAGTGGGGCGGCGACGTCCCGGTCATTCTTTCATCGGCGGTGACGAGGCAGGGGATTCCCGCCATCCTCGATCACATTCTCCTCCTCGCGGATCTGCACGAATTCAAAGCCAATCCGCGGCGGTCCGCGGTGGCGACGGTGATCGAGAGTCGTCTGGATTCCTCCCTCGGTCCTCTGGCGACGGTCATCGTCAACGCGGGCACGCTCAAGCTCGGCGATATCTGCGTGTGCGGGGCGACGACGGGTCGCGTGAAAGCCATGATGGATGCGGCAGGCAAGCGCCTCACCGAGGTGCCGCCCTCCGGTCCGGCGC
Organism: Candidatus Peribacteraceae bacterium; assembly: GCA_041666245.1. GTDB lineage: Bacteria > Patescibacteriota > Gracilibacteria > Peribacterales > Peribacteraceae > CAIKAD01. The sequence continues at coordinate 159,759 of JBAYHG010000001.1, forward strand.
TCGTCTCGGGACTCGGCACGGTGCCGAATGTGGGGGATCTGCTGCAGGTTGTTGCTTCCGAGCGGGAAGCGAGGGCGCTCCTGGAGGCTGTGGAGGTGGTGGCAGGCGCCGGGCGCAAACGGAGTTTCGCCGATCTCGTCAGCCGGCTCACCGAAGGGAAGATCACGCAGCTCAAGGTAGTGCTGAAGGCCGATGCGCAGGGGTCGCTGGAAGCGCTGCAGGAGGCCCTCTCGCAGCGCAAGCGTGAGGATAACGGTCGCAGCGTCAGTGTGAAGGTCATACACGGTGGCATCGGTGCCGTGTCGGAGAGCGACGTGATGATGGCAGCCGCGAGCGACGGTATCGTTCTCGCGTTCCACGTTCCCGTGTCGGTGGATGTCGCGCGGACCGCGGAGCGGGAGGGGATCTCCGTACGCGAGTACACGATCCTCTACGAGATGCTGGATGAAGTTGATGCGCTCCTCGGCGGACTCATCGAGCCTGTGGAGGAGGAGAAGATTCTCGGACACCTGGAGGTGAAGGGCGTGTTCCTCCGTCGCAAGAACGACCAGATCATCGGGGGACGAATCACGGACGGGATCCTCAAGCGCGTGCCGTTCCGCCTCATGCGGGCCGGAGCGCTCGTTGCGACCGGACGCATCACGTCGATCAAGCACGTGGACAAGGACATCAAGGAGGCGAAAGAGGGGAGCGAGTGCGGTCTGCGCGTCGAAACATCAGTTCCCGTCGAAGAAGGGGATGTCCTGGAGGCGTACACGAAGGAGTTCAGAAAAATTGAGGTCTGATCTCACCATGAGTGTGTTCGTCGGGCTCAGCCTGCCACGGTGTTCTTGTTTTCCAGTAGCTGCTTGTACCGTGTCGGCGGTTCCGGCAGGATCTCCTTCCCATCGCGCAATGTCCGCAGGATGGCCTCGTCGATCTCTCCATTCTGCGCCTTCTCGAGCGTGAGGTTCAGGAACTGTATGAAGCGGTAGTCATTCTGAAGGAGCAGATCCGGCGTCATGCGATACTTGAGGATCTCTCCTCCGCTCGCGATGGGTGCCCGAAGCTCTTTCCACGCGGCGAAGGCTGCTTCCTCTCGCTTGGATTCGGGGACTGCATCCCTGTCTGTGGCGTTGCCGGGAGGCGGATTCTTGTTCTTGCCCTCTGCCGCCTGTCTCTTGCACATGCGGGCAGTGAACTCCTTCCACTCCATCGGTTTCTGTGCGTAGGGGAGGAGTTTCCTTACATTCTTCAGAGCGTCGCCACGCTGTGCGAAGAGGCGTTTCATCATCGGGACAAGACCTTGTCCGTAGGGACTTGCGATGTTCACGTATTCCGGTGTGCCGAGGAAGGCGATGCGATCGCGTGCGGCTTCCTCCTTGGTCCCGAGGAATGGTTTCTTGCCGGCCACGCTGAGCCCAAGGAGTCCCAGGTAGACGAACATCGGCTTCAAGTTGGGGTTCTCCTTGTTTGAGAAGTACCCCATGAGTCCGGTGAGGATAGCCATGCCGCCGAAGGCGAAGCAGCCGAGGACCCGCAGGGATTGCGTGACGTCGTGCTTGATTTTCTCCTCTTCACTTCCCGGTGGTGGGCCGAAGCCGGACGCTTCCCGCATGGCCATGATGCTCCGGGGATCGCTCGGCACACGGCAGCGTGTGAGGAGGCGCTGGAGGTACGCACGCTCCCGTCGTAATGAGGCATTGAGTGGGTGTCCCTGGTCCCATGCTTTCAACTTCAGGGAGTCTATCGTCGACTCGATCTGCATCAGCTCCGTACCAGCGGCTGTGGCAAGGTTGCTCAGATTGAAGCCGCCGTGCTTCGTGTCCCGGTCGTCCTTCACGGACTCGAGCATCTTCTCGATGGTGCGCAACTGCTTCGCCCTCCGCTGGGCCAGTGTCACTTCCAGTGTCCCCCCTTTTCCTTTCGCGCTCTCCGGCCGTTCCTGCTCATACCCTTCGATTGCCGTCGCGATCTGATTGATTTCCGGGAGCCAGAGCACGTCCAATTCCGTCGTACTCTCCTTGGTTTTGGGGTTCACCTTGATCTTGAGCAGACTGGCGGTGAGTTCCTTCGATTTCTCCGCATTCAGCTGCGGGGCCATGGCGAAAAAATTGATGGCAAAATCCTGTGTGTTCTCCGCCAGTTTCATGGATGTGGCATCGAGCCAATTTTCCCTGGCTTCAGAGGACCCTTTGAGCCGTTCCTGGGCGGGCGGTGTCATGGAGTTGCGGCGGGGGCGGCGGGACCGGCGGGGGCAGCTGGCGGTGGCGTCGGGGGAGCGAGCTTCCTCTTGAGCTCATCAATCTTGTCCAAGCTCGACGTGTATGCCGGTTTCAGCTCATCCAGGAGCGCACTGTTGTTCTTTGGGACGGTGAGACCCTTTCCTTCGAGTGTCATTCTGATTTTCTGCAGTTGAGCCTCAATTTGAGTAGCGTTCGGGTTACTAGTATTGAGAATGGTCGTGAAATCAGCATCGATACTGTTTTTGATATTGGTGTCGCCCTTGATCTTCTTCCCAAGTGTATCTTCACTGCCCTTGAATGCACTCTTGAGCGAGGATGTGATGCTCTCTCCGCGATCGAGGCTGCCCTGGATCATTCCCGGCATGTTCTTGAGTTGTCCCAACGTCATCATGGGCTTGTCGCCGGGCTTGCCTCCCGGTGCAGGCATGAGCGGCAGGCCGAGCGGGGCCTTCATGCCCACCTTGGCCCAGTTCTCGCCGAAGCTCTTGATGGAGCTCGTGATGTTCTTGCCGACTGCCTGCTTCTGGAGGACCCAGAAGACGCCCATCCAGAGAACGCCGAGCGACATGCAGAGCCAGAAGATTTCCCACAGGGAATTGACGCCTGAGAAGAGCGGGAACGGTTTCTTCATCAATGCGCCCGCATCGTTGCCAACGAGACTGGTGGGATCGATTTTGATGCCCGCCTGGATCAGCATGTACCCGAGCGAGAGCGGAATGCCCACCATGGCTGGGAGGAAGGCAGAGGAGAGGAACGTATTCATGATTTTTTCCGTTTCCGCGATTTTCTTGAGCGATGATCCTTCCAGGACGTAGCCAATGACCACGAATGGCGAGAAGGCGATGGTAATCCAGAGGAGCGGGATGCGAACGTAGAAGGCGAAGAGCATGGCTACGAGCGGCATGATGATCCCGATGTGGATGATGAGGACGAGTCCCAGCCGTACGATGTATCGCGTGACGGTCGTGACGCCCACAGCGGTTCCCGTGTATGACGACGGCGGTGCCGTGAGGTTCTGCAGTTGCCCGAAATTGATGACGAGTGCGGAGAGGATATTTGACGTATTGCTCGGATTGGTGAGCGTTGCGTATTTGTAGCAGAAGATTCCTTTCATGGGACACTTCCAGCTGTCTGTTCCGTCCGAGTGTTTGTCCGCATCCTCAAAGAATGCAAAATCGGTAATACTCTTACACTTTTCTTTGGGTTTTCCGTTCTTGTCCAGCATGACACACTCGAGTTTCCCTGAACTGGTGCCGGAACTGGTACCTGAGTTGAAGCTTGCGCTTTGCGGAAGGTTGTAGACAACGCTGGCGAGAATATTTGCGACGTCCAATATCACGCGTGAGCCGAACCATGTGAAGTTGACCAGGACGAGGGCGATGACGAACTTCGGCGCCCCCTTGATCAGCTTCTCCGAACTGCCGGTGACGACCGTTGTGACCGCCGCTCCAAGGAAGATGAATGCGAAGATGATGTTCACGATGTCACGTGACCATGTCCAAACATTCTTCAGCATCGTTTCGAATGCTCCTCCTCCGACACCAAAGATGAAGGATGGATTCATCGCCATATCCAAGAATGAGAACACGATCCATGCCAATGTATTCAAGAGCAGGATGATGAATCCCATTCCTTGTGCCATTCCGTTCGTCACACTCGAAAGATCAGGCTGCATACTGGAACCAGTAGGGGCAGCGAGGGCGAGTGGAACACCCACGAGATCGATGGGAGAGCCGAAGACGAAGAGGAGGGAGAGCGAAAGAAACGCGATTCCGCCTACAACAATTTTTGTTTTGGACATTCCTCATAGGATAGCATATTTCCGCTTCAGATACAATTCCTCAGCTGTTTGGCATCTTTAATGTCGAGAACAATGTTCATTGTGTCAGATTAGTATAACAACATATATTCTTTGCAGATGCGAGTATAAATTGTGTTCAACTGAGATGAGAATATTGATCAATAATTCTATGTTTTAGGCTTAAGTAAGCCAAATATTCAGATCAATATTATAGAACATGAGGCTGTATAACTTTCTTGCACTCTGAGGGGAGTTTTGAGTAATGTTTGTGAACATGTCGTCCGCGGTCCTCAAATCGTTGTTCTCATCTCAAACGAGAGTGAAACTTCTCTCCACGTTTCTGCTCCATCCTGAGCAGGAGTTCTTCATTCGGGAGCTCACGCGGCTCCTCGGTGAGCAGATCAATTCTATCCGCCGCGAGCTCGAGAATCTGAGGAGGATTGGTCTCGTGCGTTCCCGTCACAAGAATCGTAAGAAGTACTACCACGTGGACGCGCAGTTCCCGCTCTATGCGGAATTGCGCAGCATGTTCAGCAAGGAGATTCAGGCCGAGAGTCCGGTGATCGCGAGTCTCAAGACACTGTCGGGGGTGAAACTCCTCCTGCTTGCGGGGACGTTCACGGGAACGGAGAGCAAGGTGGATCTGCTCATCGTCGGGTCCGTGAAGAAGGAAGTCGTCGAAGCATTGCTCGCACAGGAGACGGCGCTCAAGAACGTAAAGTACTCCATCTTTCCGGAGTCGGATTTCCTCTATCGGTTGAGCCTCAGGGATCGCTTCATCCTGGAGATTCTCAATGATCCCCGTCACATGATCGTCACGAATACGATGCAAGAAGAGATCGCGGAGGCGCAGGGGAAGTGAGAGGGGAGGCCCGATAGGATGCAGGAAATGCTTCAGGCTCAGCTTTACAAACCAACGGGAGTCCTCTAACCTCCCTCGGCTCATGACTTCCCAGGTTCTCCATACACAGGCGAAGAAACAAGAGAAGCAGCGTCCCGATGTGAAGCCGGGATATACCGTGCGCGTCTTCGAGCACATCAGAGAAGGGGAGAAGGAACGTGTGCAGATCTTCGAAGGGCTCATCATCGGCGTGCACCACGGGCATACGGCGATGGATGCCACGTTCATTGTCCGTCGCATCGCGTCGGGTGTGGGGGTGGAGCGCGTCTTCCCGTTACACTCGCCGTTGATCGAGAAGATCGAGGTGAAGAAGGTGGCCAAGGTCCGTCGTGCCAAGCTGAACTTCCTTCGCGGTCGCAGTGGCAAGTCCGCCCGCATGAGCGAGCGCTTCACGAGCGCTGATGAGTTTGCCATCGCCGTTCAGGCTCCTGTGGTTGCGGTGCAGGAAGGGGAGGTGACGGAGACAAAGGCAGAGGAGCCCAAGGCGGAGGAGAAGAAGGCGAAGAAGGCCGAGAAGAAAGCATAGGAGGTCATGTCTTCATCCATAGCTTTCCTTGGATGTTTCGTCATGGTTCGGCAGGCTCGAAATGACGTATACTTCGGGCATGCGTTGCCTTCTCATCGGCAATTACGGCGTCGGGAATCTGGGGGACGAGGCGCTTCGGGAATACTTCCAGAGGCGATTTCCGGACGTGCATTGGACCGTTGTGACGGTTGATGGGACGGGTATGCATGAGGTGCCCCGGTTGCCCCTTGGGCTTCGTTCCCTTTTCAAGCCTTGGTGGAAGACGCTTGCGGCCATGTGGCAGTCGGATGCCGTTGTCTTTGGCGGGGGCTCACTCTTCACAGACATCGAATCTGTCTTTGCCTGTGTCCTGTGGGGATGGCATGCGCTCGTCGCTCGTCTTTGCCGCAAGCCCGTTCTTCTCGCATTCCAGGGTATCGGTCCATTCAGGACGAAGACGGGGGAGGGGATTGCCCGGTGGGTCATCTCGCATGCTTCGTTCCTGTCCGTACGCGACGCTGCATCATTCGCCAGAGTGAAATCGTGGAGGAAGCACACAAATGTTGTTCAGACTTCTGATCCTGTCATTCTGCTTCTCCTAGAGCAAAATCGTGTGATGCAACCAAAGAATGTGCTCACGATTATTCCGCGTGGAAAACCTGCCCACTCTTTCATTTCCCGAGCACAAGAATTGGGAACAGATACCTCTTTCGAAACCGTGTTCATCCTCTCTCTCAACCCGGATGCGGAGGACGAGCGTGCGGTGTGTCGTTCTCTCGAGGCATCGATCCCAGGGGCATCCATCCGGGAGATCCGTTCCCTTGATGCGCTGATTTCGGCGATTGCAGGCAGCTCCTTCGTCCTCTCCGCACGCTACCACGGGGCGTTGGCCGCGCTCGCGCTCGGCGTGCCGTACGAGGCTGTTCCGCAGGGAGAAGGGGATAAGCTCGCCTCCCTCCGTTCCATTTCCTCACCCGATGCACTCCGGATTTCGGCACTGGAGGGGGAAAAAGTATTGCGGGAGGTATTGTGTAATTCCTGACAACAGGTGGGGCTTTGTCCGCCGTCTCCCGATGCTCTGAAGATATCTCCGTCCGCAGCCAGAGAGGAAATAATGTCTTCGTTCGCCAAAGCGAGACGGGCTCGGTCCAAGGCTTGTGCATTCCCATCTACGATCAAGGCACACGCTGCATCCAAGCGTCTTCCCAAGCGTATTCCTTCAATCTGTTGGCAGATTGCGTACGCCCGGTCGAGAAGTGATATTCGCTCTTCCTCGGTCGGTTGCCCAAGGAAATTTTCGCACAGGTTCATCAATCTCATGTCAACATTGTAGCGCCGGCCATGGCGTTTCTGCAGAAATACTAGATACGCCATACGCAATACGCGATACTTTCCCCGGATGCCCAAGAGCGCAACTTCCCCCCAAGCGGCCGTTTCCACGGAACCTCTCGCGTACCGCATGCGTCCGCGGACACTCGCCGAGTTCGTCGGGCAGGAGGATATCGTGGGGGAGGGGACGCCCCTCCGGGCGGAAATCGAGAAGGATCTTCTGCGGTCCATCATCCTCGCCGGGCCGCCGGGGACGGGGAAGACGACGCTCTCCCGTATCATCGCGGAACGGACGGAGGCGACGTTCGTGCAGCTCAATGCCGTCACGAGCGGTGTGAAAGAGCTGAAGGCCGTGTGCGAGGAAGCCCTGAGGATGAAGACCACGTTTCACACGCGAACCGTCCTCTTCATCGACGAGATCCATAGGTTCAATACTTCGCAGCAGGATGCGCTCCTGCCGTACGTGGAGAGCGGGACCGTGATCCTCATCGGTGCGACAACACAAAACCCCTACTTCGATGTGAATCAGGCGCTCGTGTCGCGTTCACGTGTTTCCCTCCTGAAGCCGCTCTCCGCGGACAATGTTCTGCTGATTCTCCAGCGCGCCGTTTCTGACTCGCGCGGGTATGGCGGGAGGGTGACGATCGCCGAGGCGGCCCTGAAGCACCTGGCGCAGATCAGCAACGGTGATGCACGCATTGCACTCAATGCGCTGGAGCTCACAGTGCTTACGGCCGGGAAGAAGGTGTCGCTGGAACAGGCCAGAAGGCTCTTCGCCGAGCGGAGCATGCGGTATGACAAGACCGGAGAAGACCACTTCAATACCATCTCCGCCTTCATCAAGACGATGCGCGGGAGCGATCCCGATGCTGCGCTGGTTTGGCTCTTCAAAATGCTCAAGAGCGGAGAAGATCCGAGGTTCCTGTTCCGCCGCATGGCCATTTTCGCGAGTGAGGACGTGGGCAACGCCGACCCGCGTGCGCTCCAGCTGGTTGTCTCCGCATGGCAGGCATTCGAGCTCGTCGGTCTTCCCGAGGGTGAATTTTTCCTCGCCCATGCCTGCGTCTACCTGTGCCAGGCCCCGAAGAGCAATGCTGTCACCCGTGCGATGGGCGGCGCCCGCTCTGCCATCTCTTCCGCGTCCGGTCTGGAGGTTCCGAACCATCTGCGCAATGCTCCGGTGAAGGGGATGGCGGAGCAGGGATATCACGAGGGCTACCAGTACCCTCATGACCATCCCGGAGGAGTGGTCACGGCCAACTACTTTCCCGTCGGCATGACGCCGCAGAATTTGTACGAGCCGACGGACCGTGGGTTTGAAGTGGAAGTGCGTGAACGTCTTGAAAGAGTAAGAGTGAAGATTAGGCCTGTGGGATGAGAAATACTGGTATTGGACAAAGTACATATATATTATATAATGGGAGAAACACATCCCATGCGAACACACTCATTCCCGCAGTTTCTCACGCACCTCCCGCAGGACATTCCCGCCATCCACGCGGGTCTGCTCGTCTTCGGTGCCATCCTCGCGACCCTGTGCAATCCGGGGGTCTTCGCGCTCCTGCTCGCGGCGACGATTTCGCTGGATGTAGCGGCGGCGTTGCGCGAGGAACGGACGGTATCGGCTGCGATCGGGAGAGCGTGCCGCGATCTGCTCCTGGATGTGACGCTCTTCGCCGTGATTCTCACGGTCTCTCTCTACTACCGTCTCCCGCCTCCCTTCCTCGACCGGCGCGGGATGCGCTTCGTGCTGTGGACGATCGGTGGTGCCGTGGCGCTGGCTGTCCCCAAGATCGTGTTGCTCTACCGTTTCGCGCGTCGCGTCTTGCACCCGCTCCATCCCTGGTTGCGTTCGAGGACCAAGGGCGTGAACGGAGGTGAAATCATCTGGCTCTTCCTCCTCGTGGTGTCTGCGCTCCTGATCGGTCTTTCCATCCTGCTCTTCGGCTATTCGACGTGGATGGAGCTCGTGATGAAGATGCTGATGTCGTGGAGGTTCTAACGTGATGGCGCTCCTTCCGGGAAGAGCTCCTTCTCCAACTCCTTCGCTGTCGCGAGCCATTTCTGTGAACCTTCCGTGATGTGCGAACCGGCGTAGCGCTCGTTGAAATCGCGGAAGCGCTCCTCCAGGGACACGACTTCGTCGAGTTTCACGCGCTTGTCCGCGTAGAAGAGAACCCTCTGTTCGATGGTTGCCTGATGTCGCGGCGGCAGCCTGAGACCGTGCGTGTGGACGATGCGGGCGAGGGCGGTGAAACCCTGTTCTCCGAGGAAGGACGCGACGGCGTCCTCGTGCCTCTGATCCGGGTACCGTCTGATCCACTCTTCCCAGAGGGATTCCTCTTCACCTGTGTTGCCGGCCTTCCCCGGCCTGTCCCGACGGAAATCAACGAAGCGAAGGAGGTCATGCAGGGATCCGGCAGTACGCAGTGCCTCCTTCCGCACGATCTCGTTCCGTTGCAGGAGGATATCCGCGAGGTGTGCCGCGAAGATCGCGACTGTTTCACAGTGTGCGATGACATTCTCCGGCAGCCGGACATCCGTGCGCCACTGCGCGATCATGGCGGGGGAGGGGAGCGGGATGTCCCGGAATGTTGCTTCCAGTGCTCGTCCGTTCCTCTCCTCACTGAGAGCGATATCGATCGCTTCGGGAAAGGCTTTTTCGAGATCCGTTTCCAGGCGCTCTGGCCATTCGATGCACCGGATGCCTTCGAACTCGTCGGACGAAGCGAGGAGATCGCGGGCGTGTGTTGGTGTGAGTCGATAGAGATCGATGTGCAGGAGCTGTCCGTGATTTGTCGTGCTGTAGCGTTGTTCCAGTGCGTAGCTCGGGCTCGTCACGTCCTCCTGCACACCCAGGCCTTTCGCGAAGCCCTTGAGGAACGTCGTCTTGCCCGCTCCCAATTCACCCCGCAGCAAAATGGTCACCGGGAGATCATAGAGAGATGCCGCGAGAGAGCGTCCCGCGGAATCCGTACTTTCGTGATTCTCAAGCCAATGTTTGCTCGATTCGACGATTGACATAGAAGTACAAAAATGTTATCATATTAACGTTACATCACACATCAAATATGACTGTCAACAACCGTGCAAAGGGGTTCCGCAAGCGTTCGCTCCATAAGCTCAAGGAGCCGCACGCATTCCATTACCTGTCGCAGAAGCCGACGTTCTGGATCGCCGTGCTCTCGATGTTCGCGTTCGTTTCGGGAAATATGTTGGGGCAGCATGGGTGGAGGGTGTTCTGGAAGTCCGTGCTCGGCGGAACGGATGATAGTCTCATCGTGTACACGGGGACAGTGGCGCCGCTCGCGAAGATCCCTGATTACACGAAGTGGTCGCAGTACGGCGGGAGCTCGGCGCTCCATACGTACCGTGAGGTGCCGCAGGACCTCCTCATTTCTCTCCCGCCGTACAATCAGGCGCTGGAGAGGAGCAGCACTCCGGATCAGACGGTGTACTCCATCGGATACATGGGTTCGTACGAGACGGGGAGCGAAGGGGATGGCGCTCATCCTGGTGTAGACATCCGCGTGCCGGTCGGGACGCCGGTGCAGTCGGTGATGAACGGTATCGTCGTCACGGTAGGGGAGGACAGCGGAGGATTCGGAACCTACGTCGTCCTTCGGCATCCCAACGTTCCTGATCCGTCCAACTCCGCGAAGACCACAACGCTCTATTCCGCATACGCTCACTTGAGTCAGACGGAAGTGACCGAGGGCCAGATCGTGAACAAGGGGCAGGAGATCGCGCTCTCCGGGAAATCCGGACTCGCCACCGGCCCGCACCTCCACTTCCAGATTGATCGTGAGACCACCGTCGACGGGCAGAAAATCTCGTGGCACCCGTACTGGCCGTTCACGAATGCCGAAGCACGGGCGGCCGGGCTCTCCTTCAATGCTGCGATCAATTCGACGGTCTTCCAGGAGAGGGGATTCGCCTCCACCGTCAATCCCATGGTGTACGTGCAGGCGAAGTATGCGCCGGTGCTCGTGGCGCAGGCACAGGCAACGTCCTCGAAGCGGCTCACGAGTGCCGAGATACGCAAGCAGCGCGTTGCAGCGCGTATGGCCAAGCGCAAGACGACGATCGTCGCGGTTGCCGCGTCTTCTTCGCCCAGCTCGTCTCCCGCTGTATCGGTCCAGATTGTTGCCGTGACGGATGTCGCGATGACACAGCCCTCCACGACATCGTCCTCGTCCTCGTCGTCACAGGCCGCACTCGCTCAGCCGCAGGGCTATGCCTCCATTGATATCGTTCAGCCGAGTTCCTTCACGGGACGCCAGTGGGAGCGTGTGACGGTGCGCTTGCTCGACCAGAAGGGCGAAACGGTGACGAACCCCGATCTCAGGACTGACCTGTATCTGCGAACAGCCTACGGTCGCGCAGAGTTCAAGCCGGCGGTCCTGACTGCGCTCGACTTCTCGAACGGAGAGGCACGAGTGGAGATGCTGCCGATCGGCCGCACGACCGTCGTCATCCAGGTTCAGCCGGGAGGAGTCCTGGGTTCTCCCATGAAGTACGAGGGGGATTGAGACGTTTCTCGTTTGCTGGAACACGCTCGTTAGCTCGTTTGCTGGAGTTGCTTCAGTATCCTTGTAAGAAGTTGCGGGAATTCCGTGAAGCCCGCTGCTTCATTGAGATGCTTTCCGTCTCTGATGAGTGTGACCTTCGTTCCAAGATTCTTCGCGAGTTCCTCCGCGAGCGAGAGCCGGATATAGGGATCATTGTCGGCATGCAAGACTTCTACGTGCGGGCAATTGTTCCGAATGATTATCCAATTGTAGGGGGCCTCCGTGAAGGTGGTCATGACGGGATCGTACTTGTTCCCCATCGTGCCCCAGACGGATGCCACCAGAAACATTGCCTTGATCGGATGTTCCATGCGCTCCAGGAGCCGCAGTGCGAAGGCGCCGCCGAGGCTGTGGCCGATGAAGATTGTCTCTTCGTTGAGATCCGATTCATACCGCTTGAAAAGTTCCAGCCATTCCTCCAGCTTCGGATGATCGGTGTGCGGAAAGTCCGGAGCGATCGCGTGATGACCCTCCTCATCCAATTGCTCTTTGATCCACGGAAACCAATTCTCTCCGGAATGGCCTCCGACGCCATGGAAAATGAAGACGGTGCTCATACATCGATCATGGGCAACACATGGATCGCCGGCTCCTCGTACGGATGAGCCTCTCTCATTGCAGCGATGACCGCGTGAAGTTCCTTCTCGGACGGAACATCCACCATCGCTTCGATCCGCTCTTCCTCCACTTCCTCGACCTTTCCGATTTGCCCGATGACGGGATGTGCGCCTTTCAAGGGCCGGAAGCGGCCGATGCCCTTCGAAGAGAAGGAGCAGCTGTCGTAGTTCCCCAGTTTCCCGGCTCCCGCACCGGCAAGCGCCTTCCGAACCTTGGGGGCGTCAGCCAGGGGGACGTAGACGATGAGGTGGAAGCGCATCGGAGAGTATTGGAATATTGGAGTACTGGAATATCAGGGATTGGGATCCTTCGGTTTCGCTCAGGACAAGTTTGGGATTTGGTGCTTGGGACTTCCCGACGGACGGGAGTAGATCCAGAGCATGGTCATCAGACAGAAGAGTAGGAGCGCCGAGATCATCTTCTGCATCGTATTCATGAAGAGCGCGCTCAGGCCGAAGGTGACGCCGATCGCTGCCGTGAGGATGATGATTCCCCCCCGCGGCCAGCCTTTGCCGAGGAGGCGGTGGTGCAGATGCTCGCCGCGCGTGCTGCCTCGGAAGATGCTGCGTCCGGAGAGGAGGCGACGGAGCGCAACGAGGAAGAAATCGAGGAGCGGTACGCCGAGGACGAGGAACGCCGTCGCAACTTTTCCGCCGGAGTAGATGGTGAGGAGACCGAGCATGAGCCCCGCGAACATCGCACCCGTATCGCCGATGAGCATGCGGCCGGGCTTGAGCTCGAAGAAGAGTGAACCGGCGAAGATGGCGGCCAGGACGAAGGCGACGAGCGCGAGGAAGGGCTGCTGGACGCGGCTGCTGAGCGACAGGAAGCCGATCGTGAGGAAGCCGATGACCGAGAGAGTCGAGACTTGGCCGGGCAGGCCGTCGAACCAGTTCAGCGCGTTGATGGTGACGGCGACCCAGAGGATCGTGAAGAGGAGTGAGAGGGGAGCGATGGCTCCGGGGAAGGGGAGTGTCCAGGCATCCAGCCGCAGGACGTCACCGCCGGCGAATCCCGCCAGTGGGTTGGTGAAGGAGAGGATGCGCGCGCCGCCGGTGAAGAGGATGCAGGCGATCAGTACCTGCACGCCGGCACGCAGGAGCGGGGGGAGGGGACGGCGATCGTCCGTGAAGGAGGAGAGACCGAGGACGGCCACGGCGAGGATCGTGCAGGCGGTTTTCAGGCTCGCCGGAGCGAGCGATCCGTAGAAGATGAGGAAGAGGACGACCGCGACGATGCCGACGGGGTAGGGGATACGAGGACGCGAGAGCCCGTAGCGTTCCGGGAAATCGAGGAGGCCGAGGCGGGGGAAGACGATGAGTGCGAGTGCGTGGCAGATGAGGGAGCAGAGGAGGGCTGCCAGCGGGATGATGAGGAGGAAAGTGTCGGCCATGCGACGATGGTAGCAGATTGTTGCTGGTTGCTTGTTGCTGGATGGAGGAATCTGAGAAAGAACCAGCAACCGGAAACCAGTCAACCGGCAACGGTGGTTTCGCGCACTTCATCCTCTGCTACAATTCCTGCATGAAAAAATTCTCCACTCTCAAGGATGCGGAATTGAAAGGAAAGAAGGTCCTCCTGCGTGCCGGGTTTGATGTGCCCATCGAGAAAGGAAAGGTAATGGATACCGAGCGTATCGAGGCACTGCTCCCCACCATGAAGCACGTCCTCAAGGCAGGAGCCGCACTCATCATTCTCAGCCACCAGGGTCGTCCAAAGGGCAAAGTCGTGGCCGAGTACAGCCAAAAACCGATCGTGCCGATCCTCAAGAAATTGCTGAAGACGGATGTGGCGTTCGCCTCATCATGCGTTGGGAAGGAGGCGACGGAGAAGGCGAAGAAGCTGAAACCGGGTGAAGTTCTCTTCCTCGAAAATCTGCGGTACGAGCCGGGCGAGGAGAAGAACGATCCTGTGTTCGCAAAGAAGCTTGCGGCTCTCGGCGACGTGTACGTGAATGACGCGTTCACCAATTGCCATCGTTCGCACGCGTCCGTCGTCGCGCTGGCGAAGTTACTGCCCGCGTACATGGGGTTGCAGCTGGAGAAGGAGGTGACGCACCTCTCCAAGGTGACGGAAGATCCTCGACACCCTCTTGTCCTCATCATCAGCGGAGCAAAGATGGAGACGAAGATTCCCGTCATCGAGCGATTCCTCGATCGAGGGGACGATATTCTCCTCGGCGGGTGTATTGCCAACACCTTCATCGCGGCGCGAGGCTTCGACGTCGGCACGTCGAAGTATGACGAGGCGTTCACGGAGAAAGCGCAGGAGCTGATGCTTGAGGCGGAGAAGGAGAAGAAGGCGGACATTGCCGTTCCGCGGGACGTAGTCGTCGCCTCCGCACCTGATGAGAAATCGCAGAAAATCGGGTTGCCGGTGGAGGATGTCGTCGGCGACATGAGTATCTTCGACATCGGCAAAGTGACGATCGAGCGCTATAAGAAGATCATCGAGAAAGCGAAGATGATCGTCTGGAACGGGCCCGTCGGTCTGTATGAAATGAATCGCTTCTCGCATGGGACGAAGCGCCTCGCCGAGGCGATTGCCGCTGCGACGAAGAAGGGTGCGATCTCGATCATCGGGGGAGGGGACACCATCGACTTCCACACCCGGTACAAGTTCCCGCTCTCCGCGTACACGTTCGTGAGCACCGGCGGTGGAGCGATGTTGGAGTTCATCGGGGGGAAGCCATTGCCGGCGATTGAAGCGCTCCGGAAATAATTCAGTTAGCTCGAACTGTTTCTCGTTAGCGCGTTAGCTCGTTTCCTATCAAGAGCGATTACTGATGAAGAACGAGCTAACAAGCAAACCAGCTAACGAAAGCGTTCAATTCTGCTACCATCACATCCATGCCTGACCGGGAGATCATCGTGCTCTTTCGCCGGGAGGAAGAATCGTGGATGCTCTTTGGCAAGCGTGTGACGGAAGCCGATGGAGATGTGGTCATTGTTCTCTCCGCGACGGATGCCGTACTGGCGTTGCGGGAGGAGGAGAAGTTCGGTCATTTCCTCGATGCCTGTTCCGGGTCCGCTCGCCGTGTGCGTATCGCCGTTCGATCGGAGCAGGTGCGCGAGCGCATACGTCGCAAGGGGTTCAGGGTCATCGCGACCACGAAGCAGTTGCGCACGGTGCTCGCAGAACTTACGCAGTCGGAGGAGGCGCTGCGGATATTCTCCCCGAGTCTCTGGAGGCAGAAGTGGCGAACGCGCCTGCAGAGCGCGGGGCTCCTCTCGGTACCGCGTCTGCGCATCGTCATTCTCATCGTGTTGAGCCTGTTGCTCTTCCTCTTCGTCGTGCTTCGCCTGCTCCCTTCTGCGGAAGTCATTGTCACGCCTCGTGGTGACATGGCCGTGCAGACCGCGAATATCTTCCTCCTGCAGGGATCAGGCTCGTCGTCGCTGTCGCTCGCCCCCCACGTGCGCACGCTCCTCCTCATTCCCATCGATGTGCATTTGCGTCGTTCGCTCGTCTTTGACCAGATCAGCAAGCAGTTCATCGGGACGAATGCGAAGGTGCCCATGACGATCATCAATCGGACAGCGGACATCGTGTCGCTCAAGAAGGGGACCCGGTTGCGCAATCAGGCAGGGATGGTCTTTCGCATACAACGATTTGCCGAGGTGGCCGGAGGCGGAACGGAGACAGTGCCCGCCGTTGCCGATGAGATCGATACGTACGGCGAGATCATCGGGGAGCGCGGCAATGTGCCGGCCGGTGTGCGCTGGGAGATCCCCGGTCTTTCCGAGGAGGAACGCAAGAGCATCTACGCCGAGAACCGCGCCCCCGCGCAGGGCGGAACAACCGCGTACAAGAACGCTCTCCAGAAGAGTGATCTGGATATCGCCCGGAAGCGTCTGGAACAGCAGCTCCTCGCGGAAGCGAAGAAGGAGGTGGAAGAGCGCATGCAATCGCTCAATCTGACCGCTGGAATGACGCTTCGGCTCCTCAACAATGACCAGCTCGTGAAGGCGACGTACACGGGGTTCGTTCTCCCGCTCGATCAGCTCAATCAACCCGTGTCCTCCATCACGGTCGAGGGCGGATTGGAATTCCGCATGCTGGTCTACGACGCGCAGCGCGTGCTCGATCTCATCAGCGGGGAATTGATCGCGCGCATCCCTCCCGAGAAGAAGCTCCTCTCCGATACCGTGAGTCTGAAACAGCTGGATGTGCGTATCTTCGACTACGCCGATGATCTCTCGTGGCTGAAGGCTACCGCCGAGCTCTCCGCGACCGAGCAGTATGTCCTCGACCCGCTCACGCCTTCCGGTGCGCGATTCGCCCGCACGGTCCGCGAGAAGATCACGAGCATGACCGTTTCGGAGGCCGTTCGGTTCGTGAAGAATCTTCCTGAGGTGGAGAAGGTGAAGATCCGGATGTGGCCGCCCTGGAGCAGCGTGCTTCCCGCGATACCGTCTAATATTTCCATTGTTACCCAATGAATCCCCAAGGACGGATTTGCATACTGACGATTGGCGATTGAGGCTTGGGAATTGGGATTTTTCCCCATAGGATGGGAGCCGTGTTACGCCGTCATCCGATTCTCATCGTGTGTTGCCTGCTGATCCTCTTGGGAGTGGGGAGCGGGGGAGCAGCGCTCCTCTTCGTCCTCTCCGGCTTCTCCGGGGATGCGAAGCTTCCTGCCGATTGTGCCGTCGTCTTCGGCGCAGCGATTCATCCTGTCGTAGTGGACAAAGATGGAAAGAAGTTTGTGACATCAGAAGCCGGGCCGGGGATACGACGACGCGTCGGAACGGCGGTTTCCTATTACAAAGATGAATTGATTCAAAAAATGTTTTTGAGTGGGGGACGCGGAGAGGGGAATCAGCGCAGCGAAGCGGAAGTGATGGGTGAACTGGCGCGCGCGGAAGGCGTGGACCCCCGGGACATCATTCTGGAGGATCATTCACACAATACCGAGGAAAACCTGCTGCTCACGCGGCCGCTCACAGGTTCCTGCAGCTCCATCGTGGGGATTTCCGATGCCTACCACTTGGCACGCATCGAATTCATTGCCCATACGCAAGGTTGGGAGTTATCCACACTGCCCGCACAGGGGAGTCCTGGAACAATATTTGTCGTCCAGAGCGTTATTCGTGAGGTTGGAGCCCTCATTATGTTTACCATAGAATCATTGTTAACATAAAATGCATTATGTTAAGATCCGGATATGCCTTCTTCTCACTCCCCCCTTGATTCGGCCATCGAACGGTACCTCCTCTACCTCCGTGCAGAGGAGAACAAATCTCCACTGACATTGAGCAATTACCGGCAGTCGCTGGACCTGCTCTTGACCCTATCCCCTATCCGGGATGTGGGAGAATTTAGTAAAGAATCCGTCCGTTATTACAAGGCGCGTTTACAGGGCCATCCGACGCGGCAGGGGAAGCAGCTCTCCATTCGCACGATCAATCATCATTTGACGGTTCTGCGTGCGTTTCTCCGTTATCTGGTGCAGGAAGAGGAGTTGGACATCTACCCGCCGGATCGCGTGCGCCGGTTCAAGGAGGAGCCGCGGAAGGTGAAGGTCCTCTTCGAGGATGATTTGAAGCGTCTGCTGCAGGCGCCGGACAGGGAAAGTAAGGAGGGGAAGCGCGATGCCGCGATCCTGGAACTCTTCTTCTCCACCGGACTGCGTCTCGCGGAATTGCGCTCCCTGAACGTGAAAGATCTCAATTTTCAGACGCGGGAGATCAGCGTGCGGGGGAAGCGCAGCAAGCTCCGGGTGGTTTTCCTCTCCGATAAGGCCGTCGAGTCGCTGAAGGAGTATCTGCACGCCCGATTGGATCACCTGGATCCCCTCTTCATCCGCAATCACCAGCAGGCCGTGAATACGATGCCGCCGGGAGAGAACTTTCGCCTCTCGCGCATTTCCATCTACAACGTCGTGAAGAAGTACGCGCGGGCGGCCGGTATCATGAGCAATCCTTCGCCGCACACACTAC
The DNA here is from genome assembly GCA_041666245.1 of Candidatus Peribacteraceae bacterium. GTDB lineage: Bacteria > Patescibacteriota > Gracilibacteria > Peribacterales > Peribacteraceae > CAIKAD01. The sequence continues at coordinate 177,654 of JBAYHG010000001.1, forward strand.
GCCACTCTTTTGCCACAGATCTCCTCCGAAACGGCGCCGATCTGCGTTCTGTGCAGGAATTACTCGGTCACAAGGACCTCTCGACCACGCAGATTTACACGCACGTGACCAATCCGCAGCTGAAGGAGGTGCATCGGAAGTTCCATGGGAAGTGATGAGTTCAATGAGCCAAAAATTGTCTTCCTGAGCATTCGATGATTGACGGAGTACTGTCGACAGTCTTCAATGGGCTGCTGTTCTTTGAAAGACAGCCACTCGTCTCCTGTTGCTTTCCTTGGAGGAAGCGACGGGCGTGCGAGTGGTTCCAGTTTGTAACCTTTGGAGGGTGCGTAGATGCCACAGGATCGAGTGGAGAAAGTTCTGGCGTCACTTCGGGATTTGTGTAGCGCCAGGGGAGAGTCGATGATTCCGAAGAGGCTTGCCGAAGAGTTCGGCCTTCCTCTCGCAGGGCCGAGCAACCACGCACTCGTGGAGCGCGTCAGGGGCATGCAAGTCTCTGTGCGCAACCGGTTTTGTGAACGCATGATCGCGTTCATGCCCGGTGTCACTGTGCCTGTCTGAGTTCGGATACGGGGGCTGGGTCCATTTTCACATTGCCGCAGGCTCACGAGGTCATCTTGATCTCGAACGCCTGCGGCATTTTCTCGTGCGGAATCATTACTATTGGTCAAATCCTTCTTAATCCCCTCTTAACGAACCCCTCTGTAAGATCCGGATACTTTTTGCATTTCATTGCAAATTCTTGTAACAATTTCCTCACTCGCCCGTTGTACGGGTTGAAACGCCTCTCCACACCATGGGTAACGAGCATCTCTCTCTCCCGCAGGCACTCATCGTCGCACTCCTCCCGGTGCTGACCGTTGCGTCGATGGCGCTCCTCATCGCGACGGCGCCCGGGCAGGATCAGAAGCCCGTGGTGACGCACGTGACGACGGTGGCGGGGATGCCGATCCTGTAACGGCTGTTGCCTGTGACTCGTGTCCTACAATCCGAGGGCTTCTTTGAGCCGCGATAATGCCGCATCCGTGATCCTCTCGGCTTCCAATGCTGAAGTTGCTGAAAGATTATCTCTGAGTGCGGTTTTAACCACTCCCTCACGGAGAAGCGTGTGAAGTGCATCTTGCAGTACCTCCTGCGGATTCACACCCTCGTTCTCCATCGTTTCCAGCGCTGTGGCGATCGTCGTATCCATCGGGAGTTTCGATGCATCGAGCGTTGCTGCGGTGCAATCCTTTCCTGCATGCATGTTTTGGATTCTCAGAATGACGGTTTTCATGCCGAGGAATTTCGCTTTCGCCATTCGAAGCGCCTCCGCCGTCACTTCCCGCTGACTCACAGGCTGTGCTTGCTTATGATTCGAAAGTACTTCAATCGCGGCATCGATCTCTTTGAGAGCCAACTCAAAGTCGATGGATTGGGCTTGCAGGTCGATTTCACTGGGATGCAACATAGTGCGGCATTCTGACGTGTTCTTTTCCCAAGTCAAACAGTGGGCACATTGTTTCTGTTTTAGCGCGGACCGGAGGGAAAATGTCCGTGTGGATCTTCCGGATGGCCGGGGGAAGGCTGTTGGGCAAGAAGGATGATCGGCGGACCAGGGTCTGACGGGTCTGTCACGATTGCATCTTGGATACAGCGGAGTGTTAAGGCTTGTTGTTTCAGGACTGTCTCTTGCTCCGGTGACAAGTTCCCGATGCGGAATAGACCGGGAAGGGATTCACTCACCTGTGCAGTTTCGGTGAGGTTGAGTTTCCTGAGGAGCTTATCGACCTCGGGGCGGACCGTCTCAGTCACGTACTGCTTCTGCCAAGTACGGTGTTCCTGCTCTTGTCCACGCTGAGCGTGGCGAACGAATCTTGTACAGAGGACTAGCATTGGGACGGAACGTACAGGCCGGGTCGCAGTGCGGCAAGCTCATAAAGCAACCTTCACGACTTTCCTCTTCCACACGCTTAAAATCCACATATCTTCAGCGTGGAAGGGCCACGCACGATTACAGAACAATCTTTGCAAACTTTCGTTTTCCTACTTTCAGAATCCCCTTCTCTGCCTTGGCTTCGATATCGGTGATGACGGTTTCGTTGAGCTTCACCGCGCCCTGTTGGATCAGACGCTTCGCTTCGCTCTTGGACGATGCCAGCTTGTTTCGCACGATCAGGTCCACGAGGGCACTCCCCTTAGGCGCCTTCACAGTTGGCATGTCGTCCGGGACGCCGCCGTCGGAGAAGACTTTGGAGAATTGCTTCCCCGCCTCCTCTGCCGCCGCGATGCCGTGGTAGAGGGCGGTGATCTCCTTGGCGAGCCGCTTCTTGAAGTCCATCGGATTCGCGCCATTCTCCATAGATTTCTTGATCTCAGCGATCTCTGCCATGGGGATGTCCGTGCAGCACTCCATGTAGGTGAGGATCAGACTGTCCTGGACGCGCATCACCTTGCCGTACATGTCATTGGCTTCGTCCTCGAGGTAGATGCAGTTGTCGTACGTCTTGCTCATCTTGCGGCCGTCGGTGCCTTCGATGAGGCGCGTCGTGAGGACGAATTTCTCGCGCTTGTGGTAAGCCGCCTGCAGCGTGCGGCCGCAGAGGATATTGAAGAGCTGGTCGTTGCCGCCGAGCTCGCAGTCGACATCCAGCATCACGGAGTCGAAGCCTTGCATCAGTGGATAGAGGAATTCGTGGAGCGCGATGGGGTGCTCCTCCTCCATGCGTCGCTTGAACATCTCGCGGTCGAGCATCTGCTGGACGGTGAAGTTGGAGGCGATCTTCACGATGTCGTTGAAGGTCAGCTTGCCGAGCCACTCGTGGTTGTAGACCACTTTAATCTTGTCGAAGTCGAGGATCTTCCCCGCCTGCTTCTTGTACGTTTTGAAGTTCTCCTCCACCTGTTCCATGGTGAGCGGCGAGCGCTGCTGGTCGCGGCCGGAGGGATCACCGATCATGGCGGTGAAGCTGCCGATGAGGAAGATCACCTCGTGGCCGGCTTCCTGAAATGCCTTGAGCTTCCGGAGCGGTACGCTGTGACCGACGTGCAGTTTCGATCCGGTGGGATCGATGCCGAGGTAGATGCGGACGGGTTTGCCGCTCGCGAGCTTCTTCTCCGCCAGATCCCGTGGGACCACGGTCTCGACGGCGCGGGTGAGGAGTTCGGTGGAGATTTGAAGAGTGTTCGGCATGGGTGGAACGATACCATAGAAAGCTTTCAGCTGTCAGTGGCTTGCCCTGAGCCGCAGCGAAGGGTCAGTGGACGGCAGTCAGTTTGCACTATGGATAGAGGGGGTGGAGAATCGGAACACTTTCCCCCTCACGTATGGAACAAGAACGAGTGGTCGAACCTCCCGATGTTCAGCAAAGTGGGAATGCCATTCCATCACGCGAAGAGGTCCTCGCAAGCGTTGGATTGACCGTGGAACAAGTTGACCGGATTCTGCGTCGTGCGGCGCATTCGTATCAGCTAAGCCTCGCGGGTCAGGGCCAGCTGCATTCCAATGGGTGGCCTGCTGGGATCACGCTGATAATGAAAGGTAGCTGATTCGGGAATCAGTTCTCATCCCAACTCCCCTTCCGACACATCATTGCAAGGAAAGGCTCGCGGATGCGGAAATTAGTCCAACGGATACCTCGGAATCGGTCTCTTGCGTTTGGTAAAAAGAAGTATACAGTGCCGCACTATGAAGAACCCCAATCACAGAGTGTCTGATCGCGAGGTGGCCAGAGATTCCCGCTATCAGTCCTGCCTGGCAGCTGTCGACTCCCGTGCTCCGGCAGGGATGCCGGCGAAGGGCGAGATCGTCAGCGATCCCATGTTCCAGACAAGAGAGGCGATCCGATGGGACTTGGAGCGCCGCGGCAAGGAAGTGTCGGCAAATCATGCCTGAAGTGTTTCACGTCTGCGCTACACTCCACACATGCCTTCCTGGCTCGTCTCCTTCCCCGAGCGTCTCGATCAGTTCCTCGCCGCCGACGGCAGGATGCTTAGTCGTACCAAAGCGCAGAAGGCCATCGAGGAGAGTCGGGTGAAGGTGAATGATCTCCCGGAGACGAAAGTGTCACGTCGGTTGCAGGAAGGTGACAAGGTGACGCTCGAGGGAGAAGAGGAACCAAGAATGGATGACACGATCGAGCCCACGGATCTGCTCCTGACGGTCCTCTTCGAGGATGACGCGTGCATGGTGCTGGAGAAGCCGGCCGGTATCGCCGTGCACCCGGGTGCCGGGATGGCGCCCGGAGAAGTGACGATCCTCCATGGTGTCGCGCATCTCTTCCGCGAACGCCGACTCCCCTTCTCTCCCGATGCTGTCCTCGTTCATCGTCTCGACAAGGACACGACGGGTTGTCTGCTGGTTGCGAAGACGGCGGCGGCGCATCAATTCCTGCAGAAGCAATTCGAAACGCGCACTGTGAAGAAGCAGTACCTCGCACTCGTCGCGGGAATCCCGGAGCACCCCGAAGCGATGATCGACGCGCCCATCGGCCGCAGCACGCACGACCGGACCACGATGTCCGTGGGCGGCATGTCCGGCCGCGAAGCTCAGACGACGTACAAGGTTCTCAGTAGCGGGAAGAGCTGCGCACTCCTCCTTTGCGACCTGCACACGGGCCGCACGCACCAGGTACGTGTTCATCTCTCATCGATCGGTCACCCCGTCCTCGGCGACGGCACGTACACGTCGCAGCTTTCCGATCGGCTCACGCAGGAATTCGATATCAGAACTCTCTGCCTCCACGCGTGGAAGCTCACGTTCACGTCACCAGACGGAGAGCGCGAGCGTGCCGTGACCGCTCCCCTGCCCCCTTCGTTGATTTCTGTTCTCGAGCGGGTGGGAAATTCACTTCCCTGATACACATGACGTACCCACACAATCTCGCCCCGACCAATCTCCCAATACTCAGCGCCATTGCGGAGCGATGGAGTCCGATCGCGTTCTCGCCGAGGACAATCGAGCCGGAGAAGATCGCGACGGTCTTCGAGGCCGCGCGCTGGGCACCTAGCAGTTTCAATGAGCAACCGTGGCGATACGTCTACGCGCTGAAGGAAGATGAAGAGGAACGAACGCGACTTGAGAGCCTCCTTTCCGAAGGGAACGCATGGGCGAAGGAGGCGGGTCTCCTCCTTATCAGCTTCGCGAAAAAGACGTTTGCGAGGAACGGGAAGGAGAACATGCATTTCCTTCACGACCTCGGCTGCGCCACGGGATTCCTCGCTCTACAGCTCCCGTCCCTCGGTCTCATCGGGCATCAGATGGCCGGCTTCGATCGCGATCATGCCAATGGCGTCCTCGGCGTGCCGGACGATTTCCTTCCCGGTTCCATGATGGCAATCGGTTATCCGGGTGATCCGACGGTTCTTCCGCCTGCACTGCAGGAACGCGGGAAGGCGCCGCGTGTGCGAAGGCCACAGAGCGAGTTTGCGTTCAGGGGGAAGTGGACGGCGCGTTAGATCGAGCGCGCTCGTTTGCTTGTTTGTTTGTGTCGTGTATCTTCCTGATATGAGTGCAGAATTAGGAACATCCGTTCCGGACGGAGAGGTCGTGGCGGGCACGATGATCAGGCAGTTGGCGTATGGGATTCCCAGAATGGCCGAGCAGGGAACGCCGTGTGCTGCATGGTTCGAACAGGGCGTCCAGGCGCTCGATCCTTCCGTTGCGGAGTTGACCGGGTCAGCATCGAGAGAGTGGTGGCTCGATCGCATGAAACAATTTGAAGAGAATCAGATCGGTCCCGTCCGAAAACTTCTGGAAAGGATCATGGGCAAAGGCGGCGATCATCCCCTCCTCCACCAGTCTATTGACTGGATTGAGCAGCAGGGCGACAAGGTGAGCGCCTCAGTCCGGATGCTCCTTGCCGATCTGTACATGGCGGTCGGTGAACCGGAGAAAGCCAAGACGGCGTATGCGGAAGCATTGCAGACGCACCGGAAGAGCGGGTCGTCGGCATCTCTCATCGAATGAGAAAGCTACTTCCGGTATTCCACTGTGTACTCGAGCCTGTCGAGGATCTTTCCGTCCGCCTGCCGCGCGACGATGACGAAGGTGTTCTTCCCTTCTTTCAGATTCTTCATCGCGGGATCGGCGATGTAGTTCCAGAAAGTCTTGCCTGGCTTGTAGAGCTGGAGCTGGTAGTCATTGACCCAGACGGAAGCTGTTTCCGCGGAGGTCGTTCCTTCGAGGAGGAAGCCCGTCCCGGTGGCGACGAAGGCGGGATCGGCTGCGACGCCGGCCAGCTTCAGCATGCCGGGTGTGAGCGGATCGTTCTTCGGCAGCTCTGTGAGCGTCGGGGCCTTGGAGGATGAGGAGGAAGAACTCCCCGCGATGACGCCGGCCGTCCCCTCCCCCCATTCGATGGTGATGCGGGCCGGCGCGCTCTTTCCGCCGTTCGCATCCTCCGCGACCACGTCGAACACGTTCGTTCCCGGTTTCATGTTGCCGAGAGCCGTGCTCGCGAGGTAGCTCCACGTGCCCTTCGACGGCGTGAAGAGCTGGAGCCGGTAGTCGTTGACCAGAATCGCGGCTGTGTCTGTGGAAGACGTCCCGCGCAGGACCACTTCTACTTCACTGGTGCGAAAGGTCTCGCCGGTCTTCGCGGGGCTCGTGATGATCGGGGCCGGGATCGATGATGTCGGGGTCGGCTTCGTCCCTCTCTTCACTGTGCGCTGGACTTCCTGCAGGACGTCACCATTGGCGTCGATGGCCTGGATGCGCAGGGCCAGCGAATCCGCGCCCTCGGGGATGGAGAGCTCCCCCGTGAAGGTGCCTTTCTCCGTGTCCGTATCCGCTGCGTACCCGTTGATCTTCACCGCGGCGACTCTGTCGCCGATGGTGCCTTCGACGGAGACAGTTCCGTCACTGATCATTTCCCCGTTCACCGGCGAGATTACGGTGAGTATGTCCGAGCCTGTGCCCGACGGTGCCACATCGGTTGTGGATGCCTTGTTGAGCAGGAGTGTTCTGCTGTCCGTGAGGAAGGAAGTGGTGAGCTGTGTCGTCTCGAGCGGCGAACGGTAGATGTAGAGATCCTTTCCCATACTCTTCACGGAAACGCCAGCGGGAAGGACCAGTTGTTGCCCTTCGCCGATGAGGATGTCGTCTCTGCTTTTGGCCGTCACCGTGACGCCGGCTCCCTGTGCATGAAAGACATAGAGTGCTCCCGGAGCTACAATCGTTTCCGTGTCGGGCGGGAGGATGAAGCCCAGGAGCGGCGTCGAAACGGTGTGCGTTGTGCTGCCTGAGGATGCGGCGATGTTGAGCCAAGCGGCACCGCGTTCCATGCGCAACGCGAGGTCGAACCCGTCTTTCGTTCGGTCGCTCTTCTCGATCACGAGAGTGGAATTGGCATCCAGCCGCGCGACCGATCCTTCCGCGAAGGAGAGAGAGGCGTGACCGGACGCGCCCGTTGAGAGTGTCTCGCCGGCGAAGAGCTTCATGCCGTCTTCCGCATGCTTGCTCTGCTCTCCTTCGAGCGTCACGTTGACCACGCCGCGATCTTCCACGGTCACGACAGCAGGCAGACGCTCGATGGCTCCGCCGAACCCGAACAATCGCAGGAGCAGACGGAGGAGGAAGTAGAGAACGATGAGAGCTGCGATCCACGAAAGAACGCGCCGGACCGGGAAGGAGCGTCGCTCCTCCGCCAGGGCGTACATTCCCCTGCGATGTCGATAGCGTGTGAGCATGGCGTGCGAACGAGGTCCTCGTTCGTAGGAAGGATATGGTAGGAGTATTGCAGGGGGAAGAGCAAGGTCGAAGAGGGCAGGAAGGGCAGGAACGTTAGGAGGGTGAGGAAGGTACTAAAACAAGGACATTCCTGCCCTTCCTGCCTTTCCTTGCCTTCCTCACCTCACATGCAGACCCTGTCGATCTCCATCTGCATCGTCCGCTTCTCTTTCACCAGTTCCGTCCCCCACTCCCGCATCGTCTTGTACCCCTCCTTCTTCGCGAGCTCGAGGATGTTGGCGGCACTGTCGAAATTGAGGATGGCCTGCCGGATCGGTTCGGTGACCATGAGGAGCTCGGGGAGGCACATCTGTCCGTCGTAGGTATCGTTGGCGGCCGGGTCGCAGTTGGCGCCCTCGATTTTGCACTCAGCCTTCACCGTCCGTACGAGGCGTTGCGCGAGAATGGCGCGGAGCGCCGGGGCGAGGGTGTAGGGGGAGACGCCCATGGAGAGCATGCGTTGGATCGCCTCGATGGCGGAGTTCGTGTGGAGGGTCGAGAGCACCACGTGTCCGGTGAGAGCCGCATTGACGGCTGTCTGCGCCGTCTCGAGGTCACGGATCTCCCCGACGAGGATGACGTCCGGGTCGTGACGGAGGATGGAGCGCAGCCCGTTGGCGAAGTTGTAGTCGTGCTCCGCATCCATCTCGCTCTGGACGATGCCGGCCAGCTCGTACTCCACCGGATCCTCGAGGGTGATGATGTTGCGCTCTTTGCCGATGACGGTGGAGAGGAGCGCGTAGAGCGTCGTCGTCTTACCCGATCCTGTCGGGCCGGTGACGAGGATGAGACCGTGCGGCAGCTCCACGAGCTTCCCCAACTGTTCGCGAATATCGCCGGGAAAGCCGAGCTTCTCGAGCGGGATGATGCCGCGCTTGGGATCAAGGAGGCGCAGCGTGAGTGTCTCGCCGAACCGTGACGGGATCGTCGCGACACGGACGTTCACCATCCGCCCGTCCGCCGTGAACGTGTACTGCCCGTCCTGCGGGATGTTCGTGACGTTCAGCTTCAGCTTGGACTCGAACTTCACGCGCCGCACGAGCTTGTCGAAGTTCGGGTGGGTGATGCGCGCGAGCGGGAGCAGAACACCATGAAGACGCCACTCGAGGCGGACGTCGTTCTTCTCCGGAGAGATGTGAATGTCTGACACGCCGTTACGCGTGCATTCCTCCTGCAGGGTCGTCAGGAGTTTCTCGCCGTCCAGACTCGCGAAGTCGATGTTCATTTCAAAGTATTATAGCACGAATGCAGTTTCTGAGCCAGTCGTTCGCTCCTTCCGACTTCGCGAAACCCCAAATCACAAGGATTCAAATCCCAAGGACGCGTCGAAGGAATTCTTGGCGATTGGGGCTTGGGGCTTGGGATTTTCGTCGTGCTATCCTGCCAACCGCTCATGTCACTTCGTTTTCATTCTCAAGCCACCGAGACACAGAAGAAGAGGTCGCTCCTGCGAAGGATGGTGATCGTGTACGGTTTCTTCTCTCTCATTCTGCTCCTCATCGTCGCGCGTCTCCTGGAACTGCAGATCTTGCGGGGAGCGGAGTACCGCTCGCTGGCGCAGGCGCAGCACTACGGCGGCGTGAAACTTCCGGCGAAGCGGGGGGAAATCTTCTCGCGGGACAGCAAGACCGGCGAGACGAACATCCTCGCCACGAACACCACCCTCGATCTCGTCTACGTCGATCCGCTCATTACCACTGATCCCGCCCGCACGGCTGACACTCTGGCAAACATGCTGCTCACCGATGCATTCCACGCCTCCTGCATGAAGGGGGAGGAGGACTGTCCGCGGGAACTCGTGCCGTTCTATGCGTCCGCCTTCGATCCGCTCGTCCGCTGGAATCTGACGCACACGGGCGGGCTCCTGGAGCCGGTGCCTTCGGGATCGTTGCCTCCTTCCTTCCTCAAGCTTCCGGATCTCGCGGAGGCGCGGCGCCTCTTCGCACGGGATATCGAGAAGCGCATCTCCGGGAAGCGCGTCACGTTCGTTCCCCTCCTCTACGGCGCCACGAAGCTCCAGATGGAAGCCGTGGCGGCTGCGCGCATTCCCGGCATCACCGTGATGCGGGACACCGAACTCATTTACGCTGATCCCGAGGAAGTCCCGCAATCCGGCGTCCCGACCATCGCCCGTGCGTTGGGTGGCGCACTCCAGATCGATCAGTCTCGCATGGAGGACTTGCTGCGTTCCCGGCCGCTCCGGTACGTCGCGGTCATGCACCGGCTCCCGCCGGAGCTCTCTCTCAAGATCAAGGAGGAGCAACTGAAGAACTATAAGGAGGCGGTGGCCCGTGCCCGGGAGACATCCGCGGTTTCCCAGGAACCGGACTATCTCCTGCGCAGCGTCGCTCTCCTCTCCGAGCACTGGCGGTACTACCCGGACGGAACGGTCGCGTCGCACGTCGTGGGATTCCTGAATGCCGTGCAGGAGCCGCAGTACGGCGTCGAGCGCATGTTCAACACGCAGCTCCGCGGACAGGAGGGGCTCATCAGCACGGTCTCCGATCCGCAGGGCGGCCAGATCCTCACGGGGGAGCAGACCATCATCCAGCCGCGGGACGGAGATAGCATCGTGCTCTCGATCGACCGTTCGATTCAGAAGGAGGTGGAGCGGATGCTCGATGAGGGGGTGAAGAAGTATCGTGCCGAGAGCGGACAAGCCATCGTCATGGATCCATTCACGGGCAAGATCCTCGCCATGGCCAATGCGCCGCTCTTCGACAGCAATAACTATGCGGTGGTGTACGAGAAGGAGCCGCTGAATCTCCCGCCGGAGGAGTATGCCAAGATCGTCGTGGAGATCTACGACCCGGAGACGAACGCGCGCGTCGTGAAGGCGTACATCAACGACGTGTTCACGGCGAGCGGTCGGACGCTCCTTTCGGAGAAGACACGCCAGTCGCTGGAAGATCTCGAGAAACTCTACGACCTCCAGGACATCACACGCTACTGGCAGTACATCGGCACCACGCTGCGTCATGAGATCTTCCCCACCGACCGGCCGACCGTGTGGCTCCAGTACAAGAATGGCGTCGGCGTGGGCGCCTACCTCAATCGCACTGTGCAGGAGATCTACGAGCCGGGAAGCGTTCTCAAGCCCATCACGATGGCTATCGCGTTGGATCAGGGGGAGCTGACGCCCGGGGATATCTACGACGACGTCGGTCCCGTGGAGGTGGACGAGTACAAGATCGACAACAACGATCACAAGCACTACGGGATCGTCTCCATGACCAACTGCCTCGAGTTCTCCATCAACACGTGCATGACGAGCGTCTCCTTCAAGCTCGGACCGAAGCTCTTCTTCCGGATGCTGGAACGCTTCGGGTTCGGGCACATCACGGGGATCGAGCTGGAGGATGAGTTGCCAGGGGAGTTGCGGTCGTGGCGCGAGTGGAGTCGCACGCTCCTCGCCACCACCGCGTTCGGACAGGGTCTCTCCTCCACGCCGTTGCAGGTGATCGCGGGATGGGCCGCGCTCGCGAACGGCGGTCGCATTCTGCGTCCGACGATCGTGGACAGCATCGTGCACTCGGACGGAACCGAAGAGAAGACGGAGCCGCGTCTCGTCGGACAGGCGATCACGCAGGAGGCTTCCGAAACCATCACGGCGATGCTCGCTTCCTCCGCCACGCGCGGCTTCGCGAAGTCGGGAAAAGTCCCCGGCTACCGCATCGCGGGCAAGACCGGCACCAGTCAGATCGCCGGTCCCGGCGGCAAGTACGAGACGGGCACGGGATCCACCTTTGCCACGTTCGCCGGCTACGCGCCCCTCGGACACCCGAAGTTCCTCGTCCTCGTGAAGATGGACCGTCCGAAAGGGACCATCCACGGCGCCACCGTCGCTGCTCCTGTCTTCAAAGATATCGCGGCATTCCTGTTCAAGTACTACGGGATTCCGCCGGATGATCTGTAGCGAGGGCGGGGAGCATTATCGGATCTCAAACTAGTACATCCCGGCGGCAGTATAGGACGCATTCTCCGGTGCTCCGGATGTTATGTTTCCCGGTGGCGGTGAAGGCCGTTCAGCGGGCGCCCTCATTCCATCAGATGCTGCACATTCCTGACGGGTGAGGGTACGAGCGAGCATGCGAATCGCGCGGTGGCAGTACTCACGGGCGGTAGGGACATTCACTTTGAAGCGTTTCGCAAGTTCCTCGTAGGGAGTTTGCAGTACGTGGTGTCCGAGGCAGAAACGTTCCCGAATAATGGCAGTCTGTCTTTCAGACAGCGCCTCGTTGAGGATCAACTCAATGCGTTGAAGCAGAGATGTCAGCTGTTCCCGTTCCGCAGGGTTCGTAACGGCGCAGCGTCTCCTTCCCCTCCCCCCGTTTTTCTTTTGAATCCTGCTTGTATCCATTGCATTGCGGACGTCATCAGCGAGCGCAAGCTGAACATTTATCCGTTCTTCCGGGGACAACGAGATCGAGAGGGCAAGAATTGCCTTCTCCTTATGTGCTTGAATATTGGTTGCACTGCATCCTTCCTCCTCTGCGAGAAGACACTCGCTTGTCGGAATTCGGACTGAACCGAAGCAGAAACGCCGTTCGAGGATATGTCTCTTACGCTCGTCCAGCTGGCTCGAGGCGAGGAAGGAATCAGCTCTTTCTGCGAGCGTGTCGAGACGACACGTGTGGAGTTGCGCGTCTCCTTCGTCTCCGTCGGAGGGTGGCAGACCGAAGTATCGAGCGATTCGTTCCTCGGATGCTGCTTCCCCGGTTGCCCGGATCGTGGCGCGAGCTTTTTTCCAGATCATGGCCGTGCAGGTGCGTCGTGCAGCACGGAGCCGATGGTCCTGTTCTTCTGGATTGAGAGTGCGCCGTAGCACACTCAAGGCTTTGGCGCGCAGCCAGCTGACCGTGTAGTGGGTTGTCTTTCTCTGATCGGCGATCTCCTTCTCCGCCAGACGTTCCGGATTCCCATTGAGGCAGTATCTCTTACGTATGATTTCTTCTTGGGAAGGGCGCAGGACATCTTTGAGGATGTCGAGGATACGCAGGTACAGCATGTCCAGACGCACTTGAAGCTTCCTCTCGGGATGATTGCCTGGGAGTGCATCTATGCAGATGCCCAGAGAGGCGGCGATCTTGTCATCCGAAGGATCCATACCGGATTTTCTCCGGATGGCTTCTGACGCATTTCGCCAGACATGGACGGCTAGAGAGCGCTGGAAGCGCTTCGCTTTTCGGTCAGTGGACCGGACCGCTTCTGTCCGTCTCCGGTCCGGTTTGAAACCGCGTTCCATCAGCTCACGGATTTTCTCGAGCGCCTGATCTCTCAATACGTATACGAATGGACGTGACACATTGAGTTCGGTTGCGATTTGCGCGCCTTCCCTCTTCTCCTCACCGATCCCGAACAGCCCATGGATCACGAACCGTTCACGGTATGACAGCTTACTGAGCATGTCTTGGATTCGTTCTCGCACCTCCGCATCGCCGGCTATCACATCAGGTGTCTCTGTCTTGGCGTCTTTCATGAATGCCGAACGGGGATCATCTTCGTCATCGAATGTCTCGTCCAGGCTGGTGACACGGTACGCATTGTTGCCGGACGGATCATTCCGGCCGATGTGCTTCTTATGACGTTGATTTGCTTTTGTGATACTTCGTGGCACGGTCTTGCGGAGCGGTGTGATGAGTTTGTTTCCGCGGGATTGATCGAACGCATCGACCTGCCGCAACACGGCCAGGCTGGATTCCTGGATCAGGTCCTGGATGTGGTGGGGGTCCCCCTTTCCTCTTCTTCGGGCTCGTGCAGTGGCGTAAGGGAGGTAGGCGGCAATCAATCGTTTGCGTGCCTCCTCGTCTCCCGCTGCAATCCGTTCATGCAATTCCTCCTGCTCTCCTTCTGCAAGGAAAGGAACAGAGTAGATAGAGGCGTACTGCTGTTGCAAAGGCTCCTCGACGGTCCGGCTTCCCGTCTGTTCCTGTAGCCGAGATCTGGAGGCGGACGATCCCATGAAAAGGAACATTTCATATACCAAACTTCACCCTCCCGATCAAGGGTCTAAGAGGCGAAATTGCCGCTATTTCACGGCCCCCTTCGACGGAGCCTGTCCTGAGCGGAGCCGAAGGGCTCAGGGTGACATGGCTATTTCACTGTCACGCTCTTTGCGAGGTTCCGGGGCATGTCCGGGTTCTTCCCACGGCTCACCGCGAGGAAGTACGCGAGCACCTGCACGGGGATGATGTTCACGATGGCCTGCGCGGCCGCCGCATCCGGCACCTTGATCCACTCGTCGAACACTTCATGCTTCTCCGGCGATACGCCGATGATGAAGGCGCCGCGGGCCTTGAGCTCGATGGTGTTGCTGATGATGTCCGCCTGCACTTCGTCCCTGCCCACGAGCGCGATGCAGGGCGTCCCCTGCTCGATGAGCGCGATCGGTCCGTGCTTCAGCTCCCCGCCCGCGAAACCCTCCGCGTGGATGTAGCTCACTTCCTGGATCTTGATGGCGCTCTCGAGGGCGAGCGGGTAGTTCCAGCTCTTGCCGATAATGAAGAGATCACGACTCTCCTTCAGTTTCTCCGCCAGCTGCTTCAGGCGGTCCACGTAGCGCGGGTTGAGCATGTCGTTGATTTCCGCGGCGGTCTCCAGGAGGAGGGTACGGCCTTCCTGCAATTTCCCCGCCGAGGCGTAGGCGATGAGGAGGAGGACCGCGAGCTGCCCGGTGAGCGCCTTCGTGGACGCCACGGCGCGCTCCGGTCCGGCATTGATGAGCAGCGTGTAGTCCGCGTCGCGGTGGATCGTCGAACCCTCCACGTTCACGATGGCGAGCACCTTCGATCCTTTCGATTTCGCGATGCGCATCGCCTCCAGCACGTCCGCGGTCTCGCCGCTCTGGCTCACGACGATGATGAGGCTCTCGGGTTTCAGGAAGTGGTGGTAGAGCTTGAATTCGCTCGCGGGCGTCACGTTCACGTGCTTCTCCGCGACAACGGAGAAGAAGTACTCGGCCGCCATGCACGCCGTGCCCGCGGTGCCGCACCCGACGAGGAAGGTTCCCTGCGCGCTATTGATGGCCTGTGCGAGCGTCCGGATCTGCTCCCCGTTCTGATTCACGGCCCGTGCGATGCTCTCCTTCTGGTCCATGATCTCCTTGAGCATGAAGTGCTTGTAGTCCCCTTTCTGCGCCTGCTCGGGTGACCACGTGATCTCGATCTCGCGCTTCGTCCGTTCCTTCCCCGTCGCGATGTCCGAGAAGAGAATCCCCTTCCCGTCCGTGACGACCATCTCGCCGTCATCCAGGTACTGGACGGTGCGGGTGTGCTCGAGGAAGGCGGGGATGTCCGACGCGACGCAATATCCGGGATGTTCTCCCTTGATGACGCCGATGATCAGCGGCGAGCCGTTGCGCGCGGCCACGAGCGTCGACGAGTCGACGTGCATCGCCACGACGGCGAAGCGACCGGTGAGACGGAGGATGGCGGCGCGCACCGCGGCGGCGAAGTCCTCTGTGTGCTTCAGCTCCTCCTCGATGAGGTGCGGGATGATCTCGGTGTCGGTCTCGGAGACGAAGCGGTGTCCCTTCTTCATCAGATCGTCGCGGAGCGTCGTGTAGTTCTCCACGATGCCGTTGTGGATCACGGCGATCTTTCCGTCGCAGCTCAAGTGCGGGTGTGCATTCACCTGCGTGACGCCGCCGTGTGTCGCCCATCGCGTGTGTGCGATGGCGAGCGAGCAGGGCGCGGAGAAGTCGGAGCTTCGCACATCGCTGATTTTGCCGATGTCCTTGCGGACGACGATCGAGCCGTTGGGTTTCGTTGCCACGCCCCAGGAGTCGTACCCGCGATACTCCAGGTTCTTCAATCCCTCAACGACCAATTGGCCGGCGTCGCGCCGGCTGCCGACGTATCCGAAGATGCCGCACATCGGGAGCATTGTATGGTGAATGGGCGGTTGGTCAACCTCTCAGGAGCGTAAAGGAGACCGAAGAGACCGATGAAGCCGACGATTCCGAGGAGTGTTTCTGATGTTGTTCCTCGGTCTCGTCGGTCTCCTTGGCTTCCTCGGAATCTTCTTCAATAGCCCTTCCGCCCGCGAATTCCAACAGGTATAATAGAAAGGAATGGTTCCCCTCTACCTGACGGCTGCGGAACAGAAGACATTCTCTGCTCTTCCGGATGCCCTCCGGGATGGGTGGGTGGTGGAGGAGGAGACGGAGGTGTTCGTCGATTCTCCAGCGAGCCGAAGGAGCCGGGAGGAGCTGATCCGTGTCCGCAATCCTCATCTCGCCGATGTGCAGCGACGCCTCGCCGCTGCGGAGAGTGAGCAGGAGGCGGGAGAGGTCGTGCAGTCCTTCGATATTGCTTCCCTCACGGAGGAAGACTTGCTGCAACTCTTCTTTGCCCTCGGGCCGGAGAGCGTGTCCGTGCTCCTCGGGGCCGTCCTCGCGGCCGCTCGTGAGGATCGGGATCTGGAGGTTGTCGCAGCTCTGGGCAATCTCCGTCACCTCTTCCTCGCAACGAAACCAGTTTCTCTCCTCTAATCGCATGCGCGACAATCAACCAGACGCCGCCGGCAATCCCGAGAAGGCCTCGCGCCCGCTGGTGGAAGTTGCGCGCCATGAGCTCGAGCGACAGGGTATGGGAGCCACGGATGAGGCGTTGGCGGAGATGTTCACGAGTGTGAAGGGACGGAAAGAGGTGGTGCAGATGCTGGGGAACGTGCCGGAGATCCTCCAGAGGTATGGACATGATCTCAAAGCCCTCGAGCATGATTTGGAAATGACCGGACAGAATCTGGAGTGGCTGCAACGCGCCTCGCAGGAGGCATCAGTCGGCAGGAACTTGGAGAGGATCCGTGCGGAGAACGTGCGGGCGAAACCCGGAAAGCCGGAAGTGAAGGAATCTTCGTTGGGATGGAGTCTCCAGAAGCTGAAGGACGTCGTGCTCTACCCCATTCGTCATCCCGTGAAGACGGCCGTCATCGCGACGATTCTCATCGTCGGCGGCGCCATTTTGGGCGCGACGGGTGCCGCGTACATCGAGCGCTTCTACCGCAGTGTTGGTCTGGGGAAGCTGGTCGAGGCGGCGAAGGCGACCCTCCCTCTGAACCGTGTCTTTGCCGGTGGCCAGGTTCCACATCTCCCTCCCCTCCCCCCGATCAGACCGGACACACTCTGACCTGATTCTCTCACACACATATCCACAATGGTCGAACGCCTCCCCGCATCCGGGCCGGAAACACCGTCGGAACTTGGTTCTCTGCTTCAGCATGCGCGCACAGTGATCGGCGACGAGGCCGGACGTGACCAGTGGTCGGAGGCGCTGATGCTTGCGAACGCCGCGCGAGTGCAGGAGAAAATGGAGCGAAAGAATCCGGGTGATCCCGTCACATTCTTCGATGTAGAAGGGTTCTCCGCGGATCGTGACCGCGCACAGGCGGAACGCCTCCTCGACAAGACCGGGGGCGATGTCGAGCGGCTCTCTCCCGCGGATCGCAAGGAACTCATTGCCGCCCACCTCTCCCTGACGTTCAAAGAGACGCTCGGACACGCGTTCCAGAAGTACATGGATATTCTGGAACGGTACAAGGACCTTCGTGCGGCGGCACAGGAGGAACGTATCCCCTTCTCTGCCGATCTGCAGAAGAAGGATGCGGCAGCCGTCTCGCATTTGCAGAAGGTGCTGAGCGTGGCGGAGCGGCGACTCCTCCTCGCTGCGAAGGTGCAGGGCGGAGCGGCTCCGTCTGCGGTGGACGAACAAGCGCTGCGCCAGGAGCTTGCCACCCTCCTCTCGGAGGACACGCCCGCGGGCATTGCGATGGCGTCTCTCCTCAATGAACGCTACAAGGCGCTCCTCGATCAGGCCGGAAAGAATGACAAACTGAAGGTCGCGGTGCGTTCGGTGCAGGAGGCTTCACGGCACATCTCAGAGGCGAATGCCAAGGTGAAGGGGGCGCTGAAGCCGGAGGATCTCGCCAGGATCGAAGAGAAGAAGGAGCACGGAGCGGTTGTCATTCTCACGCCCAGAGAGGGTGAGTCTCCGGACTTGCTCCGTCAGGCGTTCAAGGACAACGGCCTGAGCTACGAACAGTATCTTGGCGACGCGGAGACCGTCCGTGTGCAGCAGGGTGTGATCGACGTGTCGTTTCGGGAGCGCGGGCTGGATAACGTCGAGCGTCTTGCCGCACTCAATCGTGACCTGACCGGTTTCCAGCAGGAGCAGTTCGTCCTCGCTACGGTTCGTCATCACTTCGATCAAGCGTACGTCGGGAACACGACGAAGCCGCCGCGGGAAGCCGGAGAGCACGATCTGGAGGGACTGCGGGCATCCTTGAAGAGGACGCAGTCGGCGTCGCTCGACACCATGGACCAGCACCTCTCTGCCGTGGATCGACGCGTGCTCGGTATCGGCATGCTGGAGATGACTGAGGATATGTGGAACAAGGAGGGCCGCCTCTTCCTCGCGCAGCTCATGGAGCTCGTCACTGATATCGAGACCTTCCTCGTTCCCCACTTCAACACGCCGTGGCCGGGTCCGTTGGAGTACCTCCGGAACACCGTGAATCTGCCGCATGATCTCGCCAAGGAGTACTTCATGGGGCAGGTCGCGCTCCTCATCGGCTGGCCGATGGGAGAGGATGGCCGCCCCGTTTCGTGGAACGCGCTCACACCCGAGCAGAAAGCGGCCATGAAGGCGAAGCAGCAGAGCGTGCGGGACGCCGTGCAGAAATTCCGTGCATCCGCATCCCTCGATCACCTCCGCCAGTCACAGCGGCTCGTCCGTACGATCATGGATGATCCTGCATTCCAGTCCGAGGATCTCCTCGCAGCGGGACGTGTGCAGACGGACGTCGAGGTGTTGCGAAACGTGCGCATCGGCGCGGATGACATTCCGAGGCTCACCGCCAACGTGGCCGCCGCACTGCTCGCGAAGGAACGTCCCCCGCTCTCACCCGAACGCACGAAGGCGGTGGAAGCGCAGGCGCGCAGGATCGTCATCCTCCGTGCCATCGAGCAGTGGCGCGAGGACAACAAACGCTACAACGATGACTATGCCGTGCTTCTGAAGGACATCCACAACGTGGTGAACATGCACGTGGAGTGGGAGGATGCGGATGTAGGGTTCGCGCGGCGACAGTGGGAACTCCTCCTGCTCCTCGTCCCGTCGTACATGCTCGGTGGGAGGGGCGGACTCGCGCGTCTCACGTCGAAGGGAACGTTCCCGCTCTGGGCTCCTGTGCGACGCACGATCAATGGTCCGCTCAGCGTCGCGGACCGCCTCATCACCGGATCGGTCGGGAGGAAGGTCGGCGGAGGAGTCGGCCAAGTGAAATCGTACGTGCGTGGGGTGCTCCAGCCGGGCGTGACGGCGCGGGAAGCGGCGGCCATGAGTGACCGTCTGCTCGCGTCCGTGCAGCGGCGACTCGCGGAGAATCAGGCGGCACAAACTGCGATCGCGAAACGGCTCAATCTGCTTCGTGGCCGGCAGGGGGAACTGTACGAAGCCGCTCAACGTGGCCTGCAGATGAAGATCCAGGAAACAGAGGCAAACGGTGCCAGGTTGATGAAGGAACTCCAGCAGTTGCAGAGCTCTTCCCGGCTCAGTACGGAGATGCAGGGAATCGTCACGGAGTACTTTGAAATCGAACATACCGGCAGACTCTCCCCTCTCGCGAAGGCCGAGCGACGCTTGGCATTCGGAGCGCGGGTGAAAGAATTTCAGAAGAATATGACTGCACTGTCGCCTGAAGAGTACGAGATGCTCGCGCGAACGACCTTCCCCTCCCTCACGGACACACAGCTTGCGCTCCTCAAGAAAGCGCACGGACATGCCGGCCCCCTTGAGGAGAAGCTGCTCTTCCTGCGCGGTATCGATCCGGCGACGAAGGCTCCTCTGCTCATCAATGGCGCCCCGGTCAATCCGGCGGAAGCATTCACGAAGGAAGGCGCGAGCCGTGCATTGCGGGTCGGGGTTGCCGGGAAAGCCGAGGGAACGGCGGTGCTCGACGCACCGGCCGCGCGCGTGCTTCCCGAACGTGCTCCTCCGGTTGCCACACAGTCTCTTCCGAAGGCCGCATCCGAAAAATCGGGCACCGTTGTTCGGGCTGCCGGGCGGGGAACAGCGGAGACAGGAGCTGAAGCGGCATCAGGACGTGCTGCCCGACTCCTCGGACACCTCGGTTTCCTCTGGATGGAGTACGACACGTTGAAGCGTACCTCCGACATCCTGAAGCAGACGAAGGAGGCGAAGACATTCGACGAAAGCGCGACGGTGGATGCGGCTCTGCAATTCTGGAAGACCGCACGGTCGAAGCGCTGGTTCCACCAGCCCGGTTCCGTCTACGACTCTGAGAAGAAGTTTGCGCAGACTGCTCTCAACGTCACCGGTGATCCTCAGTGGATTCCGCAGGAGACGCTCGTCCTGGAACAACTCAAGGAGCTCCTGATGTTCCGCACCATGCTCACTTCCCTCGAGCTTCCCCGGGATGCAACAGGAGTAGGGCCCGCACTGGAGAAGGAACGGCGGTCACTCCTGGAAGAAGTGAGTTCGATGACGACGGAGCGTTCGAAGCAAATGCCTGTCTACCGGAAGGGTGCCCCTCTCCTTGAGCAGGCGTTCACGAAGGCGGCTGACGGCAGGATCAACGTCAACACGAGCGGAAACTTCCTTGGATTCCTTCCCACGAAGTTCCGCAACGGGCCCATCGAGACGATGCGAAGCGCCGGTGCGGAGCAGCGCAGCAGCATCAAGTTCGACGCTGAGGCCGAAGAACGGCGTTTCACATTGCTTCGGGACAGGTTTGAGGCGTTCCAGAGGCGTGTACGGGAGTATGCTCTACAGCTGATGAGAGCGCAGTGAAGCAGAAACGTGCTCCTCGAAGAAGACCTTCCTGCCTTCCCAGAACTCTCCTTGACCCTCTCAGGCTCTTTCCCTACAGTCTCTCAGCTCTATGCCCATCATCAAGTCCGCCATCAAACGCGCCAAGCAGAACGAGAAGCGCCGGATCCGTCTGCTCCCCTACCGCACGCACCTCAAGACGATCTCGAAGAAATTCTTCGATCTCGTGAAGGAGGGAAAGAAGGAGGAAGCGAAGAAGCTCCTGCCGCTCGCGTTCAAGACCATCGACACAGCTGCGAAGAAGAATCTCCTGCACCGGAATACGGCGGACCGGAGGAAGTCGAGATTCAGCAAGATGGTAAAGTGATCACTGAATTTTGAATTGAGAATTTTGAATTTTGCACAATTCACAATTCGGTATTCTCACTTCAGCTTATGCGATTCCTCGCCCTCGATATCGGCAAGCGACGGACCGGCGTCGCATATCTTGATGATGCCACCGGTGTTCCCCTCCCCCTCGACACCCTTACTCTGGGGAAGGTGGCTGAACTCGTTGATGCCGTCGTCTCTCTCGTGAGCGTGCGGAAGATCGATCAGGTCATTGTGGGGCTTCCTCTCCTGCCGTCCGGAGTGGAGGGAGAGCAGGCTGTCTATGTGCGTGACGTTGCCCGGCTCTTGTCGGGACGCGGAATGGAGGTTGTCTTCGTCGATGAGCGGTACACGACGCCAAGAGGCGACAGAAATGGCAAAAACAGGCAAGAATCGGCAGAAGCGAAGGATAAGGATTCTGCAGCCGCATGCGAGATTCTACGGTCTTTCCGAAGGAGTTGACAACTATCAAATCGATAGTAGAATTCCACTTACTTCATCCATGCGTGCCACTGATTCTTCACATTCGGCCAGAGCGTCACATCAGAGATTGAGCGTCCACCTGAACATGTTGCAGATCTTTTGCTCCTGTCAATTTTCTGGTAAAATGAGGGTTGTTTCTTTCCCCTGCTTCGCATGACCCAGACCGCGACACCGTCGGCGTCCACCCAGACGCAAGCCCCGCAGATCACGTTGAACCTGCAGGAACTCCTGCAGAATTTGTTCATGGTGCTCACGGAGAAGGAGGTGACGGTCGTGAAGAAGCGTTTCGCTCTCTTCGGCCAGCCGAAGCAGACGCTGGAGCGCATCGGCAAGCAGTTCAAGGTGACGCGCGAGCGCATCCGCCAGATTGAGAGCATCGCCCTCAGCAAGCTCAAGCGGACGGTTCGCACGAGCCGACTCGATGAGGTGAATGAGATCGCGAAGGCCGTCCTGCGCGCCCACGGCGGCGTGATGCAGGAGGATGAGCTCGTCTCGATCGTGCTGAAGCGGATCGCCAACGCCACGACGGCGGACGGCGCAGTGCTCCGCCTCGGATTTTCCATCGATCAGGAAATGGCTTCCGGAGGCCGTTCCAATACCTTCGTGCCGTTCTGGAGACTCGCGTCGCTCCCCTTCGAGGACATCTCGCTCATCGTCGAGAGCATGGTGAAGATCCTCAAGAAGAGGAAGACCTGCATGAAGCAGGAGGAGATCACGTCCGCTATCCAGGCACTGAACCTCTTCCCGGACCGCGTGCCGGGTGCCGAGCTCATAGGCAGCTGCCTCAAGCTCGACGAGAGGCTCCGCCACATCGAGGAAGGCTGGGGACTCACGGAGTGGCGCTTCGTCCGTCCTCGCTCGATCCGCGACAAGGTGGAGATCATCCTCAAGAAGACGGGTCAGCCGCTCCACTTCATGGAGATCGCCAACCACATCCGCGATGCGAAGTTCGACCACAAGAACGTGACGGTGCAGGCGGTTCACAACGAGCTCATCCGCTACCCGCAGTTCGTCCTCGTCGGTCGCGGTTTATACGCGTTGCGCGAGTGGGGCTACGAGCCGGGCACGGTGGCCGACGTCATCGAGCGCATCCTCAAGGAGAAGGGTCCTCTGTCCAAGAAAGAGATCATCGCCGAGGTCGCCAAGCAGCGCACGGTGAAGGTGGGCACCATCTCCCTGAACCTCCAGAAGATGCCGTACTTCACCCGCGTCGGTCGCGCGGTCTACGCGTTCGACGAGGCGAAGAAGAGCTGAAGATTCTGTTCGCTCGACCGTTTCTCGTTAGCTCGTTTGCTGGTTGTTTGACGATCGGCGCTGTTCAAGAAGACACGAGCTAACGTGCTAACCAGCTAACGAGCGGGTTCGGATCTTCTGCTATACTCCCCCCGATGCGCCGCACACTCACTCTCCTCGCACTGACATTGGCTCTCACCGGATGCTGGAAGCAGTCTGCTCCTCCCCTCCCCCAGGGCGAGCAGACCGTGACGGGTTTGATCGAGCCGGCATCGCTCTCGCTCACGCGTCGCGGGACGCATGTCCTCGTGTCGGGGGGGAATGAGCTCTACTACCTGGAGAGTTCCACCATCAGTCTGGCGACGTACGAGGGGCGACAGGCGACGCTCACGGGGGAGCTTTCATACAACACGGATCAGAAGGATCTTCCCGTCCTCGTCGTGACGGCTGTCGATTCGGCGAATACGGGCATGCGAACATGGGATATCGATGCGATGGAGCTCTCTATCGACATGCCGCGTGAGTGGAAGGGAAAGATCGTCACGGATCAGGCGCAGTTTACGGCATCGGGTTCGGCTTCCCCCATTCTCACGCTCTTCCGGGAAGGGCGCGATGCGTTACAGAATTCGTCGTCCTCCACGCGCGGCGTCGATCTCTCCACCCTGCGCATCGGTATGCGGTCGGCCATTCGGATCCGCAACAATGAGACTGGGCGTGAAAAAGTACAGATAGATCTCGGCGCACAGAGTGCCGATCCCGATTCCTCCGTCCTCACGATCCTCTTCACGCCATCGGATGAGCGCACGAATGATCCCGAAGCGTGGGACACGCTCACGACCGACATCCTCCGCAGCATTCGCATCAAGGGTGAATCCTCCTCTGGCAGACTTTCTTCTTCCTATTCCTCCGCTTCTCTCCCGCCGGTCACCGGCTCTGGTGCCGGGATGCCGTGTGGCGGTGTGGCGGGGATCCTCTGTCCTGCCGGGTTCTACTGCAACGTGACGGATCTGCAGGAGAATTCGGGGAGGTGCGTGGGGATGTGAGGGCCGCGCCCGCGGAGGGGCGCGTCTGTCATTCGTCTAACGGTGAAACCGGCCAACGTCCGCAGGCCGATGACCAGGGATAATCCGCATTGTTCTCCGCCAATCCATTCCGTACCGGATCAGAATGGATGTATCGCAGGACCGCGGCCGAGCTTCGTGCGATCCTGATGTGGTAACGACGTTGCCATAATTTGGGAATGCCCGTATCGAACGTCAGGCCGGATTTGAAGGAGCCCATGACGACGACAATCGTTTCCGGAGGAGGAACACGAAGGAGAAAATGGCAGTGGTCAGGCATGATGACGAAGCTGTACAGGAGAAACGGATGCAATGACTGCACGCGATAGAGACATTCAGCGGCTTCTCTTGCGTTAGCCGCTCGCAAGAAAAATGGATATCGCCCTTTCGTTACCGTCGTCACTAACATGCGGGAGTCATTGAGGATGGGATGGCGTTGTGACATGGAATCACCGTAGCTGGCTGCATGAAGGTTGTGATTGATGAGGGAATAAATGAAAGAGGCGATTCTTCATGCGTGGCTTCCTGAAGAGAGGAAATCGGTTCCATCAAGTCATGGAACGTTCGAAGGGGATTCTGATACAGATTATCTATCATTTTGAGATTTTTCCCTTGATGTAGCCACAATTTTTACCATTCCATTGTGTGTAAACTTCTGTTCCCGTAGCACTTCGTTCCCTGTCCCGAATTGAGATATTGTGCTAGAATAAACAGATTACATTCATGGCTTCCCACAAACAAAAACACACAAGGCCTGCCTCTCGCTCACGCGCGCGTACACACACGCGCGTACACACACGCGCGCGGGGAAAACATCTTTCCCGTGCTCTCGTTCTCCTCGGGGCGATCGTCATGCTCTCCTCAGGAGGGAGGCTCGTGGCGCAGCTCATCGAAACCGGTTCCCTCCTCCAGACGGAGACTCTCATGGAGTCGGGAGCTCAGCTGACGGCGACGGGAAGTGAGGAAGGGCAGGAAAGGCAGGAAGGTGTCGCTTCGAGCGAGGCTTCCTCGGAAGTCAGTTCGGACGCTCCGAACAGTTCTTCCGATGCGTCGAGTGAGTCTTCCGTCGCAAGTGTTGCTGACGCATCCAGCGGGGCGATCGTTGAAGCAACTGCAACGGGCGCAACGAACACTGGTGGAAACGAGCAACCCTTCGACGACGCTCAGGGTGACACGGCTGAATCCTCCGCCTCTTCGGACTCTGTTGCTTCCTTGGAATCCTCTTCGGAAGCATCCAGCGTCTCCTCCGACCCGCAGCCGGAAATGGATTCATCGTCTTCCTCCTCCGACCCGCAGCCGGAAATGGATTCATCGTCTTCCTCCTCCGACCCGCAGCCGGAAATGGATTCATCGTCTTCCTCCTCCGACCCGCAGCCGCGGAGGGCTGCTGCTCAGGTCGTGGAACAAGGCTCCCGTTCCCTCGCCCTCCTCCTCCCCTCCCCCAACCTCTCTGCAGACGATCTCACGATCACCCTCTCCGGGACAGGTGGTGCGTTGGAGATTGCCCGGGAAGCAGTCGACACCGACTCCGGCACCCTCTTGACCATCTCGCCTCTCGGGAACATCACTCCCGGATTCTACGATCTCACGGTCACCATGAAGTCGGGCGGCTTCTTCGGTTCCCTGTTCGGTGGAGACAACACACTCTACGAAGGAAAGGTTGCCTTGGGTTTCCTCGCTCTCAATGCAGACAAGGCGCAGTACGCCGCCACCGAGACCGCGACCATCACCGCCGCTCTCATGGACACGTCGGGTACGCCCGTCTGCGAAAGCCTCACTCTCCAGACTTCCGACGGTTCCGTCCCCGACAAAACATCCGACACCTGGACCTGCATTCACGGCGAGGGTGAGACCTTCTCATTCACGGTTCCCGAGCGCGGGCCTCTGGTCGTCTCCGCGACGACGTCCCGGGAATTCCGGAAAGATCTCCCTCTCCCTCTCGGTGAAGACACCATCATGGTGAAGCGCGAGGCGGCGACCTTCGTCGAGGAAGGAAAGCCCTTCACCGTCACGCTCACGCTCTTCTCCCGCGAGGAGATCCTCGGGACGATCCATGAATCCATCGGGGAGGGCTTCGACGTCACGGAGATCCCCGAAGGGGCACGTCTCGCGTCCGAAGGACAGAACTCCGCTCTCATCTGGGAGCGCCTCCTCCCGGCATTTTCCCCCGTCACCCTCACCTACACGCTGGAAGCGAAGGCGGAAGGAGCGCGTCTCTCGGGCATCGGGCCCCTCTCCATCAAGGGAACACTGCAAGGGCAGGAAAGGCAGGAAAGGCAGGAAGGGCAGGAAGGTTCTTCTTCGAGCGAGTCCTCCGCTGCAAGTTCGGCTGACTCTTCGTCCGGCGCCATCATCGCAACAGGGACAGGCGCTTCGGCAGGAACAGGGGTGACTCTGGAACCTGCGTCATCGTCGGTTTCCTCGGATTCGTCGGTTTCCTTGGATGCCTCGGATTCCTCGGATTCTTCCGAGATTGCTCCAGAAACATCCTCCGAATCCGGATCCTTCCTGGGCAGTTTGCTTCGCTCTCTCACCCATCTGGGTGCCGATCTCCTCGGCAGTGAGCCTCCCTCGAAGCAGGTTTCCTACGACGAAGGCAGGACCCACGATCTCCTCGTCCGCCCGAAGGCAATGGAACAGAAGGGGCAATCTGTCACCTCTCTCACGCTCGAAGCGAAGGACAATGCTGCTGTCTTCGGCGGAGAAGCTCGGTTCACGCTCCTGGACATCCCCGCTGTAACCGGAACCGAAGGACAGGCGATGGGAGACGAGGAAGCGCTCAAGAACATCGCCGATGCCGTCACGGACCCCGCTTCCATCACGCAGGCGATCATCGCGAATGCCGTGAAGGACGAGAGCGCGGCCATCGGGGGAACGCTGAGTCAGGATTCCGCGTCCGTTTCTCTCCTCCAGGACAAGGTCGACGGAGGTTCCTCCCGCAGAGCTTCCCAAGCCGTGTCGGACTACGTATCCGAGAAAGCTTCGGATGAAGCTGCAGACCGCATCGCCGCCGTCCTCCAGGACGACATCGCCGCCACGCTTCCGGATGATGTGATGGCCAAGGTCAGGGACAGCGCCCTCACTGCTGCATCACAGGGGGAGAACGTCGCCGTAGCCATTTCGAAGACCATGAACGCGGAAGGATCGGAGGTGAGAGACCTGCTGAAGGAGGCGGTGAAGGACACGGTCAAAGACAAAGCCAGCGAGGTGGCGCAGGCCATTGCAGGCGGTGTCACGGTGAGCGTAGTCGAACCGCGACCCGCCGTGCCGCCCCTCGACGACGCTCGGGGTGACACGGCTTCGCTCTTCCAAGTCACGCTCAAAGACAAATCCGGGAAGACCTTCTCCCCGAACTTCCACTTCGAACACGGCTCGGTGGTTCTCGTCGTAGAGCCCGAGAGAGAATTCACCCCCGGTCTCTACACGCTGGAGGTCACCGTCGTGAATCCCCTCACGAACGAATCCCAGACGCTCACACAGGACTTCGCCTGGGGTGTCCTCGCCATGAACACCGATCAGGACAGCTACAGGCTCAACGAGACCGGCTCCCTCTCCATTGGCGTCCTCGATGATGAGGGAAAGATCGTGTGTGATGCGAAACTCTCGCTCTCCGTGACAGCTCCCAGCGGAGCCGTGACTGAGTACGAGACGAACCCCGGTTTCTTCAGTGGCAAGGAGAAGATCGCCGTCACGGGCACCTGCGGCACGAAGGATCCCACCCTCACCTCCCCGGACTACGAAGCCTTGCTGACGTTCGCGGAGAGTGGAAACTATGCGCTGAAGCTCACGGCGGAAACGAAAAACGGGGTGAGGAGCATGACGCAGCGTGTCACGGTGAGCGGAGTCGAACCGCGACACGAGGCACCCTTCGACTACGCTCAGGGTGACACGGCTCCGGTCATCATTTCCCGAAATGCCGCCACCCGCCTCTACCCGGTCGGCACCTCTCCGATGGACATCAACGTGGCATTCAACGAGGACTTCACAGGAACGATCACAGAGACACTTCCCGGGACGTTCAAGGTACTGGATGCGTCGGGGAATGGCATGGTCAAACGTGTCACGGTGAGCGGAGTCGAACCGCGACACGCGGCATCATCCTTCGATGCTTCGTCCGCGCTCAGCACAAGCTCCGCTCAGGATGACACTGTGAAGACGATTGCATGGAAAGGAACCTGGAATGCCGGTGACACCGCGACGTTCACGTACACGTACGATGCTCCGGATGTGAGTCCTGACTTCTTCACGGTGGGGCCGCTGACGTTTAAGAATGTCACGGTGAGCGTAGTCGAACCGCGACACGCGGAGACCGAAAATGTGACTTCCTTCGACTCCGCTCAGGATGACACATTTTCTGAGGCCCGTTCCTGGCAGATAGCCAACGATGATGTGACCTGGCGTGCCTCCACCGGCCCCGGTCTCTACACGTACATGAAGAAGATCACCGTGGCCAACACCGGTCTCGATGAGAACCTCACCGACTTCCCGCTCCTCGTGAAGGTGAGTAACGACACGGACATGAGCACGACGAACGTGCAGGCCGACGGCGACGACATCCGGTTCTCGACCGCAACCGGCATGACGCTGCCATTCGAGACGGAGGAATTCGTCAATGACTCCGGCTCCGGCTCCGGTTTCTTCTGGGTCAAAATCCCGAAGATCGTGAGCGGCGCAGATGGCGGCGGCCACGGTTCCGGCGCCCTCATCTACATCCTCTATGGATCCGGAGCTGCGGTGAACGGGCAGAACAATACGACAGTGTGGGATACCGATTTTAAAGGTGTATGGCACATGCACGATGCCTCCAGTCCAGCGACAGACTCAACTATCAATGAGAACGATGGTACACAGAATGGCGGCGTGACATTTGGCGCTAGCGGAAAAATTGATGGGGCGACGAGTTTTACCGGGGATGATTTCTTCTCAACGAACGATATTGATCTAACGACGGGAACTTTGTCGACTTGGGTGAAAAGGAGTTCAGTTACTGGAACAAGACAGTTTCTCTTAGGAGAAACCAGTACTTCTGGAAGTGATGCCGCTCAGTCCGTCTGGTTTGAAATTTTCAGTGACAATAAATTATATGTTATGCTGGGCAACGGCATTTTGACTGATGATTCGAATTATTCAACGAATACCATAGCCGATACAAACTGGCATCACGCCTCAGTAACCTTTGATGGGTCGCATATTACCTATTACATCGATGGTATTGCATGCGGCCAATACACTCAAACTGTTACTCCGAGTGATCTTGATACCAACTTCAGAATCGCAGCATCTAGATATACAGGTTACGAAGGATACCTGCTGGGCTCCCTTGATGAAGCTCGTGTATCTGACATCGCCCGCTCCGCCGAATGGATCGCGTACGAGTACGCGAACATGAATGCGCCCGCCACCTACGCCACTTTCAGCTCTTCGCTGACGAAGGTGTGGGATGGCGGGGGCGCGGACAATAACTGGAGTACGGCGGGCAACTGGAATGACAATGCCGTTCCGGGCGCCTCCGACATCGTGATGTTCGACGGGACGAGCTCGAAGAATTGCACGATCGACGGGAACATCAGCGTTGCGGGAGTGAAGATCGATGCCACGTACACCGGCACCATCACGCAGTCCGCGGCGAAGACTGTGACAGTCGGGACGAGCGGCTGGACGCAGGCGGGGGGGACGTTCACGGGTTCATCCGGCAACACGGCGAACGATGCGGTATCGATCGGCAGCACCTTCGCTGGTAGTTTCACGCTGAGCGGCGGAACATACACGGCAACGGCGGGGACGATGACGGTGTCGTATGGTTGGTCCTTTACGGGAGGATCATTCGCCGCAAACGCGGGTACTGTGAACTTCGGCGGCGGATCATATGGATCAGATTCCGTACCCATCAATCTGGGATCCGCCGTCTTCAACAACGTCGTACTGAATTGGGTTGGGGCCATTGCTGGAAGCAGGAATCCCGGCAGCATTTCTTTGGTCGTGAACGGCAATCTGACATCAACCAATGCATATCAGATGAACGGATCCGTCGTCGTAGGCGGCGATCTCACCTGGTCGAGCGGATCCGATGGCGGAGGTTCTGCAACGATCACTCTCAATGGGACGAATACTCAACATATCACCTACACGGGCGGCCTCTTCCCATCGGGAGCTGTCTTGATAGACAAGTCATCAGGAACGGTCACTCTTTCATCCGATATTTCTTTCAACCAATCCGGTCAGGATCTCACCCTCTCCGGCGGCATCCTGGATTTGAACGGATATGCGTTGACTGTCAATGACCAATTCAGCATCGGAAGCTCGGGCGCGCTCTACATCCATGGTGGAAGTCACACGGAAGGCACGTTTACGAACAACGGCACGCTCATCCGGGGTATCGCATGGACCGGAGCGGCGGGGGACAACAAGTGGACCACCGCCGACAACTGGCTGGGAGGGGCTGCCCCCACTGCTGACCAATCCGCGGAGTTCGGCGGGTGGGCTGCCGCCAACGCCACCATCGATCAGGATATCTCCGTCGCGGGGGTCATGATCAACGGTTCCTACGCCGGCACTATCACGCAGGCGGCGACGAAGACGATCACGGTGACGAACTGGACGCAAAGCGGCGGGACATTCACGGGCGGGAATGGTGCGATAGCTGTGACGGGTGTGCTGACGCTGAGTGCTGGCTCGTTCACCAGTACGAGCGGAACGATGACGCTCGGGAATGCCTATACGTCCGGTACCGTGACTGTCATGTCCGTCGCTTCCGGCGTGACATTTTCCGCAAATGGAGGGACTGTGAAGTTCATTACGTGTCATATCGGGAATTCTGGCATCTCGAGCGTGGCGGTGATCGACGTGGATAGTTCCCTCACCTTGAACAACGTGACGATCGAATCGGCGATTAGTACGACGTTTGGGCCGCCATACACGGGGCCCAACAACGGTTTCACACCGGCCTCCGGAGATTCCATCGTCGTCACAGGAACACTCAATCTTTCGGATGGCTATCTCGCGGGGGCATGGGAATTGCAGGGATTGCTCGTCGTCAGCAGCATATTCAGTTCGGGTACGGCCACGGTAACGTTTGCGGGGACGGGAGATCAGACCTACACGGCGGCAAACACCGGAACAGCGCCCCCCATCGTCATCGATAAATCGGCGGGCACAGTTACGCCCGCCACGGGAACCACGTCCCTGCGTGCCGCGACATTCACGCTGACGCAAGGATCCTTCACGGCGCCATCAGGAACGTTCAAGGTAGGGAGAGATGTTTCCGGTTCGGAGACGCAGTTCACCGTCTCGAGCGGGACGCAGTTCAATAGCAACGCCGGAACCGTGCAGTTCGCAACGGAATTAAGCGGCAACTGCAACGTTCCCAGTGCGTGCGTCCTGGACGTGGATCCCTCCATGCGCTTCCATGACGTCTTGATCTATCCTTCGGTGTGTGGAGGTGGCAACACCGTCTTCACGACGGACACGGGGGACACGGCGCGTCTCAGCGGAGATCTCATCGTCGAAAATGGATCGTTGCAGGGCAGCTGGGAGGTTGCGGGCACTATCCGGATCAGCTCGGTGGCTGACGGGGGCACCGCCTCCCTCACCCTCTCTGGATCCACCACGCAAGTTCTCGAATCCGAAGGCGGTACATGGCCCAGTGGTACCTTCACTATCAATAAATCCAGTGGTG
This sequence comes from Candidatus Peribacteraceae bacterium, assembly GCA_041666245.1. GTDB lineage: Bacteria > Patescibacteriota > Gracilibacteria > Peribacterales > Peribacteraceae > CAIKAD01. Next base: position 208,971 of record JBAYHG010000001.1, read on the forward strand.
CCGCTGCTCTTTCCGGTGCTCTCATTCTCAACACCTCCAGTCAGGACCTCACCCTCAGCGGCGGTACGCTGAACCTCGCGGGCTACGACCTCACCGTCAATGATCAGTTCACCATAGGAGCGAACGGCACGCTGGTGCTCCACGGGGATGAAACGGTTTCCGCCATCGACAGCAATCTTGGAAGCATCGAGTACAACGGCACGGGTACCTATGACGCGGGATTGCTTCTCGGAGACAGCTACACCAATCTCACTTTCTCCGGGAATGGCTCCTACACCCTGGATGCCCCTCTGGATGTGAACGGGAACCTGAGGGTGTCCGCAGGAACCTTTGACGTCTCATCAGGCAATCATGCCATCACCGTCGGCGGCAGCTGGGAGAAGGATGGAGGAACCTTCACTCCCCGTTCGGGAACGGTGACCTTTGACGCCACGACCACGGGCAAGACGCTCTCGGGCACCACGACGTTCAATACGCTCGTCTTCAATGGCAGCGGGGGCGGATGGACCGTGAATACCGGCACGACCACGGCGAACACCGTCACCCTCACGGACGGCGCGCTCACGAACTCCACGACCCTCCAGACGACCGGCAACGGCACCTCCCTCAGCATCGCGTCCGGCAAGACCTTCACGAACAACGGCACTCTGACCCTCGCCGGCACGGCTGTCTCCAATGCCGGTACCTGGACCAACGCGACGGCCTCCACCGTGACTTTCACGGGGCAGGCGGATGACAGCGCCGTCACCCTCCCCTCCGCAACCTTCGGCAACTTCGTCGTCGAGAATCCGGGGACGACTTTCACGCTTGGAGGAGCGGAAACCGTGAATGGCAACCTCACGATCTCCGGCGGGACGCTGGATGTCTCGGGCACCAATTACGACATCACCGTGGCGGGCAGCTGGACGGAGAACGCACAGGGAGACTTCACCGCACGCTCCGGCACCGTGACGATGGCCGGAGGAGGCACGATCACGGCGGCGAGTGCGTTCAACAACCTGACGATGAGCGGCAGTTCTCCCGCTGCATACTGGAAGTTCGATGAAACATCCGCCGGTGCGACCGTCGCGGATGCTTCCGGCAACGGCTACGCGGGGACGCCGGCTGGCGCAGGAGGATCCAACAACCTTCCCCAGCCGTCCACGAGCGTGGCGCCGCTTCATTTCACCAACCTGCGCAGTATCGATCTTGACGGGACCGATGACGTAGTCTACTTCACAGCGATGACTGGTCTGCCGCAGCTGACGATCAGTTTCTGGGCGAATTTCGACACATTTACTGAGTGGGACGGTGTCATCAGCAACGACAGAGGCACTCTTCTGTCCAGCACAAACTGGGATCCGCAACATCTCATCTTCTTCGTGAATGGCGGGGCGGTTATAGGACCCGCGCCTATCCTCGGATCCTGGGCGCACTACCTGTTCTCGTATGACGGGAGCACACTTCGGTGCTACCTGAACGGCGTACTCGTTTCGTCCGCTGCCGTAAGCGGTGGCACGTACTCATTCAATTCGATCATTCTGGGATTCCGGGATTTCATCGGGACGAACATGGATGGCAAGCTCGATGACTTCCGTATCTACAGCAAGTCACTGTCCTCCGATCTCATTGAAGCATTGGCGAACGGCAATGATGGCTACACCCTCTCCACTAACCTGGACGTCAACGGCACCTACCTCCTCAAGAGCGGCACGGTGAACACCTCGACGTACGGCCTGAACCTCGCAGGCAACCTCACCAACAACGGCGGTACCCTCACCGGCAGCGGCACCGTCACCCTCGACGGCACGAACCAGACCATCGGGGGAACAGCCAATACGACCTTCTGGAATCTCGTGAAGACGGTCTCCAGTCCCGACACCCTCACCATCGCCGCCGGAAGGACGATCACGGTCGGGAGCGGGACGACCCTCCAGGGTACGGATGAGAACAACCGTCTGAGCCTCCGTTCCAGCAGCAACGGCACCCAGTGGCTCATCAATTCCTCCGCCACGTATCGCAGAATCCAGTACGTGGACGTGAAGGATAGTAACAATACCAATGCCTCCGCCATCACCTGCGACACGGGGTGCGTGAACTCGCTCAACAATACGAACTGGCTCTTCCCGGTCACGGGGTACGCGTACGCCGCGGACGGCGTGACTCCTCTGGGGAGCGTCACGGTGGCCATCTCCGTGAACGGCGCCGCTCCCCTCCTCTCGGGAGACACGACCGCGCAGGGGGCATTCATCATCAACCTCGGTGAGACCGTCTTCGAGAGCGGCCAGATCCTCACGCTCTACCTCGACGGGGAAACGCAGAAGGCCGTCACCGCCACCGTCACGGATGGCGTCAGCATCTCCGGCTTCCAGCTGACGCAGGATCACCTCATCGTCCGTCATGAATCCGCAGGGCCCATCACGACAGCCAATCTCGCAACGGCGAATACCCAGAGCGACGAGGACATTTCAGCCATCTACGCCGTGTCCGGGAATGACCTCATCCTCGCTTCCGGCAAACACCTGGACGTGCACACGGGAGATACCTTCGTCCCGGCGGGTGCAGTCACACTCTCCGGCGAAGGGGATATCCGCTCGGACGGAACCATCACTGCACCCTCCGCCATTACGGCGGATGGTATCGACGTCGCAGGCTCCTTCTCCGCAAGCGGGGCCGTCACGGCCAATGATGTCACGGTCTCGGGCATCCTCGCCACCGAAACAGCTCTGAATGCCCAGGATATACGCGTCACCGGAACCGGATCCGTCGGTGGAATTCTCACCGCCCGGGATCTCACGGTGCAACGCAGGCTCACGGCGGGCGGTGCCGTCTCCGTCCGCAACCTCACGGCCACCGGAACTTTGGCTCTGGGAGCCAATCCTGTGACTGTCTCGGGGAACCTCCACACCCGGAATGGCACCATCACGGGCACCTCCGCCTTCACCCTCTCCGGTTCGGGCTCCCACACCGTCATCGCCAGTAACTCCACCATCCCCTCCCTCGCCCTCACCGGCACCGGTTCCTTCTCCATGAGCGGGGCACTGGCGGTCTCCTCCACCCTCACCGTCTCCTCCGGCTCCGTCCTCGACCTCTCCGGCTCCTCCCTTACTGTTCCCTCCACGTTCACCAACTACGGCACGGTGAAGCTCCGTGGCTCCGAGACTCTCAGTTTCACGAACGACACGGCTCATGGAACGCTGGAGTACAACGGCACCGGCGCACACACGGGACTCGCTGGCAAGACAACTTTCAGGAATCTCACCCTCTCCGGTGCGGGCACTTGGTCCCTCAACGCCCCCGTCACGATCAATGGCAGGCTTCTCCTCGCGAGTGCCGGTCTCAATGAGAATGCCCAGGCCGTCTCCGTCGCGGGCTCCTGGACGGATTCCGGCGGCACCTTCACCGGCAACGGCACCGTCACTTTCACCGGCTCGGGAACCATCGCGGAGAATGAGCCGTTCGATGAACTCGTCATCAATAGCAGCGCACAGTCGGTGACGGTGACAGATCCCCTCGCCGTCTCCGGCTCCCTCCTCATTCGCACGGGACAACTGGCGGTGGGAAGCACGGATCCGACGATCACGGTCGAAGAGAACTGGGAGAATGAAGGAGGCAGCCTCTCCGCGGGTTCCGGCACGGTCGTCTTCTCCGGTGACGAACAATCCATGTCCGGTTCCACCCTCTTCTGGAACCTGAAGAAGGAGGTTGGTTCCGGTGCCACGTGGGCCTTCGGCGCCGGAGACACTCAGTCGGTGAACGGCACCTGGACGGCCAAAGGAGCGGTTGGCCAGACCCTGTATCTGGCTTCCTCCGACCCAGGGACCAGTTGGAAGATCTCCCCCCGTGCCTACGATCTCCAGTACATCAATATCACAGACTCCGAGAACATCTCCGGCGAGACCATCCTCGCCGCCGCCGACGCCGTGAACGGGGGCGGGAACACCGACTGGGCCTTCCCGATCGCCGTGACCGTGAAGACGAAGGCGGGCGTGCTCTCGGAGGGCGGCAAGACCGTCGCCATCGCCGTCAACGGCGGCACGGTCGTTGAGAGCGACACGAGCGGCTCCTCCGTCGCCACCTTCAATGACGGCAACGAGGCCCACACCGTTTCCGGCATCGAATCCGGCGCGCTCCTCGCCATCTGGCTCAGTGGCGAGACCGAGAACGGCATGCTCGTCACCCGCACGAACGGCACCTCCCTCTCCTTCACGCTCTACGAGGACACCATCACCATCCAGAGCGAAGTCGGCACTGCCATCACGAACGGGGACCTGAATACCGCCTCCGGTGCGGGTCTCAATGCGGACATCAACGCCCTCTTCACCATGAGCGGCTCCACGGAGCTCCTCGGCGCCGATGACGTGACCGTGCGCATCGAGACGGGAGACACCTACCGTCCCGGGGCGGACATCACGGCCCATGACTTCGACATCAACGGGACATTTGCGATGGAGGAGAACAACGTCACCGTCACCGGTTCCTGGGATGCCACAGGCGGCTTCTTCACCGGGGAGAACACCGTGCGCTTCACCTCGCAGGAAGCTGAATCCATCACCGTGGCCTCCAATTCCTTCAACAACGTGGTCTTCGTCGTCTCGGAGGATCCCAATGCGCAGGTGGGCAACTGGACGACGACGGACGGCTTCAGCGTCAACGGTTCCCAGTGGGTCCAGAACGGCGCCACCAATCCCCACACAGTCCCGACGATCTCGAACATCGAAGTCACGCCCTACTTTGACCGCCTCGCCGTGGTGAACTGGGAGACGAACATCGATGCCACGTCCAAGGTCTGGTACGGGACGGACTCCGGTTCCCTCACCCTCTCCTCGGTCGCGAACTCCGGGACGGTCCTGGACACCGGCCACGCCGTGACCCTCTCCGATCTTTCCCCCGCCACGACCTACTACTTCTACGTCGAGTCCGGCGACTACTGGAGCAACACCGCTTCGGGCGCCGTCGCCACCTTCACGACCCTCGCGAAACTCTCCACGGCGGAGGAAGTGGAGGAGGCGGAAGCGGCGGCGGTGGCAGCAGGGGGCGGTGGAAGCTTCATCCGTCGCATCTACGTGGAGAGCTCCTCCGCGGCCGCCGGATCCGGCAGCACTTCCTCGGGGGTCAGGACGGACTGCGCCGCGCAGGGACCTCTCACGCTCAGTGACCTCACGGTGACGGTCGAGAATGAGGATCTGTCGGCGATTGTTTCCTGGAATACCAACAATGATGCGTTGTCTCACGTGAAGTTCGGTCTCAATTCCATCGATGAACGCATGAAGTTCGACGTGGAATACTTTGTCACCACTCATGCGGTGAGGCTTGAGGCATTGCGACCGTCGTCCACCTATCGTTTGAAAGCCGCCTCGGTCGATCGATGTGGGAGTGTCGCGATCTCGGATGAGGTGACTTTCCAGACCGGCATCGGCGTTAATGCCGAAACTCTGGAGGAGCTGGAACTGCACGAAGCAGCCGGAGAGGCCTCGCCCCAGCTCGTCGAGAAGGCCATGACCGTGCTGCGCACGCTCCTCGCCAGTATGCCTCTCTTCGACATGCAGAACGCCCTCGAGGAGCAGAACCAGGCCATGCTGGAACTGGCGAAGAAGCTTCCGGGCCCCATCCTCTCCGGGGAACCGCGCGTCACCGTCACTGACTCCGCCGCCACGATCTCCTGGAACACCAATGAGGAAGCCAACTCCCTCGTCTCCTTCGCAGCGGGGAAGACCGGCACCGATGACCTTTCCGATGTCTACGGCGATCCTGAAGCGAGAACCCTCGATCACGCGGTGACGCTCGTGGAATTGAAACCCGGCCAGTCCTACCACTACACGGTGAAGAGCAAGACGCCCATCGGTACGGAGACGACGTCCAGCGTCTACTCCTTCACGACGCTTCCGGAATCCCCCGAGGTGAAGACCTACACCGTCGATGTTCTGGATTCCTCCTCTGCGACTTTCAAGTGGCAGACGAACGCGGAAGCGGATGGCAAGGTCACGCTCACTCCGTACAAGGACGGGAAGCTCCTCACGTCCGAGTCCATGAGCATCCATGACAAGGAAACCGGCTTCGCGCACGCCATGATCATGGAAGGCATCGAGGGCGGTGTCGTCTACCAGGCGGAGATCGGCGGGACGACGCCGGAGGGCAGAGTCCTCACGAAGGTCATCCGCAGCTTCTCGACTTCCGAGGAGAATCTCGCGCCGCAGATCGCGGGGGTGCAGACGGAGGCTTCCCTCTCCCCCGGCAAGGACACCCGCATTCAGGTCATCGTCTCCTGGAAGACCTCCGAGCGCGCCACGGGTCTGGTACGCTACCAGAAGGGCGTGGCCACCGGTTCCGGCGGACTCACCCAGTCCACTCCCGTGGATACCTCCCTCGCGACGAAACACGCCGTGATCCTCGCGGGCCTCGATCCGGGCACGGTCTACAGTTTCCAGGTGGAGAGTGCCGACGTCGATGATCGCACGTCCGTCTCGAAGACCTTCACGCTCCTCACGCCACGGAGCCAGGAGAGCGTCTTCCAGGTCATCACGAAGGAGTTCGAGAACGCCTTCGGATGGATGGGCGGATCCAAGTAATCACTCTTTCCCACGTTTCATTCCCCTCTTCCTACAATCGACACAATGCCCGCGCAGAAACCCGTCATCACCGTCTCGCACCTGAACGTCACCTACTTTCCAGGGACGAGCTACGAGGTGCGTGCGCTCAAGGACATCAATCTTGAGATAGAGCCGGGTGAATTCATCATCTTCTTCGGACCCTCGGGCTGCGGCAAGTCCACGCTCCTCTACTCCATCTCCGGCCTCGAGCGGAAGATTTCGGGAGATATCATCGTGAAGAACCAGAACCTGCGCACGCTCTCGGGGAAGGAACGCGAGGCATTCCACCAGAAAACCATCGGGATGATTTTCCAGGCCTACTACCTCATTCCCTCTCTCTCCGTCATCCAGAACGTCACGCTCCCGCAGATGGCGCTCAATGTCGGCATCGGCGAACGGGAGGAGCACGGCCTCAAGCTCCTCAAGCAGTTCGGCGTCTTCGAGCAGGCGAGGAAACTTCCCCTGGAGCTCTCAGGCGGCCAGCAGCAGCGTGTCGCCATCTGCCGCTCCGTCATGAACGATCCGGACATCATCCTCGCCGACGAGCCGGTGGGAAACCTGGACTCCAAGTCGTCCGAGGAGGTGATGCTGCTCCTGCGGAAGCTCAATGACGACCTGAAGAAGACCGTCGTCCTCGTCACGCACGATCCCAGTCACATCCACCACGCGCACCGCGTCTTCTACCTCCGGGACGGACAGGTGATTCGCGTTCAAAAGAATACGGAGGAGGAACGCAAGCAGTCGCCCGTCATCACGGCGGCGAAATCGTCTCTCAATATCAACCTCGACGAATGGGCCAAGACGCTGTCACCCGAAGCGCTCGCGTCGCCCGACGCGCTGGCGGAGCTGGTGCGGTCGCAGGAGCTCCTCACGGAAGTGCTCACGGGCATGACGCGCAGGGATATCTTCGCGATGGCACAGATCATGCAGGGCATGCTCGCAGGGCGCAGAACAGGCGGGAAACTGCGCAGGCTGCTGAGAGACGCCGGTCTCGATCCGGTGCGAAGCCGCAAGGTTCTCACGGAAATCCAGACGTTCGTACGGGAAGTCCGCAAGCTGCGAAAGGTCGGGAAGAAGCGGGGGCTCGTGCATTTCGATCCCCTCTTCCGCGAGGCGCAGGAAATCCGGCGGTTCCTCCAGGCAAGGCAGCACGTGCACATCAGGGATGCGCGACATGCGCTCAGCATCGAACAGCTCCTGTACGAGCGGCTGCGCCGGTCGATCGATCGGCGCGGACTCCGCGATGCCCTCATGAAACCGTTGGCGAAAGGAGGTGCGGATATGCATGGGGAGGAGGCCGACCGGTTCGTTCGCGCGCTGGAGGAGCTCCTCCTCGCACGGGGTGAGGCACAGGCCCGTAAGCCGGAGGAGATGTCGGAAACACCGACAGAAGACCTGAAGAAGCTGCACTGGACGATGCGTGCTCTTTCTGTGCTCCCCGAGTACCTGAAACTTTTCCGTCCCCGTAAGCCATGAAAGTCCAAGACAATCTCCATCTGGCACTCCGCATGTTCAAGACGCGGCCCATGCGTACCTCTCTCACCATCCTGGGTGTCAGCGTGGGTATCGGCACCGTGCTCTTCCTGGTCTCTCTCGGGTACGGTCTCCAGCAGACGATCCTGAACCGCATCGCGAACGCCGACACCCTCCTCACGCTGGACGTCTCCGCCGGGTCCGACGCGGTGCGGCTCACGGAGGACAACATCGCGAAGATCACGGCGATTCCGCACGTCACGGAGACGAGCCGTCTGGCCAATGTCCCGGCGCAACTCTCGCTCGGGGGGATCAACACGGACACCGCGGCCGTCGCCGTGGACCCCTCCTTCTTCCGCCTGGACGGCATCGCGGCCGTCGCGGGGAAGCTCTTCGAGGGTGAGGAGAAGGGTGCGGGCGTCCTCTCCACTGCGGCCGTGAAGCTGCTCGGCAAAACGCCCGAGGACATCACGGGGAAGTCCGCGAGCACGTTCCTCACGCTCACGAACGAGGTGGAGGGTGCGCCGGTGGTGACGGAGCTCTCCGGTTCCACCCTCATCGTGGGCGTCGTCGAGAATGAGGACATGAGTGAGATCTTCGTGCCGCTCTCGGCGCTCGGAGACGCCGTGCCTGATTCCTTCGATCGTCTCAAGGTGAAAGTGGAGCGCAATGACTTCATGGAGGAGGTGCGGAATCAGATCCTCGACCAGGGGTTCGTCGTGTCCTCCCTCTCTGACACCATCGATCAGGCGAACAAGATCTTCCGCATCGTGCAGCTGGTCCTGGGACTCTTCGGCCTCGTCGCGCTCATTGTTTCGGCCATCGGTATGTTCAACACCATGACCATCGCGCTCATGGAGCGCACGAGTGAGATCGGCATCATGCGATCGATCGGCATCACGCGCGGGGACATCCGGAAGATGTTCCTCGTCGAATCCATGCTCATGGGATTCCTCGGCGGTCTCGTGGGTCTCATCCTCAGTACCGTGGCCGGCAAAGCGGTGAACTTCGGTATCAATGTGCTCGCCGCCCGATACGGCGCCCCCGCTGTGAATATCTTCCTCACGCCGGCATGGTTCATGCTCGTCGTCATCGGGTTCTCAACGATCATCGGGTTCCTTACGGGCGTCTACCCAAGCATTCGGGCGTCGAAGCTGAATCCGCTCGATGCGTTGCGGTACAAATAAGCAGCACCCCTCCGTGGGTGCGGTTTCCGGGGTGCGGTCATTTGTAATTGTTTGTTGTTCCGCGTTCGCGGATATTGTCACAGATCGCGCCTGCGGAGTGGCTCTCAGTCCCATATGCTGCGGAAGAATGGGTGTCCAATAGTACACCACATCACAATATTCAATCTGGGACAGCCTTTTTCGTTGCAGGTTGATGGGAAGTGTACGATCATCCACCCTGCGTTCCACGCAGGTAGAGATCTTCTTTCTTCTCTTTCCCTCCTTCATTTCCGTTCCGGTCTCGCCGCGAGGTGCATCCTTTCCTTCCACTTCCCATTCCCCTTCCCTATCATGCCGAAAGCATCCTCCACCTCCGCCACTATGGATATCCCTGCCAAGACTCATGCGAAGACATTTCAGAAGCCCACCTCGGACAAAGCCGGTTCGGCGAAGTTCGATGCCGTGAAGGCCGCGCTCACCGAAATCAAGAAGAAGTACGGCGACGGTGCCATCATGGAGATGGGCGATGTGCCCGTTACAGCCATCCCCCGTGTTTCTTCCGGTTCGCTCTCACTCGATATCGCGCTCGGCGGCGGCGTGCCGCTGGGGAGGATCATCGAGATCTACGGGCCCGAGTCCTCCGGCAAAACGACGCTCGCGCTCCACTGCATCTCCCAGGTGCAGAAGAAGGGCGGTCGCGCCGCGTTCATAGACGCGGAGCATGCGTTGGATGTGTCCTACGCGAGCAAGATCGGCGTGGATATCGACAAGCTCCTCGTTTCGCAGCCCGATGACGGCGAGCAGGCGCTGGAGATCTGCGAGACGCTCGTGCGGTCCGGCGGCATTGATGTGGTCGTTGTGGACTCCGTCGCCGCGCTCACGCCCCGCGCGGAGATCGACGGGGCGATGGGTGATGCGCACATGGGGCTGCAGGCGCGCCTCATGAGTCAGGCGCTGCGCAAGCTCACGGCCATCGTGTCGAAGACCAATTGCTCCGTGATCTTCATCAACCAGCTGCGCATGAAGATCGGCGTGATGTTCGGCAACCCCGAGACCACGACTGGCGGCAACGCGCTCAAGTTCTACGCGTCGCTGCGTCTCGACGTACGCCGCATCGACAAGCTCATGGAGAAGAAGGTCGAGGGGGCGGATATCCAGGAAGTCGTCGGGAACCGCACGCGCGTGAAAGTCGTGAAGAACAAGGTCGCGCCGCCCTTCCGGCAGGCGGAGTTCGACATTCTCTATGCGGTCGGCATCAGCAAGGTCGGCGAGATTCTGGATCTCGGCGTGAAGTACGGCGTCCTCGAGAAGTCCGGTGCGTTCTTCCGCTACGGCGAAGAGACCCTCGGTCAGGGTCGCGAGGCGGCGAGGCTGTTCCTCACGCAAAATCCGAAATTGGGAGAGAAGATCGAGAAGGAAATCAGGGATGCGGCGCTCATTTGACCCTTCGACTTCGCTCAGGGTGACACTTGTCACCCCGAAAGAATTCGGGGAACGCTCAGCGGGGGTGGCGTACACCATTGCTTCGAGAAGGCTACACTGAGGGTCGCATAGTCGGCCCTCCTTTTCTCTTGTAGAAGCGCTTTCCACTTACAATCCACACTTCACACACAGACGAGGAACGCTTTTGGCGGCGCGTGCCACTGAAGATCGTTGCCCGGAACGGGCGGGACCCTACAATGAGCCTCCTCCCCTCCCCCGTGTCCCCCGTTACAACCTCCTCGCAGGCTCCCGCAAAGTCGCACGCAGCGATCCTCGAAGCGCAGCCGCACTCCGCCGAGGCGGAACGGACGGTGCTGGGTGCTCTCCTCCTGGATCCGGAGGCGATCGTGAAAGTTTCGGATCTCCTCGTCCCCGAGGATTTCTATGATCCGGTTCACCGGCTCATCTATCAGGCGATCACGGATCTCTACCAGGGCCACGAACCTATCGATTTCGTGACGGTCTCGAGCAAGCTCGCCGATGTGAAGAAGATTCAGGATATCGGTGGGAGCGGGTTCCTCGCGGAGTTGGCGGCGACCGTTCCAACGTCGTCGCACATCTACCAGTACGGGCAGATCGTGAAGACGAAGGCCGTCCACCGTCGGATCATCACGGCCGGACAGTCCATTACGGGGCTCGGGTACGAAGTGGAGCGTCCCATCGCGGAACTTCTCGATGAGGTGGAGAAGACGGTGTTCTCCATTACCAACGCCTACCTGAAGGAGAAATTTATTCACATCCGCGATGTCCTCGGCGCGCGGTACGAGAAGTTCGCCGAGCTGCACGAGGCGAAGGATGACAACGTCGTGAAGGGCGTGGCGACGGGGTACCACTCTCTCGACATGAAGCTCTCGGGTTTGCAGCCCTCTGACCTCGTGATCCTCGCGGCCCGCCCCAGCATGGGCAAGACCAGCCTCGCGCTGAATATCGCGCAGAACGCGGCCATCCGTGCGCACAAGACCGTCGGTGTCTTCTCACTCGAAATGAGCAAGGAGCAGCTGGTCGATCGTCTGTTCGCTTCCATGCTCGGCGTCGACTCCTGGAAGCTCCAGCGCGGGAAACTGGACGACACGGATTTCCAGAACATGGGACCGATTATGGACGAACTCTCCAAGGCCAACATCTTCATCGATGACTCCGTGGCCTCGTCGCTACCGGAGCTGCGGGCGAAGGCGCGGCGGCTGCAAATGGAGCATGGGCTGGATCTCCTCATCATCGACTACCTCCAGCTCATGAGTACGGGCAACAACGATTACGCCGGCAACCGCGTGCAGGAGATCTCGGAGATTTCCCGATCACTCAAGCAGATCGGTCGTGAGCTCCACATCCCCATCCTCGCGCTCTCGCAGCTCTCCCGTGCAGTCGAGAGCCGTCCCGGCAACATCCCGCAACTCTCGGATTTGCGTGATTCCGGTTCCATCGAGCAGGACGCGGACATCGTGCTCATGATGTACCGCGAGGATTACTACGAGGAGGACAGCTCGCGCCCCGGCATGACCGATATCTACATCCGCAAACATCGCAACGGCCCCACGGGACGTGTCGAGCTCCTCTTCAAGAAGGAGCAGATGCGGTTCTACGATGTGGACAAGGCACACAGCAGCAGTGGACCGGCAGCGGGAGATGATTGAGTTGAGTGAAGTACCAAGCACCAAATTCCAAATCCCAATCGAAGGATCGTTCTTGGGATTTGGGTCCTTGGGGCTTTGGGTTTTGGGGGGTACGCTATCCCGGTCAATGGACCTCCCCCTTACTCCGGTCCGGCCCGAGTTGTCGTTGCTCGCTATTCTGGGTTACGCGTTCTTTGCGTTCGCCTTGGGACTCCTCCTCACGCCCACGTTCGTCGCATTCCTGAAGCGTAACCGTCTCGGCAAGCAGCTGCGGGTTGAGACTGTCGATGGCAGAGAACCGTCGGTGTTTCGCAAGTATCACGAACATAAAGGCGGCACGCCCACGATGGGCGGCGTGCTTATCTGGGGGTCCATCGTGCTCACGGTGCTGGCTTCCCGTCTCCTCTCGTACCTCGGAGTCGTTCCCAATTCCCTCCTCCAGCGTGGTCAGGTGTACCTGCCGCTCTTCATGCTCCTCTCGCTCGGACTGCTCGGCGCTTTGGACGATTACCTGAACATCTTTGGCATCGGGAAGAAGCGCGGACTCGATGTGATGCCGAAGATCCTCTCCCTGCTCCTCATCGCGACGATGGGGGCGTTGTGGTTCTACTTCAAGCTGGGATATGACCAGATTCACGTGCCCTTCTACGGGCAGATCGTTCTCGGAGCGTGGTACGTGCCGGTGTTCATCTTCATCATCATCGGGACGGCGAATGCCGTGAACATCACGGATGGACTCGACGGTCTGGCGAGCGGACTCCTCGTCCTCGCGTTCGGTTTCTTTGCGGTCATTGCCTATTTCAAAGGCCTCTACATTCTCGCCGGGTTTTGCGCCGTGACGTCCGGCGCTGTCGCCGCGTTCCTGTGGCACAACATTCCGCCCGCGCTCTTCTTCATGGGCGACACGGGATCGCTGGCGCTGGGCGGCACGCTGGGAGTCATCGCACTCATGCTGGATCAGGTACTCGTTCTCCCGCTCATCGGTTTCATCTTCGTCGTCGAGACGCTCTCAGTCATCATCCAGCTGACGAGCAAGAAGCTCCGCGGCGGCAAGAAAGTGTTCCATGCCGCTCCCTTGCACCACCACTTCGAGGCGCTCGGGTGGGGCGAGAGCAAGGTGACGATGCGGCTCTGGATCATCGGCGGATTCTTCGCATTCTTGGGGGTTCTCCTCAGCTTGATGGGCTGAGTGCTCGAAGACATGGAAGCATTGGCTCTCAGAAGCCATCCAGTTGATTATTTCTGCAGGACTTCTACCATAGATTCACTCATGATCCGGGTCGCCATCAACGGGTACGGACGGATCGGGCGGAATGTCCATCGTCAGTTCCTCGAACGGTACTCGAAGGAAGTGGAAGTGGTGGGAGTGAACGCCGGCTCGACGGCCGAGATGCGGGCCTATCTTTTGAGGTTTGATTCCCTCCATGGTCGTTTTCCCGGAACAATTTCCGATGTCACTGAGGACAGCTTCTCCGTGAATGGAAAGACCGTGCGGGTGGTGAAGGAGCGTGAGCCGGCCAAGTGTCCGTGGAAGGAACTGAAGGTGGATATCGTCGTGGAATCCACGGGGCACTTCACGACGGCCGAGGCAGCGAGCGGGCACCTGACGGCGGGTGCGAAGAAGGTGATCGTGACGGCACCTATGAAGGACGAGACGCCGATGTTCGTGCTCGGCATCAATGACGAAACGCTCTCCAAAGACATGAAGATCATCTCGAATGCTTCCTGTACGACCAACTGTATCGCTCCGGTGATCAAAGTCATGGATTCGGCGTTCGGGTTGGATCACCTGCTCGTCAGTTCCGTGCATGCGTTCACGACCTCGCAGAACCTGCTCGACAACAAGGGTGAGGGCGGGGAGCTGCGCCGATCCCGCGCCGCGACGCTCTCGATCATTCCCACGAAGACGGGCGCCGTGAAGGCCTGCGCGAAGATCTTCCCGCACCTCAAGGGCAAACTGGACGGCATGGCGTTCCGCGTTCCCGTCCCCACGGTGAGTTGTGCGTACATGGCGTTCAATCTGAAGAAGGACACGACGGCCGAGGAGATCAATCAGGTATTGAAGAAGGCATCGCAGACGTCGCGGCTCCGTGACATCCTCGCCGTTTCCGAGGAACAGTGCGTCTCTATCGACTTCCAGACCGATCCGCACTCCTCCATCGTCGATGCGCCGTCGACCAAAGTCGTGGATGGTCATGTCGCCCAGGTTCTCAGCTGGTACGACAATGAGTGGGGCTACGCCATGAGGGTCACCGAAATGGTGTTGAGGATGGGAGCCCTGCTGTGATTGTTTGTTAGCTGGTTAGCTGGTTGTGGCTCGTTAGCTTGTTATGCAAGAAGAAGCCCTTTCGAAGATCAACGAGCTAACCAGCTAACGAGCGAACGAGAAATGTTAACGATTCTTCTCCGACAGCGTCGCACACACCCGCTCCACTTCATTCTTCGACCCGATGATGATGGGCGTGCGCTGGTCGGTGTCGCGGATCATGAGATCCAGGATGTCGCTCTTGCCGTTGCTGGAGGCGCCGCCCGCCTGTTCCATGAGGTAGGAGAAGGGGCCGCACTCGAAGACGAGGCGCAGCTTCCCTTCCGGATACTTCGCTCCGCCGACGTTGGTGAAGATGCCCTGTCCCTTGCTGAGAACGTGGTGGATGTCGGCGACCATCGCGCCGGAGTAGCGCAGCTTCAATTTCTCATCCAGCCAGACGTTGAGCATGTTGCGGTACGCGGGCGTGTCCGTGACGGCGCCGGTGTTGCCGGGACTGAAGGTCTTGGCTGTGTCGGCTACGCCGAGATTTTCCCGGAGGAGGATGAACTCCCCCACTTCGTTGAGGATGAATTCGTGCACGCCGTTGCCCGTGGTGTAGATGAGGAGCGTGCGCGGGCCGTAGAGGACGTAGAACGCCGCAACGAGCTCGCGCGGCTTGCGTCCGATGATGCCGTTACCCGGGAAGATGCCGAAGATGGAACCGATGGCGAAGTTGGCATCCACGAGCGAAGAACCGTCAAGCGGGTCGTAGACCACGGTGTAGGGCGCCTCGGAATCCAGCTCCACCACATCCTCCAGTTCCTCACTGGAGAAGCACGCCACGAGCCGGCTTTCGCACAGCTGCTGACGGATGATCTCATCACTGAGGACGTCGAGCTTCACCTGGTCCTCGCCGAACTGGTTCTTCGTCCCCGCGAGACCAGCTTCGGTAGTACGGATGGCGAACTGGATGTACTTGGCCGCACGTGAGATGTCGAGCATCAGGTGCCGGAGGTTGTCGGGCACTTTCCCGTTGTTGTACAGATGGGAATTGAGTGAGACGCGGGACGACGTGGGACAGAAGGGTGAGTCGGAGGGGGAGGCCATGGCTACAGAGTAGCACGAGGAGGGCGGAAACGGCAGGAAGGGAAGGAACGTGAAGAAGCTTCACAGAATCCTTCGTTGTACCGATTCCACAAGCTCCGGAAATTTTGAATCGAAAAAGTGGCCCCTGTCTTTGAACTCATGATATTCGGAATGCAATTGTTCATTGATATATCGTGGCTCATCGATGGAAAAGAAAGGGTCGTCTGTGGAAGCAAATTGGATAACCCACTGCTGATTCATCCTGATGGCAGACCAATTCCAGGGTGTGTCGAAATATCCGCTCCTTCGTTCATTTTCGTCCCCCGTATCCGTGTAATACCCGCCGACGAGTACCGAGCCGAGAATCTTGTTCTGTTCGGCATACCGCATGGCAGCTATCGCACCTGAGCTGTGTCCGATGAGAATTGAATGCTCATCGGCGCCACATGCGTTTTGAATGAACGGGAGCCAGATATTCATCGCAGCGACCTTCGGATCCGGAAAGTCTCTCGCAATGACGCGGAGCCCCAATCGTTCAAATTCCTCTTCTGCGTAGGGGAACCAATAGTCGTGTGCCGTCCCTCCGTCGCCTTTCCCGCCGTTATTGCCGTGGAGAAAGATGATCTTCACTTTTCCTGTATCCATATTCCAATCATAGAGGAGGCAAATCTCTGTTCCAAGAAGCAACGGGAAGGATTCTGCATCGATGAATCACATTTCTGCCTTTTTCTGCCTTTCCTCCCTTCAACTCAATCCCAAAACGGCTCCTTCATTGCTTTCTGAATGGCATCGTCGAGTGTGAGATTTCCCTGCTCTTTGCGCTGCTTACCTTCCAGGCGGAACGCGTTCTTCATGGAGCGGTACGTGCCGAATGGGTAGTGCTTGCGCCAGCCGCGCCGCCCCTCGCGCTCCCGTTCCTCCGCGGGGATGGGTTTGGACTTCGGGTTGCCGTTGCGGCTCCATTCCAATACCCCCACTACGATTTTCTGGTCAGGGTCGACGTAGACCAGATCGTCGTCCTTGTAGGTTGTCGTTGCCAGAGGAGAGACTTCATCTGCCATTCGTTCCTATCATAGGAGGAAAAGCCCCAAATCCCAAGTCCCAAACCCCAAGAACGTGACGTTGATCCTTCGGCGAAGTTCATCCCGAGCGATATCGAGGGGCTCAGGACAAGTTGGGATTTGGGTTTTGGTGCTTGGGATATTTATGGATAGAGCCTGTGTTCCTCCGGTGCCGGTGGCGGGGGCGGGGGGGGAGGCGGCGGGGGGGCAGCGACGAAGCTCTCCTTCTTCTCCTCCGGTACTTTCTTGTCCTCCGGGTGATGGAAGAGCTCCTGTACGAGAGACTTGCGGTGCTCCTGGAAGCGTAGGAAGGCGTAGAGGAGCGTGATGAGGCAGCCGATGAGGGACACGTAGACGCCGAAGCGGACTTCCATGCGGGAGAACTCGAATGTGACTTTCATGAGGACGGTCAGCGCGGCGAGGACGAGGACGGTCGAGAGAACGGCGAGCGAGAGACGCACGGGCTCGCGCAGGCGTTTCTTCACCAGCACCGGCCCGCCGACGAGCGGGCTCAATGTCATGAGGATGAGCACGGCTTGCAGGAGGCAGATCGTGAGGCCGATGAACGAGGTGTAGAACCCGAAGCCGGAGTACGTCACGGTGTCCCCGCCCAGCCATTCCCCGCTCATCCACGGCAGGAAGACGCCGGCGAGCGCCAGGAGGGCGCTCCCGTTCAGGATCTGCTCCTCCGTTTCCAGTGCCGAGAGATTACGGATGAAGCGCTGTGGCATCGCGGGAAGCTTACCATTTTTCTACCGGTGTCACGGCGTTCCGTGCTGTCCCTTCACGCTATTGTTGCATTGTTACATTGTTGATTGTTGGCGGCGGAAAGCCTTCAGACTAGAGTAGGGGCACATGCGCATCGCGATGGATATCCGGGAGGCATGCAAGGACTCTCCGACGGGGAAGGGCCAGTGGCTGCGCGGATTGCTGCAGGAGTTCCTCAGGAGAGACATTCCCCTCCAGGCGTATTCCGATGTTGATCTTCCTCCTTCGTTCCATGGCTCATCGCTCAAGAGTGTCGTTTTTCCGATGCATGGAGTTCGCTGGCATCGTGCCGTAGCGCGGAGACTCCTCAGGGAACGGGAAGCCGATGTGTACCTGAGTCCGACGAGCTTCATCGTCCCCTTCCTTCTGGGAACGACATTTCCCTGCGTCCCCGTCGTCCACGACCTCATTGCCTTCACGGACAAGAGCCACGAACGGCGTGCGACGTGGATTGAACGGCTGATGTTGCCCCGCGCTCTGCGTTCCGCCGCGCATGTCGTGACCGTGAGTGCGACGACGAAGCAAATTCTGCTGGAGCGGTTCCCTTCCCTCTCCGGGGATCGCATCACGCCCGTCTTCGCCGGACCGTCGGCGGTGCATGCGACGGAGCAGCGACCGGATGGGAGGACGATCCTCTGCGTCGGAACGCTCTCCCCGCGCAAGAATCAGCGGAGTCTGATCGAGGCGTTCACGCGATTACCGGAGCATCTGCGTGCGCAGAGCCGTCTCGTCCTCGCGGGCGGGCGCGGATGGCGGGATGACGAGATTGTTCGGCTTGCGGGAGAGACGCCCGGAGTCGAGTGGCTCGGTTACGTCGACGATCCCACGTACCGGACGCTCCTCTCGAGTTGCACGGTCCTGGCGCTCCCCTCTTTTGACGAAGGATTCGGACTGCAGGTGCTCGACGCGCTCCAGAGCGGCGTGCCCGTGCTCACTTCCGGGCGCGGGGCGCTCAGGGAGGTGTGCGGCAACGCTGCGCACTACGTCGATCCGGAAGACATTGCATCCATAGCATCGGGGTTGGAATTGCTCCTGACCAATGAGCGGCTCCGGTTCGATCTGCGGGAGAGGGCGCGGGAGCAGGCGAAGCAGTATTCCTGGGCAAGGACGGCGGATTTGCTTCTGGAAGCCCTCGGAGAGGCTCTGTGCTAGAATCTTCCCGTGAAATTGAAGTACAGCAACGTCGGCGTCACCGCCAAGTCTGATCTCTCGGAGCGGGACGAAGCCGTTGCGCAAGTTCTCGAGACCCTCCGGAGCACCGGAGCGAACGTTCGTTTCGATGCGAAGCGATGTCAGGGTATCCCGTGTGCACGCACGCTCCCCACATTCGCGCGTGAGCAGGATCTGGATGTACTCGTCGTCGTCGGAGGGGACGGGACGATCCTGCGTGCGGTGCGTGAACTCAAAGACTTTTCGATTCCCATCATCAGCGTGAATCGCGGCGCTATCGGATTCCTCGCGGAGATGACCGTGGAGGAGGTTCCGAAACTCCTCCCCGCATTCCTCCGGGGCGAGGGCGTTCTCGACGAGCGCAGTGTCCTGCATGTGAAGGCGATCCGCGGCAAGAAGACGCTCTTCGACGGATGCGTCCTCAACGAAGCGGTCATCTCCCAAGGCAGCATCGCGCGGCTCCTGGATTTGAAGACGATCGTGAAAGGCGAGCCTCTCACGACGTTCCGTTCCGACGGCCTCATCATCGCGACGCCCACGGGTTCCACCGCGTACTCGCTCGCTGCGGGCGGGCCCATCGTGCATCCCGGCCTCGTCGCGACCATCCTCACGCCGATCAATTCCCACAGTTTCAGTCAGAAGCCCATCGTTGTTCCCGGAAATCAGAAGGTGGAGGTGGAGGTGCTCCACAAGGCGAACAAGTTTGAGGACGTGGACGTGAGCCTGACACTCGACGGGCAGATCTACGTTACGCTCCAGCGCAAGGATCGCATCGTGGCCTGCATCAACAGCAAAACGGTGAAGTTCCTGCGCAGGAGGCAGGAGACCTTCTACAGCACCTTGAGAACGAAGCTGCACTGGGGGGAGGCACCGAGAGAATGAAGGCAGAGAGGGCAGAAAAGGCAAAGAAGGCAGAGAGGTTTTTTTCGAAGACGCTTCCCTGCCTTCCTTGCCCTTTCTTACCTCACAATCATGTCCTCCCTCCCCGGCCCCGTTCCGATGAAGCTCGCGGGAATGTGCGTCCTCTCTTCGATGAACTCGACGTATTTTCGCGCATTCGGCGGCAGGTCCTTGAAGCTTCGCATCCCCTTCGTCGATGCTTTCCAGCCGGCAAGCTTCTGGTAGTTCATTGCTCCGTCCTCCTTCGGCGCGATGCCGACGGGGATTTCCCCCTCTTCGTCCAGCACGTCGAGCTTCGTGATGTTCCAGTGCGTGAAGCCGTTGATCAGCGCGGAGAAGACGAGGTCCTGGAGTGAGAGCCAGCCGCAGCGGCGCGGGCGGCCGGTGGTGGCGCCGTACTCCCCTCCCCGCTCGCGCAGCCGCTCGCCGATCTTCCCGGTCTCTTCCGTCGCGAATGTTCCCTCACCGACGCGCGTGCAGTACGCCTTCGCGACGCCGATGCACGACGTGAGGACGCGCGGAGGCAGGCCCAACCCCTGGAGTGCTCCCGCGGCCGTGGTCTGCGAGCTCGTGACGTACGGGTACGTCCCGTGGTCGAGGTCGAGGAGCGTAGCCTGCGCCCCCTCGATGAGGATGCGCTTGCCGTCCACGTGCAGGAGCTTGAAGAGGATCGTCATGGGGCCGATGCAGCCGCCGATGACATCGTGCGCTTGCTTGAGTGCGTCCCATTCGGCGTCGAGATCCACGGTGACGCCGTACTGACGCTGCGCGATATCGGCTTTCCAGCGGAGCATGCTCTTCAGGTCTCCGGCCGCTCCCGCGAATGCGCGCTTCAGATCACCCATCCGGATCCCCGTGCGTGCCGCCTTCTCCATGTAGGCCGGCCCGATGCCGCGCTTCGTCGTGCCGATCTTCCCGCCTTTCTCCTTCGCCCTCCATTCCTCCATCACGCCGTCGATTTCCTTGTAGTACTCGAGGACGATGTGTGCGCCTTCGGAGATGAGCAGGCGCGGGACGATGTCGATGCCCGCTTCCTTCAAGGTTCGGATTTCCTCGAGGAGTGTCGGCAAATGGATGACCATCCCGGAGCCGAGGATTACAGGCTTGCCTTCATGCAGGCTGCCCGCGGGGAGCAGATGAAAGACATGTTTCTTCCCCTTCACGACGATCGTGTGGCCGGCATTCGCTCCGCCGCAGGCGCGGGCAATCACGTCGAAGTGCTCCGCGAGAATATCGATGATCTTCCCCTTTCCCTCATCCCCCCACTGCGCGCCGATGACGGCGCAGACGGGACCGAGGGAGTCGAGGAGATTCTTCACAGAGGTACCTTACCATGAAGGCAGGAAGGGCAGGAAGGTTACTTCAGAAGATTGTCGATTGCAGAGACCTGGGCTTCCTCACATTCGATCACGAATCCAGCGCAGAACGGATGTTCCTTTGCCTGTGACACGAGCGGCCGGATCACGTCGAGACCGTTTCTTCCAACGAAGATTGTTTCCTGCGGTTCGAACTCCGTGATGTGGGGTCGATTGCATTGCAGTGCTTTGCATCAGAGACGAAAGAAGTTCGTCCCCGCTCCTCGCATTCCTACATGCGCGCGGCGAATCCTTGTCCCGACGGCTGGGACTCGTGATGCACGCGGGATTCTTATCGTTGTGAATCGGGTCTCAAGACCTTCTTTGCTGAGTCCGAGGCATGAACCATTGCTCTCAGCAGTTCTGCTACGGAACCTGCGGGTTTCTGTCCGCGCGAGGGAATCGCATGCACGTCGACTGCATCCCGAATGATGCTTCGTCTGGGGCATTCCCCTCCATCTGCTTCATCTCTTTCTCTTTCACTGAGTCTTGGTAGAAACATGGAACGACAATATCATATGTCGACCAATGCGCAAGGGCGCCGTCATCGGTGCTTGTCCATCAATGGGACCTGGGTTTCCTCACATTCGATCACGAATCCAGCGCAGAATGGATGTTCCTTTGCCTGTGACACGAGTGGCCGGATGACGTCGAGACCGTCTCTGCCCGCGAAGATCGCTTCCTGCGGTTCGAAGGCTCGAATGTCGCGCGGGAGCTCCCTGTCTGCGGGGACGTAGGGCGGATTACTGACGAGGAGGAACGGTTCGAGGAGGTCGCTGACCGGATCGAGCAGGGAGCCTTGTTTGAATTGAATGCGTTCGTCGACGTGATGCAGCGCCGCGTTCTCCCGTGCGACGGCGAGTGCGGCGTCACTGATGTCCGTTGCGATGACCGAGAGGTCGGGACGTTCCAGCGCCATTGTCACGGCGATGCACCCGCTCCCCGTTCCCACGTCCACGATCGTCCTGATCTCCGGGAAGGAACGGAGCGTCCTCGCGAGCGCGACGATGCCTGCGTCCGTCGGTGTCATGCCGTCGGTCGGTTGGTGGAGCTCCGCGAGCGCGACGGCGACGAGGCCCTCGGTTGCCGGTCGCGGGACGAGCGCCCCCTGACGGATGATGAAAGGGCGACCGTAGAATTCCGTCCGCTCCGTGATGTACGTGACGGGCTCATGCTTCCTCCTGCGCTCCACCCAACCGTTCCATCGGGCTTCCTGCGCCCGTGTCAGGGTGTACGCCGGATGCGCGATGATCCATGTCCGTTCTTGCGTGAGGAGAGAGGAAAGCAGCACCTCTGTCTCCGTGCCGGGAAAACCTGCCGTTCGTAGTATCTCGTCGATGCGCATGGGGCTATGATGCCACAGATGACGAAAGTGGCGATCGATTGCAGGTTCGCACACACCCCGCACGGGCTCGGGCGCTACACGCGGGAGCTGGTGACAGCGCTCCTGCGGCGACAGGACGGGTTGCAGTACGAGCTCATCATCCATTCCGAGGCACGGAGCTGGGCCGAAGGTCTTCCCGATGCGCCCCATATCCATGTGGCGCATGCACCGCACTACTCCGTGGAAGAGCATCAGGAGCTCCCGCACGTGCTCCGGACCGCACACGCCGATTTGCTCTTCTCCCCGCACTTCAACGTACCGTTCTTCTGCTCCACTCCGTTCGTGGTCACGATCCACGACCTCATTCTGCATCACTATCCCAACGATGCGACGCTCCTTCGCCGCTGCGGGTACCGTCTGCTTGTGTCGCGTGCAGTGCGTCGCGCGCGACGCGTCATCGCCGTCAGCAACTTCACGGCGGGAGAGGTGCGCTCGACATTTGGGAAGCGGATTGCCGGAAAGGTGTCTGTCGTACCCGAAGGCGTGTCCGACGGTTTCCGGCGTCCCGATGATGAGAAGGTGCGCGAGGTGCTCTCGCGGTACGGTCTCACGCTCCCCTACTTCCTCTACGTCGGGAATGCGAAGGAGCACAAGAACGTGCAGATGCTCATCGATGCTTTCTCCGATGCCGCCCTTCCCGGTGAGCAACTCGCGCTCGTGACCGAAGGTAAGGAAGTTTCCTCGCTCGTGTGGCGCGAGGGAATTCGTCGTGCCGAGAATGTTCATGACGAAGATCTCGCAGCGCTCTACGCGGGTGCCAAGGCGTTCGTGACCGCTTCTCTCTACGAAGGGTTCTGCCTGCCGGTGGCGGAGGCTGCGGCGTGCGGATGTCCCGTGATCGCCGCGAACCGCGGCGCGATCCCCGAGGCGGCGCCCGACGGAGCCATGCTCATCGAACCAACGATCGAAGCATTCGCCGAGGCGTTTCGCAATCCCCCGCTCAACGGGCAAACGCCGAAGACGTTCCGGTGGGAGGACGCAGCCGAGCAGACGGCCCGAGTCCTCCTGTCCGCACTCGACCGTTCTCCCGTCCCGAATCCCTAATACTCAAATATTCTAATATTCTAATACTCTCATTATGGATTCCGTTCGATCATTGCTCCCGAAGGTCCTCCGAAGGCGCGGTCTCTACGAGCACGCTTCCGCGAGTCTCGTGACGTTGAAGGCACAGGAGTGGCTCACGGCGGAACTGCCCATGTTTGCCGGCGCCATCACTGTTCCTCGTTTCTCGCAGGGGGTACTGGAGATCGCCTGCGCAAACAGCATTGCGTCGCAGGAGTGCCGTTCCATCATTCCGGTTCTCCTCGCCTACCTCGCGCAGGAGTGCGAAGGGATGTCCGTGAAGGATGTTCGCATCGAGCGTGTGGCGAGGAAGTGATGTAATGCCCTACAGGAGCCCTTGCGCTGGCTTGCTCTCTTCCCTACACTCTCCGGGCTCCATGCTTCGCATCCGCCTCCAGCGCACCGGCCGAGAGAATATCCCCACGTACCGTATTGTGGTGGCGGAGAAAGCGCGTCCCGTGAAAGGAAAGTATCTGGAGATCCTTGGTTTCTACCTTCCGGCTCGCACGCCGTCTGTCTTTGAGCACAAGGCGGAGCGCATCCAGCACTGGCTCTCCAAAGGAGCGATCCCCAGCGAGACCATCGCACGACTCCTGAAGCGCGCAGGTGTGGAGGGGATGGATAAGTTCATGCATACGTACACCAAGAAGAAATCGAAGAAGGAGGCGTCTGCGGAAGCGGCAGCAGCTCCTGCTGCGGCGGCTCCTGCCGCACCCGCCGCGGAATCAGGTGACACGAAGGCTCCGGCGGCTTAAGCTACCTATGCATGACAGCTCTCCCCACGGACGACACGCCAGGCTTCGCGTTCCTCACGTATGTTCTCGAGGCTCTCTGTGAAGACAAGGATCAGCTCCATATCGACCCCTCCATCGATGATTTGGGTGTGCTTCTCACCGTGCGTGTGAGCGAGCGCGATATGGGGAAGCTCATCGGGAAGAACGGGCAGACCGTGAAAGCCCTCCGTACGCTCCTGCGCATCATCGGCGGCTCGACGCAGCAGCGTGTCAATTTGAAGATCCTCGAGCCACAGCTTTCCTGATACTTCCTTCTCCTCTTTCCCCCCTCTTCTCATGTTGCGCGATCTCCTCGAGAATGGAAGTGTCATCGATATTTTCGCGACATTTATCGCGCTCGCACTCATCGCAGCGTCGCTCCTGTGTCTCATCTTCATTATTGTGGGGGGCATCTCGTTCATTCTCTCCGCGGGGAATGAAGAAAAAATCAAGAAGGCTATGCACACCATTCGTTTCGCGATCATCGGGCTCTTCGTGACATTCATCGCGTTCTTCGCCGTCTCCTGGATCGCCCGCCTCCTCGACATCCCGTTCCAGCTCAACTTCTCGACTATCATTCAGCTGATGCAGGAGATCTTCACGTCACTGAGCTCTTCCTGAGAAAGCTCATCATTGATGATGCTTGTCCGGCTAAGCTTCGCTTCGCCGTGGCATCCTGCTTCATCAGTTCAGGAAGCGTTTTCGAGGAATATTCCCGGCGAAGTTCCGGGGGAGAGCGAGGGGAAAGGCAGTTCAACTCCGCTTTGCGTCGCTCGACTCGCTTCATACGTAAGTGGTCGGAGCACCGAAGATGCGACGACCATGAGCGAGCGAAACGAGTCGAATGGTGGGCGGTACAGGGATCGAACCTGTGACCTACTGGGTGTAAACCAGCCGCTCTACCGCTGAGCTAACCGCCCGAAACAATGTATCACAAACCAGCAATGGAAAAACTATTGCGAACCTGTGGGTGACTTCGTCGGGACCCGCAGGTGAGCGATATCACTGAAGGGAAGGGTGGGTTCGTGGGAGGGAAACCGTAGGTTGCCATCCCACGCACTAAACCTCCGACCTACTGGGTGTAAACCAGCCGCTCTACAGCTGAGCTAACCGCTCGAGGGAAGCCTACTGCATGGAATCCCAAGCCCCAAATCCCAATGGAGTTGAAGTATGAGAAGCTGGATCTTCAGTTGCTGGAGGATGAGGAATCACCTATGATGCTGCTACATGATTACCGCTCTCCAAGTCGTCATCAGCATCATCCTCAGCCTCTTCATCCTCCTGCAGCACAGAGCGTCGGGTTTGAGCGCCACGTTCGGTGGCAGCGGTGCCATCGCCATTCAGCGCCGCGGGGCGGAGCGTTTCATCTTCGTGGCGAGCATCTGGCTTTCCGTCGCCTTCTTCGGACTCACGATACTCGAGTGGTACGTGAAGTTTTGATCCTCTTGAGTAACTTCCATGAAATGGAAAGGTGGAGGCGCTGTTGACAGTGTGAAAAGGGAGGGTCTTGTGCCTTCCTTCCCCCTTAGTCTTCTGTAGAATGTACGGGATGTATCGGCTGATTCGTCTCCTTCGGACGATGACGCCGTGGGAGCGCTGGGTCCTGTTGGCTCTGACCCTCCTCTTCGCGGCGAGCCTCGTCGGACTCCTTCGGGTTTTCTACCTCGAGAACACCGTGCTCGTGCCAAAGACGGGCGGCACGTACATCGAAGGCTCCGTGGGCGATCTGCAGCCTCTCAATCCCTGGTTTACGGTTCGTAATGACGTGAACCGGGATATCCTCTCGCTCGTCTTCTCCGGGTTGCTCCGATACAACCCGCAGACGCGCAAGATCGAGGATGATCTGGCGACGGTGCAGGTGTCCGGCGACGGCAAGACGTACACCGTGCGGTTGAAGGACGGTGTGATGTGGCACGATTCCACGGAGAAGGACCCTCACCCCGTCACTGCCGATGACGTTGTCTTCACGTTCACGTCTCTCCAGGATCCGGCATTCACCAATCCCCTCCTCCAGCAAAATTTCCGCGGAGTGAAGGTGGAGAAGATGGATGCCAGCACCGTTCGGTTCCGTCTGGATGAACCGTATAGCTTCTTTCCGAGTAATCTCACTCTTGGCCTCCTGCCGCAACGCTCTTTCGAGGGCATTCCAGCGGGCAAGCTGGAGCTCGCAACGGATTTCGGGTTCAAGCCCGTGGGCGCGGGCCCGTACCGGGTGAAGAACATCGTCGAGACGTCCCTCTCCATCGAGGTGACTCTGGAGCGATTCGATCGTGTCATTCCTCCGCCGTACCGTCTCGACCGCATCGTGTTCCGCATCTTCCCGGATTACGCGTCCCTCCTCTCGGATTTGCGAAACCTTCAGGGAGTCCGTTTGGTTCCCCGCAACGCGCAGGGTGATCCCATGATTCCGAAACGTTTCCGTGCACGGACGTACGCGCTCCCGCAGTACGTAGCGCTCTTCTTCAATCTCGATCGCAAGAATCTGCAAGATGACAAACTGCGTCTCGGGTTGCAGCTCGGAACGGACAAGCAGGCACTCGTCGAGAAAATTCATCAGTCGGTGATCGTGGACACGCCGCTCCTCGAGCTCGACCTCAAGGATTGGCGCTACCACTTCGATTCCGTCGCGGCGCAGGGGGCGCTCTTCGCGTCTCAGTGGCGTCTCCCGGAGAAGGACCGTCTCCAGCGTCTCCTGGAGCAGAATGAGGCGAACAACACGGGCGTGCTCCACGTGTCTCCCGTCATCCGTTTGGATACCGGAGCAGTCCTCACGCTGACCGGTGCGATCGCGGATGCGGGCGACGGTTACCGTCTCAATGGCGTCCTCCTCGCGCGCAGTCCGACCGCGAGCGGCGCATGGGTTGCCGTCCTACCGACGGCACACGGGACCGGG
The DNA here is from genome assembly GCA_041666245.1 of Candidatus Peribacteraceae bacterium. GTDB lineage: Bacteria > Patescibacteriota > Gracilibacteria > Peribacterales > Peribacteraceae > CAIKAD01. The sequence continues at coordinate 235,971 of JBAYHG010000001.1, forward strand.
TCGATTTCCTTCGGTTCGAATCTCCTGCGTCTCACGAATCCCAAGGGCCGCATCGTGGACTCCGCCTACGTGTTCCGCGTGAAGAGTTCCGCGGAGAATGCCCGTGCGCAGGAGGAGCAGCGTGTCCTGCAGCTCTTCCTCAAGACGCGTGCGGGGACGGCTGCCGAAGGGCAGATCGTCGGAACGCAGGACCTGTTCCTCGATCAGGGCATGCTTCGCCTCCGCACGCCGAAGGATCCTGTGAACATCCGTCGCAACGATGCGGGAGAGGAACTGACACTGCGTCTCCTCACGAGCAACGCGCCTGCGGAGTACCGGAACGTGGCGGAAATCATTCGCAGTGAGTGGGCGTCGCTCGGAGTGCGGGTGGTCATCGACATCCCTGAGAATTCGCAGGAGTTTCAGGACAAGCTGCTCAAGCGCGACTATGACGTCGTCCTCTTCGGGCAGTCGCTCCTGGATAACCTCGACAGTTTCCCGTACTGGCACTCAAGCGGGAAACAGAAGCTCACGGGGGATGCCAAAGACTTGCGGCAGGATGCCTATAATCTCTCGCAGTATGCATCGTTCAAGGCGGATGCTCTTCTGGAGGCGGTGCGGAGAACCACCGACGAAAAGGAGCGGGCGCAATCGCTCTCGGAGTTGCGCGAAGTGCTGAAGGCGGATGTGCCTGCCGTCTTCCTCTACTCCCCTCTCTACACGTTCGCCTCGCGACAGGACATCCTCGGCATCGAGCTCGGATCCCTCTCGCTCCATTCCGACCGGTTCCTGACGCTCAACAAGTGGTACGTGAAGCAGGAGCGGGTCTTCAAACCCGGTCGCGGATGGCGTTCTCTCGTTTCGTGGATACCCTCCCTCTTCGGTTCCGCAGGGGCGAAGAAGTGAGAGAAGAGAAGCGGGGCATCAATTACCATCCCTTGTCAGCCGAAAGCCTTTTCATTGAAGGGGCAATTCGCCCTGAATGAATGCATTTCGAGCCCTTGAGTGCCGCGGGACCAGTTGACGGGAAAGGACAGTGTCTGTACACTGCCTTGGCTCTTTTGACCACATGAGCTTACCAGTTCATCCCGCAGGGAATATGGAAATCCTCCTCCTAGAGGACATCAATGGCATCGGGAAAAAGAACGATCTCCTGATCGTTGGAGACGGATTCGCCCTCAACTTCCTCCTCCCGCAACGGAAGGCGCTCGTCGCGACACCGACGGTGCGCAAGCGCTACGCGGAACAGATCCGCAAGCGTGCAGAGGAGAAGGAGCGGGAGCGCCAGATGCGGCAGGATGCTGCGGCGGCTCTCACGGGTAAGACCGTCACGTTCAGCAAGAAGGCCACGAAGACGGGCAAGCTCTACGCAGCGATCACGCCGGAGCAGATCAGCGAGGAGCTCGGCAAGCAGCACGCACTCACGGTACCCGCTGAGTCCATCGTGATAGCGGAGCCCATCAAGGCCACGGGGACCTTCACCGTTCAGGTGGAAGTGGCAGGGACGCAGCAGTCGCTCTCCGTCGTCGTGCAGGCGCTGGCCGAGGAAGCGAAGGCCTGACGTTCTTCCCATCATGAGAACTCGGAGATCCGTCAAGACGATGATGGTATTTTGTCGTGTCCCCTCTTCTTCCATCGGGTGTTATAGTTGTGCCATGGGCCAGTAGCTCAGTTGGTTAGAGCGCCGGACTTATAAGCCGGATGTCGATGGTTCAACTCCATCCTGGCCCACCAACAATCGCAAGCGATTGTCGGTGGCGCTCGCGCAGCGCGCGAGCGGCCATATTGTTTTGAATGGAAGGGGAACCTGCGGTTCCACCTTCCAAACCTTTCCCTCCCTCCATAGGCGACTTCGTCACACAATTCTCATTCAAACAATCCTTTTGGTCTTTCCAGAGGTGACGAAAGGGTAACATGTGAAGTTACATATTCCTCTTCCCCCCTCATTTCATGAAGAACCTTACCGCTCTCGACTGGGTCGCACTCGTTCTCGTCTTGGTCGGCGGGCTCAATTGGGGCCTCGTCGGTCTCTTCCAGTACGATCTGGTCTCCGCGCTCTTCGCGTCGATGCCGGTTGTCGCCAAAATTGTGTACGTGCTCGTCGGCCTCGCCGCGCTGTACCTGATCGTTATCTCGGGGAAGCTCGCGAAGAAGTGAAAGCGTAGGTTGTTCTGAGGCCGCAGGGGCGGCCTCTTTTTTGTGGAGAAACGCAGGTACAATCCGTGACAATGTCATTCCTGATCGCGAAGTTCGTTGCCATTGCCATACTTGGATTCTTCACGAGCTTCGTCGGTACCACGACGGGTGGCATGGGCATTGTGCTCGTTCCGCTCCTCGTGTTCCTCGGTCTTTCGCCGCATGCGGCCATTGCCACCACACGCTTCGCGGTTCTTGGCGGTGATATCCCTAGCCTCGATCGGCTCCATCGTGCCGGGAAATCAGATGCGAAGCTCGTGCTTCCCGTCCTCATTCTCAGCATTGTCGGGGCATTCATCGGGTCCGAGCTCCTGCTCCTGAGCCCCGGGCCGCTTGTCGAGAAACTCCTCGGAGGATTCATCCTCCTGAGTGTGGTACTGACATTCCTCCGGCCGGCTCTCGGAGTCCGACCCGCACATCCCTCAGCGTTGCGACGAGCCGTCGGGTATGTCTCGCTCCTTGGGACGAGCGTTCTTGGGACATACTTCAGCGCTGCTGCGGGCATGCTGGGGCGCACAACGCTCATGGCCTGCTTCGGGCAGACGTCGCTCCAGAGTGCCGCGACGCGCAAGGTGCAGGGAATTGCGATGGGCGTCACGGGGAGCCTGCTCTTCGCGTGGGCCGGCATCATTTCCGTCCCCGTATCTCTCGTCCTCTTCCCCTCCGTTCTGCTCGGAGCGATCGCGGGGTCTTCCTATGCGCTTCGGAAAGGTGATGCCTGGGCGAGGTCGCTGTTTCTCCTGGTTGCGCTTGCTGCAGGAATCTCCCTCCTTCTCTGAGTTTCCCGTTCCAGACGCCGCGTTTCCCGCTACAATTCTGGTGATGTCCAACACATCCGATCCCCTCTCCTACCACCGCGATCCGGTTCCCGGGAAGATCAGCATCACGCCCACGAAGCCTCTCGCGACGCAGCGTGATCTCTCGCTTGCCTACACGCCGGGCGTCGCGGAGCCCGTCCTCGCGATCGCGAAGGATCCGCTTGCCGCCTACGACTACACGTCCAAGGGAAATCTGGTCGCCGTCGTGAGCAATGGGACGGCGATTCTCGGGCTTGGGAACAAGGGCGCGCTGGCGAGCAAGCCCGTGATGGAGGGGAAAGCCGTGTTGTTTAAAAAGTTCGGCGGCATTGATGCGATGGATATCGAGGTTGATGAGACGGACCCCGCGAAGCTCATCGATATCATCGCGGCGCTCGAACCTACGTTCGGAGGGATCAATCTGGAGGATATCAAGGCGCCGGAGTGTTTCATCGTGGAGGAGGGATTGATCGCACGGATGGGAATCCCCGTTTTCCATGACGATCAGCACGGCACGGCCGTTGTGGTGGGGGCCGCGCTGCAGAATGCGCTCGTGGTGAATGGGAAATCGCTCGCGAATGTTTCCGTCGTCATCAATGGTGCCGGCGCGGCCGCTCTCGCCATCGCGCAGTTCATCCTCACGCTCGGTGTGCGTTCAGACCGTCTGATGCTCTGCGATACGAAGGGCGTGGTGTTCGCGGGAAGGACGGAGAACATGAATGTGTACAAGGGACGCTTTGCCGCGAAGACGGAGAAGAGGACGCTCTCTGATGCCGTGAAGGATGCGGATGTGTTCATCGGCGTGTCCGGCCCGAATGTCCTGACGGCGGACATGCTTCGCAGCATGGTGTCCAATCCGATCGTCTTCGCCCTGGCCAATCCCGATCCCGAAATCGCCTACGACCTCGCGATGGCTGCACGAAGCGATGTGATCCTCGCCACGGGACGGAGCGATCTGCCCAATCAGGTGAATAACGTCCTCTGCTTCCCCTTCCTCTTCCGCGGCGCCCTCGATGTTCGGGCCCGGAAGATTAATGAGGCGATGAAAGTCGCGGCGTCGCAGGCGATTGCCGCCCTCGCCCGGGAGGAGGTGCCGCGCAGCATCCTCGATCTCTATGGTCTGAAGGAGCTTTCCTTCGGTCCCACATCTCTCCTGCCGAAGCCTTTCGATTCCCGCTTGCGTTCCGTCGTCGCAACGGCCGTCGCGAAGGCCGCCATGGAGAGCGGTGTCGCGGGGGTGAAGGTGGATCTGGAAGCGTACCGTGCGCGGCAGGAGACAGCCGGTGTCTGATTGTTTATGGAGCTTGTTTGCCGAGGAAGACCCGTGCTTCCTCCTTCGTCGTCACCTCGCCGCGGATCTGCGCGTCGTGGAGGCGCTTGAGGAGTTCCCCCACGCGCTCGCCCGGTTGCAGGCCGAGGATCTCCATCACATCCTGTCCCGTGAGGAGCGGCTTCTTGGGCCGCGGATGCCGGTCGAGGAATGCGTGGTAATCCTTTAAAATGCTGTCGTAGAGGTGGTAGTTCCCAGGGTCCGTGCCGGCGATGTCCAGTTCGAAGAGGCGGAGTAAATCCCGGAAGTAGGGGTGGAAGTACCAGTGCGCCTTGCGCTCGTCGGTGAGTTCTCCGAACGTGGACATCATCATGTGGTGCTTGATGATCCAGCTCACCTTCTCGATGCGCTTGCCCGGGCACTGGAGGCGGCGGAGAGCCTTCTCCGCAATTTCCGAGGAGATCGTCGCGTGGCGGTCGAAGCGAATGCGCTCCTTGAGGGAGAACGTCTCCACCTTTCCGGTGTCGTGGAAGAGCGTTGCCAGGCGAACATCGTCGTCGTCTTCCGGCCGGAAGGACGCGATGCACTTCATCGTGTGCTCCCAGACGTCGCCCTCGTGGTGGTAGTCCGCGGGCTGCGGGATCCCCTTCATGGCGTAGAGTTCCGGCAGGAAGAACGTGAGGGTTCGCAGTTCCCAGAGATCCTCGTAGGCGCGATTCGGGTGGGCGCAGCGGAGCATCTTCTCCACTTCCTCCAGCTGCCTGCTGCCCGAGAGGATCTCCACGGTCTCCGCGAGTTCCTGCAGCGCCCGGTAAGTCTCCGGATGGTACTGGCCGTCGATCTGTGCGCGGAAGCGTACGGCGCGGAACATCCGAAGTGCATCGTGCTTGATGCGGATGGCCGGATCGCCGATGAATCGGACGATCTTCTCCTTCAAGTCATCTTCGCCATGGAACGGATCGTAGAGCTCGCCGGAGATCGGGTGCCAGTAGATCGCGTTGAAGGTGAAATCCCGGCGCTTCGCATCCTTCTCACGTTTCCCGAAGACAACAGACTCGGGGTGACGTCCGTCCGAGGCTTCGTCATCCTCGCGGAATGTCGTCACTTCGAAGAGTTCCTTCCCGGCAGGCACGCGCACGCTCCCGAAGGCCGTATGCGTTCGGTCGCAACGCTTGAAGAGCGTGCATATTTGCTCCGGCAGTGCCTCCGTCGCCACGTCGATGTCTTCCGGGATCGTTCCGAGCATCATGTCGCGCACTGCGCCCCCTACCCACCACGTATCGAAGCCCGCGTCGAAGAGCGTCTCCGCCACTTTGTACGCACGCTCCCCCATCGGGGTTGCGAGAGTCTTGGCGATGATTTCTTTCGTGAGAGCCATAGTGATTGGTATATTGCTGTATTGTTAAATTGTTTTCATGGAAGTTGGACTTTCTCTCTTGCAACAATTGAGCAATATAACAATTTAACAATTCTCGAATCCGCTTTGAGGAGAGAATCAGCTACGATTTCCCCATGCTGAAGTTTGCCGTCGCCGGTTCCCCCCTGACGACTCCCAAACCCGGAGGCACTCTGGAAGGACTTCGGAGAGCGAAGGTTCTGGGGATCGAGGCGATGGAGATCGAGTGGGTGCAGAACGTTCCATCGGATTCCAAACGCATGGAGGAGATTCGTGCTCTCGCGGAGGAGCTGGAGGTGACGCTCACCGTGCACGCGCCTTACTACGTGAATCTGAATTCCCCGGAGCCGGAGAAGCTTGCTGCGAGCAAGAACAGGATCATTCGGGCGCTTGCACAAGCCGAAATTGCCGGTGCCATATCTGTCTGTGTTCATGCCGCGTTCAATCTCGGGATGCTGCCGGAGAAAGTATATAGCAACGTCCGGCGTGCCGTAGCGGACATCATGAAGAACAAGACCAAGCTCTTTCCGCACGTGAACCTGGCGCTGGAAACGATGGGCAAGCCCACGCAATTTGGCTCGCTCGAAGACACGTTGAAGATCAGCAAGGAGTTCGGCATTTACCCGTGCGTCGATTTCGCTCACCTGCACGCGCGGGAGCAGGGGGCGCTGAACACGGCGAAGGAATTCGATGTGCTGCTCGATCAGTACGTTGATGTGCTGGGGAAGGATTCCCTGAAGACGATGCACATCCACTACTCCGGCATCGCATTCGGGAAAGGCGGCGAGCGGAAGCATCTGCCGCTCAAGGAGAGCGACGCGCGATGGAAAGATCTGCTCGCCGTGCTCAAGCGGCGAAAGGTCGGGGGCGTGCTCGTCTGCGAGAGCCCCTCGATGGAACGTGACACAATTCTTCTTCTGAAAACTTATCGGGGATTGTGAGGCGAATGAATAATTGACAATTGATAATTGAAAATGAATTGGAAAATTATCAATTATCCATTTCCCATTATCAATTTTCCCGGTTGGCTCTTTTGCTACACTCTCGTTACCCTCTTCCCTTTCTGCTCCCATGACGAACATCGCCATCAATGGATTCGGACGCATCGGACGACAGGCGCTGCGCATCATCCTCGAGAAGCATCCGGACCTGCACGTCGTGTCGATCAATGACCTTACGGACGGGCCGACGCTCGCGCACCTCTTCGAGTTCGATTCCTCCTACGGCATCTTTGAGTCCGAGGCGGAGTTCAAGGACGGGAAGCTCCACACGAAACACGGGGATATCACACTGACGGCGGAGAAGGATCCCGCTGCACTCCCGCACAAGCAGATGAAGGTGGATATCGTTTTGGAGTGCACGGGGAAGTTCGTGAAGAAGGACGACGCGGCGCTCCACCTGAAAGCCGGGGCCAGGAAGGTCATCATTTCCGCGCCGGCGAAGGATGAGGTGGACGGGACGTTCGTCATCGGCGTGAACCACGAAACGTACGATCCGAAGACGATGAACGTCGTCAGCAACGCCTCCTGCACCACGAATTGCCTCGCGCCCATGAGCAAGGTGCTCAACGACGCCTTCGGCATTGAGTACGGCCTCATGACGACCATTCACAGCTACACCAACGACCAGAGGATCCTCGATTTCCCGCACAAGGACCTGCGCCGGGCGCGCGCTGCGGCGGTGAACATGATTCCGACAAGCACGGGCGCCGCGAAAGCCATCGGTCTCGTGATTCCCGAGCTCGCAGGCAAGATGCACGGCGTCTCCATCCGCGTTCCCACTCCCACCGGCAGCATCACGGATCTCGCCGTGATCCTCAAGAAAGACGTGACTGCGGAGGATATCAACGCGGCATTCGAGAAGACGTCCAAGGGAGCGATGAAGGGCATCCTCGGCTTCGAGACGCGCCCCCTCGTTCTCCAGGATTATGTCGGCGATTCCCGCAGCTGCATCATCGACGCGGCGCTCACGAAGGTCATCGGCAAGCGTTTTGCCAAGGTCTTCGGCTGGTACGACAATGAGTGGGGCTATTCCTGTCGCATCGTCGAGCTCGCGAAATTCATGGGGAACAAGCTCTGAGCGTTCTCTACTCCCATTTGTCTTGTGTCACCCTGAGCCCTTCGTCTTGCTCAGGACAGGCTCCGTCGAAGGGTGGCGGAGTGTATGGGGAAGAGGCTGTGATTCTTCTTCTTTCCTTACCCTCAGGGGAATGATCTTGACGTTGTATTGAGAATCCTTAGAATGATCGCCATTTTCTATTCCTTATCCATAGTATGATGAACAAACTGAAAGTAGGCGATGCGATGCTGGACTTCAGTCAGGGGAGTATTACGGTGAACGAGAAAGAATTTCCCCATGTTACCGTTTCTCAGGATGGGCAAGGGAATGCGGACATCGGTCTTTCCTCAGCTGAGGTAGAGATTCGAGTGAATCAAGATACGGGGCGGGCGACCATTGCGGTTTCCGGACGTAAGTCCGGTCAGGTCGGTTCGACGGCTGCTTTCAGAGCCAACTACGATACTATCTTCAGACGCGGAGCGAATTAAGACGATCTGATGGGAGAGGCTCTTAACTCTTTCCTTTTTGCATAATTGATTGGTGGCTAGTCAGAGCCATTATGCGAGACTTGACGAAATATTTGGAAGACATACGATTACATTGTGAATACAGTAGATCGACTAGGGCATACGAGGCGGTGGGACGTGGAGGGAACCAGCGAATTTCCGATGGTGGAAGAGGTGCGCAGAGCGGAGGCGAAGCTTCTTGTCTTGAAAGATCAGTTACGCGTCGGATGGGACAAGGTAACGATTCAGGCGATCCATGATTTAGAGGCATCACTGGAGGCTTGCGTGCGTGGTCGGCCACTGCATCCGCAGCAGCGTGAGCGAGTGATGGCGATGATTGCGGCAGCGGAGAAGGCGTGGGAAGGTTTGCATGGTATCAAGATGGAGTGCAGGGATCTCCGCGCTGCCCGGGTGCTTGAGGGGGCAGAGGAGTGTTCTGATACAGAGTTTGATGAGCTGGTTACACAGGCGAACACGCTCATTGCGGATCTGCGAGCAACGACAAGAATTCTTTTGAGGAGAATGGTCGATCGCATGCCGAAATGGCTGGTCAAGCACATGAGGTAGGCAGCGGTGAACGGAGCGAAAGACGCGCGCGAATGTGTCATCAATTCCCTTTCGCTTGCTCGAGGAGTTGCGTCAGGCCGGATCGTTCATGACGTTTGCGCTGCTGGCGGGCGAGAGCCGTTTCTTTGTGGCGGATGTAGAGGTAGTGATTTCTGCAATTCTCCGTTGTGAAGCACGGGTCCCGGAAACGCTCCTGCATTGCGGCCGAGATTTTGTCGTGATTGAGGCGACCCGCGGTTCTCCGCATCTCCGGAAGAGCAATGAGTTCCTGGAAGTAATCGTTTTCTTCGGGAGTCCACACATGCATGCCGTTCGTGCGCATCCACTCGTCTCGTTTGGATGTCGCAAGCGTACTCACGCTCTGCAAGTGCGTAGCGGAGTTATCGTTCCGTATGGGGATACGGACATGGTCCGGTACGAGTGTTTTGACGATACGACGGACGATGCCGGCTTGCGTCTGCGTGGACACTTCCTGGTTCAGATGCAATTGCTTCCCCATGAGCGTGGCGATTTCGCGCGGGGATTTCCTCCCTTCCACAACGAGCGTGACGATTTGAGCGCGAGCCTCCGCGCTCATTACTTTCATGATCGCTTCTGCATCAGATTCCGATAATCTGAGAGCGCCGATGTTCCTGCTCGCGAGCGGGGGTCGATGTGAAATGCGGTGCATTGCGCTAACTGTAGCGAGAAAGGTCACAATGTCAATGATCCTTCACATGCTCATTTCTTCTTCTTATCCTTCTCGTCCTCCACCACTTCGGCGTCCACGACGTCACCCTTCTTGCCTTCTTTGCCTTCACTGCCCTCATTGCCCTCATTGCCCTTTTTCTGAGCGGCTTCGTAGACGACCTTCCCTATTTCCTGTGAGGCGAGCCCGAGTGCTTCCGTAGCCTTCTTCACTTCGTCGACGGTGGCGTCTTCCTTCTTCAGGAGGTCCCGGAGTGCATTCATTTTCTCATTCACATCCTTCTTCACATTCTCCGGGATCTTCGCGTCGTGCTCGCGCATTTGCTTCTCGAGCGAGAAGATCAGCGCATCGGCGTGATTGCGTGCGTCGATGAGCTCGCGCTTCTGCTTGTCCTCCTCGGCGTGCAACTCCGCGTCTTTCTGCATCTTCTCCACTTCCTCCTTGCTGAGACCCGTGGAGCCCTGGATCGTAATGTGCTGCTCCTTGCCCGTGCCCTTGTCCTTTGCATGGACGCTCAGGATGCCGTTGGTGTCGAGATCAAACGTCACCTCGATCTGCGGCATACCGCGCGGTGCGGTGAGGATGCCGTCGAGGATGAAGCGGCCCAGTGACTTGTTATCCCGTGCCAGCTCGCGTTCGCCCTGCACGACGTGGACTTCCACGGATGTCTGATTGTCCGCCGCCGTGGAGAAGATCTGTGATTTGCTCGTGGGGATCTTCGCATTGCGCTCGATGAGCTTCGTCGCAACGCCGCCGAGCGTCTCGATGCCGAGTGACAGAGGTGTCACGTCCACGAGGACGATGTCCCGGTGGATGTCGCCGCCGAGCACGCCGCCCTGAATCGCGGCACCCAGCGCCACGACTTCATCGGGGTTCACGCCCTGGTGCGGCTCCTTGCCGAAGAGGTCCTTCACCTTCGCGACGACGGCGGGCATGCGCGTCATGCCGCCGACAAGCACGACTTCATCGATGTCCTTCATTGTGAGCTTCGCGTCCTTGAGTGCGTTCTTGCACGGGGCCACCGTCCGGTCGATCAAGTCCCGCACGAGGGACTCCAGTTTTGCGCGCGAGAGCTTCACATTCAGGTGCTTCGGGCCGGAGGCGTCTGCGGTGATGAAAGGCAGATTGATGTCCGTTTCTGTGGCGGAGGAGAGCTCGATCTTCGCCTTCTCCGCCGCTTCACGCAGTCGCTGGAGCGCGATCCTGTCTTTTCCGAGGTCTATCCCCTGTTCCTTCTTGAATTCCTCCGTCAGCCATGCGAGGACAACTTGGTCGAAGTCATCACCGCCGAGGTGCGTGTCGCCGGTCGTGGAGATCACTTCGAAGACGCCGTCGCCCAGCTCTAGCACCGACACGTCGAACGTGCCGCCCCCGAGGTCGTAGACGACGATCTTCTGTGACTTGTTTCCCTTGTCCAGGCCGTAGGCGAGCGCCGCGGCCGTCGGTTCGTTGATGATGCGGACCACTTCCAATCCCGCGATCTGTCCTGCATCCTTGGTTGCCTGACGCTGGGAATCGTCGAAGTACGCCGGGACGGTGATGACGGCCTTCGTCACTGTCGTACCGAGGAAAGCTTCGGCGTCTTTCTTGAGCTTCTGGAGCACTTTCGCCGATACTTCCTGCGGGAGCATCTCCTTACCGTTCACGACGATGACCGCGCGGTCATCCTTTCCGCTCTTCACATCGAAGGGCATATTCTTCGTCTCTTCCTTCACTTCGCTCAGGCGGCGTCCGATGAGGCGCTTCGCCGAGAAGATGGTGTTCTTGGAATTCGTTACCGCCTGCCGCTTCGCCGCGATGCCCACGAGCACCTCAGAGTCTTTGAATGCGACGATCGACGGCGTCACGTTGCTCCCCTCGGCGTTGTGGATGACGACCGGTTGCCCGCCCTCGACGACGGCGACGCAGGAGTTGGTGGTTCCAAGGTCAATTCCAATGATTTTGGACATAGGATGCGGGGAAGAGTGGATTAGCACTCGCTATTTTAGAGTGCCAATCCAATGTGGTCAACGGTAATTCTTTGGACTCTCCAATTTATTGTCGTCGTTACTCCAACAAGGGTTTGATGAGCGTCGCTCCTGTCGCAACCGATGGTCACTCATATCTTTCGGTTCTTTCGGAATGAATGACGTGGGATCCCGCTTCGTCACTTCGGCGAGATATCGCATGAGGAAACGTCTTGCATACTTCACGATGACACTTGTGGAGAATGGCCTGATGTTGTGTTCTTGTTGAATCCGACGACGTACTTCGTATGCGACATTTCCACATGCTCCATTGTCGTCAAACATGGTGCGATGCATGGCGAGGATGAGCCGCTGTTCATCCACAATGAAGCTCGGATTATCAGCATGCAGAGCTTCTGTCATTTTCAATACGCGTTGCAGGAGGCAAAATACTGCAGTGTGCGTCGCGGCTATCCGTGCTTGAACAAATCGACCAAATTGATTTCTCTGCGTCTGATCTTCAAGTACTTCTTCTTCGTGGCGATGTGCCTGCCCATGCATGAGGTGGTACGTTCGCGCCCCGAAACACTGTTCCTGTTCAAAGAGCTCGTCACTGATATACGTTGCTGGAAGTGGCTCAGGAGGTGGCATGTGGCTGGAGATGCGGTATGGCGGCGGGAGAGGAGGAGCACTGTACTTCAGTCTGTATATTTGGAAGAAGCATTTTTTGAGCTCAAGTGCGGCGATGGTCGTCTGGAACCGAATAATCTGTGTTCGAGCGAAGAGATTCCCTCATTTCTTCATATCCCAATTTTTGAGTAAGCGCTGCAGATTATGTCGATCAAGCCTGAGTTCATTTGCCGTTTGACAGATGTTGCCGCAGTTGCGTCGAAGTGCGTCTCTGACGACCTGCCTCTTCACGAGTTCCATGGCATCCCCGAGTCCATGCATTTCAACCAAGGGTTTCATGATCGTACTTGCACTTTGTGCGGGGGAAGATTCAACTGATGAGGATCCCCGGAGCGCACGTTGAACGTGATGCATTTCTATGGAGTAGTTTTGGCATGCGGCATACGCCGCACTTCTCCGGATCACATTCTCAACTTCGCGAACATTATTGTTGTTGTCGTTTATGGCGAGGAGCACCTGAAGAGCTTCTGGGGAGAGACGCAGGGGATGCTTCACCTCTTGTTCCATGCATTTCACGAAATGTGAGATGAGGGCAGTGCGATGTTCTATCGTGCGGGTACGGAATGGCGGGAGTTGCAGCGTGCATGCGGAGAGACGACCGTGGAGGTCCTGTCTGATTTTGCCCAGTTGCACTGCGTTTTCCCAGTCTGCATTCGTCGCGCAAACAACCCTTCCGCTGTACCCGACTTCTTCATTGTCTCCCACTCTGTGAAAAATGCGTTGCGCGAGTACCCGAAGGAATACGCCCTGTTTCTCGATTGGAAGATCTCCGATTTCATCGAGGAAGAGTGTTCCGCCTTTGCTGATTTGTTCGAAGCGGCCCTCACGATCATCGTCGGCGTTGGTGAAGGCCCCTTGTACGTGGCCGAAGAGTTCTGATTCAATGAGACTTGGACTGATTCCTGCCATGTTCACGGCAACGAACGGTCCCCGTTCTTCGGAGAATGCATGGATGAGTCTCGCGGCCCCCTCCTTCCCGACTCCCGGTTCCCCCAGAATCGTCATGATGATGTTCATGCGTGAGAAGATTGCAATGTCCTCGATGACGCGCGTCATTGCCGGATCCCCCTCAACGATGTAGCCATACTCTTCTTGCGCACGACGCACGTATGCACTGAGTTCTTGCGGCTCCAGGAGCGTTGTCTGCTCGGATAGGCCGACTGTGTTTTCGTATTCCATAGTGGTGAAGCATGCTACAATGACGGAACTGTTTGTCTAGCGTCGATTTATATCAAACAGATACAATTCTTCCATGTTCCTCGACGAAGCCATCATCGATATCAAAGGCGGCGACGGCGGTCAGGGGACCGTCAGTTGGCGTCGTGAGAAGTACGTGCCCTTGGGCGGGCCGAACGGCGGCAACGGTGGCCGGGGCGGCTCGGTGTTCCTGGTCGCGGATGAGAACACGGACACGCTTTCGGACTTCGCCTCCAGGAAGCGCTTCGCCGCGGAGTGTGGCCGCGCGGGAGGTGGGCAGTTGCGTGCGGGCAGAAGTGGAGAAGATCTCCTGCTCCTCGTTCCGCCCGGTACGGTGGTCACGGATGTTTCCGGTGAACGTCCGGAAATGTTCGGCGAGCTCCTCACGCACGGTGACCGTTTGTTGATCGCGCACGGAGGCAGGGGCGGCTACGGCAATGCGCACTTCAAGAGCTCCACGCGGCAGGGGCCGGAATTCGCGGAGCTCGGCGAGCCGGGAGAGGAACGAAAGGTGAAGCTGGAGCTCAAGCTCGTCGCGGACGTCGGCATCATCGGGTACCCGAGCGTCGGGAAGTCCACGCTCATTGCGGCCGTGTCCGCTGCGCGACCGAAGATCGCAGACTATCCCTTCACGACGCTCATTCCCAATCTCGGCGTCGTCACGGTCTCCGGTCGCTCCTTCGTCGTGTGCGATGTGCCGGGGCTCATCGAGGGGGCACACAAAGGCAAAGGCCTCGGCGGCGCGTTCCTCAAGCACATCGAGCGCACGGGGATTCTCCTGCATGTGCTGGATATCGGCCGGGCGTTGCGAGAAGGCGAGGAGCCGGATGTGGATGCGCTTGTTGCGGATTACAAAGCCATCCGGAAGGAACTGGAGGCCTACTCCCCCACTCTCTCGAAGAAGAAAGAACTCGTGATTCTCAACAAGGCCGACCTCGTCGCTGATGACACGGCTGCCTTCGTGAAGGCGTTGAAGAAAGCAAAAGTGAAAGTGTTCGCGAGTATTTCGGCTGCGACGCGCAAGGGCACGAAGGAACTGATGCACGATCTGCTTCCGCTCGTACTGAAGGAGCGATCGAGCCGTGAGGAGGAGCGTCAGGAACTGCTGAAAGAGGAGGGCAAGATCATTCCGATCCTGCGTCCACACCTCGCGGCGAAGAAGATGGGCGTGTACCGCATCGAGAGGAAGGCGGACGGCATTCACATCCTCGGCGAACGCCTCGAACAGATGACCGTGATGACGAACTTTGACAACGAGGAAGCTGTGCAGCGCTTCCGCAACATCCTGGACCGCGTGGGGATCACGAAAGCGCTTCAGAGCATGCGATCGGGTGAGGAGTCGGTATTTATCGGGAAGAGGAGGGTGGAGGAATACCTCTGAAGAGGAGTGGAATTTCGCGAAAGACCTTGTACAATTCCCCGGTCGTTCTTTTCTGGGGCTGTAGCTCAGCTGATAGAGCGCTGCATTCGCATTGCAGAGGTCAGGGGTTTAAGTCCCCTCAGCTCCACCATTCGACTCGTCCCGCATGCGCGGGACTCGCTCATGGCAAGCCCATTTCGAGGAAGCCTGCTACAATGAGCGGGTGAGATCTCCGTACCACGTGGCCCGGTAGCTCAGTGGTAGAGCGCAGGCCTGAAGAGCCTGGCGTCGGCAGTTCGATTCTGCCCTGGGCCACCACGAAAAATAATTGGAGCGTTGTTTACAGAGTGTCCAGGAACGAAAACAGCTCCTCACCGAAGAACGTTTTGAACGGCCGTCTCGACGGTTTCCTGTGTTGATCCCACTGGTTCCCACCCTTTGTAGGGTACGCGAAGTGTCTGCGTCATTGCTTCCCGCAGGAAGCGCTCTTCCTCCGGATCATCACTTAGACGTGGGTCGGAGAGTGGCAGCGGTGTGAATACGGGTTCGGGCATACGGGATGTGCTGATCATAGGAGTGGAGGGATGCCAAAGGCTATCCTCGAATTCCGTCCCGTCAAGGAAGTTTCTATCTGTTCGCTGCGCGAAGGTCATTTCGCATTCTTTTCCTGCGCCTTTTCATGCATTTCTTCGGGTTGGTTGGGCTTCTCTGGCCGATTCTCCTCCCCCCTCTTTGATGCATGTGAAGAATCACTGATTTCCTTCTCTTCCGTCCTGCGGAGGTACTGGCGGACTTGCGGACGGAGAGCAGGACGGGTCTGTTCCAGTTTCTTCAGGAGCTTCTCATTCTTCCGGAGCGTCTGCCCGAGCGAGTCGCGGATTTCAGCAGTACTCCCTGCCTGATCCGTTTCTTCCAGCGCATCGATCTGCGTGAGCGCCTGCTGCATGCGTTCCTCGATCTTTCGTGTGAGTTTCTCCTCATGTTCCGGTGTCAGTTCTTCGCGGTCGGAGAGGTGTCCCATCTCCTGCAGCCGACGATTCACCTGCGTCACTTTCCACTGTGCACGGGTTGCGGGAGTGAGTGATGCCATGGCTTCGAGGACAGGCTCGTTCACGGCGGTCTTGACCGGATAGAGAACGTCGCCGGGAACCGCGCTCTCTGCTGCAACACATACCGTCGAACCGAAAACGAGCGTGGCACCAACGGCGGCGAGAGAGCGTTTGAGCAGCAGGAAGCTACGCATCCGTTGTGGTAGGTACGAAATTGTGTACGCTGCGAGCGTCGAACGCACGCGCGAGAGATCATCTCTGTTCGCACGAACAGATCGCGCGGCGGCGAGGAAAAGTGTGGGAGGAACGTCCATCACACCCTGAAGACCGTCCTGAGCCTTCGTTCTTACAAGTTCTGTCGTTGCTTTCTCAAGGAATGACCGCACTGACTCCCGTTCCGGTCTCCGGAGTCCGACGCGCTTTGCCGACGAGAAGAAACGTTCCAGAATATTCATGAGGGCAGGAGGGTACGGAGCTTCTTCACTCCCCGGTGCAGACGAACGGAAATGACATTGGCGGAGAGGCCGGTAATCTCCGCGATTTCCGCAGGACCGAGCTCGTCGATGTACCGCATGATGAGGAGATCCCGGTCTTCCGGATCAAGGTGCTGCAGCAGAGCAACGACGAGTTTCTCATCGATGGCGGCTCCCGGCGGTCGTACGCGTTCATCGCCGGGGTCAAATCCCTCTTCCTGAAGTCGCTCGAGGGAGACGGTTGTCTTCTTCATTGCCGCGTTGATGATCAGGTTGTGCGCGGTCCGGTAGAGGAAGCCGCGCATGTGACGAATGATTCCGCCCTTGGCGATGTACTCCCAGGTGCGGAGGAATGTTTCCTGCATGATATCCATCCCCTGTTCACGATCCGACGTCCGGAAGTAGCAGTGGCGAAAGAGCTCGTCGGCATACGCGTCGTAGGCGCGAAGGAATTTTTCAGATGAGGACACGGAAACAGCGTATCCTACGGAACGAATATTGCGGAGGAGATACGAGTACAACATATTCTACTGCTGTTATTATACTATTTGACTAATATGTCAAAATATACTACAATATCACCACAAACAACAAACATCTATGAAACATGTCGTCCGCATCATGGGAATCGTCGCATGCGTGTTCCTCTTACGTTCCATGAGCGGCCTTCTCTCCGTTACGAATCGATTGGTATTCAAACCATCTGCGGCTGTCGCGCAAGCCGTTGTGAATACGATATCGGAGAGCGGAAGCACGATGAGCATTGATGCGGACTTGCAGCGAGTTTCCAGTCGCCTTGGTGATCGCATTAAGCGTACGTATGGGCAGGACATTCCCCTCCCCCGCATTGCTCAGGCGATTACGGAACGGCGCCACCTCCTCTCGCGTTCGTTGCAGCTCACGCTCCAGACTGACGATGGCACGATGACCGGCGGTGTTCTCTCTCCCGCACGTTCCCCTCTGTGGATTCAGGCGGACATCTCGCGGACGAACCTGTCATTCCGGCTCGATCCGTCGAGCATGAAGGAGGATCTCGCCGCTCTTCTGACTCCTCTCCTGCCACGACCGCAGGACAGCACGATTTCCGCAGTCACGGATGATGACGGTATCCAGCGTGTCACTGCCGATCAACCTGCGAAGCCTGGCTTCGCGTGGGATGCCGGAGAGGCGACGACGAGTGTTCGATCCATGCTCCTCTCGACCGGGTCCACGCTCACGCTCGCCGTGCCGCGTGCAGATGGTCGCATCATCAATCAGACAGGTCTCAAGCTCGGCGACCTCCAACTCCTGGCGACTGGCAGGAGCAATTTCCAGGGTTCGGGCGGGGGTCGCATTTCCAATGTCCGCAAGGGACTGTCGGAGTATGTGAACGGTGTCATGATTCCTGCCGGAGCGACGGTGTCATTCAATGACGTCGTCGGGAATATGGGCGGAAGCGGTTGGCAGAACGCGCTTGTCATCATGAACGGGAAGGATCTCGTGTCGTTCCCCGGCGGCGGAATTTGCCAGGTGGCGACAACGGTCTATCGTGCAGTGCTCAATGCGGGGTTACCGGTTCTGGAGCGGGCCAATCACAGTCTGTACGTGACGTACTACGAGAAGTACGGAGTCGGTATCGATGCGACCGTGTTTCCGTACAAGCAGGATCTCTCCTTCGTCAACGATACGGGGCATCCGCTCCTGATGCAGGCGTACTCGGACGGGTTTGAGGCTTCTGTACACTTCTACGGGACATCTGATGGTCGAGTGATCGCGTTGAACGGACCGTATTTCCAGGGAACGGAATCCGCGGAGTTGCGTTCTCAGCTCGGACGTTCACTCTCCGTCAATGAGATCGCCTGGCTTCACTCGGTAACTTCGGCTGCCGGTGTCGAACGAAATGACATCGTTCTCTCACGGTACCTTGCGATTCCGAGACAGCTGAGAAAAGAGTATGCAAGCTTGTAAGTGAGTGCAGAAGGGAATTCGTCATCGCTAAAATGAAGGGAAGTACGGTTCTCAGTGTTTGATGGATTGCTCCTGGATGTCTTAATTTAGTCAGGAGATAGTATGAAAAAAGCCGCTTAAGACTCTGTCAAATCGGATTCCGTGAAGGGGTTGTTCCCTTGTGTATGATACGTGCTGTTCCCATTTGGGATTCTTTTCTTCCCCTCTTTTCGTATGTCCACCCTGGAAACTTCTCCGCGACCACAGGGAAATGGTGTCTGGTTCGCAGTGTCGCTGGGTCTCATTGGCGTCATCGTCGGATATTCTCTCGCGATTTTCACGGGCGGTGCTTCGCGCGTTGCGCAGGCTCCTTCGCCCACAGCGCCCACGCCGACGTCGGCAGCCCCCACGCAGCAACCCTCAGGTCCCGTCGCTGAGGTGACAGCGAAAGATCACAAGCGCGGACCGGCGAATGCGAAGATAACGATCATCACGTACACGGATTTCCAGTGTCCCTACTGCAAGCGCGCTCATACGACGATGGAAGAAGTGCTCGCTGCCTACAAGAACGACGTGAATCTGGTGTACCGGAACTTCCCGCTCAGTTTCCATGAGTACGCTCAGAAGCTCGCGGAAGGCTCGGAGTGCGTGGCAGAGCTCGCCGGGAATGATGCGTTCTGGAAGTATTCAGACAAGGTGTTCGGCGACACGACGACCCAGTTCACGAATGAGGAGATCACGAAGGTGGCGGTTTCCGTCGGAGCAGACCAGGCGAAGTTCAAGACGTGTCTTGAGAGCAGTAAGTACGCAGCCAAGGTCCAGAGCGATGAGGACGGAGGCGCCGCGGCCGGCGTTCGCGGTACCCCTGCGAACTTCCTCTACAACAATGCCACCAAGAAGACGCAGTTGATCTCCGGTGCGCAGCCGCTCGAGAATTTCAAGACAGCGATCGACGCGATGCTGGCCGGTAAGTGATCGATGTTTCTTTCCTGTTTTCCACCATGCGTTACAAGCTCACCTTCGCGGGCATCGGGATTCTGACCCTGACTATTGCCGCGTGCTCCGTTTCCTCCATTCGTTCCCCTGCAGGTGGGGATGAAACGGGCTCCTCCTCCTCTTCCGAGGACTCTTCGCTTCCTGAGCAGGAAATGGAGGTCTCCTATCAGGGAATCCTGGAGGAGGCGGGTGTGGGCATCTACATGGAGGGGACGCATCGATTGCGCTACGGAGAGGGGCAGTTCCTGCTCCTTGAAAGCGATGCGGTTTCTCTCAATGAGTATGTTGGTGATCAGGTGCGCGTCACGGGCATCGTTCGACCCACGGTGGAGGGTGTCGCTTCGATCATGCGCGTCACCCAGATTGCATTGCTCCTCAACGGGGAGGAATCGTCCTCATCGAGTTCTGTGGAAGAGAGCAGTTCGTCCTCAACTGAAGAAACCTCTTCCCCGTCATTCTTCCCCGTTCTTTCCTCTCTCCCCGCTCTGCAGCTCCCGTCCAGCTCTTCCGAGGCTCCGCCCCCGCCACGTGCTTCCTCCTCCGCTGCAGCCTCTTCCGCCGCCGCATCCTCCGCAGCTGCGACGGCCGGGACTTCCTCGGAACAGACATCCGCGATGGCGAAGGCAAACATGGCCGTGTCCAATTGGAACCAGCAGTACTGCACGTCGCACATCGGATTCTGCGTTCCGGTGCACAAGAACTGGTGGTACAACTCCTTTGGTGCGGAGAACGGGACCCTGTGGTATGTGGAGATGAGCGCTTCTGAGATAGAGAAGGTGGGAGACGGACCGCTTTCAGTTTCCTTTCTCCCCGGCTCTCTCCCATCTGGGACGACTGATGGCAGTGTCGTGGAGCAGGGAGTGAATGTCGTCGGATTCAGGGCCTGGACGGGTCAGCGTCACTTCGAGATTCGTGCACCACGGGAATTGCGTGATGCGGTGACGTACATGACGCAGAACCTCTCGACCTCCGAGGTTTCTGCAGCGTCTTCATCCCTTTGATGGATCCTCTCCCCTCTTCGAACGGCGACGGCGTCGAGGAATCCCGTGGCAACGAGATTCCACAGTGGACGGATACAGATGAAGAGGGTGAGCTTCCTCCGCACTCTCCTCTCGAATCGGTATTCGCGGAACCGAAGGAAACGTTCGCCATTCCTTCACATGCCTACTACCCGCTCCTGGACACGCTGCGCCTCTATGCGGGGTGGCTGCTCGCGTGGTACTTCGTCATCGAGGCACTCGGCAGCTATCAGTACCTCCGCAGGCTCCCCTTTCAGCTTTCCGCGCTAGACGGTCTCTTTCGCTCGCTCCTCGTCATCCGTCTCTCAGCGGCGGCATTCCTCTTCCTGCTCCTCTCGACGGTGCACTGCATGCTCGGGAGGGGTATCGCGAAAGGCATCATCCTGACGCTCGTGGGAATCGTTCTGCTCGGGGTGTTCGTGGCGAATACGTGAACACAACGTCATGGTGAGTTGGTCGAACCATGACGACTCATCCCTCGGCAAGCTCGGGATGACGTTCTTCAAAGCCCCAGCTGCTTCCGGATGTCGTCGACCTTCGACTCCTCCTCCTTCTTCACGTTCTTCTGACGGAGGATGGACTGCAGGTCTTTCCAGTCTTCAGAGTGCTTCTGCTCGAGTTTCTGGAGCTGGAGGAGGTGCTTCGGCGAGAGCTCGGAGAATTTCTGCTTCTCCTCACGGAGGATCTTCTGCAGCTCGTCGATCTGGAATTGGCTGAGTTTCGGGATGGCTTGGATGATGCGCCACTTCTCGTCACGGGTGAGCGAAATGCTGCCGGAAAGGAGCGAGAGGAAGGCGTTGACGTCGAACGTTGTTTCCGGGTGTGCGGGGACGGCTATGCCCTCGTTCGTGAGTGTGCTCGCGATGCTGCCGAAGCGGTAATTGCCGACTTGGGCGAGAATCTTCAGATCTTCCTCGTCGAATCCCATCTCCTTCGTCGCGACTGTCCCCGGAGGCGGCGGCGGCGGGCCTGCATCCTGCGGAGGCGGGGGGGCGCCGGCATCTCCCTGTGTCTGCGGCTGCGCACCACCCTGCGGCGGCGGCATGCCACCACCCATCGAGCCGGGACCCGCTCCCGGAGGAGCGGAGAAGACTTGCGAGGGATCGAGACCACCTTCCGGAACGGCGTCACCGGGACGCGGCGGAGGTGGTGGGGGCGGCGGAGTTGGCTGGTCGGCCATAGAAAAACTGGGAAGCTGAGGTAGTGTACCAGTCTTGTTTCGGCCAAAAAAGCGAAATTTCAGGTGCGGAGGCACCACTCGACCTTGTCTGAAAAGCTGAAGAATCAGGCCTGAGCTTCCTGGACGGTGACACCTCCACGGGCGTCAACGGCAGCTTGGATGATCTCATGCGTTTTCGCGGTTCCTTCTACAACAACATGAGAACCATCGGCGCATGGTTGGAGGAGAGTCTCGCGGCCAAATTCTGCGGCATTAACGGGGACTGGACCATTCTCGGTACGAATATGGAGCATGTTGACCATATGAGCGAAGAAGAAAGAAATATATAATCTGCGTGTCGGTTGGTAAGACAGCGGCGGTATCCTACTCACCGGGAACATCGTCGCAACAATTTAGGTATGCAAAAATGATACTGTGGCTTGCAGAAGAGGAAAGAAAGGGAAGAAATGGCAGAAGAGAAAGAAACGTGTAACTCCGATTCTCCTTTCTCCCCTTCCTTTCCTTTCCTTTCTCCCATTTCTGCCCTCACAATGATTGCGTTGAAGCTCTCTCCGGAAAGAGGACCCTCTCAGCAGCCCTCCGCGCTCTCGCGATCAACTCCGGTTTCATCGTGGCGCGGAGGAAGGAATCCGGGATTCCGCTCTGGCGCGTGCCGAAAATCTCGCCGGGGCCGCGCAGCCGCAGATCCATCTCCGCCAGCATGAAGCCCGAGTCGTACTGCTCCATCGCCTTGAGGCGCGGGGAATCCGCTTGATCCTGCTTGCTCGTGAAGAGGAAGCAGTGACTCTTCTCGTCGCCCCGGCCGACGCGCCCGCGCAGTTGGTGGAGTTGTGCCAGGCCGAAACGCTCTGCGCCTTCGATGAGGATGATCGTCGCGTTGGGGACGTCGATGCCGACTTCGATGACGGAGGTGGAGACGAGAATGTCGAATTGCTTCTCCCGGAACGCGCGCATGATCTCCTGCTTCTCCTGCGGCATGAGTTTCCCGTGCAGCATGGCGATCTTCCGGCGCGGGAATTCCTTGCGCAGACGGATCGTCTCCTGCTCGACGTTGCGCACTTCCGCCAGCTCGTCGCTCTCGGTGATGAGTGGGCAGATGACGAAGGATTGTCGGCCTCTGGCGATTTCATGGTCGATGAAGAGTTCGACCGTCCTGCGATCCTTCGGCGCGACGACCTTCGTCTGGATCGGCTGCCGGCGGCCGGGCTTCTCGAGCAGAACCGAGAGGTCATGATCGCCGTAGGCCGTCAGCGCCAGCGTCCTCGGGATCGGCGTGGCGGTCATGGAGAGGAAGTGTGGACTCCCCTTCTCCCGCAGGCGCGCGCGCTGCGTCACGCCGAAGCGGTGCTGCTCATCGACGATGACGAGGCGCAGATCCTTGAACCGGACGGTGTCTTCGATCAGTGCATGCGTGCCGATGACGATGTCGACGAGACCCGAGGCCAGGCTGCGCTTGATCGCATCGGCTTCGGACCTCGGCGTGGAACCCGTGAGGAGCGCGATCGTGGGCAGCTGGAATTGCATCCTGGAGGACGCAGGTTGCTTCTGCAGGAACGAATGGAACGTGAGGAGCAGTCGCGAAATGCCTTCTGCGTGCTGTCGCGCCAACACTTCCGTCGGCACCATGAGCGCGCACTGGCCGCCGTGGCGCACGGCGTTGGCCATCACGGAGACTGCAACGAGTGTCTTGCCGGAGCCGACGTCGCCTTCTAGCAGACGCGACATCGGCACGTCCTTCTCCATGTCGCGGAGGATTTCGTAGATGGCGATCTTCTGGCTCCCCGTGGGGGTGAAACGCAGTGACGCGAAGAAGGCGCGGATGAGCTCGATGTCCATGGGCGTCTTCAGCCGTTCCTGAATGGCGCCCTGCCAGAGCTTCTTCCGTTCCAGCGCCTCCCGTTGCAGCTCGTACATCTTCTCGAACGCGAGACGGTCGAACGCGCGATCCACATCCTCCGCTTTGTCCGGGAAGTGTAGTGACCGGATCATGTCTCTGCGCGGAATGAGTCCCTCCTCCTTCACGATGTCCGCGGGAAGCGTCTCCGACAATTCGTCGATCGCACCCTTCACGAGGAACATCTTCTCCCGCAGCCACTTCGTATTGATGATCTCGTGTTGCGCGTACACGGGCACGAGACGTCCGGCGTGGACGAGGGGCCGCTCGCCTTCCTTTTCAAACTGGGGACTCTGGAACTGAATCTTCGATCCCTTGATAACGAGCTTGCCCGTGAGGACCACGTCCGCCCCGTCCGTGAGCATCCGCTTGATATGCGGCTGATTGAACCACACGACGTCCGCGAGAGACCCTTCCGTATCGAGGAACTTTGCCGTCACGAGTTGCTTCCCGCCGCGGATGCGCACGAGCTTCACGTCGCTCACTGTCCCGCGAATCGTCACCTTCTCGTCGAGCGGCGCGGTCGCGATGGTCTGCATCATGCTCAGGTCCTCGTGTGCACGCGGGAAGTAGAGGAGCAGATCCTCCACTGTCCGAATGTCCATACTCTCCAGCGCCGTCACATGGTCGCGCGTGGTGCGGAGCAATCCCATGGTGAGGCGGTCATTTGGGTGCACGGAAGCAGTATAGCGCCAACGCGGGTTTCCGGTGACGGCTCTCAGAGACGTTGGTACAATCGGTTCCATGAACAAATCGCAGTACACCACAGTATTCCTTCTCGTTTTTGCGGTGGTTCTCACCGCGGTGTTTGCCTTGTTCCAGAATCGTTTCTCTCTTAGGATTACGCAGCCAACGATGAAGCCCGTGACGATTGAGATGAACGCGCAGGGATTCGTCCCTTCCGTCGTCACCGTGGGGGTGAATAGTACCGTGTGTTGGGTCAACGCGGAGAACGTTGATCGCCATCCTGTATCCGATGCACTGTCCCCCTCACCGTTCGATCCCGGGAAGAGCATTTCTGCGGGCGAGACGTGGTGCTTCCCGTTCTCCACCTCTGGATTGTGGATGTATCACGAAAAGGACAAACCGGACATCAGGGGATCGGTGACAGTCAGCGCGAAATAGGCATCGGATGCTGATTCCTTCTGTGCTAGAATCATGTCCTATGGCAGACCTTGGTTCCCTCTACGATCAGCACAAGAATCTTTCCGAGGAAGCGCAGAAGAAGGCGGGACAGTCCCCGGCGGGCCCCATGGGCGATGAGCACACGAATTTCGTGAAGACGATCTCGCGCATGATCACGGAGGGAGAGATCAATGTGTACGAGACATCCACGTTCTACAACTCCGGAGCATATGAGGCGATCAAAGAGGGCGATCGCGGGACCGTGGATTTATCCATGGTGAATATCGCGAGCCTCCTCAAGCACATCGCGGATTTCTACCTCAGCAAGAAGACACCCGACGCCGCCCCGCAGCTCCAGCAGATGATCGAGGAGCTGTGGCAGATGAAGGCCAAGCTCGAAGCGAAGTACGGCGATATTCTGAAGTTCTAGTTCTTTGATGGAATCCACTTGATGCGCGGGTCTCTTCTCCACCACGTCATCTGCCTCTTCGCATACTGCCTCGCCTGAGCAGAAATCGACTCGATCAACGCATCCAATAATTCTCCATTATCAATTTTCGGTTTTCCGTTCGCGAGGACCTCAGCGATATCGCGGTAGCCTTGGCTTCGCATACCAGGATCGTCAACGGAGTAGCCCCTCTCCAAAAGGCGTTGTACTTCATCGATCCAGCCTTTCTCAAATAGCTGTCTCGTCCGCGCTTTAATTCTTTTCACAAGTTCCTCTCGCTCCCACTCCATGCCGAAAATCAGGAGATCGTAGGGCGAGTCCCCTTTCCTCTTCACTGATGAAGGCGTTCCGATCGTTTCCAGTATTTCTATCGCGCGGATGACGTAGGGCTTGTTTCGGACGGAAAACCTTTCCGCGGTTTCCGGGTCTTGTCTCTGAAGTTTCGCATAGAGTGCAGCACCTCCATCCCGGTCGTATTCCTCATCCAGTCTTTTTCGGATTGCAGGATCGGGCGAAGGCACAAACTGCAAATCATCGATGACGGCACTGATGTAGAGCATCGAGCCGCCGACGAGGAGCGGGATGTTGCCGCGTTCAAGAACTTCATCGATGGCCTTCGTGGCACGCTCTTTGTACCACGCGGCCGTCACTTCTTCTTTCGGATCGAGGACGTCAAGGAGATGGTGTGTAACCCCTCTCATCTCATCCGGATTGATCTTGGCGGTGCCGATGTCCATATATTTATAGAGCTGCCTTGAGTCAGCGTTCACGATTTCGAATGAAGGTGTCACCCTGAGCGTAGTCGAAGGGTGGTGAGAGTCGGCGTTCACGATTTCTGCTGAGCCTGTCGCGTTTCGACTGCGCTCAACGTGACACGCAAGATCAAGGGAGAAATCCGTTTTTCCGCTCGCCGTTGGCCCGAGAATGACGATCAGGGGGCGTTTTGAGCGCTCCAGAAAGCGCCTAATCTCTGTGTCAATTTCTGGTGACAATTGCGGCATAGAACACAAAGAGGATCATTGAAAACTGTGAGAGAGACTCGAAATTTGCTATGATTGTATCGGTTTGGAAATCAACATCAAAAGCAAACCTTTCTGCCTTTTCCGCCCTTTCTTACGTTTCTTCCCTCCCGATCCATGCACCCCAAGATTCAGTCCATCGCCTCGAAGCTCTCCCGCGACGGCAACGTGATGAACTTCATCGTCCCCACCGTCATCGAGAAAACGCAGTTCGGTGAGCGCGTGTACGACATTTACTCTCGTCTCCTCGAGGATCGCGTTATCTTTCTCGGCACTGCCATCAATGATGATGTGGCCAATGCCATTATCGCGCAGTTCCTCTTCCTCGAGAAGCAGGATCAGAAGAAGGACATCATCCTCTACGTCAATTCCCCCGGTGGGCAGGTCACGTCCACTCTCGCCATGTACGACACGATGCAGTACGTGCAGCCGGACATCTCCACGGTGTGCTTGGGAATGGCCGCATCCGGCGGCGCCGTGATCCTCATGGGCGGGGCCAAGGGCAAGCGCTTCGCACTCCCTCACTCCGAGATCATGATTCACCAGCCGCTTGGTGGTGCGGAAGGTCAGGCGACGGACATCGCTATTCATGCGGAGCACATCATCAGCACGAAGAACCTCCTCAATGAGCTCATCGCGAAGCACTCAGGCAAGAAGCTCGATCAGGTGAAGCAGGACACCGAGCGCGACAAGTTCATGACTGCACAGGAAGCGCTCAACTACGGGTTGATCGACAAGATCATCGAGAAGGTCACGCAGAAGTAATTGACTTGAATCGACGATACATTCTGTTACTGTCTTTTCGTGGGTTTGAATCATGATCCAATTTGCGGCTTAGATGTCGATGTACGGAACTGGCGTTCTGAGCCCAGAGGTGGATGTGACGTAGATGAAATTGCCTCAAGGGGAAGGGGGGTTCCGGAAATGGGTGTGTTAGAGGATCGGCCAGAGCATCACTCGGAACAGCATGGGGAGGTGTCTCCTGCTATCGGCACCGTCGTGTGTAAGTCGCTCTCCGATACTGCCGAACGTCTTCTCGGGCTCATGAATGAATAGGTGGACACTCTGAAGCAAGTGCAGTGGGACGGGATGAGCGTTGAAAAAGTATCGTGGTAATTGAGCTGGTGTTCGTTGCGTCTTCGGTTTATCCGGTTTCTTCGGTATCCTTTTCTTATGTTTTCCCTGTCACGAGATACGGAGCTTGGGCGTCGAGGAAGGCTGCAGACAACTCATGGTGTTCTTGAATCCCCGTTCTTCATGCCCGTCGGCACGGCCGGGGCGATGAAGGGCATTACGCTGGAGGATCTGGAAACGCTCGGTGCGCAGATCATGCTCTGCAATACGTACCACCTGCATATCCGTCCGGGCGAGGATGTAGTCGCGGAAGCGGGAGGGTTACATAAGTTTATTGGCTGGGACAAGCCGATCCTCACGGACTCCGGCGGGTTCCAGGTCTTCTCGCTTGAAGCGCTGCGCAAGGTGACGGACGAAGGAGTTTCGTTCGCTTCCCACCTCGACGGCACTCCCCTCTTCCTCGGGCCTGAGGAAGCGATGACGATCCAGCGCAAACTCGGCGCGGACATCATCATGTGCTTCGACCAGTGCCCGCCGTCGAAGGCTCCGCGGGGGGAAATTGAAACGGCGGTGGATCGGACGTTGAAATGGGCGAAGGAATGTAAGAAGGTGCATGAACAAGCGTGTCACCCTGAGCGTAGTCGAAGGGTCGACACGCGCGAACGTGATGGTTCGACTCCGCTCACCATGACACGTTCGCCACTGCTTTTTGGCATCATCCAAGGTGGTCTCCATCGTGACCTGCGCAAGAAGTGCGCCGAGGAGCTGATCGCCATCGGGTTCGACGGGTACGCCATCGGTGGGTTGGCCGTCGGAGAATCGGAGGAGGAAATGTACGGTGTCCTCGATGATGTTTGTCCCCTGCTTCCCAAAGGCAAGCCTCGTTATTTGATGGGCGTTGGTCGCATTGAACAGATGGAAACGGCCGTGGCCAAGGGCATCGACATGTTCGATTGCGTCTTGCCGATGCGCGAGGCGCGGCATGGGACGATCTACGGGAGCGACGGATCGAAGATCCGCATCCTTAATGCCCAGTACATTCATGATCATTCGCCCATTGATGCCGACTCCCCTTCTCCGTTGTCACGAAGGCACTCGAAGAGTTACCTGAATCACCTCCTGCGGTCCGGGGAGCGCCTCGGCGAGACGATCGCGTGCATGCAGAACATGGGAATCACGCTAGAGAGAATCCGATCACTGAGGAAGCGATTGGAGTGACGGATGAATTGATAATGGATAATTGATAAATTAAAAATGGACACGTACTTCACTCGAGAAGCACTCCCAATATTGTCCATTATCAATTTTCTATTATCCATTCGCCTCCTCAGCGGCTGATCTTCGTCACTTCGATCTCCGTATACCCCTGTCTGTGTCCTTTGACGCGGCGGTAGCGCTTGCGACGGTGAGCTTTCTGGATGCGGATCTTGTCACCCCTGCCCGTGCCGAGCACCTTCGCAGCGACGCTCGCGCCGGAGACGAACGGCGTGCCTACGGCGATATCCTCGCCATCAGCGATGAGCAGCACCTTGTCGAATGTGACGGACGTGCCTTCCTTCTCCCCGAGGAGCGGAACCTGGAGTTTCATCCCCTGTTCCACCAATTCCTGCGTGCCGGCGATATCGACGATTGCGAACATACTGCCGGGGAAGTCTAGGGAAAGGGCCTCCAGCGGGCAAGTGAAAAACGGCTTCTGATACTGTGAGGGCAACCCCGGAGGTTGTCGAGGCGAAATACCATGACCTAGGGTGGGGGTATCTTGACTCGCAGAAGCCATGTCTGATACCCTGTTAGCATCAAGAACATGACAGGCTCCTCACGGGTTCCCCATTTCTTCCATTTTGAAACCATGCCATCCACTCCTGAGACAGAACGATTCGCCACCCTGCGCATAGGAGGCATGCACTGCGGAAGCTGTGAGATCCTCCTGGAGCGCAAATTGATGGACATCAAGGGTGTTCTCGGTGTCGATGTCAATCATCGGACCGGCATTGCAGAGTTGCGGGTGGATCCCCGTGCCATCCCTTCCAAGGAGGAAGTGGAAGCCGTCATTCAATCAGCCGGGTATTGCCTGCTCACGCAGGGGAAAGGCTCAAAGGAATCCGCCCAGGCAGACGGCTCCCGGAAGTGGCTGGAGATCGGGGCGTCGCTTCTGATCATCTTTGCGCTCTACCTCTTCCTCCGGTCATTTGATCTCATCTCGCTCGCCCCGTCCACGTCCGGCGCACTCTCGTTCGGCGGCATCTTCCTCATCGGGCTCATCGCGGGTTCATCCAGCTGCCTCGCCGTGACGGGAGGGCTCCTCCTGGCCATGGCGGCGACGTACAACAAAGCACGCCAGTCGCAGACGACGCGGGAGAAATTTCGTCCGCTCCTCTCCTTCAATGTCGGCCGACTCCTCGGGTACACGCTCCTCGGCGGCGTCGTGGGTCTCATCGGGCAGGCCATCACCATCACGCCGCGTGTCACGGGGTACCTCAATCTCGTCATTGCGTTCGTGATGCTCTGGCTCGCGCTGTCCATCCTGCAAATCGTCCCGAAGGGATTGTTTGGTTTCCGCCCGCCCAAACGCCTCTCACGCTGGATCACGAGCCTCGCTGAACATGACCATCCGCTCGCGCCCTTCACGCTCGGCGCGCTCACGTTCTTCCTGCCCTGCGGGTTCACGCAGTCGCTCCAGGTCGTGGCGCTCGCGTCCGGCTCATTCGTGTCGGGAGCGCTGACGATGGGTGTCTTCGCACTCGGGACACTCCCCTCTCTCCTCGGCATCAGCGCCATCTCTTCGACGGCGAAGGGATCGGCTTCCCGTATCTTCCTGCGATTCGCGGGAACGCTCGTCTTCGTCCTCGCGCTCTACAACGCGCGGAGCGCTCTCGCGCTCACGGGACTCGACGCCGCGAGCATCTTCTCCTACGGAACACGGCCTTCCGCTGCCGCGGGAGTTCCAGCCATCGCCAACGGTGTGCAGGAGATCTCCATGAAGGTTCTGCCCTCCGGGTACGAACCGAGTACGCTCACTGTGAAAGCGGGCGTGCCCGTTCGCTGGCTCGTGGATGCGACGAATGCGAGCGGTTGCACCAGCTCCATCGTCATCCCCTCCCTCAATATTTCGCAGCGCCTCACGCGCGGACAGAACGTCATCGAGTTCACGCCTCCTTCGCCCGGCCGCCTCGCCTTCAGCTGCAGCATGGGCATGGCGCGCGGATCGTTCATTGTGCAGTAGCATCATTCATTCCTCATCTCCCCATCCCCTCTTCCCCCGTTCCCATGAACCCCCAGAAAGACAAGGCCCTCATCGGCTTCAAGAAAGCGCACAGTCTCCTCGGCAAGATCATCCGTATGATCGAGGAGGACCGGTACTGCATCGACATCATGCAGCAGAATCTGGCCGTCATCGGCCTCCTGAAGTCCGGTCATCAGCAGCTGATGGAAGCCCATCTGGGCAGCTGCTTCAAGAATGCGATGGACAGCAACAGCCCGACGAAGAAGCAGAAGATGATTACGGAGATCCTCACCGTCTCGAAGCTGGTGAATAAGTAGTTTCCTTCCCGGATATTCATGAAGAACGTTTCTCTCAGCATCAGCGGCATGCACTGTTCGTCGTGCGCACAGCTCGTCGAGCTGTCGCTGCAGAAGGTTCCCGGCGTGAAGCAGGCCACCGTAAACTTCGTCGCGGAGAAAGCGACGATCATTCCGGATGTGGACATACCCGAGGCGACACTCATCGCCGCCGTGAAGCGTGCAGGGTATGACGCGGAAGTCGTCGATGAGCATGACAGGGACTTTGAACGCAGGAAACGAGAGGCGGAGCTGCGGAGGTACGAGTGGAGGTTCATCGGGAGCCTCGTCCTGAGCGTTCCCATGTTGTACTTCATGCTCCTGGACTTTCTTCCGTGGCTTCCGGGAGAGCGATTCCTCCCTCCCTACGTCGGCATCGTTTCCCTGATCCTCACTCTTCCCGTGCAGTTTCTCATCGGTGCCGGATTCTACCGCGGCATGTGGTCGAGCCTGCGCATGAAGACCTTCAATATGGACAGCCTCATCGCGATCGGCACGTCCACGGCCTTCTTCTACAGTTTCGCAAACTTCGTACTCTACGTCTTCCGGACCGGGAGCGTGATCGGTGTCGGCGGCGTGAAGATCCCGGAACTCTACTTCGAGACAGCTGCATTCCTCATCACGTTCGTGCTCCTCGGCAAGTGGCTGGAGGCGAAGGCGAAGGGACGTGTCTCGGATGCCATCCGGAAGCTCATGAATCTGCAGGCAAAGTCCGCGCGGGTCGTTCGGGACGGGAAGACGATCGACATTTCCGTGGATGACGTCAGAACGGGAGACATGGTGCTCGTGCGGCCGGGCGAGACGATCCCCGTGGACGGGACCATCAGCAAAGGCCACTCCTCCGTCGATGAATCGATGCTGACGGGCGAGAGCATTCCCGTGGAGAAGAACACCGGTGACAGGGTTATCGGCGCCACGCTCAACAAGAACGGCAGCTTTGAATACACGGCGGAGAAGGTCGGCGCGGACACGATGCTCGCGCAGATCATCCGCGTCGTGGAGGAAGCACAGGGTTCCAAAGCGCCCATTCAGGGCTTTGCAGACCGCATATCGGCGTGGTTCGTTCCTGCTGTCATCCTCGCGGCGTTGCTGACGTTCGTGCTCTGGTTCTTCGTCTTCAGCGCCACATTGAGCTTTGCCCTGATGGCCTTCACGGCCGTGATCGTCATCGCCTGTCCGTGCGCACTTGGCCTCGCGACGCCTACGGCCATCATGGTCGGGACGGGCAAAGGTGCGGAACAAGGGATTCTGATCAAAGGAGGAGAACCGCTGGAAGCCGCGAACGGGATTACAGCCATCATCTTCGACAAGACCGGCACGCTCACCTATGGCAAGCCCGTCGTGACGGACGTGGTCGGGCTCGAGGCTGATGAACGAAGCGTCCTGCAGATAGCAGCGAGTCTCGAACGCAGCTCCGAGCATCCGCTGGCCGAAGCGATCTACGCGCACGCGCAGGAGGAACGGCTGGATCTTTCGGACGTGGAACACTTCAAGGCCATTCCCGGACATGGCATCGAGGGAACGATCGACGGGATGATGTACTTCTTCGGCAACCGCCGGCTCATGACGGAGACCGTCGGACTCACGCTCTCGCGCTCGGAGCGAGTCCTCACGGAGCTGGAGGAGCAGGGCAAGACGGCGATGATTCTCGCGACCAAGGAGAAGATCCTCGGCATCGTCGCTGTAGCGGACACGGTGAAGGACACGACGAAGGAAGCGATCGATCTTCTTCGCACGATGAAGATCGCGACGTACATGATCACGGGGGACAACGAGCGTACAGCAAGGGCCATCGCGAAGCAGATCGGCATTTTGCATGTGCTTGCAGAGGTCCTGCCTGAAGACAAAGCGCATGAGGTGAAGAAACTGCAGGAAGCGGGCATGAAGGTGGCGATGGTCGGTGACGGCATCAACGACGCTCCCGCGCTGGCACAGGCCGATGTCGGCATCGCCATGGGCTCCGGCACGGACGTGGCGATGGAAACCGGCGGCATCGTCATCATCAGAAACGACCTCCGTGACGTCGTGACGGCACTCGAGCTCTCACGCGAAACGATGGGGAAGATCAAACAGAACATGTTCTTCGCGCTCATCTACAACGTGATCGGCATTCCCATCGCCGCTCGTGTTTTCAGTTCGTTCGGCCTCGTCCTGCAGCCGGAGCTCGCCGGGCTGGCGATGGCCTTCAGTTCCATCTCGGTCGTGAGCAATTCCCTCCTCATCCGCTCGTTCCGACCCCGGAAGATCAATTGGCTCTCCCTCTTCGCGCCTGCCGTCATGATCATTGCGTTCACGGCGTTCTTTCTCGCATTTGCCCTGTTCAGCTCGTAAATCACGGCTGGTACCCCGTTCAGACGTGCTCGTGGAAATGCGAAGAAATCGAAGAACAAGGTATCTTTCCTCTGGCGATGAGCGTACCGTCCGTGTACGCACAACTGTGCGTTTACTTCTTTCTCTCTTCTTTCATGCCTACAGGCACAATCAAGAAAGTCACAGACAAAGGCTTCGGTTTTATCACAGTGGAAGGTTCCGACGATGTCTTCTTCCATATGAGCTCCCTCACAGCGGGGGTGTCCTTCGATCAGCTGCAACCGGGACAAGCCGTTGAATTCGAGATGGGCCAGGGCCCGAAGGGTCCCAAGGCCGAGAATGTCCGGCTCGTCACAGCGTAATTTCAACTGTGTCGTTCAGTGATCTGAAAGGAGTCGATGACCTCGTCACCGGCTCCTTTTCTGTAACGAATCTGTGGCTATCTCAAGCTATGAATCAAATTCATCCGTGGCCGGTGAACTATTGATGTATTGAGCATATTATGTTATAATATTACAGTGAAAACAAACAAACTCACGCCGACGCTCCTCGTGCTTTCCGTGTTGGTGGCTGCTGTGTTTGTGAGTGTCGTTGTCGGTTCAGCTGCAAGGTACTGCGCTGCCGTCTCCGGTACATGTGCCGCCAAGCCCGTGTCCACGAACACGTTCATCAAGACGTTCCGTATGCGCGATCGTGCCCCGGGGTACGGCATGTTGCCGACGAAGGACGGCGGGTATCTGGTGACGGGTGATACCGTCCTGAGCTCCGGTATGGGCGTGTGGAATGCGTTCGTCGTGAAGACGGATGCGAAGGGTGCAGCCGTCTGGAGCAAGCAATTTGACAGTGAGAGCGCGGCGCAGGGCGTGCTGACGGAAACGGAACGTCTCTCCGCGCAGACGACTGACGGCAACTTCGTCGTTGCGGGGGACATCAAGGAGTTCTACGACGAAGCCTACGGAGAGAAGAAGGAGCTCTGGGGGGATGTCATGGTTACGAAGATGAGTACCGGCGGCGTCTGGATGTGGTCCACGATGGTCGGCGACTACAGCATGGATTTCCCGCAGCGGCTGTGGGCGAGTGCCGATGGCGGCGTTCTCCTCCTCGCCAAACTGAAGAAGATGACCGGAACCGACACGGAGGTCGCGGATGTCGATGCCGTGCCGGACTACAGTGTCGTCGTCAAATTCGATAGCGCCGGCAAGGTGCTGTGGAGCAAGAAGATGAGCTTCGCCGCGACCGACATGGAGTACCTGAGTGACGGCAGCTTCATCGCGCTGGCGAATATCGAAACGAGTATGGCGAATGTGGCGGATTCGGCGATGGTCGAGCTTCCGGCGATCATCAAGCTGGACAGTAAACTGAAGGTCCTCTGGGCGAAGAGCATCGAAGCCCCGTCGCTGGAACTCGCAACGGTGACCGGCACCACCCGCGAGACGATGAAGATCGGCAAGACGAAGATGCGCATCGCCGGCGGTGATTTCCGTTCCGTGGAACAGACTGCTGATGGCGGGTACATCGCGTTCGGGCGCTACTTCAATGCCGCACAGCTCCTGGGTGGCAATAGGAGCGCGGCCATCAAGAGCCTTACGGATGCCATCCCTTCCGTGGCGGTGAAGGTGGATGCCAAAGGCGCGTACAAATGGGCGAAGAGCGTCAAAACGCCGTTCGCCTCCATGGATCTGGATCTGAAGGCCGTGAAGACGACGAACAATGAATTCGTCCTCTCGCGGAACATCATGCGCGATGCGAAGTTCAAGACTGTCACCGATATGGCGAACAATGTGGAGCTCATGAAGGTGGATGCCAATTTCAACCCGCGCTGGGTCAAGAAGATCGACATCGAGCGTGATACGGAAGGATACGATCTCCGTGCGACCTCGGACGGCGGCGTCGCGATCTCCGGCAGGATCATCACGGTCGAGGAGCACATGATCATGGGGAGCCCCGAGCCGTGGCAGGATGCCTTCCTCCTCAAAGCCGATGCCAACGGGGATGTGAGCGGGGCGAAGGTTGTTGCAACTATCACGCAGGCGACGGTGGCGGATGAGAGCTCCGTCCTCATCATGCAGGCTATGAGCGTAATCACGTCTGATTTCAAGCTGCCGATCAATCAGTCTGTGAAGCCGAAAATCACGGACATCGAGGACAAGCAACGCACGATCGTCGCACCGGCCGTGAAGTCCGTGACGCCGGTGTGCACCACGCTGAATGTCCCGACGACGGGGACGACGCCGGCCACCGGCGCCGGGTCAACGGAGCCGCAGACGACTTCGTACGCGAAGCTCAGTTTCGACAATGCCGTGGAAGGCAAGATCGAGACCGAGAAGAGCCGCAAGGTCAATGACGAGCTCCTGCCGATCCTGAAGAAGGTCTTCGGACAGGTGAAGATGACCGATAACCAAGACGGTCTCTGGCTCACCTACTACTTCCCCCGCCAGGCGACCGTGGCCGACCGGGAGGCGGTGCAGAAGGAGGTCGTGGCGCTTGGGTACAAAGTCGATGAAGCCGAAGGCGGCGTGCTCAATGTCTCCAAGGTTGGCGTGTCGCTGCGCATGACGTTCTCCGTCAACAACTCCATGGTCGGAAAGCTGGAGGTGATGCTGTGATTGATCACTAAATGAGGTACAATTTTGTTATGAATTTTACGCTGAGATTATTTGTATTTTTCGCGATAGCAGTATTCCTTTTTGCGATAGCATGGTTTTTTCGCAACTGGAGAAAGTTGGACAAAGTTGAAATCAGAGCAGCAGCAATTTCTCAATTTGCAACGATGGCCATCACTGTTATTTTGTTGTTGTTTACATTACAGGCTAATCGTAATGAAACGATTTCGATTATCCAAGATAATCAAGCTGCTCAAATCTGCCAGTACAACCAAGTCATTGTAAATGATGTTGTTGAGCTGATTGCAACTCATACTCATCAAGCACAGTACGAAATTGGAATACCAGAAGAATGTTATGCTGATCAAAGTGGTAATGATCTTTTCTTAGTACATCCTGAGATATATTCAATACCATTTGAACAATTTCGAGTTACCGAAGCGATCCTTAAAGCTAAACTACGTCTTGTTCTAATTCCAGCAATTAATGGAAAGATCGGTAGCGCATATGAGAAATATGTAGATGCCCTTAGTTTGCTGGAAAAGCAATGTAGACGGAATCCGAATTTCTCCGATGCTCTCTATAGGGAGGCGCGCCAGCAAGTTACTAATTCTGGTAATTCATTAATCGGTGAACTATCGAATTTAATGCTGAGTTGTCATCGGAGATCATTCTTTGATGCAAAGTGATGGTTTATTTCTGATCAAAGCACAGTTGAACCCCTTTGTGGTTTGCGGGTAATTCTGCGAAGCTTGCGGAGCAGAATGGTTGGGGAGGAAGGATTCGAACCTTCGAATGGCGGCTTCAAAGGCCGCTGCCTTACCACTTGGCGACTCCCCAATGTGGCTGGTCTCTCACTCTATGATACCAAATCCGGAGTGTTCCAGACAGCTTGGAAGGGCTTCAGAAAGACGTGTAATGCACACTTGACATATCTAACACAATCTGAGATAGTATCAACCCTTTTACATCGCATGTCTCTGCGTTCCCTCCTTCGCACCGGCATCATCCTGAGCGCATTAGCGCTCTCTTTGGCCGTTTCTGCCAAGCCTACGCTGGCCCATGCCGCCTGCATCCGGGAGCTTCGCGGGCCAGAAATCGAGGAGTATTTGAGCCTCGTTGCGTCAGGAGATATCTCGACGCGCTTCAATGAAAACGGATCCGCGACATTCACCAATGGCAGCGAGTGCACGATCGTCGTGCGCCTCTCCGCTCGCAAGATCCTCACGGGAAATCGTGAGGCGGCGTACAGCACCACGGATGTCGTCTACGTGCCCGCAGGGACCACCAAGAGCCTTTCTACGCCGGTGCCACAGTGCAAATTCCGGCTTGAACTCATGCCCTACGCAACGCCGCAGTACGACAGTTCCGGTGAGCGGATCGTGCATTCCGAGACCTATAATCTGCTCAATACCTGCTCGGATGATTCGCCGTACGGGGCCGAGCCCGCGTATCCGACATTCTCGTCTTCCTCGTCAAAGAATTCCCGCGGCAGCGAGTACAACGCACCGAAGAAGAAAGTGACGAGCTGCATCAACGTGTCCGTGAAGGCCTACGACATGAATGACAAACTGGAGAGCTCGAAGATGAGCGGCGTGAGCATCTTCGTGGATGAGGATTACAAGGGTCAGACGGACGTGAATGGGAAACTCCGAATCACCGATTTGGCTGATGGAAACCACACTGTGAGCGAATCCCTGGATAAGGGCTGGGCACTGAAATCCTTCACTCCGAAGGGTGCCACGGTCAAAACGAGCTCGAAATCCGGATGCAAATCCGTGACGATCAAGAACCGCAGGACGGTGCCGGCGAAGCTCGATGAAGACATGAAGATCACCGTCTCGGACGCACTCTTTGAACCGGGGCAGGAGCTCACGTACACGCTCCTCATCCGCAACGGCAATCTCAAGAAGAAGACGGTGACTCTGGATGTGACGGCCGATCCCCTGACGACGGTTCTGTATACGACGGACAGCGGCAAGATCACGACGTCGAACTGCGTGACGTGGAAGAAGCTCATCCTGCAGCCAAATTCGACGACCAGGGTGTCCGTGACCGTGCGCGTCCGGGCGGGGTCTCTCCCCAGATCCCAGCTCAAGTTCTACGCGAGGGCCGGCAATCTCTACGCCTCTGCCGTGACCCCGTTGCGAGCGTACGAAACCCCGTACGGGAGCGCGTTCCGTGAGGCTGAGCTGAAGATAGTCCCTGCCGGTTCGGAAGCGCAAAAGGGCGATGCCGTCCGCTTTACGGTGTCGCTGCGCAATACGTCGCCACAGGTTCTTCCCGACGTCACTCTCACCGTGAGCTACAACGAAGATCGCGTCTTCTTCCCATCCTACGTGGGCGGGAAACGCCTTGGGAACGGTGTCCTGGAATGGACATTCAAAGCGCTTCAGCCCAATGAGGAGCGCAGAATCGCCCTCAGCGGACAGGCCATTGCCGCCTCCGGTTCGAGCATCCATGTGAGCGCTCGCGCCACCTCTCCCCTCTTCGTACAACCCCAAACGGCAGTTGCAGATGTGTACGTCCGTGCATTCGTCCCCAGGAAGACAGCCATCCTCGATCGCTTGATTCAGACGCTGCTCCCCCAAACGGGTGTTGAAGTGGTCGGTTCACCGTTCGAAACAAGCACTTCTGGTGTAGTACAAGCCAAAGTCTTGCAGCAGTCCTCAGGGTCGCACATTTGGAGGACCATTGTGGTCTCCATGATCGGAATATTCATTGGAGCCCTAGCTGTAGCGAAAAAGCTGGCCTAATCACTTTTCCGGCCTTGTCCAGATTTCCAATATTCCGCAGCAGTCAGGGCTAATTCGAACATCTGCTTGATGATATTCCATCATTTTCGATAGAGAATGAGCCCTCTCATTGGCCAATGAAGATCCATGTTTCAGTTGTGAACACAAAATTTGTACATAACGCAATTATGTCTCGAATTGGCTTCTTCAAAACAAAGATTTGAGCGTTAATATTCCCTTGCAAAGTGGGCTTTACACGAGTACGATTTCGTCCTTTTTTGCTACTTCCCCATCCCTCTATGTCCACGGCGACCCGTACGCAAAAGCGTGTGAAAGCGAGTCTGACACTGACGGTGTTCCTCGCGGTCCTCGTCTTTCCGAGCTTCCCCGGGGCTTACAAGGTGGAAGTGCAGAAGGCGGAAGCAGCGACAGATCGGCCCTCGGCCCGTCTGATCCGGGATGCGGCACTCGAGCCACGGGATGAATCGACGTATTCGCAGGTGAGCTCCGTCGAGTCGTTTACGTTGGCATCCTCGTCCGCTGCGGCATCTTCCGCGTCGGGACTGCAGGCGGCGTGCGCAGGCGGCAGCTGCGGCTGCACGCTCTCTCTCCATGAGTTTCAGGACGCCGTCGATGATGGGCATATCACGATTTCCGTGACGGCCAATACCACCAATAACACTGCGACGGCGGTCATGACGAACACGACGGGGTGCAAGGCGCCTGTCAGTCTTGCCTCGTACGCCGTGTACGATCACACGCACCTCTCCACGCAGGTCTTCTACGACGGGACGGAACTCGTGAACGCCGGGGCCTATCAGACGCTCACAGTGGACATCCCCACCTGCGCCACGCAGGTCGACTTCTTCTTTGGCGCCGCGCCGCCTCAGCACCTCGAAGACAGCAATCCCTACGGGCATGGTGAGTACCTTCCCCACTACATGGCCGGAACGTTCCCGCGATGGGATGACCTTTGTACGCCGGGAGAAACAACGTCCCCGATCGGGTACTTCGATGCGTTGGATTGTTCCACGATGTTTGGTTGGGCCTGCGATGCGAGCAACAATGCTCAGCCGCTGACCGTCAACATCTACAAGGACGGTGTGCCGGGCAACGGGCAACTCGTCGCGACCGGCACGGCCGATTCACAGCGTGAGACGGCGGTCGGAAATCTCTGCGGCGGCAACAGGATGCACGGATTCGTCATCCAGACGCCGGCATCTCTCAAGGACGGACTGTCGCACTCGGTCTACGCGCAGGCGGTGAATATCGGCGGCGGAACGAACACGACTCTCGCGCCCTCGCCCCTCCACCTGACGTGCACCCCACCGTCCAGCTCCTCGAGTTCCTCCACCTGTGCAAACGGTTCGGAGCTCTCCGTGAACGAGTTCATGGCCGCCTTCTCGTCCGGTCAGATCACCGTGACGCTCAATGAGGCGGGTACGGTTGCCAACGGCACCATTACGAACAGGACCGGCTGCAGCGCTCCGGTGAGCATGTCGTCCTACAAGATGTTCGACACCGTCAATCTTTCCACGCAGGTCCTCATCGACAAGACGGCCCTCACGCACGTCGCGGCGGGGCAGACGGCGACCCTCACGGTTGATCTCGCTTCCTGCAAGTCGCAGTACGATTTCTGGTACGGTGACGCTCCGAGCACCCTTTCGAACAGCATCGACTACGGCGCTGCGGGATACGTTCCGCACGTCATTGCCGCGGGTGTCACGGCGGCACAGGTGTGTCAGTATGAGAATCCGGTTTGTGGCGACGGGATCAGCAAGGTCGGTGTCTACGATCCTGCCACCGCGCTCTTCTACCTCCGTAACTCACTCACGTCCGGCAGCGCTGACAGGACCTTCTCCTACGGTGCCGCGAACCTGAAGCCTGTCACCGGTGACTGGAATGCTGACGGTGCCGTAAGCCAGGGTGTCTACGATTCTACGACGCAGTGGTTCTACCTCAATGACGTGTTCACAGATACGTACCCCTACTCGTTCGGTATTACGGGTGCGACGAGTGCCATGATCCCGGTTGTCGGAGACTGGAACGGCGATGGCAGGGACTCCGCAGGTCTCTACGACCCCGCCACGTCCTACTTCTATCTGCGCAATTCGCTCACGACCGGTCCTGCCGACATCGTCCTCGGTTTCGGATGGAACGGGAACCTCAAGCCGATTGCGGGTGACTGGGACGGGAACGGATCGGATACGGTCGGTCTCTACGACCAGTCGACATCCACGTTCTACCTCCGCAACAGCAACACGTCGGGAGCGGCGGACTGGACGATCGGCTACGGCGATGCCGGGATCGGTGAACTCCCCGTGATCGGGGACTGGAACGCCGACGGCATCGATACCATCGGTGTGTACAACCCCGCCTCCTCAGCGTTCTACCTGCGCAATTCGAACACGTCCGGCTACGCCGATATCACGATTGCCGTCGGGACACCGGGAGCCAACTTGAAGCCGATCGCGGGCAACTGGTGCATCACTGCTGCAAGCAGCTCCAGCATCCCTCCTTCGTCCTCGAGCCGCAGCTCTTCCTCTGCTGCATGCGCGAACGGTACGGAGCTTTCGTTGAGCGAGTTTGAAGCCGCCTACACTGCTGGCACCGTCACGGTGTCCCTGCAGACCTCGGGAGACGGAACCCATATGACCGCGCACGTCGTCAACCACGCGGGGTGCAGTATCCCGGTGAGCTTCTCGGACTACATGATGTACCAGGCGACCGGTCTCTCCACGCAGGTCTTCTACGATGGCGAAGGTCTCGTGCATGTCCCCGCCGGCGCGACGGCCGACCTCACCATCAGCATGCCGAGCTGCAAGGTGCAGGTGGACTTCTGGTACGGCCAGTACCCGACGACACTTGAGGATTCGAATCCCTACGTCGTCCCCGGATACGTGCCGCATTTCATTACGGGAGTGATCCCCAATACCCCGTTCTGCATCCCGACATCTTCGTCTTCCAGCTCGTCCTCCTACCCCCAATGTTCCGATGGGGTGGACAACGATGGTGATGGAAAGATCGATGCACTCATCACCAGGAGCATCGGAGGTGGGGACTTCGACATGGAATCAGCCGAGACGAAGTACGGCAAGACATGGATCGCCACGATCACCTGTCGCGCCGCCAACGGGACGACCGCGACGATCGGCAACACGAATGCCCTCTCTGTGCCCGCTGCCGTTGCCGATGCGATCGCACTGAGGCACCTGCCCTTCACCCCGCCGACACAGCCGCTCGTGCGCACCGACAACGGAAGCGGTGGCGGCAGCATCTGGAATGAAGGGACACCCCACATGCCCACCCTCCAGGCTGTGTGTGAGATCCTGGGTTACGAGAGCTATGTCACATCGACCTGCCGCGACAACGAGCGAAGCGGCAAGTACCCCAATGGAAAATGTAACTTCGACACTCCGTACAACAACGAGCACTTCCGCTTCAACGGAACCATCTCCCTCCCCGATTGCAGCGACGGCCGTGACAACGATAACGACGGACTCGCCGACATGCAGGATCCGGGCTGTGTAAACGGGAATGACATGAGTGAAGTCATGCACGATCCGGACTGCACCGGTCCGGACGATCCGACGGAATCCGGATCTTCCTCCAGCAGCTCCGTTCCTCCTTCCTGCGCCAACGGTACGGAACTCAATATTTCGGAGTTTGAGGCTGCTTGGACGGCCGGTCTCGTCTCCGGCTCCGTTGTCGTGGATCCGGGATCCCAGTCCGTAACGGCGACCGTGACGAACAGGACGGGTTGCAGTGCGCCGCTCTCCCTCTCGTCGTACAAGATGTTCGACGAACTTCCGGTCATGACGACGCAGGTCCTCTACGACGTGACGCCGCTCACGTCTGTGGCTGCGAACTCCACCAGGACACTCACGGTGGATATTCCTACTTCGTGCCGTTCGCAGTATGACCTTTGGTACGGCGCGGCTCCCACGACTCTCGTCGATGATTTGCAGGTATACCTCCGCCCCGGAGCGGTTCCGCACTTCCTCACGGGAGGACGGACGGATCAACTGCCCCTCTGCGAAATCGTGAACCCCGTGTGTGGCGACGGCATCAGCAAAGTCGGCGTCTACGAGCCCTCGGTCTCCTGGTTCCACCTCCGGAATTCCCTCACGACCGGTGTCGCGGATCGCACGATCCCCTTCGGTATCGCGGGCAACTGGAAGCAGCTTGCCGGAGACTGGAATGCCGACGGACAGGACACCATCGGAATCTTCAATCCTTCCTCGAAACTCTTCTTCCTCACGAACGTCATGGGGCAGACGTGGGGAGAGATGGAGTTCTCCATCACCGCTGCGCCTTCGACGGCGACCCTGCCGGTGGCGGGCGACTGGAATGGTGACGGCATCGAAACTGTCGGTCTCTACGACCCGACCACCTCCTACTTCTACCTGCGCAATTCGAACACGACCGGCCCTGCGGATATCATCCTCGGATTCGGTTGGGCCGGCGGTCTCCTCCCCGTTGCCGGTGACTGGAACGGTGATGGCATCGACACGATCGGTGTCTACGAACCCGCGACGTCCATCTTCTACCTCCGCAACAGCAATACGACGGGAGTGGCAGACTGGCAGATCGGGTACGGCGTTGCCGGTGGGGGCCAACTCCCCGTGATCGGCGACTGGAACGCGGACAAGGTCGATACGCTTGGTGTCTACGATCCGTCCTCCTCCGCCTTCTACCTGCGCAATTCGAATACGTCCGGATACGCCGATATCACGATCGGCTTCGGAACGCCGGGCAGTGGCGAAAAGCCGCTTGCCGGCAACTGGTGCCTTCCTCCGGCGAGCAGCTCCAGTTCCACTTCCAGCTCGTCTTCCTCGAGTTCCGCCGTTCCTCAGTGCAGGGACGGAGTGGACAATGACGGTGACGGTCTCATCGATATCCTCGATCCGGGGTGTGATTCTCCGGACGATAATGATGAACATGATTTCAGCACCTGTTCCAACGAGCTCATGTGGCAGATGTTCACCGTCGACTTCAACACGAGCGACATGGACATGCCGGCGAACGACTTATACACGCCCGCATTCGATTTCAACATCGTCACGCCGGTGAACCTCACGCCCGCCGCGCCGGGATACATCACGGACAGGAAGATGAGTCAGGTTGATCCGACAAGGCGGTTGGTGGATGGAACGCAGTTGCTCAATGTTCACTTCAGCCTCTCCCAGCCCATCGTGTCAGGAGAGATAGTCCTCAGCAGGGCTGGATCAGAGCGCAATGACGTGCTCCTCGATGGCACGTTGGTCGGCAGCAACACTTCGACTGAGGCGGAGAACAGCGTCTTCAAGATTCCCGTGTCGAACCTTTCCGTGGGATCACACACCGTCTCGATCCGTTACATGGGTGGCGGTGCTGCGAATGGCAACTACCTGGATGTCCTCGCCCTCGTCGGATGCCGCGGTGCGGCTTCCAGTTCCTCGGTGAGCTCGGCTCGCGCGGATCTCTCCATCGTGAAGGAAGGTGCCGCATCAGCGGTGCGCGGCGGCTACATTACGTACCAGCTCAATGTCACCAACAACGGTCCTGACGCCGCCACGAACATCGTCGTGACGGATGCAGTGCCGACACAGCTCCTCTTCGTTCCCGCCGGTTCGAGCACCGCCTGCTCCCTTCAGGGATCGACGGTTTCGTGTACTCATGCCTCGCTTGCAGCCGGTGCGACGCAATCATTC
This sequence comes from Candidatus Peribacteraceae bacterium, assembly GCA_041666245.1. Lineage (GTDB taxonomy): Bacteria > Patescibacteriota > Gracilibacteria > Peribacterales > Peribacteraceae > CAIKAD01. The sequence goes on from JBAYHG010000001.1 coordinate 279,723, forward strand.
GCTCTCGTCTTCCAGGTCCTTCCGACGGTTCCGCAGTGCATTCCGAGCTCCATTATCAATACGGCAACGGTAGCAAGTTCCGTGCCGGATCAGACGCCGGGAAATAACCAGAGTTCGGTGACGACCCAGATCACCTGCCCGGTTGGCTCCGATGTCTCCATCCTGAAGACCGGCCCGACGATCACAACGTTCGGCAGTACCATTGCCTACACGCTGACGGTTCAGAACTCCGGCCCCAGCACAGCTCAGAGTGTCGCTGTTGCCGATGCCGTCCCGACGGGACTTACGTACATCCCGTCTCTCTCCAGCCCCACGTGTTCGTTGCAGGGATCGGTGGTGCTGTGTGCGTCCTTCTCCATGCTTCCGGGCGAGGCGCCGCGCACGTTCACGCTCGTCTTCAATACGCCTCCGCCGTTCGGGTGCGAATCCCTCGTCGTGCAGAACACCGCCGTTGTGTCCACGTCGACGGTTGATCCCGACCCCGCAGACAATACGAGTTCCGTTCAGACGACGATTCTGTCTGACACGCCCTGTTCTTCTTCCTCATCCACGTCCTCCTCTTCCAGCACGGCTTGTACGCTGACGGTTCTGTCCGGTGACAAGGACGGCTTCGGAATCGGTGTGACGATGGGCAGTTCCTACACGGACATCAATTCGTTCATCCCTGGTGGCAGCGATCCGGACACCATGGATCGTCCGCTCATCGCCACGTCCTGGCAGCCGGCCGTGACGGATAACTTCAATCTGACGAGCCCGTACGGTCGCAAGCCCCTCGCGTTCAACCTCAATGCCAATCAGCTCCCGTCCGATGCCGTCATCCAGGGCGCCGTCCTGAAGATCGCCACAGCGGATATCGATGACTTCATCTCTCCGCCGACCGGAGGGAACAGCGACCTCATCGATGATCGTCTCACGGTTGACGGAACGGATGTTGCCGGAGCCTTCGATACGACGAATCAGTACATCAGCGGCATGGCGGGATACGCCGGTGTCGTGGAATTCCCCCTCGATCTCGGACTTGCACGTTCAGCCCTGTCCGATGAGCAGGTCTCGGTCCTCGTGGATGAGCCGAATCGAGCCGGGCAGATGATCCCCGACGGGAACGATAACTACGCCGAGTTCTTCGCCATCGACTACGCCGAATTGGTGATCTCCTACGATGCCGCACAGTGCGGAGAGTCCTCGAGCAGTTCCTCTTCCTCGTCGTCAGCTTCTTCCCAGCCTCCGACGGGATGTATCCAGGTGACGAAGGAAGCGATCGAGCATGGGAATCTGATTACACCTGTCCCGCACTTCACGTTCCGCGTTGCAGACAGTGCCGGTCAGACGGTGGCTGGCCCCGCGCAGAGCAACGACAGCGGGAGTCTGATCTTCAATAACCTCCCCATCGGGACGTACACGGTCTTCGAACAGGACTTCGATCCTCTCCAGTGGGAGCCGCAAACCGACAATATCTCGCTCTTCGTCGGCCCCGGACCGGTGTGCTACGGCGCAACGTTTAAGAACTTCAAGAAGGAAGGTGCGAGTTCCTCTTCCAGCAGTATCGGAACGGGAAGCGGATGCATCCGCATCAACAAGACCTCTCTCGACTTCACCGGTAATCCCACGCTCGTCGACGCGTTCGTCTTCGTTCTTGACGGAGCTGTCTCCCAGACCATCAACACGAGCGGCGTCCTGTACTTCAATAATGTCACTACCGGTGCGCATACGGTGATTGAGCAGCCGATGTTGGGCTGGCAGCTCACGAATCCCGGAAGCGGCGCGGTCATCGTGCCGACAGGGACGGGTTGCGCCGTCATCGACTTCGTTAACCAGCAGGTTCTCCCGGGCAGTTCCTCGAGTTCGTCAAGCTCCGTGAGTTCGTCTTCGAGCAGCAGTTCCTCCGTTGTGTGTACGCAGACCATCCTCGTCGGTGATAAGGACGGATTCGGAGTCGGTATCTCTATGGGCGGAAGTTTCCAGGATCTCAATACCTTCACGCCGGCAAGTGGCGATCCGGACACCATGGACCGTCCCCTCATCGCAAGCTCGTGGGAAGCTGACGTGACGGCCAATCCGAACCTGACGAGCCCCTACGGTCGGAAACCGACCTCCTTCAACATCGGTGTTTCTCTGCCGTCGGATGCCGTCATCCAGAGCACGACTCTCAGTATTGCCACGGGGGATATTGACGATCTTCTCCTCCCGCCCAATACCGACACGATCGACGATCGTCTCACGATCGACGGGACGGATGTCGCCGGTGCGTTCGACACGACGAACCAGTACATGAGCGGCATGGCGGGATACGCCGGTGTCGTAGACTTCTCACTCTCCACTTCGCTCGTCCAGTCAGCTCTTGCGGATGGCACGATGACGGTGCTCGTCGATGAGCCGACGCGCAACGGTCAGATGATTCCTGTCACTGATTACAACTATGCAGAATTCTTCGCCATCGACTACGCGGAGTTCACCATTACTTACACGGCGGCTCAGTGCACGCCTTCCTCGAGCAGTTCTTCTTCCACTCCTCCAAGTTCTTCAAGTTCCTCAAGCTCGTCCTCTTCCAGTTCTGACGCCTCGTCGAGCTCCGCTCCGATGAGCTCAAGCAGCAGTTCCGCAGCCGCGTCGAGTGCACCGTATCAACCGCCGACGGCCTGTACGACCTGTAATCAGACGCCAAAGCAGTCGAATGGCAGCTACCGTCACGGCAAGGACATCGCGTCGATCATCCTCGCGCACTACAATCCTGTGACGCCCATCGACATCGCGCTGGAGAAAGTAGCGGACAGGAGCGAGGCTCAGTCTGATGATGTCGTGACGTACTCGCTGACCGTCACCAACCCCACGAAGGGAACGGTGAAGAATGTGGCCGTTGACGATGCATTCGACGGCAGGTTGCTCGCGGTGCAGGATGCCGGAAACGGAAAGGTGCTCGGGAATCACATCAGCTGGGATATCGCACAGCTCGATGCCGGTGAATCCCTCGTGCTCCGTTATCGTCTGCGTGTTCTGAACACCGTTCAACACGGCGACATCCTCCACAATACGACGATCGCCCGTGCAGATGATGTCCCGGATCGCTTCGCGCTCTGCGACATCACGGTCATCAAGCAACTCCCGCAGACCGGTATTCTGACGGCATCGAACAGCAATCATTTGACTCCGATGTCGAACGGGGAAGTCCCCGTGGCCGTCTCGTTCGCGATGGTGCTCATGGGCCTCACGGCCGGCGCAGCCGTCATGCGAAAAGTTCTCCTCTGATATTCCTCTTCATACCGAACGTTCAGGCCTCCCGCTCGCGGGGGGCTTGTTCGTTATGGAGCAATCGTTTCCCCCAGGACGTACTTCCGAATGACGTCCGGCAGTGTGGCGAGAACATCGTCGAGCTTCTTCCGGTCATCCTCAGAGGGAACGCTCAACACCCAGGCAGCGAGGTCACCCTGCGGAGGCTTCGGCCCGATGCCGATGCGGAGACGTGGGTAGTGCTCTCCGTAGAGTAGAGCGACGGAACGTAAGCCATTGTGCGTCCCGGGGCCTCCCTCATTCCGCAACCGTACGGATCCGAGCGGGAGATCAATATCGTCGCAAAGGATCAGCACATGTGTCTGCGGATTCACTTTGTAGAAATCGACGATCTTCTTCACGGCTTCGCCCGAACTGTTCATGAACGTCCGCGGTTTCGCGAGGAGGACGGGTACGGTGACGATGCGCGCTTCCTGGATGTCGGAGAGAAACTTGTCCTTCTGCAGCCACTTCCCTTCCCCGAATGCCGTCGAGAGAATGTCGAGGGCGCGGAATCCGGCGTTGTGCCGGGTGGAGGCATACGCGTCACCGGGATTGCCGAGGCCAATGATGATCAGGTTGGGCTTCACGAGGGGAGGATACGACGACTGTGGCGGCACTGCTATCGACAGAATCTGAGAATGGCTTCTCCAAGCGAAGAAACAGCTGACTCCAGTTCCTGCTTCGTCGGGGTGAAGCCCGCCTCATGCGCGATGCGGTTACGGAGCTTGTGCGCGCGCCACACCTGTTCCACATCGAAGATGTAGGCATGCGCGCCTCGAAGCTTGTCTGCCATCGATCCCCGGTAGCTGAGCAGGGCAAGCGCTTCATCCAGGATCGCATCCGCCTCGAGGAGGCGACGATGCGGATCGGGTTGCGAAGCAGCCTGAGACCACTTCTTGAGCATCTTCGCGCGCTTCCATCCCGTCAGACGGTGCCGCGACCAGCGGCGATGCAGGAACCAGACGCACGCTCCCGCGATGACCAGGACGAACAGGGCGGTGAGCGCGACGAAGACGGGCGTCATACAGGACGAGTCACAATGGCTTTGGATTTCTTCGGTTCCTCTTTCTTCTTCTTCCGGACGTCATTGAGATTGAGATTTCCTGCGACGAAGTTGGCGAGAAGATCCTGCACGTGAGTCGCATCCTTCAGGTTCTTCTTGTGCAGGTACTGCTCCATGTTTTGCAGAATGAGCGCTTCCACCTTGCGGGGATAACGCACATGGGTGAGTGAAATGGTTCCTCCGGTGGACATCTTTTCAATCGTAAGGGACCCCACTCGATTCAATGTGCCGAAGATCCCCTGGATCTCATACGTGACACCCTGAATGTCGCTGTAGAGAATGCGCGTGGATTGCCGGTGGAACCATCCTTCCCAGTGCAGATCGATGATGGCCTGATCCGTAATGATCCATACATCGAGGTAGTAGTCGAAGAAGTTTCGCATCCACCACACGGCAGAGAAGAGAATCCAGAGTCCCATGAGGAACAGGACGACCGGAACGGGCGCGATGACGAGTGCGACCCATCCTGCGATGAACGCGACGCTCGGCCACAGGAGAGAGCTCGTCGCCGTTCCCCAATACTTGTGTACGATGAGGGAAACGGTTTCGTCATCATCCAGGTGTTTCCCGAAGAAGAACTCATCCAACATGCCGGAAAGTGTACACCGTTCCCCCTGGCAATTTGGAGTCCCGTTCAAACGAAAAGTGCTGTACAGAAGCCCTGATTCGTGTACCATCTCCGTACATGGCAGATCGACAGCGCAGCTTCTGGTTTCACGTTCTCGATGTCGTTTTCAACATCGTGGTGATCGTGGCGATCGTTGCGGGAATCCGGACATTCCTCGTTTCCCCTTTTCAGGTTGAGGGAAGTTCCATGATCGATACGCTGGAGGATAAGGAGTACATCATCATCAACAAACTCGCCTACATTGTGGGGGCGCCGGAGCGCGGCGATGTCGTGGTGTTTCGTCCTCCCAATGATCCCGCGAAGTTCTACGTGAAACGCATTATCGGCCTCCCGGGCGATACGGTGATTCTTCGCGACGGGTACGTCTATCTTAAGGAAGGCGACGAGTCGGTGGTGCATAAGCTGGATGAATCTGCGTATCTGCTTGAACAGAATGAGGGTCATACGTTCCGGCATCCCCCCAGCAGCGGTGACAAGGCGCCCATCGAGTACGATGTCCCCGCCGATTCCTACTTCCTCCTCGGAGACAATCGCGTCGGGAGTCTGGATTCCCGCAGCTTCACTGTGGACGGGGAATTGACTCCATTCGTTGCCCGCGGCGAGATCAAAGGCCGTGTGTGGTTCGTGGCGCTTCCCGTAACCAAGATTCACGCCCTCACGCTTCCTCAGTATGGATTCTGAACGTCATGGTGAGCCCGTCGAGCCATCCCTCGGCAAGCTCGAGAGGACGGAAAATCTCTTGCAGAATGGCGTGGTGCGTGTAGTATAGAGACATCCCCGCGAGGGGTTTTTTCAGACACCATCCTATGTCATCTATCGTCGCGTATCTCCGTGAATCCATCGAAGAGCTGCACCATGTCCGTTGGCCGACCCATCAGCAAGCCATTCGTCTCTCGCTCGTCGTGCTTGTCTTCACGGTGGCCTCCGCGCTCGCATTCGGCATTACAGACTTCGTTCTCTCCGAGATCATTACCTTCATTCTCCCCAGCTAACATGGGTAAGCAAGACCCGCGCGCAGGGCGCAATTGGTACGTGCTGCACACTTACTCAGGGTATGAGGATAGCGTGAAGCAGGCACTCGAGCAGCGCATCGAATCCCTCGGGATGCATGACTACATCTTCAGCGTGCAGGTCCCGAAGGAGAAGCAGCTCATCTTCAAGAAGAATGAGCCGGTGGAGGAGGAGCGTAAGCTCTTCCCGGGATACGTCCTCGTGGACATGATCGTCACGGACGAGAGTTGGTACGTGGTTCGCAACACGCCGAATGTCACGGGTTTCGTCGGGTCCGGCAATATTCCGGTTCCCGTGACGCCCGAGGAGTACGGCGTCATTGAGCGGCGCGTCGGTGAGCTGGAGGCGAAGTTCAAGAGCGACTTCCAGGTAGGCGACCTCGTCGTCATCGTCGACGGACCCTTCAAGAACTACGAAGGTTCCATCGAGAGCGTGGACGTGAACAAGGGCAAGCTGAACGTCCTCGTGTTGATCTTCGACCGCGAGACGCCAGTAGAGCTGGACTTCACGCAGGTGAAGAAAAAGTAGCAGCCCTCTGGGCTGCGAATAATTCCGAAGAATCCGACGATTCCGAGGAGTATGATTTCATGTGTTCGTTATGCCAGCGAAGTTTATTTGTGTGACAGGCCTCGTCCAAGGAGTCTTTTTCCGTGACAGGGCTAAAGCAAACGCGGATGAATTGGGAATTGCGGGCTGGGTGAAGAACTGTGATGACGGTTCCGTGGAAATTCACGCTGAAGGGAGTGGGGATGCGTTACAGACGCTTGAGGAATGGTGTCACCGTGGACCTCCATCGGCCGAAGTCGATTCTGTGCGTGTTGAGGAAACGAAAGAGGAAGGTTCTCAGACGTTCGAAATCTTGTGGTGAATTACTGCGCAGCGATCGATCGAATCCTCCGGGGCAAGAGAAGTGCCAGGATGATGGTCGTGACGACTGCGCCGATCGCGTATCCGACGCCCAATCCCTGTACTCCGAGACGGGGTAGGAATACCCAAGCTCCTGCGACAGCAGTGATTCCACCGGCTACCATGGCAACGGACGGGACAAAGGTGTGCTTTGTGGCGTAGTAGGCGCGAAGCAGCAAATGGTTGCAGCTCTCGAAGGGGATGCTGATGGCGTAGGCCCAGAGCGTCGCGGCGAAGAGCGGCAGGAAGGCGGTGATGTGCACCAGGAATGCGCCGACAGGGGCGAGGAATGCGAGGAGGAGAGATCCGGGAATGGTGAGAACGAGGAGGATGCCAATCCCCTTCCGGACGTAAACGACGAAGCGCTGTCGTTCGCCGCGGGCGGCGGCTTGGCTCATAAGGGCGAACGCAGACTGTGCAACGGCGATCCCGGCGACACCGACGATGACCGACTGGAAATTGCGCGCGTAGGAATTGACCATGACCGATCCTGCATCGAGACCTGAGGCAAACCCGTCGAAGAAGAGGAGCTGCAGTTGCATCGCTCCCAATGCCGCCATGCGAGGGAGCATCAGGATGCCCATTTCCCCCACCTCGCGATGCCACAACTGCAGCCGAAGGTTCGTTCCGGAGAGGAGGACTCCCGCCGCGCGCAGGAGGACGTATACGATGGCTCCGCCGAGCGTGCCGAGGATCGGACCAAGAGCGCCGAACTGCGGCGTCAGAAATACGGTGCCTGCAATGGTTCCAACTGTGTAGAGGATCGGGGTGAGGCCGTAGATCCAGTACCGCTGAACCGTGATGAGGTACTGACCGTACGCATTCCCGAAGATGAAGAGGAAATTGGTGAGGAGTGCGATGCGTGCGAAGGTCACGTATATCCGCAGTTGCTCGCCCTGGAACTGCACCAGGTACGGCGCGATGTACGGGAAGACGATCGCGAGCAGGAGGGCGATGCCTCCGAAGAAGAGCGCGCCCGTGCCGATCGCCCCGCCGAGGAGACGTTCGAGTTCGTCTTTCCTTCCGCTCTCCCTGTGTCCGGCGAGCATGGGCACGAGAACCGTCCCGATCGCCGACATGATGAAGACCTGAAAGAGGAAGTCGCTGGGACGAAATGCAGCAAGGTATGCATCGACCACGCCCACCTCACCACGTGCCTGAAATGTCCCCGCAAGGACATTGTCCCGCACGAGTCCCGCGAGGGAGGCCCCGAATTGCGTGACGGCGAGCACCGTCGCGCCGCCGAGAATCCGCTTCTGATCGAAGAGTGCGCGCCAATCGAGACGCATAGGCGTACATCATAAGCCCCAAGCTCCAAATCCCAAATCCCAATCGTACGACGTTCTTGGGATTTGGGGCTTGGGATTTGGGATTTCTTTCCGTAGAATCCATCCATGTCAGCAGACGTACCGACACTGGCGTTCGCCTCCATGAGCGATGCAGAGGTCAAGAGTGCACTATCCGAACATCAGATCTGCCTCACAGTCGATGAAGCGCGGAAGGTCCAGGAGATGCTGAAGCGCCCACCGACGGTTGTTGAAGCCGTCATCTGGGGCATTCAGGGAAGCGAGCATTGCAGCTACAAATCCTCCCGCCGATTTTTGAAGACGCTCCCGACCGAGGGAAAGCATGTGATTCTGGGTCCGAAGGAGGACAGCGGCATTGTGGCGCTCACGGACGGACCACCGGGCAGGCGCTGGGGGGTTGTCATCAGTCATGAATCGCACAATCACCCTTCGCAAATCGTGCCGTATGAAGGGGCGGCGACGGGCATCGGCGGGACGGTTCGTGACGTTGTGTGCATGGGTGCGCGCGTCCTCGGCAGTTTGGACAGTCTCCGACTCGGCGATCTGCATGACGCCAGTACCCGGACAATCGCGAAGGAGGTCGTCCGTGGCATCGCCGGATACGGCAATCCGCTCGGCCTCCCGAATCTCGGCGGTGATACCGTCTTTGACAGCGCTTACAACGGCAATTGCCTCGTCAATGCCATCGCAGTCGGGATCGTACGGGAGGACGAGATCATCCATAGTCACGTTCCCGATGAGGCGGCGAAGGAACGGTACGACATCATCCTCGTCGGGAAGCCGACGGACAGGAGCGGTTTCGGCGGAGCGTCCTTCGCAAGCGCGACGATGGAGGAGGACAAGAAGGAGCAGAACTCCGGAGCCGTTCAGGAGCCCAATCCTTTCCTCGAACGTCACCTCCTCGCATCCACGTATGCGCTCTTCGACTGGCTTGTGACGGAAGGCAAGCTCCATCGCGTCAGTTTCAAGGATCTCGGAGCGGGGGGAGTCGTGTGTGCGTCGGTCGAGCAGGTCTCGCCGAAAGGATTCGGAGCGGAGATCGACCTCGATGCCGTTCATGTTTCGATGGCAGATCTTCCCGCGGAGGTGATCGCCTGCGCGGAAACACAGGAACGCTTCTGCTGGACATGTCACCCGAGTCTCACCGAGCATATCCTGCAGCACTACAATCGAGATTGGGATCTTCCGAGGATCGCGGAGAATGCCGGAGCCCGCGTGATCGGACATGTCACGGGTGACGGAATCTACAAGGTTCGCCACCGCGGCACATACGTGGTCGAAGCCAAGTCGGAGGACATTACGTCGGGATTGTCGTACACGCGACCGACGGAGAAACCGGATACACTACGATCCGAGCCGGATGTAGCGTGCGATGGCAACGTAATCTCTGTCCGATGGAACGGCGGAGCATTCACGACTTCTCCGGGAGATGTGTTTGAGACGATGCTGCGTCACCCGAATCACGCGAGCAAGACGCCTGCCATCCGGCACTACGACAAGACCGTCATCGGTAACTCCATCGTCGAGGCGGGAGAAGCTGATGCCGGTGTGATCGAACCGCTCGCCGATCTCGCGCACTATGTTCAGGGCGGGAGCCATCCGGGATGGGAGCTTTCGGAGACGGACAAGCATCGTGGTGCGGCATTCGCATCAGACGGGAACGGACGCTACGGTCGCATCTCCGCGTACTGGCAAGGGGCGCTCGCCACACTCGAAAGTATGTGTAATGTGGCGGCCACGGGCGCGACGCCCCGTGCACTCACAGACTGCCTGAACTACGGAAACCCGGAGGTTCCGGCGGAGCTCGGTGCTCTGGAGGAAGGCGTACGTGGAATCGCAGACGCATCGAATGGCGTGTCGATCGGCGGGTCCCCCGTTCCCATCATTTCCGGCAATGTCAGTTTGTACAATGACACGCCGGAGGGCGGCCCCATTCCACCTACAGCCATTGTCTGTTGCATCGGCGTACTGCCGGATGCCCGGAAAGCGATCACCATGGATCTTAAGGAGCCGATTTCCGTTCTCCTATACATCGGGACGCCGAACGATGAGTGCGGCGGGAGCGCCTACTACGAAGTGCTTGAGCAGATGAGCGGGGCTCCCCGCGACATCCTGCTCGGCACGAATGTTCCGCATCCTGATTTTCAGGTCGTGGGAAACATGATCGAGACGGTGGTGGATCTTGCGCAAAAAGGGCTCCTCCTCTCCTGTCACGATGTCAGTGAAGGGGGGCTTGCGCTCGCGGCTTTCGAGATGACTGTTCCGCAGAGGAAGATTCACCGAAGAATCGGCATCGATATCGATGTCAGTCGTTTCAAGAGCGCTCTTCCTGCGGACAAATTGATTTTCTCGCAAACGCCCGCTTTCCTTGTCGAGGTCCGGAAAGATTCTGCTGCAGCTATCGTTCAGGATCTCGTAAAGAAGGGGCTTCACGTAGCGGAAGTCGGCTCAACCACCGCGGATGACCGTTTCACCATACGTCAGGAACAGAAGCTGATCATCTCTGGACTCTTGTCGCATTTACATGAGCATTGGAACAATGGTCTCACAGAAGCATGGAATCGCAAGTGATGCTGGCTTCTCTCGAGTAATGAAGAGGTACAATGCCGTCATGAGTCTCACATTCCTCACCCGTGCTTTTTCTACTTGCGTCGCGCTGTCCCTCACGCTCGCGGCGCTTCCTTCCTCCCTTCTCGCACAGAGCGGGACGACCCTACCGACGGTTCCCATTACCATTGAACAGAAGAATTCTGAAGGAATCATATCCAATTGGACGCTCCTCAGTCAGTTACAGCAGGAATACATCGGCAATGAACCACAGCAGCAGGTATCGATCCCCTCCGGCAACTATACGTTCTTCGTGACGCAGCCTCAGGGATACACGGCTCAGGTCGTTCTGTACCGCGGCGAATTGGTCGTGACGACCGTGGACAGTCCGCAGTTGTCTTTCGTCTTCAACGGAGAAACGAATCTGCGGATTGTCGCGAAACTCACGCTTGCCAATATCGGGCAGGTCGGTGTGTTGAGCAATCCGACGGGTATTTCCTTCAGGTTGGGAGGACCAAACCAGATGGTGAAGGAAGGCGTGACGCCGATGGATTATCAAAACATGCCCATCGGGCAGTACAACGTTATCTACAAGCCGAATGGTTGTCCGCAGACACCGGCGAGGTCCGATGAACTGAAGAAAGATGGTCGTGTCTCGTTCAATATCACGCTCATTTGCAGTGCGCTGTCCTCCGCCTCCGTAGCGTCTGCCCAGTCTACCGCTGGACCCGCGGCGTTTCCGTTCGTGACCGTGACGGCCGCAGACGGCTCGTGGCTCATGTTTCGCGATGTCCCTCTGGAAGCCTGGTTCGCAGATTTCGTGAAGGGGGTTGCTGAGAAGGGCATCATGTCCGGCTACAAAGATGAGGAGGGGAAACCGACGGACTTCTTCGGACCGGAGAACTGGGTGACGCTTGAGGAAGTGGCTGCTGGGGTTGAACGGGCAGCCGGTATTCCGCAGTCCGGTGCTGCGACGGAAAATTGGTACGTGGAAGAATGGGCGGCACCTTTCATTGCCGCAGCCGAGCAGCTTGACTGGAAGGTGTACAGAGATCCCGAGAGAGACATTACGGAACAGGCAACACGCGCGGAAGTCGTGTCGACGATCCTTCAAGCCTTCGACGTTCCGTTGCGCTGGCCGAAGGGAAACATCTTCAACGATGTCGGTCGCAGGGACGAGTACGCGGCGGAGATCGAGACAGCAGCCGCTCTCGGCATCGTAACGGGACGCAAAGATGAGAGTGGAGTGCTCACCGGGTCCTTTGATCCGGAAGGATGGATCAATCGTGCGGAGATGTCGAAGATTCTGTCTCTTGCAATTGGGAAATTGAAATCCACCTCCTCTCATTCCTCCGCTTCATCATCGAAGGCATCCGTGCACTCTTCTTCATCATCTCGTTCATCCCTGAGGTCCTCTTCCGCAGCCGTGACCTATTCGTCCAGCGTGGCTTCCTCTTCGTCACTCCCATCATCCAGCTCTGCAGCATCTTCACTGTCGAGCTCTACGCCTCCAGCATCTTCATCGACTGCCGCCGTAAGCAGCGCCGCCGCCGCTTCTTCAAGCCAGGCTGCTGCTGCCTCCTCCAGCGATGCTTCCTCCTGAGCTTTCGACCGCCATCGCAGTTGCGAGATTCGTCACAGATCCGGCGCCCATGACGAGAAGCACGTCACCGTTCTTGAGGATTGTTGTTCTGAGGAGTGCTTCCGTTCCTTCAAGCGAAGATCCATCGTATGTTTCGACGTCACTCCCCTTTTCGATGTCCGCAACGAAAGCCTGTATGTCGACTCTCCCTGATTCTCTGTCGTTTCTGGCTTCGTAGATATCCGGAATGATCACGACATCCGTTCCCCGGAATGACGAAATGAAGTCCTTGTACAGCTTGATCGTCCTGTCATGCGTGTGAGGCTGGAAGACACACACGAGTCTCCGCTGTGGATAGGCCTCTCGCACGGCTGCGATCGTCGCACGGATCTCGACAGGGTGGTGTGCGTAATCATTGATGATCGTCACGCCGAATTCTGTTGTACCCAGGATGTCCATCCTCCGCCATGAACCCGCATAACCGGATAACGACTTCTTGGCATCCGCCTGCGGAACTTCGAGTATCGTCGCCAGCGCCAGAACGAGTCTCGCATTCGAGCGTTGATGTTCACCCGGTGTGTGAAGTCTGACGGAGGGAAATGCATCTGCGTCTATCGACCGTTTCCCGGAATCCTTCACGAGCTTCCATGAATCCTCATCGTTCGCATGCGCAATGACTGTTCCATCTTCCGAAAGACTGCCAATGAACTCGGCAAACGCTTTTCGATACTCTCCGACTGACGCGTAGTAATCAAAATGGTCTCCGTCACAATTCGTCAGAAGAATGATACGCGGGGCATAGTGCAGGAAAGAACGGCGATATTCACAGGCCTCCACAACGAACCACTCCCCTTCCCCCTTCCTCCAGTTGCGTCCTTGCAGTTCTTTCATCCGCGTGCCCACGACGACTGTGGGATCGAGACCACTTTCCATGAGGAGCCGGGCTGCCATGGCCGTCGTGGAAGACTTGCCATGTGTGCCGCACACAGCGATGACTCGCTTGCCCTGCATCAATGCTGAGAGAGCTTCCGGGTAGGACTTCTGCGGGATGTGAAGATTAGAAGCACGTTTGCGTTCGGGTGCGTTGTCCGGGATCGCTTCAGAATAGACGAAGAGTTCCGTATCCGGGGGAATGGCATTCCCACTCTGATCATCCGTCACGCGAATTCCCATGGCATGAAGGTCATCGACGATGCCGCCGCCTGCCCTGTCGCTCCCGCTCACGTCATGACCATTCGCCTTCTGCAGAGCCGCATAGGCGCTGAGGCCGATTCCCCCTATCCCGGAACAGAAGATCTTCATAGTGGCATTGTACCGAGGCTGTACTGGTGCGAGTAGTCACAATGGCTCAGAATATCCAAATCCCAGGAACGAATGCTGCGCACCTGAATGTTCGATTGGGATTTGGGACTTGGGGCTTGGTGCTTTACTCTAGTGTTGTGCCCTACCGTGACCTCGAACCAGTCTCGAAGCAGCTTACGATTGTCGTGGGTCTCACGGTTGTAGGTTTCATGGCGTTTGGTCTTGCGCTTTCGTTCTACCGAAATGTTCTCTTCGAAGAGACACTGAAGCAGCTCTCCGCGCAGAATGACGAACTGCGTCGACAGAATGCGGTGAGCCAGGATGATCTTGAGTACTACCGTTCCGCACAGTTTCGAGACAAGTACGCCAAGGAAAGTCTCGGAAAGATCCGACCCGGAGAGAAGGCTCTTGTGATCCTCACGGCATCCAAGACACCGGTGTTGGACAGTGAAGTACACGACACTGTTACGGAGCAGCAACAGGCTGCGTTTGAAGCGCTTCTCAGGACGATGCCTGTGATTGAACACTGGCAGCTCTACCTTTTTCACAAAGACAGGATTGATGATCTGAAGCAGAGTTTGTAAGTGCATTTCGTTTTGTCTGAAGTATTTGAATGGTTGCGGGGGCAGGATTTGAACCTGCGACCTCGAGGTTATGAGCCTCGCGAGCTACCGGGCTGCTCCACCCCGCGTTGAACGGACGCATTCTGAACCCCTTCTTTTGCCCTTGCAAGCACAAAGAAACAGGGTACACTCCTCCGGCTATGGCACATAAGAAAGCTGGTGGCTCTACGTCGAACGGACGCGACAGCGTTGCGAAGCGTCGTGGCGTAAAGCGTTTCGGAGGGCAGAGGGTTGCCTCCGGCGAGATTCTCGTTCGTCAGAAGGGTTACGCCTTCAGGCCAGGTGAGAATACGCACCTCGGAAAGGATTGGACGATTCATGCCAATGTCGATGGCGTCGTCCGCTTCTGTCAGAAGCGGGTGCTGAAGTTCAACGGGAACCGGGAGCGCTGCACGGAGATTCGTGTTGAGGCTGCTGCGAAGTGATTCGAAGGAAAGGACGATGGATTTGGCTGATCCTTCTTGTATGATGCGCGTGTATGTCTGACATGGGTCCAGAATCATTTGCGCCTGGCGAAGGCGCAGGCAACGCCCCCGAGCAGCTTTCAGAAGAGGCGAAGGCGCGTTTTGCCGCGGCGGCAGCCGCGATGAAGGCTATTCAGCGTGAGGAGAAGCGGAGTAAGAAGCGCGACAGCCGTGTGGCGAGGACCATTATCCAGTTTCTCAATGATGACCGTTACGCGCATCTCTTCGTCCTCATTTCGCGCCTTGTCGCCCGGGACTGTCCTTCCGTCTTCATTCTTGCCGTCCTCTCGCTCATTTCCGAAGATTGTCTTACTGTCGTCCGTGAGTACCTGCAGGAGTTGGGGCAGAAAAGTGAAGCGGAGACGGTATCCGAGTCCATGCGACTCACGCGGAGCGATGAGCTGGAGGCCGCGGCGAATTTCCGCGTGGTGGAATGGGTGACGCGTATGCAGATGATTCTCTCCCTCGAGACCGTGCCTATCCTCACGCGTCTCATGGTGGATGCGCGGAATATCGACGGGACGGTGCTGCAACTTACGACGTTCGTGCTGCAGTCCTTCTATACTTCGCCGGAAGGCGGGAAGAAGCACATCCCCTTCGAGAAGCTCCACGCGCTCTCCGCGAGCATCTTGCAGTCGGTCTTCGAGCCATTTATGGATGCGGTCGATAAGAAGTTCTTCCAGAAGCCGCCGCCAACATCTGATGATGGCGATTCATCGGAGATGTAGAGCCGCCCTGCAGGGCGGCTGTACGTCATATTCAATGGATTATGAAATCCCGGAGCGGCGTCTGCTTCTTCCCGTCGATTTCCGCATACAACCGGAGCAGGTTCACTTCCATGTCGAACGACGCGTCTTCAATCGCCTTCATCGCTTTCTTCTTCACGACGGCGAAGCGTTGCGAGTGCTTGATGCGAGCCAGCGTGATGTGTGGAGAAAATGGCCTGTCGGAAGGCCAGGGGCAGAGCTTCCGAAGCCTCGCGAGCGGTTCGGAGAACGGGACATTCACATAGATCACGCGGTCTTCCCCATGTGAACCGAACGTTCCTGCTCCTAAAACTTTCAGTGTGAACGGAGCAGCTTTCATCGCGACACTCTCCGCTTGCTTCAGAACCTGACCGTACTCGATCTCCATGAGCTCATGCCAGAACTGTAGCGTCAGGTGCGGGGATTGCGGGTTCTGGAAGGAGAGAATGTCTTCGTAGGGTTTCAGTTGCTCCTGCAGAACCTGGAAGAGCCACTTCGACTTTCCTTCCAGCGGGAGGGCGAGGAAGGCCGAATGGAGAGGAAAACACATATCCACTGACAGATTCTAGGAATGATTGAATCGTTGCACCAGCTCGGATACTGTCATCACACTTTCCCCAATGTCTATGGATACATGTATTTCCTGCAGCATGCCACTCATTCATTCAGAAGACAGGGGCAATGAAACGAAGGATGGCCCCGTTTGCATACACTGTTCACGTCCAGGAGGAGGGGTGAAGAGCTGTGATGAAATATTCGATGGAGGCGTTGCATTCTTTTTGACTGCGACGCAATCAGGCGACCGTGCGCTCGCTGAACGGCTCGTACGAAAGACGATGCGGGGGTTACCTCTTTGGAAAGGCAGCACTGATGCCTGTTTACAAGGAAAGGAGGCAAGTGACGAGGAATTTGCATCAGCTATGGCAAAGCTTTCTTCCACTCCTCACTGAAGCGTCATCCTTCAACTATCGCTTGAGGACGGCGAGGAAGGCTTCTTGCGACAACGTCACTTTTCCCATCTTCTTCATTCTCTTCTTGCCCTTCTTCTGCTTTTCGAGGAGCTTCTTCTTGCGCGATACGTCTCCTCCGTAGAGGTAGCCCGTCACGTCCTTTCGGTACGCCGATACCGTCTCCCGCGCGACGATCTTTCCGCTGATGGCCGCCTGGATGGGAATCGGAAATTGCTGCTTCGGGATCACGTCCTTGAGCTGCTTACAAATGATGTTACCGACGGCGTGTGCTTCGCTTCGGTGAACGATGGTAGAGAGCGCGTCTGCAGGATCGCCGAGGAGGAGGATCGAGAGCTTCACGAGGTCTCCTGCCCTGTAGCCGAGGTGCTCGTAGCTCATGGAGGCGTAGCCCGCTGTTGAGGACTTCAGGCGGTCAAAGAAATCGAGCACGATGCTCTGGAGCGGTACCTCGAACTTCAGGAGTGCGCGGTCGGCGTCGAGGTACTCGAGCGAGAGGTAGATGCCGCGGCGCTCCTGAACCAGCGTCAGGGCCGGTCCTACGTCCTGTTTACGGCAGACGATCTCCAGTTTCACCCACGGCTCGCGGATCTCCTCGATGTGCGCCGGATCCGGAAAATCGGCAGGGTTACTGATCCTCGCCACGTTCGGCTCGTCTTCCTTGAGCATGCTGGAGCGAACGTAGGCAGCCGCGTGCTTCACCGAAAGCTTCACCTCGTAGAGCACGCTCGGCGCCGTGACGATGAGGCTGCAATTGTGCTCCCTCTCGAGGCGCTCCTGCACGATGTCGAGGTGGAGGAGACCGAGGAAGCCGCAGCGAAAGCCGTTTCCGAGGGCGGAATTACGTTCCGGTTCGATCGAAAGCGCTGCGTCATTGAGGGACAGCTTCTCCAGTGCCTCACGCAGTTGCGGGTACTCGTCAGCTTCCGTCGGGTAGAGTCCGGCGAAGACCATTGGTTGCACCTGCTTGTATCCCGGAAGCGGTTCCAGATCGGCCGCGGACGAAACAGTGTCACCCACCCGCACCTGACCGACATCCTTCAGTCCGGACACGATGTACCCGATCTGCCCTTCGGAAAGCGTGTCATCCGAGACGTACTTCGGCGCGAAGTGTCCGACATCCAGCACTTCGAACGGGGTCTTCGTTTGGAGAAAGTGCATTCTCTGTCCTTTTTGGAACGAGCCCTCGATGACGCGAACGTACGCTACTGCGCCCCGGTAGGTATCCATGATGGCATCGAAAATTAGCGCCCTTGATTCACGGCCTCCGGATGCAGCCGGATACTTCCTCGGCTGGGGAATTCTCGCTATCACTGCGTCCAGTACGTCTCCGACGCCCTTTCCTTCTTTCGCGGATATTCGGAGAATATCTTCCTTCTTACAGCCGAGAAGTCTCCGCACCTCCTCGCTCACCCGCTCCGGGTCTGCGGCGGGGAGATCGAGTTTGTTCAAGACGGGGATGATGACGAGGCTGTGCTCCATCGCCATGTAGAGGACTGCGAGCGTCTGTGCCTGGATGCCCTGCGTCGCGTCCACGAGGAGGATGGCGCCCTCGCAGGCGGCGAGTGAACGGCTCACTTCGTAGCGGAAATCCGTATGTCCGGGCGTATCGATGAGGTTCAGCTCCATTCCCTTGTACTGCATGCGAACCGGTTGAAGCTTGATCGTGATGCCCCGTTCGCGTTCCAGATCCATCATGTCCAGCAGTTGCTCTTTCATCTCGCGTTTCTGCACCGTGCCTGTCTGCTCGATCATGCGATCGGACAGGGTGGATTTCCCGTGGTCAATATGGGCGATGATGCAGAAATTTCTGATTTCCATGCCATGAAAGAATACAGCGTTCCTTTCAAGATGGCGATAGTCTGCGGAGAATTTCAGACTCTTTCCGATCGCCTCCGACTGAGAAGAGTAAACGGGTTGAAGTTCGTATCACGATCGTACACATCCTCCTGTTCCGTGCGCTTGAGGAATCCAACGATGCGGTACGTGAGGGGCGTGAAGACGACCTCAATGCTTACTTTGAAAACGTAGTTCGTCACCACGAGGCTCCAGAAGAGTGACCAGGGGAAGACGCCGAAGAACGTTGCGATGGCAATAAATATGGTCGTATCGATCCCTTCCCCCACGAGTGTGGATCCGATGGTACGCATCCAGAGCTGCCTCCCCTCCATCCATACCTTCATCTTTGCCAGTACGTAGGAGTTGCTGAATTCTCCGGCGAAGTACGCGCAGAGACTTGCAACGATGATGCCCCCGTTCGCAACACCTCCGAGGATCGCCTGAAACTTCTCATCCCCGGCATACTGTTGCCACTGTGCCTCCCCGGGCATGTGTGAGATCGCGAGAAGGCAGAGGCTAAGGAGGGCCGATGCGCCGAAGCCGGTCCAGATGACGCTCCGGGAACGTGTGTAGCCATAGACCTCCGTGAGGATGTCGCCGAAGATGTAGCTCAGGGGAAAGAGCAGCGTCCCGGCATCGAAGCTGAGGCGCAGGCCGAAGAGTGAGACGCCCCAGTCCACGATCTTTGCGGAGGAGGCGATGTTGCTGATGAGGAGTACCGCGACGAATGCGGCTATGATCACATCGAAGTAGCGGTAGGACTTCATGGGTAGAGTGTACGGACAAATGAAAACCCCCTCAATCATTTCAACAGAGGGGGTCTCGATTCTCTTCAAAGCTCCTTCGTTTGCTGTTCAGAAGTTGCACTCTTCAATGCTTCATCAATGCGATCATGAATGGGTGGGATCGCTCGTGTCACTGCCGCCGTGTAGTACGACGGCACTTCACCGGGTTTGTAAGCGGTGAGCGTGTCGCCACCTGTATCCCAGGCATGAAGGGTGTTGGAGCTACTCATGGAATGAAGTTGGGGAATGAGGTAGATGTACGAAGTGTAAGGATTGAGTGAGCAATGTTGAGTACCATGCATGGCAAACTGACTCGTCATTCACATCTTCCCATCCAGATGCTCAAATCAAAGGGATGATGAAAACTCTTCACATGTTTACATTCCTCTTCACAGTAAAAGGTTCGAGTCGAAGAACTCTCAACGGAGCGCTCCCATCATACTAGTCGGCGAAAGCACCTGTTTGCTTCATGGCTCTTCTCACTGCCAATATGCCATCTGCAGTCAGGTCCCCTTGTGCATGAAACGAAACTCCGTCTCTGCCGCTAATACCTGTCAGCCCTGTTTGCTTTTCAACTCTCTGTATTCCAAGCAGTACAACAGAGTGTGGAAGTTCAGGATTGAATCGGGCACGAATTGAATCCGGCATGGTAGGAAGGAAATGATTGGCGGGCA
The DNA here is from genome assembly GCA_041666245.1 of Candidatus Peribacteraceae bacterium. Classification (GTDB taxonomy): domain Bacteria; phylum Patescibacteriota; class Gracilibacteria; order Peribacterales; family Peribacteraceae; genus CAIKAD01. The sequence continues at coordinate 299,435 of JBAYHG010000001.1, forward strand.
CTGTACTGCTGACTGGATTCTTGTCAAGAAGGCTGGTGGAGATGCCGTGACTATTTCCACTCTCCTCTGATCAGTTTCTTCTTCTTTTCTCTGTTCCACTTCTTGATCTGTGCTTCCCGTAGTCGAGCTGAAGATTTGTCGCTAAATGGAGGCGAAACATATAACAAACGAAATGGCCCTTGATTGATGGCAAAGCGGGATCCTTCTCCTGAATTGTGTTCATTGATTCTCTTCGTTGGATTTGTTGTGATTCCCACGTAGAACCTCTGAGTTCTCGCCTCCGCAATGTAGACAAACCAGGACATAGTGAGCCAGTATACAACGAATGGCCCTTCGACTCACTCGCTGAGCTCATTCGCTCAGGGTCATTCGCTCGGCTGTTCTCTCAGCAAATATTGCCCTCTCGAAGAGAGAAGGCTGAATGGTTTACCATGAGCGAGGCGCACAGCGCCGAGTCGAATGGTCGGGACGGCGGGACTTGAACTCGCGACCTCCTGCTCCCAAAGCAGGCGCTCTAGCCAACTGAGCTACGTCCCGATAGGACAGGGACACTATGACACCGGACGGGCAAAAGGAGAAGAGGTTACGGACTCTCAGGTACACTTCCTTTGCCACTTCACGCACAATGCCTCACATGTACTGCACCGTCGTCACATCTTCGCGCTCCGAGGGGATCGGCAACGGACTAACCTACGAAACATCTGAGTCGCTCAAACGAGGCATGCCTGTGAGAGTCCCGCTCCGAAGCGGTATCGTGGAGGGCATCGTCGTGGAGGTGATGCGGGAGCGTGATGCCGAGGTGAAGGCGATGAAGAAGGTGAAGGACATTCTGGGTGATGAGCCATTGCTCACGGATGCGCAGCTGAAGACAGCGCGCTGGATGGCTTCCTACTATGCGACGAGCTTGCGTCAGGCGCTCTCGGTGTGGCTTCCCCCGCCTCCATGGTCACTCTTGCCTCCAAGGGAATTCATTGGGTACACACTTTCTGGAAAGAGTGACGATGCTCTTCGCGGAAAGAAGCAGATAGCGGTCATCGACTTCCTCCGCGGACGTGAATGGACGGATGAACGTGAGGTGATGCGCGAGACCGGGGCCTCGAAACAGGTTCTGAAGCGCTTGCTTCTGGCAGGCATCATCGCCGAGGAACGACGTCGTGAAGACGTTCAGCCGGCTGAGGCTCTCACGGGAATCTTGTCTCTTCCGATCCTGTCGTCTGCGCAGGAGGAAGCCCTCCGTTTCATTCAATCCGATCAACGATCAACGCTGCTGTTCGGCGTCACAGGCAGTGGCAAGACGGAAGTGTATGCGCAGCTCATCGCGGATGCCGTTCGTGCGGGGAAGCAGGCGCTCCTCCTCGTGCCGGAGATCCTCCTCACGGAGCAATCCATCGACCGGTTCACGCTCCTGCTCGATCGTTCACGCATCTCCGTCCTGCACAGCAAACTCACGACGAAGGCGCGCAGGGATGAGTGGCGCAGGATCGCGCGAGGGGACGTGTCGCTGGTCATCGGCTCCAGGAGCGCTCTCTTCGCGCCGCTGCGCCGCCTCGGCCTCCTCATCGTCGATGAAGAGCACGAGTGGACGTACAAGAACGAACAGTCGCCGCGCTACCACGTGCGGGAGACGGCCGAGACGCTTTGCCGGAATGCCGGGGCCAAACTCGTGCTGGGGAGCGCGACGCCCTCGCTCGAGTCCTGGTCACGTGCGAAGAATGGCTCACTGCAGCTCGTGAGACTTTCACATCGCTACCAGGAACGTTCTTTTCCGCGTGTTGCGGTCGTCGATCTGGCGTCCGTGCGCTTCGGGAAGCTCTATCCCTTCTCCCCTCCCCTCCTCGCAGCGATTGACGACCGGCTGAAGAGGAAGGAGCAATGCGTTCTCTTCCTGAACCGTCGGGGACTCGCGAGCGCACTGCTGTGCTTTACCTGTCGGCGCCGTGTCACGAGTCCGGAATCTCAACTGCCGTTCACGGTGCACAGTAGTCCGCGGGGGGAGTCGTACCTCGTCGACCATACGTCGGGCGCGACCGCGCAGATTCCCGCGCGCTGCCCGCACTGCGGGAGCACGGAGCTACACCCCGTCGGGGCAGGGACGCAGAAGATCGAATACCTTCTCAAGGAGCGCTTCCCAAAGTCGCGCATTCTCCGCGCCGACTCCGATACGCTCAAAGAGCCTCTGCAGCTGCGAACGATTCTGAAGAAGATGCAGATGCGCGAGGCGGACATCCTGCTCGGGACGCAATCGGTGGCGAAAGGCATCGATCTACCCGGAGTTACATTGGCTGCAGTTCTTCTTGCCGATCTTGGTTTGTCGCTGCCGCATTTCCGTGCCGGGGAGCGGGTCTTCCAGCTCCTCACGCAGCTCGTCGGCAGGAGCGGGCGCGGCGAGCCGGGGGAAGTCATCATTCAGACCTTCCGTCCTGAAGCTCCTGAGGTTCTCGCGGCTGCGAGTCATGAAACGGAAAAGTTCCTGGATAATGAGCTGAAGCTCCGTGCGCATGCCGGCTACCCGCCATTCACGCGGATGATTCGTCTGCTTTTCCGTAGAGAGGACGCAATGAAGCGCGCGAAGCGCGTGCATGACCAGGCCCTGCGCTCCATCAATGCAGAGAAGAGCACGACCAAAGCGTACCTTGCACCGACGTATTCAGGAGGAGGCAAGGAATGGCATGTTCTCTTGCGCGGATCGAATCCGCGGTCGCTCCTGCAGTACCTGGATCTCAAGAATGTGAGTGTGGATGTGGACCCCGTTGAGACGATGTGACGGGAGGATTCCGAAGAGCCCGAAGATGCCGACGAAACCGACGATTCTGGTTTCAATATCCTCGGAATCGCCGGATTCCTCGGCTTCGTCTGTTTCCTTCATGTCTACAACAGAGACCTCAACTGATGAAGAGCTATGCCCGCAGCCACGGCAACATTCAGCGACTCTTTCTTTCCAAGCATCGGAATCTTCACGACCTCATCGCAGATGGAAAGAATCTCCTCCGGAACTCCTGTGAGTTCATGCCCGACGATGAGGCAAACTTTGTCCGGTGGTTCGAAGTCATTGAGATCGATCGCATCCGGTGTCAGTTCGAGCGCGACGAGAGAATATCCTTCCTTCTTCATCGCCTTGAGGAACGGAAACGGGTCCCGGGCACTCTCCCACGGGACATACTCCTCCGCTCCGATGGCCGTCTTCGTGATCTCCTTGCGCGGCGGCGTGCCGGTGTAGCCAGTGAGGTAGATCTTCTCCACGGCGAAGGCGTCGCAGGTGCGGAAGAACGAGCCGACGTTCCAGAGCGAGCGGACGTTGTGAGCCAGGAGACGGATCTTTCGAGCCATGTGCGGGGGTAGAATACAGGTGTGCTCATCTTTTCGCCTCCTGCGGACTTCGAATCCGGCATCATCGCGCGGCTGCTCAAAGAAGGGTATGCAGGCGTCAAACCGACACTTTCGGAGAAGGAATGGAAGAAGCTCGTGAAGACATTTGAGGATTTTGATCAGGAAGTGTTTTCCAACATCCACGTCGCACGATGCACGTTCATTACTGTTCTTGACGGCATTCCCATCGGACTTGGATCCTATGATCCTCGCAAGAGACCCGCGTATGGCCTTGTCGGGCACAATGTCGTCCTTCCGTCCGTTCAAGGAAAGAAATTCGGAAAAGCTCAACTTCTTGAGATCCTCAATCGTATGAGAGCGATGGGAATCCGGAAGGCACGCGTTTCCACCGGGGATCATGCGTTTTCCATTCCGGCACAGAAGAACTATGAGTCTGCAGGCTTCAGGAAGACGCGCAGATTCATCGACAAAAACTGGTCATTCGGTCAGATCGAATACGAGATGATACTGATAGATTAACTCATCTTCTCCAGTGTGCTCGCGTGCGGATTGCCGAAGACTTCCAGGAGTCGCTGCGTACGGAGTCCCGCCTCACTGACGCCGGTCACCGTGTAGCAGATTCCTGATTCCCCTCCCCGACCGAGTGAATCGGAGCCCGTATCCGGAAGGTCACGCCGCAAAATCGAAACTCCGGAGAAGATCTCTCGCTTCTTCGCATCAGTGAGAGGATCTTCGCACTTCGTCGTCGCATCCCACCGGTAGAGCTTCGTCCCGCGACGCACGTACGCACGTTCCTTGTTTGCATTGAATACGGAAAGGTCCGAGAGGATCTCCGTCGGTTCCCGATCTTTGGTCATCAGGTATTTCCATTGCTTCAGCTTGAGGGCAGGCGCGAACTTCTTCGCCGTCTGCTCCACCGTTCGTTCCTCGTTATTGACGATAATCGTGTCGATGAAGATTTCGATGCCTTGAGCACTGCGAACGTTCAGCGGTTCGGCTTTCCCCGCTGGTGTTGTTTTGGATGCTGCTCTCGCGGTGCGCCCCTTCGTCTCAATCCATACGCGCATGGAGTCGAAGTACGGCTTGCCGTTGTTCGTGCGCTCGGGGTGCGGCATGAGCGCAATCACGTTCCCAGCGGGGTTACAGACGCCTGCAAGCGCGAACATGGATCCATTCGGTGTCATGGCGGGATCCTCCGAGACATTCCCTGCAGCGTCGCAGTACTGAAAAGCGAGCTGACGATCCTTCTTCAATTGCGCGATGACATCCGCATCTTCCGTGATGAAACGTCCTTCGCCGTGCGCGATAGGTAGGTGCATGGTTCGACTACGCTCACCACGAGCTGTTTCCCCCCAATCCGATGTTGCACAACGATCCTTCCCGCATCCGGGCTTGATCCAAACCCACTCACTCATGAAGCCGGGAGACTCGAATCCTTCTTTCGTGTGGATCACGTTTCTGGCAAGACTCATCTGCAGTTCATGATCCAGTGGAATCAATCCGCTCTCGACGAGGATCTGCGCTCCGTTGCAGTTGCCGATGACGACTTTGCCGGCTTCTGCTTCCTGTCCGATGAATTCCATCAGCGGATCCCGCGCCGCAACCATCCCCGATCTACCGCGGTCCTCGTAGCTGAACCCGCCGACGAGGAAGTACCCGTCGACATCCTTCAATTTCGCTCTGTCCTCGTTCCAACGGAAGAACATCGGTGTCATGCCGCTTCGTGCGATGGCCCGGAGCGATTCAAACTCACAGTTATTGCCAGGGAATGAGACGACGGCGATCGTGGGCTTGCTCATGGAGGAAGTGTAGCAAATCATCGGGAACGTATCTCGTATTTCGTATCACGTATAACGTATGTGTGGATACGAAATACGTCATACCTCCTACGCAATACGCATCAAATCTTCATCACTTCATCCTCCTTCTTCTTCGCAGATTCCCCGATCTTCGTATTGGCGTCATCCACCGCCTTCTGCAATTCCTTCTGCAGCGTCTCCTTCACGTCCTCGTCTTTCTCCTGCTTGAATGAATCGTGAAGTTCCTGGCGCTTCTTCCTGATCTGGATGCGTGCGTCTTCCGAAAGCTGTGTCACCATTTTCTTCAAGTGGGTTCGCCTCTCCTCCGTCATCGGTGGCAGTGTAATGCGAATGACGATGCCGTCATTTGTGGGAGATGTACCCAAATCTACCTGTGAAAGCCCTTTCTCGATGGCCTGAAGGACGGAACGATCCCAGGGCTGAATCACGATGGTACGTCCGTCCTGCACGGATATTCCCGCTATCGCGCGCAGTTCCTGTTTCACGCCGTACGCTTCCACCTGCACACGTTCCACGAGCGCCGCATTGGCACGGCCTGTCTGGAGACCGGAAAATTCCGTCTTGAGGTGCGAGAGAGCTTTCTCCACTTCAATCTGGAATGCCGCGATACGTGCATCTGCCATAATTAAGAGGGGGAAATTATGCGTGTACGACCGTGCCGATCTTCTCACCCCGCGCCACAGCGAGCAAGCTGCCGCGCTTACCGAAGTTGAACACGACGATGGGAAGCTCCTTCTCTTCACAGAGGCTGAAGGCGGCCTGATCCATGACACCGAGGTGCTTCTCGATGGCTTCCTGGAACGTAATCTCAGCGTACTTCTTCGCGGAACGGAATCGCCGCGGATCTTTGTCATAGACGCCGTCAACGTTCGTACCCTTCAGGAGGACGTCGCACGAGAGCTCAAGCGCGCGAAGCGCGGCGGCACTGTCGGTCGTGAAGTAGGGATTGCCCGTGCCGCCGGCACAGATGACGACTCTCCCCTTCTCGAGGTGGCGGAGAGCGCGACGGCGAATGAAGGGCTCCGCCATCTGCGGGACATCGATGGAGGAGAGAACGCGCGTTTCAGAGCCGATCGCTTCCAGCGCGGACTGCAGCGCCACGGAATTCATGATCGTCGCGAGCATACCCATTGCGTCGCTCGCGGTGCGTTCGATTGCCGTCTCCTTGGTATCGCGGTAGCGCCAGATGTTTCCGCCTCCAACAACGATGACGACTTCAATGCCCAGCTTCGCCACCTCGTGAATTTGTTTGGCAATATCATCGAGCGTGGGCTTGTGTATGCCGAATTCCCTCTTTCCCGCGAAGACTTCTCCCGAGAGCTTGAGCATGATTCTCTTAAATCTTGGCATCGGTTGGGATGGTAGAGGGAGATGTGACGTTCGCCAAGGGATCTGCGGTTTTCTTCTTCTCATTGGACATGCCCGAACGGAATGCATGGAGCATCCGTACACAGGCTTCGACGAGCTGTTTCCATGCTTGCCGCAGACTCATCTCCCCGCGCGAGAGCGGTCCGATGAGCCACACGTCCTTCCGGAGACCCTGTGCCGCATTGAAGAACCCGTAGACCATCGCTCCGAGCAAGACGAGTTCCAGGAATGAACCAAGGATCGGCACGTACCAGACGATGATTGCCAGCACGAAGAGGATCATTGCCTGTCTGCTGTGATAGCGAATGAACGGCGATTCTGACCCTTTCAGGAAAAACAACACCACGGACATGACGTAGACGTAGCTGAACGCGGCGAGATCCTTATTCTTCTCCACATCCTGGTTTGCATCGGGTGCAGGAATCTGCGGTTGTGTTCCAGGAGAGTTCGTTGTTTGAGAAGAAGTGTCCATAGCCATCCGATTGTATATCGTTCGACACGTCAAAGCCATTCGACCTTCCTCCTGATGACGGTAATCAGAGTTCATCGATTCTTTACACTGGTTTTCGTTTTCCAAGAGCATGAATTCAAAATATTCAATGTTCATATGTGAATGGCAGTTTTAAGGTTTCCCTCAACATGTGCTTCAGTGCGTTCTTTCCTTGCGTTGTTTTGAAGTATTTTTCCCTGCGCAATGCGTCTTCTTGTGAAAGGTACGCTTCGGAAAGAATCAGGTTCCACGGGCGCTTTGATTTCGTGGAAGTAACGCTGCCTTTGTTGTGAGTTTCGATACGTTGCTTCAGATCTGTCGTGTAGCAACATAGAGTTGTCCATTGTGTGCACTTCGAAGGACGTAGACTGTGAACATAGTCCCGTAGTATGCACTTCGCTTCGCTGCGTGCAACTACAGGACACGAAGTATGCGTAGCGATTGTTTCGAATATTTCGTGGCCTGCCATGAAGTTGCGCGTAGCGCATACTTCGTGGTACCCCGGGCAGGAATCGAACCTGCGACCTAGAGCTTAGAAGGCTCCCGCTCTTCCTCTGAGCTACCGGGGCACAGATTCCATTTTATCATGAATGCAGCCTCAGTGCTTTGTTCGATTGTCCGTGTGAATCATGATCAAGCAGATATTCTGAACAATCTCTGTACCTGCGGGCACTCCGCTCTATACTGCCCGGCGCCTATGAAGTTCTCCCATCCACGACTCCTTTCATGGAAAGCATCGCTGTCATTTCTGACAGCACTCTCATTTCTCCTCAATCCCGTCGTTGCGTCTGCATTCAGTGATCTTTCGGGATCCGATGAACTCATGCAGGCGGCGCTCGATTTACAAGAAAGAGAGATTCTGAGCGGCTTCCCAGACGGGAGCTTTCGCCCGGATCAAAAGGTGACGCGCGCAGAAGCGGTGAAAATGATCGTTCTCTCCATCGGGCTGACGGAGACCGATCTCGCGAAGCCACCCACGGATGGATTTGACGATGTTCCAGCGGATGCCTGGTTCGCACCGTACGTGACGACAGCGGCGTCCGTCTTGCACATCGTGGATGGACCGGGGAAGGCACAGTACTTTCGACCCGGGAAAGCCGTATCGAAGGCGGAATTCCTCAAGATGATGTTTCTTGCGCATGGATACGACCTCAGCATGTACGGTGAAATCAAGCTTCCTCTCTCTTCCGACGTTTCGAATCCTGATGTGTGGTACTTCCCATTCGTCCGACTCGCGTTTGCAACGTCCGCTACATCCATCCCGAAAAGCGGTCTCATCAGTCCGGGACGTGATCTGACGCGCGGTGATACGGCGCTTCTCCTGGACCGATTCCTTATGTACAAAGACGGCAAGCGTGTGCAGGCACTTCTCTCTTTCACAGAAGAAGACATTCTTCGCCTCACGAAGGCATTGAATGCCAATCAGCTGAAGGATGCAGAGTACGCCTCGGCGCGTTCGTTGCTCACGGCTCGCGGTGCACATGATGCCGCCCCCAAGGAGCCACTCGTTTCCGGCGTTGTGAAGATCGCGGAAGCCTACCGTGCGCTCGTTCGTGCCTATCGTGCCATGCTTGAATTGCGTTACGGCGATGCTGAGAAATTGTCCAAGGATGCATGGGGCATCGCGAGCACCGCCACAGGCCTTTCATCGACGCTCCAGACCCTCTCGAAGGAGGTACAGGAAAACGCCCAGAAGCTGGCTGCAGACGCTCGTTCTCGGAAATAGCACGACAGGATTTCATTGCGACTTTGGCGCTCGCATGAGATAATGTACCTCATGCGATTCACAAAAATCATTTGCACGCTGGGGCCGGCGTCGAAGACGGAAGGAGACATCCGAAAACTCATCACGTGCGGGATGAATATCGCTCGGGTCAATCTTTCGCACGGTTCCGAGGAACAGCATCTCGAGACGATTCGTTTGCTCAAGAAGATCAATGAAGACCTGAGGCAGTCAGCGAATCCGCCCATGTGCATTGGCATCCTTCTCGACACGAAAGGTGCGGAAGTTCGTACCGCTGACGTCAAGGTTCCGCTCGTCATCAAAGCCGGTGAGGAAGTCGTCTTCAGTCATCGTCCCCTCCCGCGTGAAAAGCGGACGATCGTGATGGTGAATCATGAGAACTTTTATGCGGATGTTCGTGAGGCGAAAGAAATCCTCATCGATAACGGTTTGCTTAGCTTCGATATCGTCTCTGAACGTTCTTCCGACGGAACCGTCGTCGCACGTGCGCGGCAGGACGGGACCATTGGATCGAGACGTCATGTGAATTTGCCGGGAGGAAATCTTTCGGATCCTTCCATTACGCCCAAGGATTGGGAAGACATTGCGCTTGCTGCGAAGGAAGGAGTTGATTTTCTCGCGCTTTCTTTCGTTCGTACGGCCTCCGACGTGGACGAAGTTCGGAAGTATTTGGAACAACAGGGAGCGCACATCCAATTGATATCAAAGATTGAAGCGCGTCAGGCCGTTCGCAATATTCGTGAGATCGTCGCAGCCTCGGACGGAATCATGATTGCCCGCGGAGATCTGGGAGTGGAAGTGCCATTTGAAACAGTACCCGCAATCCAGGACGACATTGTCGCTCTCTGCAGACAGTCAGGGAAACCTGTGATCGTCGCCACACAGATGCTTGAGAGCATGATTACAGAACCGATCCCGACACGGGCGGAAGTGACGGACATCGCGCATGCAGCAACGACTCGAGCCGATGCCACGATGCTCTCCGGGGAAACAGCAGGAGGTAAATTCCCTTTTGACGCCGTTATTGCGATGGATCACGTGCTGCTCGCCACCGAGGAACACCTCCTGTCGACGCCACTGAAGGATGAATTTCCGTCCAAGAACGAACGCGAAGCGCGTGCTCACGCAGCCGTGACACTCGCACAAACGACAAATGCGAGTGCGCTCTTTGTGATGACGAGAAGCGGCCAGACAGCCCGTGAAATTGCCCGTTTCCGCCCCACAGTTCCTATCATAGCGTTCACGGATAGCGCTGAGACACAACGCTCACTTCAGCTCATGTATGGTGTCGTTCCCATTTTCTCGGCTTTCAGTACAGATCCCGAAGAGAGCGTGAGCACGGCGAAGAATGAGGGAATGCGACTAGGAGTGTTGCATCGGGGAGATCGTATCGTCCTTGTCTCGGATACTCTCGCAAACAAACAATCGGTGAATACCATACAGGTTCGCCGCGTTGATTGAGTGAAACGATGGACGCTCGGCAACTACAATGATGCTCCCGAGCCTCCTTCATGCACGTAGGTCGGGCGTTTGGGAAGGAGCATGTTCGTAACCTGCGGATCATTCTGCAGATGCTGGAGTGATTGAGATTCCGCGATCTGCATATTCAGTACTTCCTGCTCCAGGAGCAGCATCGAACGCTCCTTCTGCAGTCCGCGGAGTTGGTACCCTTTCGTTGCAGTCGCATTTTCGTGAAAGAGGATGAGGAGCGCGAGCAGCATGATGAGCGTGCCGATGCATGTCATGAGAAGCACTGTGCTCTGCGCCACGAGTGCACCGAGAGTTTGCCGGTGAGTCTGTTCCTTCTCGGAGGGTGACATTTCCTGGAGTGTAACACGGATCTTGTTCTCATTTCAGATCGTCTGTCTTTTCCCTGCAATGGCGCGAAATATTGCACTGCGTGCCCGCGGGTTCCTCGCGATTTCATTCTCGGAAGGTTTCACGCCTTTTGGCGTGAGGAGCTGATAGGGCGCGTCCTGTGCGATCGCTCCTGTGATCGAATCTTTCAGCGGTGTCGTGAGAGAGCGAAATGTCTGCTTCACGAGACGGTCTTCCAATGAGTGGTAGCTGATGATGCCCAATCTTCCCCCGGGATTCAGATGTGATGGAGCGATGTGCAAGAATGCCTCCAGTGCAGCGAGTTCATCATTCACTCGTATACGTAGCGCCTGAAACACCTGTGGAAGGATAGAAGGAGCACGAAAACCCGCTGCTTTTTCAATGACGGACTTGAGTTGCCATGTCGTCTTGATCCCCTCGTGGCGAATTGCAGCATAGATGGTCGAGGCAATCTTTCCCGCATTGTGAAGCTCTCCATATTCTCTCAACATTCGTTTCAGGTCGTCTTCCGTTGCGTCTGAGAGAATATCCGCTGCAGACCTTCCGCTGCTCTGATCAAAGCGCAAGTCGAGCGGAGCATCCGAACGGAATGTAAACCCGCGGGTAGGATCGTCGAGGTGAGGTGAGCTCACGCCCAGATCTGCGAAGATGATATCGAAGGTGCCCAATCCGAGAGTCGCTAGTGAGCGGAAGTTTGCGTGGATGAAGGTGCATTGCTCCTTCCACTCCAGCAGGTGCTCCTGAGAGCATGCAATATTACCTGTATCGGCATCGATTCCGGTCAATCGTCCTCCTTCCCCTACGGCACGGAGAAATGCCTCCGCATGTCCGCCAAGCCCCAACGTCACATCGAGAACATGCTCCCCCTCGTTCGGTCGCAGGATTTCGATGACGCGCTCGCGGAGAACAGGGATATGACTCACTGTTGCATTGTACGGTTGAGATGGTCATTCGCAATCGCTGAATGCATGAATACCATCACATTGAACACATTTCTTATACTCGATTATTCTCTTGTACTAGCCACCATTGACATAATCAAATAAACCTCTAGAATGTCTTACTTTGTCGCACAACCCCCTCCCCTGGATCGCGTTGATTCTGGCTCTAGCAAGCCCTGTCCAAGCCTCAGCGGCATTGGCGCCATCCCTTGCTGATTGGGTACCAGAAGCTGATGATCGCATGCTCGTTGATGTGGAGCAGAACACTGGATTCCTGATTCATACGAACGGAACGTACGTGTCGTTTCCCGTGGCGACAGGACAACGTAAGACCGTGCGATATATCGGGAGAACGTACTTTGCAGCCACGCCGCTGCGTTCATGGACGATCACAGGGATGGATCTCAAAGATGACCGAAATACGTTTGGAACTTCTGGTCGCTTCTTCCGCTTAAACAGGAATAATGAGAGAACGCCGTACGGCATCCATGGACATGCGGCTTCTACGGTGATGCTTGGAAGCAGCAGTTCGAATCGTTACCGCAGTATGGGATGCGTTATCGTGAGCGAGAAGGTGCTGGACATTCTCGGTCGTACGCTCCAAAAGAATGGATCAATCAATGTTGTCACATCGGGAGCTGTAGCGCAGCAGGTGGAAACGGCTGTGAAGGAATTCACAGGTCAGTAATCATGATCTGCGCTCTCCGTAGCCAAGCTCAAGTATTGATCAAATAGAAGTAATTTGGTATAATAGTACCAACAAACATCCTATGACGATCGCACAGTTCCTGGAGGCTTTACAGTCGTTCACTCATCTTCCGATAGACGAGATTGATCACGTTCGACTCGTCGGGAGTGCTCTGGATGATGACGGCAGAGAACGAATGATCGTGCAGCTTCACGAGACCAACAAAGCGTTTGTTGATGCAGCCAAGGAGGGAGAGCAATCGGTACAAAATCTGGAGACGCTCAACCGTGACATGGCGCAGAAAGTGAATACGACTGAGCGAAATGAGAAAGAAGGAAAGCAGCAGGAACACGATGCGACGTCAGCAGAAGAACGACTTTCCGAAGCATCTTCTTCTCTTCTTCCATGAAGCATTGTTCGTTCATTGAAGGCGAGGCGAGACTTTGCGCAGCGACATGGGAATATCGAACGCCGGAGTCCGCTCTCTTGCCACCAGGTTCAACGCGCGAGATTCCCGAGGAGGTGAGAGTGAATGATCGCTGGAATCAGGCAAAGGAGTCACTCAAGAAGTACATGGATACAAATAGGAAAGCGGTGGAGCTCCTTGATGCGCTTCCGAACGGTGCTCGACGGCAGAAGTTGTTCGAACAATACACAGCGTTTCGAGAACAGGGAAATGTACTCATGGATACCATCGCCAATCAACAGGCCGATATTCTCGCTCAGGTGAAGCTTAAGGAAGTGATGCAACAGTTCGAGGAGGAGATGGACCGCGATACACGGATGTCGAAGGCGATGTTGACAGGATACCAATCAAGAACACTTATGCGTTGTACGGCATTTCAGGCAGCGTATGCATGGGCGAAGGGTCTGACTGATTCGGAGAAAGCTCTTCATAAAGACATGGTCACGAGAAAAGTGACCTCTGAAGGCGAGCTGCTCATGCTGACGCTCAACAGTGAGCTTTCTTACCTCCAGAATAACTTTGGTGAAACGCAAAAGTCGCGTATTGCATTTCTCCTGCAATGGAAAACGTTTGCAGCATCAGGTGTCTACGAAGCCTCAGGATCCATACGAAGCACCGAAAATTACATCCTTACATCCAAAGGAGAGCGTGAGTACTTCACTCGCTTCTTCAGTCCTGACGAACTCGTTCCCGGGCGGGAGCCTGATACTGTAGGCAAACGACTTCTTGACGACAACAAAACCATTACGGTGCTTACAAACAACATGCTTTCGAAGCAGAGTGGTCTTGTTGGAAAGATCATGTCCACGACAGTACCGTATGCTCCGACGATTCAGGAAGCACGTATTGACTTCGACGAGCTCCAGGCTCTTGCGCAGTTCTGGAAGCGTGAGGATCCATCGAAGGTCGGAGAGCACATTCGCGCGCTGCGACCTTCCTATACAAAAGTCAGTCAACGATTGAACAAGCAGCCGGTGCTTGCAGCAAAGGAGAACAGGACAGAACGTCGCAGCCGTGAACAATCAACCAAGGAGATTGATTGGACGAAGACGGACGAGCATATCGCTCTGGCGAAAGAAGACCCGACGAAGGAGAATGTGGAAGCTGCAATTGCGGCCATCTCGAAGGAGAGGAACTTCCTTCTGAAGGAATCCGAATTGCGCCCTGGTGGCGTCAACAGAATCAACAATTTGGGAAATGCCCTCAAAGAGTGGAATACATTTCTCAGTATCCATAACCGCTTCACAGCTGCAATGAGCGGTTTCAGGGATATCATGGAGCAGGGTGTCAGTACGCCGGAAATGGTTCAGAAACTCCGATCTTATATTCAGGAAATCAATATCGAACTCCCGAAATATGTATTGGTGCAGACCAACGCAAGCGGCGTCGTGACGCAGTTTGAAACGCTTATGAACGAGCAATTCGAGTCAAAGGGGTACGGCGTGCGTCTCAAGTTCGACGGCACGAACAACATTGAATGGGTACTGTCTGAGAAGAAATTGGAGGAAATTCGAAATGCTCATGACGCTTTCCTCAAAGTACTCAGAGACAACAATAACAGTGAAAAGCTGAATGCACTTTCTGTCCTCAATTCAGCCATCGCGTATCGACGCAATAATCTTCAGTCACTGAAGCCTCTTGCTGAGGAGGAACAGAAGTACATCACACAGATCACTGCAGCTCTTCAGACAACAAACCCAGGGGCAAAGTTTGCCGTCTCTGATAATGGGACGGAGATCGTTTTCGTGAAGGCTCCCCCGCCTTCAGAGCCAGAAACAATTCAGACACCTGCTCCAAATCCCCCTGCTCCGCCTCCCGTCACTCCGTCTCCATCTGTGTAAAGGGAGATGGGTTGCCTTGGCTATGCACCATTACATGCCTATACTTCGCCTTGCGCGGAGAGGTGGCTGAGTGGTCGAAAGCGCCACACTGCTAATGTGGTATACGGGATTAAACCCGTATCGGGGGTTCGAATCCCCCCCTCTCCGCCATCTGGCTTCACTTCTTCAGAACTACGACTTGATTGGCTTAGACATATTTTTCGAAAAGGGATGAGAAGTTTACCCTGAGCGAGGAGTGCAGCGACGAGCCGAAGGGAATCCCCCTCTCTCCGCCATCTGGCTTCACTTCTTCAGAGCTACGCCGCGGTTGGCTTTGACGTGCTAAAAGGGATGAGAAGATTGCGTCAATCCAGCAACGAATCGATGGCTGACTGTATGACTTCTATAGGGACCGAGCCAGAGATGAGCTTTGACTTCCCGGTCGCAAGATCCACAACGAATGTCGTGGGCGTTCCCCGCACCCCGGCAGCCGTCCCGCCGCCCTGGACGTCCTGTACCCGTTGCTCATACGTGCCGCTCTGGAGGCACTCATCAAATGCCGTTTGATCCACGCCAAGGGGCGTCACGAGAGGACCGAGCTCTTCGGATGTCAGTCCTGTATCCGCGAAGAGGTAGTCGGAGAATGACCAGAACGCCCCGTTCCCAGCGAGAGCGGCTACGCATTCCGCTGCTTCAGCTTTCTCCTGTGCGTACGGATGGAAACTCAGCGGGTACGATCGTGCCACCCATACGAGGGTGTCTCCGTACATCGTCATCAACTCCTTCGCTTTGTCGTTCATACTCACACAGAACGGGCATTCATAATCCGAATAGATCACGATGCCCACGTCCGCTTTGCCGATCGTTCCGCGGATGTGATCGCTTCCCGCATCGACAGCCGGCAGGTTCTCATTGACTGTGAATCCGTCGGATACGGAGGAAGCAGAAGATGGGAGAGATGAGGAATATGAAGGAACGGCAGATCCGGAAATCGAGGAATGGAACGAAGAGGAACGGGAGGATGAACTGATGGAAGGGAGCGATGTGAGAGACGAGGAATGAGCGTCGCTGTTCCTATTTTGCAGGAACTGGTAGATCGCAATTGCCACGTCTTTCCGGGTGAGAAGCCGATCTGGCTGGAGAAGATCCGTCCGATCCGGAAAGAGACGGTACGTTTGTGCCACTCCAACGTAGGGGGCAAACCAGTCCTCCACGTCCACATCACCGTACGGGTATGGCAGATCCTTCTGCAGATTGAATGTCAGTGAGAGCATCTTGAGGAATTCGACCGTATTGACGGTTGCTGCGGGACGGAACGAGCCGTCCTGATAGCCGTCGATGATGCCCTTTGTGGCTGCTGTGACGACGAACCGGACGTACCATTGTCCGTCGAGCACGTCGCTGAAGCGTCCGCTATTGGCGGCATCATCGACCGAGCCATACCTGGAGAGAAGGAGGAATTTCGCAGCTTCCGCACGGTTCACCGGACGATCGCCTTTGAACTCCCCGTCGGGAAACCCGCCAATGACAGCGCGCCGGTAGAGCTCGGCGGCCGCTCTGCCCTGGAGACTGGCCATGTCTGTATCAGGAAAAGGGTTCTGGTACACACCTATGTCCATGAGCACTTCATCCTCATAGCCCGCAGGAGGTGCGGTTCTTGGTACGCTCACTGCGGACATTGCAACGCCCGAATGAAATGACAGTACAATGAATGCAGAAAGGATGAAGTGTGTCATGAGAAAGGAAGGAATGCCATCATGCTATGGGATCAACCTTCACGAGACAACCGCTGGTTGTATGCGATACATTACGACGTCTTCACCGCCTGCGAAACGGCGGCAGTATACAGACACCATTCACAGTCCGGGTGAGACATCGGAGGGGATGACCGTTCCAGACATGTGTGTGCTTCCATGAGTGCATCGGAAACCCAGGACGCATCCCCTTCGTACGGGAGGATCTTCATGGAGAATTCCAGTCTCGCATCGAAGCTCTCCCGGCTTTTGTCCGCGTTCACGTAGACGAAGTACGCAGTATCACTGACGGCGAGACCGTTGCCCCGCAGGAGCCACTGGTAGATCTCGACCTGTCGCTTGTAGGCGTCCTTCCACTCCCCTTCCAGCGTCACCTCGCCATTGATGCTCGTGGACTTGTAATCCACCACGGAAATCTTTCCGGACGGATGGATCCAGAGATCATCCACGGAACCGAAGACGAGAAAGCTCGTCTCCGGACTCTGCACCTGCACGCCTCTGCGATTATCGCGCCAGTCTGTGAGAGAAGGATGGCTGAAGGGAACAGCATCGATGCCAAATTCACGCATGAGCGTATGCGTCTCCCCTTTCGCCCGGAAGAGGTCAAATTCCTTCTTCAGGAGCACATCCACGGCGCTGTTGAGCGTGAACGCGGGCATGGGAGGCTGTCCGATACCGAGGCGCCGATCCAAGTAGAAGCACCGCGGACAGCGGAGGAAGAGTTCCAGTTTGCTGCGGCTCAGCTTGAAGGGAGCGTCTGACGTCGGATCGAAGAGGTTGCGGGACCTGACGGCGGATGACATGGATGTATCGTAGCCCTGTCGGTTCGTCCGTGACAGCTCACGAACATCGTCTGTGGTAGAGTATGTTCCATGGCCGTATCCACTGTCATCGGTGTCGATATCGGGGGGACGAAGAGCGCACTCGGACTCTATGAGATTCCCGGTTTCAAGCTCATCACATCGGAGAAGTTCTCCACGGATGCCGCACGTGGTTTCCCGGCAATCCTCAAGGACGTCGTGACGCGTGCCGAAGCGATGCGACGACCGGATACCGTGGGCATTGGCATCGGTGTTCCGGGACTCGTGTCACAGGCTGCGGGCGTCATCAAACGTTTGCCGAATATTCCAAACGGTAATGACTTTCCTCTGAAGGAGCATGTTGAACATGCACTGAAGATGAAGGTCAGCGTCGATAACGATTCGAATTGCTTTACCCTGGGGGAAGCGCTGGAAGGAGCCGGAACAGGAGAACCCGTTGTCATTGGTATCACTCTGGGTACGGGCGTCGGTGGTGGCATCGTAATCGACGGCAAGCTCTACCACGGCGCGGAAGGATTCGCAGGCGAATTCGGTCACGCGCTCCTCCTTCCCGGTGATCCACCCGTGGAGGATGGGAATACACGCGGTGAGGTGGAGCAGTTTCTTTCCGGATCCGCTATGCATCGGCGTTGTACCGCGGCGAAGAAACCTGAGGACCTTCTGGAAGGAGAAGCCTGCGCCTTCCTCCATCCGGAGATCGTCCGCGAAGCCGCGTGGCTCTGTGCCTCACTCACGCATATTCTCAATCCATCTGTCATTGTCTTCGGCGGGTCGACCGGACGTGCACTGAAGACGTACTTACATGCCATCGAAGAGGAACTGACAGCATGGATTCTGCCCGGCACTCCCCTGCCCCGTCTGGCCATCGGGAAGCTGAGTGACGCTGCGACGAGAGGGGCGGCGATGCTCGTTCAATGAACCTTGTCCAAGAACGAGAAAGGTTAACAAGCTCACGAGCTAGCAATCGTCATGCCGTTTGATGCAGGACTTGATTCGGCGCAAGCACAAGCGAAAGATAGGGCTTCGCGTCGTCCGTATACGTGGCGTTTCGATGTAGGTCCTGCGGGAGCCAGAGTCGGGTAAGTTCAGAAACGTCCATGGCGCCGTCGTACCCATTGGTCTTGTTCTGTACAACGCCGTTCTTCAGGATCTTGAACGTCCAGTGGAGGTGCGGCCCGGTGCAGTTGCCGCTCTGCCCGCTCCTCGCCACGACATCACCCTGAGAAATCTGCTTCCCGTTCGCCACAAGAATCTGTGAGCAGTGTGCAAGGAGACTGAGACGTGTCGGTCCTTCGATGATGATGTATAAACCATAGCCGCTCGTTCCGTCATTTTTGACCCTCGCGATTCCATCGTGTGGTGCGTGAACGGATGATCCGACAGATACGCCAAAATCAAATCCGTTGTGGCCGAGGTATCCGTACTGTCCGTAGATCTCGGGGTGTTGACCGAATCCCTGTGTGACAATCGGAGTACCCGGAAGGGGGGAAAATATCATAGGAGGTGGAGTATTAGTTCCAATTGACGTGGAAGGAGCCGGATTTGTCCGTTCGCTCAAACGTGTGCGCTCCGAAGGCGTCACGTTGCGCCTGAATGAGATTCTGCGGGAGACGGGAAGCCCGGATGGAATCGTAGTATGCGAGTGTCGCTGAGAAGGATGGAACGGGAATACCTCTGCTCACAGCGGATGCGACGGTTCTCCGGATGGCCTTCAGATTCTCTCCCGAGAGTCGGTTGATGATGGCCTGTCGCTCACGTTTCATATCTTCCGATGTTCCGCCGTACGCGTGTTGGAAGATCTTGAGCAACGGTGAGCGAATGATGCATCCTCCGCGCCAGATACGTGCGATGGAAACGAGCGGTAATCCCCATGACTCTGCATGACTCGCGCGCGAAAGGAGCTCAAATCCCTGGGAATATGTGAGGAGCGTCGCCGCAGTGAGGGCTGTGCGGAAGAGCTCCGGAGCTTCCCGAACATCCAGTCCGTCCGGTACGGTCGCGGCCTCAAACGTCTTGCTCCTGCGCATGCGCTCTTCGGGAAGCTGCGAAAGGAAACGCGCATCGACGGCAGCGGTGATGGTGGGGATGGCGGTTCCGTACAACATGGCTGCTTCCGTCGTCCAACGACCAGTCCCCTTCTGTCCGGCAGAATCCTTGATCAGATCGACGAGGAATGAGCCCGACTCATCTTCTTTCCTGGCGAGAACCTTCGCTGTGGTCTCCATGAGGAACGACTGTAAGTCCCCCTGCAGCCACGACGTTATGATCCGCGATACTTCCGCACTGTTCGCACCGAAACCGCGCAAGAGGTCGTATGATTCTGCAATGAGCTGCATGACGCCGTACTCGATGCCATTGTGCACCATCTTCACGAAATGCCCTGCCCCGCCTTTGCCCATGAAGGCGACGCACTTCCCGTCCTCTCCGTCCTCCGCAGCCATATCCCGGAGGAGAGGTTCCACGATATTGAACGCATCGTGGCTGCCCCCAGCCATCATGCTCGGCCCCTCGAGTGCACCTTGCTCTCCGCCGCTGATTCCCAACCCGAGGAAACGGATTCCCCGTTTTCCGAGTAACTCTTCGCGTCGCTCCGTGTCACGGTAGTGACTGTTCCCTCCGTCGATGACGATATCGCCGTATTCCAATTGCGAAAGAAGTTCTTCGAGGGTCAGATCCACCGCGCTCCCGGCGCTCACCATGAGGAGAACGACACGCGGAGGCTTCAGTGCCGCACTGAGCTCCTCGAGAGTCTTGCATTTGATAAATCTCCCTTCCTTGCCGTGCAAGGACAGAAATGTTTCCATCTTTTCCGTTGTGCGATTGAAGACCGCAACCTGCGCCCCGTTCCTCGCTGCGTTGCGAGCGATGTTCGCCCCCATCGTCCCGAGGCCGATGACGCCAATCTGTTGCACGGCGTCATTGTACACCTAGTGTGTCATGGTGAGCGTAGTCGAACCATACACGCGTTGTCACCCTTCGACGACGCTCAGGGTGACACCGCTTTTGCTAACAACAAACCTACTTCTTCGCCTTCTCCCAGTCATCGAGGAACCTCTTCAGACCTGCATCCGTCAATGAATGAACCGGCAGTTTCTTGAAAATCTCGTAGGGAATCGTGCAGATGTGTGCGCCGAGGATCGCCGCGCGCTCGATGTGCTCCGGTTTGCGCGTGGATGCCACGAGCACCTCGGTGTCGAAGTGATAGTGCTCCCATGCCTTGAGAATCCTCTCGATGAGCACCATCCCGTCCTCCCCGATGTCATCGAGTCGCCCGACGAACGGACTGAGGATGGAGGCACCCGCTTTCGCTGCGAGAATAGCCTGCGAAACGGAGAAGACGAGCGTGCAATTCGTTCGTATTCCTTTGCGCTTACAGAAGCGAAGAACCTTGAGACCGTCCGTCGTCATCGGGACCTTCACCACGACGTGCTTGTGCCACTTGCTGTACTCCACTGCCTGCGTCTGCATGCCTTCGACATCCGTCGCCGTCACCTGGGCGCTCACGCATGGGACGAGCTGGCACATGGCGAGGACGGTTTCCTTGAAGCTCTTTCCCTCCTTCGCAACGAGTGAGGGGTTGGTCGTCACGCCGTCGAGCACGCCCCAGGCGGCGATCTCTGCGACGTGTGCGACGTTGGCTGTATCGAGGAAGAGTTTCATGAAAGGAGGAGAATGTGCGTTGAGTATGCCGCTCTGCATACATTTCCTCAATGGAGAAATCCGACATCAATCGCGTGTCCCCTCTGCAAGTCATGCGATTTCCCGAAAGAATGGGTTGTACACAAACAGATGTACCCCCACACTGTGTGCATACGCCGATTCATTCCAACATTGGCTTTGTGCTGCGCACTTCTTGCATGCAGCCGCACCGCCTTGAAACCGCCAGAGGTGGATGTCGTGATCGGTGCACCGTCCGCCGGATCAGGAACGATCTCGGAACGCTCCAGTTCTTCATCACGATCAGAACCCGACAGCCTTCGCATTGCTGTCCCCTTCTCTCCCCAGGCACCGTTCGCAAACTGGGATGCGTTGCACGAAGAATCCTGTGAGGAAATGGCACTCATCATGGTACGGCACTTCTGGACGAGAAGTCCTCTCACACGCGCACTTGCTGAAGAAGAATTGCAGGAACTCATCTCGTGGGAGGAAAGCAATGGTTTCCCCCAGGATGTGACGACGGAAGAGCTCGCGCGGATCGCACGCGAACACTTCGGTTTGATCACGCGAGTTTCAACTGACCTTTCGGAGGAATCGATCGAGAGGGAATTACGCGCAGGACGTCCCCTCATCATTCCTGCCGCAGGCCGCGACCTCGGCAATCCGTACTTCAGTGGCGACGGCCCGTGGTACCACATGCTCGTCATCACAGGTTTCAAGGGCGATCGCTACATCACCAACGATCCGGGAACGAAGAGAGGTGAGAACTTCGTGTACAGGAAGGATGTGCTGCTCAATGCCGTGCATGATTGGACAGGCGTGAAAGAAGAGATCCGGCAGGGGACAAAATCCATGCTCATCATCGAGGGTCAAGCCTCCTGACTTGGTGACCTTGGATTCTTCATCCAATCGCAATACACTTGAGCCATGTCACACACGCGTCCAGATTCAGGGGACATTGTAGGGAAGGATTCGAAAGACGTTCCCCTCTCCGCCCAGCGCATCATCGCTTCGGAAACGAAGGTGGCGAGCGTGTGGATCGGTCCTGATGATGCGAAGAAACTCCTGCCGGAGGAAGTGGAAGCGTACGACCTCGCGCACAACATTCAAATGCATCTCTGCATTCAGGCTCCTCTGAAACACAAGTCCGGCCACCCCGGCGGTCCCCTCTCCGCGTTCACGTTCTGCTACGCCCTTTTGCGACGCCGCGATCCGCACAACGATGCGGCGCTGCGTATGAGCGCCGGACATCTCTCGCTCCTCGCATACGGTCTGCAGTACTTCGGCGGTCGCGGGAAGAACGATCCCCGTCTCGCGAGTCCGCAGACAATCATCGATACGTTCCGGACGCCGAATGGCCTTCCTGGGCATGTGGAAGCCGGAATCGGCGATATCCCCTTTGGGTTCGGACCGCTCGGAAAAGGTCTTTCAAACGGTCTCGGCCATGCCGTGGGATGGAAGATGCTCGGGAAGACGGGTGTGACGGACGTCCTCATCGGCGATGGCGATGCACAGGAAGGGCAGGTCATGGAAGCGGCACGACTCGCCACAAAACTGAAGACGGACCGTCTCGTAGTTCACGCCGACGTCAATGACGTGCAGCTCTCGACCGTGCCGACGAAGGTGGCTGCCGCGGACCTCGCCGCAATCTTCCAGTCGATGGGATGGCAGGTCATCGAGGTGCAGAACGGCAATGACCCGATGATGGTGGAGGCGGCGCTCGATCTCGTCGATTCATTCGTGGGGAACGGACGTCCGATCTTCGTCTGCTACTACACGACGATGGGCTATGGCGTCCAGACGATGGAGGAGGCGGCGAACAAGAGTTCTGCGGCATTCCACGGCGCGCCGATGAAGCAGGAAGCGGCGGATAAGGAGCTCGCGAAGCTCCCGCCGCTCGACGAACTGACGTTGATGTATGAGAAGCACCGCAAGCGCCTCATGCAGCGCTACGAGGGGGCTCCTCCCGCCGCGACCCCTCTTCCGACTCCGACGTTTCCACAGCGCCACATCACGACGGAGAAGGGCGCTGCGCGCAGTGATTTCGGCGCCGTGCACATCAAGAGCATCATGGCTTCAGACCAGCGCGTCATCGTTTTGCATGGAGACGTCGCGGGTTCCGGCGGTTTTAGTGACGTTGCCAAAGAGTTCCCGGATCGCGTCATCAACTGTGGCGCGGCGGAGGCCAATATGTACATGATGGCCTCCGGCCTGCGACAAGCCGGCATGCTTCCTCTCACCTACACCTTCGCTGCATTCGGGACCAACGAGGCGAGGGCGAACGCGCGTCTCATCGACATCAATAGCGGCCACATTCCCTGCTCTGTCCTGCACGACTGCACGCATACGGGCCTCAGCGTCGGGGAGGACGGCGAGACGCACCAGGAGCGAAATTACTTCAATATTCCCTTCGACCATACACAGGTGTGGATGCCAGCCGACTCCAATCAGGCGGCGGCCGCCGCGGAACGCGGACTCCGGTTGGTCGCCGGCGGTGCAGAGAGTGCCTACGTCTTCTTCCCGCGAACAGGACACGAGCAGCTGAAAACACCGAAGGGTGATGTGATCTACGGTAAAGAGTACGTGTTCGACGGCAAGGCGGACATCCTTCGCGGAAGAGGTGACATCTCCGATCGTGCGACGATCATCGCAACGGGCATCTCCGTTCACGATGCCATCAAAGCTGCGGACAGACTCCTCGCTGAAGAGAAGATGCAGGTGCGTGTCCTCAACGTCTCGTGTGTCCGGCCACTCGATGCGTCCGCGATTCTGCAGGCAGCATTGGAAACGCTTCACCTCGTCGTCGTGGAGGATCACCACAGCGAAGGAGGATTGGCCTCCCAGGTCGCAGACGTCATAGCTGACTTCCAACTTTTGGCTTCATTGCGCCGTCTCGGAGTCAATCACTACTTTCCGTCGGGGACGGCGGAAGACCTCAAATTCCTCGCGGGTCTCGACGTTGATTCCATCATGCATGCCGTTCTGGATGAGCTGCGGCACGAAGTGTCGGGCGGCGAAGATTTGTTCGTCACCGCTTTGTACGCTCTCCCGAACAATGTGAAGCAGAGCCGTTTCCGCAATAGTGTGCTTCCGTACATCGAACGCCTCCGCTCGGACAAGGGGTACCTGGAAACACTTCGGGGCATGTGGAGGAAGCGGACGATTTCACCGGAGAAGCTTCCAGGGAATGACGAGCTACGCACTTTTCTTGGGTAGTGTCTGAGAATTGGTCATTGGTTCCTGGCCGGTGGTACATTATGATTCTTCTGGTGGGATGGCCGAGTGGTTGAAGGCGACGGACTTGAAATCCGTTAGACCCTCACGGGTCTCGTGGGTTCGAATCCCACTCCCACCGCCACGTCGCTCGCGAGCGACGTGGCGCCGACATCTGTTTCCGCGTGATTCACTCCTCTCATCACACATGGATAAGCAGCGTTTCACCGCTTCGGTCGTTCCCGGCTCCAAGCGCGGCAGAACCCTCGGTTTCCCTACACTCAATCTCAGCCTGAATGAGATTCCGTCTGATCTCAAACATGGGATTTATGCCTGCTTCGTTGAATTTGAAGATTCCGGATGTCTCCCTGCCGTCATGCACTACGGTCCGAGGCCTGTCTTTGCCGATACGCTCTCCTGCGAAATATATGTCATCGATAGAGTCATCACATCACCGCCACAGAAGCTCCACGTATCTGTGATGAACCGCATACGTGACATCAAGAGCTTTCCGTTGAGTGGAATGCTCGAAGAACAAATCAAGTCGGATATCGATGTCGCCAAGAGGATACTTTCATAGGAACTGGACACGCTGTCACTCTGATGGCGTGAAGGTTATTCCTCATATTCCATGAAAATCCAACTCTATTGGTGTATCGAAACAGGTGGCTAGGAAAGGACTTCTCCTCACAGCCAATTTGATATAGAATACTGAGATAGCGATACTGTCTCGCTACAGCCTCCGCACAGTCCCATTCACACAAACACGATCAACAAAGGCCAGGTAATCTCTCTCCTTCAGCGAGCAATGGAGGAAGGATCTTCGCAGGAAATTCTCGAGCGGCTGCAGTGGCTTCTCTACTTTGCTGAGTGCGGCTCCGCGAGCGCCACGTGCGCTCACTTCAACATTTCCAGAAGCACCTTGTACCGCTGGCTCGGCCGCTTCGATCCGGAGAACTTCACGACGCTCACAGATCTTCCGACGCGCCCAGAAGTAGAGCGTACTCCGGTTTCCCCCCTTTCACCTGCTCCTGCAACGCATTGTCCCTTCTGCAGGTTGAGGCAACGAATGCACCGTCCCACGCTTCCTCCGATAGTGTCGCTCATTTTCCTGGTATTCATTTTGACCATTCTCCTGGTGGTGCTTCCCGCCACTGCAGGAATGATCGCTTACCATTTCTCAAACCCACTCGCGAACATCTCGGAGGCATTCCAAGTGATCGATAAATGACGCAATCCTGCTTTATTCGCCGGCCTCTGATCAAAGCCCTCGCGCGATGGCAGATCCTGATCATGGGGATTTCTCTCCTGTCGATGTGTCTTCCGCCTTCGATCGCATCCGCATCGGTCGATTTTCTTGTGAATACCGAGGCGTTTCAGGTGATCGATGACGCGGACGCAGCATCCAATGTGTCTCTGAAATTCGGCGACGCACTCGACAAGAACCTGACGTACGATCGCACGCTCGGACAATTCCAATTCGATGACGATCTCGCCGTAACCGGCGCTGTCAGCGCGACGGGAAATGTCGCCGGTTCCGGAACACTCGCCATCGAAGGTGCGGCGGCATTCGGCTCCACGATTAAGCTGAACGGCGTCACGTACACGTTTCCGGGAGGCGACGGTTCGGCATCCGGCAAGGTCCTGAAGACGAACAGTGCGGGGCAGCTCTCCTGGAGTACGGATGCAAATACAACGACACCGGGGGGGTCAACCTCTCAAATCCAATTCAACACCGGAGGAGTACTTTCCGGTGATTCAAGATTGACGTATCAATTTTCAGTCGGAACCGATAGAGTCTCCAATGGAACCTTCACGGGAAATGCGAACTACTGGAACGTGAGCTCAGGATGGGCATACAACACGAATCTCGTTCGAAAGCAGTCAGACGGAACCAATGTCTTGCTACAGGCCGTTGCAGGTCCATGCGTTTCAGGACAAATGTACAGATTGATATATTCCATATCCAATTGGACTGCAGGCACCGTTACTGCGAGATTCGGTGGCGGAGCCCCCGTTTCATTAACGACGAGAGGTGCAAATGGTACATACGCAGAAAATTTTACTGCGACCTCGACGACATGTAATTTAATGTTTTTACCCTCGTATGATGCGAGGTTTTATCTCGACGATGTCTCCCTTGCACCGGTCATCGCGACGCTGGCCGGAGAAGCATCAACGAATACTACAGGCAGATTTGGAACGACGACGACGTATGGTAACGGTGGCGCACTGCAGGTCTACGGTACGGGACAGTATCCAGACTCTCCAACTGCCGAGGTTCAATTAACAGTGGTCGGCGCGGGGCAAGAAACGATGGCGTTCTACGATGCAATATACGGAGACTATACAGGCTATGTGAAGGGCGACAGTACAGGGAATATTGCCATCGGAGCGGACGCATCCTACATCGTAGAAACTGGGGGCAGTGGAGCAGCAAACGAAGCATGGAGAACGACGGCGAACAAACGAACGCTCTTTGGAGCTACTACCGAAGACGGAACGGCGACGGTTCAGGTGGCGGGGAGTGTGATGGCGAAATCCAACCTCGCTTGTACAGGAACAATCACGGATGATTGCGAGGCTCTCGATCTCGACCAGTGCTTGATGGTGGGAGGATGTACCTATGGATCATATTATTGCGGCGGAACGCACACCGCTTGTACCACGTATGCAGACGAAACCGCGTGTACCACACATAGTTGTACCTGGAATCCCCCGGCGTCGGCATATTGCACAAACGGTTCTTGTACTGAAGAGTCTACATGCACTGGAGCTGACAACTCTTACTGCGACAACGCTTCCTGTAACGGGAATGAAGCGGCCTGCGTCGGCGGGGATAACTCGTACTGTGCCGCTGGAGGCTGTACGGACCAATCGTCCTGTGAGGGGGCACTTAATGCGTATTGCGAAAACGCAGCGTGCAGCGACCAGTCATCCTGTGAAGATCCAGGGCAATGTAATTCCATTTGGCATGCCTCCACAAACTGTGCTTCTACCTGGTATCCCAATACGAACTGCGGTTCAACATGGCATGCAAGTACCAACTGCGCTTCTACGTGGAACTCCGCAACCTATGGTGATTGCTCCGGAGACCCTCACTCCTGCCAACAGTCGGAGTGTGACGCCTCCTCAGACGGCTGCTCAAACATTCCGACGGCATGTGAAGGTGATCCGAACAACCTGGCCTGCTCTCAAATATCAAACGCGGAATGTCTGGAGATTGCATCGTGCTCATACGGCACTACCGTTCCGAGCTACATCTTGAAGAACGATGCAACCGCAACGGAAATGAGCATTTCGAATAACGGGGCGAATATGTACTTCAATACCGATACGGGCGGGGGCTTCTTCACGAGCGACCTCGCGACAGCCAGTGACCTGACGATCAACGGAGACAGCGGTGCAGCTGATGCCGTCCTCACCTTCGGGAACGATGCGGGGGCGGAGACTCTCAAGTTCAACGATGCAACGAACCAATTCGAATTCTCTGACGATGTGAGCATCGCGGGAAACCTTTCGACCTCGGGCGAAATCAACGGCAGTGGCAGCCTCGCTATCGAAGGCGCAGCGGCATTCGGCTCCACCATCAAGATCGGCGGTGTGACCTACACCTTCCCCGGTACAGACGGCTCGTCCTCCGGAAAGGTCCTGAAAACGGACAGTGCGGGGCAGCTTTCGTGGAGCGATGATGCGAACGGAGCTGGTGGTATTGCACAGACGGATGCCGATGCCCGCTACGTGAACACTGCCGGGGATACGATGACGGGCGGACTCCTGATCAATGGTGCAGGGGGGACGGTCGATGCCGGGAACCTCCTCGAGGTCGCAGGGACGATGTCCGGTAAGTCGCTCCAGATAACAGGTTCGGGGGCAGAACCACTCATTTACACAAAACTCCCTTATGGAAATATCGGCATTGGAACGACGACGCCAAATGTAAACATGAAACTTGATGTGGTTGGAGGAAGAACGAGAACCACGGCAAATAATGAAGCACTCAGTTTTGCAGCACAGTATGGCTCCGGAAAAGGCCAGTACTATTTCGGTGCATCGGATTCAACATCTCCGGACGGGGTATTCAGCAATACCTACGGTACGGAGAAAATGAGAATTACGAACGAAGGCAATGTCGGCATCGGATCAACATCGCCCGAAACAAAGCTGGAGGCCGTAGGAACGATTTCCGGAAGCACACTTCATGCACAAGATCTTCTGAATTCGAGCGGAACGCTCGTCATTGAAGGAGCATCGACATTCGGCTCCACGATCAAGATCGGCGGCGTCACGTATACGTTCCCAGGCGCGGATGGCTCGGCCTCCGGCAAGGTCCTGAAGACAGACAGTGCAGGACACCTTTCCTGGAGCGATGACGATGGCGGGTCACCCGGTCTTTCGGTGTCGGATGGTGACGCCCGCTACGTGAACACCGCCGGGGATACGATGACCGGGGCACTCGTCATTTTGAAGAACGCAGGCACGGCGACGGGGAATACGCTTGTCGTGGACACGAAGGGCTTCGTGTACGATGCCACGAACAAGCGCGTGGGCGTGGGGACGGCGAGTCCCGCGACAATTATGGACGTCGCCGGGACGATCAGAGGAACAACCCAGACACCGCCATCCGAAGGGCAAGGAGTTGAACTATTTTTCTGGAATAATTCGGGAAACGTGGGCGCCTACGATCGGACAAACACGGAGTTCATGCCGATGGTCATATTTGGAAGCGGCATCAGCCTCGTTGGAACAGGAAACGTGGGCGTGGGAACATCGACAGCCGAAACAAAACTGGAAGTTCTCGGCACCATGTCCGGCAGGTCGCTCTTCGTGACGGGATCGGGAGCGTATCCTTTAATCTCAGCGGATAGCGGCCGGGATCGTGTTGGTATCGGAAGCCCGGCAAATATTCCTGCCACCGCGAAACTCGAAGTCTACGGCGGACGAACGTACACGGTATCCAACAATGACCAGTATGGTTATGCGGTCCAGTACGGGCCGGATTCGAGGCCGGTGCACTTCGGTGCCTCAAATTCGCTGCTTCCGGATGCTATATTCAGCAACAATGCTGGCGTGGAGATGCTGAGAATCACGAATACGGGAAGTCTCGGTATCGGGACGGCGTTGCCGGAAACGAAACTTGAAGTGGTCGGAGCCATGTCAGGTACAGTCCTCCATGCAGAACAGAACCTTACCTCGAGCGGCACGCTCGTTGTGGAAGGAGATCTCACCTTCGGAAATGCACTTACAGACGCCATTACCGTGAATGCCGCTGCGTGGACGTTTGCCAATGACACAAACTTCACGATTTCCGGCGGCGTGAACGGCCTCTCGTTCGACACCTCGACGCTCAGTATCGATGCGGACAATGACCGCGTGGGGATCGGGACTACGACGCCGGAGACGACGTTGGAAGTGTTGGGGACGATGTCCGGGAAGTCCCTCTACGTGACGGGAACAGGTTCGGATCCGCTGTTCTTCACCAATACGCTCACCGGGAAGGTCGGCATCGGGACGACGAGCCCAGGTGGTAAACTACAAATAGACACTGCAGCAGCCTCCAATATAAACACATTGATATTGAATCAGTTGGATACTGAGTATTTCGCAGAAGACGTGATTACTGCAGGGAGAGGCATTCGTATTCGACCGTCAGGGTCGCCAACGACAACATATCCTGCATTTGCGATAGGAGCGGGTGATGGCAACTTGTTCAAGGTACAACAGAACGGTAATGTCGGCATCTTGACGGCCTCTCCAACGACGCAGCTCGAAGTAGTGGGCACCATCTCCGGCTCCCAGCTCCGGATGGGAAATATCACTCTGTCGGGTTCTATCGTGTACTCCAGTGGTTCCACGCTCATGGGCAGCGCCAAGGGTTCATCTGGGCAGCTGCTGCTATCGCAAGGAACGTCTGCCCCTGTGTGGAGGGACGCTACTTCTTCGATGATCTGGTACATCGACGGCACGCTTGCGACGGGCACGAACCAGGGCGCCACTGTCACGATGCCATTCGGCTTCACTGTCACGGGCATCGACCTGAAGGTGAAAACGGCTCCCACCGGGGCGAGCCTGATCATCGACCTCAACGACGGGGGATCGACCATCTTCTCCACGAATGCGGAGATCGACGCATCCGCGACAACGGAAGACGGCAATCAAGTCTTCTCCGATACGTACCTCGCGGCAGGATCCGAGATCACGCTGGACATCGATCAGGTGGGGAGCACGATTGCCGGCGCGAACCTGACGGTTATCCTGAAGGGAATACGGGACTTCTAATGACAGAGGAGCACGCTCCCTAGAAGAAAAAGAAGAAATTGTGCTTCGCCGGTCCTTCCCCCTCGGATGAAGGCTCCTCCTCCGCATTGAACGTCAATTCGTTGTCACCCTCCGTGATGTTGTAGTACTCGAACTCATGCCATGCGGCGCCTCGCAGCGTGGCACTCATGCGCACCTCGTCCATCAGTCCCGAGTAGTTCGCATACGTGCTGCTGTCTTGCGTGTTGCCGATGGAGAAAGGTCCGTCGCCCGTGTTCGGCGCGTTAGCCGGAAGCCCGCCGGTTGCGTACGCCCCGTCGACGTAGATCTCAAATTGGCTCGTGGAGGAGTTGTACGTGCCAACCACCTGGTGCCAGGTATCGGTGAGAACATTCGCATTGACGTAAATGATCTCAGCGGCGTTCCACCCGTTGCCCATGCCGACGTCGTAATTCACGCTCCCGGTGACATACGAGCCAACGCAGGAGTTCTGGTAGATGTGATTCCAGCTGCAACTGCCGTAGTACATCGGATCCGTGTAACAGTCGGACTCCCCGTAGGTCTCGCACCCGGTATTTCCGCTGCAGTAATCGCTGTACACGCCGGAGCACCCACTCGTCGTCGTGCAGGTGGATTCATCGTAATTGAAAGCCGAACAGTCGCTGTAGGTATTCTGCGTCGTCGTCCCCACGAGGAGGTGAACGTTCAGCTGGCCCGCTCCGTAGGTTCCGTAATGGATGATGGGCATGTCCCGGTTGGTGGTGTAGCCCGTCTTGATCCATCCGCTGATCTCGCGGTCGCTCGTCCCCTCCGGGAAACTGTTCGCGTCGGCATTATGAAGCTCGCCAGACAGGTTCATACTCAGAGCCGTTCCGATGATGCCCGAATCCGCCGTCGGTTCGGCGGTGGGCGTCGTATCGTTGTTGTAGGAGGTGGAATCAGTGCCCGAGAGCGACGCGCCCGTCCCGAAGTGCCAGACGCCGCGGTAGGTGGAATCCCATGTCCCTGAGATATTCTGCCCGTCCTCGGCGGCCCCTGAGCCATAGTAGACGTAGAGGATTGTCCCTGTCGAAGTCAGGACTGTTGGGACTTTCACCCAATACATGCCCGTCCCGGAACCGGAGCTGACCCAGAAACGGTCTTCTTCGAAGGGCAAAAGCCCCCCCGTCTGAGTCGTGAAGCGAATGTCATCGCCGTCACTCTGCGCGTTCGTGCCGATGTCCGTATCCGCCGTGAACTTCACGAAGACCGGGAAATTCGAAAGGTTGCCGTCGACGTGCGTATTGTCGATGACGATGCGTTTCCTGTAGCCAAAGCCGGAGAGCCACCCGAAGACGGAGAAGGTGTCCGATAAGGTGTTGGAACAGTAATCATCGGCGTCACAGACGTACGCATAATAACTCTGCGGACCCGCATCCTCGTCCGTGGGAGTGGCGGAGCAGGTGATCGGCTTGCTGGATTCATAATCATTGCTGTTGGTGCACCAGCTCCCGCCGGCTCCGCAACCGGCGGAGGTGCCGCCATCGGTTTTGCAGACGTACAATTTCACTCCCGCCGAATCCATGTCTTCCCAGTTGGCGGTGAAGGTGATGTCGGTTCCTGCATCCAGCTGATCGGGAGAGTGGCTTACCGATGCGAGCGCGGGATTGGGCGTGCAGTTATTTATCGATTCACCGGCATTCTTTCCTTCGCTGTAGATGGCGGCCACCTCCGCTGCCGAAAGCCCGACGCTGTAGGCGCGGACGGCGGTCAGTGCCCCGTTGAACGGGGTCGTACTGTACTTGCCGACATAGAGAGGCGTATTGCCGTCATCCGCAGCGTTCGTATCGGCTGCAAGCTCCGTGATGGAGTTATTCAGGTAAAAAGTCGTCGTGGTGCCGTTATTCGAGACCACGAGGTGGTACCACGTCCCTGCGCTGATGGCCGTGCTCCTCTCCGTTCCTCCGTTGTACTTGACGTACAGGTTCCCGTCGGAGCCCACGTACGCGTACGTCGCACCCGTATCGTGAAAGAACAGGTATCCCATCGCATCAACCACGTCGGCATTGAACCAAAGGGAGAAGGCTTGAGGGGAAGGGATGTACCCGACGGGCGCACCGTCATCCGAACCGTCGAGCTGCAGCCGGTACGCGTCATTCGTCGTTCCGTCGCCATCCCAGCCGCTCGAGCCGTCCGTCGGTTGCGCGGCGATGACCGAAGCCCCCGGGCCGGTGACCATGCTCAGCCATACAGTGTTCGTGGAGCCGTGGCCCTTCGTACCGTTGGCATCGATGTTGGCGGCGTCCAGCCAGGTGATGAGACCGCTGGTAGGCGTGGCCGTGTAGAGGAAGGAGCCGGAGCTGGTAACGGTTCCGGCTGCGGCGGTGGCGGAGACGTCCACGAAGCCGGCCCCGCGCAGGGGGATGGTCGCCGTGACTGCGGAATCCGAGACGACGGTGACGTTCGTCGCCGCGGCGCAGCCGAACGTCACGCCCGTCACACCCGAAAGGTCCCAACCGTGGAGCGTCACCGTGGTGCCAGAGGAGCCGGTGGCGGGAACGATACGGTCAATGTGCGGCGCGGAGGGTGGGTCGAAGAACAGGCGCCGCTCTTCCTCGTAGATGGAATAGATTTCGCTCTCGGTGAGGGCATCGCTGTACGCGCGCGTGCTGGCGATGAAGCCGTCGAAGGACCAACCGCCCCAACCGATGGAGAAGTATCCGGTCGTTATGTCTGCGGATTGCGATGCGCTCCCGAATTGGACGCCATCCAGGTAGAACCGCGTGTTGGCGCCGTCGTTGACAACGACGAGGTGTTGCCAGGAACCGGACCCGACGCCGGTGCCGATCTGCGTACCGTTGTCGTACCGCGTATTCATGTAGCCTTCGGCTTCGATAGTGGCTGTGATTGAAGAATCGCTGAACATGAGGTAATACTTGTCCACGGTCAGGGATTCGGGCTTAAACCACATGGAGTAGGAGAGACGGGACAGTTGCGGGGTCCCGACCGTGATGCCGTCATCCGTACCATCGAGGTGAACACGGTAGGGGTCCGCGGTCGTCCCGTTGCCTTGCCACTCGCTCGTGGACATATTGACGAGGGAGCCTTGCGAGCCATCGGCGGTGCTTTTCCACGTCGTATTCGTCGCACTGTCCCCCTTGGAGCCGTTCCCGTCGATATTGCCGGGGTCCAACCACAAGAGAAGATGGTCGGTGGGCGTGTCCGTGTAGAGGAAAGCCCCGGTGCTCGTGAACGTCCCGGCGGATGTCGTGACAACCACATCCACGTACTCATCACCCACATGGGCAGGCGCCACCACAGTGAGGCGGCCGTCGTCCAAGACGGAAAGGCTTGTGCCTGCAACACCATCGAAGGTGACGCCGGAGGTGTCGGTGAAGTTCCAGCCGTAGAGCGTCACCGTAGTCCCGCCCGTGCCTGCTGCGGGGATGAGCCGATTAGTCTGCGGTGCGGAGGCGGGTCCGTCGAAGAAACGGACACGTTCCTCCCGGAAGATGGATTGGACTTCGTTTTCAGAGAGGCTATCCGAGTACAAACGCACGTTGGCGATGCTGCCGTCGTACTCCGAACTGTTCGTATAATAGTCTCCGATCCAGAAATTGGATGCGGACGCTTCTGCAGTCGACGCACCGGTCCCGAAGAGGATGCCATCCAGGTAGTACCGCGTCGTGGAGCCGTTATTGGCGATGACGAGGTGCTGCCATTCGTCGACGGCAAGACCGGTACTCTTCGTAACGGAGTTATACGTCACGTTGAGATAGCCATAGACGTTGAAGCTTGCCAAAGCAGAAGTTCCCCGGCCCATCAAAAATCCAGCAGACGAAAAATTATCAGGGTTGAACCATACGGAGTAGGACCGGGCGGCGGCGATTGTTCCCATCGAGACGCCGTCATCCGTCCCGTCGAAATGTAGACAGTATTCATCGGAGGAGGTGCCGTTCCCGTCCCATCCGCTCGAGCCATCCGTGGGTTGCGTCACTCCGACCAGGCCGCCGACAATACTGCCCGTGAGGCTCTTCCAGATGGTATCCGTGGCACCGTCTCCCTTGGAGCCGTTGCCATCGATGTTGGCGGCATCGAACCAGGCGATGAGGTTATCGATGGGCGTGTCCGTGTAGAGGAAAGCTCCGGTGCTTGTGAACGTCCCGGCAGCATTTGTGAGAACCACGTCCACGTACCCGGGCGTCATGTTTGTGGGGGCCACGACGGTGAGACGACCGTCATCGAGGATGGAAACGCTGGTGCCGCTCACGCCATCGAAGGTGACGCCCGTGGTACTGAGTAGATTCGAACCGTAGAGCGTCACCATCGTGCCGCCCGTACCTGCCGCAGGAAGGAGGCGGTCGGTCACCGGCGCGGAGGCCGGAGCGTCGAACAAACGTTCATGTTCTTCGTTGTAGATGGTAAAAATTTCGCTTTCCGTGAGCGTATCCGAATACATGCGGAAATTCGCGATGCCGCCGTCGAATAGGGTTGTGGAATAGGCTCCCAAATAGAGTGCGGTTAGGTTTGCATCCGCAGACGTCGCGACGCTTCCGAACTTGACGCCATCCAGGTAGTACCGCGTAGTGGAGCCGTCGTTGGCGATGACGAGATGCTGCCACTTACTGGTGCCGATGCCGCTGTAGACAAAGCTGCTGCCATTGTATCTGGCTGTGAGGAAATTCGTGTAAATGTAGGCATAGGTATTCCCGGAGTCATGGTACATAACGTACTGATTGCTGCCGATGGAATCAGGATTGAACCAGAAGGAATAGGACTTCGGGGCGGTGGGGATGGTTCCTGTGTTGACGACGTCACTCGTCCCGTCAAACTGCAGACGGTACTCATCGCTCGCCGTGCCGTTACCGTCCCATCCGCTCGTACCATCGGTCGGGTGCGTGAAAGAGAGGACGGCGCCTGCCTGAGCGGCCATCATGCTCCTCCAGACCGTGTTGGTTGCTCCATCCCCCTTCGTGCCGATCCCGTCGATGTTGGCGGCATCGTACCAGACGATGACATTGTCGGTGGGCGAGTCCGTGTAGAGGAAACCGCTGACCGAGGTGGCACCTTCGGTCGTATTGACCTGAACAGCCACATACCCGGGTGTCATGTTTGCAGGGGCCACGACCGTGAGCTTGTAGTCATCCACGATCGTGAGGCTCGTGCCGGCCGAGCCGCCGAAGGTGACGCTCGTCGTGGTCGTGAGGCGCGAGCCGAGGATCGTCACGGTCGTGCCGCCCGTGCCCACGGCAGGGGAGACCCGGTTGATTTGCGCGACGTAGGTCAGGGTATCGAACAGGCGGTAGCGTTCCTCACCGTAGATCATGAGAATTTCCGCTTCGGTGAGCGTATCCGAGTACATGCGGAAATTG
Source organism: Candidatus Peribacteraceae bacterium (assembly GCA_041666245.1). Lineage (GTDB taxonomy): Bacteria > Patescibacteriota > Gracilibacteria > Peribacterales > Peribacteraceae > CAIKAD01. The sequence goes on from JBAYHG010000001.1 coordinate 334,992, forward strand.
GCGATGGCGCCGTCGAATTCTGAGGTGCTGTAGTCACCGATGGAGAGAGCTGTATTACCCGTGTCCGCGGCGATGGTTGCGCTCCCGAAGAGGATTCCGTCCAGGTAGAACCGCACGGTGGTGCCGTCATCGGCAATGGCGAGGTGCTGCCAGGTATTCAATGCGACGCCCGTATACATGATTGTACAGCCGTTGTACCGCACGGTGAGATAGCCGGCAGTGTTGATGAGTGCGTAGGAATTCCCACCGTCGTGGTAGAAAATGAATCCATTGGCGGTGAAGCTGTCCGGATTGAACCAGACGGAGAAAGATTTTGGTGCTGGGGTGTTGCCCACCCAGACGCCGTCATCCGACCCGTCGAGCTGCAGACGGTATTCGTCTGAGGCCGTCCCGTCGCCGTCCCATCCGCTCGTGCCGCTCCCCGGCTGGGTTACGCCGACCAGCGATGCCGCCGGGCCGGCCGTGATGCTATTCCACGCCGTACGGCTGGTGCCATGGCCCTTCGTGCCGTTGCCGTCGATATTGGCTGCGTCATACCAGAGGATGACGTTGTCCGTGGGTGAGTCCGTGGAGAGGAAGGCGCCGGCGGACGTATCATTCCCGGAAGAAGTGGTGACTTTGACATCCTTGTATCCGGCGCTCGTGATGGGGGCCACGACGGTGAGCTTGTAGTCATCCACGACCGTGACGCTCGTGCCGGCGACCATGCCGAAGGTGACGCCGGTCGTTCCAGTGAAATTCGAGCCGTAGATGGTCACGGTGGTTCCGCCCGTGCCCGCTGCGGGGACGAGACGGTCGATCTGGGGTGCTGAGGCCGGAGGCGCGTAGAAGCGTTCATGTTCCTCTCCGTACATGTTGGTCACTTCGGCCGCGGTGAGGGTATCGGAGTAGATGCGGACGTTGGCGATGGCACCGTCGAACTCGTACGTGCTGTAGTCCCCGATGAGATGAGCGGTCGTATTCGTATCTGCCGTCGTCGACACGCTCGCGAACTGAACGCCATCGAGGTAGAACGTCGTCGTTGAGCCGTTGTTGGAGATGACGAGGTGCTGCCAGGCATTGAGCTGGATGCCGGTATACTGGACCGTCCCCGCGTTGTAGCGGACGGCGAGGTACCCTGCCGCCATGACTTGTACGTACATCCCTCCCGCATCGCCGTACAGCAGGATCGCATTCCCCGTGACGAAGGTGTGGGGATTAAACCAGATCGAGAAGGACTTCGGGGTGGCGATGTTCGCTGCCAACGTGACGCCGTCATCCGTCCCGTCGAATTTGAGGCAGTATGGATCCGCGGTCGTTCCCGCGCCGTCCCAACCGCTGTTCGTCGTGTTGAAGTTAAAATTCACCAGCGTTCCGGTGTTAGTCACCCCCGGTTGGTAATTTTTCCATTTGGTATCGGTCCGCGCGCCGATATCGCCGCTCTGCGTCCCCGTACCATCGATGTTCGCCGCATCGAAGTAGAATCGCAGGTTATCCGTTGGAATGGTCGCGAAGCTCTTCGGGATGAAAAAGGCTAATACAGCGACACCCGACGCCGCGACAATGACGACAGCAAGTCGAGTGGTAAAGCCCCTAGTGAAGCGCATTTTCATCAGTGCGAATCATATCAAGGGGCTGCGGCGTTTGGTAGTTACGGGACACCCGTTTCCGTATTCGGCAACATCCAGAAGCATTGCTGAGAACTACCCGCTCCGTTCTACGCTTTGAGGGATATGCATGAGACAGGTATGAAAGCGCCCCTGACGTAGGGGCGCTTAGAATTTCACGCGAGTCTCGTCACGCTCATGGAGCGCTCGTCTCCATGTTCAGCTGTATCCAACCGATGTCCGCGCTGCCGGCACTCGTCGTAGCGAGCTTGATGAGGAGCGTGATATAGCCGTCTTTCGTGTAGGTGCCTGCCGCCTCCGGTCCCGTGATCGTTGCAGTGGTCCAGGTATTGGCGGAAGAGAGAGTGTCACCTCCGGTGAGAGCCACCGCTGCCCCCGTCGTATCGAGGAGCTTGATGTTCACATAGTTCACGGCGTCTGATGCATCGGCCGTGCGGTAGCGAACCGTGATCGGCCCGGCTGCATCCCACACGGAGAAGTTGTTCGGAATACGCACTCGTACGATGGTCCAGTAATCCTGCAGCGTTGCCTTCGTCGATGTCCAATGGTAGTAGTTCTCCTTATTCGTCGCATCGTAGGAGTTCGACAGCTGCCCGATGTTGTTGGCGCCGCTGCCGAAGTACACGGCATGCGGGTATTCAGGTGACAGGAAGACGACACCGCCGCTCCCAACGCCCACAGTCGTGCTTGCCCATGACAGTGACCCGTCACCGGCAGTGGTCAGCACCTGTCCGTTGACTCCACTGGTAGTCGGGAGCGTGTACGTCACGCCATGGAGTGTCACGTTGCCATCGACGGTCAGTGTGCTGCCCGAGAGGTTCCCGCTCACCGCCAGATCGTCCGACATCTCGAACCTATTTGTCGTGTCATTGAATTTCAACGTTTCTGCACCGGCGTCGTTGCCGAACGTGATGATGGCGTCGGCAGCTTCATTGTCGCTATTGAGCGTGACGTTGGTGTTCGTAATCAGTGTTCCTGATGCGTTGAGTCCTCCGCCATTACTGATCGTGAGACTGCCAGTCATCGAATCCCCGCTCGTATTTACATATCGATTGTCTCCAGCAGTCTGATCAAGAATGGTGGCATCTGTGATCTGAGAATTCAATTCTGCAAGTGTATCAAGTTCTGACTCCTCAATTACATCCACACAGTTTCCGTCGCCATCAAGATACTGATCGGCACCACAGAGCGTTTCCGCATTGGTATTGGTATCCGTATCCGTACTCCAGGAAAGCTGCCCAGCGCCGTTGGTTTTGAGGACCCTGCCGGAAGCTCCACCATCGGCACCCGGGAATGTGTACGTAACGCCACCTACTGTGATCGTGGATCCGAATGTGGCCGCACCATCCACGCCCAATGTGCCTTCGATGGAGAGGTAGCCGCTACCTGTGATGTTGCCCGTGGCAGCAATGTTTCCGGTGATGCTCACATCGTCGGTGAATTCGAACTGATTCGTCGTGTTGTTGAATTTGATCGTTTCCACACCTGCATCGTTGCCGAATGTGAGAACGGCATCAACATCACCATTGTCGGCGTTAATCGTAAGGTCAGCGTCAGTCTTGATGGCACCCGTCGCAGAGAGTGTACTGTGGAAAATTCCAGCCCCTTCTATAAGGAGTGCGCCGCTCGCCGAGAGCGTCCTGTCGGCGTGGACGGTAGAACCGGACATGGTCCCGCGCACGGTGAGGTCGTTATTGATGGTGGTGGATCCGTCCAGGATCGTTGCACCGCTCACGGAGAGTTTATTGATGAGAGCCTGCTCGTCCACGTGCAAGTTCGCGCCGGACATGGTCCCCAGAATACTGAGGGAGCCCGTGGCGGTCAGATCGCCGTGAATCATCACGCTGCGGGAGAAGTCGAATCGGCTCGCAGAGATGTCCCAGATGAGTTTCTGGATGCCTCCCGCTGTTGAACCGAACCGCAATTCCACGTCCGTCGAACCGTCTCCCTCGTCAATCGTATTGAAGGATTCTGTATTCACAAGGAGGGTCGGATTCCAGATGGACGTCGCTTGCGCCGTCACCGGCAACACCTGCGAGAGGAGTGCCGCGATGGTACAGCCTGTACACACTCTCCTGAGGAGCTTCATGCCGGAAGGGAGGGGCTTCTGCATAAGAATATTTGTTTGGACTTCCACCAATAATACATGCATTGGGTCTTTTTTTCAATCCACCGGAAATGGACTAACACATGATGTGTTGTCTGGTATACACTTTGAAACAACTCCCTAAGGATTGAGTTTTCTCTCAATGTAGCGAAGATTGACGGTTCCCACGTATGCCCCTCCTCCAGTCCTGGCAGAGAGGTGCAAACGAAGCAGGATTTCACCGCCAGATGTCCACAGTGGTGTTCCCTCGTACTCAAGGGCCGTGGTTGACCAGCTCGTATTCACGAGACCAATGGCACTCCCCGACAGCGTGACAGCGTTGCCGCCTGTATCCAGGAGACTCACACCCACAACGTTGTCTGCCGCATCCGCCGTCTCTGTCCGATACAGGACGGAGAGAGGATGTTCATCCCAACGAATGAAACCCTCCGGGAGAGTGACGCGAAGGAGGATGTCGTAATCCTGCAATGTCGGACGCGTGCTCACCCACTGATAGGCATTTCGCTGTGCCAACGTATCCAGTCCCACCTTCAGCTGCCCTACATTGTCAGATGTATCCCCTTCGTAGAGGGCTCCCTCGTACGAAGGCTGGAATGTCCGAACGGTTTGCTGTTCCGTATCATCGCTGAAGTACACGCGCTTGTCCGAAAGGCTCGTGACGGCACCACCTGCCGTCGAAACGGTCGCCAGTCTGATATTCATGCGATCAGCCGGGAAGCCTGTCTGATTCACAGTCAATCCTCCGGAGCTGAAGAAGACATAGTTCGTAGCATCGTCTGCCAACGCAACATTCCCGATTCCCGCGAAATCAGTGACGGCACCTCCGAGTCGGAACGATCCGGCTGCGACGTTCACGTCGAGACCTGCGCCGGTTGAAACCAGGAGCGAGGCATTCGATCCTCCACTCTGGAGAGTCGAAAGATCCATGCCATTCACGAGCCCCGTTACCGTCAAGTCCCCCTCAATACGAACATCTTCATTGAAGAGGAAGCGCGAGTTGTCGACGTCATACGTCAACGTCTTGCCAAGATCACGACCGAACTGGAGGCTGATGTCTCCGGAAGCATTGGCGTTTGCATCAAGGATGAATGTGTCCGCATTGGTTCCCCCCGGAATAGCCGAGAAGTCCAGGAGTCCCCCGCTCCCCAGTACGGGAATCGATCCACTGCCCGTTCCCACGTCATGCTGGTCCAGCAAGTCTGCATTGAGAGAGAATGGGACAGAACGGAGTGGCGCGCGATCAGAAGTATCCGACGAGGAATCAGTATCGAGGAGCTCGTAGGAGGTAGCCGGACTCGCGGACGACTTCACCTCAACCTGCAGGTGCAATGCCACAATCTCTGCGGCTGTGAACGACGAGAAATCCGGCAATGCGGTCGTCGATCCCAACTCAACGGAAAAGTATCCCTGCGCATCGGGTGTCACCGTGAATACCTCCTGCCAACCGGCATACGCGGCAGCGTCAGTATTGACCGTGCCATCGATTTTTGTATCTCCATCGATGAAGTCCGCACTCGACCACAGACTGAACCGGATGGAGTGCTCCGTGGTAATGGGTTGTCCGTCACTCCCGAGAAGGTGGCCGTTGTATGCGAGTGATCGCGGAACTGTCGTTTCTGCACGAACCATCCCAGCAACGGAACAGCCAAGGATGACCGCTGTGAGAAGAATGCCTGTGCGAATGAACGGATGGATCATGATGCGTGTTTGTGTCTGCGGGATCGACGTCGTGTGCGTTGTTTCTGTGACCGCAAACGGCGGTAGAGGTACACAATGAGTATGAATTCGAGAACAACGAGCAAGAGGTAGATTGAAGTCATGGAACTGCACTCACAAATTTGGTCAGAATTTGAAGGCATCTGTGCGTCCTTAGGTCCTCTGATGAATTCGAAGAGGGAACGTATCCATGTGCGAGGGTAGAGAATTCTGTGCATGCGCAATTCTTCGGGTTGAAGCACCGGGCGACGGAAATGGAACGTAGGAACGAGGAGTCGCACAGATGCCGAGCTCGCACTCGATTGAGAGGCACCCACACCCTCCGTTTCACCTATCGGCGAAACAGAAGAGCGTGACGAACGTGACGAACGCGATGAACGGGAGGATGAATAGCCGGCTGCAGGATGTGTCGGAGCAATGGATGATACTGATGATTCCCCCTTCCCTCGCGTCCCTCCCGTCGGTTGAACGGCTCCCGCGGAACTTGCCGCACTTCTCACGCTGCTCCCCGCTGAAGAGGAGGATTGAGATGAAGGTGTGTAGCCGGTAGTGATCGAAAAGTTCGAACTTTTGAGCGGGAGTGATGTCCACGACACATCACCTTGCGAAAGATGGAATGATGCCGACTCTCCAGGCCCCGTCACTTGCCGGGAAATGACGTCGTACAAACGGTACGACGAACTTTCTGCTGCATGCGACACCCCCGGTGTCATCAACGCGGCGAGGATGAGGAGCGGAGCCACCCGAACATTGACGTTGTATTGATTATTCATTTTGATATTACTTATGTATTCATTATAGCATATTAATAGAGTTATGTAAATACTTCGATTACGGCACAATATTTGTGTTTCTTGTCAGATCAGAGTGATGTCGAAACGTGGAGAGATGCTGATAGGATCGCGTTGTCCTCCCCACAATCCCTATGTTTTTTCGTCAGGTAATTCTCACAATGCTCCTTTCCCCCGTGCTCCTTGTGAGTCAAGTTGTATGTGCGGCGGACGCCCCTTTCAAAGATGTTCCGGCAGGAACAGCACTTGCCGAAGCGGTAGAGTTCTTGAAGGCAAACAACATTATCTCGGGGTACTCAGACGGGACATTTCGTCCCAACAACGGCGTGAACCGCGCCGAGGCGCTCAAGATTATCATCGCGCCACTCGTGAAACAGGAGTCGCTCGCACAGATCAAGCAGACGACCTTCAGCGACGTCAAGTCTGATGCGTGGTATCTGCCCTACGTCGAAGCGGCACGCCAGAACGGAGTCGTGGACGGCCCGCCGAAGAAGGATGCTTTTCGTGGAACGGATCCGGTGCTGAAGGTGGAGTTTCTGAAGATGCTGATGCTCGCGTTCAAGGAAGACCCCAATTCCTACAGCGAAATCGTCCTCCCTGTTTCGAGTGACGTGAAGGATACATCCGTCTGGTTCTACCCCTACATGAGGTATGCCCTCTCATCGTCGATGACCATGATTAGCACGGATGGTTTGCTCACGCCCCAGAAGAAATTGACCCGCGGAGAAACGTCGCTGTTGCTCTACCGATTCCTCATGTACCGGTCCGGTCGTCGAACACAGGCGCTCCTCTCCGAAGCGGAGACGGAGATCATTATCGTTCTCGGAAGCATGCAGGACCAGAACATCGAACAGGCGGAATATGCGTCCGCTCGCGCCCTGCTCGCAGCACGGGGAGCACATGCGAAGCAGCCCGACCAGCCGATCGTCCAGGGCGCTCTGAAGATCTCGGAATCCTTCCGCTCCATCGTTCGCGCGTACCGTGCCGGCTCCTCAAAGCTGTTCGACGATGCCATTGCCCTCTGCAAGGAATCCTGGCAACAGGCGGAGCGAGCACGGGAACTGAGCTCGGGTTTGGAAAACCTCGCCACACAGGTGCAAACCCTTGCGGGGAAAATGGCGGAAAGCGCCCGCCAGGCCAAAGCTGCCACAGCTTCCTGATTCGTGACTGTTGCTGGTGGTATGCTGGGCGCGTGAACGCCCTCTCCCTCCTTCGAGCGCTCATGCCGGAACGGAGTCCTGCGCGATTGCTTTGGCATCGTGGCAAGTCTTTCTGTGCGGCACTCCGCTACGGTTTTCCGGCCCGTCATCTCACGATCATCGGCGTGACGGGAACCGACGGAAAGACGACGACTGTTTCGATGATTGCGCACATCCTCACCGGGAGCGGCATCCGGTGCGGTGCGGTCTCCACGGCTTTCTTCCGCATCGGAGAGGACACGACGTGGAATGCGACGCAGAAGACTTCCCCTTCCCCGTTTCTCATCCAGCACCTTCTGCGCCAGCTCGTGAGCGACGGTTGCACGCACGCGGTGCTTGAATGCTCCAGCCACGGCCTCGTGCAACATCGCATGGACTGGACGTGGCCGCGCATTGCCGCCATCACCAACACAACGCCGGAACACCTCGATTACCACGGCACTATGGAACAGTACCGCCTCGATAAAGCGCTCCTCTTCCGGATGTTGCGCACGAACGGCGCGAAGATCCTCAATCTCGAGGACGACTCCTACGATCTGCTCGAAGCAATCCCGACGAAGCGAACACTCTCCTACGGAGGCACTCCTCTCCCCGATGAAGATCGCGGGAGTGAAGAGTTCCTCTGGGTCAGCGACGTCCTCGCGGAACCGCTCTCCACGGAAGCGCTCCTGCACCGGATCCGTCGGGGGCCGCACGCCAGTTCGGAGGAGGAAGCTTCTCTCGTCTTACAGGTTCCCGGTCTTTTCAATGTGGAGAATGCGCTCTGTGCCATCAGTGTTTCCTGTGCGACGGGTATTTCCGTTCAGACGGCTGCTGCTGCCCTCTCGTCATTCACCGGGGTCCCGGGACGTATGGAGAGAATTGAGGGTCCGCAGCGCTTCTCGGTGTATGTGGACTTCACGGTGACGCCGGCAGCGTACGAAAAGACACTGTCAGCTCTTCGGAAGATTCTGCCAGAGGGCAGGAGACTCCTGGTCCTCACAGGCAGCTGCGGCGATCGCATGCGCGAGAAGCGTCCTCAGATCGGGAGAATCTGCAGCACTCTCGCCGATGTGGTCGTCGTCACGAACGAGGACCCCTACACGGAGGATCCTGAGAGGATCATCGATGAAGTGTGGGCCGGTATCTCCGGAGCCGCACAGGCACACCGCATCAGTGATCGCAGGGAAGCCATCCAATTCATCCTTACACAGGCCCAACCCGGCGACATCGTCCTCCTCTGCGGCAAGGGCAGCGATACGACGATGATGACGGCAGAAGGGCAGATTCCGTGGAATGAACGGGAGATCACATACGGAATGCTCAAGAGCCTCCCGGAATCCGGCTCCGAAGTGACATAGCCGTCATGGACTCATGGTTGTTTCTGCGATCATTGCAGGCATCGACGAAGCGGGGCGGGGTGCACTTGCGGGGCCGGTTGTCGCAGGTGCGTGTGTTCTTTCATCTGTTCCACTCTTTCGAAGGAAGACAACTTTCATCAACTGGTCGCCATCCAGGAAGAAGCAAGATCAGGATGTCCTGATTGCCGATAGCAAAGCCCTTTCACCTGAACAACGGGAACGGGCTTTCGAATGGATATCGAACAATTGCTACGTCGGAGTCGGCATCGTGTCGCAGGAAGTCATTGAGCAGGAAGGGATCCTCGCGGCAAACGAACGTGCGATGCAACTGGCACTCGAACGAGTACGTCTTTCCATCGAACCGACATTCCTCCTCGTGGACGGCCGTGATCACTTCTGGTTCGACCTGCCGCATGCCTCCGTCATACGGGGCGATCAAACGGAGGCGTGTATCGCGGCTGCATCCATCCTTGCCAAAGTGACTCGCGACCGGATCATGCGGAAGTGGGGCGCTCTGATCCCGTCCTTCGGATTCGAAACGAACAAAGGGTACGGCACGGATGAACACTGTGAAAGAATTCGAAGGCATGGAGCGTGCGTTCTGCACAGGAGAAACTTCCTCTCAAACATTCTCGGCATCCGGCATGCTCGGATTGGTGTTCGTACGCCAGAACCACACACATAGCCCCGCGAGAAACAGGGGAATGGTAAGCATCTGCCCCCGCGTCAGCATCATGAAGATCGGGTACTGCTGCGCTCGTACGAATTCGAGCAGGAAACGCGCAACGCTGTAGAGCATGAGAAAGAACGCAAGCGTTCTGCCATCCGTCTTCGATCGGCGGAGTGAGAGGAGACAGACGAGAGCTATGACGAGGTCGATCATGAGTTCATAGAGTTGAACGGGATGCCGAAAACCTGATGCCCCGGGGAAGGAAATCCCCCACGGGAGACTCGTGACCGTGCCATAGAGTTCCTGATTGATGAAGTTTCCGAATCTTCCGAACGCGAGACCCAGTGAACCGGGCACGGTGACGATATCCGCAATCTTCCACAAGCTTCTCCCTTCCCGACGCAGCGCAAAGAGGAGCGCGAGCGTCAGCCCGATGAAGCCGCCATGCGACGACATGCCTCCTTCCCACACAGCGAACACCTTCAGAGGATTTGCGAAGAAGTACGCGGGCTCATAGAAGAGAACGAAGCCCAGGCGTCCCCCGATGAGGACACCAACGACCCCCCACGAAATGATCTCCATCCATCGATCCCTGCTCAGCATCAATCCCCGGAAATGCTGAAGACGCGGCAGCAGCACGACCGCAATGACGAATGCGAGAATGTACATGATCCCGTACCAGTGGACTGCGAAACCGAACAATTCAACGGCTACGGTCCTGGAGGGGAAGAAACTCAGCATAAGGACATTGTAGAGGATTCCGATCCGGACACGCTACACTGCCTCCATGCTCACCCTGGGGATCGAAACATCGTGTGACGAGACCTGCGTCGCCATCGTACGCGATGGCAGGGAGGTCCTCTGCAACATCATCAGCAGCTCCAAGGATGCGTTCAAGGCTCTCGCTGGTGTGATCCCGGAAGAAGCGGCACGACAGCAAGTCACGTGCATGATTCCCGTCCTGAAACAGGCACTGAAGGAGGCAGATGTGATCCCACAGCAACTCGACTATCTTGCCGTCACGAAGGGGCCCGGACTGCTCGGATCACTGCTCGTCGGCACAACGACTGCGAGAGTGCTTTCCTCCGTCTGGGCAAAGCCGCTCATCGGTGTCCATCACACACTCGGGCATCTGAGTTCTCCATGGCTTTCGATGAAAGGCGAACCCGTGCCGGACATTTCTTTTCCCGTCCTCACGCTCTCCGCTTCCGGCGGTCATTCGGATCTCTGGTACAGAACATCACACACGACGGGCGTCCTCCTGGGCAAAACGCGCGATGATGCTGCTGGCGAAGCCTTCGATAAAGGTGCGAGTCAACTGGGACTCCCCTACCCCGGTGGGCCGCACCTCGCGAAGCTCGCTGAACGAGGCGACGAACACCGCTTTTCTTTCCCATCGCCGTTGCACGATGATCCCTCACTGGACTTCAGCTTTTCGGGTCTCAAGACCGCCCTGAAGTACGTACTGCGTGATCACAAGGAAGCTCAGAGCGACCTTCCGTCATTGGCGGCTTCCTACCAATATGCCATCTGCAACCATCTCACGGACAGATTGCAGCGCGCCCTGAAGAAGCATGCTGACATCGCCGAAATTCACCTGTCCGGTGGAGTGTCCGCGAACACAAGACTGCGGACGATGACGGAAGAGCTCTGCGCACGTCACGGCATCACATTCCGCGCTCCTGTTTCGCTCACGTTCTGCACGGACAACGCCGCGATGATTGCTGCTGCGGGCTCGTTCCTCGTACAGGAGGAACTCAACCTCTCCCTCGTACCATTTGAGACTGCAGCTTCACTCTCACTAACGGACGTCGTCGCGAGGCACATCTGAAACTGAGAACACTATCCGAGTATGGCGGGCAGGACGGCGCCGAGAACGATGACAACCATGGCGATGATGGCAGCGGTGCGTACGGTGGACTTCTTCATGGGAACAGAGAGAAGGAAGAGGAAGGAGGAGCATTGACCGTGATATCGACGGACTTTGAATCCTTGTTGCCTTTGGAATCCGTGAGCGTGAGCGTCACCTGGTATGTCCCGCCCTGGCTGAACACATGATCGTACATTGCCGTAGCCCCTTCCGCCGAAGGGATCGTAGGATCGAGCGTGGCCCGTACTTCCCATAGGTATGTGACATTCTCTCCCACAGAACAGGAGGAATCGAAGCGGATAGCCCCGCCCGCTTCCACTGACGTGCGACTCGGAAGAATGCACGCGGAGAGTGCCGGCTTGCGTACGATGATGGTCCGCGTTGCTTCGTACTCCTCGCCATCCGACGTCACCACGGCCAGCTTCACATTATATTCACCCGCCGTAACGAACGTATGCTCCACGCGTGAACCTCCGAGTTCGGGTTCTTCCTCCATGGTCTTTTCGTCTCCGAATGTCCACCGGAATCCGGCGATCTTCTTGCCCTCCGGGATGAATGTCTGCGACGCGTCAAATAAGACATGGAGCGGAGCCATGCCCGTCTCGGGCTTGATGGAAATCGTCGGCTCCGGGGCAGGCGGCTGCACTCTGATCGTAAGCGGAAGGCGGAGAGAGGCACCATCAGGTCCTTCCGCGATGAGTGTCAACACGTAGTCACCCTCTCGCCGATACACAGCGCTGAACGTACTGTCCGTCACGACTGCATCAGCATTCGAGGAATATTCCCAGGAAAATTGAATCAGAGGGAGCGCCGTCTTTGGCGTGATATTTACCGAGAGCGGAAGTTCCCCCGTGATCATTTCATTATTCACCACCGGTTCACTCACGAACGAAAGATCCTCAATTTCGAGCAATTCTGTGACGCGCACCACTGAGGAAATCTCGGCGATCTTCCCGCTCGATGACCGTACTTTCGTGAGGGTGCTGTAGACCCCGGGCTTCGTGAATGAATGTCCAACCCGGAAGAGATCAGCTCCTCTCTCTTCCTTCCCATCCCCGAATGTCCATGTAATCTCCTTCACCGGTTCCTGCGTTTCCACGACGAAGATGACGCCGAGGGGCGGGGGACCGATGAGGTTTGCCGGCTCGGTTTTCACCGTGACGGGGAAGGGTAATGGCGTAGGCTCAAAAATCTCAACCGATCGGGTGAGCTTTTTCTGCGTTTCATTCTCCATATCAACCCACGCTGTCACCGTGACGGGACCCACACCATAGAACACGTGTGAGATCTCCGGCACTGTCACCTTCTCATCCGCCTTCCCATCCCCGTCGAAATCCCACTGCACCTGCTTCAGCTGCTTCGCTTCAGTGAGGAGATGCGCGACGGAAAACTTCACCGCTTTGTCCACGACGGCATGCTCCGGATCCGTCGAGAACACCGCAGATTGGATGAGGATCCTCTTGGTGACTGCTTTGATCGTCCCATCCGACAGTTTGATCTTCAGGGTGACGCCATACGAGCCGGTACGCTTGTAGAGAGCCGTCGTCGTCGGTTGTATCGTCGTATCGTTCGTCTTCCCGTCGCCATCGGTATCCCAAGCATACTGCACAGGATTCTTCCCCAGCCTCTTCAGGATGTCCGCGGCGTTCTTCGCACTGAATGTGATGGCAAGCGGAGCGACGTAGTCCGACTGATTGGCAGGATCGGTATCGATCCACAGTGTCGGCTGACGGAGAATGGTGTACGGGACAACGCAGCTCAGGACGATGCCGGGAGTGACGATGAGCAGGAGCTTCACCATGCTCGATTGTTTCGCCTTGTTCGTCGCGGTCTTGGAGCGCCCGATACGCAGGAAGAGAAGGACGCCGATCCCTGCGAAGAGCGCTCCCCCGATGATCGAAGTCATGAGTCCTGCACGAACAAGTGACTGCAGTTGCCCCGTCGGACTCGGAAGGACCGACATGAGGATTACGCACCAACCGACGTACACCAGATAGATGAGAGTCCCCACCAGAATGAGAAGTTTCTTGCTGCGTTCGATCGCCCCCCTGCCATCGGGGATCTTGGGTTTCGCATCCGCGGACTTCGGTGCCGCTACGCCATCCATCGGCACAGTGGATGCGTCCGCTGCGGGCGCTGCGGGTGGAATGGGTTCAGGAACTGCAGGAACGGGCGTTTCACTCATACGACCGTGGGGAAGAGAAGAAAGAGTTGATCGGGAGCGTGACGCTCCCGTCAGGAAAGAACAGCTGGATGACCGCAGAGAGCGGCACATTGTCCGGAAGGGTGCGGGCACCAGCGGGAGGCAGAACGGGGGGGGTGTCATCGGGATCACTCACCGCAAACGTGAACGTCAAACCCGCCTTCGTGGTCCAGGTGATCTTGCTCGTGAGGAAGGTCTTCGTGTCGATCCACAGATCACCTGTCGCACCCGTTGCACGTAATTGTGAAAGAACCATCTGCTCATCGAATGTCGTCTCCCGATCCGTGGCAACACGTCGCAAGAGTGAAACCGCCTTCGCTTCGTCCAGAGACACAGTCACATGCCGGTACGAGCGACCGTCCAGTGTTTCCTTTCCTTGATCTGAGAGGACTTTCACAGCTTCCGTCTGCAATCGCAGGAGGCCCGGCTCGGGACTCACGAAGAATGACGGAGCCGAAGACAGCGGGATCCTCCACCAACCGTTCCCGAGCGTATCTGAGACACTTCCGCTCTCTGTTGAGGTTGATGACAAAATTTTGAAATACAGCTCCATTCCCTGCCACACGACGATCTGAGCTGACGTTTTCTCTTTCCCCTCACCCGCATCAAAGAGAAAGGAAAGGGTGGCGCCATCATCCTGCAAAATGCCATCACGAAGACGGTACGTACCTGCGTCCGCATTCTTGATGTTCATATTCACCGTCGCCTCGAACCTCGCGGAACGAAGCTCCCTGTTGGCAGCGGCCGCGTGGAGCAACATCTCCTCCGGCGTATACGTGCGCAGACAAGAGACAATCAGCAGCGCGCTGCAGAGGAGAGTGCCGTATGTGAAGAAACGGCGCATGGGAGGGAAAGACCGGTGATCAGTGTGCTCCATTTTCTGTTCGCCCGCCAGTCTGATTCCCCTTCCGCAGTCACCATCTCCCCGAGGCCCCGCCTCCACCGAATGATCCTCCTCCGAATCCACCCCCCCCCCCCCCCCCCACCCCCCCCCCCCAACCCCCCCCTCCCAAACCCCCCCCCCCCCCCCCGCCCCCGCCGTTCCGACGAGGCCAGTGCCACACAAAGTAA
>JBAYHG010000002.1:0-199367 GCA_041666245.1 Candidatus Peribacteraceae bacterium
TGCGAGGAACCCGGCGAGACGTCCGGGAACTGCCCCCAGGATTGCGGTGGAGCTGGCACTGAGCCTCTTCCCGGCGACAGTGACGTCTGCGGAAATGGCGCTTGCGAGGAACCCGGCGAGACGCATGATAACTGTCCGGGGGACTGTCCCGGCGAGATTCAACCGCCTTCCAATCCAGGCAGCGAATTTCCGATGCCGTTTGCCGCAGACGCCACCGTAACAAATCCCACAGCTCTTGCCGGGAATGCTGCAGATGCCGTTGCAGGCATGACAGCGAGCGGCCTCTACCCCACTCCCGAGGAAATCCTGCAGGTATTGAATCAACTTGAGCAGGAGCAGGGGGGCGTTCTTCAGTCAATCTTCCGCTCCTTTTCCCGTTTTCTCGCACAACTTACGGGCTACGAATATCAGGAACTGAAGGACTATGTCAGCACACACCTCTCAGAGTTCGACATCGATGGTAATGGCGTCGTCGATCCGGAGACCGACGGGACGCTGATTCTGCGCACGCTCGGAGGTGCATCTGACGAAGAGCTCCTTTTGCCCGTCTGCGACGACGGCAACTTTGAGAACGGCGACGGCTGTTCCGAAACCCGCACGGTGGAAGAGGGGTGGGACTGCGGCAGCGGAACGTGCTGCACCGAGACTTCCGTGTGCGGAGACGGGCTCCTCGGCTGCGGCGAGCAGTGCGATCCGGGCAACGTGTCGCAAGGAATTGTGGGGATTTTGTGCGGAGAGGATGGGGGGACGTGCAGTAATGGGTGTGAGTGTGTTTCCGCACAGGCAAGCGTTTCCTCTGCCCCCTGGGTGACGTGCCCCGGCGGCTACACGTGCCCGATCCAGTTATCCGGCGGGGAGTGCATCTGGGCCGATTTCCCGCGGTGTTCCGATCCTGAGTACAGCGGCACGTGCGGCAGTAATTTCTGCGAAGCCGATTGCTTCCGATGCCCAGCTGGTTCTTCCTCGTCCGCATGGTCATGGTGCTCCTCGGGATACAGCTGCACGAAAGCCAAAAGTACCGAAGGCCAGTGCATTTCCATGCAGATGCCGCTGTGTGATTTGCGATATTCCGGCGCGTCCTGCGGCGATACGACGTGCGGCGGGAGTTGCTTCCGCTGCGCGCCTTCATCGGTTTCCTCCTCCGCCCGGAGCTCTTCGTCCGCCTGGTCACTGTGCCCCTCGGGATACAGCTGCACGAAAACCAAGAGTACCGATGGCCAGTGCACTTCCATGCAGATGCCGATATGTGATTTGCGGTATGCAGGAGCCAAATGCGGAGATACGACGTGCGGGGGGAGCTGCTACCGCTGTGCAGCAACCTCGCCGGTCTCGGTTTCCAGCGCCTCCGCTTCTTCCGTCTTCAACGTCAACGTCGGAGCATCGTCTTCCTCCGCGTACTCCGTGGCGGCAGCACTCGCTTCCTCCAGCAACTCTTCGTCCGTAAGTGCCGGAAGCATGACCTGCGGAAACGGTTCCATCGAAGGAACAGAGCAGTGCGACGACGGCAACAAGGTATCCAGAGACGGTTGCTCCGCGACGTGCAAGCTGGAAGCGACCATCTCCGGCCGCTGCGGTGACGGGTACCTGGTGAAACCGGAGTTCTGCGACGATGGGAATACGTACGCGGGCGACGGTTGTTCGGCCAATTGTTCCATCGAGAAGGGCTACATCTGCCCCATCGTGAGCGAACCGTGCATCCGCGCGTCGTCATCGTCATCCAGGAAGGCCACATCCTCGTCGCCGTCGGTTCCGGTGTGCGGAGACGGCATGGTGACAGGTGCGGAAACATGCGACGACGGCAATACGGGGGGCGACGACGGCTGCTCATCCTCCTGCAGTCTCGAAGCGGGTTTCCTCTGCAACGGTACGGTCTGTCGCACGGTGTGCGGCGACGGCATCGTCGCCGGCCCGGAGGCCTGCGATGACGAAAACAGCGAGAACGAAGATGGATGTTCGGCTTCCTGCACCGTGGAAGCCGGCTGGGAGTGTGCTTCTTCGTGCCAGGCGAGTCGTCCATGGAGTTTCCTGCGCTTCATCGGGTCCATCGTGTCCTTCTTCGTTGCGGAGAACTCCGTCGAACCCTGTCCCAGTTACTGTTCAACTGTCTGCGGCGACGGGCTGCTCCGCGGAGAGGAGGAATGTGACGATGGCAATGAAGTATTGGGAGACGGGTGCCTGGCTTGCTCCATCGAACATGGATGGGGCTGCTCCGGGCAGCCAAGTACCTGCCGTGCTGTCTGCGGGGACGGCGTGCAGATGAGCAACGAATCGTGTGATGACGGGGAGGGGAATTCCGACACCGATCCGGATGTCTGTCGCAGAGACTGCACGCCGGCCCGCTGCGGCGACGGGGTGAAGGATGCAGGAGAAGTGTGTGACGAGGGAGCCGGAAATTCCGATACATTACCCGATTCCTGCCGCAAGGACTGCACTCCGCCTGTCTGCGGCGACGGCGTACGGGATGACGGGGAGGAGTGTGATGCGGGCGAGGCGAACAGTGACACGGATGCCGATGCCTGCCGAACGGACTGCAGGTTGCCGGTGTGCGGCGACGGCGTGAAGGACGCTCTCGAGCAGTGTGACCTCGGCACCCGAAACGGTGACGGCAGTTCCTGTCGCGTGACGTGCGTTCTCCCCAACTGCGGAGACGGACGCATCGATCCCGCGGAGGCCTGCGACGATGGCACGGAGAACTCAAGTACGCTCGCGGATGCCTGTCGCCCCTCCTGTGAGAAGGCGCACTGCGGTGATGGGGTGACGGATACGGGTGAGCAGTGCGATCAGGGCATTCTGAACTCAGGCACGGAGGCCAATGCGTGTCGCAGAGACTGCACGCCGGCCCGCTGCGGCGACGGCGTCACGGATGCCGGCGAACAGTGCGATGCGGGAGCGCAGAATTCCGATACCGTGGCCAATGCCTGCCGCACGACCTGCGAGCAAGCCTCCTGCGGCGATAGTGTCATCGATACGGGTGAACAGTGTGATGCGGGAGCGATGAATTCGGACACAGTGACCGACGCTTGTCGCACGACCTGCGCCATCGCGGGGTGCGGCGATAGTGTCATCGATACAGGCGAACAGTGCGATGCGGGAGCGCAGAATTCCGATACCGTGGCCAATGCCTGCCGCACGACCTGCAAGCAAGCCTCCTGCGGCGATGGCGTGAAGGACTTCGGCGAGACGTGCGATGACGGTGTACTGAATTCGGCAACGGCGCCCAATTCCTGCCGTCCGACCTGCGTTCAGGCGTTCTGCGGGGATGGGGTGAAGGATACGGGCGAGCAGTGTGATTTGGGTACCGCAAACGACAATTACGGGATCTGTCGCAAGGATTGCACGCTCCCCAACTGCGGTGACGGACGCATCGATCCCGCAGAGGAGTGCGATGCCGGAGTACAGAATTCAGACAACGTTGCCGACGCCTGCCGCACCGATTGCAGCGAGGCGCACTGCGGCGACGGCGTCCTGGACGGAGAGGAGCAGTGCGATGACGGTACGCTGAATTCGGGGATTGCCGCCAACGCCTGTCGCACGAATTGTCTGCCCGCCCGCTGTGGTGACGGTGTGAAGGATGCGGGCGAGCAGTGTGACGACGGCACGAGAAATGCGAACCTGCCCAACCTCTGCCGCTTGGACTGCCTGCTGCCACGCTGTGCAGATCACATCCTGGACGGCAATGAGCAGTGTGACGACGGCAATACCGACGATGGTGACGGCTGCAGCGGCTTCTGCCGCCTCGAGATCAAGCAGTATGGCCAGACCGCTTCTTATGCTGGCGCTTCTTCCTCCGGGGAATCTCCTGCACCGGAAGAGAGTACTTCCGCAGTTTCCGTGAGTGAGGAGGAGACGATGGCCTCTTCTTCCACGTCGTCCGTTCACAAGTATATGCCATCGACTTCTGAGGAATCCTTCGGCGTCGCTTCTTCGCCGTTGTCGATTGTGGTTCCAGAAGTATCGCCCGTCTCATCGTCCGCCGCACCCCTTCCTGTGCAGGGGCAGATGAGCTCCGCTCAAGCTTCCTCTTCTGCGCAGGGCATACCCACGTTTTCCGAGCCATCGTGGTGGCAGCGCATCCTCAACGTAGGGACATCCACCAGTGGAACGCAGGAGAACGTTCCCACGCCGACCGCAGTATCGTCTGAAGCTGCGAAACCTGTAGCCCCCGCGCTGCCGCCAGCCGAGATACCGGTGATCCCTTGGGAACCTACTTCCTCAGCTCCGCTTCCCCTCATCCCGCTCGCGCCTTCGTTCGTTTCCTCTTCCGGGGGGGCATCGTCTGTTCCTGTAGAGCAGCACTCTTCCAGCTCCAAGGTGGCTCCCATCGTCGTGAAACAGAAGATGCCGACGGAGCAGGTGCAGGAGGAATCATTCTTCCAGCAAATTCTGGATATTCTGCGGGGTTTGTTTGGTGCGGGAGGGCAGTAGGGAGGCGACACGCGTCTCACGTCATGGTGAGCTTAAGCCTGCCCTGAGCCTGCCGAAGGGAACCATGACTTCGAGGATTCATCCCTCGGCAGGCTCGGGATGACGCTGATCACAGTCCCATTTCGCCTGCCACCTTCTTCATCGCGTCCAGGGTGATTTGGATGAATTCGTCGAGCGGAATGTTCAGGAGTTCCTCGCACTTCGCGATTTGTTCCCTGTTCACCTGTGCGGCGAAGGACTTCTCCTTGAACTTCTTCTTCACGCTCTTCACTTCCACGTCGGCGAGCTTCTTGCTGGGTCGAACGAGCGTGACGGCGATGATGAATCCCGTGAGCTCGTCCACGCAGTAGAGCGCTTTGCGGAGCCAGGAATCCAGCGGATGCTCCGCGCCATACTTCTCGGCGTAGTGCGAGCGGATGTCCGCCAGCAATTCCTTCGGAGCTTTGATCGTCGCGAGCATCTGTTCCAGTGTGCTACCACAGTGTTGCTCTGCATCTTTCTCCAGGTGATCCCAGTCGAGATCATGGAGCATGCCCGCCACCTTCCACGTCTGCGGGTCACCGCCGAAACGGGTGGCCAGCGCTTCCATCACGGCTCCCGTCGCGATCAGATGCTCCCGGATCTTGTCGGCGTGCTTCCCGAGGAGTGCATGCGCTTCCGGCAGCAGGTGGCCGTACTCAGCAGATTGAGGGGGGAGAGAAAGACGGGAGGAAACCGAGGAAACCGACGAAGCCGAGGAAACCGAGGATTTTGAAGCATCACTCCTCGGATTCTTCGGTTTCATCGGATGCGCCGGATTCAATATTTTGGCTTCCTGTTGAGTTCCCTTTGTATCCAAGGGCTTCATCAGCGGAAAGAGCACGACATCGCGGAGATTCCTCTGCTTGGTCAGGAGCGCCACGATCCGGTCCACGCCCATGCCCCAGCCGGAGCAGGGCGGTGCGCCGTACTCGAGAGCTTTCACGAAGTCGTCATCTTTCCGGTGCGCCTCGCTGTCGCCTCCTTTGGATGCTTTCGCCTGTTCCTCGAAGCGTTGCGCCTGATCCACGGGATCCACGAGCTCCGAGTATGCATTCACGATCTCCCATCCTCCGACGACCAATTGGAACCGGTCTGTGAGCTTCGGGTTCTGATCGTTCCTGCGGGCGAGGGGGGAGAGCTCGATGGGGTGCTCGGTGAGGAAGGTCGGCTGGACGATCCCGGGACGTGCCACCTTCTTATAGAGCTGGTCGACGAGGCTTCCGTACCCCAGTTCATCCACATTCACGTCCAGGCGGATGCCCTGTGATTTCATGGCTTGCAGAAGGGCTTCCCGTGAATTCGCCTCGTTGATATCGATCCCGGAAGCCTTCCGGATCGCCTCCCGCACCGAGATGCGCGGCCAGGGCGGGGTGAAGTCCACGGACACGAGCTTTCCGTCGCGGTCAGGGATCTGCAGTGTGAGCGTGCCGAGCATCTCCTTGAGCACGTGCGAGAAGAGTTCCTCCGTGAAGGTCATGTTGTGCGTGTAGTCCCAGTAGGCCGCGTAGTGCTCCACCATCGTGAAGTCCTGCAGGTGGCTGGGGTCCAGACCTTCATTGCGGAAGCAGCGCGCCACCTCGAAGACGCGGTCGAAGCCGCCGACGAGGCATTCCTTCAGGTACGTTTCCGGCGCGATGCGGAGGAAGACATCCAGATCGTACGCGTCGTGATGCGTCTGGAAGGGTTTGGCCAGCGCCCCGCTCGCCGCGTTCACCAGCACCGGCGTCTCCACTTCGATGAATTCCTTCGACCAGTAGAATTCCCGCAGGAGCTGCAGGAAGCGGCTGCGAAGCAGGAAGCGATCGAGGACCTCGCGGTTGCTCAGGAGATCCAGGTACCGCTGCCGCCACGCCGTCTCCTGATCGGCCAACCCGTGCCACTTCTCCGGCGGCTGCGCGAGGGCTTTCGTGAGTATCGTCCAGTCCCGCACGACGACGCTCAGCTCCCCCGTCTTCGTCGTGAGGCGCTCGCCCGTGACGCCGATGAAGTCGCCGAGGTCGAGGAGTGTCAGCGCCTTCGCATACTTCTCCGCTCCGGTTTCATTCTCCTTGAAGATGATCTGCAGCCGGCCCGTCGAGTCCTGCAGCGTGGCAAAGGTCACCTTCCCCATGTCGCGCCAGAGGACGATGCGTCCCGCGATGGAGACGTCCGTGCCGTCCGGCAGTTCCTTCGCCTGCAGCAGCTTGTGGCTGCGCGGGAACGTGGCGGCGTAGGGTGTCTGGCCTGCGGTCTTGAGCTTCTTCGCTTTCTCCAGTCGTATGGGGTCCATGGCCGGTAGCGTACCTTCGTTCGGGGTGAGATTGAAGACCTAAGCATGTCACCCTGAGCGGAGTCGAAGGGCGACATGCGGCTGAAGAAGTTTGTGGAGTCGGCAGACGTTCTCCGAGACGCCCTTTCTTTCTCAGGGCGAGAAAGAAAGGGCAAAGAAAGCGCTCGCGCGCCGGATTCACACTCCACCTGCCCCTTCACCCCCATCGAGGCGCGCGGCTCCCACCCGTTTCTGTTTGCTGTTTTCTGAGTAATCCTCGTTTAAAGGATATGAAATCATTTAGAAAAACCATTTGACGCCTCCCTTCTATGTATCTAGACTTTCCCGGCTTCCATACATTCCAAAGAGTGTGTGGCTACTGTTCTCTGCTCGTCTTTTGCCCGTCATCCTTCGACTACGCTCAGGATGACACGCAAAACAAGCGAGCGCTTTCGAACCTCCAGCCTATGCAAGGTCTCATCGCCCGAAAGGTCGGCATGTCGCGCGTCTTCCTCCCCACCGGAGAGGAAGTGCCTGTGACGTATCTGAAGGTGGAGCCAAACGTGGTGGTGCGCACGAAGACGAAGGAGAAGGACGGGTACGACGCCGTCGTGCTCGGTATCGGCGCGAAGCAGTGGAAGAGCCGCAAGGGCAAGGAGAATGTCCGCTACGCCGTCCAGAAGGAGTGGCAGGTCGAGAGCTTGGAGGGCTTGGAGAAGGGCAAAACCCTCAGCTGCGAAGTTCTCCCGGAGCAGACGCTGGTGACCATTACAGGTGTATCTAAAGGGAAGGGCTTCCAGGGTGTCGTGCGCCGCTGGCATTTCGCGGGCGGACCCGCAAGCCACGGATCGCACTTCAAGCGCGAGCCGGGTTCCATCGGTATGCGCACGGAGCCGGGACGCGTCCTGAAAGGCCATCACATGGCCGGGCACATGGGGCATGATCAGGTCACGATCCGCAACCGCGCGGTGATCGTGTCCGACGCAGTGAACAGTGTCATCGCAGTGAAGGGACCGGTGCCGGGACCGAATGGCGCCGCCGTTTTCCTCACGAAGCAATCCTCCCCTGAGTCCAAATGAACATTGATGTCTACGCCGCCACCGGGAAGAAAGCAGGCACGTGGGAACTCCCCGAGGAGCTCTTTGCTGTCCGCGTCAACCGCGGTCTCATCCACCAGGCGGTGACGATGCAGCAGAGCAACCGCCGCCATCCCGTGGCGTACGCCCGCAGCAGGGGCGAAGTTGCAGGTTCCACCCGCAAGCTCTACGCACAGAAGCACACCGGCCGCGCCCGCCGCGGTTCCGTCCGCAGCCCTCTCCTCCGAGGAGGCGGCAAGGCATTCGGACCGAAGCGCGATCGCAATTTCACGAAGGAGATGCCCCGGGCCATGCGCCACGCCGCGCTCGCCGCGTGTCTCTCGCTCCAGGCGAAGAACGAAGCGATCATCGGTCTCGAGAGTTACCCGGAGACGGTGAAGACGAAGGAGTTTTCGGCTCTCCTCGCCAAGTTGCCGGTGCAGATCGGGCGCAGGATCGTCCTCGTGCTGCCCGCAGCCCATCGTTCGCTCTACCTCTCCTCCCGCAACGTCCCCAACGTGAAGACCGTCCTCGCGTCCTACCTCAATCCGGAGGATGTCATCGGCGCGCGGCACCTGATCTTCCTCACGGGAGCGATTGAGAAGGCGAAGGAAATTTTCACGAAGAAGTCTGTCCGTGTGAAAGAGGCGCTTGTGGTAGTCGGGGAGAAGGCAGAAAAGGCAGGAAGGGCAGGAAAGGCAGAAAAGAAATCTGCGAAGAAAGTTTCTCCGAAGAAGAAGGCCTCCTCTCCCACCGCATAAATGGAACTCGCCAATGTCATCCTCGGCCCCGTCGTCACGGAGAAAGCGGAACGCCTCAAGGCGGCCGCGAAGCACTCGTACACGCTCATCGTGGCTCCGGAAGCCACGAAAATCGACGTGAAGAAGGCCATTGAACGGTTCTATGACGTCGAAGTGGAGCACGTGCGCGTCATCAAGGTGTGGGCCAAGACGCGTTCGCTGCCGACCGGAGGACAGATGGAGAAGCGCCATGCCGCCAAGAAAGTCATCGTCACCCTCGCACCCAAGAGCAAGCAGCTCGACCTCGCCTCCTTCCTGACACAATCCTGATCATGCCGCTCAAGAAGCTCAAACCAACGACTCCCGCACGACGTCAGATGACGATCGCGGACTTCTCTGGCCTCACGAAGAGGGAACCGGAGAAGTGTCTCGTGAGCGGCAAGCAGCGCATCAACGGCCGGGACAACAAGGGCCGCGTCGTCGTCCGCCACCGCGGCGGGGGCCACAAGCGCCTCCAGCGCTCCGTTGATTTCCGCCAGGTCACGCGGATGGGTGTGCCGGGCAAGGTGCAGTCCATCGAGTACGATCCCAATCGTTCCGCACGTCTCGCCCTCATCTACTACGTCGACGGCTCGAAGTCCTACATCCTCGCGCCGGAAGGTCTGAAGGCGGGGGACAGCGTCGTCGCGGGCAACCGCACGAAGGTGAAGGTCGGCAACCGCATGGAGCTGGAGCACATCCCCGTGGGCTACCACATCCACAATGTGGAGGTGCTGCCCGGCCGCGGCGGCCAGATCGTTCGCAGCGCCGGCACGTCCGCGACGCTCATCGGCTTCGATGGTGATTTCGCGCTCCTGCAGCTGCCCTCGACCGAAATCCGCAAGGTCCGCAAGCAGTGTCACGCCTCCATCGGGACCGTCAGCAATCCGGAGCACAACCTCATCACCATCGGGAAGGCCGGGCGCAAGCGCTGGATGGGATGGAGGCCGACCGTTCTCGGCAAGTCCATGAACGCCGTCGATCACCCGCACGGAGGTGGAGAGGGTCACAGCCCGATCGGTCTCAAGCATCCGAAGACGCCATGGGGCAAGCCCGCCCTCGGCGTGAAGACGCGTCGCGTTCGCAAGCCATCACCTTTGATTGTCCGCCGTCGCATTCACAAGAAGAAGAAGTAACCCCCCTCTCTCATGTCACGCTCTCTCAAGAAAGGCCCCTACGTCGATCCGAAGCTCCTTCGGAAGGTGATGAAGATGGTGGAAGCGCAGGAGAAGAAGATCGTGAAGACGTGGGCGCGCAACTCCGACATCCCGCCTGAGTTCGTGGGATTCACCTTCGCGGTCCACAACGGCAAGGACTTCACCCCCGTCTACGTCACCGAGCAGATGGTGGGGCATAAGCTGGGTGAGTTCTCCTGGACGACGAAATTCAAGGGCCACGGCGGCAAGGCCGCCACGGTCGTCGGTGCCATTCCCGGCACTCCCGGAGCACCCGGCGCACCGGCAGCCCCTGCAGCCGCTCCCGCTTCCAAATAACGTTTCTCACCCATGAAAGCCTACTTACACTCCGCCCGCATCGCCCCCAAGAAAGCCAACCTCATCGCGAGGATGGTGCGCGGGATGAACGTGCCTGACGCCGTGGAGGCGTTGCGAAGAACGGACAAGAAGGCAGCGCGCATGGTGGAGGATCTTCTCCGTTCCGCGATGGCCAACGCTTCGCACAATGACAAGCAGGATCCGCAGACCATGGTCATCAAGGAGATCGTCGTCAATCAGGGAACGGCCTACCGCCGCGGCATGCCGAAAGCCCGCGGACAGACGCGTCCATTCCGCAAATTCCTGTCGCACATTTCCCTGACGCTCGGGTATCCGGAGATTGCCGGCGAGGGGAAAGGAGCGAAGAAGCCTTCACAGGAGTCGAAGAAACCTGTAAAAGACATGGGCTCTTCGAAGACCAAGAAGATCAAAACAACCCCTGCGTCTTCCAAGTCATCTTCCTCCTCTGCTTCCTGATCTATGGGCCAAAAAGTGAACCCCAACGGCTTCCGTATCGGTCACACGCACACGTGGCCCTCGATTTGGTTCGCGAAGGGCAACAAGTATCGCGAGCTCTTCCTGCAAGATGTGCGTATCAAGCGTCACATCATGGGGCGGGTGAAGGAAGCGGGCATCAGCTCCGTGGACATCGAGCGCGGCAAGAAGATTCATGTCTCGATCCACACGAGCAAGCCCGGCGTCGTCATCGGCAAGCAGGGCGCAGCCATCGAGGATATGCGCAAGGAACTGGAGAAGAAGTTCGGTGGCAGCTTCGAGGTGGATATCAAGGAGGTGCGCAATCCCGATGCCGACCCGGCTGTGATCTGCGAGACCATCGTGGGGCAGATCGAGCGTCGCATGCCCTACCGCCGCGCGGTGAAGATGGCCATCGAGAAGGCCCTGCAGGCCGGTGCGATCGGGGTGAAGGTGACGATCTCCGGACGTCTCAACGGCGCCGAGATCGCGCGCGATGAGCTCTTTAAGGAGGGAAATGTCCCCCTGCAGACGCTCCGCGCCAACATCATACTGAGCAGGAAGCACGCGGTGACGAAGTTCGGCACCATCGGCGTGCAGGTGTGGGTGTACAAGGGGATGGTGTTCAAGAAGATCCAACAGGCGCAGTCCGCCACGCTCGCTGCCCAGGCCAAAGCGGCCGCATAATTTCCTCTCTCCCATGCTCGAACCGAAGAAATTAAAGCATCGCAAGCAGCACCGCAACCGTGGCGCCTTCTACGGGAAGGCGACGCGGGGCGCGAACCTCGCGTTCGGGTCCTACGGTCTCAAGACCATGGATGCCGGGGAGCTGACTGCACGGCAGATCGAGGCCGCCCGACGCGCCATGGCACACCACGCGCAGCGGACGGGCAAGATTTGGATCCGTGTCTTCCCGCACACACCGGTGACGAGGAAGGCCGCCGAGGTGCCGATGGGATCCGGGAAGGGTTCTGTGGAGTACTACGCCTGCATCGTGAAACCGGGTGTCATTATCTTCGAGATCGATGGCATGCCGGAGGCAGCCGCGCGTGAGGCTCTCACGCTCGCCGGGCACAAGCTGCCCGTCTGTACCAAGATCGTCACCCGACCCCGCTGATATGGCCACACATCTCCCCAGCTACGGCGAACTGACCGCGATGCCCCGCGAGGACCTCCGCAAGGACATCGTCGCGCAGCGCGCGCTCATCCGGAAGATGAAGCTTGCGGTCCTCCTCAACAAGGAGAAGGACACGGCGAAGCTGCGCCGCGAGCGTCGGCAGTTGGCGCGCATGCTCACGGCATGGACAGCACAGCCGTCCGTTCCCGTCGCCCCCGCGGTGGTGAAGAAGTCTGCAGTGAAGGCGACGAAGGACTTGAAGAAGAAGCCAAAAAACACTAGAGTCGCTGCCCCCGCCAAACCATGAGAACCAAGCAAGGCTCCGTCACATCGGCACGCATGAAGGATACCGTCACGGTAACCGTGCATCGGTCTGTGTTTCATGACAAGTACAAGAAGCGCTTCCGCGTCAGCAAGAAATTCCTCGCCGACTCCAAGGGCTATGACCTGGCGATCGGAGATGAAGTGACCATCACGGAGTGCCGCCCGCTCAGCAAGCGCAAGCGCTTCCGCGTGACGGCGATCGTGAAGCAGGCCCCCCGCGTGAGCGAGCTTCAGGAGGAGGCAGGTCTCTCTGCAGTGACCAAGAAGAAAGAAGCATCCCCCGTATCCTCTCAAGCATGATCCAGCAGCAATCCATCCTCGGCGTCGCAGATAACACAGGTGCCAAGAAGGTGATGTGCATCCGCGTCCTCGGCGGCACGCGTCGGCGCTACGCCGGCATCGGCGATGTGATCATCGTCGCGGTGAAGGAGGCCGCCCCGCGCGGAACCGTGCGCAAGAAGACTGTGGAGCGCGCCGTCGTCGTCCGCACGCGTGCCACGACGAAGCGCAAGGACGGGTCCGCCATTCGTTTCGACGACAACGCCTGCGTCATCATCGGGAAAGACGGCATGCCCAAAGGCACTCGCGTATTCGGCCCCGTCGCGCGTGAACTGCGCGGCCGCGGGTACCAGAAGATCATCTCCCAAGCCCCCGACGTCCTATGAAGCTCCACACAGGTGACACGGTCATCGTCATCAGCGGCAAGGACAAGGGCAAGGCGGGTCAGGTGATCCGGGTCCTGTCTGAAGACAATCATGTGGTCGTGTCCGGCATCAACATGCGCACCCGTCACATCAAGAAGACTCCCCAGCAGGCCGGGCGCATCCTCCGCTACGAGGCGAGCCTCGATGCCTCCAAGGTGATGGTCGTCGATCCGAAGACGAAGAAGCCCACGCGCATCGGTTTCGTGTTCAAGGACGGCAAGAAAGTGCGCATCGCCAAACGTTCCGGAGAACCGGTCGTGAAGGTGAAGATCCCGAAGCAGGCGGCGGCGAAGAAGGAAGCCGCAGCGCCGACGGCGGGAGAGGAGGCGAAGATGACCGCGACAGGCAAGCAGCAACCCTTCTGGAAGCGCATGCAGTTCGGCTCCGCAGCCAGCATCGACGAAGTCGGCGCGCCCGACGAGTCCCGCAGTGCACAGGACCACACCATCCCGGGCCAGAATATTCCCAATAAAACTTCCGGCCGGGGTTCCTGATCCCGCTCTCCACCCATGTCCTACGTCTCTCTCCATGATCGGCTCCGCGGACCCATCGCCACTGCGCTCAAGAAAGAGCTCGGAGTGGACAATGTCTTCGCCCTTCCCCGCCTCAAGAAGGTCGTGGTGAACGTCGGGATCAATCGCACGAAGATGGAGGGGAAAGAGCTCCACGAGTACATCGTGCAGACGCTCGCCGCCATCACCGGGCAGAAGGCCGTGTTCCGCACGACGCGCAAAGCCATTTCCAACTTCAAGACACGCGAAGGGATGACCGTGGGCGCCATGGTGACGCTCCGCGGCCGGCGCATGGAGGAGTTCCTGGACCGGCTCTTGAGCTACGTTCTCCCCCGCATCCGCGACTTCCGCGGGCTGCCTGCGAAGATGGACGGTCATGGCAACTATGCCATCGGGCTTCGGGACCACACGATCTTCCCGGAGGTTCCGCCCATTGAAGCGGGACGCATCTTCGGCATGCAGATCCAGATCACGACGACGGCCGGCAAGGACATACCCGCCCGGGCACTCCTGAAAGCCATGGGGATGCCCTTCGAGCCCGAACGCAAGGTGCAGGCGGGCAAAGGGAAAGTTGCTTCCGTAGTTGATTCTTCCGCTTCCGTCAGCGATACTTCCGCGTAATTCTTATGGCCCGCCTCTCTATCGTCCTCAGCCAGCAACGCAAACTCGAAGAGTACCTTCGAGCCAAGCGCGCTGGGAAGAAATCGCCGTACCCCACGCGTGCCTACAACCGCTGCCAGCTCTGCGGACGGCGCCACGGATACATGCGTTTCTTCGGAACTTGCCGCATCTGCTTCCGGGAACTGGCCGTCAACGGCGAGATCCCCGGTATCACCAAATCCTCCTGGTAATTCCATTATGACTCTGACAACCGTTACCATTGGCTGCACTTCCCTTGGGAAAGCCCCAAGCCCCAAATTCCAAACCCCAATCGAAGGAACGTCTTTGGGATTTGGCACTTGGGATTTGGGATTTATCGTTCGGTCATCTACTGTCTCCACTCCTCTCTGATGCCCTATCTCACAGATCCTATCGGCGATCTCCTCACCCGCATGCGCAACGCCCAGAAAGCGCGGCGTCTGACCTGCGCGGCCCCCTGGTCGCGCATCAAGCTGGAGCTCCTGGAATTGCTGAAGAAGGAGGGCTGGATCGCGGACGTACGCGTCACGGGCGAGGCGCCGAAGCAGGAGGTGGAGGTGACATTTGCAGCCGACCGCCCTTCCCTCACGATCAAGCGCGTCAGCAAGCCCGGCCGGCGTGTCTATGCTCCGAAGAGTGAGCTTCGACCCATTCTGCAGGGTTACGGCGCGGCCATCCTCACGACGAGCAACGGCCTCCTGACCGACAAAGAAGCCCGCAAGAGGAATATCGGCGGTGAAGTTCTCTGTACCATTTCCTGATTATGACTCTGACAACCATGTATGTCGGCCGCACTTCCCTTCAGATGAATTGTGATGTGAGAATAGTGAATTGTGCAACATTCAACATTCAAAATTCTCACGTCATATCCGATTCTTCTTTCGCCCCCACTCACCTCTGATCATGTCTCGTATAGGTATCAAACCAGTGGCTCTCCCGTCCGGCGTCACCGCCGAGGTGAAGAACGGAAGGATCGTCGTGAAGGGTCCCAAGGGTGAGCTCTCATTCGGTCTCCTCCCGGAAGTGGCTGTTGCCATCGATGCCGGTGTGGTGAAGGTGACGCGCAAAGACGACTCCGATGCGGCCCGTGCCCGCCACGGTCTCACGCGCGTGATCATCCGCAACATGACCGTGGGCGTGAGTCAGGGGTTTGAGGAGAAGCTGGAGATCATCGGGGTTGGTTACAAGGCGCAGATCAAGGGGAAGAGCGTTCTCTTCAATCTTGGTCACAGCCACCCGATCAATTTCCCGTTCCCTCAGGGGATCGAAATGGCGCAGGATGAGAAGAATAAGAACATCCTCATCATCCGCGGCATCGACAAGCAGCTCGTCGGGCAGGTGGCCGCTCAGATCAAGGAGTTGCGCGCCCCGGAACCCTACAAAGGAAAGGGTATCCGCTACCTCGGCGAGCAGATCCGCCGCAAGCCCGGCAAGGCCGCCGCCACCAAGACCTCCGCCTGATTCCATTCGCACTCATGACCCCCTCCAAGACTGACCTCCGGCTCGCACGCAGACGACGCATCCGCGCCAAGGTGCAGGGGACGAAAGACCGCCCCCGCCTCTCCGTGTACCGCTCGCTCAAGCGCCTCGTGGTGCAGCTCATTGACGATCAGACCGGCCGCACGCTCGTCTCCGC
This sequence comes from Candidatus Peribacteraceae bacterium, assembly GCA_041666245.1. Taxonomy (GTDB): domain Bacteria; phylum Patescibacteriota; class Gracilibacteria; order Peribacterales; family Peribacteraceae; genus CAIKAD01. The sequence goes on from JBAYHG010000002.1 coordinate 15,449, forward strand.
GTCCACGCCCGAAGTGAAGTCGAAATTGAACGTGGACGGTGCCAAGAAGCTCGGGGCATTGGTTGCCAAGAAGGCCAAAGAGGCGAAGATTTCCTCCGTCGTGTTCGATCGCGGCGGGTACAAGTACCACGGCCGCGTGAAAGCCTTAGCCGATGCTGCCCGCGAAGGCGGACTCCAGTTCTGATTCCTCTTCCTCTCCTCCTGACCCCTCCCTATGGCCAAATCCTCCCGCCCTGATCGTCGCCGCGATGGCCGCCGCAAAGAGCCCAGTGAGTTCGCGGAAGCGACGCTCTCGATCGACCGCGTCACGCGCGTGGTGAAGGGAGGCCGACGCATGCGCTTCCGGGCCATCGTCGTCACGGGCAACCGTAAGGGCAAGGTCGGCCTGGGTACGGGCAAGGCCACAGAGGTGCAGGCCGCCATCCGCAAGGCGTCCTCGGCGGCGAAGCGCGCCATGATGCGCGTGCCGATCAAAGAGGGGACGATTCCGCACACTGTGGAGATCAAATTCAAGGCTGCGCGCATTCGCATCATGCCGGCACTCCCAGGCACCGGCATCATCGCCGGAGGGGCGCTGCGCGTGATCCTCGATCACGCCGGGGTGAAGAATTGCCTCAGCAAGCGCTTCGGCTCCCGAAACAAGCTCGTCAACGCGCAGGCAACCATGCTCGCGCTCAAGATGCTGCGGCCCGTATCCGGCGCTCCGGCGGAAGAGGTTTCCGTCGCAGGCGCTCCGGTCGTTCCCGGCAAGGAACCCGCTTCCACGAAGGACATTTTCGGTCCGGGGTATCACTCACCGGAAGCTGCCCCCCTCGACGTGAAGGAGATCAGCAAGAAAGAAGCTGAGGAGAGCATCACGAGGGCGAAGCGCAACGAGCTGGGGAAGTAGCCCTTGTAAAAGGCAGAACGGGGAGAAAGGACGGACCAAATGATTTTGTTTTACAGAAGGGAAAATACCGATGACGTATACTGCACCTATGTCAACGACCCTCCTCCTCCTCGCTCAACAGAATTATCAGGACGTGGAGCTGGCCGGCACGCAGAAAGGTCTCGGAGGAGTGCAGGTGACGATCGCGAGCACGGAAGCAGGCGTCTGCACCGGAAAGTTCGGCGGGAAGGCCACGGCAGCTCTTTCATTGAGGGATGTTCGCGTCGAAGACTATGACCGCATCGCGTTCATCGGCGGGCCGGGAGCGGAGGCATTGAAAGAAGATCCCGAAGCATTACGAATTGTGCGGGAGGCCGTCAAAGCCGGAAAGCCGCTTGGTGCCATCTGCATCGCACCGTTGATCCTTGCTCATGCAGGAATCCTTCGTGGGAAGAAGGCGACGGTGTGGGATTCCGGCGGCGAACAGATCCGGGAACTGGAAGCGCAGGGGGCGATATTCTCGGATGAAGCCGTCACGAGGGACGGGTTGATCGTGACGGGAAATGGGGCAACGGTGGCGGAAGAATTCGGAAGAGTTCTTGGGAGCCTTTGAGGAGTTTTTGCTATCGGCCGCCTGATTACCCGTCTGTTTCCGTTTGACCTCCCTTCGTTCTCTCCCTAGAATCTGCCCCCGCATGCTCCATACCCTCTCGCCCAATCCCGGCTCTCAGAAGAAGCGCAAGCGCGTCGCCCGCGGCAACTCCGCCGGTGGCGGTACCACGGCCGGCCGTGGTACCAAAGGCCAGCACTCCCGCACGGGCAAAGGCCGCAAGCATGGGTTCGAGGGCGGACAAGTGCCGCTCCTCCGCCGTCAGCCCAAGATGGGCGGTTTCAGGTCTCCGCGCCGCATCCTCTTCGAGATCGTCAATCTGGATGTCCTGGAGCGCAAGCTCGCTGCCGGTTCCTACGATATCGCCGCGCTCAGGCAGGCACGCATCGTCCGTTCGGATCATCCGGTGAAGCTGCTTGCCGGCAAGGCCCTCACGAAGAAATTCGTCCTCTCTGCGCATGCGGCATCCAAAGGTGCCAAGGAAGCGCTGGAGAAGGCCGGAGGCTCGTTGACGCTCGTAAAGTGAGCCGCGTATTTCGTATGGAGTATCTCGTATTACGTATCTTCATCAGGCCCTGTACAATGACCTCCGTGATACGAAATACGTAATACTTGCTACGTTCTTCCCTTCTCCCATGCTCAAATACTTCTGGCAGCTCTGGCACTCCGAAGACCTCCGCAAGCGCATCCTCTGGAGTGTCGCTCTCCTCTTCATTTACCGCATCGTGGCGCACATCACCGTGCCGGGCGCGGACATCGCAGGATTGCGCCAGTACCTGAATGCAGGGACCGGAGGCGGGGCGCTGGGGATCTTCGCCACCCTCACGGGGGGCGCGCTCAAGAACTTCTCCGTCGTGATGCTCGGGCTCTCGCCGTACATCAACGCGTCCATCATCGTGCAGCTGGCAACGGTCATCTTCCCGAAGCTTGAGTCACTCAGTAAGGAGGGGGCGCAGGGCCAGCAGGAGCTCAACCGCTACATGCGCTGGATTGCCTTCCCTCTCGCTTTCCTGCAGAGCTATGGCTTCCTCCTTCTCCTCGGCCGCGGAGGAGTGAGTTTGGTGGACACGAGCTTCCCACACGTGCTCATGCCCATGCTCTTCGTCACCACGGGTTCTCTCTTCCTCATGTGGCTCGGAGAGTTGATCACGGAGAAGGGCATCGGCAACGGCGTCTCACTCATCATCTTCACAGGGATCGTCGCGGACATCCCCACGACCATCAGTTCCCTCATTCAGGCGGGTGGCGACAAGATGGCAGCATTCTGGTTCTTCGCGATCATTTCGGTCGCGACGCTCATCGCGGTCGTCCTCTTCACGGACGCGCACCGTCTCATTCCCATCACCTACGCCAATCAGGGTGCCGGTCGCGGCGTGCAGGGCTCTATCCCGATCCGGCTCAATCAGGCGGGCATGATCCCCATCATCTTCGCGATCTCACTCATTACGTTCCCGGCCATCATCGGGCAGTTCCTCCAGACGGCTCCCCGCTTCGGCGCGGTCGTCACTTTCATCAATACGTACCTCAACTCCCAGAACCCGAGCATTCCCTACGTCATCCTCTACTTCCTCCTCGTCCTCGCGTTCACGTACTTCTACGTGTCCGTGACATTCAAGCCCACGGAGGTGGCGGAGACCATCCAGAAGCGCGGCGGCTTCATTCCGGGCGTTCGCCCCGGCCCGCAGACGGCCAATCTCCTCGCGAAGACCAGCAATCGCCTCAATCTCTGGGGCGGCACGTTCCTCGGCATCGTCGCCATCATCCCGCTGATCTTCACGAAGTACTCCTCGCTCTCGAGCAATGACCTGATTATCTCCGGCTCGGGACTGATCATCATTGTCGGTGTTGTCATGGAACTGATCAGACAGATCAATGCGCAGATGCTCGCTCACGACTACGAGAAGCTTGTCTAAGCGTTTTTTGAACGCTCTCGTTTTACTCGTTAGCTGGTTAGCTCGTTCCTTCTTCAAGAAGGTTTGGGAACAACAAACAGCGGGCTGACGCGCTCACGGGAAATGCTTCGAGCTACCCAACAACGAATAGCGGCTATTTCTTTCTCCTTGACCGCCCAACAATCCATCCGATCGCTGCTCCAACGATCGCGAGAATCAAGATATTGGCGACGGAATGGAAGAGAATGAAGAGCGGGAGGGAGAGGGCTTGGCTGAACGGTGAGCCGAGCGGATCGAAGGACGTGGAGAAGGGCGTGTTCTCGATGAGGGAAGCCGGGAGGAAGAAGAGGACGAGCGGCCGCAGCAGGCTCAGGAGCCCCAGGAGGAAGGAAGCGGCATTCTCCATGCCGTTCATGGCAAGGAGGAAGACGCTCACGAAGGGGACGACGGCGAGGGAAAGGACGGACCAGACAATGCCGATGGCCCCGCCGAGGTAGAACCCCTTCGTCGCCGGACGCAGATGACTCCTGCGGAGAGCCAGTGCCCGGGTGAGCGGGAACGAGGCGAAGAGCGCGAGGAGGAAGCCGTACCCGAAGAGGAGCAGGACGATACGCACAAACGGCAGGGAGAGGGCGCCGGGAGGGATGTCTCCCGACCCGTACATGTCGGTGGTGTAGAAGGGGAGGAAGAGGATGCCGCCGATCACAGCGAGCGTCGCAGCGCTCATGAGGCCGACATTGAGCCAGTGCCTCCACGTGTCCCGAAGATGCGGGGAGAATGCGCAGATGTAGAACACGCTCCAGCCGAGGAAGAGCAGCAACCCCGTCTCGCACGCCGCAATGGCGATGATCCCCGTGATGAGGAGGCAGGTTTGGCCGCCCTCAAGCCCCGTCTGCGTGCAGTTCGCGAGTCCCAGGAAGCCGGGGAGCAGCGCGAGGATCCACACCAGGACGAAAACGGTCGTGAGGATGTTCAGCCAGCGCGGCCAGATGCGTTTCTTGCTCATGGAGGACAGTGTAGTACCCCTGCTTTCGCAAAGAAATGTGGAGTGCTTGCCGAAAAGTGCTCTCATGCTAGAGTGACAGCCTTTTCCGTTCGCTCCATGAACAAAGTTTCTCGACCTTCGGATGCTCCGCCCGTTGCGGGACGAGCGGGACCATGTGAGGGTACCGGGATCATCACGCGCTACGCGGACGTTCCCATCGAGCGATTATTGGATCCGAAGGCCCCGGGATATCGGGAGTTGCTCCGGCGGTGCATCGTGGAGGGAGAGCGTCACACGGGGAAACAGCTTCCCTGAGTCTTTTGCGTCAGGAGACCGGATTGGGTAGGCTCCTCTCATGGATCTCCTCCTCTTTGGCATACAAGGATCAGGCAAAGGCACGCAGGCCAAGCGACTGGCTGCGGACTTCGGGTACGACATCTTCGAGGCGGGCGGGGAACTGCGGAAGATCGCGGCATCGGGTTCCGCGCTCGGGCAGACGGTGAAGTCCTACATCGACGACGGCAAGCTGGTGCCGCATGAGATCATCATGCGGGTGGTCAAGGAAGCGATCGGGAAGCGCCCGAAAGACCAGAAGATTCTCTTCGACGGGATTCCACGGGATGAGAACCAGAAGAAGGATTTCGACGGGATCATGGAGGAGGCCGGCCGCGATTTCCGGGCCATCCATCTGCTTCTCGATCCGGAGGAGGGCGTACGTAGGATTTTGGGACGGGCCAAGATCGAAGGGCGCGCGGACGATGCGAACGAAGAGACCATTCGTCGCCGGATGGGCACGTTCGTCTCGAAGACTCTTCCCGTGATTGGGGCGTACAGGGAGGAGGGGCTGGTGGAGGAGTTGGATGGGAGCAAGTCCGTAGATGAGGTCTACGGCGTCCTGAAGGATGCCGTATCGATGATGTGAATATTGAGGCGTTTCCTGGCAAAACGTTATTTCTCGTTTTCGGCATCCTCGGATTCTTCCCGGAAAGCGCGTACACTCATTGTCATGTCCCGTTTCCAGATTCTTACACAGGAGCAGATCAAGGACGTCCGCGAGGGTGGGAAGATCCTCAAGGGGTGCCTGGAGCATGTTGCGTCCTGCGTGCGGGAGGGGATCACGACGCTTGAGCTGGACCGGATCGCGGAGGAATTCATTCGTTCACGCAGCGGCGTTCCCACCTTCAAGGGCTACCGTGGTTTTCCGGCCACGCTCTGCGTGTCCATCAATGATGAATGCGTCCACGGGATTCCCGGAGATCGCGTCCTCAAGGACGGTGATATCGTCTCTCTCGATGGTGGCGTGACGTACCGGGGGCTCGTGACTGATTCCGCGACGACGGTGATCCTCGGAGACGTCCCGCCGGAGGTTCGTCGTTTCGTCTCGGTCTCGAAGCAGGCGCTGGAAGCGGGGTGCAGCGTCATCCGGTCCGCTCACAAGGTGGGCGATATTTCCGCGAAGGTGCAGGAAACGGTGGAGGGAGCGGGATTTCACTGTCTGCACGCGCTCACAGGGCATGGTCTCGGCAATGAATTGCACCAGTACCCGGACATCCCCAATGTCGGGGAAGCGCACACGGGGCCCATGCTCCCTGCCTACTCACTCATCGCCATCGAGCCCATCACGTCGATGGGGACGGATCGTATCCGGGAGGGAGAGGACGGTTGGACGCTCAAGACGTGGGACGGTTCGCTCGCCGCTCACTTCGAGCACACGGTGCTGGTCCTGCCGGAGGGTCGCGAAATCATCGTCTGAGCGTCGATCTCTCAATTTTTTGACGCGCAGGAGATTATGAGAAGTAAGAATATTACAACAATATATTTTCTAAAAAGAGCAATTCAAAATTTGAGGTTCTCTGAAATTTACATGGCTTAGGCTTGCCGATGCATAAAATCATCGGTAGGATCTCTCGGCTCTTGACCCTCTGTTTATCTGTGTCTAAGGATGTAATAGAACTCCTCGGGATAGTGGAAGAAGCGTATCCCAACGCGACGTTCAAAATCCGAGTGATCAGTGAACAGGCGAAAGACCACACGCTCCTGTGCCACTTGGCCGGGCGCATGCGGGTCCATCGCGTGCGCATCCTTCCGGGAGACAAGGTCAAGATAGAGATGACCCCGTACGACCTGCAGAAAGGACGCATCGTCTACAGGTTCCTCTCCGGACAACCCGTTCCCGCCTTCGGCGCGACCGGGACTCCACCCGCCGCTTCCGGCCCTGCCGGAACTCCGCCTCCCCCTTCCGCTCCCTCCCGATGAAAGTCCGCCCCTCCGTGAAGCCGCGCTGCAAAGACTGTCGCCTGGTGCTGCGTCGGAACGGCAAAGGCAAGGTGGTGCGACGCATCGTTTGCAAGAATCCGCGACACAAGCAGCGACAAGGACGCTGATTCACCTCTCTTCCCTCCCTATGCTCCGTATCTCAGGTGTTGTTCTCCCCGGCCAGAAGCGCATCGAAATCTCCCTCACGAAGATCAAGGGGATCGGGCGCTCGCTCTCGAAACGCATCCTTGCGGAAACCGGAATCGACCTGAACGCGAAGACAGATGCGCTCACGGATACGGAACAGGCCAGGCTGCGCGCTCGCGTGGAACGCGAGCTCACAGAGGGTGAATTGATGCGCAAGATCTCCATGGACGTCAAACGGTTACAGGACATCGGCACATGGCGAGGCTATCGCCACCGCCGCAAGTTACCCGTCCGTGGTCAGACCAGCCGCCGCAACGCGCGCACCAAGCGCGGGAAGAAGAAGACAGGCCTCTCCGGCCGCACCGTTCTTACGAAGACCTAATCCTTTTTTCTCTCACATGCCCGACGATCAGAAGAAAGCACCGGCTGCCGAGACAGACGTCCCCGCGGAAGCGGGCGCCGAGAAGGGCGAGCCTGTCCGCCGCAAGAAGGTGAAGCGCACCGTGCCGCGTGCACGAGTGTGCATCCACGCTTCCGAGAACAATACCATCGTGACGTTCACCGACGACAAGGGCGACGTCCTCGGATGGAGCTCTGCCGGTTCCTCCGGCTTCAAGGGCACCCGCAAGTCCACACCTTACGCGGCTAAAGTGGCTGCGGAGAACGCTGCACTGAAGGTGAAGCCCTACGGCATCCAGTCCATCGATGTGGAGGTGAAGGGGTTCGGTCCCGGTCGGGAACAGGCGCTTCGCGGACTGCAGGGCGCAGGTCTCAATCTTGAGATGATTGTCGACACGACTCCTATTCCGCATGGCGGGTGCAGGCCAACCGGCCGCAGGCGCGTGTGATCTCCTTAGCCTCTCTCACTCTTTCCTTCCCATGAAGTACACCGGACCAAAAGCAAAGCGCGCCCGCAGGCACGGGATGAACCTCTACGGCTCGGATAAGTACGATAAAATCCTGCAGAAAAAGCCCTACGGGCCGGGCAAGGGGCCGAAAGACAATACGCGTATCCGTCTCTCTGAGTACGGGACGCAGCTGAAGGAGAAGCAGAAGGCCCGCGATGTGTACGGCCTCTCCGAGCGGCAATTTCATCGCTACTACGCCCTCGCTTCCAAGGTTTCAGGGCAGACAGGTGACTTCCTGAAGCAGCTCCTCGAGCGCCGCCTCGACAACGTGATCTACCGGGCGGGCTTCGCACAGACCCGCATGCAGGCGCGCCAGTTGGTGAGTCACGGCCACTTCCTCGTGAACGGTCGGCGCGTTACGGTGCCGAGTTTCCAGGTTCGTCCTGGCGAGGCCGTGGTCGCACGGCCCGCGAGCAAGACCTCTCCCGTCTTCATCCCCATTCTCCAATCGCACGAGAAGTACCTGCCGCCGAACTGGCTGCGCGTGGACAGTGTCGCGATGAAGATCGAGATTGCAGGTCTTCCGCAGCCCGAACATGCCGAGCAGGCCATCGACATGCGGCAGATCGTGGAGTTCTACTCTCGAAACTGATTTCTCTTTCCGACCACTTCCTCCCCATCCCTTTCCCCAACCCCTATGCATATCATTCAGGAAGAAATAGGGCTTCCGACCTTCGCCGTTTCGCCGGTGAAGAAGGGTGACGATCGCTCCGCGGTCTTCACCATCTCGCCCCTGCCTCCGGGGTACGGGATGACACTGGGCAACGCGCTGCGGCGTGTGCTCCTTTCGAGCCTTCCGGGAGCAGCTGTTTCCTCCGTGCGTATTGCGGGTGTGCAGCACGAGTACACGACCCTCAAGGGTGTGCGGGAATCCATCCTCGACATCACCCTCAACCTCAAGTTGCTGCACCTGCGCAAGCACAACAAGGAACCTGAGGTCATCACGCTGGATGTGAAAGGCCCCGCGACCATCACGGCCAAGGATCTCAAGATGTCCTCGGACATCGAGGTGCTCAATCCCGATCTCGTCCTCCTCACGCTCGAGAAGGGAGGAGCCATCGACATGCAGATCACCGTGGAGAAGGGCGTGGGATACGCCTCCGCTTCGGAGCGCAACAAGAAGCAGAATGAGCCTGGACTCATTTACGTGGATGCCATCTACAGCCCCGTCGTGAAGGTCCGCTTCGACGTGGAGAGCGCCCGCGTGGGACAGCGCACGGATCTGGAAAAGCTCTCATTGCATGTGGAGACCAATGGTTCCCTCACTGCCGAGGAGGCCGTTCAGTTCGCTTCCCAGCTCCTGCAGGGCTACTTCGGCTACTTCTCCTCGGAGAAGAAGATCGTCGAGCCGGAGTTCGTGGCCGATTTCTCCCGCGTGGCACCGCCCCAGGCCGAGGAAGGAGGGCAGGCACCGGTGAAGGAGAGCTACACCCCCATCGAGATCCTCAATTTCTCGCCCCGGACGCTCAATGCTCTCATCAACGCAGGCGTCGGATCCATCGAACAGCTCACGAAGTGCACCGAAGCGACGCTCAGCAATTTCCGCGGTTTCGGCGCCAAGGCGCTGGAAGAAGTGAAGAAGACCCTCGGCGAGCGGAGCCTGAAACTCTCGGACGAGAACAGTCTGGACAGTTGATCACCCTTTCTGCACACTACGCGCCTCCATGCGCCACCGCCTCTCCCGCCTCCGGCTCCGTTACAAACCGCACCACTCGCGGGCGTTGCAGCGAAACCTCATCACCAGTCTTTTCCTCTACGAAGCAGTCCGGACCACGAAGAAGCGCGCCGAAGTGGTGCAGCCGCAAGTGGAACATCTCCTCACGGTGGCCAAGACGAAGGAGCCGCACATCGCCATCCGTGCCATCAACGCAGTCGTGACGCACAAGAACGCCTCTCGCAAGATCATGGAGGTTCTCCGGTTGCGTTTCGAGGATCGCACCTCCGGCTTCACGCGCATCGTGCCGCTGGGCAGCCGTGCCGGGGACGGGGCGAAGGTTGTGAGTTTGCAGCTCGTGGAGGGCAAAGAAGTGAAAGTTGCGGAAAAGAAGAAGGCAGTGCAGAGGACGAAGAAGACGCCGAAGAAAGTTCCCTCCAAGAAATCATGAAGACCACGACTGTTCCCGTTTCGGCCCCCATCTGGTACGTCCTCGATGCCGAGGGACAGAACATCGGCCGTGTGGCCGTCAGAGTGGCCAATGTCCTACGTGGCAAGCACAAGCCAAGTTTCTCGCCGCATCAGCTGTGTGGTGACCAGGTGGTCATCATCAACGCGGCCAAGGTGACTGCACATCCGAAGAAGCTCCTCACGAAGCGCTACGTCCGCCACAGCGGGTACCTGGGACACCTGAAGAGCCGCACGCTCGGCCAGATGCTCGAGGAGAAGCCGGAGCGGGTGATGGAGCAGGCGATCTACGGCATGCTGCCACGCTCCCGCATCCGTCTCGCCCTCATGAAGCGCGTCCACATCTTCGCGGATGCCGAGCACCCGCATGCACCGCAGAAACCAGTTTCCCTCTCCCTCTGATATGTCCCGCCAGTACTTCTCCAGCCTCGGCAAGCGCAAGACCGCCATTGCCCGTGTGAAAATGTTCCAGGATGGAAGCGGTGAAGTGACGGTGAACGGGAAGAAGTTCAAAGACTACTTCGACACACCATTCCAGCGGGAGAACGCGCTGGCCCCGCTCGCACTCGTCGAGAAGAAGAACGCGTTCGATGTGGAGGCGTACATCGTCGGAGGAGGCAAAACGGCGCAATCAGACGCTCTCCGCCACGGTCTCAGCCGCGGTTTGCTGCTCTTCAACCCGGATTACCGCCCCGATCTCAAGCGCGCAGGCTTCCTGCGTCGCGATGCCCGCATCAAGGAAAGGAAGAAGCCAGGTCTCAAGAGAGCCCGCCGTGCGCCGCAGTGGCAGAAACGCTAAGCATGGAAGGGCCACCCAGGCCACCCCGTACTGTCTCGCTTCGCTCACCAGTCCGGGGACCCCGGCGGTGTCCCTCCCATGAGCCCACCCTTCCCTACGAGGTGTCGTTTCAGCGTTGGGTCCCGTCGGAGCCACCCAACGCTTCACGACAAATATTTGATGGTTGAAAGCGTTGGTAATAACAAACAAATACGGGTGGTTCGCGCGCCACGGGGGGTGAAGGGGAAGGCCCGGCCCCGCAAGCGCGGGGCGTATCGACGAGACGGAAGCGAAACCTTGGAGCTTCCGGCGAGGAGATACCGGGCCGGGTGGAGGAGTCTTGGCGCGCGAGCGCTTTCTTTGCCCTTTCTTTCTCGCCCTGAGAAAGAAAGGGCGTCCCGGAGAACACGGGCATACGAAAAAGATCGCATGTCGCTCTTCGACGACGCTCAGAGTGACACGCTTTGGAATCCTCATTAAAGCGCGATTTTCATGTAGTACAAGCTCTTTCCTTCCTCCGTGTCCAGGATGAAGCGGGCATCCAGCGTGGAGAGCTGGAGGATGGTTTGGCACATCTTGAGGAGCATCGCCGCGGGGATGGAGACACCGGCCTCCAGGCATGTCGCGCACAGTCCTGCCGCGTCCCGGGAGCGGAGGTAGGGTTCCCCACGCTCAGCGATCACGTTCCTGAGAGATTCCTGCACATTGACCACGTAACGCTCCACGTAGGGCTCCAGATCCTCTACGGGGATCTGCACTACCTCGGGCAGGGCCTGCATGATGTCGAGGTCGGACCGGATGGCATGAGCGATACAGGCTTCAATGGACATGTGTGTGTTGGGGTGGCTGTTAAATCCAGATATGATACCAAAAATCGGTCTTTTCAGGAAGGGTTTCTTTCGTAGTGGAAGCGGAGAACTCTTGCTAGATCTGCGGAATAAGTGTGCGTTGATGCATTACAGTCACGATGGGGCCTCGGCCTCCTCTACAATGCCTTCATGACCTTCCCCGCTCTCCCGGAACGTCGTACGGTCCTCGGCATCGTCGTTGGGTTCTTTCTGCTCACAGGAGCCATATACTGGCATTCTCTGGGGAACGGATTCGTCCGCTGGGACGATGGAATGCTCATCACCGAGAATCCCGCCGTACGGGTGATCAGCCCGGCTTCCCTGAAGGCGGTCTTCACGCATTACGACCCGGAGCTCTACATTCCGCTGACTTTCATGAGTTACCAGCTTGATTTCAAGCTCGGAGGACAAGATCCGTTCATGTTTCACTTCACGAACTACATTCTGCATACCCTCAATGCCCTCCTCGTAGCCTGGCTCTTCTATGCCTTGACCGGCGGGAGAAAAGGAGTGGCATTACTTGCGGGACTCCTCTTTGCGGTTCATCCGCTGCACACCGAAGCGGTCGCATGGGCGTCTGCGCGTAAGGATGTCCTCTCCGCGTTCTTCTTCCTCCTCTCGTTCCTCGCATGGCTCTCGTACCGCTCCTCCAGTGAGAAAAGGACGTACTGGAGCAGTGTGGTTCTCTTCCTGCTCGGCCTCCTGTCCAAAGTGATGGTGGTGACGTTGCCGGTGCTGTTCCTCCTCCTCGACCTGCGGGATCGTCGGAAGGATTGGAAGCAGATGCTTCTCGAGAAGTGGCCGTTCTTCGCCCTGTCGTTCATCTTCGGCGTCATCGCGCTCTTCGGGAAGCAGGAACTCTTTGCCATGACTTCCTCTTCGACGAAGCTGCTGCTCGCGCTCAAGAGCATGGTGTTCTCCATGCAGCTCTTCTTCTGGCCGCACCCGCTCTCGGTTCTCTATCCCTATGGCGGGTCCGTGTCTCTCCTCTCCCTTCCATTTCTCGGTCCCATCGTGCTCCTGCTCCTCCTGACGCTCGCTGCACTCTGGACGCTCCGCTGGACCCGGGACATCGCGTTCGGCTGGTTCTTCTTCATCATCACCATCATTCCGACGCTCACGAACCTTGCGAAGGGACTGGAGGTGTACCTCGGATCGGATCGATACGTCTATTTGCCGTCTATCGGGCTACTCTGGATCGTTTTGCTCCTCGGCATGGCACTCTTCGATACACTCTTCCCCGTTTCGCGTGGGCAAGTGAGGCGATATGCCGTGGGCATCATCGCGCTCCTGTTCCTCCTTCCCCTCTCTCTGAAAGCCTATGCCCAATCCTCCGTCTGGAAGGATACGCGGAGCCTCTTCAGTCATGTCCTCAGCCTCTATCCGTCTTCCTACGTCGCACACAACAACCTTGGGAATGTGCTTCGTCGTGAGGGGAAGCTGGATGAAGCCGTGGCGGAGTTCCGGGAGGGGCTGACTTCCGCTTCGGACGTGAGGACGTTGAGTAACCTCGGAGCCGTCCTGCGCAAGCAGGGCAAGGTGCAGGAAGCGTTGGAGACGTACCGTAGCGCCCTTGCCATCAATTCTACGAGCGGAGAGGCCCTGACGGGGATGGGGCTCGTATACGCGCAAACCGGTCAGATTGAGAAGGCGCTGGAGATGTACGGGGAAGCTATTGCCGTGCGACCGTACTACGCACAATCCTACGTGAACCGTGGTTCGCTCCTGCTTGATCGTGGGCAAGTGGAGGATGCGGTGCGGGACTTCCGGTCGGCCGTTCGTTTGGATCCGCTCCTCCCCGAGGCCCAGTACGATCTGGGCGTCGCCTTGCAGCGTCAGGGGGAAGCGGCGATGGCCATTGCCGCCTACGAAGCGGCGAGGAACGTGGAACCGGAGTTCACTGCGGCACGGCTCAATCTCGGTGCGCTCTACTACCAGGAGCAGCGTCCTGCAGAGGCCCGCAGAGAATTCCGTGCGATCCTTTCCTTCGATCCGGACAACGCCGCGGCGCTCTCGGCTCTGCGGCAGATGGATGCCGCCGCGAACTGATCAGATGAGTGGCTCTTCGAAGCTCTCTTCCACTGCCGCAAGCTCCTCTTTGCTCGGCGGCGCCGACGCGGCTTCATCCCATTTCATGAGCATTTCTTCGACCTCCTTCCTCGGTGTGCAGTACTTGCGTCGCGAGGCTTCGATGATCTCCTTCGTGTGATCTTCTTTCGGCCGGGGGGCGTCCAACGTGCGGCCGGAGAATGCCTCGCGCAGCTCGCCGTTCACGGACATCTTGATGTAGAACTCCCGCACGCCGAGGTTGATGATGTCGCGTTCCTTGAAGACGGGGTTGTACTCGCCCTCCAGCACCACCGCGTCCTCCGCGCCCACGCGGAAGCTCAGGATGGAGCCCACGTTGCCAAAGACCGTCTTGCGCACGGTTTCCGAGAGTTGGCCCATGTACTGGTGAGCGAGGGTGAGCGTGAGGTGGTACTTGCGGGCCTCGGAGAGGATCTCCGTGAAGGTATTGGTGGCGAAGTTCTGGAATTCGTCGACGTAGAAGTAGAAGTCCGTCCGCTTCTCCTCCAGCGTGTCCGCGCGTTCCATGGCGGCCTGGTAGAGCTTCGTGATGAACATCGACCCGATGAGCGCGGAGTTTTCCTCGCCCAGCAGCCCCTTCGATACCTTCATGAGGAGGATCTTTTTGTTGTCCATGATGTCCCGCACTTTGAACTTCGTCACGGGCTGGCCGATGATGTTGCGGATCATGTTCGTGGCGACGAACTGGCCGACTTTGTTCAGGAGCGGCGTGATGGCATCGGCGTCGAATTTTTCGCTCCAGGCCGCGAATTCCGAGACCCAGAAGCTCTTCACCACCGAGTCCTGGATGCGCGAGACGATCTTCTGGCGATAGTTCTTGTCCGTGAGCATCTTCAGTATCGAGAGGACGGTCGTATTGGGGCTGTCGAGGAGCGCGAGCGTGGTGTAGCGCAGCACGTGTTCCAGGCGGCTGGACCAGTTGGTGCCGAAGAGTTTCTGGAAGATCTGCAGGAAGCCGATCGTGACCTGCATCTTCTGCGCTTCCGGCACTTTCTCGAGCGGGTTGAAGGCGATGGGGTAGTCCAGATCCCCCGGATCGAGGAGCACCACGTCGTCGATGCGGTGGCGCGGGATGAATCGCATGATGGCGTCGATGAGGTCGCCGTGGGGATCGAGCACGGCGATACCTTCGCCATTTTGGATGTCATCGTTGATCAGGAGCTCGAGGAGTTTGCTCTTGCCCACGCCGGATTTCCCCACGACGTAGAGGTGGCGGCGGCGATCTGTGCGCTTGATGCCGAAGGGGACGAAGTTGTTGTGGTAGTTCGTGAGGCCGAAGGGGCTCACGTCTTTCTCGCCCATCTTCGGCAGGTCATGCGGCGGGTCGGATTTCCGAGCGAGGACATGAACGATGTGCGGCACGTAGTCGGCGTTCGGGAAGTGGAAGAGCGTGGCCACCTCCTTGGCGTTCAGCATGTGGATGGTTCCGTGCGCTCTCGCCCGGAATTTCCGGATGAAGGCATCGGCGTTCTTCACGTGCACGCCGTGGAAGCCGTTGATGTCGCGGTCGTTGTACTGCGTGAATGCGGCGCAGATGGCGTCCAGCTTGCGTTTTGCTATAGCGGGATCGTCGCTGATGTAGGCACAGCGGATGCTGACGTGGTACGGCTTGATCCCCGCCTTCTCCTTCGCCTTCTCGTGCCGGAGCGTATCGATGGCCTTGCGGCCGCCCTCCCGCATCCGGTCCCGGACGCTGAAGAAGTGGCCCATCTCTGCCATGCGCAGTTTCCAGCGGCGGGTGAAGTGGTACCAGCCGGTGTCGTCGCACGGTTCCGCGATGATCTGCACCCACACGTGGTCATTGGCGCCGATCTTCGAGATCACCGAGAAGAGACGGGAGGTGGAGTCCTCCTCGAAGAGATCGTACGTCTTGATGGGGTAGACGTCGTTCAGGTTCAGGATGATCTCCGCGCCGGCGAAGGCCCGCTTCTTCGCGTCGAAGAGCTCGGTGTAGTCGCCTGTCTCCTTGATCTCCGCTTCCGGGAACGTGGAATAGATGAGCCCCTCGACGGTCTCGTAGAGCTTTTCCTCCACGACGATGAAGAAGTAGCTGTACTGGTCGAAACCGTAGTACTCCAGCGACACGCGCTTCCCCGTGAACGTGTTGCGCATGTTGACCAAAAGCTCCTGGAATTTGGATTCCGGCTTCTTATTCCCCTCTGTGCCTTGTGGAATGACGATATGGAGGAAGCGGAGCTTCGAGGGCATCCTTGATGGGGGATATTGACAGTATAGCAAGAACTTGAGGTTTTATGAAGGTTTCTTGCTCTATCAAGCGATGATTCTACCCACCTCTACCGATTAGTACACTTCCTTCAGGTAACAGCTCTCGCAGTAGACTCTTTCTGGTCGCTCCGGCGCGTATGTCGTCTCGATGTCCTTTGCGCAGGAAGCGCAC
Organism: Candidatus Peribacteraceae bacterium; assembly: GCA_041666245.1. Classification (GTDB taxonomy): domain Bacteria; phylum Patescibacteriota; class Gracilibacteria; order Peribacterales; family Peribacteraceae; genus CAIKAD01. The sequence continues at coordinate 31,349 of JBAYHG010000002.1, forward strand.
TTCCTCTTCCAAAGCGCCCGCGGGTTCCTCAGCGCCATCCGCCGCTTGTGCCGTTCATCAGGGTGAAAGTGCGGGATGGGGAGTCGCATCGACCGGTAGAAATCCAGTTCCTGCTTGATGACTTTAAACGGTCGTCCGGTCACTTCGCATTGGATTGCCCAGTTGAGGACGTCGTCGGGGATATCGTCAATCGAAGCGGGAAGCTGTGAGGCGGAGATCACCTTCGAGACCTTCGGCATTTCGTCCTTCTCCTCCCGCCACGCCCATCCGTGCTCCGTCGCCTCCTTTTTTGAGAGCGGGAAGTACTCCTGCGCCACCGTTTCGTTGTAGGCGAACGGACTCAGCGCGACGGGGAAGAACTCGCCCCATTCGCCCGATTTTCGCATGTGTTCGATGATCTTCGGGGTCAGCCGTTCATATTCCTCTTTCGTGTACTGCTTGTTGAGGATGCAGTACTCACGGTCGCGAATACCGGCGCAGCCGAAGAGGTATTTTGCATTGATGCAGTACTCCGAGTACCACACCTCGTAGGTGTGACGGGAGAAGGTGGAGAGGAAGGTATTCGTCGCACCGTACATCCCCAAATATTCGTAGCAGAGCTCGTTCTCCTCGGTATAGTTATTATCGCGGCAATCCTTGAGATCCACGGTCTGCATGCAGTATGCGCAGTCTTCGCAGCGGTCGACGTAGAAGGATCGAAAGGTATTCTTGCAGTTGTAGAGGTGCGTCCCGCTCACGTTTTGCACGCTGCTGCTCGGCATGTAGTGGCGTGGAGTCGAGAGCTTCACGGTGTTCAGCTGCTTCCGCAGTTGCTCCATCGTCGCGGCGTCGCAGAAGTCGATTTTCGCTCTCAACGCTTCGTAGTCATCCTTCGAATGCGCCACGTTCCCGATGTGGTACTTCTTGTTCCGCAGTCCTGCGCACGCGATGCACTCGCTGCACCCCTGCAGGTCGTAGCAGAAGAGGAGGTGGTCACTGTGGAAGCAGTCCTGACAGTGCAGGCAGCGGTAGAGCTTGCGGCAATCGGTGCATTCGTAGCTGAGCTCGCACTCGCGAGTGACCAAGTTGTCCACGCAATCCTTCGAGTAGTACGCGGAGCCGTAGAGACAGTCCTGTGAGTAGACGGAGCCGAACGTGAGGTAGCAGCTCTTGCAGTCGCCGAGGTAGTTGCAGTAATCGCAATTCTCCGAATTGACGAGGTAGACCCCGATGCGTGGTACATCGCGCTGGAGCGCCGCAAATTGCTCGAAGAACGGCCGGTTGAAGTCGAAGTCGCGGCCGGCCGTCTCGCCGTGCCACTTGTCGCTCCACCAGCAGGAGGGGCAGTAGACGGGGAATGGCTTCCCGGGCGCGTACATGAAGAGGCCGCTCTTCCCGCAGAGGCCGCACGTCCGCTTGTGGAGATTCCGCTCGTTGCGGATCGCGTAGCGGCGTTGCTGGCGGCAGGAAGGGCAGTGCGTCGGAGGAGGCAGTTGTTCCTTCTTTCCGCTGAAGACGGGAGAGATGCGCTCGAAGTAGGCGAGGTCGGATGAAGTGACCTCGAAGGTTTCCCCGCACTGATGGCAGGAGCGTTGCATTGGGGGAAGTATAGCCCAGCGAAAGCTCCAAGCCCCAAAACCCGAATCCCAATCTGTGATTCCGAAGTCGTCCTTGGGATTTGGGGCTTGGGATTTGGGATTTGGGATTTCTCAATACACCTCTTTCAAGTAGCACTCCTCACACAGGACTTTCTCCGGTCTCTCCGGCGCGTAGCTCGTAGCTATTGGCTTGTGACAATTGGCACACTTCCGTTCCCAGAGCTTTCGCGGATTGCGCAGCGCCATCCTCCGGCGGTGCCGTTCGTCGGGATGCTGATGCGGGATCGGGAGACCGTGCTCCCGGTAAAAGTCCAGCTCCTGTTTCACGATCTTGAAGGGGCGCTTCGTCTCCTCGCACTCGATCGCCCACTCCAGGATGTCATCCGGGACATCGGCGATGTTTGCCGGAAGCTTCTTCGCGGGGATCACCTTCTTCACGTCCGGCAGGGATTCCTCTCTTTCTCGCCACGCCCACCCGCGTTTCCGCGTTTCCGCTTCAGAGAGCGGGAAGTACTGCATGTTCGTCGTCTCGTTGTAGGCGAAGGGAGCGACCTCCGGCGGGAAGAATTCCCCCCACTCGCCCGTTTTCCGCATGTGCGCGATGATCTTCGGCACGAGGGTTTCGTACTCATCCTTCGTGTACTGCTTGTTGAGAATGCAGTTGCGATTTTGTCTCGCTCCGACGCAGCCGAAGAGGTCCTGCGACGTCTGCGCGATGTCGCAGTAGAGGAGGTTTTTGCCCGTCCAAGAGCCGTGCGTGAAGAGCGCATTGTAGGAGCCGTACCCGATGCTCAGACCTTCGTAGGCGAGCTCGCCCTCCGTGGCGTGGCAGACGTCCATGACGTCCTTGAGCTTGAATCCCGTGAGCACGTAGCGGCAGTCCTCGGCGTAGGAGAGGTCGAAGCAGTGGTGGAGATTGCGCGAGTTCTTCAGGAAGTCGCCCGTGACGTTCTCACAGTTCACGAGGGAGGCGCAGCGATGGAGCGCAGCCCGATCGAGCTTTTCGAATTCCTCCCGGAGTGCCGGAAGTTCTCCCTTTCCGAGACGTTCGAGGAGGAGCTTCTCCTCCCGCTCGAACTCCGCCGGCGGGACTTCTTTGTTGCGCACGTGGTTCTTCTTGTTGCGAAGATTCGTGCAGAGGATGCAGCGAGAGCAGCCCCTGCAGTCGCTGAGGAACCAGCTCTCCGAGCAGTTGCTGCAGTCCCGGGAGAAGGAGAGACCATGGCATTTCTCCACGTCCGTGACGTCGTAGCAGTAGCGCGATTCGAAGCAGTTGAAGGTGTCCACGCACCCGATGCACTTCACGAGCTCCGTCCCGTAGAGGCAGTCTTCGTTGTACTCCATGGCGAAGACGAGGTAGCAATTCTTGTTGTATCCGCCGAGGTTCACGAACTCGGAATTCTCGTTTGAGACGACGTTGAGCGCGAGGCGCGGAACCTGGAGCTGCAGAGCGCGGAACTGCGAGAAGAACGGCTTCTGGAAGTCAAACGGCCGGCCGAATGCGAGCGGGTTCCACTTGTCCGACCACCAGCATTCCGTGCAGTAGACCGGGAAGGCGGCATGCTCGGGGTAGATCGCGATGATGCTCTTCTTGCAGAGATCGCACGACCGCCGGTAGAGCGTCCGCTCGTTGCGCCAGAAGAGGCGGCGCTGCTGACGGCAGTCGGGGCAGAGGGTTGGAAGAGGAATCGCCTGCTTCTTCCCCCCGAAGGACGGGGAGAGCTTCTCGAGGAGATCGAGATCTTCCGGGGAGATGTCGAATGCCGATGAGCACTGTCTGCACGTGTGTCCTGTGGTGGGCATCAGGAACACTCTACGTTGAAGTATGCCGGGCGCAATTCCCGGACGCGGAATTCCGGTTTTGCTCTTCTGGAAGGGCTTCCGACGAATGCCGTCTTCACAGGGAGTTGTGAATATCAGGCTCCGACTCCCTTCTCCCACATCATTTCGAATTGCTTGCGATAGAGATCTGCCAATTCCGGCTGTCGGATCACGATGACGCGCGGATTCTTCTCGTCACAGACGAAGTGGCTGACGTGCGCGTCGGCGAAGGCGAGGTAATCCCTCTTCACCGGGATGTCGTCGACGAGGCGGGTCGTCCGCAATTCCCGGGAATCTCTCTTCGCGAAGATCTCCGCTTCGGGCGTGTGAGGGTTGAAGATGCGGCAGTAGATGCCCCGACTCAGGCGCTTTCGTCGGAAGGCCAATTCTTCCGGCGCTTCATCGGACATGCCCGCCACCTTCCAGTAATTCGCCATGTTGCCGATATGCAGGTATTCATCCGTGCAGCAGTCCGGAAGTTTCAAGTACTCCTCCCGGAATGCATCGAGCCCCTCGCGGATTTCCACGGGCTCCCCGTCGTCGTCCGTTTCGCCGTTCACATCGAGGTAGGGGAGCAGCGAATCCAGGTTCGCGAGGGCAAGCTGGAGTTTGCGGAGCGTCCGTTGCTCTCGGTCCAGCTTCGCGATCAGCGTCGAGAGCGTGAGTGGCGCGTACACGGATGCCTTCCGGTTGATCTTCATGGCGGAAACGAGGCCGCGCTCCTGCAACCGCTTCATCGTGCGGTAGGCGGTCATCACGTTGAGGCCGCTCTTCCCGATCAGCTCCGACATCGAGGCTCGCTGCAGCTTGAGCAGGTGCAGGTACAGGCAAATCTCCTCCTCGCGGAGGCCGGCGAGCCGGAGGAGATCGCGGATGCGCTGTCGCATGGGAAGAATAGTATACAGGAGTACATCCTTCATGTGAAAAGCCTACCGTTCGCCGTTTCGCCCGCGCGAGATATGCAGCCGCTGCGTGCGGTTCCGTGTCGGGAGTGGTTTCTTGGTGGCGGAAATCTGCTTCGACAGGCAGGCGCCGTTGCTGCAGTCGTACTGGCAGGAGACGATCACTTTCTGCACGTAGCTGCGGGAGAGGCAGCGATACTCGATGAGGTGCCCTCGCCCGCATACGTCGGTGAATTCCCTCACCGCGCCCGCATCATCCCATCCCTTTGCGGTCCCGCGCACGGCATAGTCCAGGCCTCCGTCGGAGTCGGTGCAGACGAAGGCGCCCGATGCTGAGGATGACGACGACGAAGAGACGGTGCTGTCGGCGAGGGCGCTCGACAGGGGGAGGGCAATGACGAGGAGGAGGATGGATGGGATGCGGAACACAGGATGAGTATAGACATACTCGACGTCGCTGGCCCCTCATGATCCCTTGTCAGACGCAATTCTTGGGATCCCCATTCAATACACCTCCTTCAGATAGCACCCTTCGCTTTGCACTTCACTGCGTTCAGTGCAGGCTCAGGGCGAGCTCCTCGTCGTATCAATAGACTTCCTTTAGGTAGCAGGATTCGCACAAGACTTTCTCCGGTCTCTCCGGATCGAACGTCGTTTCTATCTCCTTTCCACAGGAAGAACACGGACGCCTGCAGAGCCTGCGCGGCGGTCTTCTCGTCATGCGGTCGGCCTGCCGTTCCTCGGGATGGAGGTGCGGAAGCGGAATGTCATGTGCCCGGTAGAAGGCCAGTTCCTGCTTCACGATGCGGAAGGGCCTCTTCGATTGTTCCGATGTGATCGCCCAGTTGAGCACGTCATCCGGGATCTCGCCGATCGTTTCGGGGAGCTTTCCGGCAGGAATCACCTGCTTCACGTCCGGCATCTCGTCTTTCTCCTCGTGCCACGGGTACCCGCGTTTGGTTGCGTCTTCCTTCGTCAGGGGGAAGTACTCCATCGCGATCGATTCGTTGTACGCGAAAGAGCACATGCTCTTCGGGAAGAATTCCCCGTACTCGCCCGCTTTCCGCATGTGGGAGACGAGCCGTGCCTTGAGCATCTCGTACTCTTCCTTCACGTACTGCTTGTTCAGGATGCAGTGCTGCTTCTTCTTGAGCCCCACGCAGCCGAAGCAATCTTTGCAGCCTGTACAGCTGTCCATGTACTCGCAATCGCTCATGTTCGTCGTGCACATGGTGGAGAATTTCAGGTTGAAGCCGTTATTGCCGCATGCGCCGCACTGGTAGAACCGCTCCACGTTGTCGCCCCAGAACGTGTAATCCATGCTCGACTTCACGCCCATCGACACGCGCTGGCAGTAGCGGCAGTCCTCCAGATCCTTGGCGTCCATGCAGTGGAAGGAGTTCTTGGTGTTGTTGATGTGGTCGCCGCTTGAGTGCTCGTTCTGCTCGCCCCAGATGCCGCGTTGCGGTTGGAGAGCGAAGAACGCGGTACACTGCTCGCGGAGCTTCTTTCGACCCTCGTTCGAGCCGAGCTTCAAGTCCCTTTTCCGGCGCTCGTACTCCTCCTTCGTGAGCTGCTCGTTGAAAATCATGTGCCGCTTCTGTCGCTGGTTGATGCAGCCGATGCACTCGGAGCATCCGATGCAGTCGCGCAGGAAGAAGCTCGAGGAACAGTTCCTGCAGTCCTGGCACGAGACGACGGAGTGGCACTCGATGCAGTCGAGACAATCGTAGAGAATCTCGCACTGGTGGCAGTTGAAGCTGTCGACGGCGTCCTTGCAGTGGTAGACGCGGTTGCTGTACAGGCAGTCCTCGTCGTAGTCGGCTTCGGCAATGAGGTAGCAGTTCTTCGAGAACCCCGCGTTGTTCACGTAGTCAGAGTTGAACATCGTGCCCATGATGATGAAGCGCGCCTGGTGCGGGACGACGTTGCGCAGATGCGCGTACTGTTCGAAGAATGGCTTCGAGAAGTCAATGTCACGACCGTACATCACGCCGTCCCACCCGTCGCCCCACCACGCCTCGGGGCTGTAGACCGGGAAGGGGTGATCCGTGTGGAACTGCGACAGGATCCGTTCACCCGTCAGGTCACACTTCCTCCAGTAGAGCTTGCGGGAGTTACGTTCGCAGAGGCGCCGCCGCAGCCGACACTCGGGGCAGGAGCGGGGCGGAGGGATGTCAAAGTCTTTGTAGAAGGTTTCGTCTTCTTTGAAGATCTCGAAGCTCTGGCCACATTCGGGGCAGGATTTCTGCATTGGAAGGAGTATAGCGCAAGCGTGTCACGTTGAACCCTTCGGCAGGCTCAGGACAAGCTCCGTCGAAACGCGATACGCGTGTCTACCCTTCGACTACGCTCAGGGTGACACGCTAATATACCTCCTTCAAATAACAGCCTTCGCACAAGACCCTTTCCGGTCTCTCCGGACTATACGTCGTCTGCATCTCTGTCCCGCACTCCTGGCATTTCCTCGTCCAGAGATGTCGGGGATTGCGCAGGGCGAAGCGCGCGCGTTGGCGTTCCGGGAAGCAGGTGCGCGGGAGGGGGAGCTTCATCTCACGGTGAAATTGCATCTCCTGCGGGATGATCTTGAAGAATTTTCCGGTCGCTTCGCACCGCAGAATGGAGGAGCAGAGGGAATCATCGGCGTCGCGAATATCCTCCGGAATGCTGACGACAGGTCCGAGGTAGCTCTGGTCCTGTTCCTCCTCCTCAGGTTTCCAGCGCCACCCCTTCGCGCGGGCCTGCTCTTCCGTCAGCGGGAAATATTCCTGTGCGATGGTTTCGTTGTACCCGAACGGACTCAATTCCCTGGGGAAGAAGCGCCCCCACTCATCCGTCTTTCGCATGTGCGCGATGAGTTGCGGGAGCAGCGCTTCATACTCTTCCTTCGCGTATTGCTTGTTCAGGATGCAGTACCGCTTCTTCTTCAGGCTCACGCAGCCGAAGCAATCCTTGCAGCCGTGGCAGGTGTCGCAGTAGGAGAGATCGGCATTGTCGTTCTGGCAGGAGTGGCAGCAGATGAGACGGGTGTTTGGGCCGATCGTGAGGCAGTTGAAGCACAGTTCCGCGCGTGCCCCGGCGTTGATGCCGCAGAAGTTACAATCGATGCTGTCGGTGAAGCTGTCGGCAGTGGCGCTGTACAGGCAGTCTTCGCAATTCTTCAGGTCGTATCCTCCGACGATATTCCTGCAGTTGTAGAGATAATCTCCGGTGACATGCTCGCAGTTGAAGCCGTGGTAGTTCTTCACGATTTCCTTCCCGATGAGCGCCTGCACCCGTTCCTTCGCCACAGCGACGGTCCGGATGTTGCCCGTGTTCAGGGAGGCGATCTTCGCCGCGTACTCCTCCTTGGTGTGCGGAACATTGAAGATGTGGTACTGCTTGTCCCGGAGCCCCACGCAGCCGAAGCAGTCGCGGCATCCCACGCAGTGCACGAGGAACATCGAGGAGGTGCAATTGTCGCAGTCGCGCGAGAAGGAGAGGGAGTGGCACTGGACGCAGTCCACGCACTCGTAGCAGTACTGAGAGCGGTAGGTGTAGAGGCAGTCGTAGCAGTTACTGGATTGCCAGACGATGTGGCCGTACATGCAGTCTTCGTTCCCCACGTTCCCGAACACGAGGTAGCAATTTCGGCTGCCGTTGGACATGTTGCAGTAGTCGCAGTTCTCGCAGTTCACGTTCATGAAGGCGATGCGCGGGACCGTGCGATGGAGGACGGCGAGTTGTTCGAAGAACGGATGTGAGAAATCGGGATCAATGCCGTACGAGAGTCCGTCCCACCGATCACTCCACCACTCGTGGATGCCGTAGACGGGGAACGGAACATTCTTGTCGTACACAGAAATGATCTTCTTTCCCGAGAGCGAGCATTCCCGGTGCCGGAGATTGAAGAAATTTCGGAACATGAGCCGCTGCTGGCAGCGGCAATCAGGACATTCCAACGGCTCCGGAACACCCAGTGTTTCATAGAGCTCCAGTTCCTTGGGAACCAATGAGAATGGGGCCGAACACTGTTTGCAGGAAGGCATTTATGGTGAGCGAAGTCGAACCATCAGTAGACGGAAGCGAGATAACACTCTTCGCAGTAGACTGTTTCCGGTCGCTCCGGCGCATAGCTCGTCTCGATCGGCTTCTTGCACTTCGCACATTCCCGGTTCCAGAGCTTGCGGGGATTGCGCAGCGCCATGCGCTCACGGTGGCGCTGGTCGTGGCATTTGCGTGGGATGGGGATCCCTATCTCATGGTAGAATTTCAATTCCTGGGGAATGATCTTGAATGGCTTCCCGGACACTTCACATGTGAGGATGGCGCGTGTGATGTCATCCTTCACTTCATCGATGGCATCGGGAACCTTCACGGGCGGGCCGAGGTACTGCTTCTCTTCCTCCTCAGCCTCTTTCCACGTCCATCCTTTCCGCTGCGCTTCACTCTTCTCGAGCGGGAAGTATTCCTGCGCAACGGTTTCGTTGTAGGCGAAAGGTGAGAGAGAGATTGGGAAGAATCGCCCCCACTCGCCGGTTTCCTGCATGTGTTCGATGTGCTTCGCGACAAGCCGCTCGTACTCATCTTTCGTATACTGCACGTTGAAGATGCAGTATCGGTGGTTCTTCAGTGACACGCAGCCGAAACAGTCGTGGGAGCGGTAGCAGTTGAAGCAGTAGAGCATGTTCGAGCAGTTGGTGCGGCAGGCGAAGCAGAATGCGACGTTGTACACGTCGAAGCCGATGGTGCCGGAGAGGTAAATGCGCTCGATGCCCTCGCCGAAGGAGGAGACGTCGCTGCAGCTCTTGGCTTTGTACAGTGCATCGGAGTAGGCGATGTCCTCCGCTTCTCCGATGTCGTAGGAGCCGCGGCAACGCTGGACGTGTTTGAGGTAATCGCCAGCCGCATCAATTGCATCCACCGCATGCCGGAATTTCTGGGGGAACCCAAGGGCGAATGGGCGAAATTCGGATCGGCGTTTCTCCACGACACTACGGGAGCGCAAGGTCGCGAAGACACGCTCGAATTCTTGCTTGGAGACAGGATGGTTCTTGATGCAGTACTCCTTCTGTACGAGGTTGTTACAGAGGAGGCAGTGCTTGCAGCCGGTACAGTTCTCCAGGAATGCGCTCTCGCTGCAATTGTCGCAGTTTTCGGCGTAGAGCAGGCGGTAGCACCTGGAACAGTCCACACATTCGTAGCACAGCTCAGAGTGCTGGACGTACGAACAGTCGATGCAACGGAGGTTGTGCTTCATGACGTTCGCGTAGTAGCACTCCTCACTCGCATCCGAATCGAACATCATGTAGCAGTTCTTGTTATTCGAGGCATAGTTCACATAGGTGCAGTTCTGCTCCTCGGCATCCGGGCTGGCGCTGAGCGAGAAGACGGGAGTCGTTCGGATGAGGGCGTCGAACTGGCCGAAGAATGGTTTCCCGAAGTCGAAGGGGCGCCCGAACGCGAGCGGGTCGTAGGCGTCCGACCACCAATGTGTGCGATCATAGACCGCATAAGGCTTGTCGGCGGAATAATTGGAAATGATCTGCCGTTCGGTCGCCGAGCACTTGCGGTGGTGGAGCGAGCGTTCATTACGGAAGGAGAGGCGGTGACGCCTGCGGCAATCCGGGCACTCGGTCGGCGGAGGAATATCGAAGCGCTTTCCGTCGAATGTCGGCGACATCGCTTCGTAGAACGCGAGGTCGTCCTTCGTGATTTCATACGGGGCCGAGCATTGGCGACAGGTCTTCTGCATCAGTACACGGAAGTGAGGTAACACTCTTCACAGTACACAATTTCCGGTCGTTCCGGCGCGTAGCTCGTCGCAATCGGCTTCTTGCACTTGGCACAATTTCGATTCCAGAGCTTCCGCGGATTTCGCAGTGCCATGCGCTCTTTATGGCGTTGGTCAGGACACTTCCTGGGGACCGGGATACCCATCTCGCGGTAGAATTTCAGCTCTTGCGGGATGATCTTGTAGGGGCGTCCGGTGATCTCGCAGCGGAGAATCTGCTTCGTGATGTCGTCAGACACTTCGCCGATATCCACCGGAGGAACGGAATCAGGACCAAGGTATTGCTTCTGAACTTCGGGCTCATCCCGCCACTTCCAGTCGCGTTCCCGTACCTCCTCCTTCGTCAGCGGTGTTGTCTCGGATGCCGTTGTTTCGTTGTAGCCGAACGGCGAGAGGCGAACGGGAAAGAATTCCCCCCACTCGCCCGTCGTTCGCATGTGCGTGATGATCTTCGGAACGAGCGCTTCGTACTCCTCTTTCGTGTACTGCACATTGAAGATGCAGTACTTCCGGTGCTTCAGGCTCACGCAGCCGAAGCAATGCTCGCAATGGAAGCAGAGACTGCAGTAGAGGAGATTCTTATCGAACCAGCAAATGTCGTTGAAACAGTGCATGTAGTTCGCCTCACTGCCTGCCGATTCATAGACGAGCTCCGAGTGATCGTCGTTGTTCACGTCCATGCAGTCCTTCTCCTCCGTGGCGTTCGCCAGGTACCTGCAGTCGTGCAATCCCATCACTTCGTAGCACACGCGTGCGTTCTTGGAATTGATGATCGCGTTTCCCGTGCAATCCTCGGCGTTGATGGAATCCATGTACTTGTGCGGCACGCGACGCTTCTGCTCGTCGAAATTCCGACGGGTCGCGGCAAGGTCCTTCCGCAGTGTCCGGACCAGTTGCGCATACTCTTCCTTGGAGACCTGCTTGTTCCCGACGCGGTACTCCGCGTTCTGCAGGTTGTAGCAGGCGAAGCAGTTCCTGCATCCGCGGAGGTTGTATCCCAGGAAACAGTCCGAACAATTGTTGCAGTTCTGGAGGTACTGGCAGTGGTAGCAATGGTCCGAATTGATCACCTCGTAGCAGAGCTCGCAATGCTCCACGTTCGAGCAATCGCACACGTTCTTCGCGAAGAGGACGCGATTCGTATAGATGCAATTCTCGCATTCCATGGTCGTGAACCCCAGGTAGCTGTCTTTGTTGTGCAGCGAGAAATTGCAGTACTCGCTATTCAGGTGCTCCTTGTTGATGAGGCTGATGCGTGGCGTGGCGACGAAGAGCTCCGCGAACTGGTCGAAGAACGGCCGTGAGAAATCGAACGGGCGGCCGGTGTCGAGCGGATCCCACTTGTCGCTCCAGAACACGTCTTGGTCGTAGACTTTCTGCGCCTTGTCGGACGCGTACATCGAAATGATCTGCTTTCCCGAGAAATCGCACTTGCGATGATACAGGTTCCGCTCATTGCGCCACGAGAGCCTCCGCTGCTGCCGGCAATCCGGGCAGAGTTTCGGTGGCGGAATCAGCTCCTTCTTCCCCGCGAACACCGGCGAGACCTTTTCGAGGAACGCGAGGTCGTCTGAGGTGATCTCGAACGGGGCCGAACATTGCTTGCAGGTTGGCATCAATAGACGGAAGCCAAGTAGCATTCCTCGCAGAAGACCTTCTCCGTTCTTTCCGGTGCGTAACTCGTCACGATGGCTTTTTGGCAGTTGGCACACGTTCTCTCCCAGAGTTTGCGCTGATGCCTGCGCTGAATCCGCAGCCGATGCCGCTCCTCGGGATGATGGCGAGGAAGCGGGAGGTTCAGCGAACGATGGAATTCCAGTTCCTTCTTCACGATCCTGTACGGCCGTTTGGTCGTCGCGCAGCGAATCGCCCAGTTGAGGACATCGTCCGGGATGTCGGTGACCTTCTCAGGCAGGTCCTTCGCGCTGATCACCTTCTTCACGTCGGGAACCTCATCGCCCGTCTTCCATCGGTAGCCCAAGGCCTTTGCCTCCTTTTCCGTGAGCGGGAACCAGTCCTTTGCCATCGTTTCGTTGTACGCAAAGGGCGAGAGTGAGGCGGGGAAGAAGTGCCCCCACGTTCCTTCCCGCTTCATATCCTCGACGATGCGCCCGGAAATCCGGCGGTACTCATCCTCGGAATACTCACGGTTGAGGATGCAGCGCTTCTTCAATTGCAACGAGATGCAGCCGAAGCAATCGTGGCAGGAGAAGCAGGACTGGCAGGAACGAAGTCCGCTCCCGTGCCAGCAGGCGTTGCATGCGATGCAATCCGTGAGCCCTTGGCAGCCGATGGTCTGATACACGCGCTCGCTTCGGTCGTACCCCATGTAGTCCATGTCCATCGCATGGAACGTGTTATCCGTCTGCACGGTGTACGCGCAGTCTTCACTGTCGGCGCAGAAGAAGCTCCGACGCATGTTCTTGCAGTTCGTCATGGTATTTCCCTCGCAGCTTTCGCAGGCGACCTGCATGAGCGCACGGACGGGGAAGCGCTTCGGCAGTTCTTCCAGATAGATGCGCTTGGCTTCGGCAAGACCGCTCCAGGTATCGAGCCTCGCTTCGCGCACCTTCCGGCGGTACTCCGCTTCAGCGTACTGTTGATTGAAGATGTAAAATTTCTTCTGGCGGAGGTTCGCGCAAAAGAGACAATCCGTGCAGCCCTTCAGGTCACGCGAGAAGGAGCAATCCGCGCAGTCTTCGCAGCGGTCGAGGAAGAGCGAGCGGTGGCAATTCTTGGAGAAGAGGCATTCGTAGAGGAGCTCGCTGCCGTAGAGCCAGAGGCAGTCGATGCAGTCACGGTTCTTCGTCGAGTATGCGCCGTACAGGCAGTCTTCCTCGTAGTGGCTTCCGAAAGTCAGGTAGCAGTTCTTGTTCGCGAAGGAGTAGTTGCTGTACTCGCTATTCTCCGTCTGCTTGTTGATGATGGAGAGGCGCGGGGTGCGCATGAGGAGTTCCTTCATCTGCTCGAAGAAAGGGGCGCCCTCGCGGTACGGTTGTCCGAACGAAAGTGGATCCCATCGATCCGAGAAGAAACAATCGTGGCAGTAGACGGGGAAGGGGGCATCCGGCCCGTACATCGAAACGATCTGTTTCTTGCAGAGGCTGCAGGCTCGTTTGCTGAGACTCCGTTCGTTGCGATGCGAGCAGCGAAGCAGCGAGCGACAGTCGGGACAGAGTTGCGGTTCCGGAAGGCCGAGTTCGGCATAGAACGCGAGGTCCTGCGCCGTATGGCCGAAGGAGGCACGACACTGGAGGCAGGACTGCACAGGAGGGAAGTGTAGCGCATTTGCCGGTGCCTAATTATCTTCACGCGGTGGCGGTCTCTATTCCAGGAACTTGTGCTTCAGGTTCATCACGTCCCGGTACGGGACGGCGCCGACCAGTTTGCCGTGTTCGTCCGTGACGGGGATGGCGCGGAAATCGTAGCGGGAGAAGTCCTCCAGAGCTTCGGTGAGGGAACTTCCGGGGTGGAGGGTGATGACGTTGTCGATCATCACGTCCTTCATGATTTTGTGGGTATCGGATTGCAGGAGCTCCTTCAGATCGAGGACGCCGACGAGACGATCTTCTGCATCCGTCACATAGAGGTACATGATGACGGTCGCGCCCTTCGCCGCTCCGTTGAAATACTCCCGAGCGGCCGCGACGGTCTGGTCCTGCCGCACACGGAGGATCTTCGTCGTCGCGAAGTTGGCGATGCGCTGTTCCTGACGGTTCAAAATTCCTTCGATCTTCTTTGCGTGCCGGGGGTTTTCGCCACGCAGCACCTTGAGGATCTCACGCGTTTCGGAATGCGGCAGTACCGAGAGAACATCCGCTGCCTGTCCCGGTGTCATCGAGGTGAGGAGCTGCGCCACGCGTTCCTTCTTGAGGGCGGGAACGAGGTCGCGCTGCACGGTGGGGTCCGCCTCTTCCAGCGTCTCGGAGGCGCGGGCGGGTTCCAGCTCGTTGAAGATGGCGACGCGCTGCCCGCTGTCCAGCTCCTCCAGGATGTCCGCGAGGTCGGCGGGGTGCATCTCCGCGAGTGTCTCCTTGAGGACCTTCAGCTTCACGTTGCCATGGAAGCTGCTGATGTCCTGCGGGAGCGCCTGAATGAGGTGCCACGGGATTTTCTCGTCGCGCTTCTCGCGCCGGAAGCTGTAGGCGAACTTCGCGAACCAGCGCGGTCCGATGCGCCGCATGAGGCGGTAGCGGCTGATATTCACATCGGTGACGAGGAGCTTATTGTCCTTCGCGAGCATCTTCACGTCGTAGACCACCTCGATCTCCCGGTCCTCGATATCGATCACCTTCTTGTCCAGGATGTGGTCCCGAAGCAGGATCGCATGCTCCGCCAGTGCGGTTTCGTACGGTTTCACGTCCTCCACGGACACGACGATTTCGCCGCGCTTCAGCACCTTCACCTTCTCCCAGGGGATCAGGAGGGACGGACGACCGAGGGAACGGCGAATGCAGAGGGCCGTGACCTCCGGCGAGGCATCTCCATGCTCCACGATGACGAAATCCGCCAGCCTGCCGACCGTCTTCCCGTGCGCGCTGACCGCAGAACCGAGGAGATCGGTGAGGTAGTAGATCTGGCCGGGAGCGGCAGGGGCGGAGACATTCATGCGAGTGCCAGAGTGATGAATTTTACCAGGAAGATCCCAAGGAGGACGAGGAGGTAAAGGAAGAGCGCGCCGAGCGCAAAACGCACCGTGCGGGTTTGCCGGATGCGGGGGTGCGCGTACTTGCGGTTGATTTCCCGGAATGCCGCAAACCGCAACCTGAAGAAGTATCGGATGCGTCCGCGCGATGAGGGTGACATGGGAGCCATGGATCAGCCGAAGAGGTGCGGGAAGACGACGCTGATGCTGTAGAGCGTGGAGAGCACGATGATGGAAACGACGATCGTCGTGCCGATCACATTCTGCCACAACGTGTTGCGGAATCTTCCCATGATGGATTCCTCGTTGAGCAGGAGGAGGAGGAAGAGGAGGGAAGCGGAGAGGAGGGTGGTGGCGACGACCTGCACGAAGAGCGTGATGAGGACCAGCGGCGCTCCGGGGATGAGGACCACGCCACCGGCAGTGAGGATCATGAGGAAGTAGAAGGCGTAGAACCACGGTGCTTCCCGGACGTTCTGATTGAGCGAGTGCGCCCAGCCGAAAACCTCACCGAAGGCCCAGGAAGTCGCGAGCGAGATGCAGATGGCGCCGAGGAAGCCCGCGTTGAAGAGGCCGATGGCGAGGAGTGAGCCCAGCGTGTGATTCACACCCATGAGCATCCGTGCCGCCTCATCCGCGCTGCCGACGGTGCTGCCCCGGAGGAGTGTTCCCGTGAGGATGACGCAGAACAATGCGATGAAGATGGTGAACACAGCCCCCACGGCCGTATCCAGTTTCTCCCACGGAATGTCCTTCTCCTGCAGGCCCTTGTCCACGACCGAGCTCTGCTGGAAGAAGATCATCCACGGCGCGATCGTCGTGCCGATGTTGGCCATGAGGAAGAAGAAGAGATCGCTCGAGGCGCCACCGGGAAGGCTCGGGATCACGCTGCCATGCAGGACCTGGCTCCAGTCCGGATGGACGAGGAACGCGGCGGGGATGTAAATGATGTTCAGGGCACAGAAGAGCATGGCGATCTTCTCCCACGTCCAGTAGCGCCCCTGCAGCACCATGAAGGCCATGATGGCGCACACGGCGAGGACGGTGAAGAGCCGCGGCACCCCGAAGATCGAGAGCGCGGCCGTCATGCCGATGAACTCCGTGACGAGGGTGAGCCAGTCGGTGAGGACCAGATCGGCGAGCGAGAACCAGCCCCAGAAGGGCCCGAACGCGTCGAAGATGGATTCCGCGTGTCCGCGTTTCGTCACCGCGCCGAGCCGGACGGTCATCTCCTGCACCACGAAGGCCAGCGGACCGAGGAGGATCAGGAACCACAGGAGACTGTAGCCGTACCGCGCGCCTGTCGCCGAGTACGTGGTGATCCCGCCCGCGTCATTATCCGCCACCATCACGATGATTCCCGGTCCCGCGATGAGCAGGAACAGGCGAAGGAACTTCACCGCGCGCCGAAACTTGTAGTAGAGCTTCGAGAGGATGTTCATGGAAGCTGCGTAAGCGGAATTTGGGAAACCCTAGCCCCGTTTCGCGCGTGTTGGCAAGCGAAAAAGAGTTGTTGTCAAATAGAAACCGACGCAGGTCGCCCTTCGACCACGCTCAGAGTGACATTGCTCACTCGTACCGCAGCGCCTCGATCGGCCGCAGCTTCGCCGCCTGCCATGCGGGCAGCATGCCGAAGAACACGCCGACGCACACGGAGAAGCCGAAGGCGAGGAAGACGGAGTAGGTGGCGATGGAGGCATCGATGCCGAAGTAGGTGCTGACGATCCATGAACCGGCGACGCTGCAGGCGATGCCGATGCAGCCGCCGAGGATGCTCAGGACGGTGGATTCCACGAGGAACTGGAGCATGATGTCGCGCTTCTTTGCGCCGATGGCCTTGCGGATGCCGATCTCGCGGGTCCGTTCCGTCACGGACACGAGCATGATGTTCATCACGCCGATGCCTCCGACGAGGAGCGAGATGGCCGCGATGCCGCCGAGGAGGTAAGTGAATGTGCTCGTGACTTCATTGAGTGTCTCCACGGCATCGGCCTGGTTCAGAACGGAAAAGTCTTGTTTCGACGTGTCGGTGATTCCGTGCTCGTTGAGAAGGACCGCCGTGATGAGTTCCTGAACGTAGGCCATGTCGTCCGCGTTGGCGACCGATACCGAAATGGAGGAGAGCGTCTCCGTTCCCGTGATGCGTTTCTGCATCGTGGTGAGCGGGATGAAGACCACATCGTCCGAGTTGGACATTCCACCCGACGATCCCTTGGATTCCATGACACCGATGACCGTGAAGATGATGTTGCCGATGCGGATGTCATCCCCGATGGGATCGGGATCGTCCGGGAAGAGGGTCGAGAGGGTATCCGGACCCAGCACTGCCACGCGATCCGCATTCTTCAGGTACTCCTCTGTGATGAAACTGCCGTAGGAGAGCGGCGCATTGCGGACGGTGGTGTAGGAGGGCACGGTACCGACGATTTTCGTGTTCGAATTCTGATTGCCGCGAATCACCTGCTTGCGGCTGCTCAGTTCCGGTTCGAGCGTCACGCCCGTGACGTTTGCGGAGATGGCATCCGCATCCGATTGGTTCAGCGTCTCAGTCGACCCGCCTCCCATGAAGCGCACGTTCGTCTGGCTCGTGCTGCCGGGGGAGACGGTGAGGAGATTGGTGCCGAGATTCTGGATGCGCGATGTGACGGAACGCTGTGTTCCTTGTCCGATAGCGACGAGTAAGACGACGGAAGAGACGCCGATGATGATGCCGAGCATCGTGAGACCGGAACGCATTTTATTGCTTCCAATCGCTCCCAGCGCGTTGCGGATGTTCTCGAAGAGGTTCATGAGCGAGTGGAGGAGGTCGGCGAATGCGGGGTGCGGCCGCGCGGAGATCCATGCTGAATCAGACCGTCCTGAATATGAATGGTGCGGTGGGCGAAGGTTGCGACGCGCGGTTCGTGCGTAACCATGACGATCGTTTTCCCGCGCTTGCTCAACCCCGTGAGGAGGGCCATGACTTCCACGCCGGTTTGCGTGTCCAGAGCTCCCGTCGGCTCGTCTGCGAGGATGATGGCGGGATCGGTGACGAGCGCCCGTGCGATGGCGACACGCTGCTGCTGTCCTCCTGAAAGTTCGTTCGGGTTGTGGGACATACGTTCGCCAAGACCCACCGTGTGGAGTGCTTCTTGAGCTTTCGTGTGTGCAGTCGCCCGGGGGATGCCCTGGTAGAGGAGCGGTTGCATCACCTGCCGCAGTGCATCCATGCGCGGCAGGAGGTTGAAGGCCTGGAATACGAAGCCGATGCGCTTGCTGCGGACGTCCGCCTGATCATTCTCGCTCAAGTTGGCAACTTCCTTGTTCTCCAGAAGGTAGGATCCTTCCGAGGGGGTGTCGAGGAGACCGATGATGTTCATGAGGGTGGATTTTCCGGAGCCGGAAGGGCCCATGATGGCGACGAATTCACCTCTCTTGATTTCGAGCGTGACGCCCCTGAGCACGACGAGACGGTCTTGCCCCAAGGGATAGGATTTGATGATGTCACGCAGGATGATCATGGGTGGTGGAAAGAAAAAGCTTCTCCTCAGGCTCCCGGAGGAGGGCCGCCTCCACCTCCGTTGAGCGTGCGCATCAGCTGCATCGAAGAGTCCTTGTTGCCGCCGGTGCTGCTCGTTGATCCGGTCGTCGTGGTCGAGGCGATATTCACGGAGGCGATGCTGTCACCTTCCGACAGACCCGAGGTGATCTCTGTGTACCTGCCGTCGGTGACGCCTGTTTCCACAACCACGGACGTTCCGTCTTCCTTCTGGACCGTTTTTGCGCTTCCTGATGTTTTCAATGCGAGGTTTGGCACGGCCAGGACGTCCTCCTTTTTCATCGTTTCGATCGTCACCGTGGTCGTCATGCCGGAGAGGATGGTGTAATTTTCCGGCGTGGTCATCCGGACTTCCACGTTGTAGGAGACGACGCTGGATGATTCGATGGGCGTCGAGTCGATCGAGTCGATGGCGCCGTCGAAGGTCTGTCCCGCGATGGCATCGTAGGAGATGGTTGCCGGCATGTCTTTGCTTACCAGCACCACATCCACCTGATCGAGCGGGATCGTGACGATGATGGAACTCTGGTTCTGTAGGACGATGGACTTCGAGCTTCCGGTGTCATCGAGGAGATTGTCACCCACCTTGTAGTCGACACTCGTGATGATGCCGTCGAAGGGGGCAGTGAGCCGGTAGTCTTCGAGCGATTTCCTCGCCTTCTGCACGGCTACTTGTTTCTGTGCATAATCATTCTGCTTCAGCTGGATATTGACGTTGGTGGTGGTCGTCGTCGCGCTCGCGGCTGCCGTTTTTGATTGGACAGTGTCCTGCTGTTCTTGCAGGTTTCCGGGTGTCTGTGTCTGGAGCACCTTGAGAGTATCTTCCGCGAGTTTCAGTGTGTTCTCCGCGCTCGTCACGGCATCCTGTTTCTGCTTCAGTGTCACGCTCGGGATGCCATCTCCGGTGGCTGCGGCGGCGAGATTGGCCTGTGCGGTTTCCACCGTACTCACGAGGGTTGCGGCTTTTGTGCGGTTGCTGCTCACGGTCGAGCGGAGGGTGGAGAGATCCGAAGGCGTGAAGCCCGACGTTCCGGTCGAGGCACCCATGAGCATCGTGTAGGTGTTCTCTCCGAGGCGGTACACGGCTTCGGCGAGACTGTGCGCATCGTCCAAGGCATCGATGAGCACAGCAGTGTCCCGTTGTGTGGCAAGGGACGTGCCGAATGTAGTGTGCATGTCATTCGCGACGTTCATGGCATCCAGGTACGCGTTTTCCACCTGCAGTTTCTTCGCTAAATCGTTGTAGAGAAGGTTGTCGATATCGATATCGTAGTTGCCCAGCTGTGGGCGGGCGGTCGCGTCGCGCGTCAGGACGCTGTAGAAGGAATCGAGGAGTTGTTCCCCCGTCGAGAGCGCGCTCTGAGCTGTCGAAGCGAGGCTCTGGAGTTCCGTGGTTGTCTGCTTCTCAAGGTCGAGCTTTGCCTGGGCCAGGGCTGATTCTTTCTCTCCGACGGCGCGCTCTGCCGCGGCGAGATCTGAGGGGAGCTTCTGCTCGGCGACGGTGAGCGCGCGTTTTGCGTCCTGCGCTGTGTTCTCAGCATCGATGATCGTTTGCTGTTTCTGCGCCTGGAGCTGTTGCATCTGCAGGGCGCTTGCAGCTGCGGAGAGCTCCGCCTGTCTGATATCCTGCAGAACGGCGGTCTGGTCCAGTTCCGCGATGATCTGGCCTTTCTTCACCGTATCCCCCTCTTTTACGTTCACCTTGGTAACCGTTCCTTTCAGGTTGAAGCTCAGATCCTGTTCGCTTGCGAACGTGACCTTTCCCGTCGCTTTGATGGAGGAAGAGATGGTGCGTTTCTCCACCTGTACATAGGACGTCGCTTGCGTGGTCGTCGTGTCGCTGCCTCCGAAGACGAAGTACCAGCCAATGCCGATCGCGAAGAGGATGCCCAGCAGGAAACTTCCTTTGCGTAGGCCGCGAAGCCGCTCTCGTAGTTTCAAGGGAACGAGATTTTGCATCCGGATGAAGACAGAGGAAATACTCATGGTTGTGTTTGGGAGGGAGACGGGTTGGGAACAGAAGAGTCGCCCATTGGCGATTGAACAGTATCGGAGTCGGAAGGGGACGGAGCCCCCATGGGGAATTCCCCTGCGTTCGGTGTGCCGCTCGGAGGCTGGTTAGTGTTTTTCAAGTCAGTGGTATTCCTCGTTCCCTGACGGTTGCCAGTGCGGTTGAAGCCGTTTCCATTTTGCTGCATATTCGGGATCTCTCCCGGTCCGGGGTGTCTCGGTCCAAAGAGGCGCATGCCTCCTCCGAGGAGAAGAAGAGCCACCAAGCCCGCGACCAATCCGAGGAGGAACGAGGAGGTGTGAATGTTCTTCCTCAAGAGGTGAAGTCTATGCATAGAATGGATGGGAAAGAATGGAGGAGAGGATTTTCTTTCAATCTAAAGAGTATACTACAGAAACGGTATTAAGACCAGATTAAGGGGTGCCCCAAGCCAAAATCCTCTCTCTTAATCCGGATCTCATCCAAGGCTTCGGGACTTGGGAATCGATGCGTTCCACGGTAGTCTTAATCTCTCCTTAACATCCGTCGATTACACTCGGGCTTCCTATGCACATCCTCCTCATTGAAGATCAGGAGAAACTGGCCTCCAACATCAAGGAGTTCCTGGAGTTGGAGCACTATGCCGTGACCGTGGCGCACGATGGGAAGGATGGCTTCGAGAAGGCCATGACGCTCGGCATCGACCTTCTCATCCTCGATATCAACCTCCCCGGCATGGACGGCTACCTCATCTGCTCGCTTCTGCGGCAGGAGAAGAAGAACATGCCGATCCTCATGCTCACCGCGCGCACGAAGCGCCAGGAAGTTATCCATGGGCTCAATATCGGCGCGGACGATTACCTTCCGAAGCCTTTCGACCTGGATGAGCTCCTCGCCCGTGTCCGCGCGCTCCTGCGGCGGCGGGAAGGGGAGAAGAATCCCATCCTCTCCACAGGAGACGTGACGCTGGATACGAACACTCGCGAGGTGCACAAGGGAAATAAGACCGTCATGCTTTCGCCCAAAGAGTTCGCACTGTTTGAGTATCTGCTTCGCCACAAGGGTGCGGCGCAGGATCGTCCGAAAATTATCGAGCACGTGTGGGGCGGACGGGATGAACTGATGTTCTCACAAACCGTGGACGTGCACGTGGCATACCTCCGGCGTAAGCTCGGGAAAGAAGTGATCAAGACCGTGCCCGGCAAGGGGTACCTCGTTCCGGCAGACTGACATGTTCAAACGCATCAGCTACCAGATTGCCCTGCAATTCACGGCATTCGTTCTCCTCTTCCTCCTCGCCAATGGGGCGATCTTCCTCGCTGCTGACCTCATCAATGCAAAGCGTCAGTCGCATTTCCGTCTGGAGCGCATTGCGGAGAACGTGGTGCGAAATCCCGGCAAGATGCCTCTCCTCTCTCCGGATCTTCCACCCATGCGGTCTCCGCGAGAAGTCCCCGGACCCATGCGCGAGCGGGTGCGGATTCTGAGTGAGACGGGACAGGTGCTCTTCGGCGGGGCGCTCTTCGGGGATTTGCCGTTCAGCGGGCATGAAGGATACGAGGAAGCGACGATTCAGAATGAGCAGTACCTGATCCTGACGCGTCTGATCGTGAATGAGAACGGCTGGAGCGAGGGGTTCGTGCAGGTGGCCGAGGTTGAGCGAATGCAAGTAGGTGATCTTCCGGAACGCATCCTTCTCTACCTCGTTGTCAGCGTTGCCGTGTCGGCGCTCACGTTCGTTGCCGGCCTGTACTTCGCGCGTCGGAGCTTGAGGCCGGCGGAGGAGTCTATGCAACGTCTGGAACAATTTACCCAGGATGCGAGCCATGAGCTCCGTACCCCGCTGGCCGCGCTCAGTTCCTCTCTCGATCTCGCCCTCAAGACCGGGAAGCACCATGAGGGCATCATTTCCGCCAAGGAAGATTTGAAGGAGGTTTCCGTCCTCGTGGAACGGCTCCTCGAGCTGGCGCGGTTGGACAAGTTCGTCCTGGCGAACGATCCGGTGGATCTTGGGGCCGTCGTCAGGGAGTCGGTCGCGAAGCTCCAGCCGGTTGCGGAAGAAAAAGGAGTCCGATTGACCACGGATGTCATGCAGGTAGTTTCTGTGAAGGGGGACGAGCTCCTCTTGCGGCAGGCGCTGAGCAATCTCCTGACCAATGCCGTGAAGTTCACGCCGCGCGACGGGATGGTCTCCGTCCGGCTCAGCCGGGATGCCCTCGCTGTGTCCGATACCGGCATCGGCATCACAGCCACGGATCTCCCGCACATCTTCGATCGTTTCTACCAAGCTGAGACGTCGCGGTCGAATGAAGGATACGGTCTTGGGCTCGCGCTCGTGAAGCGCATCACGGAGCTCCACGATTGGACGATCGGTGTTGCGAGCGAAGAGGGGAAGGGGACGACATTCACAATCTCGTTTCGCCAGCACCGGAGCGGGCACACCATTTCATAACCGGGGTAAATGGAGTGCAAAGAAAGACACAGCACGTGGTTGCCGGTAGTGCGTGTGCAGAGCCATTAATCATCCCTTAACGTCAGCTTTCTACACTGGGCATTGGTTCTCATCTCACTCTCTTTTCACCATTCCCGTATGAAGAAATTCTTCACCCTCGGAGCGGTTGCCGCCATCTCGGTGCTTGCGTTGGTCGCCCCCTTCTGTACCCCGGTTTCCGATGCCGCCTTCGATGATGCATCGTCCACGGTCCAGTCGCAGATGCACGGAGACACACCTGCCATCGCACACTTCCTCACCGAAAGCACGCAGCGACAACAAGCACTGGCGGCGGAGGAAAGTCTCCGCGCTGTCATGAAGACCGCCGTAGATTCATTCGAACGGGAGGAGCAGGCAGATACTTACCGTTCCGTCTCTGGTGAGGCTGGATTCGCAATCGTGGGGGATCGGGATGTTGAGTCGGAAGCGGAGGAGCTTGGTGGCAGTGATCCCGACAACACCATACCTGCAGAAAGCCTCGGCATGACCGAGCAAGAGCGGCAGCAGACCACACTCGGTCAATAACTATTCTTCTCTAGGAAGGGGAAGCCGCCAGGGGGGCGGCTTTTCGAAAGCTCACCTTCCGCCGGTGGAAGGATGGAGCCGCCCGCGGGATTTGAACCCGCGACCCTCGGTTTACGATACCGATGCTCTACCACTGAGCTAGGGCGGCGAAAGATCTGAGGCGTTCCACGCCGGGACAGAACGTCTTTCTCGGCTTCCCGAACGGGCCAGTAGCGTACCAAGCTCCTTTCCCTTTGTCGAATGCGTGACGGGGCTCCCGAGATCCGTTTCAATGGCTCCGCTCTCCATGCCCTCTGCCACTTCCTCCACTCTCTGGTCCGCCCTCAATATCCTCACGAAAGAGCGTTACGATGCGCTCCTGCAGGTGTACGGGAATCTGGATGATGCAGCGAAACATCTGGGAGAAGAGCTTCTCCGCGGGCTCGGGTGCCGCCAGGAGACGGTCGTGAATTCGCTCCTCTTTCTGGAGGAATTCGATGCGGATCGATACGACAGGACGCTTCAGGAGCGCGGGATCACATTCCTCGAGATCTCGGATCCCTCCTATCCAGCGCGCCTGAAAGAGATCGGCGATCCGCCGCCGTTCCTCTACACCAGAGGCGATATATCGATCCTGGATCGTCCGTGCGTCGGTATGGTAGGAACGCGGCAGATGAGTCCGTACGGACGGCTCGTTACGGATGCCTTCGTTGCGCCGTTCGTTTCCGCCGGCGTCGTCACGGTGAGTGGATTGGCCGAAGGGATCGATGCTCGTGTCGCCGAGGAAACAATGCAATCCGGCGGTAAGACGGTTGCTGTCCTCGGGCATGGACTCGGCATGATCTTCCCGAAGAAGCATGAGCAACTGGCAGAGAAGATCGTGGAGGGAGGCGGACTGCTCCTCACGGAATTCCCGCTGCATGCGGAAACGGCCAAGTTCACCTTTCCCGCACGCAACAGGATCATTGCCGGGCTCACGCTCGGAACCGTCGTCCTCGAGGCGCCGGAGGGGAGCGGTGCGATCATCACAGCGGAACTCGCCCTCGAGTACGGCCGCGATCTCTTCGTCGTCCCCGGCTCGATCTTCGATTCCAATTACGCCGGCTGCCATTCGCTCATCGCAAAAGGATCGGCGAAACTCGTCACGAAGCCTGCCGATGTCCTTCAGGAGCTTGGCATGATCATTCCCGTTGATGGCGGGATTTCCTCCTTCGTTCCGTCTTCTCCCGAGGAGGGGAAGCTCTTCTCGATCCTGACATCCATGCCACAGAACATGGACTCACTCCTGGAAAAGTCCGGAATGGAAACAGGACGCATCAATGCCGTGTTGACGATGATGGAATTGTCAGGGGGGGCGAAGAATGCGGGAAATGGTTTGTGGGTACGAGGATGAGCATCTTGGCAAGCGTCTTTGCACTCCGTCGTGCGTACAATGATGCACACCTCTGTTTCCATGATGCGACGATCCCGAACAGCATCGGCACGGAAGGAACGACCCACAGGGAATGTGATTACCCAGGGAGAGAAATTCGGACTGGTCCTTCTCCTCACGCTCTTTGCCGCGCTCGCGCCTCTGGTCTCCGTTCGGCTCGGACTCCAATTGCTGGCGACGAGCGGGCCGATGGGTGCCAAGTGGCTTGGTGGGGTTTCCAGTGACTGGAAGAACAGCAATAACTGGTATCAGAACAATATTCCCGGAGAAAATTCAGATGTCATCATTGATGTCGGCATGTATCAGCCTGTGTTGGACAGTAACCGGTCCATCAACAGTCTGACGATTCAGGCAGGGGCATGGCTCACTCTCAA
Organism: Candidatus Peribacteraceae bacterium; assembly: GCA_041666245.1. GTDB lineage: Bacteria > Patescibacteriota > Gracilibacteria > Peribacterales > Peribacteraceae > CAIKAD01. The sequence continues at coordinate 56,396 of JBAYHG010000002.1, forward strand.
CGGGAAGAATCTCACCGTGAACGGGCGGCTGGCGAACTACGGGATGATCCGGATGCAGTGCAAGGAGCGGGTGGAGGCGAAGGAGTGGGGAGCCGGCGGGACGTGGGAATTCGTGAGTTTTCCGAGTGTGACGGCGGTCACCTGCCCCGTCGACGGAAGACGGCCGTACGACAATATTCTTATCAATGCCTCCAAGAAGAGTGTTTCCGCCGTTTTTGTGCTGACCGGAGCGGATCTGACCGTGAAGAAGAAATTGGCGATCGATTGGGGGACGTTCGAAACGCGCGGGCTCAATGTTTCCGTGGGGACAATGCGCAATGCAGGGGAGTTTCGCATGCGCGGGGATGAGACCGTGCAGGTGGAAACATTCAATGTGACCGGATTGGGAGGCAGTGGAGCATGGGTGATCGCGGGCAAGCCGGATGGTCATGCTGATGTCATCACACTCACGACGCGATATTTCGATAATGTCGTGTTCGATCCTGGCGACGCAGGGGAGAAATTCGTCATCGCGAACGGGACCAGAGTCCAGCGCTCCATCACAGTCAGCGGCGGCACACTCTCGGTCCTCGCGATGGCATCACTCTCAACGATTACCGGGGCGGCCTTGAATGTCCGCGCCGGTACGGTGAGAGCGGAAGGTACGGTCAGGGTCGACGGAAGCTTACGGATCCAGAAGGGAGAATTTCTCACGTCGGGGAGAGGGACGCAGGATGTCGGGACACTGGTGATGGCTGGAGGGGCATTCCGTGGCCAGACTTCGGGCACCCTTCGTGTGCGACAGAGCCTCTTCCTGCTTTCCGGATCGCTGCGTCCGCCGCCCACGCTCGTCGTGGAGGGGCATCTCTTCTTCGGCAGAGGGATATTCGATGCAGGTATGGGAACGACGGTGCTGGAGGGGAAACGGCAGAATATTTTCGGCTCACCGACGTTCCAGTCTCTGACGAAAAAGATATCGGTCGGAGATACACTGAGTCTGCAACCCGGGGCGGTTCTCACCGTGAAAGGAACGTTGACGCTGCAAGGTGGGAAAAGCGCGCCACTCGCCCTACGATCGCAATTGCCGGGAAAACAGTGGATCCTGGACGCACGGGGGAAGAAGACAATGGATTTCCTGAAGGTGACGGATGGCAAGAATGCAGGAACGACATCGCTCCCCTGCAGCGGGTGCAAGAACGGGGGGAACAACACGGGCTGGACGTTCACGCCGTGACCCTTCGACTTCGCACTTCACTTCGTTCAGTGCGAGCTCAGGGCAGTTCTCAGTTCCGGGAAAGATCTGAAGCAGCTTGCACGACGACTCCGAACGCGTCCGGCTTCAACGATGCGCCGCCGATGAGCCCGCCGTCGACATTCATCTGCGAGAGCAATTCCTTGGCATTCTTCTCATTCATGGATCCGCCGTAGAGGATCCGCACGTTTTGGTCTTTCAGGAGCGTCCGAATGAATGCGTGTATATCCTCCGCCTGTTCCGGCGTCGCTGTCTCCCCCGTTCCGATGGCCCAGACCGGTTCATATGCGATGATCGTCACTCCGTCCGGAATCGCCGTGACCTGCCGCGCAACAACATCCTTCTCTTTCCCCGCCTTACGCTCCTCCAGCGTTTCCCCGATGCAGACGACAGGGGCCATACCCAGATCAAGTGCCGCTTTCGCCTGTTCTCCGACGAACGCGTCCGATTCGCCATGGAATTTTCGCCGCTCGCTGTGGCCGCAGAGGACGTGCGTGCATCCGAGTTCTTTGAGCATCTTCATGCTCACATCGCCGGTCGCGGCGCCGTTCGGCTTCGGGTCTCCCCACTGTCCTCCGCCTTTGAGCCCCGCACGCAGACATTTCTCAAGATCGAGGAACGTCGGAAAGACAAGGACGTCGACATCTTTCTGTGGTCGGTACGGCGAATCCGGAGCGTCGAAGCCCGCGGGGGCGGGGTTCATTTTCCAGTTGCCGGCAATGAGGAAGCGCTTGGGCATGAGGGAAGGATAGCAGAGGAGGGCAGGAAAGGCAGAAAGGGCAGAAAAGGAAGGAAGGTACCAATGGACCTTTCTGCCTTTCATCACATTTCTTACGTTTCCGCCTTCATTTCTTCGCCAGTCCCTCCAATGCTTTCAGTGCCTCAACCGGAACCATCCACACGGTTGTATTGGACTGATCCGAGCTGATGTCGTTGATGCTCTGGAGTGTGCGCAGGTGCAGAGCACCGGGGACGGACGCGAGCATTTCCGCCGCCTTTGCTATGTTCGCGGCAGCGCCCACTTCACCCTCGGAATTGATGATCACAGCCTGTTTCTCGCGCTCGGCCTCCGCCACTTTGGCGATCGTTCGCTTGAGGCTCTCGGGGAGAACGATGTCCTTGAGTTCCATCGACTGGACGTCCACACCCCACGTTTCGGACACGGCGTCGACGGCTTTCTTGATATTCTCACTCACTTGCTGCTTATTGGCGAGGAGCTCATTGAGCGCCACCTCGCCGACTGCATTGCGCATGGTTGTCTGTGCCAACTGGCTGACGGCATTGAAGAAATCCTCCACCTCGATGACGGCTTTCTCCGGATTCTGCACTTTGAAGTAGATGACGGCGTTGATGCGGATGGGGATATTGTCCTTCGTGATCGCCTCCTGATCCGGCACGTCCACGGCCTTGATACGCACGTCCACCTTGATGAGCCGTTGGAACACGGGGATGAGGAGGTGCCAGCCGGGATTCCACGTCGTCGAGTACTTTCCCATCGTGAAGACGATGCCTCGCTCGTACTGGTTCACCTGACGGATGCAGGCGAAAATCAGGAGGAGAATGATGATGCCCAAGGGATAGAGGAGCGGCATGGGAAGGGGGGAATGGATAATGGACAATTGATAATTGATAATTTTCGTTTCCAAGTTTCCATGATCCATTGTCAATTATCAATTGCGTGCCATGGAAAGTACTCCCGACCCATCCGTGCTATTCTTCTGTCATGCAGCTCCCCAAGCGCGTCGTCCTCGCTTCCGATCATGCCGGCTTCACGTTGAAGGAAGAAATCAAGAAGCACCTGATCGGGAAGGGGATCGACGTGATCGACGAGGGGACGTTTTCCGAGGAATCCGTGGATTATCCGGCTGTCATTCGCAAAGGCTGCGCAGTCGTTCTGGAACAGAAGTGCCCCGGCATCATCTTCGGCGGGAGTGGCAATGGTGAGGCGATGGCCGCCAACAAAGTCCGCGGCATCCGCGCGGCCGTTGTGTACAGCGACGAAACGGCGAAGCTCGCCCGCATGCACAACGATGCGAACGTCATGAGTCTCGGGGGACGACTGACGAAGCCGGAGGATGCGAAGCGATTTGTCGATATATTCCTCACGACGGACTTCGAAGGAGGGAGACACGTGGCGCGGCTCCATGATCTGGAATCCTGACGATGGCGGTCTTCACCGTCCTCCTCGGCAAGATTGTGTGGCTCTACCTCCTCATTGTGCTCGGATGGGTGGCCGGGACGGTAGTCGGCGTGAAGCGCGAGCCCGTCGCAAATCTCCTCCTCTACACGCTCTCCCCAATCGTCGCTTTCGAGGGCGCCTCTATGGTGCCGCTTTCCGCCGCTTCATTCTCCCTGCCGTTCCTCTTCTTCGTCCTCTGCAGCGTTCTCTGCGGCGTGTTCTTCCTCGCCGCCAAGCCGCTCTGGCAGGACGGCACGCGCAACCTCGCCGCCTTCGCCTCGGCGGACGGCAACACCGGATACTTCGGCATCCCGGTGGCGCTGGCTCTTCTCGGTGAAGGTTCTCTGGGGTTCATCATCCTCGGATCGCTCGGATTTCTCCTCTACGAGAGCACGGTGGGCTTCTTCGTTCTCGCGAGAGGCAATTTCACCGTGCGGGAGAGCGTTCTCAAGCTCCTGCGTCTCCCGCTGCTCTATGCATTCATTGCGGGCATTCTCTTCCAGTTCCTGCACCTGACGATGCCGGAAGGAGCGCCGGCGGTGCTCGCGAACGTGCGCGGCGCCTACAGCGTCCTCGGCATGATGGTGATCGGTCTCGGGCTTACTGGATTGGATCTGTCCGCCGTCGATGTCCGATTGCTTTCCTTCACGAGCATCACGAAGTTTCTCGTGTGGCCGCTCATCGTCATCGGCCTGATTCGGCTGGACGACTCGTTCTTCAGATTCTTCACCGGGGACATGCACAAGGCGATGCTGCTGCTCTCTGTCGTGCCGCTCGCCGTGAACACGGTGATCCTCTCGACCGTCCTCGGCGTGCAGCCGCGCAAAGCGGCCGTTGCGGTCTTCATGAGCACGCTCCTTGCACTGTTCGTGATTCCGATCATGGCAACGTTCTTCTTCTGAGTCTTCGCCCTTCGATGCTTCGTCTTCGCTCAGCACAAGCTTCGCTCCCTTCGACTTCGCTCAGGGTGACACGCTACACTGTTCCCATGCCAAAGAAGAAAATATTCATCACCCCGTCGATCCTCTCCGCCGATCTCTCCCGCTTGCAGGAAGAGGTGGATTCCATCTCCCCGTATGCCGACTGGATCCAGGTGGACGTGATGGACGGACACTTCGTTCCCAATCTCACGTTCGGCGCGCCGGTCATGAAAGACCTCAAGACGGCGCTGCCGCTGGATGCGCATCTGATGGTCACGAATCCCGCCGACCGGGTCGATGAATTCCTCAAGGCAGGCGCGAAGAACATCACGTTCCACGCTGAGGCCGTTCTGGACACGCAGCAACGCCGGAAGCTCATCGCCGCCATCCGTGCGGGCGGGGCGACGGCGGGCATCGCCATCAATCCGGAGACGCCCGTGAGCGCCATCGAGGACGTTCTCGACACCGTGGACCTCGTCCTCGTCATGTCCGTGCGTCCGGGCTTCAGCGATCAGGCATTCATTCCCGAGGTGCTCGAGAAGGTGAAGGAGCTCCACGGCAAGAATGCGTCCCTCATGATCCAGATGGACGGCGGGATCGACGCCGAGACCGCCAAGCTCTGCCGCAAGGCGGGCGCCACCAACCTCGTCTCCGCCAGCTTCATCTTCAAGGCGCCGGACCGCGCCGCCGCCATCGCTTCCCTCCGTGGACGTGCAGCGTAAGCGTACGACAGCTCTCGCGATGTGCTCCTTCCTCGGCGGAGTGCTCCTCTACGCGTGGTTGAAGACCGGTCTTCCCCGGCAACAGATCATTCTCCGGGGGCCGCAGGGGAAGGAGATCCAGATCATGGTGGATGTGGCTGCGAAGCAGTCGGTGCAGGAACGTGGCCTCATGTTCCGCAGGGCCGTGACACGCGGAATGCTCTTTGTCTTTGAGCAGCCTCAGCAACTATCCTTCTGGATGAAGAACACGCTCGTCCCGCTCGATGTCCTCTTCTTCACCGCCGACGGTTCCTTTCTCAGTGCTGAACAGATGGTTCCTTGCCGGACCGATCCTTGCATCTCCTACCTCTCACGCGGCGCAGCGAAGTACGCGCTGGAAGAGGCGGGGGGATTTGTGGAGAGAGAGGGAATTGGAGTTGGGTGGAAGTTGATTGCGGGGAAAGAGTACTAGAGTATTGGAGTACTGGAGTATTTGGATAAGATAGAAACACCATCAGCAGTCCCGAATAATCAAATACTCAAGTAGTCGAGTACTCAGCTTTCCAGGTATTTCCTCAGATTCTTCTCGATCCTCCCCTTCACATCCGCCTCCTTCGGGATCTCGAATTTCTTCCCGGTCATCTTCTCGAAGAGGCTGATGTACTTCTCGGCGAGCATGATGCGAACGTCATCCGTGATTTCCGGGCGCTTGCCGCCGTACTCGAAGCCCTGACTCCGCAACCACAGGCGGAAAAACTCTTTGTCCAAGCTCTCCGGTTCCTCACCTTTCGCATGGCGCTGCTCATACGTTGCCGCGACCCAGTAGCGGGAGGAATCCGGCGTGTGCACTTCGTCTCCGACCGTCAGTTTCCCCTCCACATCGAAGCCCATCTCGTACTTCGTATCGACGAGGATCAGCCCGCGCTTGGCCGCGATCTCCTGCCCTCTCTTGAAGAGCGCCAAGGCCCGATCAGAGATTTCGTCCCACTGTTTCTGTGTCGCGAAGCCGCGTTTCACGATTCCTGCCGGATCAATCAGTTCGTCCTCTTCGCCTTTCGTTGTCGGTGTGAGGATCGGTGAAGAGAACTTCTGGTTCTTCACCATCCCTTCGGGCAGGACATTGCCACAGAAGTTGCGCAGGCCCTTGCTGTAATTCACCCACGCAGATGTTCCGGTCGATCCGGTTAAATACCCGCGCACCACGATCTCCACCTTGAGCATCTGCAGGTTCTTCGCCACGACGACGTTGGGATCCGGCATCGCGAGGAAGTGGGTGGGCATCACATCCTTCACTGCATCGAACCACCACGTGCTGATCTGCGTGAGGATCTGCCCCTTGAGCGGGATCGTCGTCCAATTGATATCGAAGGCGGATTGCCTGTCGGTGGCGATCAGGATCCTCCGTTCGTCATCCGGCATGTAGACGTCGCGTACCTTGCCGCTGTACTTCCTCCCGAGGAAATCGAAGTCCGTTTCGTTGAGCGTCGTCGTCAGAAAAGGGGCGAGGGGGGAGGGCATGATGGCATGATAGCGTGTCATGGTGAGCGTAGTCGAACCATGACTCCCCACTACCTTGGTCATGGCGAGCTTGCCGAGCCATCCTTCGGCAAGCTCAGGATGACTGGCGATACTTAACTATCACCCCTCGACAAGCTCGGGGATGTCTAGAATTGGAATCTTGATTCTTGGCTCTTAAGAATGCGAGATTCTCTGCTTTGCGGGGAGCGCTTTCACACAGAGAACAATGAAGAGAGCCAGGAGCAGCAGATTGCGTGCGGCCATGATCACGAAGAGGGACAGGTAGGGCGCGTTCTTGTAGAACCAATCGAGGAATTCCGTGTAGTAGAGCGGGTAGATGATTTGCGTGAGGATGAGGCTTGCGGCTGCGAACACCAAACAGACGATCCATGTCCGACGGGAGAGGGCGGGAAAGGCCACGAGTGGCAGGAGAGAGAGGAACCACCAGAGGTACTGTGGGTTGAGCACCTTCGCGAAGAGCGTGAAAGCGAAGAGGAGCAGGAGCCATGGAGCGGGTTCCGAGTACCCCTTCTTGCGGTGCGTCCAGAGGATGGCGAGGAACGTCAAACCCGTGGGGAGCATCCAGATGTTCCCGAAGAACCAGTTTCCGAAATGCGGCAGATCGGAAGTGAGGCCGTGCACGCCGTACGCCGGCGTCATGCGCAGCGGAATGTGCAGGAGAGCTTGCAGGGGAACGATGATGTTCGCCCAGAGTCCTTCCAGACCGATCGGTTTCAGTTGGTGCACCTGCACGCTCTGAATGATCTCCGGGAGCGGGAAGCCGTACGCCATAGTCAGGAGCGTCGGGACGATGATTCCCAGGCCGAATCCGGCGGCTGCAGCCACACTGTCAGCGTACTGTTTCCTTCGCAACACTTCCGCGAGGAGCAATGGCAGGAAGACAGCGGGGTAGACCTTGATGACAGTCGCCACCCCCAGGACGATCGCGGAGGCGATATACGAGCGTCTTTGCGCCAGTGCCCAGGCACAGAGGACCAGGAGACTCACGAGGAGCTCGAAGCGGAAGAGCAGGATGGGGCCGGCGGCGGCGGCCAGCAGGACGAGCGAGAGTGCGGCCCATCGCGATCCGTTGCGGAGGAAGAAGGCGACGTGCCCGAAGATCAACAGCACGTTCGCGACCATCAGCATGGCGAAGAACGCGTCGTAATTGCTCGGCGCGAAGGAGAGCCAGCCGAGCAGGACGAAGAACCACAGCGCCCCCGGCTGGTACTCGTCGTACCCGACTCCTTGCCATGTCCCGTGCGTCAGGAAATGGCTGCTGCGCCCGTGGAACGCGCCGATGTCGACTTGCATGTGATCGCGCCACTCCGGCAGGCGTGCGAGGGTGAGCAGGAGGATCACCGCGAGCACCGCCAATCCCCACGTGAGGAGAGCGGGAGGAATCGTGATCCGGGGAAGCGTTCTGCGTGTCATGGGAAGGATGGGAACAGGAGAGGCGGGCTGATCAGAGGAACAAGTATCTCGTCGCCACGATGTAGTAGACCACGGCCGTGAATGCCATGGCATAGAGGACGGAGATCCACTCACGGCGCGCGGAGAAGCCGTTGCGGAAGAGGAGGTAGAAGGCGAACGGCAGGAAGTAGTACCGCTGCTCGATGAGCCAGGAGGGGAGCAGGTACAGGAGCGTCATCGGGAAGAGCAGGAAGAGGTCATGCCGTTTCTGGTGCGTGACGAGGAGCGTGAGCACGGACCACGCGACGGGGACGAAGAAGGCGGTCTTGAGGAGGAGCGTGAGATTGAAGTAGACGAGGATGCGATTGCGGAAGAACACGGAGTAGAGATCCTGGTTGTACCAGTGCGTATTGAAGAACGTGAACATGAAGAAGATGTAGAGCGCGACGACGACGGGGATGACGAACTTCGACGACCGCATCCGCAGGAGGATGGCTTTCGTTTCCCACAGGTGCGTCGGGAGGAAGAGGAAGAAGAAGAGGAAGAGCAGGAAGTAGACATTTCCGAGGTGTATGCCGGGGAAAGGATGCGATGCCTTGTCGCCGATGGCGATGCCGCCGTTCCACCAGACGAATGCCGCGAACAGCGCGAAGCCCGTGAGGAAGACGAACCACGCACTGATGTGTCGCCATGCCTTCAGAGGGAGTTTCTTCCGCGGGCGGTACGGGAGGAGAAAGTTGTGCAGGAAGCGGGGGGCTAGGCGCAGGATGCCCCGGTCGTACTCTTCCCACAGGAACATGGCGAAGAGGAAGAACAACCAGATGATGCTGTTCTGGCGCACGGCAATGTTGAGAATCCCCGTGACGCCTGCGAGAGCGTATCGCCGACGCAAAAGGAACAGGAGAGAGAGAAGGCCGAGTAGGAGCGACGGCGCATCCGTGTAAAGCAGGAAGAAGAACGGGAAGAGAATGGGGATGAACACGTACTGCATCGTCCGCACGAAGGCCGTCTTTCGGTCGAGCAGGCGCGCGATGCGATGGAAGACGAACACCGAGAGGATGCTGAAACAGAGGTTGAGAACACGGAAGAAGAGGAGCGACTTGTGCCCCGTCATGAATGCGATGGCGGCGAGGAAGAGGTGGTAGCCCGGAATAGTCGTGAGCGATTCCCGCATCTGCCATTTGCCCTGCAGGAAGAGCTCAATTTGCTCGTAGTGGTAGCCCTCGTCCCCGAAGTACGTCGCATCCTTCACGGCGAAGAAGCAGCCGACCAGAACGGCGGCAAGGACGAGGAGACCGATGAATTCCCAGGCGGTGTGCTTCCACGAAACCGCGTGCGCTTTTGCGATCATCGGCGCCGAGTGTAGCACGGATCCCCCGTTCCTCACGAGTGAGCCTATGTTCGGGATCGCGGGGGCGGTACAATGACTTCCGCCTTGTCTTCGACACGTTTCCGTTCCCACAGCCTCCTCTTCCACACGGGGATCCTCCTCTGCGGGTTGCTCGTGCTCAGCTCCATGCGGTTCCTGCTGCTCCCGCGCATCGGAGACGGCATGTACTCGGTGGACGGGGGACAGATTCAGAATTTTCACAATCCGCTGGTCTTCCCCTCGCGGGGCGAGAAAGTGATGGTCGCGTTCGAACTTCGAGTCTCCTCTCTCTACCGCCCGGACTTCGATCTCCTCGCGGACGACTGTCTGCAGCGTCTCAACGTCAACGGCCAGTCTGCCGCGATCAGTGCCCCGTTCTGTGACACGGTTCAGCGGCGCGTGCAGCTCCGGGATCTTCGTCCCGGCAGCAATCGCATCGTGGCTGAAGTGCGGGACACCGGGGGAGCGGGCGCGTTTCGTCTGTCGGTCTCCCGTACCGATCCCGTGGCCCTGACTCTTGCAGTTCTCACGTTGTTGCTCTGCTGCTGGTTCGCATGGACTGCGCTCGGCAAGTTTTCGAAGCTCAAGCGATTGCGATGGTACATAGCCGTCGTCACGGGAGGGGGGCTCCTGCGTTGGCTCTACATGCTCGCGACGCCGCTCTACATGCGTGCGCATGAGTGGGACCGGGAGATCGAGTACATTCGCTACCTGCTCGATCACTGGCACGTGCCGCCCGCGGCAGTGGGTTGGGAGTTTTGCCAACCGCCTCTCTACTTCGCGCTCCTCGCCGCGTACGCCAGGATGGCCTCCCTCGCCGGACAGTCGTTCGACATGCTGTTCCAGGCATTCCAGACGGGATCGCTCCTCCTCTCGGTCGGCACGCTCATCGTTGCGGCCTGGATCGCGGTGCAGCTCTTCGGAACGGGTGCACGGAGCCGTCAGGGGGTGCTCTTCCTCTCCCTCATCGCGTCCTCCACGGGACTCATCTTCCTCTCCTCCGCGGTCAATAACGATGTGCTCGTCACCTTCCTATCGTTCCTCTCCTTCGCGCTGCTCCTCGCCTGGTGGAGAGGCGGTCGCAACCGGCTCTGGATCGCATTCTCCGTTGTGTTTGCTCTCGCAGTACTGACGAAGAACACGGCGCTCCCTCTCGCGGGCGTCGCCGGATTCTGCCTGTTCTCCGCGCGCATTCCCTGGCGCAAGCGCCTGACCCTCGGTCTGTGGTTCCTCGTCATCGTCGTGACACTCACCGGCTGGCTCTTCATGTTCCGCGCCTCCGAAGGATCTGCGGGACTCGTGGGCAATACGGCGGGTCTGGATCCCGCACTCAGGTTGCATCCCACAGTGAATCATCTCATCGGATTCAATCCTCATCGGGTCCTTGAGCATCCGTACGTGAATCCCACGGGAGGGGAGATCGACAAGGAATTCTTCCTCGAGTACCTCTTCCGCTCGTCGTTCTTCGGAGAGTTCCGGTTCGACACGGCATTCGCCATCACGTCGTTCCTCATCATGCTCTTCGCACTGGGCGGTTTCATCGCTTCCGCGTTCGGGTTCCTGATTGTCGAGGGTGAGGGGGGATACAGGAGGTCGTTCCCGCTGCTCGCGACGTTCGCGATGTCGCTCCTCTTCCTCCTCGTCGGACGCATCGTCTACCCCTATAGCACGACACAGGATTTCCGCTACGTGCCGCTCCTCATCGTGCCCGTCGCGTACTACGCCGTGCGGGTGGCCGGAACACGCTCCGTTCTTCTCATGCGCATCCTGACGAGCATTCTCTGGGCCCTCGTATTCAGTGAGACCCTCTTCCTCCTGCAGGTGTTCTTCCTCGCACATTAGGAGGAGCCGTTGCCGAAAATCGCAGAATGACGTACAATAGACCGATACCTTCCCGATGAAACTCTCCATCATCATTCCGGCGTACAACGAGGAGCGACGTCTTCCCCGCGTGCTGGAGGCGATCGAAGCGTATTTCCGGAATCAGGGGATCGTCGAACTCAAGGAGGTCTTCGTGGTGGACGATGGGAGCGAGGATCGAACGGCCGCGGTGGCCGAGTCTTTTGAGAAACGGCTTCCGATCCATGTTCTGCGCTTCCCTCTCAACCGCGGCAAGGGCGCCGTGACGCGCGACGGCATGCTGAGCGCGACGGGGGAGTGGCGGTTGATGTACGACGCGGACGGCGCGACGCCCATCCGGGAGATCGAACATTTTGCGAGACTGCTCCAGGAGGATCCGGTACCTGTGATGATCGGATCGCGGGTGCTTGGGAGGGAGCACGCGGTCGTCAGCATGAGCTGGCATCGGCGGTTCATCGGTCGTGTCTACCACGGGCTCTGTGCGGGGCTGGCTCCCGGTATCAAGGATGCGGCGTGCGGGTTCAAGTTGTTCCGGGCAGACGCGGCGCAACAGTTGTTTTCCCTGCAGACCATCGACCGCTTCGCATTCGATGTCGAGATCCTCGCGCTCGCGCACGAACTCGGCATGAAGGTGCAGGAAGTTCCGGTTCATTGGGATGCCATTCCGGGTTCCAAGGTGAATCTGGTGACGGATACCGTGCAGATGGCGGGGGCAGTGATGGGGTTGTATTTCAAGAAGCTCTTTGGAGGGAATGTTCGTTGATGCTTCGAGTCGAGAGAGAATATTGGAGTACTGGAGTACTGTAATAGTAGGGATCGTATGCAGTCCCCAATACTCCAATATTCCAGTATTCCTTCAGAGGAAGAAACAGAGCAGTACTACCGGCAAGGGACAGCCAGGGAATTGACCCTCGGCGTATGCACATTCGTGAGCTCCCAGATGGGGAGCAGATTGCGGCGGTTGAACTGTGCGTCCGTAATCGGTTCGTAGTAGGAGAACGGCCGGTAGTACTCGTAGCTGACGAAGATGAGCGCCGCGAGGACGAGGAGGGCGATCGTGCGGATCTGTTCGGTGATGCGCCACCGCCACACGCGCTGGATCTCAAGCAGCACGATGCCGAGGACGATCATGCTGAGGAGCAGCGGCGAGAAGTAGTGGTAGAGGTAGAGCACGCGATCGATCATGCTGATGGCGATCATGTAGGCGGCATAGAGCCCCACGAAGACGGCCAGGAGGTAGCGCTGACGGATCTGCGGTGCGGGATCGAAGAGGTAGGAGGCGAGGAGGAGGCAGAACCCGACGAGGACGCCGAAGGAGGACAGGAGCCACACGACCGGGTTGGACTGCAGGTACAGGTAGCGGTAGCTGGTTCCGTCAGGAGTTTCCCAGCGGTAGTTGATCGCGCGGGCGCCGAGCGGCCAGAGGTAGAAGGGGCTGCCGTTCTCATCGGCCTTGCACAGGTCGATCCGGGGAGCGCCACGGTTGTAGAAGGGCACGTAGGCTAGCGAATCGCGCACCATGATCGGGAAGGCGAGGAGAGAGGCGGTCCTGCCCTCGGCCAGGAGTTGTCTGTACTCGGGGGACGCCTGGTAATACCCGTTGTCCGGTAGCGTGGAGACGATGGTCTTCCCTAGTGCGAAGTGGACGTACCAGACGGAGCAGAAGACGAGGAGGAAGCCGCCGAGGAAGAGCCCCGTCGATTCCACCATCTTCTTCCAGTTCGGGAGGAGCGTGACGAGGTAGGCGGGCAAGAACAGGATCAGCGCGAGTCCGAAAAGCTTCGTCATGAAGGTCAGCCCGAACGCCACGCCGAAGAGCACGCTACCCCAGAGGAAAAATTTCCTGCGGTCCCCCCATTCGAGGAGAGAGAGGAACGCGAGGATCGTCAGCACGGAGAAGCACATGAGCGGTCCCTCGAGCATCGCCCCTCGTATGTGCACGACGAGGGCGTTATCGAAGACGTAGAGGAAGGAGAGGAGTGCGGCGAAGAGGGGATTGCGTGCGATGAGGAGGAAGACGAGAAAGAGGATGGGTGCCGCGAACCAGCCGAGAAGTGCGGAGAAGAAGCGATACCCCGCGAAGGAGAAGCCGGGCTGGAAGTCCGTGGCGTAGTCCGTGCCGATGAATTGGTCGGCGCGAGTGTTCGGGTGCAGGAGGAACTCCCCGAGAGCGATTAATTCCTTGCCGAGCGGCGGATGCTGCTCCATGAAGTACACGCCGTTCAGGTACTTCTGCGCGCTTGCGATGTGGTAGTTCTCGTCCCAGAAGACCGCTGCCGGCTCCCAGTACCGCCAGAAGAACGTAAGGAAGGAGAGGAACACGATGAACGCGAGAAAGACCCATGTCTGTCGCGTGAAGAGCGGGGAGGACCCGGTTGAATCATGCATACTCGGCCAGTGTAGCGGGATTCCCGGTCGGTACTCAATCCGACTTCGTTCCGCGCGTGGCCAACGGAGGGGCGCGATGGTACGCTCTCTTCCATGCGGCCTCCTGGGCGCGCCTTCCTCCTTCCGGTACTCGGCTGCCTCGTTCTCGGGGTTGCCGGCATGGTGGCTGCTCTCTCTTCCCTGCGTGGGCAGACGGGGACACTGCCGACGTGCATAGGTCAACCTATCACCGTTGATTATGATTATAATTTGATGACAGTATTACCTTTCGAGTGCTATTTCCAGTGCGACCAAACCGAATCAGCATTCTTCATTCTCTATTCCAACACAGATCCTGAGACGGGAAATCTCTATGGAACCCAGTGTGGGAATCCGGATGTGTATCCGGGTACCACTTGCAGCGATTATGGAGAAGATATGTACATCACCTGTGACAGCCGCATTGCTTCCAACACGGAGGTTGCGGCCATCGACATGGAATTTCGCGCATCGTCCTCCCCCGCCACATCCTCGACTTCGTCGCTCTCCTCCTCCCACTCCTCCGTCCCAGGCACATCTTCATCGGCGAGTAGCGGGTCAGGTTCCGTTTCCTCCGGTGCTTCATCCGTCTCCTCGGGCACATCCTCCGTTTCCTCAGGTGCTTCATCCGTCTCCTCGGGCACATCCTCGGTTTCTTCCGGCGCTTCATCCGTCTCCTCGGGCACATCCTCGGTTTCTTCCGGCGCTTCATCGACAGCTGCAAGCACTTCTTCCATTACCGTGACCGTGAAGAAGGCGTGCGAGGATGGACTGGATAACGATCGGGACGACCTCGTCGATACGGTGGATCCCGGGTGTGCGTCCACCGAGGATGACAACGAAGGAGATGAGACGTGCGTCGCGGCCAGTGTTCTTGCGTACGCGCTGCAGCCGGCGGGCACGGGCGCGTCATACGAGACCGAGCCGACCGCCGTCACGCAGTTACGGGCACAAGGGTTCAATGTCGAGTTCAAGAATCGCGTAACGCTCCCGAATCTGACGGTCAGCGTCCTGTCACAGTACAAGGTCGTGTGGCTGTGGAACGGCCGGGGGGGCGGGGGTGGTCTCAGCGGAGACGAGTTGCAGGCGCTCCGAACGCGATACCTCGGCGGGGGGAGCCTCATCCTTTCCGCGGATGACGACGGCATCGGTACCGGGGCCACCGGGAGCGCGCAGGAGCGCGTGAATGCGGTTGCGGAAATGCTCGGCGTGAGTTTCGAGGGGCACACCACGGGAGATCCGAGCTGTGTGCAGGTTAACAAGGTCCATGATCTCTTCTCTCTCGTCGGTTTGCTCCGGCGAGACGCCGACGCCGTCTTGTCGCTTTCCGGCAGTGTGGCATGGGGGAGCACGCCCCCCGTCATTGCCGGCAAGGATGTGGCGAGCGGCCTGTCCATCTATGCTGTCACGCCCCCCGCATCGGGACATGGAGGGGTCGCCTTCGATCCGTCCTTCACCACACTGACCGATACCTGTGTAGGAGGGGCGCAGCTGCGCAGAAATGTTCTGGGATTCTTTGGGTACAAACCGGCATGTGGCGCTTCCAGTTCCGCCTCCTCATTCGTTCCCTCTTCCTCAATTTCTTCGTCCACCTCGTCGATTGGTTTGGGTGGGTCGTCGAGTTCCTCCCATGTGTCTTCGGTGACCATACAATTCACATCGAGCGCACGCTTCTCCTCCTCCCCGCCCGGGAATGACGGAACATTCTTCCTGTACGCCAATGGAGGGACAGTGACGGCGATCCCCGAAGGTTGCGGGGACGGCATCGTGAACGGCGGTGAGCAGTGCGATCACGGAGCGAGGAACGGCACAGGCCGCGACATCTGCGCGGCAGACTGTACGTTTGCTCCGGACTGCGGCAACGGCATCGTCGAGCGTGGCGAGGAGTGCGATCATGGCGGGGCGAACGGCGTGTCCGGGAATACCTGTTCCAATCTCTGTCGTTTCGTTCCCGTCTGTGGCAATGGCACGCTCGATGGAAATGAAGACTGTGATGACGGGAACACGGTGTCGGGAGACGGTTGCTCGGCATCGTGTAGTCTCGAAGGAGGAGCGCAACACGTCGCGCGCTGCGGAGACGGCATCGTTGAGCGTGGTGAGCAGTGCGATCACGGTGCGGCCAATGGCGCAGAGGGTGACGCATGTTCCGGGAGCTGCCGTTTCATTCCGGCTTGCGGCAACGCCCGGCTCGATGCGGGCGAGGTGTGCGACGACGGCAACCTGCGCGACGGTGACGGCTGTTCCGCATCCTGCGCCATCGAAGTGCAGTACTACCCGCGTTGCGGCAACGGGCAGCTGGATCCGGGGGAAGTGTGTGATGACAGCAACCTGCGCGACGGTGACGGCTGCTCCGTGGTCTGTGTGCTCGAAGCTTCGGTGACCGCCCCCTTCTGCGGTGACGGCATCATCGAAGTCGGCGAGGAATGTGATGATGGTTCTTCAAATTCCGCCGTCACCCCCGATGCCTGCCGTCCGAAGTGCCTCCTGCCTGTCTGTGGTGACGGGATCGTGGACAGTGGTGAGCAATGTGATGCGGGGAAAGAGAACGGAACCCTCCTCTCCTTCTGTAATCCTTCCTGCCGGAGACCCGTTCTTGCGACTGCGACAGGCACGTCCATCGCGGCAGGCGTCTCGCATGGAGCTCCATCCGCCGCCCTCGGCAGCGTGACGGAAGGATCCACAGTGACGATCAGTTGGCCGCACGGGCCGGAGGGGAGTACGGGACCGGTAACGGTCGTGATCATGGCAGCAGGGGCTGCTGCCGGATGGGCGTGGGTGAGACGACGAAGGAAGTAAATCCCAAACCCCAAGGAACCAAATCCCAAGGACATTTCTTGAGAAAAGCATTCTTGGAATTTGGGTTATTGAGCTTCGATTGGTGATTGGGGCTTGGGGCTTGGGATTTGCAGGCGGTAGGCTCTGTCAATTTCTTGTCTTTCTTCTGCGTTCATCCTTCACCCATCAGTCGAAGTTTGCTATCCTTCAGTCGTGAATCCTGCTTACAGCAAGCCGCCGCGGCGGAATCGGCAGCAGTGGCTCCTCTCCACGTTTCTCTTCGCGGTCCTCGCGTTCATGAGCATCCTCTTCCTCTTCAATCCGCAGAGGGAGAGCGAGCAGAAGTACGTGGAGGCGACACCGGTGGCATTGAGCGACATCACGCGCGGGTACGCGGAGGGCAAGTTCGACAAGATCCTCGTCCGGGACAACAAGGTCTTCGCGACGCAGAAAGACGGGACGATGCTGCAGTCATACAAGGAAGCGAGCGACAATGTCTCCGATCTCGGATGGAACGATCCGAAGAATCCGACGATTGTGGAGGTGCAGAATACTGAGGCGACAAATCTCCTCTACGCCGTCCTTCCGGATCTCCTCTTCTTCCTGCTGATCCTCGCGGGGGTGATCTGGCTCTTCCGCGGCATCGCGCGCAGCCAGTCAACGGCGCTCTCCTTCGGCAAGTCCCGCGCACGCATCGCCGATGCCAAACAGGTGAAGACGCGCTTCACGGACGTCGCCGGTGCCGAGGAGGCCAAGGAGGATCTGGTGGAGGTGGTGGATTTCCTCAAGAATCCGCGCAAGTACACGAACATCGGAGCCAAGATCCCGCGCGGCGTGCTCCTCGTGGGGGCGCCGGGAACAGGCAAGACGTTGCTTGCCAGAGCCGTTGCCGGAGAGGCGGGCGTGCCGTTCTTCTCCATTGCGGGCTCGGAATTCGTGGAGATGTTTGTTGGCGTCGGCGCCAGCCGCGTCCGTGACCTCTTCACCCGTGCCAAACGCAACGCGCCGTGCATCATCTTCATCGACGAGATTGACGCCGTCGGCCGCCAGCGCGGCGGGGCGGGATTCGGCGGCGGGCATGACGAGCGCGAGCAGACCCTCAACCAGATCCTCACGGAGATGGACGGCTTCGAGCAGGGGACCAACGTCATCGTCATGGCGGCCACGAACCGCCCGGACGTCCTCGACATCGCGTTGCTTCGTCCCGGTCGCTTCGACCGCCGCATCTTCATCGACAAGCCGGACCTCGCCGCCCGCGAGAAGATCCTGGAAGTTCACGCCCGCAACAAGAAGCTGGCGAAGAACGTGAAGCTCGTGGACGTCGCGAAGCAGTCGGTGGGGCTCACCGGTGCCGACTTGGAGAACATCATGAACGAGGCGGCCATCTTCGCGGCGAAGCGTCGCCACCCCGGGGTGGTCCAGAAGGACCTCATCGACGCCGTGGAGAAGGTGACGGTCGGCTCGGAGAGGAAGTCGCGCAAGCTCAGCCAGCACGAGAAGGAGATCACCGCCTTCCATGAGCTGGGGCACGCCATCGTCGGGCACCTCTGCCCGCTGTCCGATCCCCTCCACAAGATCTCCATCGTCTCCCGCGGTTCGGCGCTGGGCGTCACGTGGTTCCTGCCTCAGGAGGACCAGTACACCACGAGCAAGGGCAAGTTCCTGGATGAGATCTGCGGTCTGCTCGGCGGGCGTGCGGCGGAGGAGCTGGTCTTCTCGGAGTTCACCACCGGAGCATCCAACGATATCGAACGGGCCACGCAGATCGCACGCAACATGGCCATGCGCTACGGCATGGGCGACGACGACATCGGGATCGTCTCCTACGGCGAGAAGCAGGGATCCATGTACCTCGGCGTCGATCCGTCTTCCTCCCGCAATTACTCGGAGGACATTGCGCGCAAGATTGATGCGTTCGTGCAACGGACGATCAAGGAGCAGTACACCCGTGCCGCCGGATTCCTGAAGACGCACCGCAAGAAGCTCGACGCACTCGCGAAGATCCTCCTCCAGCAGGAGACCATGAGCGTGGAGGAATTCACCGAGATCCTCGAAGGGAAGAAGCCGGAAGCGAAGAAGAAGGAGCCTGAGACGGAGGAGGGAGTGCAGGCGACAGCCTGAGAGGATTCAAAGGAATCAGAGGAAGCAAAGGATTCAAAGGAGTTACTTCGAAGAGCATCTTTTGTTTCGTTTGATTCCTTTGTTTCTTCTTCTTCCTGTGCTTCCAGCTCGACTGGCCGAATGCCTCATTCTTTTGCTATGATCTCTTCACATGCTCCAAGCGCTTTCCCCCCTCGACGGCCGCTACGCGAAGGTCGTAGCGCCGCTCGCGGTCTTTTTCTCGGAGGAAGCCCTCATCAAAGCGCGGCTGGAAGTCGAGATCCGCTATTTCATCGCGCTCTCGCAGGTGCCGGAGATCCGCGAGCTCCCGCGCGTCCGTGCCCGCGAGGAGAAGCTCCTGCTGCAGATCCTCGAACGGTTCCGCACAAAGGATGCTGAGGAGGTGAAGGCGATTGAGTCCGTCACGAAGCACGACGTGAAAGCCGCTGAATACTGGTTGAAGCGAAAGATGGAGAAGATCCGAAAACTCTCGCCGTTCCTCGAGTTCGTCCACTTCGCCCTCACGAGCGAGGACGTGAATAATCTCGCCTATGGTCTCCTGATTCACCGCGCGCTCCGCACCGTCATCCTTCCGGAAGCGAAATCTCTGTCGCGTCAGATCACTGCGTCAGGACGGCGGTGGGGGAGTGTTCCCATGCTCAGTCTCACGCACGGCCAGCCGGCAACGCCCACGACCGTCGGCAAGGAGATGCTCGTCTTCAGTGACCGCCTCGACCGGCAGATCGCGCAGCTGCGCACCTTCCGGATGCAGGGGAAGCTCGGTGGAGCGGTGGGCAATTTCTCCGCTCACAGAGCCGCATATCCCACGGTCGACTGGGAGAAATTCCGCAAGATATTCGTCCGCGGTCTTGGTCTCATCCCGCTCACGCACACGACGCAGATCAACCCGCATGACGACATCGCCGAGCTCAGTCACATCCTCCACAGGATCGACACGATATTGCTCGATTGCTCCCGTGACGTTTGGATGTACATCTCGCGCGGCGTCTTCAAACAGCGCGTTGTCGCCGGGGAAGTCGGTTCCTCGACCATGCCGCACAAGGTGAACCCCATCGACTTCGAGAACGCCGAGGGCAATCTGGGACTGGCCAACGCCCTCTTCGATCATTTCGCCGCCAAACTTCCCGTCAGCCGCCTGCAGCGCGACCTCAGCGATTCCACCGTTCAGCGCTCCATCGGAACGGCGTTCGGCTATCACTTCCTCGCTGTCTCATCGCTCAGGAAAGGACTCGGGAAGATCTCACTCGACCGTTCCGCGCTCAAGAAGGAACTGAATGATCACCCGGAAGTCGCCGCGGAAGCGATTCAGACGGTCCTTCGCAAGCACGGTGTCGCGGGAGCCTACGAGAAGCTCAAGAAGCTCACACGGGGGGAGAAGGTGACGAAGGAGAAGCTTCGGGCGTTCATGGAGGGATTATCCCTTCCAAAAGGGGAAATCAGCCGGTTGAAAGGTATGTTGTGAGCAATGAGATTTTGGCTTTGAATAAAGCAAAAGCACATTTGGCGTGCGTAATACTTTACCGAGAGATTTTCCTCCTTAGAATGTTGCAACTTTCCCTTTTCCATGTCGATCGAAGAAGTGGACTTGCGCACCGGCATCCGGAACTACGCCGGCGATCCATTCGATGGAGCCGATGCGAAACAGCAGGGAATCGAGGGGGACGATGAGCGACCTTCGGCTCGGTTTCCGGGTTCTGAGCTTGAGAGACCGGATGAGGTGCTGAGTCAGGAGGAGAAGAGAACGGTCGCAATGGCGAAGGATCTCTTCAGGCGCGGCGTAATCCCGCAGCATGCTGCTCTCTGGCTCAAGCTCCTTCTGGATCCCGCATCAGTGACGGACAGAATGCTCGAGGTTGTGGGCGATCCACCCGTTCCCGTTAACCGGGATGGATTGCTCATGTTCCTTGATGCCCTCAACTTTGTTCCAAGGGATCCGGTCGTCCTGGCCGCCCTCGAAAATTTCCGAAACGGAGTAAGGGATGTCTTGAGTGCGGATGACTCCCGTTGAAATGAGGAACAGATGCAGTTGCCCTTGCGGTGAAGGTTGCTACACTTCCTGAGCCCTTTCAGGGCTGTTCTTTCGGTAACCGTGCCCAGGTGGCGAAATGGCAGACGCGCTAGCTTGAGGGGCTAGTGGGAGCAATCCCGTGGAGGTTCGACTCCTCTCCTGGGCACCAGCATTCGTGAATCGAGTGCTGGTGCGTTTTCGGTGTGTCTCAGTTTGAGTTCAGAATAATCCTTGGTAGGATCACCAGTCAGATGATGAAGAAGCTCATCCTCGCGGCCATGATCATCGTCCTCGCTCTGGCGGGATATTTCGCGTATGGCTTTTTCTCTTCTCCCAGGGAGCCTGCCCGTCAGGAGCAGGGAAATCGCACTCCCCGCACCGGTGAATTCAGCAATGGCCAGCTCTATTCGGTGTTTGCCGCGGATACATTCGAGGTGAAGTATCCGAACTGGCCAAACGTGGATTCCTCGGCACTGTCCGAGCCCGGCAGGACGAAAGTGGCGGTTTCCAACGAAGGATGCACTTTCATCATCACGGCCAATCCCGTCCCCGAAGGCAAGACATTCACGGCGTTCGTGGAGGAGAAGCTGCGGGAACAAACGGGTAAAGCAGGCATTCGGATGACTGTGAAGGACATCAGCGAGAGGAGCGCGCATTTGGAAACCGAGATCAGCGCCGGAACCGTCACGATTCAATCCGCGACGTACGCATACGAAACGAGCGGCAGGCAGTACTACGGGATAGGATTCGCCGCCCTTACGGAGACTTTCAAACGTGTCTGTCAGCCGCTGATCCAAGACGTCATCGGGAGTGTGCGTGTGCACTAGGGAACATCAGGATCAAGCTCCGCACAACGCCCGGAATTCCTTCTCATCCAGGATCTTCGTTCCGAAGTTCTTCGCGTCATCCGCTTTGCTTCCCGGATTCTCGCCCATGAGCAGATAGTCGGTCTTCTTGCTTACCGAACCCGAGACGTTGCCGCCGCGATCCTTGATCATCTGCCGCGCCTGCTCGCGGGAGAGGGCGGGGAGTGTTCCCGTGATGACGAACGTCTTGCCCGCGAAGATTTGCGACAGGCTCCCCCCCTCCGGCTGCAGGCACACGATGCCCGCCGCCTCGAGATCGAGGAGGAGTTGTCGGTTTTCATCCTCATGGATCCATTCCGTCAGGGCGGTTGCATTCACTTCCCCGATGCCATGGAGTGCCGCGAGATCCTCCACGGACATCTTCTCCAGGGCGTGCAGGATGTCCCGCACGCGGATGCCCTTGATCTCGATCTCCTGTTCCTCCTCTCCGAAGAGCGACGTCTGTGCCGTCAGACTCTTCCGCTCCTTCACCGTCAGCTTGTGCGCGGGCCAGTCGATGCGCCTCGCGAGGATGTCCGCCGTCTCGCGGCCCACGTGCCGGATGCCGAGAGCGAAGAGGAAGCGGTCGAGGGGCATGCGCTTGGCCTTCTCGAGGGCCCGGAGGAGATTTTCCGCTTTCTTCTCCTTGAAGAGCGGAAGCGTGATGAGATCCTCGAATTGCAGCGCGAAGAAGTCGGCGGGATCCGTCACCAGGCCCGCGTCGATCAGCTCCTCCACCGTCTCCTTCCCCAGCCCCTCGATGTTGAACGCATGGCGCGAGGCGAAGTGTTCCAGCCGCTCCTGCTTCACGGCGCCGCACGCGGGATTGGGGCAGCGCATCGCCACTTCGCCTTCCGCGCGGACGAGCGTCGTGCCGCAGCTTGGGCATCGTTTCGGGAAGTGGAACGGCTTGCTCTCTTTCGGCCGCAGGTTCCCGAGGACTTCCATCACTTCGGGAATGACGTCGCCGGCCTTCCGGACGACCACGGTGTCGCCGATCCGCACGTCCAGCCGTGCGATTTCGTCCTGATTGTGCAGTGTGGCGCGCGTGACGGTGGATCCGGCGATGAGCACAGGTGAGAGATGCGCGACGGGCGTCACGGCTCCGGTGCGTCCGACTTGCAGGATGATGTCTTTCACCACCGCGGTTTTCTCCTCCGCGGGGAACTTGTACGCCCGCGCCCACCGCGGCGCCTTGGCCGTGGAGCCGAGGTCATGTTGCGTCCTGCGGTCATTCACCTTCGTCACGATCCCGTCGATGTCGAAGGGGAGCTCTTCGCGCTCCTTCCCCACATGCTCGAAGAACTTCTGAATGGCGTTCAGACTGGCAACGAGCTTCGTGTCTTTGCTCGTCGGGAAGCCAAGATCATCGAGGAGATCCATCAGTTCCTCCTGCGTCTTCAGTTCCAGTGCGTCGGCGCTGCGCAGGTCCAGGGCGTAGCAGAACATCCGGAGGTCGCGATCGGAAGTGACGCCCGGATCCAGCTGACGGACGGAGCCGGCGGCGGCGTTCCTCGGATTCGCGAAGCGCTCCCCTTCAGGCAACTTCGCATTCAGGCGTTCCAGCGACGCCTTCGTCATGTAGACCTCGCCGGAGATTTCCATGAAGCGCGGCGGGACTTGGGATTTCTTTACGGGCAATTCGTAGGAGAGCGGGATGCTCTCGATCGTCCGCACGGTGTGCGTGACATCCTCGCCCTCGACGCCGTTGCCGCGGGTGAGCGCGCGGCGATAGACGTAGTGTCGTCCTTCTTTTCCTTCGCGTTCGTAGATCAGGGAGATGTTCAGTCCGTCGATTTTCAATTCGCATCGGACTTCGAATTCCCGCTTTTCCTCGCCGAGCGCGCGGCGCATCTGATCCAGCCATTCCTCCAATTCCCCGAAGGAAAACACGTCCATCAGCGATTCTTTGGGCGTGAGGTGCATGACTTTCGGCAGGCGACCGTCGAGGGGCGCGCCCACGCGCTGCGTCGGCGAATCCGGCGTCACAAGATCCGGAAATTCCTTCTCCAGCGCGATCAGTTCCTGCTTCAGCGCGTCGCGCACGTCCTCCGACACGAGCGGCTTGTCCGAGATGAAGTATGCACGGTTGACCCTGCGGATCTCATCGCGGAGCTTCTGGATGCGTGCACGGGCTTGCGTCTTATCCATGCGGGCATCTTAGCGTGAGGATGTGAGAGATTCACCCCGGAGTGCGAAGGGGGAGCGTACAAAAGCAAAACATAAAATGTTCCCTGATATCCTGTTACTCCGTTACTCTCTTACTCTGTCAATTGCATCTTCATATGGTTCGGGAAAGATGCGCGAGACTTATGGTACACGACGTTCAGGACAAGATTCGCATGATTGACGAGGAGCTCATCCGGCTCCTCGCGGACCGCGTGGCGCTGACGCAGGAGATGTCAGAAGACGATCCTGAAGCGATTTCCGTCGAACAACAGGGGGACACCGTCGCCTTCTGGGACGAGTCCGCAGACGAGCATGGATGGAATCCTTCCATCCTCGTCAGGATTTGCCGCGGCATCCTCGAGCTGTGTCGTCAGGCGGACTGACAGGACAGGAGACCTTTAAGAGAAGACAAAAACGTTGTATACTACCCTGATGTCAACACACACCATTACAGCTCTCTTCCAGGAGGCTCTCAAGCGCGGCGCCTCGGATATTCACCTTGCGGCCGGATCCCCGGTGATGTTTCGCATCGACGGAGAGCTCTCTCCCGGGGGAGAGAATGACCTTACCCCCGCGCAGACGCTGGATGCGGTACAGGAAGTGCTGGGGGCGGAGCGGTACAAGCGTCTCCAGCAGGATCGCGAGATCGACATCTCGTTCGCTCTTCCCGGAGGAGCACGCGTGCGCGTCAACTGCCACTACGAGCGGGGCAATGCCGGCCTTGCCGCCCGCCTCATCCCGCTGGAGATTCCCACGCTCGAGTCGTTGGAATTGAAGAACATTGCGGATCTCGTCTTCGGGTTCGGGAGCGGCCTCGTGCTCGTCACCGGTCCCACGGGCTGCGGCAAATCCACCACACTTGCCTCGTTTATCCATGCGCTCAACCAGCGGGAGGCATGTGGCATCGTGACGCTGGAAGATCCCATCGAATTCCTCTTTCCGAAGGGCAAAGGAGTGGTACGCCAGCGTGAGTACGGATTGGATTTCCTCTCCTTCCCGGAGGCACTCAAGCGCGTGTTGCGCCAGGATCCGGATGTCGTGATGGTCGGGGAGATGCGCGATCCGGAGACCGTCGCCGCCGCGCTGACGCTGGCCGAGACCGGCCACCTCATCCTCGCCACGCTCCACACACCCGACGCCGCACAGACCGTGAACCGCATCGTCGACGTGTTCCCGCCGCACC
Source organism: Candidatus Peribacteraceae bacterium (assembly GCA_041666245.1). Classification (GTDB taxonomy): domain Bacteria; phylum Patescibacteriota; class Gracilibacteria; order Peribacterales; family Peribacteraceae; genus CAIKAD01. Next base: position 81,094 of record JBAYHG010000002.1, read on the forward strand.
AGCAGGCGCAGGTGCGCAGCCAGCTCTCGTTCTCGCTGAAGATGGTCATCGCGCAGGAGCTCCTGCCGTCCGCCAAGGGCGGGCGCATCGCCCTGCGTGAGGTGCTGGTCTCGACTCCTGCGGTGTCCAATACCATCCGTGAAGGCCGCACGCAGGAACTGGGTTCGGTGATGCAGACGGGGGAGGCGGCGGGAATGATCACGTTCACGAAGGCGGCGAAGCAGCTCTTCAAGGACGGAAAGATCACCAAAGAGGTGTTCGAAGTGGCGGCACGCCCGTTCCGATAGGGGGCGTTCTCCCACTGTGTGGAACATGAAGTATGGCTTTGTAATGGGGAAAAGTAGGTATCCGGCCTATGGTTATTATCGAACCCCCTTGCGCGTGGAGCTTGACACTTCCAACGGATATTTTTTGATATTTACATCCTGTTCGAAGGGAGTAGCATGCGGGTTTGCATGAACGGACTGCCTTCCAGCATCGAAAACTTCCTGCGTGAAGCCGGGTTCTCCCCGACGGAGATCCTGGTGTTGCGCCGTCTCCTCGAGGATGGCCCACAAACATTGCGGCAGATCGCAGCCCGGACCGGAAAGAGCACCGGCGTGCTGGACCAGGCAGTGAAGAAGCTTCTCCGTCGCAACATCGTGACGAGGGAGCATATCAACGACATCTCGAAATATGCTGTGGTCTCGCTCGCGGCCATCGCGAAGTGGATGGAGGAGGATACGAAACAGAAGCAGGAGATGCTCACGCGCCGCCACCAGAACTTCGAGTCATTCATCCATTCGCTGGAACTGGACCAGGCGCGTCCGGAGATGCACTACTTCGAGGGCGACGAGGGACTGAAGCAGGCGTACATGCAGCTGCTCGGAGGGGGCAAGGAGACGCTCCACTACTTCCCGGTACTCTGCGCCATCGAGGACGACCCGCTGCGCGACTTCCGCGTGGATTACTTCCGCGTGCGGCGTCGCAAGGGGATCTTCTCGCGTTTCCTCGTCCACGACACACCGCTCGGCCGCCGCTTCGCGAGCCGCGATCCCTTCGAGTACCGCAAGACTTTACTCGTGCCCGAGAGCCTCTACCCTATCACATTTGAGAAGGTGATCGCGGGCGATACCGTCGCCTGCTTCAACCACGTGGAGAAGAAGGTGTGTTTTCTCAAGTATCCCGAGCTGGCCGAGACGGAGCGCCGCCTCTTCGAGCGGTTCTGGAAGGAGCGGGAGAACATGGTCGGTCCGCAGACGCCGAAGCCGGCGGAGGCGAAGCAGCCGGAAGTGCCGTTGTCGACGCGGACATTCTCGTCGCTGCGGGAGTTCCTTTTGAGTAGGAAGAGCTTGGCCATATTTGGCTTCTTTGCGATCGTAGCGGCGGCCATTACTTATGGGTTATATCGGCACAACTTGTTTCTAAATACAATGCGGATCCGGGAGAGAGCAACTGCAATTGCTACTACTGGAGCAATGAGATTTGATGTTCGTGATATCGAGCAGTTGCATACAGAGGCAGACATCAAGAAGCCCGAGTATGCGAAGGTGATTCGACTCGAAAACGAAATTCGTGACAAGAATTCGCAAGCTCGATATGTCTGGATCATGAGATATACCGGGACGGGGAGCGCGTGGGAATTTGTTGCAGATGCAGACTCTCTCAATCCTTATGAAAAGAAGGATTTGAATGGTGACGGGAAAATCGATGATTCGGATCATCTCTCCCCCCCCGGAGAGGAATACTTTGATGAACGTGGAACAATGTTGAATGCTCTCAAGGGTCCTTTCGGAGAAGATTTTCCCACGACCGATCAGTGGGGAACATTTTTAACGGGGGTGGCTCCAATAGTTAATTCGGAAGGAGAGGGAATCGCAGTGCTTGGTATTGATTATGAGATCGGGGAGCTGGATAAATTGTCACGTGAATCATTCCAGTGGTTTCTCCCCTTCTTTGGGTTGTTCTTCGTGTTCATTCTCATTCGGCTTACGGCATTCAATAAGTCGCTCTTCAAAGAAATTATTGAATTACTGAAGATGCGAAAGGTGCATATTACACTTACTGTATTACTCGGTGTGTCTGCATTAGTGACCGCGGGTCTCTATTTTCAAAATTACCGTCTCAATATCCAGCGTGTCCGTGAACGCGCTATTGCAATTGCCACGACGGCCGCGATGGAATTCGATGCGCGTGACATCGACCAGATCCATACGAAGGAAGATATGAAGAAGCCTGAGTTCATGAAGCTCGTGCAACACCTTCGGCAGATTCGGGAGAGGAATGAGAACATTTTATACGTCTACATTCATCGTCCAATAGGGAACGGGGAGGTTGTTGCAGATTCAGCTTATGGAGAAACTGAAGGTTATGAGGATTTCAATGGTGACGGGAAAATTGATGAAGAAGAGCAGCTCGTCATTCCCGGACAGCAATATCCAAATGAAGATCCGTATTTTGAAGAAAAAACAAAGAGACCTTTCGTGACACTCTTGAAGGATCAATGGGGTGAATATTTCGATGCATCGGCCCCTATTTATGATGCAGCAGGAAAAACAGTTGCGGTGCTTTACGTTGATATAGGTATCCAGGAATTACGCAAACTCACTAAGCAGTCATTTGCCGGAGTAGTAATTTTCTTCGGATTTTTTTTCCTCTTCGTTTTAATCCGGCTCGTGGCATTTACAAATCACTCTTCAAAGAGATCATAGAATTACACAGATTCGAAAGGTACATATTTAACTCCATCATTTTTTGGCGCATCTGCGCTGGTTACTGCAGGTCTCTACTTCCAGAATTACCGTCTCAATATCCAGCGTGTCCGTGAACGCGCCATTTTGATCGTGGCAACGGGCGCGATGCAATTTGATATCAACGATCTCGACCAACTTTGTACAATCGATGACATCAAAAATTCTGTGTATGCGAAGGTGGTACATCAATTGCAGGAGATGCGACGTTCCAATGAAGTTGTGGCATATGCGTACATCAAGCGTCTGGCAGAGAGAAAGGGATATTGGAAGTATGTTGCAGATGCAGATTCCATCAATCCACTCGCTCAGATCGATAGTTTTTGATACGGAGTGATCGATAAGAATGATGTGCTTCAACATCCGGGGCAACAAAATGAAGAATTTGACCCAAATTTTTACATTGAAATGATGGGGCCATTAATGCTTCTTATTCTTATAATACTTGCTATTGGTAATATGATATATTTACCAACGAGTATGGAATGAATTCTTTCGAAGATATTAGTTTAGAGTTTGTTTCAAATTATTTGATTTTCAAATATGAAAGCAAGAAAAAGGGTTGCAACTTTGGGCATTGGTCTATTGGGAAATTGGGCAATCACTTGGATTTTCGATTTTTTGCTCTATCCATTCATTATCTCAATATATGGGATCATTTTGGGGGGGGTCATTATGACACTATTTTCTTTTTTGCTTTGTTATTCATTAATATTGTTCTACGACTGGGCGAAGAAAGATTGGATTGGACTCGAAACTTTGAAGGAGATTGAGGATTTTGAATCGAAACCCCTTCCTGACAATCAGATTGGGAAGATTGTCATATCAATAATCAACATTATTGGGGAGTTAAGTGCGTGGGTTATGAAAAAGAGCGATGCAATTCTTCTGATTGTTCTATCAATCAAATTTGATCCATTTATTACAGTTCTTCATATTCGTCATGGTGCGCACCAGTACAACGGGTTATCGAAACGGGATTGGAAGGTATTCATTACAAGTCTCATTATCGGGAATGTTTACTGGACGCTAGCGGTTTATATGGGAATCACTCTGGTTGAGGCTATCTGGAAACTCATTGAGGGAATAGTTGTATAAGGCATCAGTACCATCTTTTCTTGTGTTTATTCAAACAGAAGTTTATAACCTTATCTCGTATGAGTAATTTCTTCTCATCTAGATGGAAGTTGATGTTCTTCGTGGTTATTCTCATCATTCCGATTGGTTCAGCCTATTATCACTATTTTGTGAACCAAGACTACGATTTTCTTGTTGAAGTTAGATGCGATTCAAATGAGGAAACCTGCTATTCTAGGGATTGTTCCAATCCAGATGATTGTCCACCAAATGGCCTTTCAGTCTATAAACAGTATTCCATTAATGCTCTCGATTTCAGAAAATGCAGTGATAACTCCTGTGAGAAGGAGTGTAAGAGTGGCTCCGTAAAATGTACTGAAATAGTATGTGGGAATGCAGATGAAGATGTCTGTACCATGCCTTCCCATGAGAATGAACGTTGATTTATTATCCCCAAATTTTGATTATTTGGTTTCTGACTCGAAGATTTTTGAAGATTTTGTATACACTCCTATGCCAGAGGCCCTGAATGAGTATCACAGGCGCTGGAATAACAGGGAGCTTGAAGTCAAGATATCTGAGTATCTAGAGAGAGATATCCCGCATCCATTTGTTCGTGGGCATAGAGTGGTATTGGACCGGCAGCTCTGTTCTCCGAATTTCGAACTTTTACACTTTGTAAGAATGACGAGATTATTGGATTTCGATCCCATGTTTCTTGAATATCTAGACGACAAATTTACCTCAAATAACCCAATCAAACACGCCTTGGGAAAAATGAAATTTCAACAAGAAGAACGCGGAAATGTTGTTGGTTGTGTTAAACGGACAATAATTAATTTTAACTCGAGCAGTGGAAAGAAGATCAATGAAGTGCAAACGGTTTGGGGCGAATCCTTGATTGACTTTCACCATAAACTTCTCAATTCAGAATTCGCTAATAGCAAAAAGAATTTGTATGATGCCTCGGCTTGGCTCAAGAAGGGTGGCGGCACAGCAAAGGATTACTACATTAAAAACACTGCATTATTCGTGAGGAACGGAATATTATTCGAAAATTACAGCCTTCAAGGTTGTGAATTGGATTTTGTGAGGGATATCTTTCTGCCTTCATTTGTTGAAGTGTGGAAGAATACTGGCAATAAACCCCTGATAGTAGCTCTCTTACCAACTGAATCCCAAAATGATAAATATTGGCTTTCCTACCCACAAAAACATCTGGAGATAACAGACAGTAGTTTAATGGGGGCTCATTTATCTGGCATGTCACATCCACTAGCCAGCTCATTTTGAGCTCATTTTTTTAATTTTTTCTTCTAGATACCATTGGAAATACCCAGAGTACTTCTTTTGAAGATTCGGATTTTTCCAATCGTTACATGTGATCACTTTTCTGCAACTACTCGATCCACACTGACAGACGAAGCTGTAAGAATGTGTTTCTCCTTTTGATCTACTTAGAACCGTACAGTAGTCGAAAGTAATCTCTTCGTCTTTTTCAATATCTCTCATTGCGACAAGAACAATCTGTCCTTTGAAACCTGAATTTGGAGAACAGCTATGATTTATGAAGTCGACTGGCTGGAGCTCGGATTTCTTTTTAATGCCGATGACGAATTCGGATGTAATTTGGTGTGAGAAGTCCTTCATAGATTTTGGGAAAGATGCTTCTTCGATGCATTTAAAAATATATCCCCCAAAAATGACCAAGATTTCTTCTTTAGATATATTCCTATTCGAAAACACCCCATTGCCAATAATTGTCTTTCTTACTTCAAGATTTGGATGCATCCAAGAATGATATTGATGATTCGTAATACGAGTCATAATAGCTATAGGGTATAAGATATTGTGATTAAGTACAGATGGAGAGTGATGAAATATGGCACAAACTAATAATTTGTACTATAATGTGTAGATGGATACAAACTCCTGTTTCGAGCTCGGGATAAGATATTCTACAATCGCCTACTACACTCATCTTATTCCAATTGCCATTACGTTATTCCTAACGGGGTTTACTCTAGTAAAAACAAAATATTCCTTGTTATCAAAAATATTTGCCTTCTTCACGATTTCCTATTCCCTATGGCTTATTGGAAGTTTAATCACATGGGTAGCAAATGATTACAATCTAATAGCCTTTGTTTGGGCGCCACTCGACTACATCAATATAGTTTTCTACTTATTTGCGGCATACTTTTTCATTGTCTTCATTAAGGGGGTTGATATCTCTGCTCGATACAAACTTCTGTTGGTAGGGGTATCTTTGCCAGCTTGGTGGATAACGGCAACGAATCAATCTATCACCGAATTTTATCAGCCGGTTTGTGAGGCTCTAAATAGTGATTTTCTCACGCAATACAAATTCTGGGTTGAAGTGTTGGTTATTGCCTTCATTATGTTTTATGCCTTCATAAAGGGGAGAACGTGTGGGAGAACTAAGAGATGGCAAATCATTACTGTGGCTTCGGCACTTGTTCTGTTTTTCGGTGTCTTTTCTGTCACAGAATATATGTCGAGCCAAACAGGGGTTTATGAGATCAATCTCTTCAGCCTGTTCGTCTTGCCGTTGTTTCTGATGATCATTATTTACTCGATTACCAATCTGGAGATATTGAATATTCGACTCATCGGATCGCAGCTTCTCGCATATGTGCTTGTTATCATGGTGGGGTCTCAATTCTTTTTCCTTCAAAACACAAGTGATAGAACTCTGACTCTCATCACATTTGGGATATCTCTCATATTCGGTCTCCTTCTCGTACGCAGTGGAAGAAGGGAGGAGGCCGCCCGTAAGGATGTCGAGAAATTGGCAGCTGACTTAAAAACAGCCAATGAGAACCTCAAAGAGCTCGACCGGCAAAAAGACGAACTCATGAGCATCGTCAGTCACCAGCTTGCCGCTCCTATCACATCTATCAAATGGTATTTGGAGCTCTTCAAGGAGGGTGATCTGGGGGCTTTGCAGAAAGAGCAGCAGGAGTCTGTTGTAACGATGCAGCACATCGCTGCGGGCCTGGCGGACTTGGTGGGCATGATCCTCGACGTATCGCGCATTCAGCTCGGTCGCGTTCGCATCGAGCCGACGCCGTTGGATCTGGGCGAGTGTTGCAGGGAGATCCTCGCCACGGTGGAGCCGAAGGCACTGGAGAAGAAGCAGAAATTTGAGAAGGACGTCCCTGCATCGTTGCCGGTTGCCATGCTCGACAAGCGCTACACGCGCATGACGATCGAGAACCTGCTCACGAACGCCATCAAGTACACCCCGGAGGGGGGCACTGTTCGCTTCTCGGTGGAGCTGCACGGAGACAAGCTCCTGTGCTCCGTGAAGGATACGGGGTGTGGTATCCCCAAGGCGGATCAGTCGAAGATCTTCGGGAAGCTGTTCCGCGCGAGCAATGTTCGAAACACCGCAGAAGGCAATGGCTTCGGATTGTATGTGGCCAAAGGCGCCATCGAGGCACAGGGGGGCAGAATCTGGTTCGAGAGTGAAGAGGGTAAGGGAACCACGTTCTTCGTGGAAGTTCCCGTGAAGTTGGCACCCGCAGCCGCAGAGCAGAAGAAGTGATAGCCATCGTCAGCGCATGAAGAGCCCATAAGGGCAATTGCTTTGAGGATTTGGCATTCTGCATACTGAGCTGTCTCTTCCCCCATTTTTTCCATGAGCAAGAACATCGTTCGCAGGGCCGTCACGGGGTCCTTCCTCGGCGGCATCCTCCTCGGCGTACTCATCACGTCCGGTGCCGGCGCCACCTACCTGGGTTCGGCGATCTTCCGCGACGTGCAGCCCGGAACCTTCTACGACGCCGCAGTGGGGGAGATGTACGGTGCGGGGATCATCAAGGGGTATACGGACAGTACCTTCGGTCCGGACGACTACGTCACGCGCGGGCAGATCGCGGTGCTCATGAAGCGTTTACGCGACGATCTGACGGGTGGAGGCACGATCGTGAGGAGCAGCTCGAGCGTGAGCAGCACCGCTGCGGTGTCTTCCTCACGCAGCAGCGCGGCGACCGTCACATCGGCGGGTGGTCTGCACTTCACGGCATCGACATTCAACTTCCCCGATACGTCGTCGAAGCTCGTCATCAGCGTCATCCGCAGCGGCGGAAGCAGGGGGGATGTGACCGTGCAGTACGACGTCTCCGGCGGGACGGCCGTGGCAGGAACGGACTACACACCCATCTCGGGCACGCTCACCTTTGAGGCGGGCGATACGGCCAAAAACATCTCGGTGAGCGTCATTCGCAACACCGCCGCCACGGGAAACCGCACCATGAACCTGACGTTGAGCAACCCCACGGGCGGTGCGGTGCTCTCGGATCCCTTCGCAGCAGTCATCACGCTGCAGAAGTCCGGTGCGTCCGATTCCAGCGCCTCCTCCGGCGCCTCCTCCAACGCCTCCTCCACCGCGGGGACCGCGGGCAGCAGTGCTGCAGGCGGCTACGTCGCCTTCTCGGCGGCGGGCTACGGTGTCATAGAGAGCGCAGGCACCGTCACGGTGACGGTGATGCGCAGCGGGGCGACGAGTGCGGCCGTCGGCGTGGGTTATTCCATGGCCAATGGCACCGCCTACGACGGCAGCAACTACACGAAGAGCAGCGGGAATATCACCTTCGCTGCAGGCGAGACCACGAAGACGTTCACCGTTGCCGTAGTGGATCACCATGCAACCGTGGACGGGAGCAAGAATTTCACCATTTCACTCGCGAATCCCACGGGGGGTGCGGCGCTGGGCGGTCCCGCAACGACGACGGTCACGATCTTTGACGAGGACAGTTCCCCCCTCACGGGAACAGGGGTGGTGCGCTTCGTGAGCTCGTCCAATACCGTCCGTCACAGTGACGGCTTTGCCTACATACCGGTGAACCGTGCAGGCTCCATCACGGGAACGGTGAACGTGAACTTCGAAACCGTGGACAACACGGCGTCCAACCTCGCGGATTACACCAGGGTTTCTGCCACCCTCACGTTCGCTCCCGGTGAAACGCAGAAGATGATCACGGTCCCGCTCATCAAGCGCACGGGCGGGGCAGGCGACAAGCAGTTCTACATACGGCTCAGCGGCATCACGGGTCCCGCCACCATGGGGACTCTCATGGAGACGACCGTGAGCATTACTGACTGACAAGTGAACGAGAATCCCCCTCTGTCTTGCGGAGGGGGATTTTTTGTATCGTATTTTCCACTCCCGCACTGTTCACTCGGCGGATTCGCATGGGGTGCTGTAAAGAAGGAATGGCTTATGAATCATGAAAAGAGAACGGGCATTGTTTGATAGGAACAGGAGACATACACTTGCCCGCTTGCTTCTGAAGCGATCGAGCGGTGCCTCCTTGCTTCTCTGCAAGGCCGCTCTTTCTCTTCCAGTGTTATTCTTGGAGGACTTCGCCGTGACGAAAAAGGATTTTGCCGAGTTCCTTCGCCCGATTCTGGAGTGGATCAAGGCGAATCATGAGCGGCCCGCAGGCCATGAGCCTGGGCTACTGCCCATCCCAGAGAGATTTGGGAAGGGAATGGAGTGGGTCTACTACGATCGGCTGTACGGGATCATCTTCGATCCTTCTCAGTTGGTTGCTTGGGTAGACACCATCATGTCTCTCCGGCACGAGATCGGGTTGAATCGGGAATTCGTTCCTCTGGGGAGGGGCGACGCCGAACGGATGCTCCGAACCGAAACCCAGGCACAAGAGTTCAGTTTTCCGTTCCTAGTCGAGCTCGCCACGAATCCCGTGCAGATTGCCGAGCTGCGGCAGACAGCCATCGAGTTGCTCCAGACGGGAGAGACCCTTCCGGAGGAACTCATGGGGAAGCTGCGTTCGGCAGTGCACCGCACGCTCACCCCGCTCGGCCTGCCCGAGAGTGCGGCAAGTATGTAGCGGAAGAGAACAGTGCAACCCAGCTTCGGCTGGGGCAGAAGGGGGACGTCTCGACGAGACGGCCTCCTTCGCCATAGGTCGCCTCTTCCATTACTCCACTATTTCCTGTAAAGTATACGGGATTCGGCTCTATCATCCGGAAGCGCCGACGAGTCCTCTTTTCCAATGTCCCCGGCTTCACTTCGTTACGCCGAGGCTGGTCATCTCACTCCTATGAGCATCCGCAACATCGCCATCATCGCGCACGTTGACCACGGGAAGACCACCCTCGTGGATGCCCTGTTGAAGCAGGGCGGCGCGTTCGAGGAGCATGAGCAGGAGAGCGTGGGGGAGCTGATCATGGACAGCAATGATCAGGAGAAGGAGCGCGGCATCACGATCTATGCCAAGAATACGTCCATCAAGTACGGCGACTGCAAGATCAATATCGTGGACACGCCGGGGCACGCGGATTTCGGGTCGGAGGTCGAGCGCATCCTGCGCACCGTCGACTGTGTCCTCCTCGTGGTGGACGCGCAGGAGGGACCCATGCCGCAGACGAAATTCGTCCTCAAGAAGTCGCTGGAGCTGGGGCTAAATCCCATCGTCGTCATCAACAAGATCGACAAGCCCGCTGCGCGCCCCATGGAGGTGGTCGATGAAGTCTTCGACCTCTTCGTCGCGCTCCATGCCACGAACAAGCAGCTTGATTTCCCCTACGTGTTCGCTGTTGCGCGCGAGGGGATGGCCAAGCGGAAATTGGATGATACGTCCTCGGATTTGAAGCCGCTCTTCGAGCTGATTATGAGCCACGTGCCGGCGGCGGAGCAGAAGCTGAATCTGCCGTTTCGCATGCAGCCGAGTTCTCTCGCCTACGACAACTACCTCGGACGTCTGGCCATCGGGCGCGTGTTCGAGGGCGTTGCGCGGCCGGGAGATGCGGTGTTCGTGAAGACGCCGGACGGGCAGACGCGCAAGGGCAAGGTGACGAACGTGTTCGTCAATAAAGGGCTCACGCGTGTGGAGGTGACGGAGGCGGACGCGGGCGACATCGTGCTGATCGCGGGGATCCCGGACATCTACGTGGGGGAGACGATTACCACGGACGAGAATGCGGAGCTCCTGCCGGCCATCAAGATCGATCCGCCGACGATTTCCATGAACTTCCTCGTCAACAATTCCCCCTTTGCCGGCAAGGAGGGGAAACTGGTGACGACGCGGCACATCAAGGCGCGCCTCCTCAAGGAGCAGGAGACCAACGTCGGGCTCCTCATCGAGGAGATTCCCGGCACGGACGCGTACAAGGTCTCCGGCCGCGGCGAGCTCCACCTCTCGGTGCTCATCGAAGACATGCGGCGGGAGGGGTTTGAGCTGCAGGTGTCGCGGCCGCAGGTCATCGAGCGCGAGGAGGGAGGGAAGAGATTGGAGCCGATCGAACATGCGGTCATCGACGTGCCGGAGGAATTCACGGGACATGTCATCGAGATGCTCGCGGCGCGCAAAGGCGAGATGCTCGACATGAAGACGCACGAGAAACACACCCGGCTCGAGTACAAAGTGCCGACCCGCGGACTCCTCGGCTTCCGCGGCGATTTCATCATCGAGACGCGCGGCGAGGGCATCATCACGCACTCCTTCCTCGCCTACGAGCCCTTCAAGGGGGAGCTTTCCGGCAACTCGCACGGTTCCATGATCTCCATGGAGAATGGTGTGGCCGTGGCATTCGCTCTCTGGGGCCTGCAGGAGCGCGGGCGCCTCTTCATCATCCCGCAGACGAAGGTGTACGTGGGGATGGTGATCGGCGAGAGCGCCAAGGACGAGGAGATGACAGTGAATCCCTGCAAGGAGAAGAAACTCAGCAACATGCGCGCCTCCGGCTCCGACGAGGCCATCCTCCTCACGCCCGTGCAGCCGATGACCCTCGAGCAGGCGCTGGAATACATCGCCGATGACGAGCTGGTGGAGGTGACGCCGAGTTCAATCCGCCTGCGCAAGAAGCTGCTCACGGACAACGATCGGAGGAGGGCGAGGAGATAGAGATTGGCGTAGCGTGTCACGTTGAGCCCTTCGACTTTGCTCAGGACAGGCTCCGTCGAAACGCGACACGCGTGTCTACCCTTCGACGACGCTCAGGGTGACACGCTTTGCTGAAGCCAAAGGGCTGCAGAGGCTCTTTCTGCATGCCGGGCGCGGTATTTGACATTGATTTTCAATCATGAAGAAGTCATACTACCCTCCTTCTTCCACACCACCCATGACGTACCGTTCCACGCTCCCGGTCCTCCTCACGCTCGTTGGTGCATTGACGCTCGTCGCGTGTTCCCCTCGTACGGGACAACCCGGCACACAGTCGGGCGCTCTCCTCGAATCCTCAGGGTCCCTGCTCACGATGACGGTCAATTCTTCGACGGCGCAGCCCGGCGGGGAGGTCGCTTATGTGGTCACACTCAGCAATCGTACGGCGGCAGCGTTTCGTCAGGGGGAGGTGGATGTCGTGTTTCCGCTCCTGAAGATGGATGTGACGGAGGCGGGTGATGGGACGGTGGCGAATGATCGGGTGACGTGGGTGGTTTCGGAGCTCACTCCCGGACAATCGCAAACATTTGCCTTCCGTGCGAGCTTCCGTCCCACGCTGAAGGACGGTGACACCGTCCGGGTCCTCGCGAGTTTCCGCGCACAGAATCTGGCGGAGCCCCTTACGGCGCAGTCCGAAGTCGACATCGGTGCGGCTCTGTCCTCGGGGAGCGGCAGCACGGCCTCCCGGGCTGCATTCTTCCTCGGGATCGGGGAGGAAGAATCTTCGTCATCCTCCGTGAGCGCCGGGACGGGATTCACGATCACGCAGGTTGCGGATCAGACGGAACGACAGGCAGGGGCGCGCATCCGGTACACCGTGACTGTTCGCAATGCCTCATCCACTCTCTCCCGCGCCACCGTGACCGTCACGTATCCCGTCGAGCTCATGCGTGTCCTTACCGCTGCCAATGGCGGTGTCGTGAAGGAAGGGAAGATCACGTGGGTCATGCCGACTGCCGCGGAACGCACCTTCGCCTACGACGTCCGGCTCGCATCCACGCTGAAGGAAGGAGAGACAGTCGTCACCGTTGCGGAAGTCGCGACGGATCGGCTGCAACGAGTGGCGACGACCGAGGTACACGTCATCGGGAGTCTCCCGCTGACCGGGAGCGAAAGCCGGTTCTACGCGCCGCTGGAAACGGGGAAATTCCTTCATCCGTACGTTCCGTAGCTCTGTGTCAGCCTGAGCTTGCCGAAACACGCTTGTTTGTATTGTTCGAGGACACCCTACGGTACCGACGATTGCGGGTATGTGGACAGCATGAGGGAGCGGAGGAACTGCCATCCCTGATTCTTCCAGTCGACGGCCGCAGGATTGGCGAGACGCTGCGGCGGGGATGAAACGGGGACGTTCCCCGGCGAGAGGATGCCGACAGTCAATTCCCCGTCTGTGTAGTACCAGTCACCCTGTGCGTTGCGTCCCGCGATGTTGAGGCCGACGCCCGTCACCTGGTGCAGCTCGGTCAATTGTTTCTGCCGCACCAGATCGGCGAAGAGCGCATCGCGCTCCGCGTCCACGTCCGGTGCGATGTGGTGGGTCAGCCGGGCCGTGAATTGGTCGAAGCCGATGCCCTCGTCGTACGTTGCCGCTCCGATCCAGAGCGGTCGTCCGTCCCGTGAATGCAGCTGAGATTCCCAGAAGCGAACATGGTGGCGCTTCCGCGGGCTCTTCCCCGACGGTTCCTGGAAGGCGAGATCCTGCTGCCGTCCCCACAGGTACAGGTTGCTCATCGGGGCCTGCGGGTACGAGCGGTTGAGGAGGATGCTCGTCGCGATCCGCACGCTGGAGCGCAGGGTGACGCGGTCGGATGGCTGCCATCCGGTCTCGAGCATCGCCCGGAGGAGTTCCTCCTTCGTGCCCACCAATGCGACATTCAGCGGGTCACCGGAGAAGCCGAGGGAGCTCTCTGTGGTCTTCGGCGCAGCTTCGAGTGCCGGCTCGTGTTCGTAGTGGAGCCACGCGGAGGGGAGGAGGATGTACGAGATGAGCCCGTAGAGCAGGAGCGTCAGGAGCAGCACCTTCGTGCCCGTGCCAAGCCAGCGGCGGCGGCGAGAGCGCTTCAGAGAGCGGGGGGATCAGCCTTTGATGGGGATGCCGACGCCCTGCAGTTTGTAGAGGTCCGGATCGATCGAATGCGTGAAGCAGGTGCGGCCGGCGGCGTGAGACCAAGATTCCACGGTTCCGCCCGGCCCGGCGTAGGCGGGCGTCCTGCCCTGTGATGAGGAAGAAGCCGTCTCGAACGTTGCGCAGAGCTGGAAGCTCAATGCGCTCTTGGTGGCGTACTCGTACGGCTTGCTCGTTCCGGGATCCACGGGAGGCACGAAGCCGGAGATGTCGTTCTTCAGATCGTCGAGGGTCGCGGGCAGCTTGTCCTTCGCCTGCCAGTACGAGACGAGCTCGCTCTGGATCGATTGCAGATCGGACACACGACGGTCGTCGAAGCGCACCTGTCGCTGCTCGAACGGCGATCCGATGATGAAGAATCCCGCGGCGATGGAGACGAAGACCACGACGGCCGTTCCGATCCCGAGGATCCGTGGCAGGGAGGACTTCGTCATTTCCTTGCGGAGCACTTCCCACAGGTAGTAACCGAACACCGTTCCCGCGACGACGAGGATGATCAGGACTTTCAGGATGAAGCGGACCGTGAGGTCGCCATTGAGGAAGCTGTACACCAGCGTGATGAGGTCGATGATGATGACGAGGGCGGAGAGGAAGAGGGTGAGGTACAGGAGCCACTTGCGGACGCGCAGATCGGCTTTCTCCGGTTCGGCATGCACCTCGCGCTGAAGGAGCCACGAAACGAAGAGGTATACCGGGAAGACGATCACGAGTGCGGAGGTGGAGAAACGGATCGCGTCCAGATCGGCGCCGTAGGAGTAGTCCAGCACGTCCGGAAAGAGGTGATTGACGTACTGAAAGACGAGAACGAGGAACGCAGCCACGCTCACGTAGAGCATGGCGATCATGAGCATGTACAGAAAGACATCCTTCGCGACGGATCCGCGTGTGGAGGGCGTGTTCATAGAACGAGGGGGAAGTTCGCGAAGTGTAGCACAGGAGCGTCTCTTCGGCGCACGAAAGGCCCTCATTTTCCCCGCGGAGCAAGATGGGATTTACCGCGAGAACCGCAAGTCGTCCAGGAAGGTTGAGATGATGCTGGTTGCGGGGATGGAGAGGAGGATGCCGAGGACGGGATTGATGACGTCGGGGAAGCTGACGCCTACCAGCATCGCGAAGATGATGGCGACGGGAGAGAGCGAAACAGCGCGCTTCATGATGAGCGGGACGATGAAATTATTCTCCGTCCACTGCACGCCGTAGTAGCACGCGGCGATGATCAGTGCTCCCATGAATCCGCGTTCGGCCAGTGCGATGATCACGGCCGGTACCGCGGCAATGAACGGTCCGGCGTAGGGGATGAATTCCGTGAATCCGGCAAGGATCGCCAGCGTGAGGGCGTAGGGCATCCCGAGGAGCAAGAGGACCACGTAGACGAAGATGGCGATGACGAGGCAGAGCGTCAGCTGCCCCTTGGCCCACTGTGCGAGGCGGGCGCGAATGATGAGTGCTTTCCCCTCCAGGTAGAGACCGGAGCGGGCGGAAAGGACACTCCTGATCCAGGGGAGGATCTTCTCCCGCTCCACCTGGAGGAAGAAGGCGAAGAGGAGGGTGATCACCAGTCCCGCGACGAACGTGAGGATGCTCTCCGCGACGTCGGTGGCCATCTGGAGGGAGCTCCCCGCCACGGCTTGCAGCTGTTCACCTATGCGTTGCAGAGCGTCGGGAAGTTCCTGAATGGACTGATGCCGGAACACAGATTGCAGCGCGCTCGAGAGCTGATCGTTCAACCCCGCGTCGAGGAACGGCAGGGAGATGGTGGGGTGAAGGAGAAACTGGCCGACTTCGCCCGATGCGAGCTGGGAGAGCTGCGTCACCTGCTCGGCAAGGATCGGGACGAGGGAGAGGAGCAATCCGACGATGAGGGTGAGGAAGAGCGCGAAGTGCAGGAGGACCGCAAGGCTGCGCGGCACATGCCAGCGTTCGAGCGCCCGCACACCCGGATCGATGATCGTTGCGACGAAGGCTCCGAGCAGGAAGAGAATGAAAATGTCGCGCAGGAGCCATGCGAGGAGCAGGCCAAATGCCACCGCGAGGAACGCCAGGAATGCTTCCGCCATCCCTGCAGGGGAAGGGGAAGCGAGGAAGGTCCCCCGGGGCGCGACCGGGGCGGGAGCAGAACGGACAGCCATGATGGGATCCATGGTAGCAGACATCGCAGCGTGGCACGAATCCCGGGGAGGACTCGCCGGGGCCAAATTGTCCTTGGGAGTCCGTATCTTGCACAGCTTCGCGGAAGGAGGGTACACTCGCAGGTAATTTCCCCCCTCTGTCCTATGGCTGGTTCCCGTCGGCCTCTCTTCTGGGCCATTGTCATCATCGTCATCGCGGCAATCGCGTACGTCGGCTACGGCCGCTGGTACGGCCGTGTCTCCGCTTCCCGCTGCGGCGACGGCGTCATCTCCTTCGGTGAGGGATGCGACGATCGAAACATGAGGAATGGCGACGGCTGCAACGAGAAGTGCAAGGTGGAGCCGAACTGGACGTGCGCCGGCGCTCCCAGCGCCTGCTCCGAGCGTGTCGTCCGCTGCGGCGACGGAGTCATCGCCCCCGAGGAAGCATGTGACGATGGCAACGCCTTCGCCAATGACGGATGTTCCGATTCGTGCCAGATTGAGCCCGAGTACCTCTGCGTGGGTGTCCCGAGCGTCTGCAAGAAGGTCTAATTTCTCTCGGAATGTGCCAAAGAGCCGTCTCCGGACGGCTCTTTGCAGTGTCTGAGGTATTTTCCCTGGAAGGAAGTACTCCTGTCGCGTCACAATAGGCTTCTCCCATGACGTCCTTCGAGGAACTCCTTGGGCTCTACGACTACGACTACCCGCGTGATCTCATCGCGCAGGCGCCGGCCTCTCCGCGGGACAGCGCCCGCCTCCTCGTCTTCGACCGGTCGTCCAAGCATATGGAGGACGCGATCTTTCACGACATCGAGAAGTTCCTCCCGAAGGATGCGTTGCTCGTCCTCAACGAGACGAAAGTGATCCCTGCCAAGCTCACGTTGCAGACGGAGGGTGGTCGCGATGTGAGCGTCCTCCTGCTGGGTCCCGCGGGCGAGGGGCTGCGCGCGTTCGCCGACAGGAAGCTCCGAGTGAGCGAGCGCCTCCGGATCCCCGGCGGTCCCGATTTCTCCGTGGAAGGCCAGGATGGCAAGGCATGGCTCCTCCTGCCGTCCTTCCCGCTCTCTGAGCTCCCGGCGATGCTCGACCGCTTCGGTGAGGCGCCGCTGCCGCCATACATCAAGGAATCGCCGCTCTCGCGCATGGAGCTCCTGCAGGAGTACCAGTCGGTCGTGGCGCGGGAGCCGGGCTCCATCGCGGCGCCCACGGCTTCCCTGCACTTCACGGAACGTTTACTTCGGAAGCTGGAGAAATCCGGCATCAAGACGGCGCTCGTGACGCTCCACGTCCACCTCGGCACGTTCGCGCCGCTCACGGAGGAGCAGTGGAAGACGGGCGCGCTCCACCGCGAGGAATACCACATCCACCCGCACACCGCGCAGGCCATCAACGCGGCGAAGGAGAAGGGCACGCCCGTGATCGCCGTCGGCACCACCGTCGTCCGCACGCTGGAATCCGCCGCGGATGCCACGAATCGTATCGTGAAGCAGTCCGGCACGACGTCGCTCTTCATCCGGGAGGGACATCAGTTCCGCATCATCGACGGCATGATCACCAATTTTCATGTCCCGCGTTCCAGTCTCCTCATGCTCGTTGCGGCGTTCCTCGGCCGCGGCACGCTCCTCGAGCTCTACCGTCACGCCATCGCCGAGCGGTACAGGCTCTTCAGCTTCGGGGATGCGATGCTCATTACCTGAAGATCAGAGCACCGCGTTGAAGAGGTAGCCCGTGAGCATAATCCCGACCGTGAGGATGCCGACGTAGAGCGCGAGCAATTTCGGCTTCAGGATGCGCCGCAGGATGATCATCTCCGGCACCGACAGCGCCGTGACCGCCATCATGAAGGCGAGAGCCGTCCCCATGGGGAGGCCTTTCTCCAGGAGCGAACTCACGATGGGAATCGTTCCCGCTGCATTCGAGTAGAGCGGCACGCCGATGAGGACAGCGATGGGCACGGCGAAGGGGTTGCTCTTCCCAGCGACGCGCGCGAGGAAATCCTCCGGCGCGTAACCGTGAATGAAGGCGCCCGCCGCGACGCCGAGGAGGACGTACGGGAAGATCCTGCGCACCAAATTGCGTGTGTAGCGCCACGAGCGGGCGAAGCGCTCTCGCACCGTGGGGTTCGCTTTCGCGACGGACTGCGTCGCCGCGCCACGGTCGATGAGATGTTCGATGTGCATCCGGCCGAGCACGAGACCTGTGAGGATGGCGAGGAGTACGCCCGATCCGATGTAGAGCGTCATCGCTTTCCATCCGAAGAGCGCGAGGAGAAGTACCATCGCCACCTCATTCACCATCGGCGCGGAGACGAGGTAGGAGAAGGCGATGCCCGCGGGCACGCCGCTCTCGATGATGCCGAGGAAGAGGGGAATGGCCGAGCAGGAGCAGAAGGGCGTCACGATGCCCACTCCGGCGGCCAGCACATGGCCCACGAGACGATTCTTGTGCGTCAGCATCGCCTTGATCCGCTCCGGCGGCAGGAAGGTGCGGAGGAACGTGACGGCATAGATGATCACCGTCAGCAAAATCAGAATCTTGATGCTGTCGTAGAGGAAGAACGAAATTGCCTCGCCCAAGCGGTTCTCCGGGAGGCGGAGGAGGGAGAAGACGAGCCAGTTAGAAAGAGAGGAGAGAGACATCGTGCTCAGTATGCCACATCTATCATTTCTACGTTCCTAGATCATTCCTCAGGATTTTCTTGAGATGGAAAAGTTACTGAGCCGATAATTTTTTCGTAAGTTACTCTGGCCTCAGGCGAATCACAGACTGGCATGAAGATGTAAGAATATTTTGGACCGAAAATGTGCCACTCTATGGTTTCGCAAATTAAGTTGTATCGGCTCTCAATGACTTTGTGAGTTCCAATAGTCTTTTCCTCAATTTCCGCATCGGGCTTGTCTTTTCTGAGGGCTTTCAGTTTCTTCGACAGTTCAGTTGCTGGCTCGACGATTACTTTGTCATATCTGCAGAACCCTCCCCCCTCGCACCCTCCCAAAGGGCCAAAAAAGAAACCATTAATTTCCTTTTCTACAGGATCGAGAGAAAATATATCTGTTCCCCATTCAGTGTTGAAAGGAAGCTCGAGCGAAATATCGAATTCATCGTCTGAATATGTAATCCATTGATTCTCGGGGATAAGATTTGAGCGTATGTGTCCTGCGTGTTCATACCCTGCAATATCTCCTTCTCCTACGTATACCAATCCACTCCAGAATTTTAAGGTGCTTCCTGAATTTTCTGGCAGGGGCTGCAGAACCGGTCGCATAGAAATTTCAGAACTACTTGAAGCGGCATTTATTACATTAGGTGGTTCTGTTGGCTGAAAGCCACATGAGGTCAAAAGAAGAAATGCCAGTGCTGAATACAGTTTAGATGTAGTCTTCATCGGTGAGGGGTAGATCAATATGTTCAGCTTCACTAGGCAATGCTTCATCAACACCAAAGTGATTGAGCCATTGAGTTAGACCGACAGATTGCCATTCATCAAGTACATTCATAAGGGCGATTTCAAAATGAAGATGTGAATATTTTGTTCCAGTAGCTCCTGTGAGCCCTAGCTGATTTCCATGTTTGATTTGATCATCAACTTTCCAGGAAACAAAGATATTCTCAATAGTGAAGTAGCCAAGTTGAGTCATGTGCATATATGTCGTTCGCCATTGAATTGTTGTCCGTTGCCCGTCTACTACGATGAATGATGAGTGCTCAACAATAATTTCCCCCAAACTCTCATTGATATAGACAATTTTCCCATCAGCCGCTGCGAACACAGGTTGATCAATATCGGCATTTTCAGATCCATAATTTAGATCAACGGCATTATATGAAAGATTACTATGAGACGGCGAACTTAAAGTTCGTCTCCATGGATGCTGAGAGAGGTCCAGAGGTGCGTCAGTTCTCTGGAGAATCGCATTTTCGATGGCGATCTTCCTCGCATTCTCCGGCGTATTCTCGCGGGCGGAGAGCAATTCCGAGGTGAAAATGCCGCCGCGCAAATTCAGCTCAAATCGCTCCGAGGTATCTGTAACGGGGTTTCCGGCTTTGTCCCACAGCACCAGCTTGGCACTCACCTGCCCGTGGAAGATGCCGTCGGGGAAGAGTGCGCGAATGCTGGACATGGCGACGTCGACGTACAGTGTATTCCTGAAATCGCCGGGGACGAGAGCGGCATTGACCCCGCCGATCTGGTTTCCCGATGCATCGATGAGGTAGACATTGCCGTGGTCGTATGTCAGATCCGAGGAAGTGAAGTCGAAACGCAAACGGACGCTCTCATCGTCATCCGTGTACTCAGCACCGCTCGATGCAGGTTTCCCCACATGCGCACCCAGCACGCTATTTGGCGCGATCGAGTTCTCAGTCTGGAACATCCCCCCGTACTGTCCCTCATTAAACAGTGCCTTCAGTGCCGCCACCATAGCCTGTTCTGCGGAGGCCCGATCCGGGAAACTCTGCTGCAGGTCGGCGGCGTGGAGGATCTTTTCGAAGGGAATACCTGTGATGTTCCCCACTGCCCTTGCCGCGTCCAGGAATTCCTCGAAGTGCGGATCTTTGGTGATTGCTCCATCGCCAGCCGTACCCGCGTGCAACTCCGCGTGGGAAATCAGCTTCTGCACGAGGCCGAGGAAGATCTTGCCCATGGCCGTGTCGTCCCGCACGTCCTCCGCGCGGTAGCCATCCGTATCAAACCATTGAAGCATCTGGTTGTAGCCATCGGCGGTTGAACTTTGAAGCAGCTCATGAATATCGACATCCGTATTCCCCATTGCCAGAAGTTGCGATGATTTAACGAGGGTTTCGTCATCTGTCAGTTCCGGTTCTGCCTCTTCCACCACTTCGAGGATGGCTTGTGCGATGAGCCGTTGTCGCATCTGTTCCGTCGCTACCGGATTCTGCCGGACCACTTCCAATATCTTTACGATTCCGGGCATGGTGGATTGATGCAGTGCCTCATTTACGTTGCTGTAGAGCGTTTGCCATCGCCGCGTCGACATCGCCGCCATGCGACGCTCGGTTGCATACTCCTCCGGCCGCGCCTGCTGGATCCTGCGCTTGTAGCAGGTCGTGACGCCGTTACTGTCGATCACTTCCAACGTCACGGAGTCGCCGGCGTTGGCGATGCCGACATTGACCGAGAGCGCGGTCTTCCCCAGTGCGCCGATGGAGCCCGTGAATTCCTTCACGACCGGATCCGCGATCGATCCCGACGGACCCGAGTGGATCCGCGCCGTGAAGGTTCCCCCCTGCATGCCCAGGTTCATGATCTGGAAGAGCACATTGACCGTGTCGCCGCCGTTGGAGCGGAAGTTCGCTGAGGGGACGGCTTCCGGCACTTCCTGCCATCCCTCGGCCAATCCTCCCTGCCGGACCACGAGCACTCCACTCTCGATGCTCATCGTTTGGTTGGGCATCACCTCCGCGCAGGTCTCTCCCTGCTCTGCGGGCATGACTGTGTCATATGCGCCACCCGGACCCTTCAGGAGGACAACCAGGTACTTCGGGGCGCCCGGGAAGGTGATGAAACAGGATCCGAGGGATTTCCAGTATTCGGACGGAACAGAGTGGAGACCGTCCGGGCAAACGTAGTAGAGACCGGAGACGGTGATGCTTTTCGCGGAGCGGAATTCGTGCCGGTTGTATGTCGTAGGATCGTTGATGCTCTGCGGGAGATTGAGGATCGAGCCGCTCCAGACAGCCGAACTCCCGCCGCCGTAGTACACGTTGGGATTCTGTCGCGCGGTGTCGATGTGGTTGAAGGGGACGCCGTCCCACTGGAAATCCTGGCCCGTTATGTAGCCGTACGTGCCGTTCGACTCCGGCGAGAGGGGGGCGCTCGCCGGCTGATCCTGATCCAGCGTGCCGGTGACGGTGCAACCGGAGACGAGGAGCGTCGAAGCTGTGTTCGCTTTGCAGAGCATCACATGCGTGAGGCCGCCCTCGTACGCGAGGTGGGCCGTACCGTCGGCTCCGACCGCCTGCGAGACGACTTTGTTGCTGCCGCTGTACCCTTCCACCGTGATGGTATCGCCCATCCGATCCGACTTCGCCTGCACATCCACGCCCGTCACGCGCCGCTCGCTGCCCGAGAGATCGAGCGCCGTCAGAACGCCCGTGGCCTGCATCCACGTGCCATCCGGCACCTGCGGTACGGTGGTGGACGTGTATCCCTGGAGAGCCCGGAAGCCGTATGCGGCGTTGGAACCCTGTGTCGTGATCTTCAGATTCTGCACCACCGCGTCCACCATGACGGGGCCGCCCGATCCGATCGAGACGCTGCGAACCGTTCCGTCCGCCGCAGTGATATCCAGTATCCCGCCCTCCTGCCCGCTCACGTGCCGGACGTCGACCCACTGGACGTAGCGGGGAGTGGCGAAGGTGAGGGTAATGGGAGCGCAGCCCATGGCGTTCGGTGTCTCGTACGCCTGGATGATTCCGTCCCTGATGGTGAGGTAGTGGGGAGGATGAACGGGATCGTAGGGACGGTTGGTGTCCGCGGCGATGGTTACGGTTCCCAAAGCGGCGCTCGTGACCGTTCCCCAGGAGGAGAATTGGCCGTCTTTGATGCCGAGGACCGTGCAGAGATTGGGAGCGGACGCGACTTGATCGGGCGTGAGGCCTGCGGCGAGGACCGCGCGGCGAAGTGCCGCCGTGTCGGCAACAGAGAGCGTTCCCGGGATGGAAGAGCGTCCCTGGAACGCGTCAAATTGGGCGGTTCCCCCCAGCTCAGCGAGTGACAGTGTCAGCGACGAGGAGTCGTCGTCGAATGTCCCGGTGTCGAGTGCGAGCGTGTCTGTCTTTTCCATGGACGTCGTGAGCACGGTGTTCAGGGTTGTGTCGGCGAGGATCTCCGCGGCGGACGTGCGGACAGTTGCGCTCAGTTCCGCGAGGATTTCTTCGTGTGCCGCGATGTCGGCCGTCACTTCCTCCATCGCCGCATCGGTGGCTGCCAGCGAGGTTTGATCTCCCGTCACTTCGGCGAGCACGGCGTCCCGCGCACGCAGCTGTTCCTCCCCGGCGAGAACGGTCTGCGCTTCCTCCTCCTGTGTGGTGTGCAGCAACGCTGCGTCTTCCCCGATCGCCGCGTCGGCGGATTGCATTTCTCCGGGGAGCGCCGCTTGCCTGCTCTCAAGCGTGGCGATAGTCCTGGCAGCCTCTTCGACTTGCTTCCCCAAGAGATCAATCTTGCCTCGCAGCATCGTATCCTTCTGTTCCAGATTCCTCAGGCTCGGTCCGTAGTTGCGGAGCCAGCGGGTCACGAATGCACGCTGCTGCAGGGAAAATCGGTCTCCGGGATGACTTTCCAGATTCGTATTGAGACTCTGGAGGTAGTTCTGCTGTCGTTGGTAGGTGGCCCGGAGTGGCGTGAGGCTCTTCAGCACCACTTGTTCCTGCTTCGTCACTGTCTTCATGGAGGTTTGGAGTCCCTGGAGCTCCGTCCTAGCGCTCGCGAGGCGTTGCGGGAGTGCCTCTTGTTCCGTGTGGAGCGTCGCGTCTTTTGCGGTGAGCGCAGCGATCTCCTCCGTGAGCAGCGTTTCGCGTGCATGGATGGCATCCATGTGTTCACTGATCGCCGCCAGCGACTTCTCCGCCTGCGCCAGACTCGTCTCGTCGCGCTGCAATTCCGACGTCATCTCCGTCCGGTCGAGCCGGAGGACGCTCAGTCGGTCCTTGTCCGTCTGCCATGCGTCGCCTTCTTCTTCCGCCGCTCCGCTGATCGTTGCGAGGTCAGCGAAGGCGGGATCCTGCTGCGCCGCCTCGAGAAGAGCGGGGTAGTCCGCTTCCGTCCATGTAGTCCCCCGTCCCACGAGGGTAGCCGCGATGTTCGCACGGATTTCGTCCGCGGGGTTGGTATCCAGCGTGGTGGTTGCCGAGAGGTACTCGCGCGGCTCGAGCGGTTCGAAGGAGAGAGGGCGGTTTTTGCTGTGCATGAGAGGGCGGGGGATGGACCGCCCCCATCTCATTCCTGTTGCCGCACGCCCGGAAGACCGCGGGAGGAATACTCTTTCGTCAGCATCGACTTTCCCTCTTGTGCTTGAGCTCCAAGACGTTCCATGGGTGCATGGAACGCAGGGGGTCAACCGGCTGAAAACACCCCTACTTCACCGTCATCTCATACGTCTTCGTCTCGAGGGGCTGCACGCTCTCCCACGGGCGGGCGTACGCGAAGGTGAGCGTCGTCATTCCCGGTTTCTCTGCGCGGAACTGGAATATCTGATGTCCCGGGGCACCGGTGACGCGACCGGCTGCCTGCGACTCTTCGAAGGTATCAGATACTTTTGAGACCGTATCTCCGGTCAGGGTGACCGTCCAGCTGTAGCCGGTCGTGGGGTTGCTCTGGAGCACGATGCGGAACGTCTGGCCCACGGCGAGTTCGGAGGGGCCCGTTACCAGGATGTCGGGGATATCAGTGAAAGGTGCGGATTGCTTCTGCGCCGGCTGGGCACCGCCCACGGAAGCAGCCGTTGCTTCGGAAGAAACGGATGACGCATTCGTTCCTTCTTTCGACGGAGCGGGTTGCTGATTTCCGCACGCAGCGAGCGTGAGGAGCGCGAGGGCGGCGAGAGGGAGGAGGCGTTTCATACGGAGGGATGGAATGACAGAACAGAGTGACAGTATATTCTCACGTTTTTGATCCATTTCCAATGCACCTATCCGTAAGAACGAACGCAAATGAATGGCTATTCACGGTCTCGTTCCTCTGATGTGCTGCAGCTGCGTTTCGAGGTCGTTGATTTGTTTCAGCAACGCCCGATCGGCCTCTTCCCGGCGTCGCAACTCCACAATGTAATTCCTTTTGAGTGCTTCCGTGACATTGGTCACCTCGCCCTCCCGTTTCAGATCCGCCTGAAACGCGCGTTCCTTCCCGGCATTCACTCCCTCCTGGCGTTCTTCCTCCTTCACCACCGTCGCCAGAGCCGTTGCCTCCTTTCGCTTCTCGACTGCCCGGCGATCCGTCATGGTTTTCAATCCCGCCAGACGGTCGCGGTTGAGGCGCTTCTCATCTTCGTCGATCTTGGTGATGCGATCCTGCAGGGGCCGGAGAGATTCATCGGTCATGAGGGTGAGGAGGGAAGGGCATAGTGGAACACGGAAGTGGTCAGTACGTCTTCTGCTGGCAGACAATTTTTGCGGCGTTGTACTTCACGTTCAACTCGTTCTGCCGTATGAGCGGCAACGTGCAGGTGGGTCCCATCGAGAGGTACGCGCCGAACTGCGCCTGACAGTACGATTGGCTTTTCCCGTTCGAGATACAGGCGTCGTAGGCGATCTGCATGGTCGCGCTCACCTGCCTGCACGTCGCTGCCCAGAGCTGGTTATGAGCCTCCGTCGCGGCGTTGATGCAGGTGTCGATTTCCGCCTGTGTCCCTGAGATGCGCACGGAAGAAGTCTGCGTCTGCTCCGATCCGGACGCGGGACTCTTCATCGAGGAGGAGGATTGTGTCTGGGCGCGCAGGGCCATGGGGACGTAGATGAAGCCGGCGGCGACAACCACGATGAGGACGCCGAGCATCGTTATCACGGCGGTGTTGGATCGTACGGGACGGAAGGAGAAATCGGTCATGGAAGAGGGGGAAAGAGAATTGGAGTGGTATCACGCGCGTTTCAACGTGCGCAGGACGGCAATGAGAATCACGGCGCCGATGACCGCCATGGCGATGGCACCGAGCGTTCCGTAGGCGGTAATCCCGAAGAGGCGCAGGAGGAAGCCGCCGATGAGTGCGCCGATGATGCCGACGACGATGTCACCCACGATGCCGTATCCGCCGCCCTTCATGATGAGGCCGGCAATCCAGCCCGCGACGAGGCCGATGAGGAGGAACCAGAGGATGTCCATGTTGGAGGGGAGGAAAGTGAGAAAGGAAAGAGAGGAGAGAGAAAGAGGAAGAGGGTCACTTCAGATTGCTGATGATCGTGTGGGCTTTCTGCGTCGAATCCGTCTTCAGGCGATACACGATTTCCGCCATTTCGGCGCGGGTCAGTGTCTGATCGAAACGCGTGATGCTGACAGGGATTGCGTGCAGATCGGAGAGGCTCTGCACGTAGGGGCGGTACCAGAATTCCCCAAGCTCGGGGTTCTTGATATCGAGGGAGAAGACATTGGAGATGATCTTGGCCGCTTCCACGAAGTTGATGGAGTCCGCGGGACGGTACGTGCCGTCCGGATATCCGTCGATGAGGTGCTTCGTCTTGGCGACGCACACGTTCGTGGCGTACCAGGCGTCCTTGGATACATCGGAGAAGAAGACGGTCGTCGCAGTCTCGGAGATGTTCGCTTGCACGCAATTGGCCATGTCGTTCGTGTCCAGGATGAAGGGGTTGATCATGAACTGCACGAATTCCGCGCGGTTCAGGCGGTTACTTGGTTTGAATGTTCCGTCCAGATAGCCCTTGAGCACATTCTTCGTGCGGAGGTACTCAATGGCCTGATAGTTCATGCTTGTCGTGGGAACGTCGGTGAAGGGAGCCTGGGAGAATGCCGTGTCTTCTGCGAATGCTGTGCCGCCAAAGAGCATGGGGCCGATGAGGAGAAACCAGAGGAGGTTCATGGGAGGGGAGGAAAGAGAGAAAAGGAAGAAAGGGGGAAATGGAGCAATTCATATTCGATGCGCCGTCCGCCGCGCGGCGGACTGGAGAATCCCGGTGCGGGTTGCCCCCGGGAAGGTCTTGTGATGGATCGCGGGGAACCACGATTGCAGGACACCGGAAAACCGCCGGACGGGAAGGGAAGGAAAGTACAAGCGGTTGGTACGCATAGGTGGGTGTGGGGAAGGAATGAACCATCACGATAGGCGCTTGTGATTCCTGCGCCAGTAGCTCCGACGACATGGAGTCGCCGGGATTCGGCTCTCTCGGCACTCATCTGGACTCGTTCAGGCCCCTTTACATGTTGAGCGACCAGCTCGTGAGGAAATTCATGGGCATCAACTCGATGATCTTCCTCGCCTGCAGTTCCGGCTCGAGGGATCGGTTGTTGTACTTCCACTCCAGCTCCTTGAGGTAGAACCCCGTGTTCCGTTTCCAGATGCCGTGGTGGCTGCGTGTCCGCTGCCGAATCCACGTCCACATTTTCTCTGCGCCGTCCTTCGCCCGTCCCTCCGTCGTGAAGCGGTGGAACTTGCCGCAGCAGATGAGACCTGCGAAGCCTTCGCGGCGGCCAGGAGCTTCCTCCCTCGAGCCAAATGCATGGAAGTGGAACACCGCTTCATCGTCTTTGAGCGGGTCGATGTAGACCTCGCCGCTCTCTCGCAGTTGCACGCCGAATGCCGGTGGCTTCCCTTGGGCCTCATCCAAGCGGATTTTGCTGTTGCACCACTTGCACCGGGATGGGTCGTGCAGCGCATGTGCATTCCCCTTGTAGGGGGAGAGGAGAGGGATTTTCTCCTGTGGCAGATTCTTTTCGATGAGGAGTCTGCGAAAGTGATTGTAGAAGGCGGTGATCAGTCGGTAGCGGTGATGGGTGATTTGTGCTGTTCTGTTCGCCGAGAAATCGAGGCAGAAACAGAGGAGAATCTCGGCACACTGCTGCAGCTTGTTCCCCTCCGTCACTTTGTGGACGCGGAACTTCTTGCCGCACACGGTGCACTTCTTTCGTCCGTCCCCCAGTGTATTCAGCCTCGTTCGTCTCTTGCATTGAGGACAAAGTATGTGGCGGGAGGTATCGCTCTGTGTTGGGCGCACTTTCTGCTTGAGGTGCGGCAGGAGGGAATCCGCATTAATAATCATTGTACAAGCGGAAATAGTGGGCCCTTCTTCATCAGGGTAGTCCTTTCCAGGGGGAAAGCACAGAAATATATATGGGAAAGACACGATCTCAATATGTTGCAGGGTACCTCTCTCGATCAATTTCCAGCTTGAAACAACCCCGAATCCCTTCGATGGCAGTTAGTGAGATGTGCTCACCTTCTGCCTCCTCCCGACCTATGATAGCTCCAGGAGCTCTTCTGTGAAGATTGCGAGCGGCGGGGATACGGCGAGCGGCGGTCATCGTCCGACGGTTGATGCGCGGAGGGAGGGAGGACGGGGAGCGTCGGGGTGGGCTTGTGGCGCAGTTGGGAGCGGATGAGCCGCTCGATGTCGCGGACTTCGTTCTTCTGCTCGAACGTGGCGAAGGAGATGGCCTTCCCCTCCTTTCCGGCCCGCGCCGTGCGACCGATGCGGTGCACGTAGTCGTTGGGATCGTCGGGCAGGTCGTAATTGATCACCACTTCGATGTTCGCCACGTCGATGCCGCGCGCCGCGATGTCGGTCGCCACGAGCACGCGGTACTTGCCCTTCCTGAACCCCTCCAGTGCCTCACGCCGCTGGTGGAGCGTGCGGTTGGCGTGGATCTCGGCCGCGGAGTGTCCGCGTTCCCGGAGGTTGCGCGTGATCTTCTTGGCGCCGTGCTTCGTCCGCGAGAAGACGAGGATCGTTCCGTGGTGCTCCTGCAGCAGCGACTCGAGGAGCGCGGGCTTCTCCGTCTTCTGGATGATGAAGAGTTCCTGCAGAATCTGCGCGACGGGCGTGCCCTGCGGCGCCACCTCGATGCGGATGGGGAGCTTCATGTGCGCGTTCGCCATCTTCATGATCTCGTGCGGCATCGTGGCGGAGAAGAGCAGCGTCTGACGCTCGCGGGGCACGTGGCGGAGGATCTGCTCGATCTGCGGGCGGAAGCCCATGTCCAGCATGCGGTCGGCTTCGTCCAGGACGAGGACCGCCACCTCCTTGAGCGTGATCGTTCCCTGCTGCAGGTGATCATTCAGCCGTCCCGGCGTGGCGACGACGATGCGTGGATTGGCGCGGATGGCGGCTTTCTGAATACCCATGGACGCTCCTCCGATGAGGACGGCCGTGCGGATGCCGAGCGGCGTGCCGAGCATCTGCAGGACCTCATCCACCTGATAGGCCAGCTCGCGCGTCGGGACCACGACGAGACCGCGACCTTTCCCCAGAAAGAGCCTCTGGAGCATCGGGATGCCGAAGGCGAGCGTCTTGCCCGTGCCTGTCTGCGCGATGCCCACGATGTCCTTGCCTTCGATCGCCGGTTGAATGGATTGCTGCTGGATCGGCGTCGGGGTCGTGAAGCGTTTCTGCGTCAGGATCTCAAGGATCTTCGGATCGATTCCGAGCGTCAGGAACGTCGGGTGGGGGTGGGTTGAGGAATTGAGAGACATTGAGGAAGGCAGAGAGGGCAGGGAGGGCAGAAAAGGCAGGGAGGCAGCCGGAAATGGTGTCCTGTCTTCTGTTCATGCGAAGAATACCCGTCCCAAGCCGAAAAACCTATGAGATTTGGCCCTTTCTACGGTGCGCAGGGCGGCGCGGACGATGCCCGCAGTGCCTGCCGTTGCTCCTGCGTGAGGGGCGTGAGGGTCTTCTTCTCCATCCACACTCTCTGCGAGCAGTGCATGGACCACAGGATCATCTTCGACTGGTCGGGGGTGAAGGGAACGGCGAGCGAGCGGGGGAGCGTGATGCCGAGGGATAGCAATGCGTTCACCGACGGCTGGTACCACGGCACGCGCGGATCGGAGGAATCCTTACCGAGGCCGTACGCCTTCGCGATCACCTTGGCCGCTTCGGCGTTGTTGATGACCTGCATCGGGCGGAAGTAGCCGTCCGGATATCCCTGGATGATGCCGGCCTCGAGTGCGGTGCAGAGCTCCGGTGCCAGAGGATCCGTGCGCGTGATGTCGCGGAAGAGGAGCTCGTAGCGCGAGGGCGAGAGGCGATCGAGACAGCCGGTCAGCTCTTCGGAGTGCAGCGCGCGGATGAGGGAGGCGACGAATGCACCGCGGGTCATGTCCTGCCCGGGACGCGGAAGCATGGAGCGGGGAGAACCGGAGGTGGTCGTCGTCTGCGTTGTGGTTGTAGTATCAAGGTGCCGGAGCACGCGACGCGGAAGAGGGACAGCGGCACTTGCCGTCGCCGGGACGAAGAGGAGCGAGAGGAGGACGGAGGCGGCGACGCGTTTGAGAGGCATGGGGGGCTGGAAAAAGGGGGTCAGTATGGGCGTTCTCTTCCGCACTCCGCAATGCATCATCACCACCAGAGTGAAGAAGATTCAACAGAAGAAATATTTGGCTTCATAGAGGGCTGAAACAGAAATTCCGGAGGAACATTTTCAAGAGAAATTCTATGGATGATTTCATACTCAGAGTCGCTGAATACGAGGGGAGCCCTGAGGGAAGCGAAATAATTTCTTCACCCACACTACGCCTCAATCTTCGAGAACAGCCAGCTCCCGATCACCATCAGGAGCGCCGTGAGGATAGTGAGGACTGTCAGGTCCAGGCTGAGCCCGAATTGTGAGAGGCCGGTGAGGGAGCCGCGCAGCCCGTCGACGCCGAAGGAGAGCGGATCGACCTTCACGATGATCGCGAGGACGGAGGGAAGATTGTCGAGGGGGAAGAGCGCGCCACTGAGAAAGAAGAGCGGCATCACGAGGAAGTTCATGATGAGCTGGAAGCCGTGGAAGTCTTCGAGCACGCTCGCGATGGCCGTGCCGAGGGCGGTGAAGAGAAGTGCGATGAGGATGACGAAGACGAGCGCCATGGGGAGCATCGCCCAGCTTGCCGGCCGGAAGCCGACGAGGAGCGTGATGAGGAAGATGATGATGCCCTGGATGGTGGCTACCGTCGCGCCGCCGAGCGTGCGGCCGATCATGATCTGCAGGCGCGGCACGGGCGCGACGAGCGTCTCCTTGAGAAAGCCGAACTGCCGGTCCCAGATGATCTCGATGCCGGAGAAGATGGCCGTGAAGAGGATGCTCATGGCCATGATGCCGGGCGCGAGGAACTCGATGTAGTTGCCGCCGCCGGCCTTCTGGAACATCGGCCCGAGCCCGAAGCCGAGCGCGACGAGGAAGAGGAGCGGCTGGCCCAGCGACCCGATGATTCGGGACTTGGACCGGATGGTTCTCTTCAATTGACGGAGCCAGAGGATGTAGATGGTGTTCATAGGAGACGAATGGAGAGGGGCGGATTAACGGCGGGTGAACATGCGACGGTGCATGCGCATTTGGTCGAGTGCGCCTGCCTCCTCTTCACGGATTTCGTGTCCGGTGAGGGCGAGGAATGCTTCTTCGAGCGTGGCGGTCTTCGTCTGTTCCTGCAGCTCCTTCGAGGTGCCCTGCCCCACGATCTTGCCGTGGTCGATGACGGCGATGTGCCGGGCGACCTTCTCCGCCTCCTCCATGTAGTGGGTCGTGAGGAAAACCGTGATGCCCTCTTCCTTGTTCAACCGGTCCACGTAGGACCAGAGGTGATTGCGTGTCTGCGGGTCCAGCCCGATCGTCGGCTCGTCGAGGAAGAGGACCTTCGGGTGGTGGAGGAGCCCGCGTGCGATCTCGAGCCGGCGCTTCATGCCGCCGGAGAACTGTTTCACGTAGTCATTCCTCCGGTCCCACAGCTCCACGACTTTAAGGAGCTCCTCCGTCCGCTTGCGTCCGAGCTCCTTCGGGACGTGGTAGAGGACGCCGTGGATGTCCATGTTCTCTATGGCCGTCAGCTCGTCATCCAGGCTCGGATCCTGGAACACGATGCCGAAGCTCCTGCGTGCCGCATCCTGATCATGCTGCGGATCATGGCCATTGATGCGGACCGTGCCGCTGCTGGGGTGAAGGAGCGTCGTGAGGATCTTGATGGTCGTGGTCTTGCCGGCGCCGTTGGGGCCGAGGAAGGCGAACACGTCGCCCTGCTCAACCTCGAACGACACGCCGTCCACGGCGGGGGTCTTGCTTCCCGGATAGGTCTTGGAGAGGTTGTCGACGGAGATGATGGAAGGCATAGGGATGTTGAGATAGTTAGACAAGCTAAGTATCAGGAGACTACGCGCCGACGTTCTGCTTGTCGACTATTTTCCTCTTCATTCGTGACGTCAGTCGACCGTCACTCCTTCCAAGAGATACTTCAGCTGATCGCGAGTTTTGTGAATGCGCATGGGAAGAGGCATCCCGAACATGACTTCACAGTAGTCATTCAATGGGACCGGCTGATCGAGCATAGGGTCGTACACGGTTCCATCACAAACACAAACGAAATGCTCCCCCCATGCTTCGAACTCTTCCGGAACATGCTTCGGTTTGAACGTGAAGCCGCCCTCTCGTGTGAGCCGCATCACCGAAAGATCTTGATGCCCGTGGAGGAGCACCTGTGCGATGTCGTATGCCACGAGCAGGCAGGGTCGAAAATCACCGGCAGGCGTCCCGTATTCCGGTTTGCTCATGTCTGCGCGGTACAAAGCCCATGCCTGTTGCCAAGCCTCCATACGCTTACTGTACAACAATTATAGTATGGTGTCTGTTCTCGCGACCCTCTGTCAGTTTCTGAGAGTCGGCAGGTGCCTCTGCACGACCTTCATTACGTCCATCGCGGCGATGCTCGCGAGGCCGACTGCTGCGGCGAGGAGGAGCTGGGGAGCGGGCATCGGTGCGAAGCGGAAGAGGCTCTGCAAGGGCGGGATCAGAAGGATGGCGAGAATCACGAGGAGGTCGCCGCCCACGATCCAGAAGACCGACGGATTCCTGAGCCGCAGGCTCCCGACGATCGTGTGAAGCCACGAGCGATTGACGAGGATGAGGCCGAGATTGCCCGTCATGAGGGCGACGAAGGTCAGCGCACGCACGGCATTCTCCGATGCGCCGCTCGCGTACGCCGCCAGGTACACGACGAGGACGGCGGCGAACGCGCCGAAGCCCTGCAGCATGCAGATCGAGAAGCGGCGGAGATCGAACATCGGGGCGTGGGGATCACGCGGGGATCTGCGCATGATGTCCTCCTCCTCCGCTTCCATCTCGTAGAGGACGGAGCAGGCGGGATCGATGATCAGTTCGATGAGGAGGATGTGGACGGGCAAGAGCACGAGCGGACGGCCGAGGACGGCAGGGATCAGCGAAATGCCTGCGATGGGCACGTGGACGGCGAGGATGTAGCTCATGGCCTTACGCAGGTTGTCGAAGACGCGCCGTCCCATCCGCACGCCGCGGACGATGGTGGAGAAATCGTCATCGGAGAGGACGATGTCGGAGGCTTCACGCGCCACGTCCGTCCCGCGCGCGCCCATGGCGATGCCGATGTGCGCGGCCTTGAGGGCGGGAGCGTCGTTCACGCCGTCGCCCGTCATGGCGACGACTTCCCCGTTGGCCTTGAGTGCATTCACGATCTGCAGCTTCTGCTCCGGCACGACCCGTGCGAAGACGGCGGCGCCCTTCACGGCGTCGCGCAGTTGCTGCTCACTCATCTGCAGGATTTGCGGTCCGGTCACCACATTGCCGCCCGGCAGCAGGCCGATCTCCCGTGCGATCGATTCGGCGGTACGGGGGTGGTCGCCCGTGATCATCATGACGCGGATGCCGGCCGTGTGGCACTCCGCGAGCGCCTCCCGCACGTTCGGGCGCACAGGGTCCGCGAGACCGATCAGACCGATGAAACGGAAGTCGAAGTCATGCTGATCCCCGGGGAGGCGCTCCGTTCCGAAGGTCGCGGCCGCCACGCCGAGGACGCGCAGACCCTCGCGCGACATCTCTTCCACCTGACGATGGATGGGCGCGGCGTCGCCGTCACGCAGGTGACACAGATCGAGGATCGCTTCCGGGGCGCCCTTCGCCGCGACCACAAACTCCGAGCCGTTCGGTGAGCGCCAGATCTCGGACATGGCGAGGAGGGAGGCGGAGAGCGGGTACTCCTTCACATTCGTCCAGTCGCCGTGGAGGTGCTCTGTCCCGGCGAGGCGCGAGCCCAGGTGGTGGATTGCTTTCTCCATCGGATCGAATGAGTCGGGATGACTGGCAAGGATGCCGTATTCCAGGAGCCGATGGAACGACTCGGGGATGCTGTCCGGCTCATCCGTCACATGGAGGGTTTCTTCCCCCGCCTGCAGACGCCGGACGGTCATGCGGTTCATCGTGAGCGTCCCCGTCTTGTCCACGCAGAGCACCGTGGCCGATCCCAGCATCTCCACTGCGGGCACGTGTCGGGCGAGCGCGCCCACTCTCGCCATGCGCCAGGCGCCGAGTGCGAGGAAGATCGTGAGCACGACGGGAAATTCCTCCGGGAGGATGGCCATCGCGAGGCTGAGTCCCGCGAGGATCCCGGTGAGCCACTCGTTCCGTATGAATCCATACGAGAGGAGCACGATGACGCAGAGGATCGTGCCGGAGACGGCGACGATGCGGACGAGGCGGGTCACCTCCCGCTGGAGGAACGTGCGGTCATCCTCGATGCTCTGGAGCGACGTGCCGATCTTGCCGATCTCGGTTGCCACTCCCGTCTCCAGCACGCGGCACACCGCGCGACCCGCGACCACGAGCGTCCCCGAGTACACGAAGGGGGAGCCGTCGCCGCCAGGGCGGGCTTTCGGTTTGCGCTCGTCCCACTCCGCTTTCGTCACGGGTACGGATTCGCCGGTGAGGAGGGATTCATCGATGGAGAGGTTGCGCGCGCCCAGCACGGCGGCGTCCGCGGGGACGCGGTCGCCCTCCGCGATCACGACGATGTCGCCGGGAACCACTTCGCGCCCGGGGATCCTGCGTTCCGCGCCGTCCCGGATGACGAGGGCACGGGGACTCGTCCACCCGCGCAGCGCTTCCAGCGCCTTCTCGGTTTTGCGTTCCTGATACACGGTGATGCCGAGCACAAGGAAGATCGATCCGATGAGCATGAAGCCTTCATGTTTGTCACCCAGGATGAAGTACACCGTCCCGCACGCAACGAGCAGGAGGAACATGGGCTCGCCGAGCACCGAGAAGAGGATCCGCCAGACACTGCGCCTCTTCGAAGAGGGCAATTCGTTGTAGCCGCTCTCCTGCAGACGCTTCGCCGCTTCGGCCTCTGTCAAACCCTGCAGGGACATCGAGGTTGTCGCGTGATCCATGGAGAGTGTGATCGTAGCAGGAACTCCATTCCTTCGCTACTGTCACGCCGTTTTCGGTCGCAGGAGGTGCAGTGCCGTCACCGCGTTCATGACGAACGCCGTGAGGGCCATCAGCGGGATCGTGATGTAGCCGAAAGTGAGGAGCTGCGTCGTCGCGCAGGAAACGCCGGAGCCGTCACAGACTTGTTCCGTGCCCGGATGGAGAAGGGAATAGACCTGTTCCGCGTATTGAACGAGGGAGAAGGTCATGCCGATGAGGCAGAGCGCGAGGACGTATGCCGCGATCGTCCGGTCCCGTCTCCAGAGTGCGATGGCGAGGAGCACGACCTGCGGGTACATGCAGATCCGCTGGAACCAGCAGAGTTTGCACGGTGTCCATCCGGCGATCTCGGAGAAGAAGAGGCTTCCAAGTGTTGCGACGAGAGCGACGACGAGCAGGAAGAGGACACCGCGACGCCGAAGCAATGTGCCGATCGCCGTCGGTTTCTTCGTGAGTGTTTCCCGGAGGAGTGAGCAGAGGAAGACGAGTGCGATGAGCTGCCCGAAGACCGTGAGAGAAGAGAGGAGCGTGACGACGTTCTGCGTGAGGGGAACGAGAGTCATAGTCCAAGGATTGTAACACAATGCATTCGTTGCCTCTCCGGGGAAGTTCGGGGCAATCGGAAGAACACGCGGTTCTCCACTGGTCAGAGGGAGAGAAATGACTATAATCTCCCCACGGCCTTCCCCTGTAGCTCAACGGTAGAGCACCTCGCTGTTAACGAGGGGGTTACTGGTTCGAATCCAGTCGGGGGAGCCATATTTATATAAAACCTTAATGTGGCTTCCGTATGGGGAAAAGTCTTTTTTTGTAATTTTTGAATCGAGTATTATGGATTTTAGTTTATTGCTAGAATCCGTCTATGGAGCAAGCTGAATCTATCGAAGCTACGAATCGCAATTTTTTGATTTTTTTTAATACCGACCAGTATCCCCAATATTTTAATCCTGTTCCTTTCAATAAGGGCTTTGGCTTTAGCATTAAGCGCAGATACGATGCACGGGTACTTAAGCTTTTGCCGGAACAGAAAGAGGAAGAATATGAATATTTAGCGCTTTTCCATATTTTCATTGAAGATGAAGAATTGGCTAATTCAAATAAACGAAAGATTGTAGGCATTCGTGCAGCGATGGTGGTCGGAAAAGAGAGATTAATCATTCCCAGTAACCCAAAAATAAATTGGCCTGTTGAACTGAATTCAGATGATTATAGTTTTGATATTGAGACGGAGAAATTTTATAAGAATGAAAAGGAGATTCAGCCAATGGTGATGCTAGAGCAGGTATATGAGACGCATATAAAACCATGTAAAAAATTCAAAGGCTTTTGGTTTAGAACAAGAAAAATATTGCAATTCACTTTTGCTAAATTTTTAAAAATAATTTCACAGCTACTCAATTGTTTGCTTTTTGTAACGAGCGGAAAAACTGAGACATGGAAGTTTGAGAAGAGATTTTGGGAATATTCGTTGTCCTCTAAAAAAGAAGGAAGCAACGTCATTACTCAATCTAAGAAAGTGCAATTTTTGGGTTTTGAAGTTTCTAAGCAATGTTTGTTTCTATATTGTTTACTTCACCTAGTCATTTATTTTATCGCAATTGAATCAACGGGATTTATTGCCATTTTAAGACATTTTCATTTTTTCAATTTGGGGAAATCGGCTCTCGAAAATCCTTTCATTAGTGTTGCATATGCATTCGTTTCTTTGACTATCTTTGAGGCTTTACTAGAAAAATTGCTTCCAAACCCGATACAAAGGCTAGTTAAAACCACAACCTTCTGGGCCATGGAATCTCAATGGCGTGGTATTAAGATTTGAATTGTTTATTAGGTGAATAATCGTTTGTAGTGACTGGCAATAATATGAGTCCAAAAGCACGTTCTTAATTGTAACGGATTCAGGGAGCCATCCGTCTCCGTTCAAATGCTTTGCATTTGAACTACGCCGAGATTGGCTTCGTGCTTGTTTATTGTACAACAGAAGGATGGCGACGGGTGGGAAGGCTCGGCGGAGCGAAGCGAAGACGGCCAGTCGGGGGAGCCATCTTAAGTTATTGGCTTATTAAAGCCGTATTTTGTGCATGTTTGTTCACGATAACTCATGTACTTGCAAAGCCGCATGATTATTGACTAATAGCATTGTTTTGGTCTTTAATATCGTGTGACTGAAGACTGTGAATATGGCTCGGCGAACGTGGATCCCTCCACCTTGAGTTTGGACGTCCAGGGTATGCTCTGGAATCCGGAGCAGACGGTCGAACGCGTCGAGGCTGCGTTCGAAGCTCGCATGCTCCGCGCACTACAACAGTATCATCAGCGGGAAATTCCCGAAGACCAGTATCGGCGGTTTGAGCAGTTCACCACTCGTTTCCAGAGCCTCATCGCTCATGCCGCGGAACGAATTCGCGCAGTGTTCCGCTCTCCTGATTCCGGAAACGCCGCCGCCATCGCCCGTGTTGTTCAGGAAGGAATCCGGTCGATCCAAACGGAAATCGGGGAAATTGTGGCGGCAGCGGCGGCGAAGGGCGACGGTCCCGTGCTCGAGGCGATGCAGGCGGCTGCGGGAGCACTTGCTGAGCCGCTTTCGCTTCCGGACTTGGAGGAAACTCTTCTTTTCGATATTGCTGCCGAGCTTCCGCCGGATGCGAAGCTGGAGGCTGGAAGATTCTTCACTATTGAGAGGAAACCGGAACCGAAGATCACCGCGACCTTCGATGCTTCAAATGCTCCAAATCTATGGGAGCGTGCTTCGACCAGAGAAGCCGAATCGAGAGGTCCCCTTCGGCTTCCTCATGGCAGCGACATCGCTGCAGAGCCGGTGAAGGATGAAGGGCCAGGGAAGGGGGAGCGAAACCGTTCCTTCAGTAGACAGGAAGTTGAAAGTGCTATTGATGCTGTCTTCGCGGACGTGATGAGAAAAGGGCGCAGGCACTTTCACGGAAAATTGGACACCTTCTCTGCATTACTAGATCTCTACAAGAGAGGATATGCACAAGGCTTGCGTGACCATTGTCCCGAAGAGTTCTCTTGCGAATTGGATTTGGAGCCGCTTGAGGATTTCTGCCGCATTACCAATGATTCGACGCAACGCACTCCTCAGCCCTCTGGGATGGAACTTTGGTTGATGCGTTCCTTTCCTCCGCGTTTCTCTGCGGCGATACAGAGAATTAAGAACCAATTGCTTCCATCTCCATTGGTTTCATCAGGGCCGGGAATGGTTACGCGGAAGCAAGTCATCAATGCAATTGGAGCATTGCAGGGAAGACTGGAAGGGGAGCTTTCAAAGTTGCCGGACATCCCGGGGGACACAACAGCGAGAGCTGAAGCGAGTACCGTTCTGAATGCCACGCGAGCGGTGGTGGTTCTTCGGTGCCCCGAACCTTTGCGTTCCAGGGAAGATTTTCGGCCTCTCCACGAGGCGATGCAGAGAATCCAACCGAGCGAACCCTTTTCGCCTTCTCCATTCAAACAGAAAGCCGGGGTGTTACTCTCTCAAATGGTTGAGGGACTCTTGGAAGATTTTGAGCGGAAGATGGAGGCTGGCTTCGATTTCTCTCAATTCATTTCACAATCGTCTTCGGGAGCAGAACTGGCAGAACGGAATCAAGATGCCACTGAGTTCCGTTGGTCGTGGAGCGATGATGAATTATTCGGCAAGAGAAAGATCGCACAACTTCGGCGATGCCATCGCACCAATGAGCAAACCATGGAGCTATGGCGGGAAACGGAACAAGCTCTCTTCGAAGGTCTGGCTCAATGGAAGCAGAGATGCTTACGGGAAGTAGATCCCGCTTTGGTTTTCACGACCACGAATGAGAAACGGAAAATGACGTTGGAGCAAGCATTGAATGCTCTCGAGCGTGAGTTCCGAAACTATGTGACCGGTCATTGCAGAGAGATGATTTATAAATTCTTCTCGAGCGCATTTTGGGGGGATCCTCTGTCGGGAGAACAACAGAGTTTGGAGGAAGCGCTCCTGCAGTTGTGTGAATTCGAGGGCAGGCCTGATCCCGCGTTCATCCACCCAGCAGTAAATTTATTCTACTCAAGAGTGACGCAATCGGAGCCGGTCAACATGCCGCCTCTCGGACCGGAGCACATCACGCAATCCAATCCTTTCTATTTCTGCCCGGGAAATATGGTGGCAGCGGTTTCGAAAGAACAGGTGCAGATCGCAATGGGAAAAGGATTCTCGTACAACGAAGACTTTGATGACAGTATCCTCACCGCGACACAGGGCATGCTTGGTTCAGGAGAACAGTATCAGAAGAACAATCACATCATTCGCGAAGCCATTAGTGCGTTGCGGAAACAACTCAATGCGATTGAGCAGGATATTGAGGGCATGCTGCAGTTCCAGTCTCGCGCCAACTTCACTCGCTTCTGGAAACGTGTTCTTCGTGAGGCTCTGCAAATCATAGAAACATTCCACTTTCCAGAAGTGAACGACGAGCTGCTCGCGAGGATGAAGAACGTCGCGAGCTTCCACATCTCGTGGAATTGCCGCGACGCGGTCTTGAGGGTAGGCGGAGCGTACGAATTGCCTCAGGATGAGGCAGCATCTGCCGAGATTTCCGACTTCTATCCTCACCCATCCGATGCTTCATATGTAGAGAGAACGGAAGGCACTACGGATCTGGACCATGTATCGTCACGACCGCTCACGAAGGAAGAGTTGCTCGATCAGTGGGAAGCAGCGATTGATCGGATGGTTGTGAGGACATGCAAGAGGGGGTTCATGATCATGCAAGACGATTCGATCTGCGGGATAGATCTTGAAGATATCAGAAAGCATGGCAATGAAATCATAGAAAAATTCTGTTCCTCGGGAGCGGTAGGGAAACGGAGAATGCGGTTGTTGAGGAAGGAATTGATGGCAGCCGTTCAGCTTCACGATGAAATTTCCAGTGAACGGCCAAAACTTCGGCATCAGATACAGGAAATTATGACCATGTGCTTGAATGAATTTCAGCGGATGTTCGCAAACATCGTTGCCAGCAGGGAACGCGATAATGCCGCAGTAGCATCTCCTGATATTCCAACAGTTCCGGCACTCTCCTCGGAACCCATCCAATGTGTATTGCTCTCTGCATTTAAGGAACGCCGAGCGCACATGTCAGCGGAGGAAAAACGTCTGCACGCGGAAGCTATTGCCGATAGAAGAGTGGATGACGCGTACAACAGATGGCACAGTCACGTTCAGAGTACCATTGATGATGCCTTCGCCCATGGTCCCGATCGCATGACGCTGGATGAGTGTTTGGGAATCGTCGAGTTGCTCCGGAGCGAAACGGAACAAGGGTCAACCTTGGGACGTCTTGCGCCTGACTATTGGAGCATCTGCCTCAAACAAAATCAGGCGGTCCACGACGAAATCGAGCGCAGACTCCGGGAAAAATTCGCCATGGCAGCGCCCCTAAAAATAGAAAAGGCGGAAAGGCCAGAACGCATTCCGAAGCAGCAACTCATTGGCTTCATTTCCGCGATGCAACGGGAGAATACCCAGCTGTATACGCAAATGGATGCGATGATCAAAGCCATGGAAAAGCCGACAGCCGCAAGAGTCATGGAATTTTCTAAGCAGC
Source organism: Candidatus Peribacteraceae bacterium (assembly GCA_041666245.1). Classification (GTDB taxonomy): domain Bacteria; phylum Patescibacteriota; class Gracilibacteria; order Peribacterales; family Peribacteraceae; genus CAIKAD01. The sequence continues at coordinate 121,550 of JBAYHG010000002.1, forward strand.
ATCTGGCGGAAGTGCAGGCCATCGATGCAGAGCTCCCAGATATATTGACGCTCGAAGAATGTCGCAATCATTGCGAGCGGATTCGGCAGTTACGAGGTATACCGGAAGCCGTCCCAGATGTTTCCGACGAATTCCGTCGGGTCTTCGACGAAGGCCAGCAATGGTTCGACGCCGAGATCGAGCGACGGTTGCCAGAGTTGTTTGGTCGTTCCGGGCAGCAGTCGGGATCCCAGGTCCCCAAGGAAATTCTATGGAAGACTCTTCTGGACCTTGAGGAGGCGGGAGCGCCGGAACGGGTCACCCAAGTTGAATTTGTTGCACTGAATCCGGATTTCGAGAGAACACACCAGTGGTGCGGACAATGTCTTCGCACGTTGTATGAGGATCTGCCCAGCCAAGTTACGAGGGATGATTGCCGTGTCTTCGTCTACGCCGCTCGGGCGACGATGCTCCCTCTCGAAAATGCATATCCCTTCTCTCCGACAATTCAGAAAGAGTACAAACGGTCGTTTAACGTCATTTGCGAATGCTCGGAGAGGGCGGTGAATCGACTCTTTGCCCAACTTCGACCGCAACAGTTGCCCTCTTCTCCACACTCTGATCACGAGGAGAAGAAGCAGGCCAAAGCACAAACTACGATCGTCATTCCACAGAGCATGCTCAACGAATGGTGGGATGCGGTCCGGGAGGAGGCAGGCAGGAGACTGCAAGTAGCGGTGCAAGAAAGTGAAGTGGAACCGGGACAGGCTCAGAGAACTATGACCGACAGGATCCCCGTGCTTCCTCATGGGAACGGCCTATCCTCCGCAAAATTCGCCTCCTCATTCTGCGAGGAACTGCAGCGGCGAATCGAACAGATGCCGCAGACTATTGCCATTGGCGGAGCAGCCGTTGCAGTGCCAGATGGACTGCAGGAATTCCTCTCGCAGGAACTGGAGCAGATGCGACAGGAGCTTCTCTCCCGGGGATGGCAGGTGCGTGTAACCCCACGCGGGGTGCGAGTGGACGAAATATCTGCACTTGCTGAGCATGAGGCGGCAGCCGAGCCTCCTCAGCCCGAGGTTTCCCCTTCGGAACAAATTTCGGATTTCCTCTCGATCTATGACATCACTCCCGACAAAGCGGCAGACAGCCTGTCGGATGCCATAGCGGGCCATGTTGCCCGTGCGGCGACCGAGGCGCTGACAATGCAAGCTCAAACTTTGAGCGGAGAGGAATTCGAGCGGACAGAAGGTGAGCTTCGGAAGGGAATAGGGTGGGCGGCCGAGAGAGCACGATCACTTCTCGCGCCTACCTCACCGGAAAGGCTCACCACTGAACAACTGTCAGCTGCTCTACAACAAACATTCGAGCATGCTTTCGATGGCCTGAACTTGTCCGAAGCGACTGTTGGTTCGATGCGAGCGGCCATCGAGGAACGCCGGACTGCGGTCGGCAAGGCGCAGACGCACGAAGATCTTATTACGTTCATTGTGGAACGCGGAGAAGGAGGCAGAGGGGAATTCGAGGAGACAGCCCGCATGCACAGGAACGCCCGCGAGGAGAGTCAGCGACGTCGGCATGGGGAACGGGTGCGACAATCTCAGGAGCAAATCTCTGCCGGACTGGAGCAGCTCACCGCGCTATCCGAAGCGTTCGCCGCGAAGGCGACACAGGGGGCGACGGAGACCGAACGCCAAAGCGCAGCGGAGGAAACAGAACGCCTCCGCGCGTACATCCAAACGATTCTCGGAATGTATCAGGGGAAGAGCGACTCCCCGCGTTCCGAAGAATAATTCTTCACGACCCTCTCCTCCATGTTGACGCAGGAACATCACATTCTTCCCCTCGTTCAGAGGGAAACGAGCCGCATCAATGCCCGCTATCCGGAGCATTCTGCAACCGTCGAAGCGCTCTCTGCGGAGTACGCCGAACGTTTCCGAGAAGGTCTGCATTCCTTCGATGACGCTTTCGAACTCTGTCGGCGTGTGGAGGGCATGCTGAATGAACATGATGAAATCCCGGAAGAATTGCTCGGTGCGATCAATTCCTCTCGTCGACGCATTCTCTTTGAGATCATCCAGCACGGACTGGAACATAAGACCTTGGAGGGATCGGTGCCCGTTCGTTTTGACCTGCAATTCTCCTCTCCGAAGGGCAAGGGAAAGGGTGCATCGAAACCGCCTGAGCAATCATCCCAAGAATTCGAAGAAATCGTTCGGAGGCAGAACTACGATCTTATCCGCTTGGCGACGTGGCTTGGCGTCGATGCAGCTGCGGACGTTCTCTGCGCGTTGGGACAAGTCGGCGAGGAGGAACGATCCCGGGTGGTCTCGTTCATTAGCGCATACCTCGGAAAGTGCCAGCGACCGGAAGCCATGGGGCCGGGCGGCCTGCTTTCATACCCGAAGGCAGTTCTCGAAGTCCCAGCCGTGCGTACGGTCGTGCGCCGTCTCCTGCTGCAGGAATCTTACAACACGCTTCTGGCTCAAGGCGTGGACGATCCTGACCAGCATGAGAAGGTGCGCCGGAACATCGGGAAAATCGCGCTGGACCGCATGACCAAGCTCGCGCGGGAGGCAAACGTCTCCGACCCCGCTATCCATGCGGAATTGTTCGTGGAAACGAGCAACTTCCTCCAGAGGGCTTGCACGCAGCCTCACCCGGAAACACTCGTACGCACTCTGTGCGAGAAAGGACGGGATTGCCCCTTCCCATCTCTGCGGCAACTGGTCGCGATCCAGATGCTGAAGGAAAAACGGAAGCTCTACGTCGGATTTGAGCCGGGAACGGGCAAGACGCCCATCCCATTCCATCTTCTCGAACAGATGCGGCAAGGAGGGAAGAAACCTCGCATGCTCTACCTCGGACCGCTGCCGGTCATTCAGGAGATTCCCAACCGTATTCGGACGGGCATCGCGCCGCAGCCGACGAGGGACTGCTACTACGCAGATCCGGATGCTGCGCCGACCGTGGGTATCATCAGCAGCGGGTTGAAGAACCATGAACTCGAACAGACTGTGCGGGAGAGCGAGGTCACCTTCTGTCCGTACTCGATGCTCCATTCCCGCCGCGACCTCAGCGTGACGGATGACGCCGAGGAACAGGAGCCGGATCAGGAGGAGCGGCGCCTTATTGATCTCCTCTGCGAGGAGGAGTGGGACATTCTGGTCATCGACGAAGCGCATTTCATCGACGGCAACAAGGAATGGACGAGACTCGTCGACCGCCTCATCCACGGGGAGGACGGCAATGGAACGCATCTGAGCCGGAAGGGCTATACCGTGGCACTCTCGGGAAGTCCGATCATGAACACGGTCGCGGATCCCGTGGTCATTCATGATCTCCTGACGCCGCCCAAGGATCGGGAACGGCGGTACGGATCGGACCTGCGCGAAACGACGGGACGGAATCCAGCGGTCGAACGGGGGCTCGATCCCATCCGCGTTCGCAACGCGCTTGATACCCTCCTTATCTTAGACCAGCCCGAGCCGTGGCTCGATCACGTGGAGACGCTCGATTACGAAATCAGCGACCGGGAGATGGCATACATCAGAGGCATCTGCACGACCCCCGGGCTACATGCCAAACACAAAGCCGATGCCTGTCATCAATTTCTGCTCTGCCCGAAACTCGTGAGCGGGGACGACACGATGCCGGAGAGTCTACTCGAATGGGTGACGATGCAACTCGACCACGATTTGCAGGAGAAACACTCCGTTCTCGTCACGGAGAACATGCGGGCGCAGGGCGTTCTTCGGGATGCGACGGGAAAACACGCCCCCGGTCCAGATGAGTTGGAGCAGCACTTCTTCCGGAAGATAGAGCAGTACTGCCGCGATTGGGAGCAGCGGCACGACATCCCCGTGCATTTCCACACCGTGCATGGCGAAACGCCGCAGGACGACCGGCAAACGGCGTATGCCGACGCTGCCGGGGCACAAGTGGACGGCACCCATAAGTCCGTGAACTTCGCCATGGCGCAGTGTCTTAACGTAGGCATACGTCTAAACTACAACCGCATCATCACGCTTGAGTGGCCGTACAACTCACCCGAGCTCCAGCAACTTCTCAAGCGGGCGCTCCGCGAAGGAAATTTGGATGTCTTCCTCACCGCATGCTACGCGAGAGGAACGGTCCAGCAGGGTATCTACGATCAGGCGATGGATAAGTACAGGGACGCGTTGCAGTGCATGTATGGGATCGGGGTCACGGATGACATCCTCCGTTCACATCTCCGGGAGCGTGAGCAGGAGGACTCCTCCGCAGAATCGGAATCGGAGCTCTTTCGTCTGCTCCTGCGTACCTCGCCCGTGCAGCGCCGCTACGAGGTAGAGAGATGGCTCCACGGCAGGGGCATGAACGGCGTCACGCAGTTCTGGGACCGCCACCGTGATCTCTTCGACACGCTCCATCGGGAAGCCGACGACCTGGGGACCGGAGACCAGCAGCGATTCCTCGCCGGATTGGTCGCGGGACTCATGGATCGTGAATCCGGATCCGAGTCGACCGTCCTCGACGTGAACAGTGGAGGGCTGACGTTGGAACGAGAGCTGCGTCGTATGGGCCGCAATACCCAGGGACAAGTGATGAGCATCGATCCGCTCGTCTGGATGCTCGAACGCGGCAGGGCCGACGTTCATCATGACGACCCGACGCGTCACCAGATCCCGTCTTGTCTCAATGCGAGCCCCGTGGATATTCATCGTTCCTTCCAGAACGGTCGGTTGGGAACGCAGCCGTACGACATCGGCATTCTCCGGAACCTCGAACAATGCAATCACATGCAAACGGATGGCGTCGTCCATGAGCGGGCGCGCTCACTCCTCAATCTGGTCAATACCACGCGCGTAGGCGGGAGAGTGGTCATTCCGTTGCCACGGACAGCGTGCACGAACGAAGAATTCGATTTCTTCGTGAAAGAAACCCTGCCGCTCTTCGGTTGCCTCGCCGTTGATGGCTGGCAAGGTCCCGTCCGTTCCCAGGACAATGAGGGTGATGAACCGTTCAGGGGATTCTGCGTAGTCGCGGAGAAATACGAAGACGTGAATGATCAGACCCTCCGGAGCCAGCTCCATGCCCAGCATCTCCGTTTCAGCCATCATGCTCAATGGGCACAGGCGGCTGAGGGCGTGAGGGTGGCGAACGCCATCCGCCGTCCGCGACTCCCATATCCGATCCGCCATCAGGAATTCCGGCTTGGGAACCGTACATTCACCGCTGCAGATGCCCAGCATGACGTCCGGAATGCCCAAGCCGAACATCTGCACGCCCTAGAAATTGCCGTGCAAACGATCAGGGCAATGGCGCCGACGAAGCGTGAATGGATGGCACTTACCTCCTCGCAGCGCCAGCCGCTCAAACGACAGGGCATCCTCTACAGTCCCGAACTCTCACGAACCGTAAACCGGCCGACGTTCTCCTTGCAGGAATATCCAGGGCACTTGTTCTTTGCGTATGATCCACAGTGGAAAGAGGGAGATGACGAATAATCAAGCCAAAGACATCACTTCCTAGTCACGTTGGACATTCGAATCCCGTCCAGCACGCCGAGCCATTTAGTTTTGGCTTCAATAAGCCATATTAAACATTGATCCTCCACAAGGAACCACTCCAATAATTGACACCTTTGAACGTAGGATCAAAATAGGACTGATGGTTGAAGCATTTATTAGTGTTCCGGAACAAGCGAGGCAATTACGAGAGGCACTACAGGGTGATCTTGATCCTGGGATACGGACTGCCATCGAATATGCTCTTGGTGCCAGACCAGAAGGAAATTTTGCGGGTCTTCTTCAAGGTGGGATGATCAATAAGGCACACCAAATGCTTCAAGGAAAGAGGCCAGTAGGGAGTGTCCGACCTACTCTGTAGTACTTTGTTTCTTTATCACAATAGACACAACCTTCTAGTCACCGGACTAATTCGAATCCCGTCCAGCACGTCGAGCCAACAACCAGTCCATTCTCTGTTCGGGAGTCGTATCCCGCTTGATGCTAGTCACTTGCACTCAAGCTCAGTAGCAACATTCGGAGCATCTCCTCCCGCTGTCTAGATGCTTCCATCCGAATCCGCGAGTAGTCAATGAGACATATCGTGTGAAGAAAAATGCTTTCAGTATACTGCAGCCGCATGCGACGTCCCCGCACGATTGTCCGCCATCTGCCGCTTCTGGTCATCCTGCTCTGTTGTCCGCTCTTCCTCGTCAGTGCCTCTTCACTCACGTTCACGGAGCACGTCTTACAGGCAGAATATCGCGCCAATTCTGTAAAGATCATCGACCTGGATGACGACGGCGACGTGGACATCGTCGCTGGTGGCCTTTCCTACGATGAGGTGTACTGGTACAAGAATGACGGTAGCGAAACTTTCACCAAAACCTCCATCGATGCCGCTTTCACCGATGCGCGCACCGTTTTCCCCATTGATCTGGATGACGACGGCGACAAGGACGTGGTGGCCACGGCCGCGGACTCCGGGGATCAGATTGTCTGGTACAGCAATAACGGAAGTGAAACGTTCACAAAAAATACGATCGAATCTTCGGCCAACGGACCACTCCACCTGGACGTCGCGGACGTCGACGATGACGGAGACCAGGATCTCCTCTCGAACATTTACACCGACGGCGATCTCTTCTGGTACCAGAATAACGGCTCTGAAACGTTCACGAGACTTACGGTGGATTCGAATGTCAGTTATGGCAACAGCGTGGACATTGCCGATCTGGACGACGACGGGGATAAGGATTTCGTCGTTGCAGGCTATAACGTGTACTGGTACAGAAATAATGGCAGTGAAACATTCACAAAGCTCACGGCAAATACAACCTCCACGTACGTTGGTTGGGCACAGGCGATCGATCTGGACGGCGACGGGGATAAAGACATTGTTGCCACGCGATCAAACAAGCTGTTCTGGTTGGTGAATAACGGCAGTGAAACATTCACCGAAACGGTCATCTCTGCGGAATATACCGGTTTCGGTGAAATGGAAGCCGTTGATTTCGATGCGGACGGTGACGTGGACATCGTCGTCACCGCCACCGACGGAAACGGAAGTATCCTGCTCTATTTGAACGACGGCAACGAGAGTTTCACGAAGAACGTGGTGAATGACGCATTCTACAAGGCGAGTTATTTGGATGTGGGAGACATTGATGGAGACGCACTCAATGACATTGTGTCTTCTCCTTCAGGCTCATGGACAGGGGACATCTCCTGGTTCGAGTCGGTAGCGGATTCTGCGCCCCCCGCCCCCTCAAGCTTCAGCCCCGCTTCGGGCTCCACGATCACGGATGCCACGCAGGACATCACGTTCACGACGGATGAGAATGCAACTTGCATGGTCTCCCTTACGGATCAGGCCTATGCGGCCATGAGCGTCACCTGCACAGGTGGTGGAACGACATCGCAAACATGTACCACTCCCGATTTGGGGTCGGATGGGGCCAAGAGCGTGTACATCGCCTGTACGGACGGGACGAACGCCGACACAGTGGACACGAATGAGAGTCTGAGTTACACGTTGGATACCAGCGCACCCACTTTGTCCTCCGTAACGGCCGCTGCCGGGAGCGGCAGTGCCACCATCACCTGGACGACCAGCGAGTCAGGGAGTTCGCTCGTGCAGTACGGCGCGACTGCTGCCCTTGGACGTTCCACGAGTGAAGTCGACACCGGCACGGGTGTCATGAGCCACAGCGTCTCCCTTTCCGGCCTCACAGCCTGTACGCACTACTTCTACCATCCGGTTTCCAGCGATCCTTCCCGCCACACCGCCACGGGTTCCACAGCATCCTTCACTACCACCGGCTGCGTGAATGCCGCATCGGTGGGTTCCCAGACCGGCAGCAGCATTGCCACGATCGGCGGGAGCTTGAGCATGACTGGAGGTGGATCCGGTGCATCCGTCTCGGTCCCGGCGGATGCCGCCGTCGCCGCTTTTACGCTCCAAATCAAGAAGATCGATAAGGACACCGTCCTTGCTGCCACATCCACGCCATCAGGGACATCCGTGATCGGAGACCAGACGTACGACATCCGCGCCATCAGCGGTTCTTCCTTGGTCTCGACGTTCATGCAACCGATCACGGTGGTTTTTTCCTACACCGATGACCAGGTGAGCGACTACGAGGAGAGTTCTCTCTGGATCTACCGCTGGGACGAGGCCGGTTCTGCGTGGATCGACCTGGATGACTGCGTAGTGGATGCGGATGCCAACACCGTTTCCTGCACTACGGAGCACTTCTGCACTCTCGGACTCTTCGGGGAGGCGGAAGAGACCGGAGGATCCACGAATGACTCCTCCTCCACGACGACGTCGCAGAGCGCGGGTGGAAGGCGTGGGAGCGATGTGGGGATGCAACAGCGCATCACGACGGCGCTCCAGAACATCGCAGACCGCTTTACGCAGCACAAGGGGCGGCAGGAAGACGACATCGCATCGACAACACAGGAACTGCATGACGCAGGTTCTTCCCCCGGCTCCGCTGTCGTACAGACGTCCGACCCCGTCGTCCCCCCCAAGGCTACGCGCAATCGCAACCGCCTCGTCGCCACGGTCGACGACCAATCTGTCCTTTTCCGCGACGTGCCCCTCGACGCCTGGTTCACTCAGTACGTTTCGTATGTCATTGAGGAGAAGATCGCCGAAGGCTACCGGGACGAAGCCGGGAAGCCGACGGGGGAATTCGGCGTGGAGCAGCCCGTCACATTCGCCGAAGTACTGAAGATGGCTCTGGAAGCGGCGGGAGCGGATCTCAAGGGCGTTCCGCCCCCCCGCAACCGTTCCGCACAGGATACGTGGGCCTCCGCTTACGTCGCCAAGGCCGAAGCTCTCCAGCTCTCCGTCTTCCAGCCAGATGTGGACGTGGCGCAGCCCGCCACCCGCGGCGCCGTGATTCAAACGCTTCTGGAGGTGCTGGGGATTCCCACCAGCATCAAGATCACCTCGCCCTTCACCGATGTGTCTTCCGATCACCGGTATGCCCAGGCAATCGCGACTGCGGCGGCTTACGGAATCATCGAGGGGGACAAGGATGCCGACGGAAACCTCCTCCACACCTTCCGCCCCGATGACCAAATCATCCGTGCGGAAGTCGCCAAGATCATCGCGTTGGCGAAGGAGGTGATGGAGTAACGATCAATTGTCCATCGCTTGTTTGGTTCGAACCGCCTGAACCGCGTCGAGCCATAGTTTTAAGCACTAGGACTTTCGGCGATATTGTCTCATTTTTTTTGCTTCTCTTTAATAATAAGCTCTTAATAGTGTAAGGAGTTTTCGGCCATTTTCGTTATAACTTCACCTTCGAAATTGTAAAGTTTAACGTAGGTCAGCGAAGATGCATCAGTATTTTGTGGTGTTATGACAATGAAATTCGTGGTTGTCAGGTTTGGATTATGATCAATCCATGTTCCGGTGTTTGCGTAGATTGATTTTTGCCCGTTGTAATTATTAGACGAGCTAATTTTTGCAACATGAGTATGTCCAAAAATGATGATCCTCTTATCAGAATCAGGGTTCATAAAATACTGTACTATTGCCTGATTATCCGTCTCCTCTGCAGAAGAAGCCTGTGTAATCGCTTGAGCTACAGGAATATTTACAGCCACCCTGTTAAGAATTTGTCTTTGGTTCCATGTATCCTGAATTCCCTTAAAGAGCTTTACATCCAGTTGTCCCCCGGCCGTTCGTTGGTAAGGCAATAGATCATTCACTGCGTATGTTTCTGTGAACCCGTTAACGTTTGTTACAATAATTTTCTCATCAAACTTTTCCTTTATTGGCAGATAATTGATTGCCCATTCCCAGAGTTTCCAATAGGCAAACAACGAGTTTTGGCTTTCATCACCGGAAATATTTGGTGTAACAATTCGCATGGTATCGCCCGGTTGTGGATATTTTTGTATCACATGAAGGGCAGCTATTCTTGTAAAAAAGTATCCCGGAGGCATGATAGTTCCGGGCGCAACATCTTGGTTGGAAATCGGATCCGGTGCACAGAAAAAATTATAACGATGACCGTGCTCAATGGCTATTTTTGGATAATCAACCGGTGAGTACGTGCCTAAACCTTGTTCCTTATCTCGCACCTGATGTATTCCCGGGAGAATGAGGTCAATATGTTCCGCTGTTATTGTCAGATCATGATTTCCGGGAACATAGGTAACTAAAATCTTTCCGGATTGAATTATATTGTTTAAACCACCAATCACGCCTTTGTTCGTTGCCGCAATACGTTGCACAAAATCACGCTGATTCTTTCCGGCATACGTATTTACTGTTGCTGGTACAAACCACTCATCGAGCAAATCTCCAGCAATCACAAGTTCCTTGATGTTTGGCGACGCATGTATTTGTTGGAGGAGCTTTTGGAGAGAGGAAAGATTTTTGTTGCACTCTGCATAAGCAAGGTCGGCACCAAGATGAATGTCGCTGAGAACGACGATCATACTCCTTTCGTTCCCCCCATTTGTGAAAGGGCTTATTCCCAAAGCTGTTTTGCTGGTCGGATTAGATTTACTCCAAGATACAAATGCAATAACAAACACCACTATAATGATGATTATTACACTTAAAATTTTCATCGAGTTTTTTGCTGCTTTTTTCATAGTAGTAAGTTATTGAAGAGATACTCATTGTATTTTGTGAACGTGGCCTTCACAAGGTGCTCCTTTTTCTCTTCGCTCGTGGCTTCGTGAGCGTCGGTAAGCTTCTGCACGTAGCTGGTTGCTTCAGCGTCTCACAATTGCAATTGGATGGCTATGGGTTGCATCCGTTGCGGCACATCTTCTTGGAGCATATGACTTATGAATCACTTCACGGCATGAGGCCGAAACACCGTCTCGGCTAACGTCTGCCAGGAATCGCATTAAGTGACATCCAGCAGAACACTTTTAATAGTGACGAATTCAGTGAGCCAATCCATGGTGACTGCGGCTTCATTATATAGAAAAACTACAAACGGGATTTGCTACAATCCGGTCCGTGAAATTTTCTTTTTCGAAGTTTCTAAGCGCTTCCGTCTTCCTGGCGGCCATCGCATCGGCGGTCCTATACACACCAAGATCTTTTGCGGCCGTTCCGAGTGCAGGGGGCGACGCGACCGTCGTCAATCCATCGGGCGAGGGAGCGGTGAGTATCAACGAAGATGCCGTTCAGCCGGAATCCGCGAACATCCGGCTGATCGTTCCCACCCTCAGTGATTCCGGAGGCGGTACTCCCGGCAGCATCCGCATTCTCTCCGTGAGCGGAGGCACGCTCTGGCAAAGCGACGGATCGAGTATCACGCTCGGCTCGGCCGGAACAGTCTTGAGCTTATCCAGCAGCAGAACCGATTTGCGCTTCCGACCCGACGCAGGGAGAGACACGAATGCGACGTTTCAGTATGTGGTCGTCGATCCCCATAACAGCAGCGTCAATTCCTCGGCTTCGACGGCGACTATTCAAATCACCGCAGTCAATGATGCACCTGTTTTGCAGACAATCAGCGGCAATACGGGTATCGGCCTTGCAGCCACGTACTACCTCACGGCATGGGATCTGACCGGCGGCACCTACCAACGCATCGATGCCACGGTGAATTTTTCGAACAACTTCGGCGTGACAGGCATGGACGAGGAAAACTTCAGCGTCCGATGGTCGGGGCAAGTCGAGTCGCCGATCACGGGCAATGTCACGTTCAGCACATTATCCGATGACGGTATCCGTCTCTGGATCGACGATGCACTGGTCATCGATAACTGGACGCTCCATGGTGATACAGTGGATACGGCCGCTCCGATCAGCCTGGTCGAAGGCGAAAAGTACGATCTCCGCATGGAATTCTACGAGCGCGGCGGCGGAGAGGTGGCACATCTGCGCTGGGCCTACACCGGCCAGAGCACGCAAGTCATTCCGCAGGCATACCTCTTTCCTGCCACCACACGTCCGGCCCTCAGCTACGTAAATGGCGCGGCATCCGCGATCATCGACGATGCGATCGCCGTCTCGGACGTCGACTCTCCGTTCATCGCCTCGGGTGCGGTCGTCATCAGCAGCAACTACGCCAGTGGTGAAGACTCACTGCTCTTCACCGATCAAAACGGCATCGTTGGCACCTTGGACGGCAACATGCTGCTCCTGACTGGCTCGGCATCACTCGCTCATTACCAGACCGCGCTGCGATCCGTGCGCTACGCCAACAGCGCCGCATCCCCCGACACCTCCACCCGCACCATCACATTCAGCATTACCGATACGGATGACGGTGAAAGCAACGAAACCTACCGCAACATCGAATTCGCAGCCGAGAACACGCCGCCCGTCATTACGGAAGGTACGAGCGTATCGGTGACCATGGACGAAGATGCCAGTCCGACGGCGTTCTCACTCACGTTGAACGCAACCGACGCGGATTACCACAGCATCAGTTGGAGCGTCTCGAGCGCCGCATCGCACGGCACGGCGTCGGTGAGCGGCAACGGCGACAGTAAAGAAATTTCCTATGTGCCTGCGGCGGATTACTACGGATCGGACAGCTTCGTGGTGCAGATCTCCGACGGCAACGGCGGAACCGACACCATCACCGTGAACGTGACGATCACGGACCGCACGCCCCCCGTCATCAGCGCCGTCGCAAGCGGCTCTCTTGCTGCGTCGTCAGCCTTGATCACCTGGACGACGGATGAAGACGCCTCCACCAAGGTATCGTACGGCGTCAGCACATCGTATGGAACGAACACAACCGAAACCGACACGTCGACACGCGTCGCCTCGCATTCCAAAACATTGTCGGGCCTGCGCGCCTGCACCACCTATTACTTCGCCGTCACTTCGACGGACGCAACATCCAACACCTCCACGACCGCCGGCGGTTCGTTCACCACATCGGGCTGCGCAGGAGACGCAACGATCCGCACGAGCACGGGGTCGAATGTCATTCATAACGCCAACGGCTCGACGGGCAGCCTCGTGCTCTCGGATGACTCCCTGTCGCTCACTGTTCCCGTCGGGTACATCGCCACCAATGTCACGTGTCCGACGGGTGCATACTTCCAGCTCAAAGCACTGACTCCCGATCCGGTCAAAACGGAACTAGGTGCGCCCTCCGGTCGTGACACGATCGTCAACGCATTCAATCTCTCTGCGTATTGCCCGGATCTCACCCCGGTGACCGAGTTCGACGACTCTCTGACGATCGTCTTCACCTATTCCGATGCAGACGTTTCCGGACTCGTTGAGTCCTCTCTGGGTACCTACCGCTTCGGCTCGGGATCGACCGTGTGGGAAGAGCTGACATGCAGCCAGGATATGTCCGCCAACACGCTGACCTGCAGCACAGTCGCTTTCTCATCGTTCGGCATCTTCGGTACGCCCGTCTCCACCGCATCGGACACGAGCGGAGGTACGACGCAGAGCGGCGGAGGCTGCCGCGGTTCTAATTGCCACACGGGCGTTCAACGACCGGTTTCCACGAATCAATCGAACCTGAACCTTCAGGCCACCGATGACTCGCCGCTCTGCTCCGGAGACACGTTGCCCCAGGCGAACGGACGGCTCCAACTGGCTGTGGAATCACGTCCCGTCATATTTGAAGATGTCCCGGTGACGGAATGGTTCTCCTGCGCGGTGCGTGAGGTGATCAGCAGGCAGATTTTTTCCGGCTACCGCGATGGGAGCGGCGAACTCACGGGCCGCTACGGGCCAGCGGATTCGATCTCGCTGGGCCAGCTGGCGAAGGTTGCCACGCAATTGAAAGGCATGAACCTTCCTCAGGGGGAAGGCAACGCGTGGGCGCGCCCCTTCGTGGAAGCAGCCAAGAACATGAAACTGACCGCATTCAGCAACAAGATCGACCCGCGCCTGCCGGCATCACGCGGCGATGTTCTGCAAACAATTCTGGAAGCGCTCGATATCCCCCTGGAGGGGAACGATCTTCCCTACTCTGATGTCCCGGAAGGATCGATGTATGCAAAGGCGATCGCCACCGGGACTGCACTCGGCATCGTGAGCGGAGACGGCGACGCAAGCACCTTCCGCCCGAATGCAGCCATCAACAGGGCGGAAGTGGCGAAGATGATCGTCGGTACGCTCGGAGAGCTCAAATGATGGAGCCAACCATCCGTGACGAGGTCATTGTCCTGCGAAGGAATTCCCGAAATGAGCTGATGGCGAGAGTCAGAGACTCTTGCGGTACTCTGAAGATTCCATATCATGTGGTCCAATGCAGCGAATGCTACTGCTGTGTTGGCACAGAAAGAGATGTTCGGCAGGCGCGCTGCATGCGGTTGTGTTCACGAAACGCAAGCTCGCCGTGGGAGTGCTCCTGGCGCTCATGGGCACGATGGTGACCGGCATTCCCTCCGTGGGGGCGGTAGATGGAGAGATCACGTACACGGGGGCCAATACCGGCATTTATGGTGATGACAGCCATAGCGGCGGCGTGAGAGGGCCGTTCAACATCGGGTTCACGTTCAACTTCTACGGGACCGACTACACGCAAGCCAATGTGAACACCAACGGCGTGCTCACGTTTGGCGCGTACTACACGGCATTCAGCAACGGTGCATTGAGTACTTCCGGACAGAACAATTCCATCTATGCATTCTGGGATGATCTGATCACCAGCATCGCGATGGATGCCTCCGTCAAACCCATCTACTACGCGACGATCGGCGCGGAACCGGATCGGAAGTTCGTCGTCCAGTGGACGAACATGTACTTCTACGGCACGACCATCCAGATGGGAACGTTCCATGCCATCCTGTACGAAGGCAGCAACGATGTTCAGATTCAGTATCGCGATCTTCTTGGAGGAGACAGAGCACTGGGCAACAGCGCGACGATCGGCATCAAGAAGGACAACTCCACCTACTCACAGTACTCGAACAACACGGCATCGCTCACGGAGGGGCAGGCGATCCGCTACAGCTCCGACGGTGAAGGCGGCTACACCGCCGATACGGATGCGGATTACGACCTCATCTACCTGGCCCCCTCGGGCGCCCCCACCAGCCCGACGCTCGTCAATCCCACGGACGGCTCCACCGGCGTGACGACGACCCCGACATTCGAGTGGCTGCCGGTCGAGAACGCCAGTACGTACACCGTTCTCATCTCGACCGTGTCCTCGTTCTCCAGCACTGTCGTCAATGCTTCGGGATTGACGGACGTCTCCTACACGCTCGGTTCCCCCCTGAGTAACAGCACGCAGTACTACTGGCGTGTGCAGGCGGTGAACAGCACGGGGAGCAGTCTGTCGGCGACGCGCTCATTCACCACGGGATCGTCGAATACCGCTCCGGACACGCCCGCCAGCGTGGCGTCGACCCACCTGATCAGCGGAGGTTCCACCACGGATGCTTCCGGCTCCACGCTGACGGCTACATTGAGCGATGCGGATGAGAGCGAGCAAGTGCGCTTCAGGATCCAGATCGCCACCGATGCCGATTTCAACAGCCTCGTGGTGGACTACCGGTCCCCGTTCAGGGATGAGGGCGACATCACGTACACCGTCGGCGAGACCGGCGGCACGTACCTCGTCGGGAGCGGCGGGACAGCCCTTTCTTCGGATGATTACTATCTACGTATCCGCGCGGAAGACGACGCCGCCGCGAGCTCCTCCTGGTACACCGTCAGCGGCGTGGCGTTCAGCGTCATGACGGCTCCGCATGTCCTCACGCTCTCTCCGGCCAACGGAGCGACGGGTGTGGGGACGGGTGCGAACTTGGTGCTCACCTTCGACGTGGCAACACGCGCGGGAACCGGCACGCTCACCATCAGGAAAACTGCGGACGGCGCGGAAGTGGAAACCATCGCGATTTCCGGAGCATTGCTCTCAGGGAACGGCACCACGCAGCTCACGCTCAATCCTTCCGAAGCGTTCACCCAAGGCACGAGTTACTACGTCGTCTGGGACGCTAATGCGTTCAAGAACGCAGTCGGCGTGTTTGCCAGTGCCCTGACATTGAGCAGTTCCTGGCGGTTCACAACGGTGGATACCGCCTCGCCCATTCTCTACTCGATATCCGCAGTGGGCGACAGCGACAGCGCTACGGTCATCTGGAGCACGGATGAACTCAGCTCCTCACTCCTGCAGTACGGCACCCTCTCCACCTTCGGCTCCGTCACGAGCGAGGAGGATACGGGAACCGGCGTCACCGACCATCGCATGGCACTCTCCGGGCTGACGGCCTGTACCACCTACTACTACCGCCCCATTTCCCGCGATCCTTCGACCAACACGGGAACGGGCTCCACGTCCAGCTTCATCACCTCCGGCTGTACCAACTCCGCCACCGTGATCGTACAGACCGGAAGCTCGATCACCATGAGCGGCGGAAGCCTGTCCATGAGGAGAGGCAATTCGGGAGCCGCGCTCATTGTTCCCGAGGATGCCTCAACCAATCCCTTCATCATTCAAATCAAGAAGCTGGATAAGGATACGGTCATCGCCGTGACGTCGACACCGTCCGGGGTGGGAGTGATCGGCGATCAGACCTACGACATCCGGGCGATCAGCGGCAGTGTCCTCGTAACGAGCTTCCTTCGGCCCATCACTGTGACGCTGGAGTACACGGACGCGCAGATGAGCGGGTATGACGAAACGACGCTCTGGATTCACCGATGGGACGGCAGCAGCTGGAACGCCCTGGATGACTGTTCCGTGGATACGTCCGCCAACACCGTCACCTGCACGACCACCCACTTCTCCACCTTCGGGCTCTTCGGGGACGCCGTCGCCACCCCTGTCGCGAGCACCTCCACCGCCACCTCCGAGAGCACCGGCGGACGGCGGGGGACGGAAGAAGGCATGGCGCAGCGTATCGAGTCGGCGCAGAACGCGCTCCTGTCCCGCTTCGCGAAGAAGCAGCAGGAGAGTGCCCAACTCGCCGAGACGAAGCGGGAACCGGAAGGAGGATCGCAGGCCGAAGTGACCGCCACGGAGCGTGAGCAACGCATCGCCGCACGGAAGGTGGAGATCGCTCGGATCGAGCGGCTGAAGGAGGAGTACGCGCAGAAGTACGCGCAGCACCGCGAGCAGCGGATGGCACGTGCCGTGGCCGAGGAGGAGCAGAACCTCGCGAAAGAGCAGGCCGCCCTCCTCGCCGACGAGGCGGCGCTCCTCGCGGAGCAGGAGACCAACGCGCAGCGCCGGACGGAACGCCTGGCGGAGCAGGAACGATTGGGGGCGCAGAATCTTCGTGGAGCCGCTCCTGCGCTGGACAGCATCGCGGCGCGACGGGACAGGCTCTACGCCGTGGTGAATGAGACGCCCGTGCTCTACGCGGATGTCCCTCTCTCGGCCTGGTATGCGCCGTACGTCTCGTATGCGGTGGAGGAGAACATCGCGACGGGCTATGCGGATGAGACGGGCAGGCTCACCGGGGAGTTCGGCGTCACGGATCCCGTCACGTTCGCGGAGATTCTGAAGATGGCGCTGAAGGCATCCGGGAAGGAGTCGGATTCTCTCCCACCTCCGCGCAATGTGTCCGCGCGCGGAACATGGGCTTCGGTGTTCGTGGCGCAGGCGGAGTCCATGGGGCTGACGGTGTTCGCGCCGGATCTGGATGTCCATGTGCCCGCCACCCGCGGCGCCGTGATTCAGACTCTTCTGGAGGTGCTGGGGATTCCCACAGGCATCAAGATCGCCGTGCCCTTCACCGATGTTTCTTCCGATCATCCATACGCACAGGCCATCGCGACGGCCGCCGCGTACGGGCTCATCGAGGGGGACAAGGATGCCGGCGGAAACCCGCTCGACACCTTCCGTCCCGATGGAGAAATCAACCGCGCGGAAGCTGCAAAAATTATCTCCCTTGCTGTTGAACTGTCGAAGAAGTAGATCACTTTCCCGGCGAAGCCACGCCAGAGCGGAGCGAAGTCGGGCCGCGCTCGTGGACATGGAGTGATCGTTCTCCCATCGCCTCCGTCACGTTTTCCCCGTAGAATGAGCTTCATGCGGCGACGCCGGAAAATTTCCGCCATCTACCTTGTCCCGATCGTGGTGTTCGTCACGTGGACGGTGTTCATCTACCAGTTCTCCCCGTCCGACATCGTGGCGTTCATCGGGACGGACCACGTGTACCTCGCCACGTTCCTGTTGTCGTTCATCGGCGGTTTCTCTGTCTTCGTCAGCATTCCCTACCACCTCGTCCTCATGACGTTCGCCGCCGGAGGGGTGAATCCGTGGCTCCTGGGTCTCGTCTGCAGCATAGGGCAATGCTGTGGCGACAGCTCCTCTTACCTCCTGGGATTCTCCGGCAGGAACGTTGCACCCGGCCGCATCGCCGCCATGATGGATCGTTTCCGTCGCTGGTGCACGGAACGTCCGTATTGGCAGATGGCCGGAGCGCTCACGATCTACGGCTCGATCTCGCCGCTCTCCAATGACTGGATCCTCGTCCCCATGGGGCTCGCGCGCTACCCCTACTGGCGCGTGATGCTGCCGCTTGAGCTGGGCAACCTGGTGTTCAACACGTCCATGGCGCTCCTCGGCGCCTACGGTCTCGCCTCCGTTCTGGGCTGATCCTCTGTGTTCCACTTCCCCGTTCCAGCCATGACACGCCGCATCGCCACCGTCACAGGAATCGTCGTCTGTCTGATCGCAGCGATCCTCCTCGCAGGATTCCTCTTCTCCATCCTGCACACGGGTGGTTTCTGGCTGCTGCCGGGGTTCGGCCTGCTCGGCATCGTGATCTTCCTGCAGTCTTTCCCGGTGTTCCCGCTGACGGTCATCCTCCTCCTTACTATCGCGCTCTCCTTCCTCCTGCGCCAGTTTGCATCCTACCGCCGTCACTCGTTCCTCCTTCTCTTCCTCGAACTCCTCGCCCTTGTCCTCCTGAGCGGATACTTCCTCAGTCTCACGCCGACGTTCCGCGGATGGCAACCGCCGCCTCCGCCCAGGGAGGGGAAATTCACAGAGCCGTTCCTGCGCGGGTACGGGGCGTGGAGGTTTCACAATGTCTTCCAGGGGACGATCACTGCTGTGGGCGAGCAATCCTACGTCATGCGGAGCCCGGATGACCGCTCTATGACGGTGCAGCTGACACCCGGAATCCGCCTCCCTTCAGGGCCACAGATCGGAACAGGCGCCACCGTCCTGATCATCGGGGAGATGCGACACGGGATCGTCCGCGCATTCGGTATTCGCACGTTGGAGCAAAGGAAATGAAGTGTTGGTTCGGCGTGGTGGAGCCGAGACGGTCAGCCGGGGGAGTCAATTCTCGTTCCAACATAATGTGACGAATCTTGTCATAGACCTACATCGTGGGATAAACTCGCTCGCTCTTTCCCCCCCATGATGCCTGCAGAAACTTCCTCCGTTGATCCTGAAGTCGTGGCATTCTTCCGACAGGTTGGGCTTCGCGATGACGGCAATCTGAGAGCACGCATCGAGGTGGCACTAGTAACAACCTCTGAAAGGTTGAGGGAAAAGCTCCGAACCAGAATTGCGCGCGCACACATGACGTTTGGGGCAGAGAAAGCAGGAGACCTTCCTCTTGATCAGGCACTTGATCTGTACCTCGCCATGCAAATGAGAAGAGGCGATTGAAGGGCGACCGCGGTTTTCGGATTGTGACGGGGCAGAGCGTTTGCCAAATGTCCGAAAGACCTCGATAATTGACAGTAATAGACAAATATAGTATAATTAGAATATGGAATTGGACCCAATCGCCGCCATATGTTTCCTCTTCATCGTTTGGGTTATCGCCGAATCGTATGCATCCGAAGGGGACAGCAAGAAGAAGTCCTCCTCGGGTGAGGGAGATTTCGTGGATCTCATTTTTTCGCTCCTCGTCTCGCCCATCATGCTCGTGGTGGGGGCGTTGCTCCTGCTGGGGGGCGGTCTCCTCCTGCTCTTCCCGCTCTTCCTGGGGATGCTCTCGCTGATCGGGGTCGCGATGAAGTCGCTCTTCTCCGTCGTGCGTGCGGTGCTCCGGAAGACGTGGTCGCTCGCGAAGGCGATGGTGCGTGGCATGCGCCGTCTCTGGCGGATTTCTGTGGGGTCTGGACGGATCATCCGTGCGGTGTTGGGATTTCCCCTGCGTGTCGTGAAGGGACTCTTCCGTCTGGTGCGATCGGTGGTGCGATCGGTGCGAAGCGTCGTCCGTGCATTTCTGAAAACTGTCCGGGGACTGTGGAAGACGACGTCTGCCTCATGCAGATTGTTCCGCGGCGTCGTCCGTGTGTTACACGGCGTGATCCGGACGTTCCTGCGTATCGTCGGACAAACGTTCAAGTTTCTCTCTTCCATCGTCCGGTCCCTGTGGTCGCTCCTCATCAAAGTTCTCCGTGCAGTCGTGATGCTCTGCAGGAAGGCCATTGCTCCCGTCGTCCGTCTCGTTCGATGGGTCATCGTCCGCATCGCGAAGCTCGCAGTTCGCTTCGCCAGACTCCTCTGGCGCATTCCGGTTATCCGCACGCTGTGGTCATTGCTGCGGAAGGTTCTCCGTGTGACCGTCATGCTGTGCAGGAAGGCGGTTTCCCCGATCATCCGTCTCGTTCGATGGATGGTCGTCCGCATCGCGAAGCTCGCGATCCGCTCCGCCGGTCAGGTCCAGCGCGTCACGGTCGAGACGAAGGTCGTCCGAACGGTTTCGCGGCAGGAGAGCGCGTCCTCGCGGCCGGGGCGGAGTTTTCTGTCGCAGGAGTCCGTCGTCGATCGTCACGCTGCACGCGTCCGGAAGGAGCACAGCGAAGAAGTATCGCCGTTATCCCGTACGACCGAACGCTCCCCGTCTCTTGAGCGCGTGCATGCCGCGCACAGGCAAACGGCGTCCCCGCAACATGCGCGACCTATCGCCGCATCCCGTCATGTGAACGAGGGCGTCCGCACGCGGTGGGGCGCACGGCAGGAGGGAGGAACCACGAAGAATCATACAATCGCCGGTGCCAAGTCCGTGGAGGAAGGGGAGGATTGGAATGAGCAGCCGGAGATCATGGGGACGCTCCGCACGATCGGCTGGAGTACCCGGCACAAGATCTATCCGCGCCGGAAGTGACGCGCGTTTGTCGAGAAGAGCGTTCTTTCCGCTCGCTCTTGCCCTGCGCGAAGCAGTCGTTGCCCGTGCCTTGTCCTTTGCACTTGCCCGCCTATACTGGCCACCATTTTTCGCCATGCTTCTCGAACAATCCGTTCCCATCGAAGAAGCCCCGACCTCATCGCCTCTCTGGACGGTAGTCGGCGCGCCGGGGCCGAACCGGCCGGCCAGGAAGGCAGGCATCCTGGATGTGTACAACACCCTCTTCGTCCCGCGGATTCCGCGTTGCACGGAGGAAGAAATCGCTCAGCTTCGCGAACGGGGACTCACGGTGAAAGGCGCCCTTCTCCTGCGTAAGGGCTTCTTCGCGGGAAACATCGGTGACCTCACCCACCTCGGCGTCCGCGCGGTGCAGGAGGGGGGATTCACCGGCATCCTGACCTTCCCCAATAACGACACGGGACCGGACGAACTCTGTGCTTGCCCGTACATCGCGGGGATGTTCGGGAAGGATCCGAAGGACCTCGACCTGCTCGCCATCCCGGAGCTGAGAACGATGCCCGACGCGTTCATCGCGCTCCTCAACCGGCGGGCATCGGACATCTTCGATCAGGATGACGCGTTCAGGACGGAGCAGTGCAGCCGCGCCAACGTTCGCCAATTCCATCTGGATGCCCTCGAGCTGGTCTTCGCCACGCGGGAGGAGAAGGGAGAGCTCGGGGAGTTCGAAGCGTACTGGGAGGCACACAGTCAGGACGGCGATCGTCTGCTGGATTACGCCGTGGCGAAGGCGCTCGAGGAAAAGTACAATGCGGTGTGGCAGGAATGGCCGGACGAGATCGTGCGGCAGAAGCCCGTCGAGCTCATCGCGAAGGACCCCGGGCTCCTCAAGCGCGCCCGTCAGCTCCTCTTCGCACAGCAGATCCTGGGGGAACAGTGGGGCGACTGCGCGCAGCAGATCAGCGATGCCGGCGGCTACCTGGTGGAGGATCGTTCGTACTCCGTCCTTCCCCACAATGCCGAGGTCTGGCGGGACTGGCGCGAGCAGCACGTTGATGAGGAGAAGAAGACGGGCATCTTCCACCTCAATGCGGACAAGACGCCCGCATTCCTGACCGGTTGTGCCGTGGAGGGCGATCCTGCGGGGGACCAGCAGTGGCCGCACGTCGTCGCGAAGTACATCGAGAACCCGGACGGCATGATCGATTACATCGTGGAAACAATCGCGTACGGCGGCAAGCGCGTCAGTGCGTGGAGGATCGACCACGCCCTCGCGTGGATCTGGCAGTACTATCGCAGGTGGAAAACCATGAAGAAAGAGAGGGTGAAGGACGAGCAGACGGGCAAAGATACAGAAAGAGAAAAGGAAGTGTGGGAGGGCGAGTACAAAGCCGCCCTCAAGGAGAAGATCTTCACGCGGCTGCGGGAGCGGTTCCCGGATACCGAGTGGATCCTGGAGGACTGCGGGCACACCGATTCGAAGCTGAAGGATTTCATGAGATCGGTCGGCTGCGGGCCGATGGCCACGGTGCAGTGGGGGCCGGACTTCGCCAAATCCTGGCAACCCCGCTCGTCGAACTTCGAAACTTACGACGTCCTGCCGCACGGGGGATCGTCCTTCTTCCGCAACGCCGACACGCGAGCCGAAGAGGAATGGTTTCGCGCCCTCACGGAGGACAACCAGCGCTTCTACCTGGGACAGCTCTACCCCCATGATTTCCAGCGGAAATGGCAGGAACACGTGGTGGAGGGAAAACCGATTCCCGTCATCGACTGGTACCTCTATGCCTGCCGTTGCTCTGCACGCTTTTCCATCCTCAATCTCCAGGGTCTCTCGGCCGTGGTGGAGGGGAAGCGGGACGAACGGCGACCGAACTGGCCGAATCACCAGCACCCCTCTTACTGGCAGCTCCTCTCCACGCTCTCGGAGGAAGATCTGGGCACGGTCTTCCGCGAAACGCGCCGCATCATCGAGGAGACCGGACGCGCCGTCCGCGAGGTGACGGAGGAAGGCCCGCTGCAGGTCCTCGCACTCTCCCAACAGCCGGGCGAAGTGCGCCAGGTGAAGCGAGGTGGCACGTACCGCCTGCGCATCGCGTGCAACATGCCGCCCGCGGCCGGAACGGCCATCGAGCTGAGCACGACGCGGCGGGGAGCGCACTGGTGGGCGCCGGAGCCTGCCCGCATCGAGAAGTGTACGCACCACAGAGACGGTCGGTTCATCTGGGACGCGTCGTTCGACATTCCGGCGGAGCAGCAACCGGGCACCTTCGAGCTGTGCGGGACAATCAGGCACTGCGAGGACGGATCGGATGTTCCCGAGAGCCACGACCTCTGCGAAATCCACAAGAACCTGCTGATTCAGGTGGTTTGAGGGCTATTGTCACCCTCCCCATCCGCTCATAAGATGTTTCCGTGCGTCGGATCTTCTCATTCGTTCTCGTCGGTATTTCCCTGGTCGCTCTCGGTCTGGTGTCTGCGGGAGCCGGGGATGCGATGTTCGCGTACCTCAGCACTTCTGCGCGCTTCAACCGCAGGAGCGCGACGCAACCGGTGGTGTCCACTGTTCCCTGTGCGAAGCGAACGACGAAAGATGAGTGCAAGCAGGGTGCGGTGGAACGCGCATGTATCTGGGATGCCGTCACGGAGAAGTGTGAAGTGGAGCCGCAGACGTGCATCGATGACGACGGTGGATTGGATTTCTACCGCGCATCCGCCACGCGCGGTCGTGCGGCTGTGGCGAATGCCGCCGGCGACGTCTTCCACGATTTCTGCGAATACGCTCTCACGGGATCGGGACAGTTGTCCGTTACGGAGTTCTACTGTGCCCCCGATGGTCTCGTGCAATCCCTGACATTCCACTGTCCCAAGTGGTGCGTGAACGGGGCATGCCAGAAGACGGCCAGTTCGGCGGGCGGCGGCAAGGCGAATCCGCAACTCACGCAACGCCTCCTGGAGCTCTCTCCGGGCGGTCCCCCCAACAACTCGATCACGCTCCTGTCCTACGAGAGTGAGATCTCCTTCTCGCTGCGGTCTCCGTTCCTCCTCCAGAGTTTCACTCCGTCCGTGACTGCCTGTCCGGGGACGTGCGTCTACGAGGTGATTCTGCGTGATGCCGGGAAGAACGTGCTCGCCAAGATGACCGGCAGTGCCCAGTCCGGAGCGGTCCTCTCTGCGGGGCTCACCCTGCCGATCCCCCTGAAAGCGGGAATTTCGTACAACATTCTCCAGTTCGTGAAGTCGGATCGACCCATGACCATCCGGACCACGGGGCCGACGAGTGCATCGCGGGACATGGTCAATATCATCACGTCCAAATCGGACGGAGCGGACTATCGGGCGTGGGGGACCATGGTCATCACCATCATGGGGATGTTCACGAAGTGAGTGTCCCTGTTTGCCATTACGTCATTTCGAGCTTGTCGATCATTGCGCATGTTTCTCCGCCTTCCTTTGCTATTTTCATGGAGAAACTTAGGCAGTTTCTCCTGTCAAAACGTCCTGCATCATCCTACAATCCCGCGTCCCTTTCTTCCTTTTCCGCCTTTTCTTTCTTCTCTCTCCTTTCTCTCTTCTCTCTCCTTTCTCTCTTCTCATGGACCACGGCGCTGTCATCCTCCGGTTTGAGGACGTCACCTTCCAGTACGATCCGCGCAAGCCGATCCTGACGGCCGTGAATTTTTCGGTGCGCGAGCACGCGAAGCTGACGATCGTGGGGCAGAACGGCGCGGGCAAGACCACGATCTTCAAGCTCATCACGGGAGCACTGAAGCCGCAGGAGGGTGCGATCCACATGAAGCACGGCGCGACGATCGGCATCGCGAAGCAGGTGCTGGCCCGCGGGGATCTGGAGAAGACCGTCGCGGAATACTTCGCCGGAGCGTTCCGCGAGAAGAAGCACGATCTCCCCCGGCACATCGCGCGGGTCACGGACGCCGTCCATGTGAAGGCGCCGGAGGGGAAGAAGCTGCGAGAGTTCTCCGGAGGTCAGAAGGCGCGGCTGCTCCTGGCCCGTGCGCTCATCGCCGAGCCGGATCTGCTCCTGCTGGACGAGCCGACGAACAATCTGGACGAGCAGGGCATCGATCACCTCACGCAGTTCCTCATCGACTACGACAAGACCTGCATCGTCATCTCCCACGACGCGAATTTCCTCAATTGTTTCACGCACGGCGTGCTCCATTTGGATCAGCACACGCACGCGGTCGGGCAGTACGAGGGCGACTACTTCGACGCCGTCGCGAAGATCGAGGAGCAGATGGAGCGCGAGCAGCGGCAGAACGCGCGCATGCAGAAAGACATCCTCGACCGGAAGGAGAAGATCAACTTCTTCTCGCACAAGGGGGGCAAGATGCGCAAGCTTGCGAGCAAGATGCGGTCTGCGGTGGAGGAGGACGAGGAGAACAAGGTGGAGGTGCGTCGGGAGGAGAAGACCATCCCGCCCTTCACCATCGATGCGACGGAATTCCCGAAGCCGCTCGTGACGATCTCGTCCGTCACCGTGATGAAGAACCATGAGCCCAAGCGCAGGAAGGTCGAGCTGACGGTGCGCCGCCGACACAGACTGCTGATCACCGGACCCAACGGCATCGGCAAGAGTTCGCTCCTCGAAGCCATGGCGGCGGGGAAGGAGAAGGGCGCCGTCATCGCGGACGGCGTGAAGGTCGGCTACTACCGGCAGGATTTCTCGGGACTCCCCACCGACAAGACCGTGTACGAGATCCTCGCGGAGGAGATGGAGGATGCGAATCACCAGCGCGTCTACGAGGTCGCCGCCCGCTTCCTCCTGCCCGGCGATAAGGTGCAGACCCGCGTGGAAGCGCTCTCCGAGGGGCAGAAAGGCCTCCTCTGCTTCGCGCGTTTCCTGCTGCAGAAGCCCACACTCCTCATCCTCGACGAGCCGACGAACCACATCAATTTCCGCCACATTCCCGTGATCGCCGAGGCGATCAACCAGTACGAGGGCGGTCTGATCCTCGTGAGCCACGACACGGAGTTCGTCAATCAGATTGTAATGAACGAGGAGCTGGATTTGGGGGCGCTGTAGTGCGTGGAAGGGCCACCTATCCCTCGACTACGCTCGGGATGACACGCTCACGCAAGGCAATCACCCTTTCTTTCTTCATGCAAACATCCTTCAATGCATCCCCATGCCCCGTCCCAGAAGGAAACTTGAAAGGCAGGAAACAGCTCCATCAATGAGTGGGAATATCACAACTCCCAGGCATTCGTCCAAAAAGGATACAATGAACCGCGCGAAGCAGCGGGTCTCGCGGGCCCCGCTGCTGGAGCGCACCACTGAGGGAAGGGTGGGTCCGTGGGAGGGACACCGTAGGTGGCCCTTCCACGAATTGACGAAATGTCAGGAGCAGGCGTGGGAGAAATTGCAGGGGAATGGGAACGTCTTCCTCACGGGCGCGGCCGGCACCGGAAAGAGCTTCCTCCTGCGCAAGTACCTGGAGGGCCGCCCCTCCGCGCAGTGGCCGGTGGTCGCGAGCACGGGCGTCTCCGCCATCCTCGTCGGCGGGCGGACATTCCACAGCTTCTTCGGCATCGGGATCATGGAGGGCGGCGCGGAGCATGCAGCGAGGAGAGCGTGCGACAACAAGCGCGTCCTGGCGCGCCTTCGCCGCGCCCTCGGCGTCGTGATCGACGAAGTGTCGATGCTTCCCGGTGAGGCGCTCCGTGCTGCGGAAAAAGTCGCACGCTTCGCCAGAAACATCGACGCGCCGTGGGGCGGATTACAAATCATCGCCGTGGGCGACTTCGCGCAGCTGCCGCCCGTCACGGCCGGAGGAGGGGAGAAAGACTGGGCGTTCCGGAGCGACGTCTGGCGCGACACCGAGTTTTCGCCGGCACTGCTCCGCACCGTCGTCCGCACGAAAGAACCGGAGTTCCTGCGCGTCCTGAATTTCGTCCGCGAGGGGATCGTGAATGACGAAGTCGCGCACTTCCTCGATGCGCGCATCATGCCGCCGTCGCTCGCCTTCGAGGGCACGCGCCTCTTCGCGCACCGCAAGACCGCGGAGACCTTCAACATGCAGAAGCTCGACGAGCTCCCCGGGGAGGCGCAGAGATTTGAGACGCTCTACGCGGGTCGCGAGCGCTCCATCGAGCAGCTGCGCAAAAATTGCCCCGTCCCCGAGGTGCTCCACCTCAAGCGCAACGCCCTCGTGATGATCCGGAAGAACGATGTCTCGGGGCAGATGCGCTACGTGAATGGCTCGCTCGGCCGCCTCACGCACATCGATCCCGAGTGCCTCTCTATCTCCCTCTTCTCGGGCGAGGATATCGAGATCGAGCCGACCTCCTTCGCCATCATCGACGGCAACGGCAGCGAGATGGCGAGCGCGTGGAACTTCCCCGTCAATCTCGCCTGGGCCTCGACCATTCACAAATCACAGGGGGCGACTCTCGATGCGATCTTCGTGGACCTCTCGCGGCTCTGGGAACCGGGGCAGGCGTACGTTGCCTTGAGCCGCGTGCGATCAGCCGCAGGGTTGGCGATTGAGAGGTGGAATCCACGCTCGATCATCGCCGAACCGGTCGTGCAGGAGTTCTACAGGGGGATGGAGTGAGATGCCTCTATGAAGGTTGTTGAAGTTTGAAGATAATTATCATGTCACCAATGGAGATCTTCATGGAATTGACGAGATCGTTGGGGCACTTCCAGAACGCTGTTCATTGACTCTGTCAGGAATTGGAGCGGTGATTTCGTTCTCAGTCTGAATTCTATTCGCGACTAAATTACCAATCACTCCTAGCACAAAGCTTAGGAACGCAATGGACCATAACCATTTCCTGAAGTGTCTCATATGGATGAATAGCCACAACTGAGTTATTCGAGTATTGCTATTGATCAGCCGCTCAAGTCCTAAATGCCCGATAATAAACGACACAATCGCAAAAGTGCTAGTTAGCATTGCCCTTGTAAAGATTCCTTTCATTGGAAAAATTCGCCAGATAAACCAAGCAATAACGACGGATACGAGAGTAATTACAGCAAGACAGGAAATATATTTCTTTAGAGCATTGCTTCTTATTTTTGATTCATCAATTTCTGTCAGTTTGGATTCCAATGCACCAATTCTGGTCTCTTTTGCCTCTAGTTTTTCATCAGCCGCTTTCTTAGCATCCTGGAATTCCTGTTCACGTCGTTTTTGCATTTCTGCATGTTCCTTTTCTTTTGCAGCGCGCTCCGCAAGGCTCTGTTTTAGTGCCGTCGACTCTTCAAGGAGAGTGCGGTTTTCTTCAACAATCGCGGATTCCACGACTTTCTCAAATTGCTCATCGGAAGTGATATCTCGCAGACGACCGATCAGCATACCGTCAGTCAGAAGGCGAAACGCAGTTTGTTCTGGAATATCTTTATATGTGGCAAGGATAGAAATCATTCGTGAACATGCCTTTGCGCCGCCGCTGCAGAGTGCTCGGAACTCAGGCAACGCAAATGTTTCTGCAAATGAACGCTCAAAGTCAGCGTCCATTTGTATAAACGGGCGTAGGAGCTGCCAAAGGATGTTTGGCAATACGACGCATGGGTGCCGGCCAGTGCGTCGCGAGGTGTCGCGGTCAAATTTGTAAAGCAAGTAGTCGCATGTAACGAGAAGGGCACCAGCATCGAGACTGGATTTTGCCTTCGTTCTCAGTAGGCGCGTGGCATCGAGAATAGTTGCGTCGTGCTGTATGGTTTCATAGAGCTTGTCTGGCCGACCATTCTGCTCCAAGAATTCCTTATATTCATGGTATAACTCAACCCGTTCCTTGAGTCGGTTGCCAGTCGGCCGATAGATTTTGATGTTGTTTTCAGCAATTACAGCGTCAAAGTGCTGAATTGGCCTTAGGAATTCATCGACATCGATCAAATGTTCCGAGTTGCGCTCGTGAAATCTCTGTTCAATTCCCGATAATTGTCTTGTCTGGGCGGCCGCCCTACTGAGGGAGCGGCTCCACTGTCTTGATTGCAAGATGCGAGAAAAGAACGTGATCGTTCTTCGCACTTCATCGTTCGTCGCCTCATGGAAACGGAGTTTGAAAGGGAGCTTGTGGACCGCAATCGCGCGTAGTAAATCATGAGATACATCGGTTTGTGAATCGTTATGTAATTCAAGAATGCCGAAGAGAAAGTTCGTGTCCAGGAAGAGTGTCAGCTCTTGCAGTCGTGATCTCAACTTTGCAGAAATTTCAGGATCAACTTCAAGGGAATAGAAGCTAAATGCCGCGTCCGCCAATTGGGCGATATATTTTGCTCGATCGGCATCGTGCCCAAGTTCTGCTAGGAAACCTGCAACCGCACGTTCTGCAATCGGCCGCTCAGCTACAGCAAATTGTTCTGAAACTGCGTCTTTGAGTAAGCTGGCAAGGCTGGTTTCATGGCTTGGATTTATGGGAAATGCGGGATCCAGCAGTGCAACAGATTGTATTCCATGTCGTCGAAACGCTCGGAAGAGATAACCCTTAAGCGAAGCCCACGCTTTTTCGGGATCCATGGACGGAAAGGAGGCGGAAATTTCCGATTGCCAAGTGGCCTTGATTCGTCGCTCAAGAGTCGTTGCCTCATCAATCCGCATTTGAATATTGGCGCGAACCGTTGCCGTGAGCGAATAGCGATTTGAGGGGTCGCGGAGAAGTGTCTGCGTATTGTACAGTTGATCGAGCGCACGCTCAGCATCAACGATCGGCAGCTTAACCATGAACAATTGTTCAATTATCTCTGCTAGATGTGCTGCTGATGATATTTGCTCGTCGGGGAGAACCGTAAAGCATAACTGGACAAGCCCAAGAACTGTTGCTTGAGGGTCCCCTGTTTTTGCGACCGCAACAAAATTGCACATTCGCTCAAAGGCAGCACTGAATTCGCCAACGGTTATATGCTTCTGTTCATTCGAGGCGTTCATATGGTTGAATGCTCAAGAACAAGATAGTCGGATAGCACATCGACGGTAGCATATCGCATGTGGCGCTGGAGGAGAACAATGCCCACAACCACAAAGATGTTGCCCACCATGAACGTCTTCACTATCGCCCATGTATGGAACTCGCTGAGTTTATTGAGAAATCTCTTCTAGGAATCGCACATGGCATTTACAATGCACAGCGAGAATTAGGTCAGTCGAGTAGTCGTGCTCTTATTAATCCTGCCAACACCCCAATGCCCGCACGGGTGCGTGAATATGGGGTTAGAATTTTGAATCTTGCATCCTGTTCCGTTCCTCACTCAAAGAGACTAGAGTCCATCTATTCCCCAATCCCCAATGCCCGGAGTAAACGATTCCGAACGCAGTCTCGCCGTCTTCATCGATCTGGAAAATCTCGCACTCGGATTCCAACACCAGAAGAAAGGGCAGTTTCACATCGGCAAGGTGCTGGAGCGGTTGCTGGAGAAGGGGAAGCTGATCGTGAAGAAAGCGTATGCGGACTGGAGCCGCTTCCCGGAGTACACGAAGCCCTTCCACGAGGCGGCCATCGAGCTCATCGAGATCCCCGTGCGCACGATGACGGGCAAGAACTCCGCGGACATCCGGATGGTCGTGGATGCCATGGATCTGTCGTGGAGCAAGGCGCACATCGACACCTTCGTCGTCGTCTCCGGCGACAGCGACTTCTCGCCGCTCGTTTCCAAGCTCAAGGAGAACGGCAAGCACGTGATCGGTATCGGGATGCGGGGGAGCACGTCGGAGCTGCTCTCGGACAACTGCGACGAGTTCATTTACTACGAGGATCTGGAGCGGCAGGAGGACGAGCACGAGGTGGTGCATCAGCTGGAGCTTTCGGTGCCCGAGAAGAAGCGCGAGGCGTTCGCATTGCTCCTCGATGCGTGCAGTGCGCTCCGTCGTGAGAACCACGAGGTGCTCTTCGCGTCGCTCATCAAGGAGACGATGAAGCGCAAGAAGCCTTCCTTCGACGAGAGCTACTACGGCTACAGGAGCTTCACGTACCTGCTCGAGGACGCGGCCAAGCTGAAGATCATCGACATCCAGCGGGAGGCGCGCAGCGGGAGCTACGTGGTCACGCGCTTCGGCGCCAGTCCCACGGCGAGCAAGCCCGCGGCGCCGAAGGCGGAGATCCTGCCGAAGCCGCTTGGGCAGCCGCAGAGGAGGGCGAGGAGAAGGAGATAGTGTCACCCTGAGCCCCTCTGAAATGAGCCAACGATGGCTCGTGTCGCGTTTCGACTACGCTCAACGTGACACGGCTTACGCCGCTCGCATCATCGCCGTGAACGGATGCCACAGGCATCCGGCCTTGCACTTGCTGCAGTACTGCTTGCCGTACTCATGTCGCGGACCGTCCGTGCAGTGCGCATCGCAGCAATCCGATCGCATGTGCGAGCGCTGGGCGTCCGTGATCGTCGTCACCTTCCCCTTGTTCTTCATGTGCGCATGGCAGTAAGGCTTGCCGTAGGCCTGCGCGGTGCAACCGTCCACGAGGCACGCTTTGTATGGGGGTCGGTTCATGAGGGAGAGGGGGAGTGGTGCGTGTGCTGTGAGAGCTTGACGATAGGCGCATTCTGAAGGAATAACAATGAAAAGGTCGAGAAAGAGGTTTCGACGAATGCAAAACAAAGGCCTCCGGAGCTGGCGGAGGCCTGATTGCAGAGATTGGTGTGTTACTCCTGTGTGGGAGGAGGTGAGCCACCGCCACGATGGGCCATCGGCCACTTCATGATGACGTTGCCATCCGCGTCGAGCGCGAGCAGGACCGTATTGCCATCCGTGTCCGTGTACTTCAGGTAACTCGAGGCGGACGCAAGTTGTTCCTGGGAACCTCCTCCTCCATTCCCACCCGGTCCATGCATCATGCTCCCGGAGCCTATGTTCGGAGGTTGGCCGCCGGGAAACTGCATGGATCCGCCACCGGGGAAGGAGCTGGGCGCAGGTCTGCTCGACTGCGACTGCCCCGCATCACCCGGGCGGTCCGCCTTCATGAGAGCCGCGAGCGCCGTCGTGAATTCTGTCTTCGAAAGGATGGTTTTGTCCGCTGCGGCGTTCGCCGCGTCCAGGTACTGCTGCAAATCTTCCGCAGCGAAGCCAGCATCGGCACTGTGCGTTCCGTCCGCTGTTTCCGTCGGCGCGACGAAAGCCGAAGCCCCCGTTTCCTTGATGCTGAGCGATCGGTAGATGCTCTCCGCGACGAGGCCGCGCGTCATGTTGCCGCTCACTCCGAGTTTCCCGGAGGTCGTTTGCAGGAGACCCTTGGCGCTCGCGGTGTTCACATAGGACGCGTACCACGCCGAGCTGTCCACATCACTGTAGCTGGCGGTACTCGAGGCGGAAGAGGAGGTGTCGATGCCCTGTGCGTTCAGAATCATCTTGATAGCTTCGGCGGTGTTCACCGGATTCGAGGGGCGGAACGTTCCGTCGGAGTATCCGCTCACCCATCCCTGTTCCTTCGCGTAACACACGTACGGTGCGAACCACTCAGTCGTCACATCGGAGAAACAGTTGTTGTAGTCCCCGACAGTCGGCGTCGCGCCGTTCGCCGTCACGAGAATCTTCGCCAGTTCCGCGCGATTGACCGTTGCCTGCGGCTTGAAGGTGCCGTCGGAGTACCCTGCAATGACGCCCTTGTCGCTGAGGTACTGAATGGCGGTCTGATTCTTTCCCGCGATGTCGCTGAGCGTGGCGGCGGATGCAGAGATGGCCGTGAGGAGGAATCCCAGGGAGAATGAGAGGACCGCCGGCACGACCAGGATGTGTGAATGGGAATGAGTGTTCATAGGAATAGATGAGGGAAATTGCATTCAGCGTACGCAGGTGGGCATTAATAGGGGATTAAGGAACACCACAAACAAAGAAGGGGCTGGTGACAGCCCCTTCCCCCTCTGTTGTGTCCGTCGATGATGATGTGTTGGGAGGTGTGTTTACTTCGCGGAGGAATCCTGATCGTCAGCGCATCCACCCATTGGCCGGTCACCGCGTGCGGGAGGAGTGGGGAGTGTCACGCCCTTCTCCGTTGCGAGATCCTGGATCGTCTTGCCGCTGTCGAGTGCAGTTTTCAACTCATCGGATGTCATGCCGAGTTTTTCGGCGATGCCGGACATGTCGCGCTGTCCGTGCTGTCCGCCGCGCCCTTCCATCTGGCCGAATCCCATCATGCCCCGGCCGCCGAATCCGGCGTCACCGCAGGCGGTCTTCACGGCTTCCATGGCGGTCTGCTCCGCGGTGTTCGCTTTGCGGGCCGTGTCCATGGCGGTGCGGAATGCTTCGTCCGCTTTCTGCACAGCTTCCTGTCGTGCCGTGTCGTCCGTGAGTGCGGCTGCGGCCGTGAGGGCGTCACGGTGCGCGAGCGTCGCGCTCTTCTGTGCGGCGATCAGCGCATCGATGCCCGAGAGCGTCGCGTCGTCTCTGGAGGCCAGCGCCTGGACGCAAGCCTGCGTCTGGACGGGACGCTCCGGCGGAGTCGTCTGCGTCGTGCTCTCCGCCGCGCCGGCGAACTGGGCCAGGAGCGGGAACGCGACGGCGAGAGATGTGGCGCCGACGATGGCGCCGATGGTGAACTTCTTCATGTGGGAGAGTGGGAAAGAAATAGAAGAAGGAATGGAAGGTCATGACCGCCGCCAAGTCTACGGAGGAAGTATTACCGTTCGATTAAGGTTCGTTTCTTCTCATACGGAAGCCACAATTTTGCATTCGATGCATCGGGGATTTTGATGGTCCGGTCCGGTTCTTCCCTCATCGAGTTCGTGGATTGATGGAGCTGTCAAAACTATCAATACTATGTTATAATTATATTACTTAGATTCCTCAACACACACATGCGCAATCCCAGATTGTCACACGTTCTCACGGCGCTCCTCGCGCTGCTCGTTCTTGTTTCGGTCGCTCTGACGATGCGCATGGCCGGGGCGAAAGGTGTGGTTGAAAGTCGCACCCACATTCCCACGTGCGACGAGGTTGGTCTCTGCCGCAAGGGGGAGCAGCAATTGCTCTTCAACAACGAGAGTCTCCTGCGCGGCTTCGCTCTGCGCTACGCCCTCGTGAAGGGATGCAAAGTCACGGACAACCTCAATCGCCGTCTCCGGCTCACGTGTCCGTCGGGATTGAATCTGCCGAATACGCAGACGGAACGCATCTTCAAGCTGAAGGATTCCGTCTCCGTCGAGCAGATCGGTGCGACGCAGGCTCAGGTGCCGGGCATCACGGGATCCGGCGTCCTCGTGGCCGTGCTGGATACCGGCGTGGATACGACGCACCCCGAACTTCTGGGAAAAGTCTTCGCAACGAAGAACTTCACAGCAGATGGCGAGGGTGATGTGTACGGGCACGGATCGCACGTCTCCGGCATCATCGCCGGACGCGGAACGACGGTCGTGGGAGGGAGAACGGTCCGGGGTGTGGCGACGGGTGCGACACTCATCGTGGGCAAAGTCTGCGGCGATACCGGGTACTGTCTGGAGGGCGACATCACCGCGGGCATCGAGTGGGCCGTGGCCATGGGGGCGCGCGTCATCAATCTGAGTCTGGGCGGCGGCAGTTTCCTCGATGAATGCGACAGCGATCCTCTGGCGGTCGAAGTGAACTGGGCGGTGTCCAAGGGTGTCTCCGTGGTGGCGGCTGCGGGAAACAGCGGCGCGAGCGGCGAGGGCGTCGCGACGCCGGCGTGCGCGTCCCGAGCCGTTGCCGTCGGGGCGGTCGACGTGCTCGATGTACGGCCGTCCTGGTCCGGTTACGGGCAGGCGCTCGACGTTGCGGCGCCGGGAGTGGCGATCCTCTCTTCTCTTCCCTGCTCCGTCACACAGACGTGTCCGTCCCCGGGCTACGCCCGCTGGAGCGGCACATCGATGGCGACGCCGCACGTGGCCGGCGTGGCCGCGCTCCTCCTGCAGGTCTTCCCTGCTCTCACGCCCGACGAACTGGCGTCCACCCTTCGCACGACGGCTCACGATCTGGGTGGCAGCGGATTCGACACGTACTACGGGTACGGGAGATTGGACACCGTTGCTGCGGTGGCTGCGTTGCGCGGTGGTTCTTCTTCTTCTTCTTCTTCTTCATTTTCCTCTTCATCTGTCATTGCATCCTCCTCGTCATCTTCCATTGATGCCTCCTCCTCGTCTGCTCCCGCGTCCTCTTCATCCCCGGCAAATTCCTCCTCTTCCCCGAGTGAGAGCAGCAGCTCTTCCATACAGTCATCGAGCTCCGTCTCATCTTCCGCGAGCAGCACTTCCTCTCACATGCCGCCCGCCTGTTCCATCAATGATTGGTTCTGCAAAGATGCCGGTGAATGCTCAAATGAGGGTCATCAGGAGCAGCGTTGTGAACTCCGGAATCCGCACTGCACCCGTCCGGAGGCCGTGAAACCGACATCCACTCGTTCGTGCACTCCCCCCTGGAACGACCATGATGGGAATGAGCAGGAGCAAGAATCGTCGAAGCCGTCATCCTGGTGGCCGTGGGGATCACACGAATCATCGACACGGAAGGATGGTGAAGGCGGGCAGGGTGGGAGACGGGAGACGGGGAGGTGAAGGACGTCGTTAGCATGAGACCGGTTTGCCGGTCTGTGCTACCATTCCCACCCGAATGCACGGGATTTCCTCCCGCCGTCGGTCGGTCATGGCGATTGCCACGTTCGTTGCAGTGCTGAGCGCGCTCTTTCCGCCTGTCGCGCCGTTCGTTCCGCACGCGCATGCCACCGCTTCCTGGCTCAACGGCTGGAGCTACCGGCAGGCGATCACGGTCGACAACGCGGGAATGACATCGACGCTCACGAACTTCCCGCTCTACGTTCCCGTCAGCCCGACGGGAAACGGCGCAGGCATCGCGGGAAAAGTGCAGGATGGAGGCCAGGACATCCGTTTCACGTCGTCGGATGGCACGACGCTCCTCCCGTATGATCGGGAGGGGTACGTCGAAGCTTCCGGGAACGTCACGGCGTTCTTCTGGACCGGCGTGACGCTGAATGCGGACAACGATGCGGATACGGACGATACGATCTACCTCTACTACGGGAACGCCGGAGCTGCGGACGGGCAGGACACGCAGAACGGGACGAATGACGTGTGGGATGCCAATTACAAAGGCGTCTGGCACATGGACGACGCCAGCGCGACGACCGTCGAAGATGAGACCGTCAACGCCAATGACGGCTCCAAACTCTCCGAGGGCAATCCGGTCGACGCCCTCGCCTTCATCGGGGACGGACAGAGCTTCGACGGGAATGACTACTTGGAGATCGCGGACAGCTCCAGCTGGGATTTCGGGACGGGTCCGCTCTCGATCTCCATGTGGTTCAAGAAAACGGTCGATGCGCGCGGGGATCTGTTCAATAAGAAGAACGCCGACGCGAGTGACGACTTCGGCATCATGCTCGAAGACGGAAAACTCAAAGTCTACCTTAAGATTGATAGTGTCGGCGGCTTCGTCGTCGATAACGGCAGCGCGCTCACCATGAATCAATGGCACTACGCGACGCTCACCCGGGACGGCAGCAGCAACATGACGACGTATCTTGACGGAGCGCCCGACGGCAGCGGGACGAGCAATGCGAACCTCGACAACGATACCGCCGACATCTGGATCGGTTCGAACCACAACGAATCAATGACGCCATCGGAGCTATTCAACGGCCTCATCGACGAAGTCCGTATCTCCTCCGTCGCCCGCTCCGCCGCCTGGACCGGTTTCGAGTACGCCAACATGAACGAGGCGGACCATCAGCTCGCGTTCGCGGAAGAGGAGGCCGGCCTGAATAACTGGCCCTACCGCAAGACGATTACGGTCCAGAACGCCAATGTTGCGAGTGATCTTGCGAGTTTCCCACTCCTCGTGAAGATCAACCAGGACGCGAACCTCGGGGCGGAAGCGCAGAGTGATGGCGAGGACATCCGCTTCGCCACGTCCAGCGGTGTCATCCTTCCCTACGAACGGGAGGAGTACCACGTGACCTCCGGCTCCGGCTCCGGTGTCTTCTGGGTGAAGGTGCCGACGATCAAGGCCACGGGAACCGGCAACGGCAGCGGCGCGACCATCTACCTCTACTACGGGAAGGCCGATGCGGCGGACGGACAGAGTAGGACGAGCGTGTGGGACAGCAATTTCGTGGGTGTGTGGCACCTCTCCGGTTCGACGTTGAGCGGGCTGGATTCGACGGGCAATGCAAACAACGGCGCCGTGAGCGGCGCGAGTATCACGGCGGGAAAAGTGGACGGAGCAGGGAGCTTCGACGGCACGGACGACCGCTTGAGCATCGCGGACAATGACGCGTTCGATGTGGATTACCTCACGATATCCGCTTGGGCCAAGGCAGATGTCAATAATAAATGGCAGTACATCGCAGCAAAAAATTCCGGAACTCAACAGTGGGATCTCGGAAGGGATAGTGATGGGAAATACTATATTGCCGCATGGAACTCTGACGGGACATTGGTAACCGATGCTCACTCGGCTGCTACGGCATCCACCGGAACGTGGGAATTCGTGAACTACATTTACAACGGCACAACGGCGACGTGTTACGTGAACGCATCCGCGGTGATCAGTGATGATGTCACCGGAGTATTGCGAAAGGGCGTGTCATCATTGACGATCGGAAGCGAGGGGACGAACAACTATTGGGACGGTTCCATCGACGAGCTCCGGGTCTCCTCTTCCGCACGCTCCGTCGCCTGGGTCACCTTCGAGTACTACAACATGGGCGAGGCGGACAACGAGCTCTCCTGGAGTTCGCAGCAGGATGCGGTGACGGGTCTCTCGGACACGACGACCGTTCTCGCTTCCTCGGATGCATCGACGTCGTACGGCGGCAGCGTCACCCTCACCGCCACCGTCACGCCGTCCCCGGCGACCGGGACGATGGTCTTCAAGAACGGAGGGGCGCAGATCGGGACGACGACGCTCGGACATGGTTCGGGTTCCCTCACCACAAGCGGTTTGGCGGCCGGAGTCCATTCTCTCACCGCGGAGTACGGCGGAGACGCGAGTTACACGGCATCGACCTCGAACACCGTGACGCAGACCGTTGCCGGTGCGGAGCACTGGCCGTACCGGAAGAAGCTCACCGTCGACAACACGAACGTGGATAGTAATCTGACGAACTTCCCACTCCTGGTGAAGATCAGCCAGGATGCGGACATCGGCACGCAGGGACTGAGCGACGGCGACGACATCCGGTTCGCCCTGAGCAACGGCACGATTCTTCCGTACGAACGGGAGGAGTACCACGTGACCTCCGGCTCCGGCTCCGGCAACTTCTGGGTGAAGGTACCGACGATCAAGGCCACGGGAACCGGGAACGGAAGCGGTGCGACCATCTACCTCTACTACGGCAGCGGCAGCGCGGCGGACGGGCAGGACGCGACGAACGTGTGGGATGCGAACTTCGAAGGTGTCTACCACCTGGGCTCTTCCCTCACAGCGGAGTCCACGAGCCATGCCGCGAACGGGACGAACAACGGCGTCACGGCATCTCCCGGGCTGGCGGACGGAGGAGGCGCCTTCTCTCCCACCACGTACATCAGTCTGCCGGCGACGCTTGGGAGAGTGAGCGGAAATTTCACGGTCGAGACGTTCTTCTATCCCGAGTCCGTCACCGGGGAGCAGCACCTCTGTTCGGATTGGTCCGCGCCCGAGAAAAACTTCCTGTTCGAAATGAACGGCACGGGTTTGCGGGGGATCGTCGGCGACGCGGGGAGTAACCAGGATGACTCACTGGAAGGCGGCACCATCGGCATCGCCGGCTGGTACCATGGTGCGTTGACCGTGAACGGTACCACACAGACGCTCTACCTGAACGGGGACAGCGTCGATTCGCAAGTCGGATCGTACAGCGGGGGCGTCACGACCAAGCAGCGGTACATCAACACGTACGGCGGCATCGATACCTCCTATGGTCTCCAGGGCGCCATGGACGAATTCCGCATTTCCTCCGTC
Organism: Candidatus Peribacteraceae bacterium; assembly: GCA_041666245.1. Classification (GTDB taxonomy): domain Bacteria; phylum Patescibacteriota; class Gracilibacteria; order Peribacterales; family Peribacteraceae; genus CAIKAD01. The sequence continues at coordinate 160,362 of JBAYHG010000002.1, forward strand.
ACCCGGTCTGCCGCTTGGATCAAGTTCGAGTACTACAACATGGGAGAAACGGACAACGAGCTCTCCATAAGCACGGAGCAGGACACCGCAACCGGCCTCTTCGTCTCGTCGACCACGCTCGCTTCCTCGGACGCGACCACGACCGTCGGTGACGCCGTGACCCTCATGGCCACCGTCTCGCCGTCCGACGCCACGGGAACCATGACCTTCAAGAACGGCGCCACGACGCTCGGAACGGCGACCATCGGCCATGGTTCGGGTTCCCTCACCACAAGCGGTTTGGCGACCGGAGTCCATTCTCTTACGACGGAGTACGGCGGAGACGCAGCCTATGCCGCGTCGACATCGAACACCGTGACGCAGACGGTGGGCGCCGCTTCTTCATCTTCGTCTTCCACATCTTCTTCCTCGAGCGACGCGGGTGGAGGAAGCGAAAGTACCGGGGGGAGCGGGGGCGGGAGACGTGGGAGTGAGGAGAGCATGTCCCAGCGCATCACCACCGCCGAGCGGAACATCGCCACTCGGTTCGCGAAGACACAGGAGGAGGGCAAACAATTTGACGGGACGAGGCAGCATCAGGCAGGAGGATTATGGGATGAGATCGCCGCCGCCGAGCGCGAGAATCGCATCACCGAGCGCATCGCCGCACGGAAGACGGCCATCGCTACGATCGAGCAGACGAGGGAGGAATATGCGAAGAAATTCGCGCAGCATCGTGAAGAGCGGATGGCGCGTGCCGTGGCCGAGGAGGAGCAGAAGCTAGCTGCGGAGCAGGCCAATCTCCTCGCCGATGAAGCGGCCCTCCTCGCGGAGCAGGAGGAGAATGCAAAGCAGCGTGAGCAGCGGCTGGCGGAAAGGGAGGAATTGGACGCCATCCGCAACGCCGACGAGGTGCTCGCCGCCGCCGAGCGCGAGAAACGCATTGCTGAACGCATCGCTGAGCGGAAGTCGGAGATCGCCCGGATCGAGCAGCTGAAGGACGAGTACAAGAAGAAATTCGCGCAGCACCGTGAGGAGCGGATGGCACAGGCACTGGCTTTGGAGGAGAAGCACCTCGCCGAAGAGCAAGCGGCCCTCCTCGCCGATGAGGCAGCACTCCTCGCGGAGAAGGAGGCGAACACGCAGCGACGAACAGAACGGCTGGCGGAGCAGGAACGACCGGAGACACAACAACTCAAGTCAGCCGCCCCACCGCTGGACCGCATCGCCGCACGACGGGACAGGCTCTACGTCCTGGTGGATGAGACGCCCGTGCTCTACGCGGATGTCCCTCTTACGGCTTGGTACGCGCCGTACGTTTCCTATGTCATCGAGGAGAAGATCGCGGAGGGCTACCGGGATGAAGCGGGCAATCCGAAAGGGGAATTCGGCGTCGAGAATCCCGTCACCTACGCGGAGATGCTGAAGATGGCTCTCGAAGCTGCAGGCTCGGATCTCACAGGCGTCCCACCGCCCCGCAACACCTCCGCGGCGGACACGTGGGCATCCGCGTACGTTGCCAAGGCGGAGGCCCTGCCGCTCTCGGTCTTCTCACCCGATCTGGACGTCACCTTGTCCGCGACACGCGGAGCCGTGATTCAGACGATCCTGGAGACGATGGGTATCACGATCGGCAAGACGCAGGCGACGTACGAGGACGTTCCGGCGGACCATCCCTACTCTGCCGCCATCGCCTCCGCCACTTTCTTCGGCCTCGTGGAGGGGGACAAAGATGCATCGGGAGTCCGCACGAACCGCTTCCGTCCCGACGATCCGATCAACCGTGCGGAAGTGGCCAAAATTATTGCTTTGGCAAAAGAGCTCGCGAAGTAAGGATCTCTCGTCTGGCGAAGGAGAACCGTACCTTGCCCTTGTGCGCTTGATTGGTCACACTGTCTTCTCTTTCCCATTCCCCATGAACAAGACTGCACTGCTCTCTCTCGGATCCGTCCTCATGCTGCTCGCGCTGACGGGGTGTTCGAAGCCTGCGAACCCTACTGTCTCCGCCGGTTCATCCTCTTCCGCCTCTCTCCCCGTGCTCACGATGGAGGACGTGGCGAAGCATGCCTCCGCGCAAGACTGTTACACGGTCGTGGGGGATAACGTGTACGACGTGTCCGCTTTCACTTCCAAGCATCCGGGTGGCCCCGACAAGATCATCGCTCTGTGCGGCAAGGACGGTACCGATCCCTTCACGCGCAAGCACGGCACGTTCCAGAAGGCCATCGACACGCTCGCGACGCTGCGCATCGGGACGCTGGCAAAATAGCCGTTCCTGTGTGTTGAATGTGCTAGAATGCGCCAATGCGCATCTTTGCACTGGAGACGGATACGGAACGGCTGAAGCGGGACTTCCTCTACGAGGGGGAGCGGGAGGTTCTCATGGTCCGGTACCACTGGTTCAGGTTCTTCCTCGGGACGCTGATGCCAGTCATCTTCACGATCCTCATCATCGCCGTCGTCACAGGTGTGTGGTTCGCAGGCCTGACCGGGTGGATCGCGATTCTCGCGGGCATTCTTGTGTGGTTCGTTGCGGTCTTCCCTTCGTTGCTTCGATCCTTCATCGACTGGCGGTACGACTTCGCATTCGTCACGACCGACAAGGTGGTGCTCGTCGACCAGTCATCCCTCTTCCGCCAGCGCATCACGCCGATCAACATGGAGAACTTTGCGAGTGTCTCCACGGAGACGCAGTTCTGGAATCTCCTCCCGTTCGGAACGCTGCGCTTTCACCTGAAGAGCGGTATCGGGCAGGACCTCTTCCTCACGTACATCGGTCGTGCGGACCATGTAGCCGCACAGATCGCCAATACCGTGACGGAGTACCAGCGCCGCAAGGATCTTCGGCGCTACGGGGACACGTCGCTCGCGAGCGACGGTGTCGGGGAGTCGGAACACAACGCGGCTTGAAGTTTCCGTGTTCGAGTGTCCGGCACACTGCTGGATTGTGTATCGTTTTCCCATGTCCCTCCAAACCCTCCTCAACGTCCGCAATACGCGCTGGCTCTTCGGGGCCGTCGTCACCGTCTGGTGGATCTTCATCTTCGTCGGGAGCGGCGGCACCGCGATGAACTGGAGCGAGGCGATCCGTGGAACTGGCAACCTCACGTGGATCCTCCTCATCTTCGTCATCTTCATCAGTCTCCTGCACAAACTCTTCTCGCGCGTCCGCCTCTTCGATCTCCTCCTGCCGCTGCGCAAGCATGCCGGTGTGTTCGCGTTCCTCGTTCTCTGCTCTCATGCAGCCGGTCAGTTCATTCGAAGCGGTGTCTTCGGCGATCCGGCAGCCCTGCTCGCCATGGCTTTCTCCACACGGTACGCCATGGTCTTCGGCTCCGTCGCCTTCCTCATTCTGCTTCCCGTCTTCCTCACATCCACGGTGTGGGCGGTGCGCACGATGGGCTACCGGTCGTGGAAGAATGTGCAGCGGATCACGCACGTCGCGTTCGTCTTCGCGGCGCTGCACGTCGGACTCATCAGCTACTTCTACCGCGGGACGATCGAACCGGGCCCGTTCGTCGTCCTGGGACTCTACGTCGCGGGGTACGCGTGGCTCTTCATCATGAGGCGGAGAGCGCAGACATGAAGGAGCTTTCCTGCCGTGCGCGTTTGCCGTCATTCCTGTCCCGCCGACAAGATCATTTTTGACGGGATATGTAAAGATTTCCGCTAGCATAAGGCACAATGCGGCATCGGGATCACATTGGTCGGGCAACGTCGGTACTTCTCACACTGTCTCTGTTGCTGGCGGGTGTGCCCGTGCCGGTGTATGCGACGGGGACTGGCATGCTGGTGAAGTACGGCAGTTTCGCCAAACCGGCTTCCACGACCGGGAACCAATCCGTCACGGGTGTCGGGTTTCAGCCGAAGCTGGTCATGTTCTTCGGGAACGGGCTCACAGCGGACGGGACCACTACCGGCGCGCAGGAATTTTTCGGGGCTGCGGTGTCCGCGGCGAGCGGGGCCGTCATCGCGGACGCCGTGCTCGACAATGCCCTGAACCACGGGAGCAAGCGGTTTTCGAACGCGCTGGTCATCACGCACATCACGCCGAACAACGCCACGCCCACCGTGGTCGCTGAGGCGAGTTTCGTCACCATGGGTGCCGACGGGTTCACGATCAACTGGACGACGTGCGATGCCTCACAGAGGATCGTGAACTACATCGCGCTGGCAGGTGACGACCTGACGAATGTCGATGTCGGGAGTTTCACGGCCCCCACGTCCGCGGGCGACAAGGCCGTGACGGGTGTCGGATTCCAGCCGGATGCGTTGATTCTCTTCGACAACGCCGTCACGACGACGCCCATCGCAGTCGGCAATTCCAAGAATCCTTCGTTTAACATGGGCTTCATCGTCGGCACGTCGCAGCAGGTCAACCGCACGACCACCCGCGCATCCGACGAGGCGGCCGGCAACTGGATGTACCAGCGCACGGATTCGGCGGAGAACAGCGTCGACAAGACAGGCGCGGTGGTACGGACGTCGACCATCAAATCCATGGATGCCGACGGCTTCACGCTGACGTTTTCTGTTGCAGCCGCGAATGCCGTATACCTCAATTACATCGCCTTGAAGGGCGGGCAGTACAAGACGGGGAGCTTCAACCAGGCCACGACGACCGGCAACCAGTCCGTGACCGGGGTGGGCTTCCAGCCCGACGGAGTGCTGTTCCAGAGCTCCAATACCGGCGCGTCCCTCGTCGCGACGACGCCCTCGCGCCTCTCCTTCGGCATCGGCGTCAGCGCGGCGGAACAGGGCAGCATGTGGTCCGGCGTGGCGAACGGTCTCACGGCGGTCGCGGATTCCGATCTCGACAGGACGGCCTGTCTGAAGATGTGGACGGAGGGCACGCCGACGCTGAACGCGGAGATGGATTTCGTGTCCAACGACGCGGACGGTTTCACCGTGAACAACACGACGGCCGATGCCACATCGCGGCAGGTTCTGTACTTCGCTTTCGGCGATACGGATGTCGCTCCTCCCGTTCCCTCTTCCTTTGACCCAGCCTCCACCTCTGCCATTTCGGACCCCACGCAAACGATCACGTTCACGACTGACGAGGAAGCTACCTGCAGGGTGTCGCTCACGGACCAGGCGTACGCCGACATGTCAGTCGCTTGTGACGGCGCCGGTACCACTTCGCAATCCTGCACCACGCCCGACCTTGGAGCGAACGGCGCGAAGACCGTGTACATCGCCTGCACCGACGGCACGAATGCGGATACGGCGGGTACGAATGAACATTTGTCGTACACCCTGACGCTGGCCGATACCACTCCGCCGGCTCCCTCCGGTTTCAGTCCGGCTTCCGTGAGTGTCATCGGGGATCCCACGCAGACGATCGCTTTCACCACCGACGAGAACGCCACGTGCAGGGTGTCTCTCACGGATCAGGCCTACGGCGACATGAGCGTTGCCTGCAGGGGCGCAGGTTCGACGTCGCAGGCCTGCACTTCGTCGGATCTCGGCGCGGACGGGGCGAAGAACGTCTACATCGCCTGCACCGACGGCACCAATGCGGATACGGCGGACACGAACGAGAATCTGACCTACACCCTCAATACGGTTTCCAGCATGATCAATCTCCATCTCGAGAATGATGCGGGGATCCTCAACAGCGGGTCCGGCGGTTCCGTGTACGACAGCGCGTTTACGGGGAACGCCGCCTACAGCGCGACGGCGAAAGTCGGTTCCTACGGCGCGTCGTTCGACCGCACGGCGGACTACATCGATCTCAAGTGGGGGAGCGGCGCCTCCCCGCGCACGCAGTCCTTCTCCGCCATGTTCTGGGTGCAGGAATCCGTCGCCTGCCCGAGCGGGACGGATAATCACGTGTTCGGGACCGGAGATATCGGGACGACGGGGACCCGCTGGTACGTGCGCTGCAGGGCCAATACCTGGCGATTTCGCGTCGGGGCTCTCACGGAGGTGAACAGCGCGGTGGCTGTTACGCTCAACACGTGGTATCACCTTGCCATCGTCGGGGACGCGAGCACCGATGTGGTGACGTTCTACGTGAACGGCGTCTCGAAAGGGACCGCCAGCATGACGTCGGATTTCACCCTGCGCGGCAACCTCTTTCTCGGGAATTTCAATGATGCCTCGGGGACCTACGCGGAGGGTTCCAACGGCATCTTCGACGAATTCAGCCTCTACACGCGCGTCCTGACGTCCTCGGAGGTGCTGGCTGCCTACAATGCCCCTTCCATCCCCAATGTGCCGACCGGTCTCGCCGCCACGCCTTACGACGGACGCGTGAAGCTCGCGTGGACTGCACCAACGGCGACGGACCAGGCTGTGACGGACTACAAGATCGAGTACAAAGAGCACAGTGCGGGTTCGTACTCCACGTTCGCACACGCCGCATCCACCGAGACAACCACCTTCGTCACGAGTCTCACGAACGCGACTGCCTATGATTTCCGGGTGAGTGCGGTCAATGCCGCGGGAACCGGTTCTTCCACGGATGCGGTGAGCGCCACTCCGTACACGATGATGACGTACAACGGCGCGACGCCCGCCGATACTGCGACGTTCACGGGGAGTTCTCTCACGATCTCCGTCGGTTCCACCGTGCAGTCCGGTTCTCTCTTCACCTTCAATCTCCTGCAGGGAGAGGAGACCGTGCAGACATCCAGCACGGCACGACGGACGGGTGACTACAACACCGACAACCTCGTTCAGACGCAGGCCGTCACCAATCTCTCGCTCATTTCCAATACATCCGGTGTGACGTACGCTCCCGCATCAAACACACTCTTCGTCGTCCACAACGATCCCCCCACCATCGATGAACTGACCCTGACCGGAGCGCTCATCCGTTCCATCACGTGTACCGGTGCCAATTGCACATCCCCCGGCGCCGATTCCGAAGGGCTGGAGTGGCTCAGCAGCGCTGCAACCGAAGGTGGGTACAACCATACGTTCATGATCTCCACGGAGCGCGTCTCCCGCCTCTACCGGGTCACCATCGGGCCTTCGACCACCACTTTCGACACCACCGACACGTTCCCTCTGTACGTGAACGGCGTGGCGCTCGGGGATCAGGGGAACTCCGGTTTGGAGGGCGTCGCGTACGACTCCGTCCATGATGTGTACTACGCGGTGAAAGAAATCTCGCCCATGAAGATCTACTCCATCCATCTCGGTAACGGCAGCGGTGCGGTGACGGAGATCTGCAATGCCCCTGTGCTGCTCTCCGGCATTGCGACGGATATCGCGGATCTCGATTACGAGGCTTCGACGGGCTACCTCTACCTCCTCAGTCAGGAGAGCGAAAATGTCATCACGGTGGATATCTCCAATCCGTCGAGCTGCAGCGTCGTACGGACGATGAGCGTTGCGGCCATGACGCAGGCCGAGGGAGTGTCGTTCGACGATCGCGGCGAGTACCTGTACGTCGACGGGGAGGCGGATGAACTCTCCGTCTTTCGCACCACCAACTACTCGGCGTCGCACACGTTCACCGGCATCGCCGATGGCACCTATACGTACAACGTCACGCTCAGGGACACGCTCGGCGTCGACACGACCATCGCATCACGGACCGTCACGATCAGCGCCACTCCGCCCGTTCCTTCCTCCTTCAATCCCGCCTCCGCCTCCACCATCGCCGACGCCACACCGACGATCACGTTCTCCCTCAACGAGAACGGCGACTGCAAGATCTCCCTCACGGATCAGGCCTACAACGACATGACGACGGATTGCTCGGGTGACGGCACCCAGAGCATGTCCTGCACGGCTCCGGACCTCGGTGCGGACGGCGCGAAGACCGTGTACATCGCGTGCAAGGATTCTTCCGGCGCGAGGGATACCGCGGATACGAACGAGGCGCTCACGTTCACGTTGAATACTGATTCTTCCCCTCCTGCCCCCTCCGGTTTCAGTCCGGCCTCCACATCCACCATCACGGATGTCACGCAGACGATCACCTTCACGACGGACGAGAACGCCACCTGCAGGGTCTCCCTGACGGATCAGGCCTACGGCGACATGAGCGTCACCTGCACGGGTGGAGGCACCACGTCGCAGTCCTGTACCACGCCAGACCTCGGGGCGAACGGAGCGAAGACCGTGTACATCGCCTGCACCGACGGCACGAATGCGGACACGGTCGCAACGAATGAAGCGATCAGTTACATGCTCGACACATCGGGGCCGTCGATCACGGACATTGAGACGGACGCCACGTCCTCCAGCGCCACGATCGCATGGAACACGGACGAAGCCGCCAGTACGCGGCTGCTCTGGGGTCTCACATCCGTCCCCGGCACCCTGACGGACGAGACGAACACGGAAACCCGCCTCTCCGCACATGAGGTGGAACTCACCGGTCTGACGGCCTGTACGTCCTACTATGCATATCCTCTCTCCACGGATGCCTCCGGCTATTCGGCGACGGGTTCCCTGACTCGTTTCACCACCACCGGCTGCACCAATTCCGCCGATGTGAAATCCCAGACGGGGAGCGCGATTGCCACGGGCGGCGGGAGTCTCTCCATGACGGGCGGCGGATCGGGTGCCTCTCTCACCGTTCCCGCGGACGCTTCCACCAATTCCTTCACCCTCCAGATCAAGAAGCTGGATACAGACGTCGTGATCGCAGCGACATCCACGCCCTCGGGTGTTTCCGTCGTCGGGGACCTCACGTTCGATTTCCGCGCCGTCAGCGGCTCCACGCTGGTGTCGAGCTTCCTCGAACCCATCACCGTCACCATGGCGTACACGGATGCGCAGGTGAGCGGATACGATGAATCATCGCTCTGGATGTACCGGTGGGATGGCAGTGCCTGGAGCGCTCTGGACAGCTGCACCGTGGATACTGCGGCCAATACGGTCACGTGTACGACTACGCACTTCTCCACGTTCGGACTCTTCGGAGAGACGGAAACGACAGGAGGTTCCACATCCACTCCTTCCACATCCACGACCACGTCACAGAGTACGGGCGGGGGGAGAGGGGGCGATACGGCAGCGCGCATCCAGGCGGCACTCGAGAGGATTCAGGGGCGGGCGGTCGTTTCATCGCCGGACAGTGCGACCCATGAGGCGGCGACCGAGCCCGCTCTGTCCGTGGGATCGCAGGTCGGCAGCGACGTCAGTCTCACGGAGATGGGGCAGCGCAGGAACAGGTTCGTGGCGATGGTCGGTGGGCAGGTCGTGCTCTACCGCGACGTTCCGCTCGATGCGTGGTACAGCCCCTTCGTGGAGTACGTCGTCACGGAGGAGATTGCCGTGGGATACAGGGATGAGGAGGGGGAGCCGACGGGGGAGTTCGGCGTCCAGAATCCGGTGACGTTCGCGGAAGTGCTCAAGATGGCTCTCGAGGCGTCGGATGCGGATCTCCAGGGAGTCCCGCCGCCGCGCAATACGTCCGCGCAGAGCACGTGGGCTTCTGCGTACGTTGCCAAGGCCGAGGCGATGCAGCTCTCGGTCTTCTCGCCTGATTTGGACGTGACGGAGCCCGCAACCCGCGGTGCCGTGATCCAGACGATCCTCGAAGCGCTGGACATACCGCTCGCGCAACAGCCTCCGGCTTTCTCCGATGTTCCTGCGAATCACCCGAATGCCTTCGCCATCGCCACCGCGGCTTTCTACGGGCTCATCAGCGGCGACAAAGATGCGAGCGGGAACGCGCTCCATACGTTCCGCCCCGACGAACCGATCAATCGTGCGGAGGCAGCCAAAATCATTGCCGTCGCTCTCGAATTGAATCGCTAGCGATTACTTCGTCTTCAGCTCGTCGCGGATCTCCGTGAGGAGCTTCTCCGTCGTCGTCGGCCCCGCCGGGACAGGTTCCGGCTTCTTCAGGAAGCGGCTCACCTGTTTGATCATGAGGAAGATGCAGAAGGCGACGATCACGAAGTCCACGACGGACTGCAGGAACGCGCCGTACTTGATCGTCGCGCTGCCGATGCCGAGCGTGAGGGTGGAGAAATCGACCTTGCCCAGCACGATGCCGAGCGTGGGCATCAGGATGTCATTCACGAGCGAGGTCACGATCTTGCCGAAGGCCGCGCCGATGATGACGCCCACAGCCATGTCGAGGACGTTGCCGCGCATCGCGAAGTCCCGGAACTCTTTCAGTGTTCCCATAGGGAGGGGGGAAGGAGTCCCTATCGTACTCCTCTCCCGGTTCAGGTTTGGATGCCGACAATATTGTGTTGTGCTTTCCCGGCACAGGGAAGCGCAGGGAGCGTCACCTACGTGCTCTGCACCGAACCGTGCGTCTTGATGACGGTCCCCTGCGGTCCGAAATCCCGCTGCAGGAGCCTCTCTCCGCATGTATCCACCAGGTTCCGGTCCAGACGGTCGAGCGTCACGATGTTGCCATCCTTCAGCACGGTCGTCTTGGAGCCCATTTGCCAGTGCAACTCCGGCTCCATGTTCAAGATGTCTTCCAGGGCGGCTCGTTGTTCACGTGTGAGGTCTTGCACTTTGATATTCCACAAGCCGAAGTCTCCCAAGAGGCGATCTCCCTCATACACACGCTCAGGACGGCGCATTTCGTGCACCCGTGTGATTTTGATTCCCCATTCTCCCTGCAAGAGTTTCTGAACGTCATTCTTGGTGCGAGTCGAGCAGAAGACGATCGCCCGCTCCACGAGACTCGCTCGATGGGGTCTCCCACGAAGGGTTGTCTTCTCCTCCGGCGTCATGTCCTTCACATCCGCACTGTAGCGTCCCATGACCTCATGCAAATTGATTTCCTGAATGCCCAGGGACGTGCGGACGCTCTGCTGCATGCGCGATAACGCCGTTCGGAACGTCCGTTCGTCGGAGCGGAGGACGATGGTGAGATACATCACCTCGCGGCCGCCCTCAATCTTCCTGGTTGTCCCGGATCCGATGATTTCTGCTCCCTGTTCGGCGAGGATCGTGAAAGCCTGTCCGATTCCCAAGGGGAGGTCTCCTCTGTCTGTCGTCGAGTTCTTCAGAGCGATTGCCCGTACCTTGGGGGCAGGATCATACTCGGGGCCGGTGCGAGGTTTGTACGGAGACACGGGGAAAGCATTTTGATTTATTACAAGAAAAAGTCAATGGTTGAGATCCCTCGCATGCTCTCACGGCATCACTTCTTCGACTGCTGCAGCAGGATGATCTCGCGGCCCACGTACTGACCGGGGCGGCGGTAGAGGAGCGTCGGGCGGCCGGTGATCTCCAGATCCACGGCGGCGGGGATGGCCACGCGGAAGCCGAGCGTGTGGAGACGGTCCCAGACTTTCTCGAGGCGTACGGTCCCCTTGCTCGTGAACCATACGGGCCACATGGCGGCCACCGGCACGCCGGGGAGCGTGGCGGCGACATTGCGGAGGAATTCCTCCTGCAGCTCCTCGCCCTCGGCCTTGAGCGTCTGCGCGAGGCGGAGTGCTGCGGGCTTCTCCAGAGTGGGGCCCAGCGTCGATTCCGTCACGATCACATCAGGCTTCTTCTTCAGCTCGAACGGCTTGCGTGCGTCCTGCTTCCACACCTCGCTCCAGACGTCCTTCTTCAGGATGTCGTGCTCCTTGCGGATCCAATCGAGATTCTTCTCGCAACCGTTCGCGGCCTTCAGCGACAGGTCGCAGGCGAGCACGTTCCAGCGGCGGAGCAAGCATTCCATCGGGATGACGCCGGTGCCGCAGAAGGGATCGAAGACAGTGAGGGAGGCGGCGTTGCCGACGGTCCCGCGCGCCAGCCAGTGTCCGAAATTGAGGAGGATCTGTGCGAGTTTCGGCGGGAGGAGTCCGATGCGCGTGTCGCGGACGGGCTTGCCCATGTCGCGCTTGGCATAGGCGTTCACATCCTGTGCGGCCACCGTCCGGCCGATCCAGAGCGTGTCGTCGTCACGCAGCAGCACGATCTCGCATCCATGTGAGCCGTCGAGGAGGCCCGTGTCCTGCAGGAGGACGGACGCGGCCGGTGTCCGTTCGGTGCCCACGTAGCGCGACGCGCGGCCGTGGTCCTTCAATGCGCCCTTGCAGCGGCGGTAGAGGTCATGGACCCGCGCAGGTGGCACGTTGTATGCGCGGAGACCGAAGGTGATCTTGCCCGTCACACCCTTCACCTCCTTCCAGAGCGTATCCGGCACGTCGTCCAGCGTCGTGACGTCCGGCTCAATCTTCCGCGCGATGGCCACGGTGCCGCCGAGCGTGTTCAATTCCGCCGTCTTGATGTCGCTTTTGCTCTCGAAGAGGAGCACGGAACTGCCGAGGACCTTCTTCATCCGGAAATCCGGGATGGCAGCGGAGAGTTCCGCGATGGAAATGTGAGGCTGGTGTCCGAGGAAGGCGCAGTAGGAGGGCATGGCGGTAGCGTAGCGTTCTTCCGAGTCGTGTTCCATACCTGTTCCGCTGAAGGAGTACGAGAATAACTGAGTAACAGAATAACAGGAAATCTTTGAACGGGTCTCAACCCCGCTCGGCAAACCCTGTTATTCTGATATTCTGTTACTCTTTCTCCGGACTCAACAGCCAATGCGCAAGGATGGTGAGGAGAAGGACAGCGACCGGCATCAGGTGGATCAACCCCCGACCGAACCCCGTCTGGTAGAGAGCCTCATTCGCGAGAGCTGTCACGGTGAAGAGGAGGATCTGGACGAGGAAAGCTCCGCAGAGGAAGAAGGTGAGGACGAGGAGCGGCTGAGTGAAGGCGATTCTCCGTCCGAAGAGGAGCAGGAGGGCGAGGAGCGGGACCATGAGCAGCCAGCTCCCCTCGAAGAAGAGCATCACGGCGATGGCCTGGAGGGCCAGCGGATTCCAGGAAACCGCAAGGCCTGTGAGGGCTTTTGCGTTCCCGAAGGTGAATCCGTTGAGCCACTTGTAGGCGAGCCACGGGAGCGCGAGAACGGCGATCGTCCCTGCAAATCCGAGGATGTTCAGACACAGCTCCCGTGTGGAGAGTCGCTGTCTCCGCTGCAGGAAGAAGAGGCAGCCCATGAGGAGCATGAGGAGGATCGGCAGGTAGAGCACGAGACCTTCGTTCTTCGTGAGAGGGAGGAGCGCAAGCATCAACGCGTCGAGTCGGAGGAATGTCCTTCGACGTGCGGCGTCCTCTTCGCGAACGGCGAGGAAGAGGAGCCCGACGGCTGCCAGGACGTGTGCAGAGAGGAAGACGTCGGCGTAGGCGGACACGCCGTGGATCATGAAGAGCGGCAAACTCGTGAGGAGGTACACGCCGAAGAGTGCCCATGGAGTGGTGACGCAGCGCCGCAGCAGCGAGTAGAGGAGCAGGAGGACCGTGAAGAACCACACGATATGGATGGAATTCGCCAGACCTTCATTCCACTGCCCGGCGAGGAGGGAGAGCCACGTTTTCGCCAGCGAAACTCCCGGCGGATAACTGCGCAGTCCCCCGAGGATATCCTGCTCTTCCGGGGCCACGGAGGTGTCGAGTGCGTGCGTGGTGAAGAAGATCTTGCCGCGCAGGTTCCAGTTCTTCACCGTGTCGTCAAAGCGCGGGGGCGTGGAGACGAGCAGGACTCCGCCCACGCAGATCTTCGCAGCCGTCCACACTCCGAGGAGCATCAGGAGGACGGCGGCCCATCGGGGGACGCGACCGGAAGGCGGAAGGGATGAAGGGGGGGCGGAGGGGAACCAGATTCCGAAAGAGAGTTTGCAGCCTGCGATGAGTGCAAGGACGAGGACGATCTGCACGCCCAGGAAGAGCGGGAGTGAGAGCGGGAGACCGGCCACGGCTCCGAGGAACGTGGCGGACATCGTGAGCATGAGCCCGGCGAGGAAGCCGAGAGCCCAGCGTTCCATGCGGAGCAGCACGGGAGTCTTCCCCTCGAGCAGACGCAGGAGGAGCCAGCCGCAGACTGTGGGCAGCGCGATGCCGATGAGGAAGGCGAGTGGGATCAAGGGATCATGAAGATGAATGAAGACTCGTCGAAGCGCTTCACGATGGAACCGCCCTTCGCCAATACCGTTCCGTCCCTGGATTGCAGGGAGCCATCCTGCACAAGAATATCGGGACGCCGGTAGACGAACCACACCCTCTCTTTCAAGTAGTTTTCCGTCTGCGCTGGCAAGCTGGGGTACGTGAGGTACTGCATTCTGCCGAGGAGGGATGCCCTCTCGGGGAGGATCGCGACGTACGTGTCTTGCGTGCGGAGGAGCGGAAGGCTCTGCTGGATTGCGTCATAGAAGTTCCCGTAGCCTCCAAGGACTTTCGATCCCGGTGCTGCGAAAACGTAGTTCCGAATGTCTCCGGTCGCATTGCGCAGGAATTCCGCGCCCATCCGTACGTCGTAGAAGATCCAGAGCCCCAGAGTGCAGGAGAGGAAGAGGCGAAGAGCCCGTGATCCTGCCCGTCTTCCCGTTCTCCTCTGCATGATCCACCGTGCCATCGCGACGGCTCCCGCCACGATCAGCAGGGCGTAGAAGAGCCTGTTTGCGGACCATCCCCGCGGCGGCTGGTAGGCGAAGGTACCTACGTTCAGGGGCGAGAAGTTTAGAATCGGCCCCCACAGAAAGTTGATGGTGGTCGCGTTGAATGAGTCGAAGGTCCAGAAAGACTTCCACGCCGCCGCGAGCTTCTCCGCGGGGCTCCACGAGATGAGTTCGATGCGTATGATCGTCACATCCGCTCCCTTCGGCAGTCCGATGCCGATGCCTTCTGCGCGTGGATCCCACTCCGGGTAGCGCCGGAGATCCTCGGTGATCACGCTCTCGTCTCCGGTTCCGATCCCGATCGGCAGCTGGATCAATTCCCCTTCGGGAGAGTTCCTCCTATGCCAGAGGAACGTGCTCTCTGCGTTCGTCCGTGAGGTCACGATGATGCGGATGGTATCCACCGGGTACGGGAGATCTATCTGGCGCACCATATTTCCATCGGTGTCGGGTTGGATGTGCAGTCCCTGATCCGTCGGCGTCACGGAGGACCACCCCGTCACCAACCAGTCGCCGGGGACCTGCTTCCTCGTGAAGTCCCACACGGTCGACTGCATCGCCCAGGCGGAAGCGGGCAGGAGAAGGAAGAGAGCGCCGGTCAGAAGGATGGCCTTTCGGAGCACGGGAGGATTGTAGGGAGGGCAGGAAGGGCAGGAAAGGCGGAAAAGGCAGGAATGAAAACGTCATGGTGGGCCCGTCGAACAATGGCCCGATGAATCCACCCCTCGGCAAGCTCGGGATGACGTTACCGTGTCATGGTCTCTCTCACGACGCTGTCATCGAGGAGTCTTCCGTGCCGGTCGTGGGCTTCTTCCGCGGTTTTCCGAATCGCCGCACGGAGTCCTTCGACCTGCTCAGGATTCACATCTTTTAATTCAGGCTTGAGGGGGACGTTGATCGACATGCACGAAACGTACTACGACCGTTGCTCCTTCGCAATCTCGATCTCTGCCGGCCCGCCGCTCACCACGGCTTTAATTCTTCGAACACCCGCCGACGAGCTCTCCTCCTTCTGTATCTTGAAGCCGCCGATCATCCCGGTGCGTGCCACGTGCGGCCCGCCGCAGATCTCTTTACTGAACGGTTCGGCAGGCTCACCGTGACGCGGTCCGACGACGTAGACCTTCACCTCCGCGCCGTACCGCGCATCGAAGACGCCTACGGCTCCCTCCGCTTTCGCGCCGTCCACGGTCGTCACGTGGTAGGAGACAGGCAGGTCCTTCTTGATGGCCTCGTTCACCAGCTCCTCCACCCGCTTGAGCTGTTCCGGCGTCATCTTCTCCGGATGGTTGAAGTCGAAACGCAGCCGTTCCGCCGTGATGTTCGAGCCCTTCTGTTGCACGTGTTCTCCGAGGACTTTCTTCAGCGCCGCGTTGAGGAGGTGCGTGGTCGTGTGGAGCTTCGTTGTTTCGCCGGAGTGATCCTGCAGCCCGCCCTTGAATTTCTGCTCAGCCCCGGCCCGTGAGAGTTTCTGATGCTCTTCGAATGCCTTCTTGAACCCATCTTCGTCCACTTTCAATTCTCTTTCCGCTGCCATTTCCTTCGTCAGCTCCAGCGGGAAGCCGTACGTGTCGTAGAGGTGGAAGGCTGCGAGACCATCGATGGAACCTTTGGCCTGGGTAAGGGCTCGCTCGAAATGTTTGAGCCCTTCCTGCAGCGTGCGCTTGAACTGCTGCTCCTCGCGGTCGAGGGCTTCGACGATCTCCCGCTCCTTCGCTCGCAGATGAGGGTAGGCGGAGCCGAATTCCGCGATCACGACGCGCGCGATAGGGGAGCAGTAGAGCCGCGTGTCGAAATCGGGATGACGTTCGATGTAGAGTCGCCTGAGCGAACGGATGGCACGCCGGATGAGCCGGCGAAGGATGTATCCCTGCTCGACATTGGAGGGCGCGATGCCGTCCGCGATGATGAACGTGGCGGCGCGCAGGTGGTCGGTGACGATCCGCGTGTGTCGCAGGAGGATGCGACCGAGTTCCGTCTCATCGAGCAGCTCCCGATCGGGGAATACCGCTCGCAGAATGGGTGCCATCCGATCCGTATCGTAGTTGCTCTTGACGCCTTGCAGGACGGCGGCGGTCCGTTCCAGTCCCATGCCGGTATCCACATTCTGCTGTTTCAAGGGCTCGAACGTTCCATCCTTCGTCTTGTTGTACTGCATGAAGACGTCGTTCCAGATCTCGAGCCAGTTCGCTTCGTCATTCGCGGGATTGCTCCCCGTAGGCGGCAGGTCGGATTTGCCGACCCAAAAGAACATCTCCGTATCCGGGCCGCAGGGGCCGGTCTGGCCGGCGGGGCCCCACCAGTTGTTCTTCTTCGGGAGGAAGCCGATCCGTTCGCGCGGCACGCCGAGTCGCTCCCAGACCTTCGCCGATTCCTCATCCTTCGGCGCGTCAGTGTCTCCCTCGAAGCACGTGACGGCGAATTTCTCGAGCGGGATTTCCAACACCTTCGTGAGGAACTCGAAGCTCATCTGTATTGCGCCCTCCTTGAAGTAGTCGCCGAGGCTCCAATTGCCGAGCATTTCAAAGCAGGTGAAGTGGCTCGCATCACCCACCTCGTCGATGTCCTGTGTGCGGACGCAGCGTTGCACGTCGCAGAGTCTCTTCCCCGCCGGATGCCGTTCTCCGAGCAGGTACGGTACGAGCGGGTGCATGCCGGCGGTCGTGAAGAGCACCGTCGGGTCATTCTCCGGCACGAGCGGCGCGCCGGGGATCACGGCGTGGCCCTTCGACTGGAAGAAGTCGAGGTAGGCTTTGCGTATCTGGTCCGTGGAGAGCGCTTTCATGGAACATGAGCATACCAGAACCTCCCCGCTGAGCGATCGCATTCCCCTGAGCCTTGCCAGATGGCTCAGAATGCAGAACAATGCCCCACTCATGGTTGAAATCGATGACGATTATTTGCCGGCAGATGAAGACGAAGGAGAGAAGAACCCCTTCGGTGAGCTCCTGGATGATTCCGACCGGGAGGGGATGTCAGAAGTGGAGGGGTGGGGTAATGGTGATGTTGTGGACGATGATGAAGACGATGATGACAGTGATGCAGATGACGGGGTGACTCCGGAGGTACTCATGCCGGATGAGGGCGACAAGTGGGGCGACGATCCCATCCGCACGTACCTGACCCAGATGGGGGAGTTCCCGCTGCTGACGCGGAAGGAGGAAATCAGTGCTGCGAGAACCATTGAAGAGACTCGCGGGCGTTTTCGCCGGAGGTTGCTCGGGAGTGGCTACGTCGCGCAGACGGCGTTCAAAGTGCTCCGGCGCGTACAGGAAGGGGATCTCCCCTTCGACCGCACTCTCCAGGTTTCCGAGATCAATCATCTGGAGAAGAAGCAGATCCTCGCGCGGATGCCGCGCAACCTCCAGACGCTGGAGATACTCCTCAAACGCAATCGGCAGAATTACGAGCTTGCCATACGCAAGCTGAAGGAAAAGGGGGGCAGAAAGATGAAGGTAGAGAGGGAGGAGCGTCACAATGTCCGGAAGAGATTGGCACGCGGACGCGGAAAAGTCGTCCGACTGATCGAAGAGCTCGGTCTCCGCACCCCGCGGATCGAACAGATGATGAAGGCATTGGAGGAGTCGAGTCGTCGCGTGGACGAGCTCTCCGATCGTATCATGGAGCACCGGAAGACCGGTCGTCCGAAGGAGGAACGTGAGCCGTGGATCAAGGAGTACCGCAGCATCCTTCACTCTATGCAGGAGACCCCCGCGTCGCTACACAAGCGCGTGAGGGATCTCAAGGTGATCTACGCGCAGTACCAGAAGGCCAAGCGCACGCTCTCGGAAGGCAATCTCCGTTTGGTGGTATCAATTGCCAAGAAGTACCGCAACCGAGGGATGAGTTTTCTGGATTTGATCCAGGAGGGAAATGCCGGTCTCATGCGCGGCGTCGAAAAATTCGAGTACAAACGTGGCTTCAAGTTCTGCACGTACGCCACGTGGTGGATCCGCCAGGCCGTCACGCGGGCCGTCGCGGACCAGTCGCGGACGATCCGCATCCCCGTGCATATGGTCGAAACGATGTCCATGATCCGTAACGTTATCAGGGATCTTGCTCAGGAGCTTGGCCGCGAGCCGACAACGGAGGAGGTGGCAAAGCGTGCGAAGCTGCCACTCGATGAGACGCAGCGTGTGCTCGCGATGTCGCGATATCCGATCAGTCTCGATCGGCCGGTCGGCGACAGTGACGACAGTCACTTCGGTGAGATGCTCCCCGACAGTTCGACTGAGAGTCCCCTCATCGGGGCATCCAATGAGATGCTACGCGCCAAGATTTTCGAGGTTCTGAAAACTCTCAGCTACCGCGAGCGCGAGATCATCAAACTGCGCTACGGGCTGGGAGATGGGTACTGTTACACGCTTGAAGAGGTGGGCCACATCTTCAAGGTCACTCGCGAGCGCATCCGGCAGATCGAGGCGAAGGCAGTCAAGAAGCTGCAAATGGCCCAACGTTCCCGGGAATTAGTTGGTTTTCTCGATGGGGAGAAAGAGTCGCCATACCCGGACGGTGGCAGGAGGGGATTTGGCCTGTCGTCGTTACGTGCGGGCTCCGGGAACGGGAGGCCGGCTCGGATCCTCATTGCAGAGGAACAAGAGTTCCTCTCTCCTGCGGAAACGGGTTCTCATGCACCAGCCGCAGCCGCTGTGCCTCTCGAAAAAGTGCTACTGGTTGCGGCACAGGAGGAGACACCCGAGGCGCGTCTCGATCGGCGAGAGCGGCTCCTGGAAGGATTCCTTCAAGAGCCGCCCAAGTGTGCAATCATTGCATACCTGGAGCGGGCCGAGGGCAGTACGACGCTCACGCGGCACGCGGGCAAACTTCGCACTGTCATTGACATCAGGAACGTGAAAGATGGGAACGAGCACATAGAGCGTCTTCGGAAGGCAGGGATGATTGAGATTGATCAGGAGACAAAGGAGACTACATGGAGACCGTACCACCTCACGGAAGAGTGCAAGGTCCTTCTGGCCCGTCTTCGCGCACGTGGAGCGTGGAAGTCTGCCGTTCCGGTGCAGAAAGAGCCATTGTTTGGTTCGGCTCCGGGAGGTGATGGTGATGAAGAGCGGCCGCTGGAAGTACTGATCAGTGCGGACGTACATGCGGCTGCGGCATCTGTCCCTCCAGATGATGTTCCTTCTCCATTAGCCCTCGCAGATCCGGGAGAACCGGATGCAGCGAGCGTGGTGTCAGATAGTGGAGAACCTGCGTCGCCTGCTCCGGTGGACGGAGGCGGCGGTGCCCCATCACCGGAGCCAGAGCGGGAGGAGGCTACTCCGTCGGTTTCCGATGAGCCCGCGGATGTTTCGGCGCCGCCTTCGATGGAGGAGAGTGCTGCTCCTGAGGCTGAGGAACAGCAGCAGCCAGCCGATCCGGAAGTGTTCTTCCCCGGTGCCGAGAAGAGCGAGCACTACCTTACCGTGTCGCATCCCGTCAGACGGGAGGTGCTGCAGTATCTCCGGATGTCGGAGATCGTCGAGGGATTCCCCCGGCATCCCAATGGGATTGCAAGGAGGCTTGGGAGGAAGGCGAGTGATGTGCAGAATGCCGTCACGGCTCTTCGTGATCGGGGGTACATAGAGAATGAGAATGCGTCCAGACGGGCGGGTGACATATGTGTCCTTCACCTGACGCAGAAGGGGCGGGATGCGCTGGAGCTTTGCCGCGTGAAAATCCTGCCATCGGCAGTGGAGGCGACTACGCCCCCGATGGATGAACTGTCACGTCAAATCCTGGGGCGCATCGGAGATCATTCCGGCATCAGAATGGGGAGTCTGCTCGGTGAATTCCCGGATCCGGTGCGTGCGGTGGAGACGTTACGTGCGTTTCGCCAGAGTGGTTTGGTCTTGTTCGTGGGGGAAAATGCGAATGCGCTCTGTTTCCTGACCGATGAAGGTACGAAGCAGCTGTCGCACAGATGAAGGTTATGCCGGTTATGAGCGGGGTCCCCGAAGACGAAGGGGTACGTCGGTTGTAACGTCGCTCCGAAGCCGGGCGTTGGGGTTTCCCAACTCCCGACGCAGGAGGGAATCTTGGGAGTGTAGTGCTCGTGGCCTGGTGCAAGGTATGGATTCCCCGTATTCCGCAGTGTTCTGATACGGCTCCGCAATCAATTCGATAGGTTCCCCGATGGATCTCTCTGATGATGAATACCGGCGTAGCGCATTGCTTCGCCGGTATGAGTTTCATCTCAGGTTACCCGCCCCCTGCGTCTCAGTCGCGAAGCCGTATGAAGCCGCAGGAATGCTTGTCGGGAAGCCAGAAAGAGGGGAAAATGCCCCCTCTCATGGCTTCCACAATCGATTCCGGCTACGACGCCTATCCCGTCGAGGATGGCCCTTTCGCGCTTCCGAGCGTTGACGGGACAGGGTTTGCCGATGAGGGAACCGACGATGTGGTCGAGCCGGATAGCGTGGAACCCTCCGGGACGGATGAAGGAGGACCAGGGGAACTCGAAGTACTGTTACAGGAGGAGGGCACTGAGGGCTGGAATGACGATCCCATCTACCTCTACCTGAAGCAGATGGGGACGATCCCCCTGCTCACTCACGAAGAGGAGGTCGCCGTGTCGAAGAGGATCGAGCGGCATCGCCGGCGGTTCCGGAGACGCGCGCTCGGTTGCGGGTTCGGGCTCAAGACCGCGGTGAGCACTCTGCAGAAGGTGGCGGAGGGGAGACTCCCCTTCGATCGCACGGTGGAGGTATCTCTGATCGAACATCTGCAGAAGGAACAGATCCTGGGGCGTCTGTCGCATAACCTCCGTACTCTTGGGGACGGAAAACAGGATGGGATTCTCCGGCGCAACGAGAAGGACTTCAAAGCGATGATGTCCCCCGGGAAGACGCCTTCCGAACGGCGCACCAGCAGCCGGCGGCTTCGACGACGCAAGGTGCG
Source organism: Candidatus Peribacteraceae bacterium (assembly GCA_041666245.1). Lineage (GTDB taxonomy): Bacteria > Patescibacteriota > Gracilibacteria > Peribacterales > Peribacteraceae > CAIKAD01. The sequence goes on from JBAYHG010000002.1 coordinate 181,616, forward strand.
GGGGGCCGAGTTGGTCGAGGAGTTGGGATTGCGTACGCGGCGGATCGTCCCGATCCTAGAGAAGGCGGAGAAGATCCGCGACAGGGTGGACAAGCTCACCAGTGATATCGCGGCACACCGTGCAAGTGGCAAGAAGAAGAAGGAACGTCGCTTGCTCCTCGATCAAGTGCAGGAGACTCCCTCGGGTCTCCGCCGGCGGGTTGAGGGGATGGAATCCGCCTACGCGGGTTACGGGAAGGCGAAGAGGGAACTCTGTGAGGGAAATCTTCGCCTCGTCGTTTCCATTGCAAAGACGTACCGCAACCGCGGCCTTTCCTTCCTCGATCTCATTCAGGAGGGCAATGCGGGCCTCATGCGCGCGGTGGAAAAATTCGACTACCGGCGCGGGAACAAATTCAGCACCTATGCCACCTGGTGGATCCGGCAGGCGATCACGCGTGCCGTCGCCGACCAGTCCCGCACGATCCGCGTGCCCGCCCACATGGTGGGAAAGATCTCGGTGGCGCGCAACGCTTCGCTGGCTTTCTTGAAGACGAACGGGAGGGATCCGGAGCCGGAAGAATTGAGCAGGGAAACGGGTCTGTCCGCATCTGAGACGTCACTGGCCAGCCAGCACATGAGATCGCCGCTCAGCCTCGATTGTTCGATAGATGGTGACAATTCCTTCGGGACACTCCTCCCGGACAACTCGGAACAGTCTCCGATGATGGCCACCAATCAGGACTTGCTCAGAGAAAGGATAGGGAAGCTGCTCATGACCCTCTCGTACCGTGAGCGCGAAGTCATCACACTGCGATATGGCCTTGGGGACGGCTACACCTACACGTTGGAAGAGGTGGGACACATCTTCAAAGTGACGCGGGAGCGGATCCGACAGATCGAGGCGAAGGCCATCCGCAAGCTCCAGCAGCCGAGCAGGAGCAGGGAACTCGAGGGATTCATCTAGGAATGAATCCGTAGCGTGATTGCCGATTTTCTGCTATAATATGCAGGAAAACACACTCAGATACCCGTGACACTTCGTCTTCCCTCCCGGGCTTCCCTCCCTGCGCCGCGCACGCTCGTGGCGCCTGTTGTGCTCCTACTGCTCATTGCCGCATGGGGCACGTTCTTCTTCCTCCGCAGTCAGGTGGTGCTGGAGCAGCAGACGAGGAGCCGTCTCACGGAGATCGCGGCCATTGCCGCGGTGCGCATCGACGGAGGGTTGATGAAGAAGATTCGGGGTCCGGAGGATGCCGGGAAGCCGGCCTACCGCCAGTTGCTCAAGGAGCTCCGGGCCGTGCGCGATGCTTCGTCGTTCTTGAAATCGGTGTACGTGCTGCGCAAGACGGATGACCCGGGAATCCTCGCATTCGTCGCCGATGCGTCTGCAGCGGATACGACAGAGCGTCTGGATGAGAACGGAGACGGCATCGTGGAGGAGAATGAGCGTGCCGCTCTGCCCGGAGAGCTCTATGACATCCGACAGGCTCCCGCCATGCTCGCGGCATTCGAACGGCCTTCTGCGGATCCGGAGATCGTGAAGGATCTGTGGGGGAAGACCGTCTCCGGCTACGCGCCGGTGCGCGACGGTGGCGACAACGTTGTCGGCATCATCGGCGTGGACATGGAGGCCGATGACTTCGTTGCACTCTCGCAGAGCATCTTCTCCCCCGTTGCGTTCCTCCTCGCTCTGGCAGGCGCGGTCATTCTCGCGGTCACCCTCCTGCTCTCGAGCTGGCGCCGACGCATCGAGGATCTCGAGGAAATGGAGCACGAGCGCAGCGCCCTGCTTGATCTTCTTCTCCACCAGCTTGGCGCGCCGATCGCGACCTTCAAGTGGTGGCTGGAGATCTTCCGCGAACGGGGGGAATGCGCGAAGTACGAAGACATTTGCCAGAACTTCGAGGAGAGTTCCGCCCGCATGACGGGGATCCTCGCGGCCATGGCCGAGGCGCAGCGCACTGCGAATGGCGGGAAACGGGAACGGGTGCAGGCGATTGATCTGTCTGTTGTCGTGAAGGAGGCGACGAACGAGGCCTCCGCGCGGATGAAGGTGCGGAAGCATGCGATTCAATACATCGCGGATCCTGAGCCCGGCAGCGTGAAGATCGACCGCGACGCCTTCGCGGCGGTGGCGCGCGAGCTCCTCGACAACGCGCAGTCCTACGCCCCCGTGGGCTCCACGATCACCGTACGACTCTGGAGGCAGCTTCGGCACGTGCACCTGTCCGTGGAGGACCGCGGCTGCGGCATCCTGCCGGAGGATCTCCCGCACATCGGAGAGCGGTTCGTCCGTGGGAAGAATGCCCACAAGCTGAAGCCGGTGGGCAACGGTCTCGGGCTCTTCATCGCGAAGCGCATCATCGAAAGCGCAGGCGGTTCGCTGAGAGTGGAGAGTGAGTTCGGGAAGGGGACGATCATCACAGTTTCGCTGCCGGTGGCGGCGTGATCGAAAGGAAGAATCTTCTGCTCTCCAGGGATGCAGGAAGGTGCTGTTGCTGCAGCTCCTTCTCGACCATGCGGATGACATTCGGATGACTCATGGGGCCGTTGGCACGGAGGATGCCGCCAGGGCGTAATCGTTCAAACGCTTGTCGAAGAATGGATGCGAGCAACGCCGCATCGAAGGCGTCCTTCTCGTTCCGATTCTCCGTGCTCTTCGATTGATCGCTCAGTGCGATACAGAGGCTCTCCGGGAAAATGATGCGGTCGAAGGTGCCGATGTCCGGCCACGTCTCACACGCGTCGAAGACGACGGAGGCAATACTTCCCGCGCTCACCCCGATGGCGGGGTCTTTGTCTGCGAGGAGAATGTTCTCCTTCGGAACGCCGAGCTCGGGGAGGAGCCGCTCGAGGAACGCCGGATGGGCGCCGACGCTCAGCAGACGTTTCCCGGGCTTCGAAAGCAGCGTGATGTCTTCCGCCGTCAGCAGTCCGGTCTTCACGTGGTGACTGGGGCGGAAGTGCCAGAAGGATCGCTCACTCATGATTCTCTTCCCTCCGTTGAGCTCCTCTCCGAAGAGTCGCTCTTCCAGTTGCCGGATCTGTTCCAAAAATGTCATACAATTGTCGCGAAGTATCTCGTCAGATGCATCTTCAGGGCTTATACTACAGGAACCGGTTTTTGGAATGATCGGCATACGTGGGGATGACAGGCTTCGACAGCGTGACCAATAGCCCGCCATCGTCCCCGTCCGGGATGGCAACGATTCCCGATACCCAACGTTGCAACCTATAGATGCTAAAACATCTATCTTGAGCACGGCACGCGCGATTGTTGGAGCACTCCAACTTGAGCCGGTCTATGCTTGATTGTTTCCCCTCTGGGAAACACGCCTCTCCCCGGACTCCCGCTAGGGGGAATGAGGCGTCATCAGCGGGACGGAGCCGTCATCTGATGTCGTGACGTCTGCGTTTTCCTGGCATCAACCCTCGCGCCCCATCTTCGTTCCTTCCTGAGGGGACGCGTGAAATGGAGGGAACATGACGGTACAGACAAGCGGCTACACGTTGGACCCGGGTTCAACTCCCGGCATCTCCACCACTATTTTAAATTTAGTCAATTATTCTAAATTCATTCTAAAAAGCAGGTTATTTATCATTTTATTAGTGCTTATAAGTATAATTTAGACTATTGATAAGGTTGATTTAAGGGGTTGATAAGATCAATATTGATCCTTATAATAGTAACATGAGTAAAAGGATCGATATTGGTGATTTCATCTTGGCTAACCTTGAGACCCATACAGCAGACATAGTAACATACACCGCGCATCAGTTTGGGATTTCAAGGCAGCGCATACATCAATATCTTCTGGGCTTAATAGCTGAAGGTAAAATAATTAAAACTGGCAAAACAAGTGATACAAGATATTTTCTTACGACAGGGAAAATATTGGAATTCGAGGAAAAGATCACAAAGGACTTGGCAGAAGATAAAATTTGGACGCAGTTCGTCAGGCCAATGCTCATTCGCTATCCTGATAATATCTACAAAATTTGCCAGTATGGCTTCACAGAAATATACAACAACGCAATTGACCACTCTGAGGGAAGTATCATCTTTTCAAGAATCGAAGCAGAGCCTAACGAAATAAAAATTACGATTATGGATAATGGAATAGGAATTTTTGAAAAGATACAGAGAGCGTTAAATCTCTCTTCGCCGAGAGAGGCGATTTTACATCTTTCAAAGGGCAAGTTCACAACTGACAGAAGCAAGCATACGGGGGAGGGTATATTTTTTACATCGAGAATATGTGATTCGTTCTCGATTCTCTCCAGTGACATGTACTACACATTCAGAAATAATGATTGGTTTCTTTCGGACCAGCGAAGGGAAGATTTTGGCAATGGGACTTTTATAAAAATGAGAATTTCTCTGCCATCAGAAAAAACTGTAAAAGGAGTTATGGACCGTTACTCCGATAGTGAAATCGGATTTGGAAAAACAATAGTTGCAGTAAGATTAAGTGCAGATGCAGATGACCCACATATCTCTCGATCACAAGCCAAACGCTTACTCATTGGATTAGATAGGTTTCAACATGTGGTGCTCGATTTTAATAGAGTGGAAGAAGTTGGTCAGGCATTTATCGATGAAATCTTTCGAGTTTTCCAAAATGAATATCCAAATATGAGAATCGACTACGTGAACGCCAGACCGGATGTTCAGTCGATGATTGACCGAGTGAAAGCGACGAAATAATCCTCCGGCCAAACCCATCTCCATATCTAAAAATCAGGTATGGCATCGTTACCAAAGAAATGTTTCTGATATGATGAATATACATAACCGCTATGAAAATGTTCAAAAGAATCATACGCATTGCCATCGTAGTTGAGCTTCTTTTGCTGATGGGTTTTCTACCCACACTGTTTAACCCCAATGCGCGAATCTACGGGGGCCCCGGAGGAGGTTGGGATTGGTCGCCGTGGGGTTTTGTTGGTCCCATGGCCGGTCTGATGTTTGTCATAGGTCTCGCCATTGATTTCGCGGCGAGAAAGATCACCAATCCCGTCTATCGAACGATCGCAATAACCGCTCTCGTGCTGGCACTCGTCTTTGTCTGGGTGCGGATTGTTCGGAGCGATTAGTAGGTGTAAGAGGGCCGGACATGCCCACTCTCATCGAGGAACAACTCACCGTCTCCGAGTTGAGCCCATGTGACACCAAAATGCACTGTCCGTCCGTTGAGGATGACTCTCCCCAGTTCTCCACGGTGCTGCCCGGCGATTCTCCGCACCTCCTCTTCGGTGCTGACGTTCCCAAGAATGGGCGAACGCCGATGGGGACAATAATCAATTGGCTCTTGCGGTTCTTCTTTCCCGCGAATCAATGTGATGAGGCGTTCGAACATGCACATATTTTCCATGCTCTTTTCAGATTGTCAAGAAGGAGAGATACGGGATGAGCGTTCAGAAAATTTCGACTGATCGAAGCGTGTACATAGACATCAGATCAACATCATGAGATGCGTTGCACGCTATACTCTCCTCCATGGATCACGGTTTCACACGTGAGGAGCTCCGCATCATCCGTCCGTGCAACACGCCGCGAAAGATTCAGGATTTTCTGGAGAGGATTTCCTGGAATTTTGAGCCGGGGAAGAAGACGTGCCTCTCGCCGAGAATGGTGCTGCGGGAACGTCGCGCACACTGCGTGGAGGGCGCGGTGCTGGCCGCGGCGATGCTTCGCGTCGCCGGATTTCGTCCGCTCGTGATGGACTTGCGGTCGGTCGGGCACGATTTCGATCACGTGATCGCCGTCTTTCAGATCGATGGATGTTTCGGCGCCATCAGCAAGACGAATCATGGGGTCTTGCGCTACCGCGAGGCCGTCTACCGGACCGTGCGCGAGCTCGCGCTGTCCTTCTTCCATGAGTACTTCCTCGATGACGGGGAGAAGACGCTGCGCGCCTACTCCGGCGCCATCGATCTCTCGCGCTTCGACGAGAGCCATTGGATGACACGGGAGAATGAGATCTGGGACATCTACGCATACATCGATACTGTCCGCCACTTTCCCATTCTGAATCGGGCGCAGATCGCGCGCTTGCGACCCGCGGATCCCATCGAACGAAAGATGGGCATGCTGACGGAGTGGCCGCACCCGCGACGATGAAATGCTGCCGGCAATACTTTCCTTTAGAATGCAGGCATGCAGAACCACACAGTCGTTCGCATCGTGAAGACCATACACACGATCATCTACCTCATCATGGTGGCGGCTATCTTCTACACGCTCTACGCAGCGATCACCGGGACGTACGATCGACTGCTCACCCTCTCCCTCGTTCTCCTGGCGGCAGAGGTCATCGTCTTTGCCGGGAACGGAATGCGCTGCCCCTTCACCGACCTTGCGAAGAAGTACGGTGATCCCAGAGGCTACGTGGGCGATACATTCTTCCCGGAGGCGTGCACGAAGCACACGTTCTGGTTCTTCGGATCACTCCTGTGCATCAGTCTGGTGCTTCTGGCTCTCAATTTCTTGCACGTTCGGTCATGAAGATGGCGTACGCAAAACTGCGAGCACCCGGTATAACCCGAGTGCCCGTGCCCCAATTGTGAATGTCCCACAGCCTGGATTTGTTTCCATCAGCGGCTTCGTAGAATTCGAATCACCCAGCCTATTCCCCGGAAGAACCAGTACACGACGATCCAGAAGCCCAGACAGAACACCAGGAATCGAATGTACAGCCAGCTCATTTCAGGGACGAAGCACAGGAGAATCACGACAATGACCATGATGGGAACAACCCATTTGTCACAGGTGTACATCCTCGAGACAAAGAATGAATCGAAGAGATACAAGAGCAGCGGGCTCAGCACGAATGCATGAACCAGCATTTTTTGAAGATGGACGAGAGTTTCTTGATCCACGATCGCTTCCTTTCCAAGAAGGCCGAGAGAGACAATGAACAGGTGCGTCAGTCTAAGGTAAATGTTTCTTTGCATCAATTTGCCATTTTTGGCCTCTGCCCGCGAAAGAGCTACACCGAGCGGGAGGATGTAGTCTTCAGTGAAGGCACCTCCACCAACTCCTAATTCCCCTTCGGCAGATCCTGGCATGCGACGCCGTCATTGTTGCCATCGAGATTGTGCGGATCATTGTTCTTCCCAAATTTACAAGCGTCAAACACAGACTACGCCTCCTCTTGCGTCAAAAAATCACTGCAGTTGTAGGAATTGTTCCCGCACATCGTCCCCATGATCAGGTTGCCTCTGTCATCCCGCTTGATGCGTGATTCTTTCAGCGAGCCGCTCTTGAGCATCTTCCCCAGGTCGTAATCGGTGTTGCTCGTCTCCAATCCCAATGCGACCAGGAGCATCACGATGACGGCGATCATGATGACACGGACCTTCTGCACGAAGATCGCGAGCATGAGGGCGATGAAGAGGAGGACGCCGATGATGATGAGCCGTACCTTCTTGCTGCGGCGCCACGGAGCGACTTCGTTCACCATAAGTGACCATGGTACACCACCTTCCCGTTCCGATTTCCAAGAGGCGGCCTGCATGGTCAAATTTCCGCTCCGAGAAGCCTACGGCAGGAACGCGGCATCCATTCCGTTGCCCGGGAATCGGAAGCTGCGTAGCGTGTCCCCATGGACTCCCCCTATCAGACCCCTTACCTCAGTGAGAACCAGATTGCGCAGGAGCAGCTCTACGCGGGAAGTTTGGAATATCTCACGGAAAATGAACAACAAGACCTGCTGGCGCTGCGCAATTGCAGGGAACTCGGTGAAGCAATTCAGACGCGCTCCCGCATCCTCCTTCAGGCATGGGATCGTGCGGAAGAGCGGTTCGGACGCTGCAACACTTCCAGCGGACACTTCTTCGCGGGACTGCAGAGGGAAGTTGCGTGGCTCTATGACGAAGCGACGGGATCTTGGCGCAGGAATGGTGATGAGGAGCAGGCTCTTCCCTTGGAGGAGGCTGCCTGAGTTCCGGAAAGATGTTTTGACAAATCGCGTCGAGGACGTATCCTTCCGCGCCCCATGAATTATCATGATCCAGAGCAGGCAGCCGCGTGGCTCGTCGAACAGGGTTTCGTTGAACAGGGCGCACTCGATTCCCTTCGGCAGGCACAAACGCGGAGGCATTTGATGGAGTTATCGCTGCCGGTTTGGGATGGCATCGTTGCCGTGATGCAGCGGCGTCGCGTGAGGGAGCGCGTTGATTTCCCAGGCGTCCAACAGCGGTACGCCGCGTATACCGATGCAATCGAGAGAGACTTTCCCCTCGAGGAGTCGAAGGGGCCGATCGTGCTCTGAGTGCTTCAGTGCTGAAAGAACATGACGGGAGAGGGGAAGAGTTGTTCGATGTCGGAAAGATCCGCCTTGCTCACGTACCCGTGGAACATCCGTTCGCGCCTGCGTGCCTCTTCCGTGATCAGTTGCAGGTGCGTGTGCGTGAACCATCCGCCGCTGTCTCCGCCATCTCCGATCACGGCAAATCGTTCCCCCGCGGCCACCCGCTTCCCTTCGCTCACGATGTGGCGGGAATGCAGGTGGCCGTAGAAGGAGTACCCTTCGACTCCGCTCAGGGTGACACGTTCATGTTTCAGGATTACGAAGCCGCCGTAGTTGCCGATGCCCTCCTCTTTTCCAGTCGCAAATACGACGGCATCGAGCGGGGCGAAGAGCGGAGTGCCGGGAAGGCTCGTGATGTCCAGGCCCGCGTGGTAGATGCGCTCTTCGGAGAGGATCTGCGGGAAATTCCGGAGGATCGTGCTTCGTTCCTCCAGGTACTTCCCCAGTCCCCACGTCTTCCCGCTTCGTTCCAATTCTCCGTAGACGGCGGACTGGAACGCCTGGAAGTTCGCGGGATCGTAGGAGAGGGTCGCAGGATTTGCAGACGAGAAGTCGAAGACGTGGGGTTCGCCCTTCAATGAATCGCCGAAGAGGGGAGCGATGAGGGCGTCAGATGAGAGCAGGTTCGGCATGGGGGAGGGGGGAGAGACGGTTGAGGTCGAGGTGATTCAGGTGTGGGAAGATGCGCCGGACGTAGTGGCGCAGTCCCGCGATGAGGACGGGGAGTTTCGCTTCCCCGTAGTTGCGCAGCCGGAGCAGTTCCGGCTTGTCTTCCGGGAAGACGGGTGTTTCCGCGGTGTACGCCAGCACCGGGCCGTGATCGATTTGGGCATCGATGAGGTGCAGCGTGGCGCCGGTGCGTGTTCGGACGCCGGTGCAGGCACGGTCGATAGCGTCCTGCGTGGGGGTTTTGCCTCTGAAGGCGTCCGGGTGTCCGGCGAGCGTCACGGCGGGGTGGATATTGAGGACATGGCCGAATCTTCCCCATGCATCCCTGATCAGGAACTCGATCCGTGCCATGTAGTGGTCGGAGAGGAGGATGTCGACGTTCCGCTCATCCATCAGGATCGCGATGCGTCGCTCGAAGTCGAGCTTCTGTTCCGCACGTTCCTCCTTCGCGTCCCGGGGGAGCGCACGAAAGTTCGAGGGGATGTTGAGCGTCGTTTCCGGTTCCTCCAGGGATTTCGGATTCGCCACGAGAGAACCATCGGCGTTCTGCAGGGTTCCCGGATGGATCCAGAGTTTCCCGGGGCGGTAGGACGTCGGGTATGCGGTGCGCTCCACATCGCGTTGCATGTCGTCCGTCACGACGCCGACGACGCGGATATCGTGCTCGAGAGCGCCGCCAGCTCGTGTTTCCTTGACCACCCGCTCCACCGCGCCCTCCATGTAGCGCAGGCCTTGCGGCGTGCGGAGGATCTGTCCGTTGCGATCGCAGCCGCCGACGTCACGGATGGAGGTGAGGAACAGGAGATTGAGGGGGCGATCGGGTAGAACTTCGGGGACGGACGGATCTCCGAAGGTGTGAATGCCGTTGTTGTTTGAAGGGGAATGCATAGGGGAATGGGAAATTGAAAATGGAAAATGAATGGAAGGCGTTCGCGTTCACAGCGAAAGACCTTCCCGGCTGGCTGAGGCGGGAAGGGGGATTTGTCCTACAGCGTCATCCCTCCCGGCTCAGCGGAATCTTGGTCGTCTTCGCCTTCTTCAGGAGGAGGGAGAGGGATTGCATCTGCGGAAAGGGTAGAAGTATCCATTCTGTCCGTCAAATTGAGGCTTCCTGGTTCGAAAACCGCCAGGCGTTCCATGGGCTCACAGAACGTCTTTCATCCCTTCTGGAAGCCAAGAAGTCAGATATCACGTTTTGGAATGCTCCATGAGCGGCGAAATCTCCGTTTCAAGGCGGTAGAGTGAATGCATCTTCCTCATTCTTCATGCGTTTCATGCTCCATGTTCTCATCGCAGTATTTCTCCTTTCAGGCAGCATCAGTTCAAGTGTTGCCGCCCAGTCGTCGTCTCGCCCTTCCCTTTCATTCTTAGAATATCAAGATCCGAGTTGCCCCCTGATCTCACAGAAGTCTTCTTCCTCCAAATCGTCCCTATCCGCTCGCGAACGCGCCGCGGCGCGACGTGGAGCAAAAAAGGCAACGAAGCAATCATCAAAATCTTCCTCGTCCTCTTCCATCGTCGACGTTGGAGTGTTGATTCACAAGGGACCGAACAACTCATCCTACATTGCTGGTGTGACACCGGGGGGTGCCGCCGATCAGGCGGGATTGCTTCCGGCCGACGAGATCCGGAAGGTAAACGGAGTCGAAGCTTCCACGCGCTATTCCGCCACGGAGCTCGAAGCTCTTCTGGACGGTCCTGCCGGCAGTGTCATTACGCTGGAGATCGGACGTGTGAAAGACGGCGGCATCCTCACGATTCCCCTGAAGCGCGTGCGTCCCATTTCCATCGCTCCCGTCATCGTCACCACGTCATCAGGCGTTCTCCTCGTGACGATCAATGCCTATACGACGGAGGCAGGAGACGTCCTGCGATCAGCATTACAACAGGTGAATTGGAATACGATCAAGGGGATCATCGTGGATATCCGTTCCAGTCCTGCCGGCACCCTTGAGGGTGCAAACCGGATACTGAGTGCATTCCTCCAAACCGGCGTTCAGTACGGCACGCTCATGTTCTCCGACGCATACAAAGAAAAGATCTCCACGTCACTCCCACCTGTCGTTCCGACCTCTATGCTTACTGTTTTGACCATGAGTGATGGTTTCGATGATTTATCAGCTCTCTTTGCCTATGCACTCACGGTCAAGCGGCAGGCAGTGCTTCTTTCGGACAAGAGCGCTCGCGGGAAGTTTGATCTCGACGGGCTTATCTGCTTTACCACCCGTCCGGGACTCAAGTATCTGTATACCGAGCAGTTGAATGTGAGTCCCTCCTATTCCATTTATTCGTTCCGTAAGAAGGTGGATCCGCTTCCGTACGTCGATGCGACGATGGTGCGGGCGCGCGCGACGATACTGGAGGATTTGCACTGAGCATGGTGTTTGAGGCTGGTGTCCCGCCGCCTCATCATCAACGCCGACGATCTGGGTGCCAATCCCCATTGCTCGTCGCGCTGTTCTTGGCGCTGTGGAAGGCGGGGAAGGAGATGAGGGAGCGGGAGGGTTCAAAGAATGCGCGTTTTACGCTATACTATCTTGATGTCTGAACAGCAGCCCCCTTCGCCCCAACACTTCAATTCGCAAATCTACCCGGAGACCGTGCGGCTGGAGCGCGAGGGCTACCTTGGGCTCTCTCCAAAGCAGGTGTACCGGCGCGAGGCGGCGTTTGCGCTGCGCGCGGCCGGGGTGAAGGGCCCGGAGAATTTCCGTGAGGGGGAAGGTATCGTGGACACAGCATGCGGCGTCGGGAACCATGCGTTCCAGATGAGTGACATGCTTGAGCGGAAGGTCCCGATTGAGGGCGTGGACGTGGCGGGTAAATTGATCGAAATTGCTAACGAGCGGCTGCAAAAGAGAATCCAGCAAGGCATCCATGACCGGATCGCCCAGTTCACCGAGGGCGCCATGCAAGGATTGGAAAAGAAGAAGCTCTCCGGACGGAACGTGCGTCTCATCACGAACCTTGGTTCCTCTTTCTTTGGATACATGGGCGTGGGACAGATGAAGGAATCCCTTCTACACTTCTATAACTTGCTGGAACCTGGCGGGCAGCTCGTGATCCAGTGGCGCGGGGATGACCCGGATGAAACGCAGAAGCAGTGGGAGGAGCGGGAAGCGCGTATCCGGGGAAAGCGGAAGAAGTTCAGCGTGTCGAAGTCACAAGAGAATGTGGCTGGTTATCCGATGCCGCTCGATATGGTCGAAAACTATGACAAGACGTCATCCTGCTACCTTCGGTACATCGATGCGGAGAACCCTGCTGTTGTCGACGGCGATTCCGCTGCTGAGGTGGCAAAGTACGAACCCTTCACGAAGGTAATAGACGGGCGTCCGTGTAAGGGCTGGGAGCATACGACATCGGGAATTCAGTTCCTCTCGTACGAGCGCGTGTACCGTGATGCGCAGGGGAAGGAGACGGTGTTGCCTCCCACGCTCATTGCGAAGATGAAGGAGGAAAAAGAGGATAATGACCGTCCGAAGGGAAGTCCGCCGAAAGAATTCGACGGCATGAAGAAGTTGCTCCGGGAGACGTGGTTTAGGGACGATGCGAACGCTGCCGATAGGAATGTCCGTTTCGTGCGTGGTGAGGGCGAAGAGGAGCATCTGGGGCACCAAGTTCTCAATGCACTCGTCGCGACGAAGCCCGGTTGATACCTCGCGCATTGAAGGGATAATGGAGGCGTGAGCCGCCGCCTCATCATCAACGCCGACGATCTGGGTGCCAATCCCCAGCGAACCCATGGCATCCTGCAGTGCTTCGAGTTCGGCATCGTCAGGAGTGCGAGTCTCTTCCCGAATTTCTCGGACTCGGAGAAAGCCGCGAAGCACGCTCGGGAGAAGGGGCTTCCGGTCGGGCTCCACCTGAATCTCGTCGAGGAGGAACCGCTCTGCAAGCCGGGTGACATCGCATCGCTCCTCGAGGCGGACGGCAGGTTCTTCAACAGGGACAAGCTGTGGGGACTGCTTGATGAAGGCAGAGTGGAGACGGAACATCTCGAGCGGGAAATCCGCGCGCAGTTCGAGTGGTGTCACGATCAAGGGCTCACTCTGACGCACGTTTCCGGCAATTGGGACTGCCACGTCCATCCGGCCGTCCTCGCCGCTCTCCTGCCGCTCCTCGAGCGCTTCGGCCTGCGCTTCGTCCGCATTCCGTGCGAGGAGCCTCTGCCGCCCGCCGGTTTCGAAGTGCCGGAGGAACAACTCGCAGAGATCCGGCGGATCAACGAGCGCGCGAAGGCGGCCCGGGGATTCCTCTCCGCGCACGACATCGCGTCCACTGATCACTTCCGCGGACACACGCTCCTCGGGAATTCCTCGCTCAAGAATCTCCGCCACATCCTCACGCGGCTTCCGGAAGGCACGACCGAGCTCATGGTGCATCCGGGGAGCCAGTGCGGCTTCGGTACGCCGTTCGACCTCGATCCCCAACGGCAGACGGAGCTCAGGATGCTCACAGATGAATCCATCCCTCTCTTGCTGACCGAAAGAAAAATTGAACTCATTTCTTGGGCGGAGTTATAAACAATCATCGCGAAGCTGCGGGTGGCTCTGACGGGACCCGCAGCTGAAGCGATACCAATGAGGGAAAGGATAAACTTTGGTTCTCTAGATGAGAAGGGAGCGTAGAATGTGTCCGGTCCTTCCCCCCTGTTCCTATGAGGAAAAGCCTTCTCGCGCTGGCATTCTTCGCGGCGCCGTTCATGGTGTCTGCCCAGAACTCCTACTCCGTTACCATCACATCCGATCCTGTTCCGAATGGAATGTACGAAGGACATCCCAGCGTGCAGGCATCCGTCGGATCGACGATCACGTTCCATCATGATGTGCAGGGCTCGGGTGCACCCATTCAATCCGTCGCCTGGGTATCAGACAGTACGAAGCTTGATTGCGCAGGCTACCCCAATATCTTCAGTTCGGATATCCGCTGCGTCGTCAAGATGGAGGGGGCTTCTTACGTGCACTGTTCCGTTACTCCGGAGGGGTCGAATACCTCATTCATTTCGAACGACATTTACGTTTCGACACCGGACCCGCTGCGATGCACTGTCACGCCCACCGTCCGGAGTGACACGATCAGGTTCGATATCGACGGAACCGGAGGTTCACAAGGTGAGTACTGTCACTTCGACGGGACCAGTTACCATACCGTGAGCGGCAGCCCGAGGCTCATCGAGATGACGGAATTCTCGCTGACGTACGACGCGACGAAGCCCGGACACATCCGCATCGTGGCGAAGCCGACGGGTGACACAATGGACTACACCATCGAGGCGATGGAGATTTGTTCCGAAACCGATCAGGGATTGGATTATCCCAACAAGGGAACAACGACAGGCAAGAATAATTGGGACGGAACGTCCGGTTCGTACACTGATTCTTGTTCAGACAATACCCTGACAGAATACTGGTGCGTCAACGGCCTCGTCGGCGGCAGTCACACAACCTGCCAGAATGGCTGTGACAACGGTGTCTGCAAGTCTTCGGGACAGTCCTCCGTCTCCGTTTCCTCCTCCTCCATTTCCGGCGGCCACATCCCGCCAGCCGGCTACGAGGATGAGGTACTCGTCAACTACTCGGCGTACGCCAATCCGTTTCCGGATACGGATTTGATCAAGCTCTCCGGCAAAGCCGCAGCCGAGCTCTACCGCAGGGCCGTGATCGGAGGATTTCCGGACGGCGAATTCAAGGGATCACGTTCCGTGAATCGTGCGGAAGCGGCGAAGTTCCTTCTGCTTGCCCGCCGTGGCTCCGTGGCGGAGATCGCGAACAGCGGACGTTTCCCGGACGTGCTCGATGGCCAGTGGTACACGAAGTACGTGGTGACGGCGGCGGAGCAGGGGATCATCAACGGCTATCCGGATGGCTTCTTCCGTCCCGCCGATCAGGTGAACACGGCGGAGTTCCTGAAGATGCTCTCGCTCACGTTCGGTCTTCAGCTGAACGTGTCATACGGGTACAGCGACGTGCCGACAGGCAGCTGGTTCGCGCCGTACGCGGGGATCGCGGAGCGCTACGACCTCTTCCCGTACCGTGCGTCGCAGCTTTTCCCGGAACGCGCCCTCTCCCGCGAGGAGGTCGCGATCGCTATGTACCAGTACCTGAGCAACCGGTAGAGGCGTGGAAGGACAACCTTCGGTTTTCCTTCCACGGACCATCCTTTCCCTCAGCGGTGCGCTCCAGCAGCGGGGCCCGCGAGACCCGCTGCTTCGCGCAATTAACAGATGCAGCAAAGCAAGAGACGGTAAGGCATGTCGCAGCTATGCATGGGGCAACTCGTTCGTCGATCAGGCTGCCGTGGCGAATGTTGCAGGTTTATCCTCAGCTTCACCGTTACCCATCTCTCCGAGCAATCGCATGTACTCGGCGTGGAGGCCTTCGGCGAGAACTGCGGGCGTTACAGCGCTCTGTCCGATCCTGTGGAGCTGGAGCTCCCGCACCAACTGTTCACGTGGCAGTGGGGCGTGCACCTCTTCCGCACCGGGGTGCGTTCTGCCCTCAAGGACATCACGTACGTTCTCCGCCGTCAGCTCTTCCTCGCTCTCGAGGAGCGAACGCACTCGCAGGGCGTCCCGTTCGTGCTTGAGCGTTTCCAGTACTGTGCGCTGATCCCCCCGTGCTTCACCGGGATGTTCCAGGGCGCCGATGAGGAATTCCAATCTGTTGTTCATGAGAACAACATATTCTTTCCTTGTATGGTGGCAAGTAAATTTTGAGATTCCGATATTCATTGGCTTCATACAGCGAAAAGATTGGAATACTTGTTGTTAATTTTTACAACAAAGTGAGTCATGTGAACTCATGTGAAGTCAAATATTTGGCTCGCATTAGCTGAAAACAAGAGGTTCACGACTCCCATGGATCGTGCACCGATTTCGCTTGATGATGGAGTTGGTTCTTTGGAAGCATCGTATCCGCAGGCAGTCTTCTGCGCTCTCCATGTGTCGTATTTCATTTTCGGAAGCAGGCGGGAGCGCGGAAGTGCTGCCTGCTTCCTGGTTCCAAACTTGTTGGAGGTATGTGATGAAGGACATGTACAAAGTGACTGGTCTGTCGTTGCGTCAGGGCGAAGAGAGCCCGGTGCCGGTGCTTGAGGGGAGAGCCAATGACCGAACCTGCAGGCTCTGTCCGCTCCCTCTCGGGCTCCCCGCTGACTACATGATCGCGCCCATCCACGTCGTCGACGCCCCGGAAATCCTAGAGTCGCCCGATCTGAATGTCGCGATGGGACTGATTGTGGCGTTCATGAACTGCGAAGTGGTCGCCTGGAAGGACTTCAGCCCTCGCGACGTGCGCGTGAGCAAGTCCACACTCGACTGCCTGGCAGCTCGTGGCTGGTTGTTGGAGAAAGAATTTGTGACCTTCTCGGTCACGGTGGGGCTCGTGCACACGCTCTACCTGGCCAAGTTGCTCAAGGCTCTGAAGAGCCCGCCCGCGCAGCAAAGTGCCTAGAAGGAAGGTGATCGGGAAGCAGGTGCACACCACCGGCAGCGGACATCCGTCCGCTGCCGGGCTTTTTGAATGCGAATATTCTCGTTCTCCGAAGGAGAATCATTCGTTCATTGACAGGGAACCCCCCGCTGTGGATGATCTGGGCCTATGAAGACCATATCCCTCCTCCTTTCCGCCGTCTCCGTTCTGGCTCTCGCGTCCCTGGCGGCGTGCAATCCCACCGGGAACACGGATGGCTTCTCTTCCTCTTCCGCCGTCTCGTCACTGCCCGAAGTCCCCGGCAACGCGCAGGCGAACGTGATCGTGGATATGCCCCAAGCCGGTGACAAGGTCACGAGTCCGTTCACCGTTTCGGGCAAGGCGCGTGGCACGTGGTTCTTCGAAGCGAGTTTTCCGGTGAAGCTGCTCGACGGGAATGGCAACGAGATCGTCTCGGCGCCCGCTCAGGCTTCCGGCGACTGGATGACGACAGACTTCGTTCCGTTCTCCGTCACGCTGACCTTCACACCTCCCTCGACGCCCACGGGCACGCTCGTCCTGCAGAAGGACAATCCTTCGGGATTGCCGGAGAATGATGCGAGCGTCGAAATGCCTGTTCAGTTTTAATTTCATCTCGGACGGAAGAAGTCGAAGCAGCGTAAGAGTGGAAGAGCAGTACTTCTGCTATTCGCCAATGATTTTTATCAGCACCCTCTTCGCCCTCATCCCATCGAATTCCCCATAGAAGATCTGCTCCCACGGACCGAAGTCCAGCTTCCCGCCCGTGATGGCCACCACGACCTCGCGGCCCATGATTTGCCGCTTCAAATGGGCGTCCGCGTTGTCTTCGCCCGTTCGATTGTGATGGTAGTGAGGCGTGGAAGGGCCACCTGCGGTGTCCCTCCCACGAGCCCACCCTTCTCTCAGCGGTTGCGCTCCAGCCGCGGGGCCCGCGAGACCCACGGCTTCGCGCGCTTGTTTCATTCCCATTTCTGGAGGAGCCAATGTATCAAGCCAATGTTTGAAATCACGAAGGAGTCCTTGTTCATCATCGTTGATGAAGACCGAAGCGGTGATGTGCATGGCGTTCACGAGGCAGAGGCCCTCATGGATGCCGCTCTTTTGCACTTCCTCTTCGACTTGCGTGGTGATGTTCGCGAACCCACGGCGGGTTGGCAGGTGCATTGTCAGATACGCGGTGTGTGAGGGCATGGAGGACGAGAGAAGAAGCGTTCACGCCCCCGCGCACGTGTACGTGCACGAGGTCGGGAAGAAGGAACACTCGAAGGAAGCCAACCG
The DNA here is from genome assembly GCA_041666245.1 of Candidatus Peribacteraceae bacterium. GTDB lineage: Bacteria > Patescibacteriota > Gracilibacteria > Peribacterales > Peribacteraceae > CAIKAD01. The sequence goes on from JBAYHG010000002.1 coordinate 199,311, forward strand.
CGACGGAGAGGGACACAGCTCGTCCCAAGGTGTCACCGCGTAGGGGAAGCTCCCGCA
>JBAYHG010000003.1:0-146806 GCA_041666245.1 Candidatus Peribacteraceae bacterium
AGGAGTTGTCCAAGATGTGAGCCTCTACGGCAACGGAAACGGCAAGCTTCTCACTCCTCCGAAGTCGGTCCAAGAGGTGCTCGCTCCTTTCAAAGGCAAGAACATCACGGATGTCATCAAGACCATGTACGACGCCGTGAAAGTCGCATTGGAGAAGGAGTACGGTAAGAAGTAAGTGTTTGCTCTATAGTTGTCATTATGAATATTCCCATTCCACTTTCATCAGATCTCCTCGCCAAAGCCCAGTCACTTGGGCTGAATGCTGCGGACGTGACCGAGAATTTCATTCGCGGCGGCGGGCATGGCGGGCAAAAGATCAATAAGACGAACAGTCTCGTGCAGCTCGTGCATCATCCGAGCGGCATCGAAGTGCGGGTGCAGAGGCACCGTGAGCAGAGCAAGAATCGCCTCTCAGCGTGGAAGCTTCTGATTCTGAAATTGGAAGAGCGCGAGCGTGGGGAGGAATCTGCGTTGCAGCAGAGGATCTTCAAGATCAGGAAACAGAAGATGCGAAGGGGAAGGAAATCGAAGGAGAAGATGCTTCAGGAAAAGAGGCTTCGTGGAGAAGTGAAGGCGTTTAGGAAAGAAGTGGAATCATAGTTCTTCTGATTTGGGCGGTGTGTCGATCCTTCGACTGCGCTCAGGGTGACACGCCTCACTGCACAATCATCGTCCCCGGATAGTAGTACTTCAATATTTCAAGGTAGCTCTTTCCCTCGTTGGCCTGCCCCTCAGCTCCGCAGCCGGACATGCCGACACCATGCCCCCGGAGTTCCATGCCATCGCACCACGGGTCGGATTTACTGGAGAATATTTCTGCGAACGGGAAATTGGACCAGCCGACTTCGGCCGGGGAGCGGGTGCGGCCGTCATCCGATGAGAAGTAAGGGGGCTTCATGATTTGCCCGTTGCGGGTGAGAATCATGTTTCCCGTTTCATTCACTGCCTGCAGCCAACGCGGGTTGTCGCGCTCGAAGGTCAGGCCTGTGTAGTGCTGAAAGGTCGCCGGGCTGTCCGAGCCGTCGTAGGGTTTGCCCGGGAACTTGCGATTTGCTTCTTCCATGTACCAGGCGGCGTACGTCCGCGCGGCGACGGCGAAGGCCTTCTGTTTCTCGAAGGGCTCCGTGTCTGGCTCCTCCGCGAGTCCCAGCATGTAGTCCTCGAGCGGGAGCTCATTCACCAGCGCTGCGACACCGTCCACGATCGAGCACGTCACAGAGCCGCGGTACTGGCGTTGGAGAGCGGAGAGATTGTAGGAGTCACAGCTCGTTGCACCGGATTCCCTGGATGTGAGACGGATACGGATGGAGGAAGCCGATGAATCCGAGGAAACCGAAGAAGCCGAAGAGAGCGAAGGAGAGCTGCTTCTTGGGATGTAGGCTTGGGCGGAGGAACGGTTCGGCACGTAGGTCTGCATACTGCTCGTTGATTGGTTCGGCAGACGGATGCTCTTTCCCTCGGTCTGGATCACGTACTTGATGTCGCCCAGCTGCAGGGTGAAGGCGCCCCGTTCCCGGGGGACCTGCACTTTCACGCGGATCGTGATTGTCTGGTACGGCTTGATGTCCTGTGGGGAAGGAACGGTCGTCCTGGCGCGGACGAACGCGTCGCCGTGCGCTACCGAGACGCCGATCGAGGGAGTGGAGCGGCGGATCTGTCCGAGCATGCGGCCTCTGGAGACCCCTATCGACCCCGCGCGATACTGGAGGGCCACCACCACTTCACCGCCGGGACGCGCGACGAGTGACAGTGATCCGAGCGGGAGGAAGCCGGTCTTCTCGCGGGAGGAGCGAGAAGACGAGGATGCTTTGGAAGATGAAGAGCGCGGAGCGGGGAAGTTGATGAGCGTATCGAGATTGCCGAGCGCTACGTTCCTACGGACCTGATCCAGAGTGCCCGTCACGTAGTACCCCGGACACGTGGTGGACACGAGCTCGCGGTGGCCGACGACGGGGGAGAGAATCTTGCCGTGGTAGGACACGGAACGCGAGAAGTCGATGTCGTACTTCTTCCCGAGATCAGCGAGGAGCCACTGGAGGCTCTTCATTTGCAGCTGCGTCGGCTGCTCCACCTCGAAATTGCCCATCATTGCGATTCCCACGGTGCCGACGTTGCTGCAGTAGGCGTGGCCGCCCACCACTGCGTCCCCTCCGGCACGTCCTTCGTAGATCTGTCCCGTTTCGTCGATGACGTAGTGGTATCCGATGTCGCCCCAGCTGCGACTGACCGCGTGGTACTGGTAGAGCGCTCGCATGCGTTCGACGGGAGAACGTTCGTCCGTTCCGATCTCCATGGCAGTGTGATGTACGGCGATGAGGCGGACAGAGGGCGAGTACTCCTGCGTCCACAGGAGCCGCCGGCCCTGCGCGTCCGTCGTCACTCTGCGCCCGGTCGTCTTGAATTCCTGCGGGTAGCCGTGCTGTGCGTCGAGACAGTCCTTCTCACGTTGCGAGAGGGCGGAAGAATCCGTCGGTGTGGGATTGGACTGCTGCTCGGAAGGCGCGAGCGAACTCTTGGAACTCGATGTCTTCGTGATGAGAAGCGATTCGTCGGCACCCCAGGCACTGCGGGTGAGAATGTGCGGCTGCGACATCGCGACGAGGGAAGCCGTGCGGGTGGCGACGGGCTTCGTCGAAACACGGATGGGGTGAAGTTCGACTCCGATCGCTCTTCCCTGAAAGCGCACTTTCGTTACGGGTTTCGGAAAGATGACCAGATTCGATTCCTGTGAGAGAGGATCCTCCTCCGTTTCGCGGGCGAGATGTTCCCAGGCGGACCAGGATGAGCCGTCGAAACCGCTCACGGAGAGATCGATGTCGGGACCATGCACACTCAATGCGTCGATGGGAGGAGTGAACATCTCCGTACGATCGGGTACCTGCGCCGTTGCCGGGAGCGGAACCAGCGATGACACGAAGGTGCAGCCGAAGAAAATTGCGGTGAGACGGTGCATGAGGTCAGCCGAGTATAGGATTGATTGAAGAGAGCCAGGCTTCGGTTGCTTGAGTCTGGCCAGCGAATATTCCTCCTTTCTTTTCAGGGCGAAAAGAAAGGAGCAAAGAAACGCTCCCGTCTTCGCTCCTCTGGAGCTACGCCGGGCAAGCGCGCTTTACCTCCGCCTGTCCTCCGAAGCCCGAAGGGCGAAGGAGGATGGCTCGCGCGGAACCCACCCATGTATGTTTGTTGTTATGTTTTTGTATGTTGTTTCAACAGGTTCTCATATTCGTTGGTCATTCGCTCAGAAGAAAACAATTCTTGAGCGAGCCTCCTCCCTTTCTCCCCGATACTCTGGCGCAGGTTCGCATCTTTCAATCGATCCAAGGCCGTTCGGAGCGAAGTAACATCATTTGCTTTCGCGATGAGCGCCGTTTCTCCGTCTTCCAGATACTCCGCGATGCCGCAGGCATCGGTGACGATCACGGGAATGCCGAGGGCCATCGCTTCTGCCGCCACCAGCCCGAAGGGATCGTGGTCGCGGGAGGGGAGGATGAGGGCTGCGATGGAACGATAGAACGCCCCGAGATCGTCGACGTGGCCAAGGAAGCGGATATCCGGATTGTCTTTTGCCAACATTCTGAAGTTGGCTTCCTCTCGTCCTGCTCCGACGATGTCCAATTGCGTTTTGGGCAGCCCGCTCATTGCCCGGATGAGGACATCGACGCCTTTCTCGGGGGAGAGGCGGGAGATGCAACCGAGTCGTAGAGAGGATTCCGAAGAGCCCGACGATTCCGAGGAGGCCGAGGAGCCGAAGCGATTGAGGTCAATGCCATTGGGGATGCTCACGATCTTCTCTTCGTCCCATCCGAGTCCGAGATAGATCTTCCTGCTCAATTCCGACACGACAACGGTCGTTGCTTTCTTCGAGAGCGTGCGCAGTCGCGGGAGCCAGGGATTCCCCGTGAGCCAACGTCCCACGCGATCGTGCTCGACCCAGAGAACATGGACCCCGCGGGCGACTGCCGCCTCCGTGAGTAGCAATTTCTCGCTCATGCTCAGCATGACGATGGCTGAGGGGTCGCGGAAACCGTCGAGCAATTCCAGGAGCGCCTGTTTCATCCGGGCCTTCCTCCACACGAAACTCAGAGCGTTCCATTTGGTCACGGGAGGCGGGCCGAGATGAAGCTCGCTTGCAGGAATTCCCCGTTCTTTGCAGAATCGGAGCAGGACCGGGCAGCTGCCGGCGAAGGCCACAGAATGCCCCCGTTTGCGCAGCCCCTCCATGAGGGAGATCGTCTGGATCTCCGCGCCGCCGATGGCGCTTTCCAGCGGGAAACGGGCAAAGAGAATTCTCATGTAAATCTATTGTACCCGCTTTACATTCATGCGGAGAGCTGTTATATTACCGATGCGCCAGGTTGTCACCGCTCACTACTCACAAGATGAGATAGGCAGGACTAAGGACACCGGGCGATTTTTTGTGCATGGAAGGGCCACCTACGGTGTCCCTCCCATGGGCCCACCCTTCCCTCAGCGGTGTCGCTCCAGCGCGGGGCCCGCGAGACCCGCGCTTCGCGACGGTCATTCAATTGTTTTGAATTTGTTCATGTTCACGTGCTTTTCCCCTTCCTGCCCTCCCCGTGGGGAGGGAAACGTCGCTTCGCGACGATTTTTTGAATGTATTCGGATTGTTCATACGACGAGCGCGTTCGTCAGTTCGCCCCACCTTGTTGTTTCCTCTTCCACTCGGCCAACGTCGCGTAGAGATAGTCGCCCCATTCTCCGCCGTGGCCCATGAAGCACGAGAGTGCGTCATTCGCTCCGGCTTCCCGCGCAAGGAGTTCACGGCGGACGAACTCTTCCGAGCGTTCCGGGTGTCGGGTGATGAGCATGATGAACGCCTCCGCGTTGCGATGTCGCAGGGCGCGAATGAGATCAATCCCGTTGAGCGTCTCGCCATCGAATGAGTGGTCGCTCAGGAGGATCGCGATCCTCTCCGCTGTCGCATGGATGATGCCGAGTGCTAGTCGGGCGCTGTCCGCTTCGACGATCACGAGACCGGTCTCCGCCTCTTCGGCGGCGATTCGCATCTCCGTGCGCTTCGAAACGCTGTCATCTGCGATGAGGAGGTGGCGCGGTTCCGGTCTGTACAGTGTCATGAGCGCATGAGTGTACCTTCGTCATATTGAAATTCAGCAAAGAACAGCAGAGGCATCCATCATTCTCATCCCAAGGCCGAAATATCGATCCGGCGCGTCATGCGTCAGTTCCAGAAAAACCACGGAAGGAACTGACTATTTCTTTTCGGCTCTCTCCTGTCCGCCCATATACGGTCGAAGAACTTCCGGGATCGTGATCGACCCGTCGCCGTTCTGCCACCCTTCGGCTACGCTCAGGGTGACATGTTTTACTTTCTTTCGATCCTCTCCTGATTGCCCATGTATTGTCTCAGTACTTCTGGAACGGTGATTGAGCCGTCTTTGTTTTGATAGATTTCTAAGATAGGAATAAGTATCCGCGGGGAGGCGATGCAGGTGTTGTTCAACGTGTGGACGAACTTCCTCTTCCCGTCCTTCGTTTCGTACTTGATGTTCAGTCGTCGTGCCTGGAAGTCTCCGAGGTACGAGCAGCTGTGTGTCTCGCCGTAGCTCTTCCTGCTCGGCATCCAGGTCTCGATGTCGTTCTGGATCAGCTTGCTCTTGCTCAGATCGCCCGTGCAGATCTCGAGGACGCGGTAGGGGAGCTTCAGCGCCTGTAGAACATCCTCAGCATTCTTCCGGATTTCCTCGAATATCTTCAGTCCCGTCTCTATGTCCGCCTTGCAGAGCACGACCTGCTCGATCTTCTGGAACTGGTGGATGCGGTAGAGGCCCTTCGTATCTTTGCCGTACGTGCCGGCCTCGCGGCGGAAGCAGGGCGAGAAGCCGGCGTACCGTTTCGGCAGTTCTTCTTCTTTCAGGGTTTCTCCCATGTGGTAGCTGGCCACCGTCACCTCGCTCGTGCCGATGAGGTAGAGATCGTCGGGCTTCACCGGTTGCCCCCGGTCGAGTTGCTCGCCCACGGCGTAGATATTCGCCTGATCGACGCCGGGGAAGAATCCCGTGCCCATGAAGCAGTCGTAGTTCGCGAGGTACGGCGGCGTGAACTGCGTCCAGCCCCTCTTCCGCAGGAGGTCCAGCGCGAACTGCAGTACCGCCATTTCCAATCGCGCGCCGTCGCCCTTCAGATAGTAGCTGCGTGCGCCGGCGATCCTGGCTCCGCGGGGGATATCCAGAATATCCAGATCTTCGCCTAATGTGACATGGTCCTTCGGTTGCGTCACCCTGAGCGCAGTCGAAGGGTCGCCCCACTTGAATACTTCCTTGTTTTCCGATTCATCTTTCCCAATCGGAACTTGCGGGAGCGGGATCGCGGGGAGCATAAGCTGCAGATCGTTCCACTCTTTCTCAGCGGCGTTGAGGCGCGCCTCGCGCTCCTTGAACTCCCCGTCGAGCTTCTTCATCTCGGCAATTTTCTTCTTCTTCTCGTCGCCCTTCATCGCCGGCACGGCCTTGCTTACGGCGTTCTTCTTCGCGCGCATGTCTTCCACTTCCTTGATGAGTCCGCGTCGTTCTTCATCCAGTTTCAGGAACGCATCGATATCCACCTTCACGCGCTTCTTCTTGGCGGCATCTTTGTAGGCGTCGGGCCGTTGGCGAAGATCTTGGAGATCGATCATTGAAGGCGATTCTACCTTGGAATGTGCTTACGACAAAGGAGCAGTGGAGGGAGAAGCCAAACTTCTGATCACGTGTCGAAGATATTCACCTCAGGACAGACATGGGTTTCTCCCGACGACTCCTGGAGCGAGCGGCATCGTGGGTGTCCTAGGATTGCGTCCGAGAGTTGTGCTCATCAAGACTCTTGTTCCTTGTTCGATTTGCTTCGTTGCGGGTTTTGCGGGAAGAGAACTGGCGACAGGCTGACCGTCTACGGTCATGACGCCTCTCGTGAGAGTGCTAGTACAATCCGTGGCATCTGTGGGCATCTGTCCACCGCTTCTGCCTTCGTCATCGTAAGCGGCCGCAAATGGTTGCTGGAGTGGTTCGTTCATGGTGAAAATATAATAATAGAAAATAATATCCTGTCAATCATTTCATTCGTTCATCAGGCATCAGGGGAGTTCTGTCGGGTTCCCCCCATACTCACTCAATCTCGTTCCTCGGATTCTCTGTAAGCCTCCTGCTCGTATCGCTTCATGAGGAGGGCGTGCAGGCGAATGTGAACGGGGAGAATTATTGTACGCAGGTTCCTCTCTGCGTGTGTCGGGGGATGACCGAGCGCGACCTGGAGTTCTGCGAGATGATCGATGATGAGCTGGTCATACTCCAAACTGAATGCCTCCCGGAAGAATCTCAGGGCTGCATCGTGGAGAGGGGTTTTCGAAGGGTCGTTCGTCTTCACTTTGTCATGTACCGCTTCCCGGACGACGCGCCGGAGGATGTTCTCTTCGAACGGGTACGTTCCTGCCTCCAGATCAAGATCGAACACGTTCCGCAGAATTACCTGTAAATCCCGTAATGTATTTGCCGCCTCCCGTCGGATCACTATGTCTTGTACATCATTCCTCCCGGTGACAAACGTAGTCTGAGTCAATAAATATTCTCTCCTGCTGAAGTGGACTGCGAGGAGGGCATCGGGAGAGACACGTTCGTCATGTTCGGAGGGCTCGCGCTGATCCGTTTCGTCTTCCGTAAATGGCTGCTCGACGATGTCAGCATGGCCGCTGTCTGGGGTGCTATCCCCTTTTTCGTCCCTATGGTCCGGTGGGAGTTGCATAGGACAAGATATTTAAACACATAGCTCTACTTTTGGCAAGTGTCATATTCTTCGTTTATTCCTCCACCTTTGGCACAGGAGAAGCAGCTCTGTATAATGCCCTGACATGACTCAGAAACCCGCGAGTGCAGGCAAGACCGGATCCCTCCTCAAGTCACAGCAAATTCCGTTCCGTCTGGTCTCTCCATTCCAACCGACCGGTGATCAGCCCGGAGCCATCAAGAAATTGGTGGAGGGAATCGCGAGGGGCGAGAAGCATCAGACGCTCCTTGGCGCAACGGGCACGGGCAAGACGTTCACGATGGCGAACATCGTGCAGCAGATTCAGCGGCCGACGCTGGTTCTCGCGCACAACAAGACGCTGGCCGCGCAGCTGTGCAACGAGTTCCAGATGTTCTTTCCGGACAACGCCGTCTCGTACTTCGTTTCCTACTACGACTACTACCAACCGGAGGCCTACCTGCCGACGACGGATACCTACATCGAGAAGGACGCGTCGATCAATGAGGAGATCGAGAAATTCCGCCACGCTGCGACGTACAATCTGCTCACGCGGAAAGACGTCCTGATCGTCGCATCCGTCAGCTGCATCTACGGTCTCGGCAATGTGGAGGATTACGAGGCGCTCGCCTTGAGACTGGAGCGCGGGCAACCGATCAAGCGTGATCAGATGCTGCGCCGCCTCACGGATATTCAGTACCGGCGATCGGGCATCGATTTCAAGCAGGGCATGTTTCACGTGCTCGGCGATACCGTCGAGATCTTTCCGCCGGCCGGCGACACGGCGATCCGCATCGAGATGCCGTTTGACGAGATCGAAGTCATCCAGGAGGTCGACAGCTTCACGGGGGAGGTGATCAAGGATCTGCAGGAGGTGATGATCTTCCCCGCGTCGCACAACGTGACGACGAAGGACAAGATCGATCGCGCGATCGATGCCATCAAGGGTGATCTCGACATTCGGGAGAAAGAACTGCTCGCCAAGAATGAGCTGGTGAAGGCGGAGCGCATCCGCACGCGGACGGAGTACGACATCGAGATGCTCAAGGAGACTGGCTACTGCACCGGCATCGAGAACTACGTGCGGTACCTCAATGAGTCGGAACCGGGCACGCCTCCCTCGACGCTCCTCGACTACTTCCCGAAGGATTTCCTCCTCATCGTGGACGAGTCGCACATCACGATTCCGCAGGTCGGCGGCATGCACGAGGGCAATTTCAGCCGCAAGCAGACGCTGGTGGATTACGGCTTCCGCCTGCCGAGCGCTCACGACAACCGGCCGCTCAAGTTCCGCGAATTTGAGGAGAGAGTCGGGCAGCGCGTCTACGTCTCCGCCACGCCGGGCAAGTACGAGTTCGCGCACACGTCGAAAGCTCATCTCATCGAGCAGATCATCCGGCCCACTGGCCTCCTCGATCCTCCCGTCACGGTGAAGCCGAGCAAGCACCAGATCGACGACATTATGGAAGAAGTGGCGGCGACCTTGAAGCGAAAGGAGCGCGTCCTTATCACGACGCTCACGAAGAAGATGGCCGAGGATCTCACGCAGTTTCTCAAGGATGCCGGCCAGAAAGTCCGGTACCTGCACAGTGACGTGGAGACATTGGAGCGCATCGAGATTCTGCGGCAGCTGCGCACGGGTGAGATCGACATCCTCGTCGGGATCAACCTGCTCCGCGAGGGACTGGATCTTCCGGAAGTGAGCTTCATCGCCATTCTCGATGCCGACAAGCAGGGCTTCCTCCGCTCGCGGGACGCATTGATCCAGACCATCGGCCGTGCCGCCCGCAACGTGAACGGTCACGTGACGCTCTACGCGGACAAGATGACGATCGCGATGGAACAGGCGCTGGCCGAGACGAATCGTCGCCGCGCCATCCAAGAAGCGTACAACGTGAAACACGGCATCACGCCGCAGACGATCATCAAGGCCGTGCACAGCATCGCGGAGGAGGGGAAGAAGCTGGAGTTGCGTCGTCCCAAGTACGATCACACGAAGATCCCGAAGGACGAGAAGAAACGCCTGATGGACGAGCTGGAGAAACAGATGGAGATCGCGGCGCAGAACATGGAATTCGAGAAGGCCGCGGATCTGCGTGATGAGATCGAGCTGCTTCGGCGGGAGTTATAAGGATGTGTCATCCCGAGCGTAGTCGAGGGATGCTCAGGAGGGAGCTTTGAACCATTTCTCGTTGGCTGGTTAGCTCGTTAGCTGGTTTGTGGTTAGCAGGTTGCATGGTTGCGAGTTTCTGGTTCTGGTTGTTACAATGGCTTCCTTTCCCCCACTCCATGTCTGACGAATTGCGTGAGGACGACGAAGAAGGTAGAGCAAGAGCTCGTCGAAGGGGGGAGAAAGATCGGCAGAACGAGAAGCCCCGCGAAGTGTCGCGCTGGACGCTGCATGAAGTCGAAAAGGCCGTGCGGCCCCGGAGAGGGTCGGAAGAGCCGAGGGACTGATTTCCTCCTTTCTGGCGTACAGTTTTCGGCCATTGACCGATACTGTATAATATTTTACTTTGTTCTTTCACATCATCACTGACCCCCACCCATCCTCTTTTCTCAGAGGAGCCCTCCCCTGCATCCCTTTTTCGGTTCGCTGGGGAAGAGCGAATCGGGAAAGAGGATGTAGTGGGGGAGCACAAGGAAGAAAACAGTGTCGTAACCGTTACTTTTTCCATGAGGAAATACTGCCATGGACCATGATCAGTTCCTGAGAGACTTCACTGAATCGCTTGGACGGTGTGGGGCTCCGTTCGGAGTCCGTATCTCTGTCGAAGAGCCCGGCAGCGGGTGCAAGCATTTCCGCGTGGTCGCGTCGGTGGAGGGAGGAAGGCTTTACGTTTCATTCGTGTACCCCACCAACCAGACGTATCAGGTGGTGACGAACCCCAGTCCAAATGTTCAGATGCACGTCATCACCGCGACCGATCACCTCTCTGTCGTCTTCGACGATCCGCTTACCCAAGTCGTCTACGAGCTCGTGGACGACCGGGAGGCGGGCATCGAAGTGTGCGCAAGCCAGCGGGGCGCCTTCGTCGGACTGCAAGTGCATGCGCCGAGTGGGTCGCGTCTCGAAAAATCGCGGCAGATGCCAACCGCCGTGTCCCACGGATGGGTCGATCAGATTGCCGTGCTGCACGGCTTCGTCCGCAATAGGGATGTCACGGAGTGCGCGCGCCGGCGGAACATGATCTATCGGCACGAAATCTCCACAGCCGCGGAAAGTCTCGGCATGATGACGTCCGATGCGGCGCGCAGGATGGGCTGGGTCTCGCCCGATGATCTAGGGCGGTTCTACGAGTACGTCGGACCGACGGACGAGGAGTACAACGCAGCGTTGGTTGCGTGGGAAGCGACTCTGAAACCCACGGCCGACTCGAACGCCGAAGTTCTCGAGGCGCAGGTCGAGGAAATTTCCGCGGCAGCCGCTGCGGTGAAGGTGGATGAGCTTGCTCATCCGCTTCCCGGCGATGGCCCGGCGACGGCGGCAGAAGCCGTCGCGATGGGCGCAGCGGCTCCGGTCGATGGTTCCGCATCCGCCGACGCCGATGGCCATGGCGTCACGGGGGCATCGAAGCCAGGCGACATGCAGTCGTGAATTTGTTTCTATGACCGATCTGTCTAACCAGGAGCCTCAGGCTCCGAGGTGTGCTCCCCCACACCTTCAACATGCCTATGTCAGGTGGAAGGATGGAGGAGGCATCAGTATCATTCGGTCCATGGCGATGCATGTCCGCATCGGCGCGGGTTTTCTCTCGGTTCTTGCGGGAGTCTTCCTGGCGGCATCGCCGTGCGCGGCCTCGTCATCGTCATCGTCGTCCGACATGCCACGGTGGGGGACGGGCTTCATCATGCCGATTCTCATGTACCACCACATCCGTCCGCTCGATGAAGCGCCGGATCAGTTGGGGCGATCCCTCTCGGTGTCACCCGAGGCATTTGAACGTCAGATGCAGTGGTTGCAGGAAAACGGCTACCGGACGATTTCCATGGACCTGTTCGTGCGTTTGCTGCGACGGGAGATTCCAGCCGGCCTCAAGTTCGCCGTCGTGACGTTCGATGACGGTTACGACGATAACCACACCTACGCGCTGCCCATCCTCCTCCGCCAGAGGGCGAGAGCGGTTTTTTACGTCGTGGCGGACTTCGTCGGGCGTCCCGGATACCTCACGCGGGTGCAGCTGCGTGATCTCCAGAGCAACGGCATGCAGATCGCCTCTCACACGCTGCGGCACGTGCTCCTGCCCGGGGCGTCGCCGGAGGTCCGGACGCGGGAAGTGAGGGAGAGCCGCGCGCGCCTGCGTGAAATGACCGGACAGAGTATCCTGCACATCGCCTATCCGTATGGGGCGGTCGATGACGTGACCGGGGAAGCGGTGCGGCGAGCCGGATATGTCACAGCCGTCACGACGGAGGAGGGATATGCGGGGTCAGGATCGCTCTTACTTTTCCTGCCGCGGTTGCGTATGGGGGAGAAGACCGAACTGGAGACATTGTTGCCGTGAGCACGTGCGCTATGATGCCGGTCATGCGCCGTCTATCTCTCCTGTTCTTCCTGCTCATCGGATTCGCGGGCATCGTGAGTGTCTCCGCGAAAACCGTGCAGGAACGGCGTGCGGAGCGGTTGTTGCGGTTGCAGGCTGCGGTTCAATCCCCGGCCTCGTCGGTCTCTTCCGTCTCTTCGCGTGTTCCCATTCTCGTCTACCACCACATCCGAACCTCGAGTCAGTGGGGCGCTGACACGTGGAGCGCGAAGATGAGTGTTTCACCGGCGGCGTTTGCGGCGCAAATGCAGTGGATCGAGGATCACGGCTACACGCCGGTGACGATGGATGATGCGGCGGCGATCCTCAAGGGGGAGTATGCGGGGCCGGCGAAGCCACTCGTCATCACGTTCGATGATGACAACCGTACGGCGTACACGGAAGCATTTCCGATCCTGAAGGAGCACGGTTTCACGGCTGTTTTTTACTTGGTTACGAACAGGCTCGACAACAAGAGCTTCATCGTCCGTTCGGAGGTGCAGGAGATGCTCACGGCGGGAATGGATATCCAGTCACACACGGTCACGCACTCCACCCTCACGTACCTCTCGGCGCAGAAGCTGGCATGGGAGCTCACCGAGAGCAAGCGCCTCCTCGAGGAGTTCACGGGGAAGCCCGTACGCTCCGTCGCGTATCCTTCAACCGCGCACAACAAGACTGTGCGGGATGCCGCGAAAGCCGCGGGCTACGTCACGGGGACGATCATGGACCCGCGCGCGTCGACGGCGAAGGATGATTTGTTCAAATTGCCGCGGATCATGATGCGGGACGATACGAAGTTGGCGAAAGTGTTACCGTAAGCTCAGAACTTCGTCTTCCTCTCAAACCCGCTGAACCCGTCGTCGTAGCCTTTCTGTTCCCAGTCATCTGTGAGTGAGTGGCGGTGTCCTCGTTCTCTGTCGGCTACACCCTGGTCATACCCGCGGTCATACCGAACTTTTTTCGGAGAGACAGGATGGAGGATTCGCTCAGTTCTCCGTTCCTCATTCGCTCTTGCCTCCGCTTCTTTCTGAGCGAGCACTTTGAGAACACGGCGACGATGCGTCGCCATCCCGCGCGGGATGGGATTCCCATCAAACTGCCGGACTTCTGCCCGTAATTCCTCGAGGGATTTTCCCCCAAGTCTTGCGAAAGCTTTGCGTTCGACATCCATGATGACATGGAAAAGGGATGCATTCTGTGCCCGCGGGCATTTTCCGTCAATGCTGCTCATTTCGGCGAGTATTCCCACACGGCACGTAGATCTTTGACACCAACGGATAGCTAAAAACCACTGACAATGGGCAAGGCTCCACCTCAGTTCTTAATACTGGGGGCAAGATAATTGTTCCGGGGTACCACCCTGCCAGTTTTCGACGGACAGGGACGTGATTACTCGCTCTTTTCGCATCACTGGTACTAATCCGGTGGCTGCACTCTCGCCCCCAGCATTGAGAATAGTAGCGTTTAGTAAGACAGATTACTTCTTCATTAAATGCTCAATAATCTGATCTAACTTCTGCTTAATCTGCCAAAGTAATGAAAAAATACCACCAAGTAATCCGAAAAGAAGGATGAGAGGATATGTATTCATATTTGAAAAGCTACACCACGTAATAATTAACGTCCATATTTCTTAACCACGCGGCCATAAAGCCGTCACCACCATTATGAAACCCTGTAAATTGAAAAAGACTATCCACAAGAGGAAAGTCCCCGACATGCGTAATGCTTCTGAGGCCTCATCCGACTGGCCAGCACAGAAACATCGTTTCTTTAGAGAGGCTGATACGAAACGACCTGCGTCTTTTCCGTCTACGTCGCGTCAGATGGTTGATAATTTATTCAAGAAAACGGGTACAATGACGCGCAATGACTCTGTGGGAACCGCCAGCTAATACATGTCTGGTATTTGATACCAGTGTGTTGATTGAGATAACTAATCCGACAAAGCCATTTCATCAGCAAACAATTCAGGCTTTGCATACGATTATTTGTAAGAGAAAACCGACTCTCATCATTCCAAGTATCGCTGAATATCAGTTATATCAATGGCTGCCAAATATAGACATGTTCAACACGACGACACAAAAATTGCACGATACTGGTTTGTCTTTTGAGCTTATGAATATCTATCCAGAGGCATGTAGGCTTGCGATACTACTGTCCTGTCTCTTCCGATGGGAATATGATCAGAAACTGAGTAAAGGGCAGGTAGCCAAACTTGAAACAATAGACAGGGCTGATTTTCTGATTGGGGCGTTTGCATCTGTACATGAGGACAAGGCAGGAAAGAACACGTATGTTGTTACGTTCGATCAGCATTTTGGGCTTATCGATGGAAAGTATTTCCGCAAAACGTCTAAAGATTACATAGTCGAGAATGGCAGAAGTACAAAACGGTTGTATGTATATAGACCTCTAACACATGCCATATATAAGAACTTTATGGATTATCAGAAGAAGTGGGAGATAGCTCATGCGAAGAAATAACTATGGTAGAATAAAAGCTATGTCTAACCTTGTTGACGGGCGAAAGCGATTCGAGCGACTGCTGCGACGTGCGGAAGGGTTACCCGACCCAAAAGAAGATCGAAAAGGTGGCAGTCATCCCGACGACCGTTGTTGTACCGAAAAACGAATTCGCCGAGGTAAGAAGAAAGGTACTTCGGACTGACAACGTGGTACGTTCCGTCGATGGAGCGTTTTAGCTGTGACCAGAATCCTTCGATTGTATTCGTGTGCGTTGTTCCGTCCGCATACTGCCTAGCGGAGTGATTTACAGAGGAGTGATCGTAACCTTCGATGTTTGCAATGCTCTTGTACGCCCTCCAATCGTCGGTGAGGAGCTTTGACCCCTTCGCTACACAATCGCGGATAGGATGGAGCAATGACTCTTCCGTGCAGTCCTTCACGATGGAAGCGTTGACGTTTCCCTTCCTCTCCACCGTACCGAACACAATGGTCTTGTTCTCCGGTTCACCCCTTCTCCTCTTGCCACCGATCCACGTTTCGTCTGCCTCCACTTCGCCCGACTGCAATACAGGTTCATCGTTCATAAGCTTGCGGATTTCCTTCGCCATCCTCCACGCTGTCTTGTAGGTGACCTGTAGCTCACGCTGTAATTCCTTAGCGGCTACTCCATTTCGAGACTGCGAGAAGAGATAGATGGCGAAGAACCACTTCACGAGATCAGTGGAAGAGTGCTCAAAGATCGTTCCCTCTTTCGGGAAGATATGATGCTTTCCACAAGAGCAGGAGAAACGAGCACGAGAAGCAATACGATGGTACTGATTCACTCGTTTGCATACGGGACACGTCGGCTTCGGAAAGCGATCATTGAAGAGTCTTTCAAGGCAGGTGTCGTTATCGGGATACTCTTCGTGGAACCGAAGGATGGATAGGACGGGCTTCTTCATACTTATGAGGGGAATGGCCTAAGCCTACTCCTCATTTACGTGCCGTCAAGGGATAGTCGCCCTCATTTCAGCAATGCCAATGCCTTCTCGTGTTCCTTCTTTGCCTCTTCCTCCGTCAGTGTCCGGTCCGGTGCGCGGTAGGTGAAGCGCAGCGTGAGGTTGAATTGCCCGGAAGCGAGAGGCTTGCCTTCGTAGAGATCGACCACTTCGACGCTCTCGAGCAACGGTGAAGTCCCCTTGAGTTTCTTCATCAAATCTCCGGAGGATTGTGTCTGCGTCCGTGTCACCGTGACGTCGTAGGAGACGGCGGGGAAAGCCGGAACGGGAACGGGGGGCTTCAGGAGCTCCGGGATAGCGAGGAGCGTCGTGAGATCCAGCGTGGCGACGGCGGCGCGCGCGGGGAGATCGAAGCGCGTGGCGACTTCCGGATGCACTTCCGTGATGAAACCGACAGCCGTCTCGCCGACGAAGAGATCTGCCGTGCGTCCGGGATGGCCGAACGGTGCGGTCGCGGATGCGGTGCGGACACTCGCCTGCCATCCTCCCTTTCGCAGCGCTTCCATTGCGCAATTCTTGAGCTTCAGAAACGGCGCTTCCTTCAGCGATCCTCCTCTCTTGTCTGCGAGCAGGAGGCCGCACTCGAACCATTCACCCTGTGTTTTCGAGAAGACGTGCGCACACTCGAACGTTGAAAGGACTTCCTTCACATGCGTGAGGTTCTGTGCCGCGTGCTCCAGTATCGCAGGGATCGTCGAGGTGCGGAGTCGGCCAAGTTCCTCACCGATGGGGTTCTCGACCGTGACGGTGCCTGCACTCATGCCTGCTTTCGCCAGCAATTTTTCACCGACGAGTGAGAGTGGCTGCAATTCGAAGAAGCCTTCTTCCTTCAGTGCGGTTCGCAGCCGGTGCAGACGCGAGTCGCGGGCCGGAGGGACGAGAGCGCCTATGGGCATCACCGCTTCGATCGTGTCGTACCCGTGGATGCGGCCGACTTCCTCAATCAGGTCATCATCAGTGTGGATGTCTTCCATGCGCCAGAGCGGCGGAGTGGCGGAAAGCGCATTCTTTTTCTCCTCCACAGCGAAGCCGAGCTTCTTCAGGATCTTCGATGCTTCCGCGAGTTCGATGGGAGCACCGAGGACACGCTGGAGGCGCGAGAGCTTCAGCGTGATCGCCTTTGTTTTGTCATCCTCTCCCCAGGAGAGCGGAGCGGAGACGAGGCGGGCGCCGGGCACGAATTCCAGGAACAGCTCGACAGCCCGAAGCAGGCCTTCTTTCGCCGCGACGAACGGAACGCCCTTCTCGTAGACGGTGGCCGCGTCGGTGCGATGGCCCATGGCGATCACGGTCCTGCGGGTGTTCTGGGGATCGACAATCGCGCTGTGCAGCCAGATCTTCCTCGTCGATTCCTTCGTCGAGCCGCGCAGTCCTCCCATGATGCCGAGGAGATCAAAGATTCCTTCCGCGTCCTCCATCACGAGCGCGCCCGGCGAGAGCTCACGCTCCTGCCCGTCCAGCGTCGTGATCTTTTCGCCTTTCTTCGCTTTTCTCATGAGGACATCTCCTCTGATGTCGGCGGTATCGAAGCTGTGGAGCGGCATTCCCGTCTCCATCATCACGTAGTTCGTGATATCGATGGGCAGGTTGATGGAACGCCAGCCCGTCGCCTCCAGTCTTCGCTTCATCCAGTCCGGCGTTGTCCCGAGTCCGCTGATCTCCAGCGCCACCGCTTCGTAGCGGGGGACGAGCTTCTGCGTCTGGACTTTGATGGAGAAGGGGAACGGAGTGTCTGGAAAGGAGACACTCTTCGACGCCTTCTCCTTCCACTCTCCGAGACCGATCGCTGCGAATTCCCGCGCGAATCCTTTGTGGGAGAAGAGATCCGGCCGGTGCGTGATGGCATGGTTATCGATGCACAGCACGACGTCTCCGAGGCCCAGGTATTCCTTGAGCGGCTTGCCCACACCCTCATTTCCGTCTCCGAGATCAATGATGGAATGGCCCGTTGCATCCGGGAAGCGTGAGGCCAGATCCAGTTCCTCCGCCGCGCAGATCATTCCCTCACTCTCTTCGCCGCGGACTTTCGCCTTCTCCAGCGTCACCATTTCAGTCCCGTGCCAGCGGACGCGTGCGCCGACGTGCGCGAGAGCCACGCGCATCCCTTCCCGCAAATTCGTCCCGCCGCAGACGACGTTCTTCTTCCCCTGATCCGTCTGCACTTCGCAGAGCGAGAGCCGGTCGGCGTTCGGATGCTTCTTCACGGAGAGGATCCTGCCCACAACGACATGATTGAGGAGCGCACCCGCCGCTTCGACCTCGTCCACTTCAGACACTTTCGCCGTGAGGACGCGCGCGATCGTCTCCGGATCCTGTTCCTTCATCGTGATGAAATCGGAGAGCCATTCGAGGGATATTTTCATGGAGAGAGTATGCAGGAAGTTCCGGAGATATTGAAGTGGAAGGAGAATGAGGTTTTGAGGGGAAACGGAACCGAAGAAGCCGGGGAAAGCACGTATGATCTCCGACGAAGAAGCGGGATTTGTCGAGCGATACCATTCCCCGTTCCTTGCGAATATTGCCGCAGATACGGTACGTTCACTGCCATCTCCTTCTCCGTTTTTCTATGTTGTTTTGCAAGAAGTGTCCGCACAAGCCGATGTGCATGATCACGCACCTCGTGGTCGCCGCACTGCTCTTCCTCATGGCGGTCGCCTCACTCGTCGGCGTCGTGCTGTCGCACGTCCTCACCACGGGTGGCCTGATGTTCGGGAGCTCCAGCGGTTCGCTCTCCATCATCGCCTTCTCCGTTTCCGTCATGACTTTCATGAAGATCATGAGGGCATGCATGGGAAAGGGTGAATGCTGTAGCGGAAAGTGAAAACCTACGGTTTTCCCTTTCCGGAAATCCCTTTCCCTTAGCAGTGTCGCTCCAGCGTCGGGGCCCGCCTTCGGCACCCAACGCTTCGCGACGATTGTTTCATTGGTTTCTGTACGTTGTTTGTTTTGGCCAAGAAGTTACGAGATTTGTGCGAAAAGAACGACGTAGTTTTTGCCGTACACCTTCGCGCACTTGGGGCAGGTCGTGTAGGAGAAGTAGAGCTTCTTCAATTCTTTGTCCTTGTCCTTCACGTACATTCCCATCTCCCGCGCCCACTTGCCGGCGTTGTTGTACGGGCCTTCGAAGACCTTCGTCAGAAATGTGCCCGAGATCGTTGCCATCTTCGCTCCAGGAACATCTTTCGCGACATCGATGTAGATGTCGGCGCCCCACAGAGAATTCTCATCCGTCAGCATGAGTTGGTACGGCGCTTTGGCTCCCGCTCTCTCTATCAATTTCAAATTCCTGGTGATGACCTTCCCCATGTTCAGCGGGATATGCAGAAAGCTTGTCACATGATCTTTGACGAACTTCTTGTCCGTCCAACTGATTTCCTTGTCCTGCCAGGGGGCGGGATCGAAGATGTCGCAGCAGCCGGTAGGGGTCATTGGTTGATTGGGCATGCAACCGATTATACTTCTTTCCATTGAAGCGAAATGGAATTCCTCTGAGTTATTCTCTCTCCACCGAACTCTATGTATGTGCCCTTCGACTCCACTTCGTTCCGCTCAGGGCATTCTAGTCCTACGTGAAATGTGGTCGGAGCTCTGAAGGAGCGGAGACCATGAGCGAGCGCCGCCAACGCGAGTCGAATGGCGGAGAGGGGGGGATTCGAACCCCCGAGACCCTTGCGGGTCTACGCGCTTTCCAAGCGCGCGCACTAGGCCACTATGCGACCTCTCCGTGGACATAGATTGTGCCATAACTTCCTCATAAGCGAAAACTCCAAACCTCCCTGCCCTTTCTGCCTTTCCTTTCCTTCCTCCCCTCAATAAGCCGCCTTTCCCTCTGCCATCCTCTTTGCCAATGTCCGGAGGTAGCTCGTAGCCACTTTGATCGTCTTGTACTCGCCTGTCTTCGGGTCGAAGACGCGCTTCTTCTGAATGTTCGCCTTCCACGTCCTGCGGGTGTGGCGCAGCGAGTGGCTGCGGGTGTTCCCGAATGAGGTTCCTTTGCCGGTGCGGACGCATCTTCTTGCCATGCGGGTGCCGAGAATAGAGAAGGGCTCTTGTTCCGTCAATGTTCTTTTGTGGAAAAGGAAGCCGAGGAAACCGAGGAATCCGATGAAACCGAAGAGTACTGCTTTGGAAATTCCTCGGAATCTTCGGTTTCCTTGGTTTCGTCGGCTTCTTCCTCCAATCGGTTCCGGAAGCCCGAAAAACCGTGTACTCTGGCCGAACCATGACACCTTTCCTCAACCCTACATTTCTGATCGCGATCCTGATCGCCCTCAGTGTCCACGAGGCGGCGCACGGATGGGTGGCGAACAAGCTTGGAGATCCCACGGCGGAGGCGGCGGGGCGGGTGACGCTCAATCCACTCGCGCACCTGGATCCCATGGGGACACTCCTCTTCCTCTTCGTCGGCTTCGGCTGGGGCAAGCCCGTGCCGATCAACCCGATGTACTTCCGGCAGCCCAAGCGCGACACGGCACTCGTGTCGCTCGCGGGGCCGGTGTCCAACTTCCTCGTTGCTGCACTTTCTTTTGCCCTCCTCACTGCGTTCTTCCCAAGTGTTGTTGGTTCGGCGAACTCGCTCCTCTCCTTCTCCATGAGCGGTTCTATCGCCGCGGCGTTCTTTCGTTCCGTTCTTCAGAGTCTCCTCTTCATTGACCTCGGGCTCATGGCATTCAATCTGCTGCCCATTGCCCCCCTCGACGGGTCGAAAGTCCTGCAGGCGTTCGTTCCGCTTCGTTTCGAGGAAGGCTACGAGCGCTACATGCAGTACGGTCCCTACATTCTCATCGGGCTTCTCCTCGCCGAGTCGTTCCTCGGGATTTCGCTCCTCTCGTCGTGGATCTATTCCATCATCGACGGGGCGCTGCGGATGTTTTCCTTTTTCTTCCTGCGCTCGTGAACGCGATCTGGGCGGAGACGGTATAGTACGGACATGTCATATGTAGTCTCTTCACCACGAAGTCTTCTCGTGCGCGTCCGGCCCTTGCTCCTTCCCCTCCTCGCAGGATCACTCTTCACGCTTGTCCTGAATTCCCCGATGATCATATCGAGGATGCACGGGGATCCGGTCCTCCCTGCCATGGGCACGTCGGTGGACGAGGCGTTCTATTTTTCGCTCATCAACAATGCCTCGCTCGGTGTCCGCAGAATGGGGAATGTCTCCCTTCTCGAGCACCGGGACAATCCCGACACCGGCTCGTACGCTCCTCTCATTCAGGGCGGACTCAAGCGACTCTTCGGATGGGATATCGCGACGGCCGTCTGGTTCGGCGATGTGGTTTTCCCCTTCGTGACGGTCGTGCTCCTCTCACTCGCGTTTGCCTCGCTCTTTCCTTCCGCTGTCGTCGGAGCGGGAGCGGCACTCCTCGTGTCATCGATCATCGGGACGGGGTTCCTCCGTTCCATCAGTCCGCAGGTGACGCTCATCTGGGTCGCGCTGTATCTGTGGGCGTTCCTCGGGTTTCGGCCCGGCAGGGGAGCAGCGATCTTGCGGGGGACTGCGATGGCACTCCTCTTTCTCTCACACTCAGTCACGTTGCCTTTTCTCCTCGGCGTCGAGGGGCTCGCTCTCCTCTTTGACCCGCGCGTGAGCGGTGCGCGGCGCAGGATCATGCTCTTCCTCCTGGCGCTCCTCCCGCTCGTTCCCGTGTTCGCGCTCAAGCTCGTCATGACCGGAAACGGTGATCCGGTAATCATCGCGGATACGTACAGACGCATGGGCATGATTGCGAGTCACCTTCCTGCCGCACCCCTCCTCCAGATGAAGGTGCTGGCTGCGGGGATTGTTCTCCTGTTCCTTCGGCGGTTCGTTCGCGATGAGCGGACGCCCGCGACGCTCCTTCTCATCCTTTGCGGGGCGCTCCTCCTCGCACTCAACCAATCGATCGTCCATGGCATCGACATCGTCTTCGGCCTCTACTACGAGCGCATGGCCCAGCTCGTGCTCCCGCTCGTCGGGGCGTACGTCCTCTTCCATTTTTTGCGAGGCAGATATCGCTTTGCTGCGGGGCTGATCTTCGCTGCTCTCGGACTCTCTCTCCTCACGGCGCAGGTCATCGTGACCTCCACCTCTCCTCCGAGCAGCACACAGCCGTCCGACGATCCCACAGAGATCCTGACGGCACTGGGGCAGCTTCCCGGGGAGCGTGTCGTTCTCGCCCCGTACGAAATCGCGGATCTCGTCCCTGCGTTCACGAGGCATGCCGTCGCATTCAATCACTTCGCCCATTACCAGTATGCGGGAGACGGGGAACTGGCTCAGCGTTACCTCTTGCACGAGTCATTCTTCCCCATCTCCTCAGGTTCCCGCGATGACACATACCCGGAGATATTCAGTTATGCGGCGGGGAATATCGCTGCGCGGGAACGCACACTCTGCCGAGGCCTTTCACTCTTCATGAAGTCCGATGCCGCGTGCCGTGTCCCGATCCGAGACCGCATCGCACATCAAGAACTCCTTCCTCTTCTCGATCATCCTGCCATCGACCAGGCGGCGCTCTTCCAGGCGTTCCATGTGGACACGATCGTCACCGATCGCCCCCTTCCTGCGTTCGCCGCGCGTATCTGTTCGCGAGCGGGCGAGGCCGGAGGATTCACGCTTTGGTCGTGCCCGCGGGTTTCCGAATGACGGCGTAGAGCGTGGCTGCTCCGTCCGCTGCCGGACGGAGACGATTCAATAGGAGATCGAGGTACTTCAGCGGGAAGAAGAGGAGAGAGAAGAATGCCATGAGGAGGCGCGAGATCGGTACGTTTCCGAAGGAGAGCAGGGTCGAGAGCCAGAAGGACGTTTGCAGGACCAGGGCAGCGGTCGGACCGCCGCGCGGACCGCTCTGCAGGAGTTCGAAGTCTCTGCACAGTATCCGTACTCCTTCCTGCGACCATCGGTGGAAATCGTTCGGTGAGGCGTGAAAGGGGAAGAGGAAGGGGACGGCAATGTACGCGAGGCCCCCGGGTTTCAGAATGCGATGGATTTCCGTCATGATTTGCGACGGGTCCGGCACATGTTCGAGGAGGAATTCACAAAGGACGCCGTCCACGCTTGCAGAGGCGAAAGGCAGGGCAGCGGCGTCGGCAATCACGTCCACACTCGTGTAGGGAAACACGTCCACGTTCACGACCTGCTGTCCGTAACGGTGGACGCCCGAGCCGAGGCTCACCACAACCCCGTCCTTGTTCAATTGTCGAAGGAATTTCTTCGGAGTGAATTCCGTGAAGCAATCGGGGTTTGTGAGGTTGATGAGGAACACGTAGAAGTGCGGGAAGCGGCGGAGGAACGTCTTCAATGCATTCTCGATCCCGGATCGTTCCTCGTTGAGACTTTCCGTCATGTGTTGCGGAAGGAAAGAGGGGACACCGTTCTGCTGTCCAAAAAATTCACCATCCTGTGCGCGATAACCTCCTTCCACTTTCGTGAGAGGAAGGTGCGTAACGGGGTGGACGAGGAGGAGAGAGGACATGGTGCAGCCACGGATTTCCAATCGACTTCATTCAGGAGAAACCGAATCGAGTGGAGCCGCCGACGGGGATTGAACCCGTGACCCCATCCTTACCATGGATGTGCTCTACCACTGAGCTACGGCGGCAAAAACGCCCGGCGAGTGTACGTTCTGTGGGCGCGGGGAACAAGCTCCTCCCATGGTTCATTGATCGCCATTCATCGTTTCTGCCCAACTCTGAGGCTTCATTCCCTCCATCGCCCGTCGGGCATTTTTCACCGCGTGGAGGCAGAGGAGGGCGCATTTGAGACGTCGCGGACCGACATTGACGTTGAGGAGCTCGAGAACAGCCTTCGGTTTCAGTGCCTCGACTTCCTTGATGGTCTTTCCGACGAGCTCGTCGGAGAGCATCGACATAGCCGCCTGCGAAATGGCGCATCCCGCACCCATCCACCCCACCTTCGTTACGATGTCATTCTTCACCTGCAGTTGAACCGTGAGGTCGTCGCCGCAGCTCGCATTGATCTCCCTTCGCTCTGCCGTCGGGTTCTTCAGGAGCGTTTTCCCGTGCGGACGCCGTGCGTGATCGAGGATATTCTCGGCGTAGAGATCCATGGAGAAGTGAGAAAGGGCAGAGAAGGCAGAGAGGGCAGGAAGGTCCGACGGCTCAGGAACCGCGAAGTTTCTTGCAGATGTCGCGGATGGCGGGAGCCACGGTGCGGATTTCCTCCTCCGTGTTGTAGAGGGCGACAGAGAGACGAGTCGTTGCGAGGAGTCCGAGACGTTCATGGAGGAGTTTGGCGCAATGATTGCCGGCGCGCAGACAGATGCCGCGTTCCCCCAGCAGGTGCGCGAGATCGTGCGCATGGACGCCGTCGACGGTGAAGATCACGGAACCCGACCGTTCCGTAATATTCTGCGGTCCGTACATCTTCAGCCCGGACACCCCGCTCAATTCCTGCATGACGAGCGAGAGGAGGCGTGCTTCATGCGCCTCGATGTCTTTCCAGGAATACTTCGAGAACCACTCAATGGCCGCGCCGAGGCCCACTACTTCCGCGACAGGCGGTGTGCCGCCCTCGAAGCGGGTTGGAATTTCTGCGGCGACGAAACTGTCCGAGCACACATCCTCCATCATCATGCCTCCGCCGAGGAGCGGCGGGAGTTTGTTCAGCAGATTCCCTCTCCCCCACAGAATTCCGATGCCGGTAGGACCGAAAAGCTTGTGTCCCGAGAAGGCGAGGAAATCGCATCCGAGCGTCGTGACATTCATTTCGTGGTGCGCGATGGATTGCGCGGCATCAACGAGGACGAGAGCTCCTGCGCCGTGTGCGCGTTCGATGATCGCCTCGAGCGGCGGGCGATTGCCGAGCACGTTCGACAGCGCCGTCACCGGAATGAGACGGACTGCTCCGTCCTTCAGGATCTCGTCGAGTGAGTGGAGGTCGAGATGCCCCTCCGGGTCGGTGTCGATCCATCGGATCTCGAAGCCTTTCTCCTCCCTCAGCATGAGCCACGGTACGAGATTGCTGTGATGCTCCAGGAGTGAGATGGCGATGGCATCTCCTTTCCCCCATTTCGCTGCGAGCCCGCGTGCGACGATGTTGATGCTCTCGGTGGCGTTCTTCGTGAAGATCACTTCCTCCTGGCGGGGCGCGTGGATGAACCGGGTGACCGTTGCCCGGGCGTGTTCGAATGCCTCCGTCGCCCGCTCCGCCAATGGGTGCATTCCCCGGTGCGGATTGGCATTGTCCCGCTCGTAGAAGTGCGTCATGGCATCCAGGACAACATGCGGTTTCTGCGTGGTTGCGGCATTGTCGAGGTACACGAGCGGATTGCCGTTCACTTGCTGATTGAGAGCGGGAAACTGGCGACGGATGGCGGGGAGATCAAGCATCTGGAAAGCATGATAGCAGGTTGCTTTGCACGTTTTTCGTGGTTTGCCGCCAATTTTCTGCTAGGCTTCGCCACACTATGCAGAAGAAAACCATCCAGATTCTCTCCCTGATCCTCTTCGTTTGTCTCCTCCTTTGGGGGGGATTCGCGCTCCTCTCGTACCTCGGGATTCCCGTGCACGGGGTTGTCCTCCTCAATGAGGCCGCACAGAAGCAGGCGGAGACGGCATGCGCATCCGATGGGTTTTTCTGCAGAGGCCTCGCGGCGCTCCTGCCTTCCATCAGCCACTTGATCAGTCGATCGGCACCGTTCTTCGGATACGCGTTCGTGTGCATGCTCCTCTGGCTCCTCTTCGCAGGTTGGCGTTTGCTCGTGACGGGAGAGGGCAGGGTGAGGATCTCCTGGCGGCCTATCTACTTCCCTCTTCTCTTCCTCGGTCTTGTTTGGGTGCTCTTCACCACACTCTCCGCGGGGTCCCAGGATGGCATGCCTGTGCGACAGATCGTGGAGCCGACGAGCCAGGCATACGGTTCGCTTAGCGGTAACCAGCTCCAGGCGCTCAAGACTAATTTCGATCAGCTTCAAAAGAAGGGCTGCCTCGTCGTGGCAGGCCAGGCCAGGGAGGGGATCAATGTGTACTGGATGCGCAATTCGTGCATTCAAAGTGCGTTCATGACGACCGCGTTGCCGCAGTTCCTTCTCGTGTGTGTCCTCCTTTTCGAGCTCCTCGTTCTCGGACGGTTCCTGCTCCGTCTCCTCGGAGTTCGAACGCGCACATTCGTGGAAGAGATTGCGCTCAGCGCCGGGATCGGGGCCGGAGGCTGGATCGCGTTGCTCTGGACTCTCGCTGTCGTCGGTCTCTATGTACAGCTGGCCGGCTGGCTCCTCGCCGTTCTCATTCCAATTGTCTGTTGCAAGGACGCACTCGCCTGGGCTCGTCGCTTCCTTCAGCCTTCCCCTTTCGAGTGCTCCTGGCGTTCGGTGCAGCTCTTCTTCGGCTGGCTGCTCTTCAGCTACCTCGCGCTCAATTTTCTCACGGTCATCCGCCCCTTCCCCATCGGTTGGGATGATCTGGGCAGCTACATCAATCGGCCGCGCCTGCTCGTGAGCTACGGGCACTTCATTTTCCCGATGTCGTCATTCCAGTGGGAGTACATCACGTCGGTGGGTTTCCTCCTCTTCGGTTACGACAGTCTCTTCGCAGCAACGGCCGCGATGGTCATCAATTGGACGGAAGGTCTCCTGGCGATTCTTGCAGTCTTCCTCTTCGGGCGGACGTTCCTCGGCAGCGGTCGTGGTCTGCTCTCCGCGCTCCTCTACTACACGCTTCCTATTGTCGGTCACTTCTCCTTTGCGGACATGAAGATCGACAACGCCGTGTTCATGAGCGGGGCATTGGCTGTTTTCTGCGTGTTCGTTGCGCTCTTTCCTCCCGAAGAAAGCGAGACACCTCTCCCCGAAGCGGCAGGATGGAGACGGTATCTTCCGTTGCGTTGGCAGTGGATTGTTCTCGGCGGATTGCTTGCTGGTCTCTCTTTTGGGATGAAGGCCACGGCGGCGATGGTCATCCTGGCCATCCTTGCGATGCTCCTTGGTGTTGCACATCTCTCCGCCGCGTTCGCCGGCGTCCTCTTCACGATCTATGTTTTTGTCACTCAAGGTGCTCTCAACCTCGGAGATGTAGCGACGCGAATCGCAGGGGGGACGATGCTTGTTTCCCGGTCTTTCGTGATGGCGATTCTCGGTTTCATCATTGTGCTCCTCATGGGCTGGGCACTCCGGCGGCGACCTCTTGCAGTGGTTCGTTCCTTCGTGATGACCGCTCTCTTCCTCTGTGGCGTCGGTCTCGCCGTCGCCCCCTGGCTGCTTCACAACAATCTGCTCGCAGGCAACGTCGTACCCCACCTCCTCCTCACGGCACCCAATAATTTCACGCCCCAAATGGACTTCCGCAACTTCGGTATCCGAGGGGCGCCGGGGCAGGACGTGCGCACGCTCCCCGCCGAGTTGCAGCTGGATCCCAAGAACGCCGCCTGCGGTTCCACGGCCGGATCCGAGGAGCTCGACCGGTACTGGGGATTCGGCAAGGGTTGGAGCCACTACCTCACACTTCCCTGGCGCACGGTGATGAACCTCGATGCCCCCGGGTACTACGTGACGACCATGCCGGGACTCCTCATCTTCCCGCTTCTCCTCCTCCTGCCTTTCTTCTGGATGAAGCGTGGGCGTTGGTTGCGCTGGCTCTTCCTCGTCACGTCCGTCCTCATCGTCGAGTGGATGTTCCTCGCCAACGGCATTCCCTGGTACGGCATCGGCATGTTCCTCGGACTCGTCGTCGGTCTGGAGGCATTCATCGTCCATGCGCCGGATACACTCAATAAGACGCTGGCCGGAATTCTCATCGCATCCTCGCTCATGATCTGCTTCGCGATGCGTTTCTGGCAATTCGATCAGCAGCGCAACCTCCTCGAGTACCCCATGGGCAAGATCTCCGCGGACACGCTGCGGATCCGGACGATTCCCTACTACGATCAGATACGAGCATCGGTCATGGAGCGCAACACATTCATGCCTGACCGGCCGTACCTGTATCGCGTGGGGACGTTCATTCCCTACTTCATCCCGCGGAATCTGGAGGTCATTGGGATAACGGATCACCAGCTGGATGCATTCAATTGTCTGAATCAGGAACGCAACCCCGAGCTCACACTCAAGCGTCTGAAGGCGTTGGGATTCAACAGCATCGTCTTCGACACGAATACCGCGACGATCGAGCAGGACCCCAATGGCTCACTTCACAAGAAGGTGCAGGAGTTTGCGAATTTCCTCAACACGCCCTCGCTCGGGCTGCAGATCGTCGTCAACGATCCTCCGCAGGGGGTGGCATTCATCCTCATTCCCTGATCGCAGGGAAGCTCCAAATCCCAAGGAACCAAATCCCAAGAACGATTGGGTTTTGGGGCTTGGGGTTTGGGGTTTCGATGTTCGGATTGTGCTACCCTATTTTCCAATGATTATTGCGGTCATTCCGGCCTTCAACGAAGCCAAGCGCGTCGGTCCGGTTGTGGAGGGTGCGCGTCGCTTCGCGGAAGCGGTGATCGTGGTGGATGACGGATCCACGGACGAGACGGTTTCCGTGTGCGAACGGGCCGGCGCGCACGTCGTACGTCACCTGGAGAATGCGGGTGCGGGCGCCGCGACGATGACGGGACTGGAGGCGGCGAGAACGATGGGCGCGACGACGGTCATCACACTGGATGCCGATGGGCAGCATGACCCCTCCGATATCCCGCTGGTCCTCGCGCCGATCCATGAGGGGCGGGCGGACATCGTCTTTGCCAACCGGTTCGGTCAGCGCAACAACATTCCCGCGATCCGCCGCATCTTCAACAGCATCGGCAATGTGCTCACACTGCTCGCGGCGGGCATGTGGGTCAGCGACAGCCAGTGCGGATTCAAGGCCTTCGGGCCGAAGGCGCTCTCAGAAATCGACCTGCGCATGACGGGGTTCGAATTCTGTACGGAGATCGTCCGGGAGGCGGCGGTCCGGCACTGGCGCGTCGCACAGGTGCCGACGAAAGTCATTTACTCCGAATACACTATGGCGAAAGGCCAATCCTTCGCCAATGGCGTAAAGACAGCTTTACGCATTCTCCTCCGATCGATCCTACGCTAGGATTCCACCATGAGCCTCACGCCTTACCAGATTGCAGCCCCCCTCGTTTCGTTCATTGCATTGGTTTACGCATGGAATCTCGTGCTGCGTCAGAAGAAATCGGTGCTGGAGGCTATCTTCTGGACGCTTTTCTGGGGCGCTATCGCGCTCATTGCGCTGAAGCCGAATCTCGTTTCGTACCTCTCGACTGCCACGGGCATTGCCAACCAGGAAAATGCCGTCATCGTGACGTTCGTCGGCATCCTCTTCTTCATGGTGTTCTACCTCGTTGTGCGCCTGGAGGAGCTGGAGCAGCGGCATGCGAAGGTGGTGAGGATTCTCGCATTGAGGGAAGCCGGATTGGAGAACGGACGGGAAGTAAAGGAAACAAAGGAAGCTAAGGAAGCTAAGGAATAATATCCTTTGACTCCTTTGATTCTTCTGAATCCTCTGCTTCTTCTCTCCGAACGCGTGAAGACCATTCTTCTCATCAGCCCCTACTGGAAAGAGCCCCATCGCTGGATGGTGAGTTCGGTGAAGTTGGCGGAACTCTGGCGACGCCTGGGATATCGCGTGGTCGTTGCATGTATGGGGAACGCCCTCACCCCCAACCCCTCTCCCGCGGGGAGAGGGGAGCGCGTTTCCATGCAGTCGGTGTCCGATTCTCTGAAGATTTATCGTATGAAGGACATCTTTCTGAAAGACCCCTGGAACTACGGCATCGCGTTCGGGTTCTCCGGATTCGTGATGGACATTGTGAGGCAAGAGAAGCCGGATCTCATCGTCATCAACAAGCTCCTCTTCTGGACGTCGCTCTCGGCATGCAGACTCCGGCTCGCCGGGAAGAAATTCCTCCTCCTCACGGATGCGTTCGTGGGGATGACGTGGTGGCCGCGTGGACGATTGCCGAAGATCGGCGCTGCGATCTACGCGTGGACGCTCGGATGGTTGATCCTTCTCTTCGCCGAGAAGGTCGTGACGTTCCATCCGCAGCCGCAGAAGCTTCTTTCGCGGCTTGGCATCGCGAAGAAGACGCAAGTCATTCCCACGGGTCTCGACCCCTCATTCCACGTGCCGCGCGTCCATCACCGCGATCCGCGCGTCATTGTGACGTACGTGGGGCGATTGGAATCGGTGAAGGGCGTCGATGATTTCCTCGAAGCCGTCACGCCGCTCCTCGCTCACCATCCCGAGGCGCTCATCCAGGTCGTTGGCTGGTACAAAGACGCACATCCTCTCGTTGAGCGTCACGCACATCAGGTGACGTTCACAGGCTTGCGGGAAGACGTACCGGCCATCCTTTCCGAGTCAGACATCTTCGTCCTCCCGAGCTACAGCGAGGGACTCAGCAATGCGCTCATGGAGGCGATGGCGAGCGGCTGCGCGTGCGTTGCATCCGATGTCGGCGGCAATCGTTTCCTCATTCAGAACGGTATCACGGGCTTCCTCTTTCCGGTGGGGGATCGGGAGGCGCTGGCGGCGCATGTTCGGCGTCTCATCAATGATCCTTCGAAGAGACAAACGTTGGGAGAAGCGGCGAGGAAACGGATCGTCGAGCATTTTTCGTGGGAAGTCGTTTCAAAAATGTACGAAAATCTCTTCTCCGTATTCAACTCATGATTCATTCGAAGAATATCTTTTTTCCTTCCCCTACTTTCTCTGTCTGCCCGACAGAGAAAGTAGCAAAGAGAGCGCACCACGCGCCAAGGCTCCTCCGCCCGGCCCGGTACCTCCTCACCGGCTCCTCCAAGGTTTCGGAGCCGTCTCGTCGGTATGTGCTGCGGCACCGGGCCTTCCCCTTCACCCCCCGTGGCGCGCGGGGCCTCGCCTGTATGTTGTTTGATGTTTGTTTTTGTAGGTGTGTATGTTGAAATCTTCAATCGTCATTCTGTCGGCTTTCGTCACTCCCTTCCGCAGCGGGGCGGAGGCATGCGTGGAGGAGGTTTCGTCCCGTCTCAAGGATCGCTTCGACATCACCATCGTGACGGCGAGATTGCGTCGTGATTTGCCCGGGCGCGATGTCCTCAACGGCGTGAATGTCGTGCGCGTCGGCATCGGATCGTCCGCTGACAAGTGGTTCTTCCCCGTGCTCGCCCCCTTCGCAGCGAAGAAGCTCCGTCCGCAGATCGTCCACGCCGTTCTCGAGTCCTACGCAGGGGCAGCGATGATGTTCTGCGGGTGCATCGTGCCCGGAGCGAAGCGGATCCTCACATGTCAGAGCACGAATACTTCCTTCCTCGTCTCCGCGATGCACAAGCTGGCGGACAGAGTGACCGTGATCAGCTCCGTGCTCGTCGAACGCGCGAAGAAATTCGGTCGGAGCGATGTTACGTTGATCCCGAACGGGATACCGTACGGCGCTATCCGCGAAGAGTGTTCGAAGACGCCGAAGGTGACAGGAAGGATCCTCTTCGTGGGCCGGCTCGAGCAGATGAAAGGCGTCGATACGCTGCTCGCTGCATTACGACTGCTGAAGGAGAAGACGGGACAGATCCCGGATCTGCACGTGATCGGCGATGGAAGCCTGCGTGGCGTTCTTGAGGCGCAGAGCCGTTCCTTCCTTTCAGAGGGCAGCTTCTACGGGTACCTCCCGCCCGCTGAAGTTCAACGCGAGATGGCCGAGGCCGAGATTTTCGTCGGACTCTCACGGTCAGAGGCGCTCGGCAATGTGTTCCTGGAGGCGCAGGCTGCGGGATGCGCGGTCGTCGGGACGAATGTCGGCGGGATACCGGATATCGTGAAGAACGGTGCCAACGGATTGCTTGTTCCCGCGGACGATCCGGCGAAGGCGAGCGTGGCGATCGAGAAGTTGCTCAAAGATTCACCGGAGAGGCTGCGGCTTTCCGAAGCGGGGATCGCGTTCGCGAAGCAGTATGACTGGCAGGGGATCGCGGAGAAGTATGCCTCCGTTTATGAAGCGTCGTTGCGGTGATCCCGGACGAGTGATGAGGCTCTGTACAAACTCTCGAACGTTCCTGCGTCGATCCATTCTTTCCGCAGAATCGTCGCGGTCAGGTTCTTTCTCTCGAGGTATGCCCTGCTCACGTCCGTGATCTCGATCTCCCCGCGCGCGGACGGTTTGAGTGTCCGGATGATGTCGAAGCAATCCTTGTCGTAGACATAGCAGCCCGTAACGGCGTAGTTGGATTTCGGCTTCTTCGGTTTTTCTTCTATGGATACCACCTGAACACTTCCGTCCGTGTGTCCATCGAGCTCTGCGACACCGAAACGTTCCGGATCGGGGACTTCTTTCAGGAACACGTGACCGCCGCTCTTGCATCGTTTGATCGTCGAAGAGAGATCGTCGAAGAAGATGTTGTCACCGAGGAGAGCACACACCTGCTCATGATCTGCGAATTCTTCGGCAAGCCCCAATGCCTGCGCGATGCCACCGGGTTTTTCCTGCACTTTGAAGGCGAAGGTGCACCCGAAGCGCGAGCCGGATCCGAGGAATGCCGTCATCTGATCGAGGTGCTCGGGGCCCGTGATCACGGCGATGTCCTGGATCCCCGCGCTCAGGAGGATATGCAGAGGGTAGAGGATGAGCGGTTTGTCATACACAGGCAGCAGGCTCTTGTTCGTCACGTCCGTGAGGGGGCGAAGTCTGGAACCGGTGCCGCCGCAGATCAGAACTCCTTTCATGAGTTGGGGGTGTGACTACTATAGCTTCTTATGACAGAGGTGAGGAAGGTAAGGAAGGGTAGGAAGGTTTGTTTCATTGGGATTTTCTGCCGTTCCTTACGTTCCTGCCCTTCCTGCTTTCCATGCGCTACCATAGTCCGCATGAACCTCTTGGTTACAGGTGCCGCAGGCTTCATCGGATCGCACTTCGTACTGCGGCACGTGGAGAAGTATCCGGACGATACCATCGTGGTGCTGGACAAGCTGACGTACGCGGCGGACAAGAAGCTGCTTGATCCGGTGATGAAGCGCATCCGTTTCATCGAGGGAGACATCGCGGATGTGGTCCTCGTTTCGCAGCTGATCAAGCGGTACGGCATCGAGACGATCGTGAATTTCGCAGCGGAGACGCACGTCGACCGTTCGATCAAAGACGCCGTTCCTTTCCTGCACACGAATGTCATCGGGGTGCAGGCGCTCATCGAGGTGTGCAAAGCTTTTCCGGACGTACTCCTCTTCCACATTTCCACTGATGAGGTCTACGGCGATCTGAAGGACGGGGAGCGCCCCAGGCGTCCCGAGGATCCGCTCTCACCGAGCTCGCCTTACTCCGCCACGAAAGCGTCCGGAGATTTGTTGCTCCTTGCCGCCGTTCGCACCTTCGGCATCCACGTCCGCATCGCGCGTTGCACCAATAACTTTGGCCCGCACCAGGCATCGGAGAAATTCATCCCGACCGTCATCCGGACCGCCATGGCCGACAAACCAGTTCCGATCTACGCGAAGGGGAAGAACAAACGAGATTGGCTCTTCGTCACGGATCACTGCGATGCGTTGGAGATGGTGCTCCATGCCGATGGCGTTGATGGGAAGATCTTCAATATTTCCGCTGATGACGAGCAGGAGAATGTGACGGTGGCGAACATGATTCTCTCCATTCTCAAGAAGCCGGAGAGTTTGCTCTCCTTCGTTCCGGACCGTCCCGGCCACGACTGGCGCTACGCGCTCGATTCATCCCTGGTTCGCAGTATGGGATGGAAACCTTCCGTGACGTTCCGGGAGGGGCTGGAGAAGACGGTTGCTTGGTATGTTCAGAAGGCAGGGAGGTAAGAAAGGGCAGAGAAGGCAGAAAGGATTTCCAGAGGTGCGTTATGGAATTTCGAGAGTCCCGGAGGCAAGAAAGTGCGCTATCATTGGGGGGTGAAGATTGTCTTGGCCACCCGTCTTCGCTCCTTCGGAGCTACGCCGGGCAGGCCGGGATAGCTCCTTCTCCGTTATGAAGATCATCCTTGCCACTGGGATCTATCCTCCGAGCATCGGCGGACCGGCTACGTACGTTCGCAAGATCGCGGAAGAGCTCACGGCGATGTACGAGCAGGTGACGGTCGTCACGTTCCGGCCGTCGGGACAGGTGGCGGAAGCGCCATGGAAGATCGTGACCGTCTCGAAAGGGGGCGGGCCGCTCCTGCGATGGTGGCGTTACTCCCGGGCACTCAAGCGGGAGGCGGCGGATGCTGATGTGGTCGAAGCGTTCTCCACCGTCAGTGCAGGCGTTCCACTCGTCCTCGCACGTCTGAAGAAGCCGAAGAAGGTCCTGCGGCTCGGCGGGGATTTCCTCTGGGAGCGCTATACGGATCTCAGGGGCAAGAAGTCATTGCGGCAGTGGTATGCGGCGCGCCCTCCGCTCCTCTGGCTCCTCGCGCGGCACCTCCGGCAGTTCGATCACATCGTCTTTTCCACGCTGTTCCAGGAGCAACTCTACCAACATGCATTCCCGCGTCTGCCGCGCCATTCCGTCATCGAGAATGCGCTGCCTGAGGGCGCGTTGACGCTCCATGCCCGGCACGATCCTCTGCGCCTGCTCTTCCTCGGTCGCTTCGTGCGATTCAAGAATCTGCGCCCTCTCCTCCATGCTGTCGCCGCTCTTCCACACGTGACACTCACGCTCCTCGGCAAGGGGCCGGTGTCGAAGGAGCTCTCGCTTCTCGCGCAGAAGCTGCACCTCAAGGGGCGTCTCATGTTCGTGCCGCCGGTGTCGGGTGAGGAGAAAGACAAAGCCCTGCGCGAGCACGACCTGCTCGTCATCCCGTCCATCACGGAAATCAGTCCGCACGTGGCGCTGGAAGCCCGTGCAAGCGGGTTGCCGGTGCTCCTCACGGAAGAGACGGGGCTGGGGGAGGAACTTCGGAGCGGCATGGTCCTCGCTCCGCTTCGGACGACGGAGGAGATCACGCGAGCGGTGCTCGAGATGGAGCATCGATACGAAGAGGTGGCGCAGCAGGCCGCTTCCCCGTTCCGGGAACGGCGGTGGGAGGAAGTTGCTCACGAACATCAGGCGCTGTTCCAGAGTCTGCAATGAAACTCCTCATGATTTCCGGCGATCGTACGCTCGCAGCCGGAAGGCGCGGTGCCTTCTGGTACACACTCGAGCTCCTCCGAACGCACTTCACGCGGATCGACATCATCTGTCCGCAGACAAAGGGAGGGTTGTCCTTTCCGCAGCCATTTCCCAATGTGTTTCTCCACCCCTCTCCATGGGGACTCATGCGACAACCACTCTGGATTCTCAAGAGAGGGAAAGACATAGTTCGCCATCAACGTCCCGAGGTTATGACCGTGCATGAGTACCCGCCTTTTTTCAACGGCCTCGGCGCCTTCTTCCTCCATCGTGCCACCCATATCCCGTATGCGCTCGAGATCCATCACATCGTTGGCTCTCCCGTTTCGTCGTCTGTGTCCGAGTGGTGCGGTCGTCAGCTCTCACGGCTCTTCCTGCCGCTCGATGTACGGTCTGCGAAGCGCGTTCGTACGGTCAATCATTCCGTCCGCGCGATGTTGCTCGCGTGGAGTGTACCGGAGGAGAAGGTCGAGGTGGTGCCGTCCCTGTACCTGGATATGCAACTCCTGCAGCCGTACCGGGATGCGCCGAAAAAGTATGACGTGGCCTTCTGCGGACGACTCGTCGCGAACAAGGGGCTCATGGGTCTCCTCCGCGCACTCGCGCTGGTACCGGATACAACGCTCCTCGTGATCGGCGACGGTCCGCTGCGCCGGAAAGCGGAGAAACTTTCACAGCGGCTGGGTCTTCAGAGCCGTGTGACATTCGCCGGGTGGTTGCCTTCACAGAAGCAGGTGGTTTCCGCTCTCTCTTCCGCGCGCATGTTCGTGATGAATTCCCGGAGCGAGGGTGGGCCGCGCGTGGCTCTGGAAGCCATGGCGTGCGGTTTGCCTGTGATCGCGACATCCGTCGGCGTGATGCCCGAAGTCATCCGGAATGGCGAGAATGGCGTGCTCATTCCCATGCAGACGCGCGCCCTCACGGATGCCATCACGTTGCTGCGCAACGATGCCAAGCTTCGCGACAGCATGGCGCACGAGGCGGCGAAGGGCATCGAGCGTTTCGAGAGGAAGGCCGCCATCGAGACGTACGCGCGTTTCATTTCCTCGCTCGCATGAGACTTCTCTTCATTACGCAGAAATTGCACGGCCAAGATTCGTTTGGGATTCATTGGGTACGGGAGTTCCGTCGGCAGGGATTCGACGTCACCGTTCTCTGTCTGGAGGATCTCGTCTCGCCGCTGGAATTTCCGGTGCTCTCTCTGGGCAAAGAGATCGGGATCGGCAAGGTGGGGCAAGTTATCCGTTTCTTCCGTCACATCGTCACCGCGCGCTACGACCGCGTCTTCATTCACATGAGTCCCGTGTGGGGTCTGCTCGGCGCATGGTGGTGGGTGCCGTGCAGGATTCCCGTGTATTTGTGGTACACACACTACAAGAATTCGTGCTCCTTCCGCGTGACGGCGTCCTTCGCGAAGCGGCTCTTCTGCGCCACGTCCCAGAGCATGCCGACCTATGAAGGATCGCCGAAAAAAGTCGTCTGCGGCCATGGGATCGATCTCTCCGTGTGGCCCAAACGGGAGAATAAGTCAGAGGATCCGCGTTCGCTCGTCGCCGTTCATCGACTCTCCCGCTCGAAGCGCGTTGAGCTCCTGCTTCGGGCTCTCACGCTGCTCCCCGGGTACCGGCTGGATATCTTCGGGATCGCGGCGGAGCCCGATTACGTCGCGGAACTCAAAGCTCTCACGAAGGAACTCGGCCTCGACCGCCGCGCAGCTTTCCACGGAACCGTTCCCTTGCACCTGCTCCCGCAGGTTTACTCGATGCATCGCCTCATTCTCAATGAAGCGTCCGAGACCATCGACAAAACGATGCTGGAGGCCATGACGTGCGGCTGCTATCCGGTGACGACGAAGCGCAATGCTGAGGCCATCGGCATTCCATTCGCTCCGGAGGAGGACACGCCTGAAGCCATCGCAGCGTTTGTGACGGAGCATGCGGAACGATTGCCGATGAATCCCGAGGAAATGTACAACGTCGTGAAAGAGCGCCACAGTCTCGAGGGACTCGTGAGGAAGATGGGGGAGTACATACGGTCGGGGACGTAAATCCCAAGTGCCAAGGAGTCAAATCCCAAGGACGAGTTGGGGATAAGCGCTCATTTGAAAATCGATTGGGATTTGGGGCCTTGGGATTTTAGTGCTTACGAGAATGCCTTCACCCCCTCGCAGATTTCCCCGATCTGTTCCTCCGTCAGTTCCGCGAACATTGGCAACGAGAGGATTTCTGTCGCGAGCTTCTCGGCATTCGGGAAGTCGCCCTTCTTCCATCCACGGAATGCGTAGGCTTTCTGCAGGTGGATCGGGATCGGGTAGTGGATACCGGAGGCGATCTTTCGTTCTGCCAGGAACTTCTGTAGTGCGTCCCTCTTCTCTGACCGGATGACGAAGAGGTGGTAGACCGCTGTCCGGTTCGGGGCGTCCACGATGAGTTCGACAGACCCTTCCAGTGCTTTCCTGAGGGATGCGGCGTGTTTCCTCCGTGTGTTGTTCCATGTATCCAGATGCGGGAGCTTCACGCCGAGGACCGCGCCCTGCAGCCCATCCATCCGCTCGTTCCAGCCGACCAGCTCATGCCGATACTTCTCGGGCGAGCCGTGATCCCGGAGCATCTTCGCCTTCGCGGCTACCGCGGGATCGTTCGTCGTGAGGGCGCCGGCGTCGCCGTAGGCACCCAGGTTCTTGCCGGGGTAGAAGCTGAACGCCGCACCGTCGGCGAGGCTGCCGGTTTTCTTCCCCTTGTACATCGCGCCGTGTGCCTGGCAGGCATCCTCGAAGACCTTCAGCCCGTGTTTCTTCCCAATGGCATTGATTTCATCCATGTCGGCCGGCTGACCATAGAGGTGGACGGGGATGATCGCCTTCGTGCGCTTGGTGATCGCCGCCTCGATCTTTGACGGATCGATGAGCGCGGTGTCTTCCAGACAATCGACGAGGATGGGGGTTGCCCCCACATGCGAAATTCCCTCCGCCGTCGCGATGAACGTATTGGCCACCGTGATCACTTCGTCTCCCTGCCCGATGCCGTTTGCCTGCAGCAGGAGAGCGATCGCCGAGGTGCCGGAGCTGAGGCCCACGCAGTGACCGGCGCCGCAGTACGCGGCGAAGGCCTTCTCAAATTCCGCGACGGCCGGTCCGAGGATGTAGGCGGAGCTGTCGAGGACGCGTTGCATCGCCGCTTCCATTTCTTTTTTAAGAGGGCGGTACTGGGCCTGCAGGTCGAGGAAGGGGGTGGGCATAGTGGGCAGAGAATACTATCCTTCCGTCACATGGCAAATCGCGCTTTCGTCGTCCGGGGCACTTCCATCGGTTTGTCGGACATGATGGAAAAAGACCAGCCGCTCTTCCGGAGTTGGCTTGCAAACAACGAAGAACTGCGTCGCCTGATCGATGATTCGCGCATCCCCACAGAAGAAGACCAGGCCCGATGGTTCGATCGGTGCAAGCAACCCGACAGGCGGTTCTTCTCGATTCTCACGACGGACGGAAGGCTCATCGGCAACTGCGGTCTCGTGGATATCGACCGGGAAGCGGGTACGTCGGTTCTTCGCGTCACCATCGGCGATTCGGAAGCTCTCGGAAAGGGCTACGGCACCGAGGCGGTGTCCCTCCTCCTGTGGTACGCTTTCCACGAGCTGCCGATGCACGCCGTTTCCCTGCGAGTGCTCCTGCACAATACGCGGGCGATCCGCGCCTACGAAAAAGCGGGATTCCGTCCGACGGGCGAAGCAAAAAGCAGCGGGGGTGAACCGGAGCTGATCATGACCATCCGGGCCGCCGACTTCTCCTCTCCGCTTCTCTCATGAGCCTCACCCTTGTGCCCTACACCGACGATCAGGCGGGCGCCTGGGATGCCTTCGTGCGGGATTCCCGCAACGGCACGCTCTTTCACACGCAGCGGCTCCTCGGGTATCACCCGCAAGGTCGTTTCGAGGATCACTCGCTCCTCTTCCGCGACGGCTCTGCCATTCGTGCCGTGCTTCCCGGTGCGTTCAGGCGCGAGGAGGGGAAGGTGCGCTTCATTTCTCACCCCGGCTCGACGCTGGGCGGGATGGTCCTCGCTCCCAGGGAGGGCGTGGCGACGACGATGGCCTGCCTGGATCTGCTCCTCGAACACCTGCGGAGTGAAGGAGTCTCTGCCGCGACGTTCTTTCGTCTCACGTCGTCACTCGCGCGCAGGGCTCCCTCCGATGATCAGGAGTACGCGCTGCTCCAGCATGGCTTCCGTCTCTTTCGCTATGAGCTTGGGAGCATGATTTCGCTCGACGGAGTCGGGGAGGAGGATCTCCTCGGTCTCTTCGACGTTCAGTGCCGAAACCAGGTGCGACAGGCGGAGCGTGCAGGTGTCGTCGTGCGACAGAGCGAGGATTTCGAGGCCTACTGGCCGATCCTCGAGCAGACGCTCGACGCGCGCCACGGCGTGCATCCGACGCACACCATCCCCGAAATGCGCAGGATCGTGGAGCGATGCCCGGGGGAAATCCGCTTCTACGGGGCCGAGCTTCAGGGTCGCCTCATCGCAGGTCTCATGACCATGTCGCTCACGGAGCGTTGCGAGTACGTGAAGTACATGGCGCAGGACTACAGTCATCAAAAGGCCCGGCCCATGAATCTCCTCATTGTCGCGACGCTGAAAGATTGTCTGCGTCGTGGCGTGGGAGTCCTCGATCTCGGCGTTTCCATGGATGTGAGCGGGGAGAAGATTCACCCCGGTCTCTTCGCGTTCAAGGAAGGATTCGGCGCTCACGGGGTTCGGCGTGAGAGCTTTACGATCGACCTATGACCGCACCGCGGAGCATTCCCTGTTCGGTCCTCGTCCTCACGCGCAACTCCGCCGCGACGATCGGGCGGTGTCTGCACAACCTCGCGCCTTTCGGCGAAATCCTCGTTCACGATGCCAACAGCACGGACGACACGCAGGCGATCGCGAAGAGCTTCGGCGCGAAGATTCTCAAGCAGGAGGACACCGATGAACCGGCGGTCCGCATCAAGAATTTCACCGATATGCGCTTCAAACAGCGTGATGCCGCCGCGTTTGACTGGGTGCTCTACCTCGATTCCGACGAAGAACTCAGCGATGGGCTGGTGGAGGAGATCGGTCGCATCCTTCCTCATGCGGACGTGAAGACGATCGTGAAAGTGCGCAGGCTTCCTGTCATTGATGGTCGTGTGAGGAAGTACGGGTTGCGCACGCCGGAGATCGTTCCGCGCATCCACCACCGTCGGAGCGGTTGCACGTTCAAGACCGGCAAAGTCGTCCACGAAAAGTATGTCTACGACGAGTCCTTTACCGAGGTGCTCTGCAAGGAGCCACTCCTTTTCCCACTGCCCGCGTTTTCAGATCTGCTCGCGAAGGACGACGGCTACGTTGCGATGGACACTGCGAAGAGGCGAGAGGCGGGAATCCGTTTCGGCTGGTATCTGCGCTGGGTTCTTCTCCGGGAACCGCTCCTCCTTCTGTCGCTCCTTTTCCGGATGGTGGTGCGTTTGCCTCTGTACCTGCGCCGCGACAGCGTTCCCTTCGCCTATGACTGGCGGTATGTCCGCTACCACTGGAAACTTCTCAAGGCGATGACGACGGCAATGTTTGCGTGAAGGATGCCTGAGTATCGGGGATGAGAAAGAGTGTCTTTGTTCTTCCACCTTTTTCCATGCGAAAAAGGTGGAGCCAAAAGCGCGGGCGCTCCAAGCACCTCTCCGCCCGGCCCCGCGCCTCCTCGCCGTCTCCTTCCGGGCCGTACGGAGCCGGCTCGTCGGCGATGTGCTGCGGCACGGGGCCTTCCCCTTCACCCCCCGTGGAGCGCCACCCCTCCTGTTATTGTTCAGTGTATTTGTTTTACGCGAGTATTTCCCCCTCCTTCCATCCCGTTTGGAATTCTCCGGGCGTCACGGGAACTCCATCCTGTCCCGCGAAGCCCGTGATGGCCAGTGCGCCGTCGAGCGTCGCGACGAGGATTTCCTTGTCTGTGCATTGGATGATGGTGCCTGGTTCCAGCTGTGGCCGAAGCAGTCGCCGTTCCGTTCGTGCCACAGGAAGTGCTTGCCCCTCTCGTCCTGTTTCCGCGAATTGGAGCGGCGGGAAGGCGAAGGCGCGGATCCAGTGGAAGAGAATTTCCGTCGGACGATGCCAATCGATGCGCCGTTTCTTGAAATCAATCGCGCGCATGCCGTAGTACGTCGCGCGATCGGGATCCTGCGGGGTGCGGGCGTTCGTTCGTGTGAGGATCGCGGGGAGCGTCTCCTCG
Organism: Candidatus Peribacteraceae bacterium; assembly: GCA_041666245.1. Lineage (GTDB taxonomy): Bacteria > Patescibacteriota > Gracilibacteria > Peribacterales > Peribacteraceae > CAIKAD01. The sequence continues at coordinate 41,001 of JBAYHG010000003.1, forward strand.
AAGAGGATCGCCCCTTCCTCGATGCACTGTTCGAAGAGGTTGCGTGCGTTGAACGAGAGCGGGATCGGGAAGAAGCGCTGCGCGATGATGTCGCCGGTATCGATGCCATCATCGATGTAGTGGAGCGTCACGCCCATCTCCCGCTCGCCATTCAGGACCGCCCAGGCGATGGGAGAGCAGCCGCGGTAGCGGGGGAGGGGGGCGAAGTGCAGGTTGATCGTGCCATTCTTCGCTGCGGAGTGGATCGGCTGGCGGAGAATCTCGTAGTACTGGAAGGAGAAGATGAAATCGAGATGTTGCTCCCGGAGCCATTGGATGGATGCGGGAGTATTGAGCTTGTCCCGGCGAACGGGCCAGCCCAGTTCCTTCGCATGGTGAAACACCGACCCGCGCCATCCGCCCGAGCCATCATCGTCGAAATCCGGCACGACGCTGATCACATCGACTTTTCCCGCGAGGAGGTCCATGCACCGTATGGCGATCTTCCCTTTGCCGCAGATGAGGACTCTCGGCAGCGGAGCCATGGTCAGCGGGGGGATTTCCGAAGCGGGAGCACTCGTCCTCCCTCCTTCAGTGACTGCGTCCCCGCCTCGAGGATGCGCACCATGGCGAGTCCCCGCGCGCCGCTCACAACCGGTTGTTCCTTCCCTTCGACGCACGCAAGGACGTGCTTGGCCTCGATGGCGAGCGTTTCGGCGTTCGGAAGCGCCGGGATGAGGATGTCCCCCGCACGGTACTTGGGGAAGAACGGATCGGGTTTCGTCGTGTCATGGTCCACCCCGCTGTCGTAGAGGCGAATCTTCTCACTCGGCTCCGTGTCGTCGTAGACCACCATTGCCTTGCTGCCGCCGAGCATCGTTCTGCGCACCTTCACCGGCGAGAGCCAGCTCACGTGGACGTGGGTGGCGAATCCGGACGCGGTGGTCAGGTGCAGATGGACGTCTTCCTCCGTTTGGCCATAGTGCTTGCTGCCGTGTGCGCAGACCGTTTCGATGTCGTTCAAATCCAGGAAGGTGCTGAGGATGCTGAGGTCATGGATGGCAAGATCCCAGAGGACATTGATGTCCTTCTGGATGAGGCCGAGATTGATGCGGACCGAATCGAAGTAGAGGAGTTTCCCGAGGGAGCCGTCCTTCGCGAGATCCGCGATCTTCCGCACGGCGGGCGCGAAGACGAAGGTGTGGTCCACGAAGATCAGACGGTCCTTCTCCTTCGCGAGCGCAACCAGCTCCTCCGCCTCGGCCACCGTCGATGTCATCGGCTTCTCGATGAAGACGTGCTTCCCGGCCTCGAGGGCTTTCTTCGCGAGCGGGAAGTGTGCGGACGTGGGTGTGGCGACGAGGATGAGGTCGAGTTTCGGGTCCTTCAGCAGATCTTCGTACGTTGATGTGAATGTGATGGCGGGGTAATGGCGACGCAGCTTCTCCAGGTTCTTCTCTGCGAGATCGCACGCCCATACCACCTCACATCCCGCTTGTGCGGTGAAGTTTCGCAGGAGGTTCGGCCCCCAGTAGCCCAAGCCGACAATGCCGATACGCACCATAAGGTCTGCTGTATGGTACAGGAAAAGCCTCTACAATACCTCACTGTTTCCCGCAGCAATGCGCATTGCCTACTGCACCAACGTCCGGCTCCCGAGCGAGCGCGCCCACGGGCACCAGATCGCGCACGTGTGCGATGCACTCGTCCGGCTCGGACACTCCGTCACGATTTTCGCACCGTTTCGACGGAATCCCGTCTCCACCGATTACACGACGTACTACGGAGCCCGACCGGAGGTGAAGCTCTGTCTCCTCGGTTCCTTCGATGCCATCAACCGCTGGTTCCTCCCCGGCGTTCTCGGTCTTTGGGTTCTCAATGTGTTGTTTCGGGGGAATCTCCGGCGGGAGCTGACCACGGAACGGTTCGATGTCCTCTACACGCGCAGTCCGGCGTTGCTTTCCTCACTGCTCAAGACCTCCATTCCGGTCATCCTCGAATTGCATCAGCTGCCGCGGCGGGGGAGAGGGGGATTCATTTCTCTCTGCAAGCGATGTGCGATCGTCTCGTGCCTCACATCCGTCATGCGGGACGAATTGCTCGCTGCAGGCGTTCCTCCGAACCTCGTTGTTGCGGAGGGGGATGCCGTGGACGAAGCGTGGCTCTCCACAGCCTTCGACCGGGAAGCTTCGCGGGCGAAGTGGGAGATCGAAAAGGAAAGATTCGTTCTTGGGTATGCCGGGTCGCTCTCCACGTTCGGTCTTCCGAAAGGAGCGGATCAGATCGTGCATGCAGTCGCTCTCCTCCGTCATCGGGGTGTCCCTGCAACCGCGCTCATTGCGGGAGGCCCGCCGGCTGCGGAAGCTGTTCTCCGAGAGACAGCTGATGCACTCGGAGTGGTCTCCTTCATTCGGTTCCTCGGACAACTGCCGCGCTCCGATGTTCCATCCGTTCTTGCCGCCTCGGATGTCCTCGTCTACCCGGCACCGGCATCCCGGCATCCCTACTTCCTTCGCGACACGTCGCCCCTGAAGATTTTCGAGTACATGGCCGCCTCACGTCCAATCGTTGCGGCGGACCTGCCGCCACTGCGGGAAATTCTGCATGATTCGATGGCGCTCTTCTACACGCCGGGCAATGTCGAAACGCTCGCCGCCGCGGTCCATTCCGTTCAGAAAGATCCCTCCGGGGCCGTCCGCCGTGCCGCCGCCGCCCGCACGTTCGTTTCCGGTCGAACGTGGACGGAACGCATGCGGAGGATCTTTGCCGCTGCTAGGCTTCAATCATGACATTCTTCATCCACCTTTTTCCGGCGAAAAAGGTGGAGCCAAAAGCGCCAGCCCGCCAAGCGCCCCTCCACCCGGCACCGCGCCTCCTCCCCGGATATTTCCTGAGACGGATGTATTCGACGTTACGCGCACGAGAGTATTGTTCCCGTCTGCTGTTTGTATGAAGACCATTGTCAGCGTCTGTTCGGCACGACCCAACTTCGTGAAGCTCGCGGCCGTGCACCATGCGCTCATGGGGAGCGGGATATCGGCGAAGCACGTCATCGTCCATACCGGGCAGCACTACGATCCGCTCTTCTCCGATATCTTCTTCGAGCAGCTCTCGATTCCGACGCCGGACGTCAATCTCGGCGTGAAGGGAGGAGAACGTGCACAGGTCATTCGTGAGACGGAATGGGCGTGCGCCCGGGCGTTCGATGACATCCGACCGGACATCGTCCTCGTGTACGGCGACGTGAACGGGGCGGTGGGGGCGGCGAATGCCGCGAAACGATCGAAGATTCCCATCGGTCACGTGGAAGCGGGGTTACGTTCATTCGATCTCACGATGCCGGAGGAAGGCAACCGCATCGCCGTCGACCGGATCGCGGATCTCCTCCTCTGCAGCGAACCCTCGGGCGTGTCGAATCTGAAGAAGGAGAGGGCTCCCGGCGCCGCGCAGCTCGTCGGCAACACGATGATCGACACGCTCATCCGCATGCAGCCGCAGATCGAAGTCGCAGAGATTCCCGCGGATCTTCCGGATACGTACGCCATCGTCACTCTCCACCGACCGAGCAATACTGACGATCCGGCGATGCTCCGGCTCAATGTGGAAACGCTGACGGAACTCTCGGAACGCATTCCTCTCCTCCTGCCGCTGCACCACCGCTTCCGCGCCGCGCTCGAGCGCGAAGGGCTCCTCGCCGATCTGGATCGCGCGGTCACGCTCCTCCCCGCGCTCGGCTATCTGCCGTTCCTCCGCCTCCTCTCCGCTTCCCGCTTCATTCTCACGGATTCCGGCGGTGTGCAGGAGGAAGCGACGTTCCTCCGCAAGCGCTGTTTCACGCTTCGCAAGAATACCGAGCGGCCGATCACGATCGAGAGTGGATCCAACATCCTCACGGATCTGCAGAAGCTCTCCGATCGTCAGATGCTCCTTTCCGCCGCGGATACGAAGGGACAGCCGCGCATCACCGTTCCCGTGCTCTGGGACGGCAAGGCCGGAGAACGTATAGTAGAGGTCATCTCCTCTTACCTCGCATGAGAATACTGATGGTCATCGACAGTTTTTTCCCCGTCGTGGGGGGGAGCGAAACGGCGGTTCGACGGCTCTCCGATACGCTCGTTGATCTGGGGCATACCGTGGGGGTGGCGGTTCTCTCGCGTCCGGATGCCGCAAATCCTTCGACGAAGTTCTCCTTCTGGAAGGTCCCGTCGACGCTCCTCGGCATCGATGCGAAATTCGTGGGGAAGATCGTTCATCTGCGTCGCATCATCCGGTCGTTTCGTCCCGATGTCGTCAATGTGCACTTCATGCTGGAATCGGGCTACGTCGGTGTGCGATCGGCGCGTGCAGAACATATTCCCGTGGTCCTCACCAATCGCGGACGCGGACTCTACAACGAACCCACGAACGGAGCGGAGCGTTTGCTCTATCCGTTCTGGAACCGCGGGTCGATGCGGGCTGACGCCTTCATCGCGACGAGTCAGGAGATGGTGGATCTGGCGAAGGAGCGCTACGGCGTCGATTCCCTCGCGATCTCCAACGGCGTGGACATCGAACACTTCCATCCGTCGCGCGACGGACGTTCCGTGCGTAAGCGCTACGCCGTTCCTTCCGGACGGCGCGTCCTCCTCTGCGTGCGGCGACTCGTTCCGAAGAACGGCATCGAGTACATCGTGCGTGCACTGCCGCTTCTTTCCCCTTCACTGGATGTGGAATTGTGGCTTGCCGCTCCGAAAAATCGTGAGTACGAGAAGCTCGTGGCGCTGGCGCTTGAACTCGGCGTGCAGGATCGTGTGCGCTTCCTCGGGAGCGTCGATCATGCCGAACTGCCGATGTACCTCGCGGCGGCCGATGTCGTCGTGCAGCCTTCCATCGCCGAGGCGCGCAGTCTCGCGTGTCTGGAGGCGATGGCGAACGGCGCCGCAGTGATCGCGACGGCGACCGGCGGGCTCAAGGAAATCATCACCCACGGTGAGAATGGTTTCCTCATCGCGCCGTTCCAGGAGAGCACGTACGCCGTCACGACGTTCTTCCAAGACGGCGTGCGCCGCGTCGCGGACGCCGTGAAGACCGTCCTGACGGACGAAGCGCTCCGCGCGAGGATGCAGAAAGGCGCGCGTGCCTACGCCGAGACGTGCAGCTGGCCGCAGATCGCCCGGCAGACGCTCGCGGTCTACGAGAAGGCCATTCAATCCCGATCCCGCTCATGAGTACCGAGCCCTTCAAGGAAGTGTATCGGTCGCTCTCCGACCGCATTACCGAGAAGCGCTACCACTCCGCTTCTCCCATCCGCCGTCATGCGCACCGGACGCAGTACGAGACCATCGTGGCGCTCATTCCCGCCGGATGTTCCGTCCTCGATGCGGGGTGCGGGGAAGGGGTGCTGAGCATTCTTCTCGCGCAGAAAGGATGTCGCGTGACGGGTTTGGATTACTCCGCCCCCAATGTCGAAGCCGCGAAGGCGTATGCGCGGGAAGCCGGCGTGGAAGACAGGACAACGTTCCTCGAAGGCGATGCTGAGCATGTGCCGTTCCCCGACCGGTCTTTCGATTGGGTCGTCTCGAGTCATGTGCTGGAGCACCTTCCCGATTTTGTTCAGGGGGCCCGGGAAATTGCGAGGGTGGCGCATGCCGGCGCTGTCGTCGCAGTCCCCACGTGCCTCGGCCCCGCTTCCTGGGTGCTCCTCGGGGGGGACAAATTCTGGACGGTGTCGCGCCGGACTCCGATCGCCATCTTCATTGGACTGTTTCGAGTACTCGGAGCGTTGCTTAGAGAGGAGGAGGGTGTGGACGAGCGGTACGAGGGGCGACATGAACTCCCACACATTTCTCGGTTCCCCTGGCGTGCAAGACGGCTCCTGGAAGAAGGGGGACTTCATGTCCGGACTCAGCGTGCGAGCTCCTTCACCCTTCCCTACGTCACTTTCCTCGTTCCGCTCTCGCGATTCCTCGAGCGGTTCGCAGGAGTACCGATCCTCCGTTCTCTCGGTCACGGCACGACGTTCGCATGCACGTCGTCGGGGTCCGTCTCATGAGGACATCGCAGCGGTCGGATGACTTTCGCCGGAGTCCCCGCTGCGAGGACGAAGGGAGGAATGTCGCTCGTCACCATGCTCTTCGCGCCGATCACCGATCCCTTCCCGATCGTGACGCCCTTCCCCACCTGCACGTCCACGCCCAGCCACACGTCGTCCTCGATCCGGACTTCCTGCGGTTCTTTGTCCTCCAGATGCCGGCGCGGGACGGCGTCCACGGGATGGAAGCTCACGTCCGCGATGCGGCACCCCGCGCCGATCATCACGCGCTTGCCGATGAAGACTTTCTTCTCCGCGTGAATCGCCGATCCGTTGAGACCCGCGTCATCACCGATTTCGATCACGCCCGTCTTCGTGGTGGAGAGGACCATCCGCGGGAACGGCTGACCGAACCGGTAGATGGAACGCAGGGAATTCATCATCACGCGCTCGCCGATGATGATCTTCCCCTCGTGGCGCAGCAGGTTGGGGAAGCCATAGATTTTCGCCGAAGCAGGTACGGTGCACCCGAAGAGCCGCATCCATATTCTGCTGTAGAAGCAGAGGAGCGGTTTCTTGCGCAGCCCGACCCACCGTTTGGCGAGGCGTTGGAGGAGAGTCATGAGAAGTACTCTAGGAGGAATGTGACACGAGTGCGAGTCGCAGGATCGCTCATGGTAGTTCGGCCGACGGAATCGTCTGGGAGCCGCCGGGCACCGGTGGTGCTCGGAGCATGAAAATGATCGAACATGCGGCGTACGAGAGACGCAGAAGTCCGCGTGCGAGGATGGCGCCGATGAGCCCGTAGGTCGGGATGAGTGTGAGGAGAGAGATGAGGAAGACGGCGGTGGAGATCCAGCGCGTCCACTGGAGTGCCCGGATCATGGCTTGTGCCTCCAGGTATTGTGTGAGGATGCCGCTGGGCAATGTGACGAGCGTCAGGGCGGCGATCCGCGTGAGCCACACCGCTTCCGGGTAGTTGGGGAAGAGGAGCGCGAAGATCCACGGTGCGAGCAGGATGTATCCGATGATGCCCGTGAAGAAGAGGAGTGTCGCACGCAACGTGACGAAGAGGAGTCGCCGACGGCGTTCCGGAGAATCCGCTCCTCTCGATTGCACGGCGAAGAGGACCGGCAGGAGTTCCTTGGCCAAAACTTTCGATTGCTCGGGCAGGAGGATGGCAACGGAGAATACCGCGAGCTGATTGAGTCCGAAGAGGGCGGAGATCATGAGTTTGTCCACATACCAGGACAGCGAGATGGGCAGATTGGCGAGTGTGAGTTGCAGGCCGTAGCGCAGGATGGGTTTCACGGAAACGGCCGGGGATGGACGCAAGACAAGGGGGCGGCTGAAATTGAGAGACACGAGGGCGGGGAAGGCCATCGTGACGGCTATGAGAAGTGCGGGAGAGGGATAGATGAGCAGGATGAGGAGGGCCGCCAGCACGATGGCTGCGTTGGAGATCACGTTGGCCTTCAGTGCGTAGCTGAACCGCTCCATCCCCACCGTGATGCTCGCGAAGATGGTTCCGGCGGCCTGTGAGACGGGGAAGAGGAGGGCGGCCAGGAGGAAGAGAGGCCAGAGCGCCTGTCGTTCCGCCGGGAGGAACGGAATGGCAGCGAGGAGGAGGATGGAGCCGACGATAGCGGCGAGGAATTGCACGCGTGCCACGGGCAGAATCGCCTCCCGCTCGCCGCGGGCCACTGCCCGGCTGAGTGCGTTCGTGATGCCCGGCAACCCGAAAGCCCCCACGGCTCCGACAGCGCTGAGGATGAACTGGTACTGTCCGTAGAGTTCCCGCGGGAAGAGACGTGCGACGAGGTATCCCGTGACGATGCCGCGCAGCACTGCCGTGGCGTACCCGGTGCTCACGAAGACAGCATTCTTCGCGAAGAAGCGGATGTCCGTACCAAGGAGACGGTGTGCCAGGGCGAGCGCGTGCCGATAGAGGGTATGGAGGAAGTGCATCAAGATGGCGGGCACGGCACAGGGAAGGCCGGGAGCCGCGCAGGGAGAGTATACTGAAGAATGCGGGAGCCAACCGGAAAGTGTCCAAAACCGCCGGGAAAGCGATAATGTGTGGAAATGGGAATTTTAAGCCGGCTCCGTGTCCTGTGTGCCTTCTGCTATGATCGGTGCTCATGCGGTCCCTCGTCATTCTCGGCACCGGCGGGCAGAGTATCGATATTCTCGATACCGTCCTGGAGCTGAATCGCATCGAACCTGTGTACGAGGTGCTTGGTTTCCTGGATGACGACGTTTCTCTCCACGGGTCTTCTGTCTTCAACGTACCTGTGTTGGGTTCTCTGCAGCATGCAAAGGAGATGAATGCCGATGTGTTGTTCGTGAATGGTATCGGCAGTCCGGCGACGTTTTTCCGGAAAGCGGAAATCATCAGCGGCCTCGGCCTCCCCCGCGAGCGCTTTGCGACGATCATTCACCCGACAGCGTCGGTGTCCCGTCTGAGCAAAATCGGGAGCGGGACCGTTGTCCTGCAGCATGCGACCGTCGCGGCGCAAGCCGACGTGGGTGACCATGTCATGATCCTGCCTGGTGTGGTCATCTCCCATCACGATGTCATCGGGGATTACTGCACGATTGCGGGAGGAGTGAACATCTCCGGGAGGGTGAAGATCTCATCGTCGGTCTACATCGGCACGAACGCTTGTATTCGTGAGGATGTCACCATTGGTTCCGGCTCACTCATCGGAATGGGGGCTGTTGTCCGGCACGATGTTTCGGAGGGGCAGATCGTTGCCGGCAATCCTGCAGTCATTCTCCCTTCTCCGCGCCTTCCATCATGACTCCCGTTCTCTCCATCGTCGTCCCTGTTCACAACGAAGCGGAAAGTCTCCCGGAGCTCCTCCGTCGCATCGACGCCTCTGTCCGTGCGGGGTTTCCGGAGTACGAGGTTATCCTCGTTGACGACGGGAGCACTGATGAAAGCTGGTCGGTGATCCGGAATGCAGCGAGTCACCATTCCTCGGTGAGAGGCATCCGTCTCAGCAGGAATATGGGAGAGCACATCGCTGTTTCCGCCGGACTGGACGCCGCTTCCGGGGAGCGCGTAGTTCTCATGGATGCGGACCTGCAGGATCTGCCTGAGCACATTCCCGTTCTCGCCGCCGAACTCGGGCATGGGTATGACATGGTCTATGCCATCCGCAAACATCGGCAGCATGGCGTGCTCAAGCGCTGGACGTCGTCGTTCTTCTGGATGCTCCTGCGTCGCCTCACAGGTCTCGACATCCCTCCGGATCAGGCGACGCTGCGCATCATGACGAAGCGATTTCGCGACGCACTCGTCAGCCTTCCCGAGTCGAATCGGTTCATCTACGGCCTCACGGCGGTCATCGGATTCCCTCAGAAGGGGGTGGAGCTCGAGCACGGGAAGCGTTTCGCCGGTCGGAGCAACTACAATCCCATGAAACTCCTCCTCCTCGCGGCGACCGGTGTTACGGCGCTCTCGAGCTTCCCCCTCCGCCTCGCATTCTTCGTCGGTCTTTTCCTCACCGCCACTTCTTCCATATTTGCGGTGGAGATCCTCGTGCAGAAGCTCGTCTTCAATTCGGTGAGCGAAGGATGGACGTCCCTCATGGTCGCGATCATCTTCATGGGGGGAGTGCAGATGACCATGATCGGCATTCTCGGCGTGTACATGGGCAAGAATTACATGGAGTCCAAACATCGTCCGCTCTATTTCATTTCCGATCGCACCTGATATGGATCTCGCAGGGAAGCACATCGTCGTCACGGGCGGAGCCGGGTTCATCGGCTCGCACCTCGTAGACGGTCTCCTCGCCGCGGGAGCGTCCGTCCGTGTCATCGACGATTTCTCCACCGGGACGCGCGAGAATCTCCGCGAAGCGGCCGCCCATCCCCGCTGCGAGATCGTCGAGGCCGACGTGTGTGACCGCTTGAGGATGATGGAGCTCACGAAGGGGATTGACGTCATCTACCACCTGGCCATCCAGTGCCTCCGCGTTTCGCTCGCTGATCCCTGGAGCAACCACCGCGTGAATGCGGAAGGGACGCTTTCCATGCTCGATGCCGCACGCACGAACGGTGTCAGGAAGTTCGTCTACGTCTCCTCCTCGGAGATCTACGGTACGGCCACCGTCGTCCCCATGACCGAGGAGCATCCGAAGGAGCCCATCACGGTGTACGGGGCTTCCAAGCTCGCGGGGGAGCTCTACACCAATGCCTATCACCGCACGTACGGCCTCCGGACCACGGTCATCCGCCCGTTCAATACCTACGGCCCCCGTGAGCATCACCTCGGCAAGAGCGCGGAGGTGATCCCGCGTTTCTACACGCTCATCACGCACAACCGTCCCATCACCGTGTTCGGCGACGGGTCGCAGACGCGTGATTTCACGTATGTCGCGGACACGGCGCGCGGCATGATCGCCGTCGGCGCATCGGATGCTCTCGATGGGGAGACCATCAACATCGCGCGCGGAGAAGAGGTGTCTGTTCTCGCCATTGCGGAGAAGCTGGCGGTACTCCTCGGGAAGAAACTCCAAGTCCGTCACCTCCCGGAGCGGCCGGGCGACGTGATGCGTCACTGGGCTTCGAACGCGAAAGCGAAAGAGAAGCTGGGGTTCGTCGCGGTGACGGACATCGACGAAGGGCTGCGCCGGTACGTCGACTGGTGCGCGAAGAGCGGCATCGACTGGGACAGCGTCGCAGCGTCATTTCCCGAAACCAACTGGTAGCCATGAGAACCTTCTGCTTCACGGTTGATACGGAGTGGTCCCCGCCGGAGGCGATGGCCGATCTGCAGGCGCTGTTCGACGCTGCGGGTGTGCCCGTCACGTTCTTCTGCACCGATGATGTTCCTGCGATCACCGGGAAGCGGCACGAGATCGCCCTGCACCCCAACATTCATTCGCTCGACGAGGCATCGGCGAAGATTGAAGCACTCAAACGGCACTATCCCTCCGCCCGCGGTATCCGCACGCACACGCTCTTCATGAGTTCGCGGCTGAATGCCGTCTTCCATGCGCAGGGACTCTCGTACCAATCCAATGCCTACACGGGGGAACCGATGCAGAGCGCCGTGGATTTCGGGGAAGGGGTCAAAAGCCTCCCCATTTTCTACATGGATCACGTCAATCTCACGAATCCCTCGATCAATCCCGCGTTCACACTCGACGCCTTCGATCTCACGCGCGACGGGGCGTACATCTTCGACTTCCATCCGGTGATTTCTTACGTCAATTGCCACAGTCTTGCGCAGTACAGTGAGGCCAAGCTCTGCTACCATGATGCCGTGGAGCTCCGCTCACTCCGGCGTCCCGGCCAGCGGGGCACGCGCGATCTCCTCGTCGATTTGCTGGCCTACGTCCGTGACGAGAAGATCCCCACGCTCACCTGCTTCGATCTCCTCTCCCGCCATGCAAAAGATTCCTCTCACGAAGCCGCTTCTCGGTGATGAAGAGACTGCACTCGTTTCCGAGGTGCTCTCATCGGGCTGGCTGACGCAGGGGGCGAAAGTCCGGGAATTTGAGCAGGCGGTTGCCGCCTCCACCGGGGCGAAGGAGGGGATCGCAACCACCAGCTGCACAACATCACTCTTCTCCTCCCTGAAGTTGCTCGGAATCGGGCCGGGTGACGAGGTCATCGTCCCGTCGCTCTCCTTCATCGCGTCGGCCAATTGCATCGTGCATGCCGGAGCGACGCCGGTGTTCTGCGAAGTGGAGGAGGACACCTACAACATCGATCCATCCCATATCGAGCCGCTCATCACGTCGCGCACGAAAGCGATCCTTCCCGTGCACCAGCTCGGGATTCCGTGCGACATTGACGCGATCTATGCGCTCGCCCGCTCGCATCGTCTCGCAGTTGTGGAAGATGCGGCCTGCGCCATCGGTTCGTCATACAAAGGTCGAAAGATCGGATCGGGGGGGATCGTGTGTTTCAGCTTCCATCCGCGCAAACTGATCTCCACCGGGGAAGGCGGCATGATCATGACGGACGATCCAGCGTTCGCCGTCCGCGCACGTCAATTCCGAGCCCACGGCATGAGCGCGGACGATCTCAAGCGTCACGCGGCCGGCACCGTCACCATCGAGGAGTATCCGGAGGTCGGGTACAACTTCCGCATGACCGACATCCAGGCGGCGCTTGGCATCGTTCAGATGCAGCGACTGCCTTCGATTTTGCACCGGAGGACGGAACTACGCCGCGTTTTCGATGCCGCGCTCGGTTCCATCTCCTGGCTGCGGCTTCCACGCATTCCATCCGAATCGGAGTGGAACGTGCAGTCCTACATTGTGCGGCTGCTGCCCGGAGCGCCGCTCGATCAGCGGACCCTCATGCAGGCTCTTCTGGACAAAGGGATCGCGAGCAGACGCGGGCTCATGGCGTCACATCTGGAATCGTGTTACCGGCATGCGGCCGCGGCGCTTCCGGTCACCGAAGAACTGACGACGCACACCATCCTCCTTCCGTTCTACCCGCAGATGACGGAGACGGAGACGGACCGGGTACTGGATGTCGTCCACTCGTTCGCATGAAGGATACGGCGTACGCACTATCGGCGGCCGTGGAGTCGCGGCATTGGTGGTACCAGGGGCGGGCGGCGATTCTTTCATCGCTCCTGCAACGGTTCCTGCCACCTTCCGCTTCCGTCCCGCGGATCCTCGATATCGGTTGCGGAACCGGAAACGACCTGCAGTTCCTCTCGCGCTTCGGGGGCGTCACGGGGCTCGATTTCCACGAGAGCGCCGTCGCCGCCTGCAGGGGATTGGGATTCGATGTCGTTCAGGGTGATGCCACCGCCCTCCCGTTTCCCGACCGGTCTTTCGATGTGGTCTGTTCCCTCGATGTTCTCAATGGCATCCGGGAAGACGGCGTCGCCGTGGCTGAGGCAATGAGAGTGCTTCGTCCAGGCGGAATCTTCCTCGTCACCGCGGGGGCAGGTCCATTGCTCTGGGGGAAAACCGATGTGCTTTCGCAGCACTGCCGGCGGTATCGCCGTCGAGAGTTTCTTGCTCTGCTGGGGGGAGAAGGGCGGACGATTCTTTTCCGCTCGCACTTCAATACCTTCCTCTTCCCGCTCGCGTTCCTCGCGCGCATGGCCGAACGGCTGTATCCGTCCCACAGCGATCAGATCCCAGGTCTCTCTGTTCCCCCGTTTCCGTTCAACGGGATGCTCCGGACGATCTTCGCTTCCGAACGGGTCCCGCTTCGTTTCTTCCCTCTGCCCTTCGGGGTTTCCATCGTGGCAATCGTGAAGAAAGAGAGGTAGGGGGGCTCATGCTATGCGGCTGCGGATGTCTCTGATAATCTGCAGCTATGGAGCAAATTGTCCCTGTCCGGAAGGGCTCCGTGACTTATGCCCTCTTCTTTCGAGGCCGCCCGGCGGCGCCCGGCGGCGTGCGTTTCCTCACGGAACCGTTCGATGAGTTTCAGACGGGGGTGATGGAGAGACCGGCGGGAAGTCGCGTGAAGCCGCATACGCATCCCCGTTTCGACAGGACGGTGAAGGGGATGAGTGAATTCCTCTATGTGGAGAAGGGGTCGATCCGTGTGACAGTATTCGATGAGGAGTGGAAGGCGCTCCGGGAGGAGACACTTGAACCGGGGGATTTCCTCCTCTTCTTCCGTGGCGGTCATGGCATCGATGTTCTCACCGATTGCCGCATGATCGAAGTGAAGCAGGGGCCCTTCGTGGGCGATGCCACAGTGAAGTTCTTCCCTCCGGAGTCATGAAGGTTCCCGTGAACATGCCGGTCATTTCTCCGGAAGCGAAGGCTGCCGTTCTCGAAGCGCTGGAGAGCGGGTGGATTTCCTCTGCCGGTCCGGCTGTCACACGTTTTGAGCAGGAGTTCGCGCGCTGCGTGGGCATGCAGCACGGCATTGCGGTTATGAACGGGACGGCGGCCCTGCACCTCGCTCTCGCCAGTCTCGGCATCGGTCGGGGGGATGAAGTCATCGTTCCCGATTTCACGATGATCGCGACGGTGACGGCGGTGCTCTACACCGGAGCCCAACCCGTCTTCGTCGATGTTGAGCGCGAGACCTTCGCCATGGATCCGGCGCTCCTGGAGGCCGCCATCACTCCGCGAACCAAGGCGATCCTCCCCGTGCACCTCTTCGGGCACAGCGCCGATATGGATCCGATTCTGGCGATCGCGAAAGCCCACGGTCTCGCGGTCATCGAGGATGCGGCCGAAGTGCACGGTGCCACGTACCGCGGAAAGAAGTGCGGGTCGATGGGGATCGCCAATTGCTTCAGCTTCTACGCCAATAAAATCATCACGACGGGGGAGGGGGGGATGGTGGTCACTGACGATGCGGCGATCGCCGAACACGCCCGACGCCTGCGCGATCTCGCTCACAGTCCCGGGCGACGGTTCTGGCACACCGAGCTGGGATTCAACTACCGCATGACGAATTTGCAGGCGGCTGTCGGACTCGGTGAACTTTCCCATCTCGATGATTATGTCGAAAAGAAGCAGTGGATGGCGAAGCGGTACGCGGAGGAGGTATCGGGGATTCCCGGTTTGCGTCTTCCCGTGACCAAGAGCTACGCCACGAACGTCTACTGGATGTACGCGGTCCTCGTGGAGGATGAGCTGGGGATGACGAGAGACGCATTGCGGGCACGTCTCCTGGAGCGCGGCGTGGATACGCGCGACTTCTTCTACCCGTGCCACAGTCAGCCCTTCCTCAAGGACCATCCCCAGGCGACGGGCTCCTTCCCCGTCAGCGAAGATGTCGCGCAGCGAGGATTCTACCTTCCATCGGGGCTCGCTCTGACGGAGGAGCAGCTGCTCTATACATGCGAAGCTCTCCGGTCGGTCATCAGGGGCAGGTAGAGTTGTTCTGTCTGACAGTTCCTGTAGACTCCCGCTGCTTGTTTCGAGCGTTTCTATGGTTCTCACGAACGCCAGTGTTTCTGTTGTGCTTCCTTCCTACAACGAAAGGGAGAGCATCGGCGAAGCCGTCTCGAGGATCGTCGGCGCGTTGGGAGATACCCTGAAAGAAATCATCATCGTGGATGACAACAGTCCTGACCGCACGTGGGAGGTGGTGGAGTCACTCGGCGAACCGCGTTGCCGTGTCATTCGCCGGATGGACAAGCGGGGCTTGGCTTCGGCACTCGCGGACGGGACACGTGCCGCAATAGGCGACATCATCGTATGGCTGGATTGCGATTTGGGAATCCCGCCGGAGGACATTCTGAAACTCGTGGAGAAGCTGGATACATACGATGTCGCCGTCGGCTCACGGTACGTGCCCGGTGGGATGGATACGAGACCGGCGTGGAGGGCGTTCCTCAGTCTGGTGTTCAACTGCTACACCAGGATCGTCCTCTGGAAGCGTTTCTGGGACTGGACATCCGGGTTTGCCGCGGCACGCCGGAATGTCCTTGAGCGCATCCCTCTCTCCGAGCAGGGGTTCGGCGAGTATTTCGTGGAGTGGGTGTACCGGTGCCTGCGAAGCGGCGTGCGCATCATAGAAGTTCCCTATCGGTACGGGCTGCGCAAGAACGGTACGTCGAAAACTGATGGCAATCTGTGGGTGTTCCTGAGGCTCAGCGTGCGCTATGCGCTGCGGGTCCTTGCTGTTAGGATGGGGGGCGGTTCACATCATGCATGATTCCTCCAGCCTCAACCCGTCCGGCTCCTCCCACGAAGACCATTTCGCGATGCAGAGTGTGTGGCAGCACGGAGATCGAATCGCTCTACTCCCTCGGTGATCTGTACGTATCCGATTTCGTCCCGGATCCGCAGCAGGGGGTGCGCGCTCCTCTGGAGATGGTCATGTGCGGGGGGTGCTCCCTCGTGCAACTGCGCCATTCTGCACCCCAGGAGCTTCTCTACAGTCGGTTCTACTGGTACCGCTCGGGCGTAACCGACACCATGCGCAAAGCGCTTCGGGACATCACGGAGGACATCGAGCGGCGCGTACCTCTCGTGGCGGGAGACATCGTCTTGGATATCGGATCGAATGACGGGACGATGCTGCGCACATTCGCGGTGCCTGGACTCGTGAAAGTGGGTGTGGAGCCGGCATCCAACCTTGCCGAGGAGGGCCGGCAGGGACTCGAGTACTTCATCAACGATTTCTGGAACTATGAACAGTACAAGAAGATCGTTCCGAAGAAGGCCAAGGTCATCACGGCGATCGGCATGTTCTACGACATGGACGATCCCAATCAATTCATCCGCGACGCGGCCTCCGCGCTGGAGGAGGACGGGGTCTTCGTCGCACAGCTCATGTGTCTCAAGAACATGCTCGACACGAACGACGTGGGAAACATCTGCCACGAGCATCTGGAGTACTATTCCCTCTCTGCGTTGGAGTTCCTGTTCGAGAAGAACGGCTTCACGCTCATCGATATCGACCACAACGAAGTGAATGGGGGGAGTTACCGCGTGTATGCGGGGCTCACGGGGGGACGGCCTCCCGCGATGCCGGGGGCGGCGGAGCGTCTCGCACGGTACCGTGCCGAGGAGAAGGGGCTGACATCCAAGAACGTTCACAAGGAATTCTTCGCGAGGATCGAGGAAAACAAAAGGAAATGCGTCGAGTTCATTCGCGGGGAGGTATCGAAAGGCAAACGGGTGTGGGTGTACGGCGCCTCCACGAAGGGCAACACCATCCTGCAGTACTACGGGCTTGACCACACCCTCATCGAGTGCGCTTCGGAGCGTAGCCCGCAGAAGTGGGGGAAATTCACGGTGGGAACCGGCATTCCCATTGTCTCGGAGGAAGATGCGCGCGCGGCCAGGCCTGATTACTTCCTGGTCCTGCCCTACGCGTTTTTCAACGAGTTCTACCGTCGTGAGGAGTCCTGGAGGAAGAGCGGTGGAACGTTCATCGTTCCCCTCCCGGAATTCCGGATTGTTCCATGAAGAAGAAAGCTCTCATCCTCGGCGTGACCGGCCAGGACGGCAGCTACCTCACCGAGCTCCTCCTGGAGAAAGGATACGAGGTGCATGGTCTCATCCGACGTTCGGCGACGGGGAACACGAAAAACATCGAGCACCTCCTTGACCGTATCACGCTCCATCGCGGCGATTTGGCCGATACGACGTCCCTCTACCGCACGATCCAGAGCGTCAGTCCCAGCGAGATCTACAACGAGGCTGATCAGGACCATGCGGGCTGGAGCTACGATCTGGTGGATTACGCGTCCGACATCACGGGGAGCGCACCCGGCCGCATTCTGGAGATCATCCGGCAGCTCGATCCGACCATCCGGTTCTTCCAGCCTCTCACGTCCAACATGTTCGGCCTCGCGGAAGGGGTCACGCAGAATGAGCAGACTCCGCTCCGTCCCCAGAGTCCGTACGCCTGCGCCAAGGTGTATGCGCTCATGCTGACCCGTTACTATCGCGAGGTACACAAGATGTTCGCGTCCACGGCGATCTTCTTCAACCATGAGTCTCCGCGACGGACCGAGTCGTACGTCACCCGCAAAATCACGAAGGCGGCCGTGCGGATTTCCCTCGGGCTTCAGAAGAAACTCCGTCTCGGTGACGTGAGTGCCCGGATCGATTTCGGGTTTGCCGGAGAGTACATGGAGGCGGCGTGGCACATCCTGCAGCTCGACCGACCGGATGATTTCGTCATCGGGACGGGAGAGGCGCATTCGGTTCAGGAGTTTGCGGAAGAAGCTTTCACGCAATTGGGTCTGAAGGCCTCGGACTACATTGAGATCGATCCGTCGCTCCTCCGCCCGGGGAAGACGAGCGCGCTCATCGCCGACTATGCCAAAGCGAAGAAGGCATTTGGGTACGAGCCCAAGGTGAAATTCCGGGATCTCATTAAGATCATGATTCAGCACGATCTAGAGATCGAGAAACGTCAGATGGGACAGCAGAAGTAGTGCGGATTACTCGTGTTTCGCTTCGGCGTGAGTGTCTTGCCAATGGCGCATCATCTCTTCTTCCATTCTTCTGCGGATGAAAGCAGGCAGCTGATCCGGCGCGGTGAGAACAATCCCTTTCTCCTTCAACCAACCACAAATCATTGCTTCCACCCTCTCCGCCACGAGTCGTTCGGCGTCCCAGTACTTCATGCCGAGGCGCTGACACCGCACGGGATCGTCATTCAGATCCCCCCGCCTCGCCTCCGTTCGCGCGATGCGCTCCAATGGCGGCACGATTTCTCCATCGAGGAAGATGCCATCGATGTAGTACTGAAGGAGTTCTTCCTGCGGGATGTTCATGAGCTTCTGATCAATGCCTTCGCCCGTAGTTCTTTCGAAAATCCGATAGAAAAATTCCTCATTCGTGGCAACACGCAGTGCACCGGTCGGATCTGTTTCCTGATGCATTGACTCCAATGTTGTCGTGAGTCCGCCCTGTTCTTCAGCCGTGAAATCATCCGGCTTTCGTTGCATGTGTTTCTCCGCGTCGTGGATGAGGGCAAATTTTTCCATCCTCTCACGCTGTGCAACCGGCAATTCCAACGCCTGTCCCACGACATGCATCGCCACGGCTTGTCCGGCCTGATGTTTGACGACATTGTTCCAGCCTTCCCAGCGCTCTCCCACCCGGCGAGGACGTTTTCCAAGCTTCGCCTTACGGAGGAGAAGTGTCATTTCCTCTCGGTGTGCATTGCGGACGAAGTCGAGCCAGTAGCGCAGGCGGATTTGAATCTGCCTCTCCGGATCTCTGTCGGCCGTTTGGCTCTGTTGTACTTCCATGTTTGTATATTACAATAATTCCGATATTAAGCAATTATTGCGATACTCGATCGTCCGCGCGGCTCCCCGCTCCGGCGGTATCTAAATGTCATCGACACCCCCTATGGGATGCCATAGACTCGCTGCACCCTATTTTTCCGATACTTTCCATGCAGAAAAAAGGAACAATCTTCTTCGTCAGGCTGCGCCGCGCGCTCGCCCCCTCTTTGCGTTTCATCCTCGAACACTGCGGGCCGTTGCGGTTCTTGGGCGTGACGCTGATGTCCTGGTACCTGAAGCCCGTCGTCCAGTGGGACGGTCACACGGTTTCCGTGGACCCGACGGATTTCGGAGTGACGTTCGAGCTGGAATCGACGGGGGAGTACGAGGCGACGACCATGTCGCTCTGCAAGAAGCTGTTGCAGCCGGGAATGGTCTTCGTGGATGTCGGAGCCAATATCGGACTCTTCACGTTGATGGCGGCACGACAGGTTGGGCCGGCAGGACATGTGTATTCCTTCGAGCCGGGTGCGGCCAATTGCGTTCTCCTGAGGAAGAACGTGGAGCAGAACGGGTACCACAACGTGACGCCCGTCCAGAAGGCGGTGACCGACCGCAGCGGATCCGCCATCCTGCACCAGTCCGGTTTCAACAAGGCCGATCACCGTACGTACCACGTGTCGAAAGGGCGCAAGCAGGTCGCGATCGAATGTGTCTCTTTGGACGAGTACTTCCCGCCTGATGCACGCATCGACGTGATCAAGATGGACATCGAAGGAGCGGAAGGAGCGGCTCTTCGCGGTATGCAGCGCATCCTGCGTTCCCCGCATCCTCCGAAGCTCGTCATGGAATGCTGGCCGCCCATGCTCGTCAAAGCGGGGACGGATCCACTCCGGCTCCTGCAGTCACTGGAGGAGATGGGGTTTGCTCTCTCTCTGATCGACGATGCTGCTGATGTCGTCACACCGCTCGATGCCGCCTCCATTCTGAAGATCTGCGAGGAACATGACGTCGGAAACGTTCTCTGCGTCCGTCGCTGATGACGCATGATTCCTCCATGCCCCGGCTGAGGGTTCCGGTCATACAGTTCACCCAGTTCCTCCTGAGTGGCGGGGCGGCGGCGGTCCTTGCCATTGCCGTCTATGCTCTGCTTCTGCAAGCCGGCCTGTGGTACGTCTACGCTTCCGTGTGCAGCGACGGTGTGGGTCTCCTCACTCAGTTCTTCCTGAACAAGTATCTGGTCTTCCGGAAACGGGAACGCATGATTCCCCATGCTGTCCGTTACGCTGTCGTTCAGGCGGGGAATACGATCTTTCAGGCGGCTTTGGTCTATGTGTTCGTGGAATTCGCCGGCGTCGACAAAATCCTCGCGCGGATCCTCTCCATCGGCGTTTTTGTTCCCGTGAATTTCCTCCTCTACAAGTTCTTTGTGTACGTGTGATAAGTCTCCTTCACTCTGCTAGAGTACGTAGCATTGTATGGCCGCCAAACGCGCTTTGATCACGGGCATTACCGGACAGGACGGTTCCTACCTCGCGGAATTCTTGCTGGGGAAGGGGTACGAAGTGCACGGTGTCACCCGCCGGGCATCCACCTTCAACCGGGGACGCATCGATCATTTGTTCGTCGATGCCTTCCACGCCAGTCCTCCAATCTTCCTCCACTACGGTGATTTGGGAGACAGTAGTTCCCTCACCAGAGTGTTGGCGGTTTCGAAGCCCGATGAAATCTACAATCTCGCCGCACAGAGCCATGTGGGTATCAGTTTCGACACACCGGAGTACACGGGGGACGTGACGGGGCTTGGGATCACCCGCCTCCTCGAGGCGCTCCGGACGAGCGGTCTGCCCGCCAAGTTCTATCAGGCGAGTTCCAGCGAGCTTTTCGGGAAGATTTCGACGCCGACGCAGAACGAAGAGACGCCCTTCTATCCACGCAGTCCGTACGCCTGTGCCAAGGCGTATGCCTATTATTTTTGCCGCAATTACCGGGAGAGCTACGGCATGTACGCAGTCAACGGGATCCTCTTCAATCACGAATCGCCCCGACGGGGGGAAAATTTCGTCACGCGTAAAATCACCATGTCTCTCGCCCTCATTCTCGCGGGGAGGCAGAACTGCCTCTACCTGGGAAATATGGAAGCCCGCCGCGACTGGGGCTACGCGAAGGAGTACGTGGAAGGCATGTGGCTCATGCTTCAGCAGCCGAACCCCGAGGACTATGTGCTGGCTACCGGCCAGACACATTCCGTGCGCGAGTTTCTGGAACTGTGCCTGCAGTACGCCAATATTCCCTTTGAACGTGAGGGGACCGGGAAAGATGAAGTCTATCGTGACAAGAGGACGGGCAAGATCATCGTTGCGGTCGATCCTTACTACTACCGTCCTGCGGAAGTGGATGAGTTGCGCGGCGATCCTTCGAAGGCGGAGAAAAAGCTCGGATGGAAAGCGAAGACGACGCTTCCAGAACTTGTAGCTCTTCTCATGGAAGCCGACTACTCTGCGGCAGTCTCACGTACCCACTGATTCCTCACTCGACGGGAGCTCTGCTCCTTCCCTCATGCGCGTTCGCCGTTTGCCAGATTGGCAGGTATTCCTTGGTACTCATACCCTTTTCGTCGCACTGGCGCTCGTGCCGTTTCTTTCCGGTGCCTGCCTGTATTCCGCAATGGGCATTTGGCATTCGTACCCCTTCTTCGAGCTCTTCTCGTTTCACAACCTTCTCTCCGGCGAAGTCTTCATGAATCGGCTGGGTATGAATGGATTTCCTTCCTTCGTCCCTGTCGGCTTCTCCCTCCATCCGCTCACCTATGTCTTCAATACTTTCCTGCCGCCCTTCACCGATTTGCACTGGTTCGTCTTCACGATCATGGCTGCGGGTGGTGTGCTCTGTTCTCTCCTCCTCCGTCGTCTGGGCATTTCCAGGTTGGGGGCGATGGTCGGAGGAGCCTGCTACGTGACGGGGAGCTGGTGGCTGACGACCACGCTGGATTATGCCCCTTCCATGACCATGCTCCCGCTGATTCCCATGGTCCTCCTGCAGAGTCGCACGCGTCCCGTCCTCGCGACGTTCTGGGGTGCGCTCCTCTCCGGATACATCTGGTTCGGCGTGAATGCGCAGATGTCGCTCATGATATTCACCGCATTTGGTGTCGGAGCCCTTGCTCTGGCGATGCGTGAATCCGTACGAGGCTGGCGCGCTGCACTGCGCCCGGTCGTCGTCCTCTTCCTGAGTCTTGCTGCGGGCACCCTTCTCGGGATTCCCAAGGTCATTCCCTCGCTGGTCTACGGCAGTCTCTCCTGGCGAGCCGGAGGGCTCTCTCTTGCAGAGGCGGGGGCGGGCGGGCTCCGTCCGCTCACAGCCGTAACCTATCTCTTTCCTTACATCAGCTTCCCATTCCTGAATTTCGGCTGTGATTTGCTCCAAGTGTACATCGGAGCGTTCGGATTCATGTTCCTGCTTGTTGGTTTTTGGATAGCCTTCTCCCGTCGTTCGAACGGTGCCGTGTCAGGTCTCGTTTCCTTACGGTGGTGGGTCGTTGCCTACGTTGTAGTTCTTGCTTTCGCGTTCTATCGATCGCCTCTTGTCGCTCTCCTGCACTCATTTCCACCCTTCTCGTTCTTCCGCGGTCCGGGGCGATGGACAATACTCAGCAGCTTCGTTGCCGCACCGATCATCGGGATGGCGTTTGACGCTCTCGTACAGGGAAGAGTGGAACGCATGCGACGGGTGTTCGCGCTGCTCTTCGGAGTCGTTGCCGCGTTCATCAGCATCGCGTTCGCGGTGGTTCAACTGTCGTTGCAGTTCTTCTCCGGGGCGCTGATCACCATTTTCCAGCGCTACTTTGCTTACTTTCATTCCTCGCTGCATCTGGGGCCGCCCCTCTCCTACTACGAGACGTTCGTCGAACGGAGGATTCATGAGTTCGCCCTCTCCCCCATTTTCCTGCAGCCGCGCACGTTCTTTCCGTTCATCTCCATCGTGATTCTGGCTGTCGTCCTGCAGGATCGCGTGTGGGAGAAGGCCCGTCACAGAGCCGTGTTGCTCGTGACATGCAGCCTCCTGACGTCCGCCCTCACTCTCATTTGGTTTGATCGTCCTTTTCCAAGAAATGCTCTTCCGAAAGGAAACCCAGTGGAAGTGTTCTTGCAGGGGCATCCGGGAACTGTCCTCGATGTCTTCTCGAACGGCACGGCCGCGGAGCTCGCCCCAGGGTATCGTTTTTCGAAAGGGGATGAGCTCGTCTGGACGTTCGTTCATCACGTTCCAAATACCAATCTTCTCTCCGGCATCCATATGCTGGATTACTTCGACAACCTCGCATCGCGGCGTCCGTCCGCTCTCGCATCGTGGGTCGGGGCTGCAACCCTGCCCACGCCGTCCGCTTACCAACTCGTTGCATTCCCCGGGACCACGGCAGACAAGATCAGGGAGTTCGGTCGCCGGAAGGATGTTCTCGATATGCAGGGCGTGCGCTACCTCACGAGCTCTTTCTCTCTGAACGGTGCCTCCCTGCGCAACGTCTTCGAAACCCGTGTGACATCCGCGAATATTCCACTGTACATATACGAGAATCCCGCTGCACGGCCGAGTGTGTACTTCGCCGACAGTGTCGAGACGATGGCGGAAGACGAGAGCGAAGCACTGGAGCGTATTTTCCATGAACAGTGGCACGGGAGACGATCTCTCCTCGAGTGTGAGCCTGCCTGTTCGCTGCAAACTTCCAGCGGGAGGGGGGAGATAGAGACGGTTGAAGATCGTCCGCAATTCCTCACACTTCAGACACAGGCCGCAGAGCCGCAGTGGCTCGTGGTGACGATTCCCCGGCTTCCCGGATGGGAGGTTCGGATTGATGGTGAAGTGGCGAATTCCGTCTATGCCAATGCCGCCTTCTTCGGCATCCCGGTTCCTGCAGGTTCACACACCGTGACGCTTCGATATTCCGTTCCCTTGCTCCTGAAAGAAGGCGTGGCGCGTCTCCTCACGGGTGGATACAACGATGTGTTCTAGGGAGTCAGCGTTCACCGAACCGTCCCAGAACCTCTCCAGCTCACGCCTTTGTATGGTGTGATAGAGATGTTCGTGAACTGCGACGGATCGAGCCATCGGGTGATCCGCTCCTTCGTGATGAAGTGTGTCTGCGGGGCGTTGAGCTTGTCGAACACATTGAGAAGATTCCTCCGGTAGCCGAGTTTGCGCCAGTTTTGGAAGTACTCGTAGAAGGGGAGGAAGGGCAATGGCAGGAGGTAGAGCGTGTAGATCGGGAGATAGAGAAGGGTTGTCAGGATGTGGGCGAGAACAAGATTCACGTTCCGCGGTAGGCGCAGGAGGATGAGTCGTTTCAGCCACTCCAGGAGTGTGCGGTTGAGGAAGTTTCCTTCCTTCGAGTAGACCCAGACGATCACGCGGCCACCCGGCGCACAGTGGCGTGCGATATTCGCGAATGTCCGGTCCGGATCGTCGGTGTGGTGAAGCACGCCGATGCAGTAGACGATGTCGAACTTCCTCTGGAGATCCATTTCCGCCAGATCCGCCTCGACCAGCCGGACATTGGGCAGATTCGCGGTGCTCGTAGCGGCGCAGCTGACCGCGTTCAGATCCACTCCCGTGACCGAACGGGCAACCGGTGCCGTGAAGGTGATGTGCTGGCCACCGCCGCAGCCGCAATCGAGGACGTCTTTTCCACGGAAATCCTCCAGCGTGTTCGGTGCGATCCAGTCGGCGAAGAGCCAACGATTGTCGTCGAAGAACGTTTGCCACTGCCAAGCCCACTGGGGATGCTTCTTCTGCATGGAGGAAGCGTACGTGAAAGAGCCGCGTTCTGGTAGTCTCTCCGTATGTGTGGGATTGCCGGCATCATCCGATTGAATGGCGAAACCGCTGATCAGGGGCATATCGACCGCCTGACGGACGCCTTGAGCCACCGCGGTCCGGACAGTCGGGGGACGTTCATCCATGGGAACGCCGGTCTCGGATTTCGACGACTCTCCATCCTCGATCTCACGCCGGCCGGGAATCAACCGATGGTCTCGGATGACGGACAAACCGTCGTGGTGTTCAACGGGGAGATCTACAATTTCGCGCAGGAGCGCGCCGCGTTGGAATCGAGAGGACATCGCTTCCGTTCCCGTGGTGATACCGAGGTGCTCCTGCACCTGTATGCAGAGTACGGGGAAGCGTGCCTGGAACACCTGCGCGGCATGTTCGCCTTCGCCATCCTCGATCTGAAGCGGGGCACGCTCTTCCTCGCGCGGGATCGGGTGGGCAAGAAGCCGCTCAAGTTCTTCGCGACACCGACGCTCTTCGCCTTCGCCTCGGAGCTCAAGGCGCTGCGGACGTTGCCGGAGTGTCCCCGGGAGGTCGATGAGGAAGCTATGCATCACTTCCTGACGATGATGTACCTGCCTGCCCCCCTCACGGGATTCCGCGGCATCGAGAAGCTCCCCGCCGCACACGCGATGCGCGTCGATCTTCGCACAGGGGAGCGGAAGATGTGGCGCTACTGGGAGCTTTCCTATGAGCCGGATGACGGCCCCGCTCTCGCCGAATGGCAGGAGCGGATCAGGAAGACATTCGACGAGAGTGTCCGCTTGCGGATGGTGGCGGATGTTCCCGTGGGGGCGTTCCTCTCCGGCGGCGTGGATTCGGCGGCCGTCGTCGCGTCGATGAGCGGACTCTCCGATCGCCCCATCAAGACCTTCTCCATCGGGTCCGAGCACGAGAAGATGAATGAGCTGCCGGGCGCGGCAGTCATCGCGAAGAAATTTGGGACCGACCACCATCCGATCATGGTCGAGCCGGATATCGTCCGCCTGCTTCCGGAGCTCGTCGCGACGTACGAGGAGCCCTACGCCGATCCGTCCTCCATTCCCACGTACCTCATTGCCCGGGAGTCCCGCAGGAATGTTACGGTGGCGCTGAACGGCGACGGCGGGGACGAGAATTTCGCCGGCTACATCCGCTATCCCATCCTCCGCTTCTCGGAACGGTGGCATCAGTTGCCCTCCTGGATGCACGCGCTCGTCTCCGGCGGGACGGATCTCTTCCATCGGCTGCGCAACGACACGTTCAGCTACCGTGTGCGGCGTTTCCAGCATTCGATCGGATTGCCGTTTCCGCGGCGCTACCTGCAGTACCTCAGTTTCTTCACCGAAGAAGAGAAGCAGGCGCTCTACAAGGACACGTTCCCGTCATTCCCCCGGACGGATGCATGGTACGAAGCGAAGACGGAGCATGCACGGAGCCGGGGAGCCGACCTCGTCTCCCGTGCCCAGTCGATGGATCTGGAAACCTACCTCGCCGATGATCTCCTCCCGAAAGTCGATCTGGGATCGATGGCGCACGGCCTCGAGGCGCGTTCCCCCTTCCTCGATCACGCGCTCCTGGAACTCACGGCGCGCATCCCCGTTCGTCACAAGGTCCACGGGCGGGTGGGGAAGTGGATCCTGAAGGACATGCTCCGGAACACGCTCCCCACCGAAACGCTCTGGGAGAAGAAGCGGGGGTTCCGCCTCCCGCTCGATCTCTGGTTCAGGGGAGAACTCAGTGGTTTCGTTTCCGATCGTCTCCTCACCGGATCCCCGGCCTTCTGGCGTTTCTTCGACCGCGGCCGGATGGAGCGGTTTCTCGTCTCGTACAGAGGTTCCAGCGTCGATTATTCAGACCACGTCTGGGCGTTGCTCTGGTTAGAGGAATGGCTGCGGAGCAGCGTGTGAGGGCCACCTAGCGGTGTCCCTCCCACGAACCCACCCTTCCCTTTGTTGTGTCCTCAGGCGCAGGACCCACGAGACCCGCGCCTTCGGACTGTTATTTCAATTCGTCTGTTGCCGCTGTTGTTGTGTATTGTATATGCGTGGTCATGAACTCTCATCGCAAGTGGCGCGCAGGAATCCTCGTTGCGTCTCTCCTCATCTTCGGCGCGCTGACGGTGTACCAGCTTCTGCAGCCTGCCGGGCGGACATTTTCCAGCGACAGCGCCAGCTATGACGCGGGTGCGGTCAATTTGGTGCACTCCCTCACCTACTCGCTCGACGGCACGACGCCGACGATGGAGCGGGAGCCGGGGTACAGCGGTTTCCTCGCTCTCCTCTACGGTCTCTCAAGCGATCATAACCGGTTCGTCATCTTCGTCGGGCAGTACCTGCTCTTCCTTCTTTCACTCGGTCTCCTGCTGGCGGAGCTGCGGCATCGCATGTCCGAGCGTGTCCTCCTCCTCACGGCGGGGTTCCTTCTCCTCTTCCCATCACTCTTTCATGCTCATTTGAGCGTCATGCGGGAGAGTCTTCTCGCATCACTCTTCCTCCTCCTCGCGACTGCGATGCTCTCGCTCATCCGCAAGCCCCGGAGAAACGCCGCACTTGCGCTGGGCTTTCTCTCTGCTGCGATCATCCTCACGGGACTCCCGTTCCTGTTCCTGCCGTTCCTCCTCGCGGGATTTCTCCTCATGCAGCGCGTGTCGTGGCGGTATCTCCTGCCGCTCCTCCTCATCCCCTTCGTCTGCGTGGGCTTGTGGGGGATCCGCAACCGGGTGGAATTCGGCCGATTCGCGTTTGGAGGGGATTTCCGCACCACGGCGATGCTCTACGTGCGGGCGGAGCAGGCTGAGAAGGTGCATGGAGTGGAGGCATTCCGGTGCCTCTGGTCGGAGTACGTCTCACGTGATTGGACGGGACGGTCATCGGCCTGTTCTTTCAACGGTCTCGTGAACACGAAGTGGCCGGGGCGCGTCCCCACGGCACAGGATCCGGAGATCCGTCGTGAGAGCATCGCGACGATCCTCCGGGATTTCCCCAATTACCTCTGGTTCTCGGTCTTCGAAATCCTCGAATACCACGTTCCCTACGTGGACGGCTGGGGACATCTGTACAACATCGCCGTCACGGTCGCACAGCTCTTGCTCTACGTCGGCTGCGCCGTCGCCCTGTTCCGATGGGAGAAGTGGGGGACCGTGGAATGGCTCTGTACGCTGCTTGCAGCCTATTCTCTCGGTATCTACATCCTCACCGATGCCACGCCCCGCTACCACGTGCCGCTCCTCGGGGCCTATGCGATCCTCGCCGCGACGGGGTACAATACCCTTCTGACCCGTTTCCATGAACGCCGTCTCCGTCATCATCCCGGCTTACAATGAAGAGGGAGCCATCGGCTCCGTCATCGAACGTCTGCGCAGGGTCGTCCCCGGCGCGGAGATCATCGTGGTGGATGACGGCAGCGCGGACGGCACGGCCGCCGCCGCAGAAGCGACCGGGGCGCAGGTTATCCGTCGTCCCGGCAACGGCGGGTACGGACGGAGCATCAAGGACGGGGTGAACGTCGCGACGAACGACACCATCGTCATCACGGATGCGGACGGTACCTATCCCGTCGAAGAGATTCCTGCGCTGCTAGAGAAGAAGAAGGCGGGGTTCGACATGGTCGTGGGTGCGCGGCAGGGGAAATTTTACCGCGGGTCTTTGCTCAAGAGAGCCGCCCGCTTCTGCCTCAAGCTCATCGTGGAATTCGCCACGGGCCGCCGCATTCCGGATGTGAATTCCGGCCTGCGCGTTTTCTCGAAGGCAGTCGTTTCGCCGCTCTTCCCGGATATCTGCGAGGGATTCAGTTTCTCGACGACGATCACGCTCCTCCACCACCTCACACACCGGTCCGTGGCGTACGTTCCTGTTGCCTATGAGCGGCGCACGGGCTCATCCAAGGTCAGTCATCTCCATGACACGCTGCGCACGCTCCAGTACATCACGGAGTGCCTCATCCACTACAACCCGCTCAAGCTCACGATCCTCCTCTGTGCTGTCGTGTTCCTCGTGGGGGCTGTCACGTCCTTCTGGTTCGGTCCCTATGCAGTCCTTGAAGCATTCCTCTTCACGGCCCTCGTCTTTGCGCTCGGGTGCGTCATGGAGGGCAACAGGAAACCTCGCAGATGAGACGCGGGATGTTGAGTGTGGGTCCTCTTACACGTAGACCAGAAACTTGTAGAAGAAGAAATTCCAGGACACGACCACGCCGATTCCGATGACTTTCGCCCACATGGGACCGATGCTCAAGTGGTCCACGAGGACGTAGACGATGAGTATCTGGGCGAGGATGTTCCACACCGTCAGGATGCCGTAGCGAAATGCGTGGTGAAAGAACCGCTCTTTCTTCCGGAAGACGAGGTACTTGTGCAGGAGGAAGGCGGAGACGATGCCGACGATCGCGGAGGTCGGTGTCGCGACGAGGTAATGGACTCCGAGGATGAGGAGGAGCTTGTACGACAGGAGTTCCAGTGCCGCGGCCGTGCCACCACTCGCGAGGTAGCGGAGGAATTGTGTGATCAAGTGCCGGTGCGTGCGAAGGAACGACCGTTCGCGAACACAGATGAGAAGTCCCGTGAGGCATCCTTTCCATGCGTCGGCGAAGCGGATTTTCTTGCCTTCTTCCAGTGAGCGCGGGTGGTAGGTGATCGGCACTTCGTGCATGGTGATCCCCCGTGCGAGCGGGTAGCAGCAGAGCTCGGCCTCCAGCTCGAACCCGCGCGCCGTGAGCGGCAGAGAGCGCAGGAGGTCTGTGGGGAAGAGTTTGTAGCAGGTGTAGGAGTCTGTGAGGCGGGACGCGAAGAGGAGGTTGAGGATTCCCGTCACGAACTTGTTGCCGAGGAGATAGCGCCGGTAGAGGTTGGGATTGGGACGGAGGAAGCGGGAGCCGAGAACCACGCTTCCGGGGTTCTGTTCCGCGAGCGTGAGGAGGGAGAGGATCTCACGGGGATCGTACTCAAGGTCGGCATCCTGAATGGCCGTGAAAGCCCCCGTTGCCTGTGTGATGCCGAGGCGGACTGCCGATCCTTTTCCACCATTCTCCTTCGTGAGAACCAGATCTTCAGGTCGTGCGTTTCCGTGGAGGAGAGCGAGGGAGCCGTCCTTCGAGCCGTCATCGACGTAAATGATCTGCGCTTCGGGGCATGCATCCATGAGTTCCCGCATGGCGGCGAGGAGGGTCCGTTCCTCGTTGTAGACCGGCATGATGATGGAGAGGCGCGGGGGCATCAGAGGATGATGAAGGGATGGACCGAGGTGGCAAGTGCAAGCGCCCCACCGAGGCCGAGCAGCAGCACAGCCGCGGCGAAGTACTTCGCAGGCAGCGTGTCACGTGTCGCTGCATGAAGCAAGATCGCGGGGTACACAGGCGTGATGACCCTTCCGATGGAGGTGATGGAGCCCCAGATGACGATTGGCATCATCGTCATGAGGGCGAGGAAGGTGAACGCGGCGAGCGGGAGGAAGGTTCGTTGCCGCTTACGGATCATTTCATCGAGGCTCCAGAGGAGTGCCGGAAGGACGAAGAGGAGCGCGAGAGGGATGGAGGTGAGTGTCAGACGGTTATACCCGTAGGTTCCCGCGAGGAGCGGTACGACCGCTCCGAAGGGGAAGGTGAATTTCGCAGTGCTCCAAAGGAAGGGGATCGAACCGAAGATGCCGAAGATCACGCCGTGCCACGCAAGGAAGGCGCCTGCGGGGATGAAGAGGAGGAGAGCCTCGTGCCACTGTTTCTTCCATAGTGAATACAGGAAGAGAAGACCGACGACGAGGATATTCACTTCGCGCGTCAGGACGAGGAGTGAGAGGAGGAACAAATCGAAGGCATGGAGATGTGATCGTTTCCTATATCGGAGAAGGAGCGCCGTCAGAAGGAAGATCGTCAGCGGTTCGGCGAGGGAGAAGTGCAGGCCGATGAGTGCGGCGGGGGAGAGAGCAAGAGCAAGGGCGTATGGCCACCAGCGTCTGTTCGTTTCGATGATCAGCGTCGCGGTCCCGAGCAGGCACAGGAATTGGATGAGGAGGAAGCTCCACGGCAGAAGAGCGTCCTGTCCGAGCGCAAAGGTGAATGCGAGGACTGGCAGGAGGATCCGCTGCCAGGCATAAGGGCCGGGGAGCCGCTGTCGCACCGCTTCCCATTGTCCGGTCATCACGAGAGGGAGGGTCCGGGCGAGCTGGTAGTACTGCGCGCCGTCGTAGGCGGGGACCGAAAGGACGACGAATCCGGAAGGCGGGACGTGGTTCTCCGCGAGTGGTGTATCCAGATGGAAGAGCGCCGAGACATTGCCGTTGTACGGCAGGAGCGTCAGAGTAAGGAGACTCGCGAGGATGAAGGCGAGAAGCAGGATCGGCCAGTGTTTGCGGATCTTAGCGCGCATCAGATGCAGGAGCGTGCGCGACATCCATGAAGGCTTCCTCCACTGTCGCTTTCCGCGCAATGACGCACAGATGGCTGCCGGTGTGCGGGAAGAGAAGGAGCAGGAGACGAGTGAGGATGCCGCGGGCTTTCGATGTCGCGCCGATGTTTTCGATCACGAAACCATGTGTCTCGAGGAGTTGCCGGAGCATCGCAGGCGTGTAGAAGATCTTGTGTTGCGGTTGGAGCAGTACCTGCCCTTTCTCTCTCAATTCGGAGAAGGCGTTCCTTGCCTCATGGAAGGACAACGTGCGGTTGTCACCCATGGAACTTTCGCGGCGGAAGAGGAAACCCATGATAGTGCCGATGCGGTATGGATTGGGCGTGTCGAGCAGGAGGAGACCTCCCGGTTTCAGGATGCGCCGGCATTCCCGGATCATCATCGAAGGCGTCCACGTGTGTTCGATGATCTCTCCCGCGTAGACCGTATCGAATGAACCGTTCTCAAACGGCGCATGTTCCAGATCGCCGACGACCTGATTCGGCAAGGCAAGTTTCCGCGTCAGGCCTTCGTTGGAGTCGAGGCCCACGTACGTGCCGCCTTCCGCTTCCACCGCCCGCCTCAATCTCTCATTGGTCGACTCGCCGTCACCGAGATTTCCGGCATCCAGAAGCCGTATCGGTTTCTTCGGAAGCGACTCCAACACGAACCCGAGACGGCCGGGGTACGATCGAAAGGTGAAGCGCATGGGGATCAGAGCGTAAGGTACGAGGCTCCCGTGGTCGAGACGACAGCAGGGTCGATGACACCCTTCAGGTCAAAGAGAATACCGTCCGGGGAAAGCGCCTTCAGCAACCCCTTTGCTCCCAAGGTGACGTACGGTGTGTGCGTGACGAGCAGAACGATGGCGTCGTAGGGGCCACGTTCCAAGGTTCCCGGCCTGAAGCCGAGTTTCGAAATTGCCTCTTCGGGAAGAAACGGGTCGTGCGCTTCCACGGCGAAACCGCGCTTCATCAGGTGTTTCACCACATCCTGCGCCTTGCTGTTCCTGGTGTCGGGAATGTCCTCTTTGAACGTGAGGCCGAGGACGAGGATGCGCGCATTCTTCTTCCCACCCAACGCCGCAGCCACGCGTTCCGCCACATACCCGCTCATGCCGTCGTTGGTCGATCGCCCGGCCGTGATCACGTGCGTCGTCATGCCGAGCTGCTTCGCTTTCTCCACGAGGTAGTACGGATCCACGCCGATACAGTGGCCGCCGACGAGGCCGGGAGAAAACTTGAGGAAGTTCCACTTCGTGCCCGCCGCCGCCAGTACATCCTTCGTCGAGATGCCGATCTTTCCGCAGAGCATCGCGATCTCATTCATGAAGGCGATATTGATGTCGCGCTGCGCGTTCTCGATGGCTTTGGCCATCTCCGCCACTTTGAGCGACGGTGCGCGATGCACGCCCGCCACGATCACTGATCCGTAGAGATCCATGAGCGCATCCGTGGTCTTCTCGTCCTGCCCGGACACGATCTTCCGGATCTTTGTGACCGTGTGCTCCTTGTCGCCGGGGTTGATCCGTTCCGGCGAGTAGCCGAGAGTGAAATCCTTTCCGCATT
The DNA here is from genome assembly GCA_041666245.1 of Candidatus Peribacteraceae bacterium. Classification (GTDB taxonomy): domain Bacteria; phylum Patescibacteriota; class Gracilibacteria; order Peribacterales; family Peribacteraceae; genus CAIKAD01. The sequence goes on from JBAYHG010000003.1 coordinate 73,391, forward strand.
TCATTCCTGAATGTTTCTCGAGGATGGGACCGCAGAGCTCCTCCGTGACGCCGGGGTAGACGGTCGATTCGTAGACGACGATGGCGCTCTTCTTCAGGTTCTTCCCGACGGTTTCCGAAGCCTGGAAAAGAATCGTCATGTCGGGGTTGTTCTCTTCATCAATGGGTGTCGGGAGAGCCATGATGACCACGTCACCGTTCTTGATGATCGCGGGGTCTGTCGAGAACTCGATCTTCGCCTCTCCCAATTGTGTTTCGCTCAATTCCAGCGTTGAGTCCTTGCCCGCCTTCAATTCCTCCACGCGCCGCTTCGAGATGTCATACCCGAAGACAGGATGCCCCTTCTTCGCGAAGGCGTGCGCGAGCGGGAGGCCCACGTAGCCGAGTCCCACGACGCAGATCGAACAACGGTCGGTATCCATGTGGGCATTCTACGGCAGGGGGTGCCGCCTGCAAGGGAGATGCGCTGCAGTTGGAATGTGATGTACCATGCCTTCATGCAGTCGGAAGCAGCGTCTTCTTGCGATGTCCTCATTCTCGGCGGGGGTCCCGCGGGCATGGCCGCGGCCATGGAGCTCGTGCGCGCGGGCCGGCATCCGTTGATCGTGGAGAAGGATGCACAGGTGGGAGGTCTCGCGCAGACCCTGCGCTTCGAGCAGCCGGAGGGCACGTACCTCACGGACATCGGCCCGCACCGCTTCTTCAGCAAGAACAAGTATCTGTACGATTTCATCGGGGATCTTCTCGGAGAGGAGTGGCGGAAGATCCCGCGACACACCCGTTTCTTCGTGGACGGAAAGTTCTACCACTACCCGGTGCGCCTCGGACAGGTCCTGCGCAACGTCGGTCCCTTGAACGCTTTTCACGCGATGTGGGATTACCTGCTCGCCCGCCTCTTCCCCCGCGAAATCCGCACGTTTGAGGACCATTCGATCAACACCTTCGGTCGCTGGCTGGCCGCGTTCAACATGCTCAACTACACTGAGAAGATCTGGGGGATTCCATGCAACCAGATCAGCGTGGACTGGGCGACACAGCGCATCGCAGACCTCAGCATCTGGTCCATCCTAAAGAAAGCTCTCTTCCGCGGACAGCAGGGTCCGAAGACGCTCACCGATTCCTTCTACTACCCCTCGCTGGGGAGCGGGCTCATCTACCGGAGGATCCGCGAACGGGTCGAGGAACGCGGCGGGGAGGTCCGTACGAGTGCGCAGCCCGTTGCCATCCATTGGGAGGGGCGGCGCGTGACGAGCGTGGAGGTTTCATCCGCGGGGGGCACACAGGCCTTCTCCCCGCAGGCGGTCGTTCATTCCGTTCCGCTCACGCAGACGGTACACCTCTTCCATCCGTCTCCACCGGCGGAGGTGATGGAAGCCGCCTCCGCACTCCGATTTCGCTCGCAGGTGTACCTCTTCCTCACGGTGAACCGCGAACGCATCGGACCGGACAACTGGGTGTATTTTCCGGATCTGGAAGTCCCCTTCGGTCGCATGAGCGAGATGAAGAATTTCAGCGAGCGCATGTGTCCGACCGGAAGGACGTCACTCTTCATCGAATTCTTCTGCTTCGAGGGGGATGACATCTGGAAGGCTTCGAAGGAGGAACTCTTCGAACGATCCATGCCCTGGCTGGAGCGACTTGGCTTCCTTCGTCGGGAAGAAGTGACGAGCATGCACCACCTGCGGCGGGCGAATTCATACCCTCTCTACGATCTGTCCTACCACGGGCACGTGCAGACCGTACTCAGGTGGCTGGACGGGTTCGAGAATTTCTACGCAGTGGGGCGTCCCGGTCGTTTCCGTTATACCAACCAGGATCACTCGCAGGAGATGGGCATCCTCGCGGCGCAGAGTATCCTCGACGGGCGCCGCCGGGATCTGGATCAGGTCGGTGCGGAGGATGAGTACTTCGAAAGAGGCTTTGTTCCTGAGCAGTACAAGCGTGTCATGGTGAGCGCAGTCGAACCATAGACACGCGGATGTTCCCCTTTGACGGAGCCTGCCCTGAGCAAAGTCGAAGGGCTCAGGGTGACACCGCTTCGAAAATCATGTGTGCTTCAGATACCACGCGACCGCTTTCTCCATGCCTTCGCGGAACGGCGTTTTCGGATCGAATCCGAGCTCCTTGCGTGCCTTGGTGATGTCCGCCACGTAGTGTGTCACTTCGCCGGTGCGCGGCGGCGCGAAGGAGACGCTCGAGGAGCTCTTCGTGAGTTCCTTCACGATCTCGGCGCATGAAACGAGAGTGGAACCGCTGCCGAAGGCGAGATTGAACGTTTCCCCCTTAATAGTGTCGAACCGTTCGAGTACCTGGATGATGCCGGAAACGGTGTCGTCGATGTACGTGAAATCCAGGAGTTTCCCCTTCCCGAAGATGACGAGCGGTTCGTTCTTGCGCGCCTGCCGGATGAAGAGCGGCACCACGCGGTCCGAGACGTCGTACGCGCCGTAGACATTGGAAAAACGGAGGATGACCGGTGTCAGGCCGTAGCATTTCTCGTAGGACGTTACGAGCGCTTCCCCGCCCAGCTTGCTCGCGGTGTAGGGGCTCTCGCAGTTCTCCACGCGCACGAGGTCCTCGGTGCAGCGTTCCGTCTTGATGTTGCCGTAGCACTCGCGTGAGGAGGCGAAGACGAAGCGGGGGATCTTGTGCAACCGGCAAAATTCCAGGGTGCGGAAGAGCATGACGAAATTATCGAGCGCCCGGGCTGGTTCTTTCACCAGTTCATACACCCGTGCGTTCGCCGCCAGGTGCACGACCATTTCCACGTCATGTGGGAGAGCGTCGAAGACCTTCTCATCGCGCAGATCGGCGATCAACGTGCGTTTGTTGACCGAGGGATTCCACTGATTCGGAACGAGATCGGCGCCCACGACATCGTGCCCCTCCTCGAGGAGGCGCTCGCAGAGCCGTGTGCCGATGGTGCCGGAGGAACCGGTGACCAGGAGTCGCATGCGAGAGACAGTCTGCCTGCAAATCGTGTTTCGGGCCAGTGGCGAAGATGTTGTTGGTGGGCTAGCTTGCCGGTTGCTCGTTGCTGGCTCCCGAAGCGGCCCCTCCTGCCTCCGTTTCTGGCGGCCGCCCGCGTCGCAAGGTCACGCGAACTCTTGCCTGTGCAATGGATGAGAAGTCTCCGAGTTGACCCATAATGCCGGAGAGAATGGTTTCGAGGGGTTGTGTCATTTCCGGCGGAACGGTCACGATCAACCGCGCATCTCCCACTGCAACTGACACGCCCATTTCCTGTAGAGCCTGAACAGTATCTTTTCTGACTTGGAGTACTTCAAGAAGGTCGTTTCGTCTGGTGACGACCCCCCGTGATGCTCCGGTGTTTATGCAGGATGAAAGTTCGTCGTCTGTCCCTACAGTATCGCTCATGACATGACTCTAGGATGTCACCATGTCTTGTCAACAATATTCCTATACCCGTCTCGGCGCGGGCTGCGGTATGCTGCAAGCGTGCTTTCGCTCATCCTTCCCACCTATAACGAGGCCGGTAATATCAAAGCAATCGTCGAACGGCTGCAGAAGATCCTTGCGGGAATCCCGCACGAGATCATCGTCGTCGATGATGATTCGCCGGACGGGACGTGGAAGATCGTGGAGGCATTGTCGGCGCATGATACGTCGATTCATTCTCTCCGCCGTGTCGGGCGACGCGGCCTTTCATCAGCGGTCGTTGAGGGGTTTGGCATGGCGCACGGGACGGTTCTGGCCGTGGCGGATGCGGATGGGCAGCACGACTACACGATCCTCCCCGCTCTCTACCAGGCCGTGGTTGCCAATGCGGGTCTCGCCATTGGGTCGCGGTACGTGGAAGGGGGGAGCACGGGAAATTGGAACGAGAGTCGCAGGCTTCTCTCCCGGCTCGCGACATGGCTTACCCTTTCGCTCTGCCGCGTGCATGTTGCCGATCCCATGAGCGGATTCTTCGCCATCTCGCGGCAGACATTCGAGAGCATTCGTTCCCAACTCCGTCCACGCGGTTTCAAAATTCTCTTCGAGATTCTCCTGCATGTACGGAGTGATACGGCGGTTACGGAGGCCCCCTACACATTCGGCGTACGGAAAACGGGAGAGAGCAAAATGACTTTTCACGTAGAGCTCGCGTTCCTCTTCATGCTCTTTTCGGCGGCATTTCACCGCATTTTCACACGATCCTCTCTGTGACCTCTTCCCGGACGCCGGCGCTCCTCTTCTGTCTGTTGTTCACGATCATCGCGGCGCCACTCCTGCTCCGTGCGTGGGCGATTCGACCGCTCTTCTTCGATGCCGCTGTCCGGTCACAGACGCAGGTCGCGCTCTCGCAGGTCGCGCAGTCCCGCGGCTGGATCCTCTCCGACATTTCGCTTCGTTCCGTCACCGCTGATTCGCTGACTCTCGTTCATCGCGAACACCGGCGCGTTCCCTCTGACGCCGCTTGTCTCATGGTGAAGCTCTCCACCTTCGAAGTCTCCCCATGCGAAAGCTGACGCTCATCGCCGTGCTCGAAGCCTATGCCCTGTTCCTCGCATGGGTGCAGTCGCTGCATGGCGTTCTCACGGACGAGGCGAAGTACCTGCTGAATATTCCGTATCCCCACCCGCCGCTCATCCGATCCATTCTCTCCCTCACGACGGCGTTGTCCGTGCAGGAAATGCTCTGGCGCATCGTCTTCGCGTCACTCCTCGTGCAGGCGGTGTGGATCGTGTGGGAGATCGGGCGCGGGCTCTCGGGCGAGCAACGCTTCGTCCTCGGCGGGTCATGGCTCCTCTCCGCCGCACTCGTCCTGCAGGCAGGCACCATCATGATGGCCCCCCTGACAGCGCTCGAAGGATTGGTGTTCGTTGCGCTGTATGTCGCAGCGGAAACGACATCCCGAAGCCGGATTCCACGATCGCCATTCCTCATCGGGGTCCTCTGGCTCGCGTCGCTCTTCACGGCGTTCCAGGCCGTCCTCTACCTGCCGCTCGTCTTCGCCATGTTCCGGAAGATGAGGGTTTCCGTGATGGAGATGATCATCTACATCATCGGTCCCATGGTCCTCGCCGCCCTCTTCGCTCTCGCGGAGCCCCTCATTCTCGCGAGCTTCGTGAATGTCGGAACGAAGGATGTAGATGTATCCGCTTTGGGAAGGACGATCAATCTCTTCCGCGCCTGGAGCATTGGCGGGAGCGTGTTGCTCGGGCTCCTCGGAACGGCCGGCATACTCCTCGAGCGGCGGTGGGCGCTCCTTGGAAGCCTCCTTCTCGTCTGTGCGTACGTCTTCCTCTCATTCCATTTCTACTACGCGATTCTCTTCCTGCCGCTCTTCATCGGCGGGATGCCGGCATTCTTCCATCATCTCTGGAAGAAACCTGCGCCGCTCATTTTCCCGCTCATCTTCATCACGGGCATCATCCTCGCACTCTTCCCGCTGAAGCTCTCGCCGTCTCCGGCACGTGCCGTTGCCCGTTCACTCCCCGTCTCCGGCACCGGGGTCCTGCTCATCAATGGTTCCTTCGGCCATGAGTGGCAGTACGAGAGCCCCGTGCCCGTGCGGCGGTTTCAGCAGTCACTCCTCCCGGATGCGGAGGCGGTTGTGTGTCTGACACCATGCGAGGAAATGACGAGGGTCGATGGCTGGAAGACGCTCGCCGGTCAATCGGTGGAGGTGTGGGTGAGGAAGTAACTGTTATGCTGTTCGGCTGATGCCCATGACATTCGATACGCTCTGCCGGGTGCGTTGCGTACGACCGTGGACTCCTTCACCGTGAGGAGTTTCGAATCCCAATGCATTGATGGTCGTGAGCATTTCCTCACCGGTCATGAATCGTCTCCTGTGACGAGGATCGGCGTAATCGACCGCCAACACTGTCTCTTTCCCTTCCGGATTACACATAGTTGTATGGTACTTCTATTCTGATGGCGGTCAAATTCCGAGATACTCCCGATACCAGCTCACGAAGCGTGGCACGCCATCTTTGATGTTGGTCTTTGGCTCGTAGCCGAGCATCTTCTTCGCCTTCGAGATATCCGCGGACGTCACGCGGACGTCGCCGGGCTGCATGGGGAGGAATTCCTTCTTCGCCTCTTTCCCGCAGGACGTTTCCACCATCTTCACATAGTCCATCAGTTCCTCCTTGCGTCCGCAGCCGAGGTTGAACACCTCCTCGTCGAAATTTTTGTCGATGGAGGCAAGGATTCCTGTGACGATGTCGTCGACGTACGTGAAGTCGCGCTGCATCTTGCCTTCGCCGAAGATCTGGAGCGGTTTGCCGTGCAGCAGCGCGTCCGTGAAGAGGAAGAGCGCCATGTCCGGTCTGCCCCACGGGCCGTAGACCGTGAAGAAGCGCAGGCCCGTCACCTTCATGCCGTACAGGCGGTGGAACGTGTGTGCCATGAGTTCATTGTCCTTCTTGTTCATGCCATAGAGAGAGATCTGATCGTCGGTGCGGTCCGTTTCCGAGGCGGGAAGCTTCGTATTGCCGCCGTAGACGGAGCTCGAGGAGGCGTAAATCAAGCCGGGAATCTTCTGGAGACGTACCTCATCGAGAACGTTGAAGAAGCCGCGGATATTGATATCGACGTACTCAGCGGGATGTTCGAAGGCGTAGCGGACACCTGCGAGCGCCGCGAGATGGCACACGCGATCGCATCCCTTCATCGCCTTCGTCACGGCATTCCGGTCGAGGATATCGCCGCGGACCATCGTGAATCCTTTCTTTCCCTGGAGCTGCTTCGCCCGCGCCTCTTTCAATTTCGGATCGTAGTACGCGTTGAAGTTGTCGAAGCCGATGACCTCGTCGCCACGTTTCAAGAGGGCTTCGGCCGTGTGGTAGCCGATGAAGCCGGCAGCACCAGTTAAGAAGACTCTCATCGTCGTGAGTGTAGCAAACTCTCGTTGAAAGTCTCTCAGCAATATCTCTCAGTTCTGCCTCATAACTTTCCCAGTGCGACTGCAACGAAAAAATCCCGAAGTGTTCCCTGTTTTTCCCCTACAGATAGAGTGACCTTTTCCGCAGTCGAGGGGATATCTATCGATTGCCCGTTGAGAGCACAAGGTTTCCGTTGGTCTCCCGACGTCAGTAACGTGCAATATTTCGGTCGCCAACCTTCATTTACCAGATGAGGGCATAGCACAATCCCATTTTTATCGGCGGAGAGATCTTTCCGGGGGCATCCATCCCTTTCGCCAAGCCGTAGTTGTTCGTTAGTCATGGATACACAGTGCCACTGCTGTCACCATTGTCAATAATACGTTGCTTCCCTCGTGATTTTCTCATGTTTATGCGGAAATCCCAATGCCATGGTAGTTCAATCCCGCCGCTTCCACTTCCTTCGGCTCGTACACGTTTCTCCCGTCGAAGAGATCCCGCCCCTTCATGGTTTTCTTGAGTTGCCTCAGATCGATCCCGCGGAAGATGTCCCACTCCGTGAGAAGAACCACGGCGTCGGCACCCTTCGCCGCTTCGAGCGGATCCGAGAGGTACGTCACGCTCTTCGAGAAGTACTTCTTCATGTTCTCCATGGCCACGGGGTCATAGGCGCGGATCGTATGTCCGGTCGCGATGAGCATGTGGAGCAGATCAATGCTCGGTGCCTCGCGCAGGTCGTCGGTATTGGGTTTGAAGGAGAGACCCCAGACGCAGACATTCGCCTCACGGGGGAAATGATTGAGGATTCTCTGGAAGAATCGCTCGCGCTGGCGGTCATTGACGTCCTGCGTGGCGCGGATGAGGTGCATCGGGACGTCGTGTTTCCTCCCGATGGCCTGCAGCGCCTTCACGTCCTTTGGGAAGCAGCTGCCGCCGTAGCCGATGCCGGCGTGGAGGAAGCGCGGGCCGATCCGTTCATCCAGTCCCATGCCCTTCGTGACGTCGCGGATGGAACCGCCGGCAACCTCACAGAGTTCGCTCAGCATGTTGGCGAAGGAGATCTTGGCCGCGAGGAAAGCGTTGGAGGCGTACTTCACGATCTCCGCGCTCTCGCGGCTCATGAAGACGATGGGGTGCTTCACGCGGGTGAGGGGCAGGTACAGTTCGTCCATCATGCGCTGCGCTACGCCGTCACCATTGATGCCGACGATGATGCGGTCGGGGTGGAGCGTGTCCTGCACCGCCGTGCCCTCACGGAGGAATTCCGGGTTGCTGATGACCGGAACGTGCAGCTTCACCTTGCGCTCCTCGAGGATCGCCGCGATCTTCTCCTCGCACTCTTTCCCCGTGCCCACCGGGACAGTGGACTTGTTCACGAAGACGAGATCGTGATCGAGATGTTTCGCCGTTTCCTCGCACACGGTGAAAACCGCGCGCAGATCCGCGGTGTAGTCCTCGTTCGGCGGCGTGGCGACGGCACAGAAGAGCACGCGGCAGTCGGGGAGTGCGTCGGTGAGCTTGGTCGTGAAGGAGAGCCGCCCGCTCTTGAGGTTGCGTTGCAGGACTTCCTCCAGTCCCGGTTCGTAGATGGTGCTCTTTCCTTGCGAGAGCATCTTCACCTTCGCCGCGTCGATGTCCACGCCGATGACCTCGTGACCCAGCTCTGCGAAGCATGCGGCGCTCACGAGACCAACGTAGCCGGTTCCGACGACTGCTATTTTCACATGCCGGATTGTAGCAGAGGATCATGGGAAGGCAGAAAGGGCAGGGAGGGCAGTGAAGGCAGAGAGGTATTACCCCCCTGCCTTTTCTTACGTCCCTGCCTTCTCTGCCCTCTTCTCAGTGGCCTCAATTACAGGCACAATGCGTTGGCATGAAAATTCTTGTCAGTGGCTCCATCGCCTACGATCTCCTCCTTACCTACGACGGATCCTTTCCGGAGGCCATCGATCCGGCGCATCTGGATGAGCTCTCCATGGCGTTCGTCACGCCGCGCTTCGCCCGCCATCACGGCGGTACGGGAGCGAACATCGCGTGGAATTTGAAACTCCTCAATCAGGATCCGCTCCTCGTCGGGAGCATCGGGCATGACGGCGGCGCGTACGCGGCGTTGCTTGAGGAGCGCGGTATTTCCACCAAGCGCGTGGAGGTCCTGCGCGAGCATGCGACATCCACGGCCATCGTCGCCACGGATTCCGCGGAGCACCAGATCACCTTCTTCCATCCCGGCGCGGATGCCGCTGGCTCTTTTCCTGACCTCAAGGACGAACGCGAGGAATTTTCCTTCGCCATCCTGAGCCCCAGAGACTCGAAGGTGATGATGCAGGGCGTGTCGTTCTGCCGGGAATACAAGGTGCCGTACGTCTTCGACCCCGGGCAGCAGGTGATGTCGCTCTCCGAGGAGGAATTGCTCCTCGCCATCGACGGGGCGGAGGCCGTGATCGCGAACGCGTATGAGTGGAGTCTCCTCAGCAAGCGCACGTCCTTCTCCACCGACCAGATCCTGGAGCACGTCCCGGCACTCGTCATCACGCAGGGGGAGGAAGGCCTCACGGTCTATGGCAAGAAGGACACATTCGTCATCCCGCCGTGCAAAGCCGAACATGTGATGAATCCCACGGGCGCGGGCGACGCGTTGCGCGCCGGATTCCTCACGGGTCTCGCTGCGAAGTGGAAGATGAAGGATGCCGCACGTCTCGGTGCCTCGCTGGCGTCGTTCGTCGTGGAGCAGGAAGGGACGCTCATGGACAAGGTCGACCTCAACGATGTCCTCGGGAGGGCGGAGACGACGTATGGGGAGAAGTTGCCGGAGCTGCCGTAGGCAGTTTATACACGCCTTTGTCCATCAGCACTGCAAGCACTTTTCGCATGTGGCTCCTGAAATTTCCATTTCTAAGGAGAGATTGCATAGGAGCGGGAAGTGTAGAACCTCCCGTGGCATCGAAAGCGTTTTCCATCTCCATCAGCAATCCCAGCAATGGTTGAATATTGTTCTGTTGCAGAGCGTCCCTCACGCATCGAAGTCTCTCATGAGCCTTTCGATCATAAGAGAAAGCGGCTGTGTTTCGATCAAGACTGAGCACCTCATTGTTTATGGCGATGGAAATGTACGTCACATTCGCTCCCGGGAGCATGTCCATTGTCACGGTGGCGGTTTCCTTTGGGCAGATCGGTTGTGTCAGATGAAGAAGTTTTCCCCTCGTCAGATTCATATCGATGATGAGGGGATCCGAGTCTGGCGTGTCGATCAGATCTCTCTGGAGCGCATCCAGTGCCGAGAAATCATGTTTCGGGAGTGGAGGGGGTTCGAATCCGATCAAACGATGGCTTTCTTTGACCATAGAGAACATGAGAAAGGACGGCATGGTACAGGTTCCCTGTCCCATTTCAACTGTGTCGAAACAGCTCTCAGCTTCTGCTCAAGCTGAAGCCATGGGGATCATTTTCCATTTTCAATTTTCAATTTTCCATTACTCTCGTCCTATGTCCTCCGTCAAAGATCCAACTCTGGCAAACCAAGGCCGTCTGAATATCGAGATCGCCGAGAAGCGCATGGGCGCGCTCCTACGTGTCCGTGAACGTTTTGCGAAGGAGAAACCGTTCAGCGGTCTGACCATCGGCATGGCGCTGCACGTGACAAAGGAGACGGCGGTGCTCGTGCGCACGCTCGTTGCCGGCGGAGCAAATGTGGCCATCACGGGGTGCAATCCGCTCTCGACCCAGGATGATGTCGCCGCCGCGCTGGCCGAGGAGAAGGGCGTAGAGGTGTGGGCGTACAAGGGCGAGTCGAACGAGGATTACTACAAGTACCTGGAAGAGGTTCTGAAGATGAAGCCGCACATCACCATCGACGATGGGTGTGATCTGGTGACGCTGCTCCACACGAAACATCCGGAGCTCCTGCCGACGCTCATCGGTGGATGTGAGGAGACGACGACAGGCATCATCCGGCTTCGTGCGATGCTGCGGGACGGCGCGCTGAAGGTCCCGATGATCGCGGTGAACGACAACAAGACGAAGCACCTCATGGACAACTACTACGGCACGGGGCAGTCCACCTTTGATGGCATCCTCCGTTCGACGAATATGCTCATCGCGGGCACGACCGTGGTGGTGGCGGGGTACGGCAGTTGCGGCAAAGGCGTGGCATTGCGCGCGAGAGGTTTGGGGGCGCAGGTGATCGTCACGGAAGTCGACGCATTCAAGGCGTTGCAGGCCGCGATGGACGGTCATCGCGTTCTTCCCATGGCGGAGGCGGCGAAGATCGGTGACCTCTTCGTCACTGTCACGGGTGACATCAACGTGATTCGCTTCGAGCACATGGAGGTGATGAAGGACGGCGTGGTGCTGGCGAACTCCGGTCACTTCGACTGCGAGATCGACCTGAAGACGCTCGAGAAGAAGGCGAAGAGCAAGCGCCGCGTGCGTCACTATCTGGATGAATACAAACTTCCTTCCGGCAAAGTGCTGTACGTCGCGGGGGAGGGGAGGCTCGTGAACCTCGCGTCCGCAGAGGGACATCCGAGCGAGGTGATGAGCCTCAGTTTCTGCGGGCAGGCGCTGGCGTGCGAGTACCTCGTGAAGAACAAAGGAAAGCTTCCGGTTTCAGTCATCACGCTCCCGCCCGACATCGACGTGTTCATTTCCCGTGTCCAGCTCGAAGCCATGGGCATCACGATTGATACGCTGACTGAGGAGCAGAAGAAGTATCTTTCGAGTTGGGAAGAAGGGACGTGATGCCAATGACTTGTTATTGTTTTCGCTTCATGAAGCGGAAGATTTTGGTACCATCTTGACAAAAATTGACTTTATGAAAGATGTTAGTAGAATGCTGCCACTTTTCAGTTACCCCTTCGTAACGGTACGAGAGTCGCTCCTTTATTGATCATTGAAAGCATCGTTACGCAACCAGGAATCCACCTTGTCGGAATAGAAGTGCTCTGGAAGGAACAGGCGCTCAAGGACAGGTGAGATTCTGTTTCTTTCAGATTGTTTCTTCCCCGCAAAACCCTGGAGGTGGCCTATGGGCGACAAGCGCAAGAAGAAAGGTAGCAAGGGAAGTTGCGATGCCGCGAAAGTGGCTCGCGAGAAAAGGATCAGGGAGGCGAGGGTGCCGCTTTGTGGAAAGCGGTGACTCGCAATCTGAGAGAAGACCGGTTGTCCCGTCTTTCGGGAGGGGGCAACCGGTCACCCCTTTGAAATATGGGGACAAGGTGGATTCCTGGTTGCTGATAATGATACGTGACCTGTCTCTTGGCTTCCGTGTGAGTGAAGCCACGCACAACTTGTGCGAATGGATGAGATGGGGGTCAGACCTTGTTTGGAGAAACGTCATGGCTTCGAGGAAGCAGCGGCCGCGGCTAACGTTTGCACAGATTTGCGCTCAGGGGCCTTGCCCCAAGGATCAGAAACGGCGCGATCAGAACAGCAGACGAAAGAGAGGTACAGGTCCCATCCAATGGGACCAAGTGCCCATCAACGCTTCGGCCGACAAGGCCTGATAGCCGGCACCCAAGGGTGCCATCCTCTTTACCCCGGCCTCTGTTGCACGTTGCAGCGGAGGCCGGGTACCTATAGACAGTTTTCAGAGACAGATCACGCATCATTTCCATCGCGGAAGTACGGCAGTTGCTATACTTCATCCTTGATGAAGGAAAATACCGGCACTTCTGCGGCAGGATCATCGATACCGGGCGGCAATTACCGCAATGTTGCCATGCTCCTTCGCCACCCTTCGACTTCGCTCAGGGTGACGTATTTTTCCACTTTTTTGCATGTCGCAGAATAAGAATATCGCAGGGTTGTTGCGTCAGATTGCGGTTCTCTTGGACGAGCAGGGCGTCGCATTCAAGCCCGCCGCGTATCGGAAGGCGGCGAATACCATCGAGGGACTGCCGCACGACGTATCCACGTACAAGACCGAGAAGGAATTGATGGAGCTGCCCGGCATCGGCGAGGCTATCGCGGCGAAAGTGTTCGAGTATTTGCAGACGGGCCGCATCCACAGACTGGACGAACTCCTCGTGCAGCAGGGCGGCATCTCGCCGGATCTCCTTATGGTGGAGGATCTCGGTCTCAAGCGGGCACGGCTCCTGCAGACGGAGCTCGGAATTAAGAACGTTGCGGACTTGATCAAGGCTGCGGAGGCAGGAAAACTCCGCACTCTTCCGCGATTTTCCGAGCTCATCGAGCAGAAGATTCTGGAGAATGCGAAGCGCGTGACGGAACGTTCGAGGAGATTTCCGCGCGCGGAGGTTGAGGATGATGTCGCATTCCTCCTGAAGACGCTCCGCGGCGTTCCCGGTGTCGAGAAGGTGGAAGCAGCGGGGTCATTTCGCCGTCACAAGGAAACCGTGGGCGACATAGACATCCTCGCCGTGGCGAAACACCGCGAGAAGGTGATGGATGCCATCGCGTCCCTCCCCATCGTCCGGCACGTGGTGGCGCATGGCACGACGAAACTTTCATTCGACCTGACTTCGGGCATCCGCGTGGACATTCGCTTCGTCGAGCCGGATCAGTGGGGCGCGGCGCTCCTCTACTTCACGGGTGACAAGGAGCACAACATCCTGCTTCGCAAATTGGCCATCGCAAAAGAGTGGAAGCTCAATGAGTACGGACTCTTCCATGGAGAGAAACTCGTTGCGGGCAAAGATGAGAAGGATATCTACGATGCTCTGGAGCTTCCGTTCATCGATCCGACGGAGCGGAGAGGGGAGTTGCCTGGATAGAAGTCCATTTTTTCGTCGGCTCATCCATGTACAATGCGCATGGTGGGATGGCCGAGTGGTCGAAGGCGCGCGACTCGAAATCGCGTAAGCCCCAAAAGGGCTTCGAGGGTTCGAATCCCTCTCCCACCGCCATTCTGCTTCGCGAGCTTCGCAGAATTGACTTCAAGTGTTGGTTCATGTTCTCTCTGCGGTCTACGAAGCTTGCGAAGTAGACCCTCTCCCACCGCCACTTCTTTCGTTCCATGCGTTTCAGTGCAAAGAGGTTCGTGAAGGGGCTTCTGGCTGCGGCGCTTGTCGCTGTGCTGTTGGGTGCATACTTCCGGATCACGGGATACAATCCATTCACAGGTTTTTCCGAATGGAAAGCGGAGGGAATCGTCATTCCGAACGAGCAGGATACCAACCAAAATCCGGATGTCATTTCTCTGCGGGACGGATGTTATCGACTGTATGCGCATGGTGCGAAGGACAGGGACGGGAAAAACAGCATCTATAGTTATCACTCTTGCGACGGATTACGTTGGGAGTTTGAGGGCAAACGGGTTGATCAGGCTTCCATGCCTGCAGCGGTGCTTGCGGAAGACGGAACGGTGAGGTTGTATTTCCAGAGGGGGATGGGAGATGGGCAACAGGCGCTCATGGTGGCTGTTTCGGATGACGGATTGAATTTTCAGGTTAACGGCACCCCGCTGCTTATCACCGGTCAGGGTGAGCTCGTGACGATCAAGACCATGGCACACTTCGAGCTCCTGCGTCTGGAGCACGGCTATCGCATGTACTTCGACGAGGGCGGACTGGTTCCCACGGAATTTGAACGGTACAAGGACGAACAGTGGACGTGGCCTGTCACCCGTATCAGGAGCTTGTATTCGGCGGATGGTCTGCGGTGGAGTCTCGAACCGGGTGTCAGGATCGAGTACGAACAGCAACCGCTGCGGTACATGCAGCGGGCGGGAAGTTGTACCGTGGTACACGAGGAGGATGGATATCACATGTTCTTCAATGCCGGATTTTCGCCCTGGGAAGATCTGAAGTCATGGCGGAGATGGTCTTGGAGCGGAATCTATGAGGCTGTTTCGGATGATGGATTGGAATGGAACATTCTCGATAAGAATCTCTTTCAGCGCGGCAGCGATCCCAAGATTCTTCACATGGGAAATGAAACGAGGATCTATATTTCTGAAGGGGAGAGAGTGGGGGGCAATTCCATCGAGAGTTATGTTCGTCGATGAAAGCCACCCCATTGACTCACAGCCTTAATACTTTGATAGATAGGGCAAAAAGAGAGGGAAAATGTCATTTTCAAGGCTAATTACAGCCAAAAAGTGCCAATGATGCTCCCGACCATGTTTTCTCACCAATACTCGATTTGTTGATCAAATTTCACTTGCGGGAGCCAAAACTGACCCTACAATCCCTCTGTCTTTATTTCTTTTTTCCCCATCTCTATGAGCTACGTCGTTGCGTCAGCTATCAAGGACTTCCTCAAGAAGCAGGGCATGATGACCGCCGGTGATTTCCCGGAGGCTGCGTCTGCATCTCTCGAGGCCGCCCTCAAGGCAGCCGTGAAGCGCGCCAAGGACAACGGTCGCGTCACGGTTCGCCCGTACGATCTTTGAGATCGTTCTGATCGAATTCAAAACTGGTGCTCGGAAACGGGCACCTTTTTTGATTCGTGAAGGGGTCAACCTACGGTTTCCCCCTTCACGAACATCCCCCTTCCCTCAACGGAGATCACTCAGCTGCGGGTCCCGTCGGAGCCTCCCGCAGCTTCGTGATATCGTTCAACTCATGATCCGGATATTGCTATGAGCCTTTTGCGAGTCTCTTGAGCTCAGCGTCGATGAACATTTGGATATCTCCATCCAATACTCCCGTCGTATTGCTCGTCTCGGTATCGGTCCGCAGGTCTTTCACCATTTGATACGGGTGCAGAACGTAGCTGCGGATTTGTTGCCCGAAGTCGGCGCTCTGGCGCGCCCCCTTGAGCTCGGTCTTCTGCTCCAGCTCTTCCGCCCGCTTCTTCTCGAGGAGCTTGGCGCGAACCATGTTCATCGCTTGCTGGCGGTTCTGGAGCTGGCTTCGTTCCGTCTGACAGGCCACCACGATGCCCGAGGGGATGTGCGTAATGCGAATCGCGGATTCGACTTTGTTCACGTTCTGTCCGCCCGCGCCGCCGCTGCGATACGTGTCGATGCGGAGATCATTCGGATTGATCACGACTTCCTCCGTCTCCTCGATCTCCGGCAGGACTTCCACGAGCGCGAAGCTGGTCTGGCGGAGGCTCTTCGCGTTGAAGGGGGAGAGACGCACGAGGCGGTGTGTGCCCTTCTCGCACTTCAGATTGCCGTAGGCCATGTCGCCGGTCACATGGAAGGTCGCGGTCTTGATGCCCGCCTCCTGCCCGTCAGTCTTCTCCAAGAGTTTCGTTTCCCATCCCTTCCGTTCGCAGTAGCGTAAATACATACGCATGAGCATCGCCGCCCAATCCTGCGCCTCCGTGCCGCCCGCTCCGCCCGAAACCGTCAGGTAGCAATTGCCCATATCGAACTCGCCGCCGAGGTAGAGCTGCAATTCCACCTCCAGCCATTTCTTCTCCAGAGCGTCGGCTTCTGCCTGCAGGCTCGGAACGTCTGAGGCCTCGGCATGCTCCGCGAGCTCCAGGAGATCGGAGACGCCCTGGGCGATCTCCGTGAGCGGTTCCCAAATTTTCTTCAGCAACTTCAGCTTCCCGAAGACAACCTGCGCGGCCTTCTGATCGTTCCAGAAATCCGGAGCCTGTGTCTTCTTCTCCAGTTCGGCGATCTGTGCGGGGACGTTTCTGGCATCAAAGAGAGTCCTTCCCCGTTTGGACGGCAGAGCGCAGCACGTTGAGTTTCTGCAAGAGTTCTTCCATGAGGGGGGAGAGGACTGTTCCGAGTGTAGCGATTTCATTTCAAAAAAACAGGATTTCAACGATTCCAAGGATGCCAAAGAAGCCGGGGATAATCCTTCGTTGGCATCGTAGGAATCTTCGGCATCTCTTTGCTGCAGGGGAATCCAGAAAAACACCTCTTCTCCGAAGTAGGTATTTCCGCTATAATATACAGAAAACATGACAGAAACCTCCTTCATGCTCGAGGCCCCCACGCGGCCGACTCCGACGCAGATCCTGCGAGGCATGGCCGTGCCTTTCTTCATCTTCTCTCTCGTCCTCCTCGTTCTCCTCTCGCTCTCCTTCACACTCGTCCTGCCGCTCTTCACGCGGGTGGACGTCGGGGGGTCGCAGAGGACGGCCGGTGAGTTGCGAACGTACGTGGGGCAACTCTCTGCGAGTGTCTTGAGGGTGGAGCGAGAACGCGACCAATCCATTCTGCCTGTTGCCTTCGTCGCGTATGAAGACCTGAAGGCGGATCGTCTCGCACATCCGTCGTTCGCCGGTCTCCGCGTCGAGCTCCTCCGGACAGCTTCGGCGCTCGTGCCTGAGAAGGACGCCATCCATGTGGAAGCCGTTTCCTACGATGATGCGGCTCGCGTACTCAGCGTGGTCGGAGACGTGCGCGGTGTCGGACCGCGGAGCATGACCGTCCTGGCGGAGTACGTGGATGCCATCGCGAAGATTTCCGGCGTCGAGGTTTCGCAGCCCGCATACCAACGCGTGGATGATCCGGAGATTGGCATGCATTCGCCCTTCACACTCCATCTCACGTTCCCATGACTATTCTCCGTCAGGTACGGGCGTTCTTCTCTCGTCCCGGCATCGCCTTCACCGGCGGGATCCTCTGCCTCGTCCTCTCCGCCTGGCTCATCCGCGGACATGCCGTGGCGCTTCGGGCCATGCGGGAAGGTACGTTGCCGCTCCTCTCGCAGACCACGTCCCTCGAGAAACGTCTCGCACTCCTCTCCCGGCAGGTGGAGGCCACGCGGCTCTCCAAGGCTGCACAGAACGGATCGTTGGAGGAGAAGCTGCGTGCGTACATTCTTCCGGCCGGCGGCACCGATCGTGCCGTTGCGGTGATCAACGCGGCATTCGACGCACTTCAGAAAGCGGGAAATGCGAAAGACATCGCGCCGCTCACAGTGGGTGATCCTTCCCGTCTCCCCGGATCAGGAACGACATTGGAAGCGCGCCCCCTTTCGGTTGCCCTGACTGTTCGTGAGAATGGGATGCGGGATCTACTCGCCATGCTCGATGTCTCGGGGCTCCTCACGGTGCACGATGTGCTCGTGCCGCGGGAGAAGCAGGAATTCTTCTCCGTTACCGAGGTGGAAAATCCTTCGAGCATCGTCACCGTCGGCCAGTTCCTCTCCGCGGACCTGCTCCAGTATCTGGGTGATCCGCGTGGCGTGGAGGAGCGGCTCCTTGCTGCGTTCCCTTCGGACACCTTTGCCGGGTTGCTTCATCATCTGAGCAAAGGGGAGACAGTAAAAAATGCCCAGACATTCCTCGCCGGGGACATCGGTAAGGTGCTGATTTCGCAGAAGCTCTGGCCGATGCCGTTCTTCACGATCGACCGGGCAGAAGCGAAGGCTCTCACGGACGGCTGGGTACGTTTGGATCTCACGGTATCCGCGTACGGAAGGAGCAAGTGATCGAAGCTGCCAATCTCAAGTCCCAAATCCTAAGGACGTTTTATTGATTGGGTTTTGGGGCTTGGTGCTTGAGGCTTTTCTGTCTCCTTCTTGACTCTCCCCTGCGCTCTACCTAGAGTATCTTTCACGTAAGACTCTTTCCCCTTTCTCCCTCTGCGTCAGCGTTCGCGCTACATTCCCCGCCGTGAATCCGAGCGACGTCCGCGGATGAACGAACAGATCCGCGTCCCACAGGTGATGCTCGTATCGGAGGAGGGTGTCACGGAGGTTTTGGCGACGGTGGATGCGCTCGCCCGTGCCAAGGCCCTGGAGCAGGACTTGATCGAAGTGTCTCCCAAGGCAGTGCCGCCTGTCGTGAAGATCGGGGATTTCGGCCACTACCTCTATCAGCTTCAGAAGAAAGAGAAGAAGCAACGCAGTCACAGCAAGCAGACGGGAGTGAAGATGCTGCGGTTTGGTTTTCGCACGGACAAGCACGATATCGATCGTCTCGCGGAGCGCGCCAAGGAATTCCTCTCCGAGCGGGATCTCGTGAAGTTTTCGGTGCGGCTCCGGGGTCGTGAGAATGCCAACAAGGACTTCGCGGTGCAAAAGCTCAAGGGCGTCATCGCCTCTCTCGCCGATGTTTCCGAGGTGGAGCAGGAGATCAAGAAGCAGGGGGATTCGTTCATCGCCATTCTTCGACCGAAGAGGTAGGAAAAGAGGGCAGGGAAGGCAGAAAGGGCAGAGAGGGGTATTTCAACATTTCTCACGTTTCTTACTTTTCTGCCGTCTCTGCCCTCTCCAAGTGGAAAGAAATGTTTTGCAATCGCTTCTCCCCCGCGCTACACTTCCCCGTCTTTATGCCCAAGATGAAGTCCCACAGCGGCGCGAAGAAACGTGTCTGGAAGACGGGCAGCGGGCGCTATGCGTTCAAGCGCCGCGGTCGCAGTCACCTGCTCCAGCAGAAGAGCCGCAGGCAGAAGCGCATCAATCGCACGATTGTTGCACATCCTACGAATCGTGCGGCGTTGCAGGGTCTCCTTCCCAATCTCTGATTCTGAGTGTCATGGTTCGACAGGCTCACCATGACATGTTCCATCTCTCTCCCCACTCATGCGCGTAAAAAGAGGCATCGTCCGGCACCGTCGTCACAAGAAGATTCGCAAGCTCGCCAAGGGCTACCGTGGCATGCGCAGCACGACGTTCGTGAAAGCCAACGAGGCGGTCATCCGCGCCGGGGTCAATGCCTACAGGGATCGCCGGAACAAGAAGCGCACATTCCGTTCGCTCTGGATCATTCGGCTCTCCGCCGCACTCCGTGCGCAGGGGATCCGGTACTCGCAGTTCATCAAAGCGCTGAGTACGAAGAAGATTGAGCTCAACCGGAAAGTTCTCTCCGAGCTCGCCATCCGCGAGCCGGCAGTGTTTGCGAGGATCGTGAAGGAGGCGGGAGTGAAGTGAGTTTCAGAGAGGAATGCCATCCTGCTCCCGCCGAGGGTTGGTTGTTTTTCCACCTTTTTCCGGCGAAAAAGGTGGAGCCAAAAGCGCCGGCGCACCAAGACTCCTCCGCCCGGCCCGGCACCTCCTCACCGGAAGCTCCAAGGTTTCGCTTCCGTTTCGTCGGTATGTGCTGCTTCGCAGCACCGTGCCTTCCCCTTCACCCCCCGTGGTGCGCCACCCCCCGTTTGAGGTTTTTTTTGAGTGGCGTATTGTGGGTGCAATTCCCCCTTTCCTATGGACGAAGAAGAGATACAGAAGCGTTGCGAGGCGTTCCTCCGCGAGCTCGGGCGGCCGGGGTTCATCGTGTTCGGCTGGCCGAAGAATGAGGATGAGTTCGGCGTCACGTATTCCGCGCATGAAATCCCGCCTCAGGTCGTCATCAAGGGTCTGATATCCGTCCTGAGCGATTACACCACGAAAACACTGTAGTGTTTCATCTGAGTTTGCCCCTTCCCTCCCGCTTCTCCCGGAGTGCGCCGTAATAGGCTGCGGCTGCGAGGATGAAGAAGAGTGAGGCGAGGGCGGAGAGCATCGCATTCACCAGATCGGCGATGAATGGGGCCATGGAATGCAGCGTGGGCGTCGCAGCCTGTTCGATGATAATCTGAAGGATGAATGCGGGGAGGAGGGTGAGAGCCGCGAGGACGAGAAGGGTTCCCGCGACCCGGCAGACCCGTCCGTGTGTCATTTCCTTGCTCCGCTTCAATGCGGCACGGTACATCCGCCCCTCACCCACGAGAATGATGTCGAAGAAGAATGTCCGCACGTAGAAGAAGATCGCAGGGAGCAGGAGCGGAAGCAGGAGGAAGGACAGCGGGCAGCGTTCAAATGCGGAAGAGAGAGGAGTGCCGGGGCCGAATGTCAGATGGCAGGGGTTGAGGAAGAGGAGGAGCAGGAGCGGGACGAGGAAGAGCAGGCTTCTGTAGAAGAGGAGGCAACCCTGGAGGAGGGACGTGAGGAGAAGGGGGAGCACGAGAGGGAAGGATTCCTTTCGCACGGCGCGGAATGAGGCGCGCGCGCGGCCGGCGCGGCTCTGAATCAGGCGTCGTGCCAGGAGGAGGACGCACGTCCATCCCCAGAGCGTGATGAGCGCGAGCACGAGGATGCAACAGGCAATGAAGAGCTGCATCAGATCCACTCCCTGGCGAAATATCAGGGCGAGGTGAGCGGGAGATTCTCCGGCACGTGTCAGCCACGACTGGAGCGCCATCGGAATGATGAGGAACCAGACGAGGACCGGCATCAGCACGGGTTGCTTACGGCTGAATCCCCATGCAGCGCGCAGGAGAGCGAGTGGAGAGGGGGGGAGGGAGGGGGGCATCGGGCGCAGGATTGTAGGGGGCGTCGGGAATGATCACCAGTTCATTTCGTGCGTTTCACCCGCACGAATCCCGCGACCTCGATGATTTCGAGCCGTTTCTCCTCCTTCGCCATTTTATCCAGGAGGAGGTTGATGCCGACGGCGTCGGAGGCCATGTGGCTGCATTGCACCATATTCACGTGGTGCTTCTTGGCTTCCTCCAGCGTCTTCTCCGACACGTGCATGGAGAGGATGGTGCCAACGCCCGCGCGGGATTGCTCTTCCAGGAACTCCTCAGGTCCATTCGTGCCTCCCGTAAATTCGGTCGCCACGATCTTTCCGGTGCGGCTTCCGCCGCTGCCATTCGCGAGGATCGGCGGGTTCCCCTTCTTCGCGTAGTAGTGGTATTCGGGGATGTCCCGGATGGCATTCAGGAGGTCATCGAGCGTGTCGTATTCCTTCTTGCAGATGTTCTTCTCCATGTACTGCCAGACGAGGTTGTCGGCGACGGTGTGGCAGTTGAACGCAGTGATGCCGAGGAGCTCCGCCGCACGCTCGGTGCGGAAGAGATTGTCGGCGTGGATGGTGCGCCAGATGCGGTCGATGCGAGGGCGTAGTTGCGCTTCCGCATGGTTCACGGGGACGCCGACCTGTGCGAGGACGTCGACTTGCACACCCATGACCTTGTCGAGATCCGCCAGTGCGCGGCCCTCCGGGTGGTGAAGCATCACGGCGTCGAACTCCATTCCTTTCTCGCGGAGACGGTCTGCGAGGAGGATTTCCGGCGTCTCGATGTCGACCCCGACCATGAGCGTCTTGATGTCTTCATCGCCTGTTCCATTGATGATCCGGGAGTCCGCGTAGGGGTTCCAGAGCCGCTCGACGTCGAAGAATTCCTTGTCCTTCGCATCGAGTTTGTCGAATTTCTCCTTCTGCTTCTTCAGGATTTTCTCGATAGCCTTCCTTCCGCGTGGGTCGGCGTCAATGCCGTGGGCGACGGCTTGGGCGAAGAACTTCTTCAGCTTCATGGGTGGGGTGGGAACAGTGAAAGATTCTCTGCAAGTAAACCACGTTTGGTGCAGTTTTTCAAAGACCGCACATCCTTCATGCGATCAGGACGCCGCGGAGGGCTTCCGCGAGGAGTAGAGGATGACGCAGGAAGAACGGGATAATCCGGAGCATTCCTCCGCTTCCGACTGCGCGTTTTCCATCACTCACCCGATGCCGGAATTTGCTTCCCATTTTCCGTACCTGTTCGTGGAGTGAGTGGTTGGCCTCGTTGCGAAGTTCCCCGTCGGGAAGTGAGTGGAGGAGGAGAACGAAGATACGGAGTCGATCGAAGATGCCTTCGCCTGTCGTGTCGTGCATCATGCTCGCTCCTCCGACGTGAACGCGGAATGTTCCCAAGTTGTCTTTCTGGAAGTGGACGTCTCCGAGGAGGAGCATACGTGTCCAGTACTCGTGGTCGAGATTCTGATGCAGATCTTCACGGAAGAGCCCTGCCTGTTCGACGATGCTTCGGCGCAGCATCACGAAGCTCGGTTCCCCGATGATGTTGGGATGGAGTCCGCGACGAAGCCAGTCTGTGAGGAATGCTTTTCCGTTCGTCGTACCCGGTCGCAATCCTCCGCGCATCGTTTCGATGGTGCGCAAGCCCGCCGCCTCCAGAAACGTTTCCGCATCAGTTCCTTCTGCGCGGTAGGTGTGTTGAGCAATTACCATTCCCGCGGAGGGACTATTCTCCAGTGCGTCAGCGGACCGTGCGAGGTACTCCGGTTCCCACAGGTCGTCCTGGAAGAGAAATTGGACGTACGTTCCGGCTGCGCTCCTCAGGCACGCGTTCCAGTTTCCGCCGATGCCCAGCCTCACGGGATTTCGCTGGAATGAGATTCGTTGATCGGAGAGGAACGGCCGGACGATTTCTTCCGTATTCACATGAGAAGGATCTTCCCGAATCGCGAGGGTCCAGTCGGTGAAGGTTTGCTTCTGCACGGATGTGATCGCCTCCCGCAGGAAGTCGGGTTGGGGAGCGTAGACCGGCATCAAAATGGAAACCTTCGGCATTGGAGGTAGTTTACCAGTACACGACCGTTCAAATCCCAAATCCCAAGGAGCCAAATCCCAACTTGTCCTGAGCGAACGAAGGATCGATTGGTTATTGGTGCTTGGTGCTTGGAGTTTCTCCTCCTAGGACCACTTTTGCATCGAGGATCACGATCTGCTGCTCCTGCACCAGCACCGGATTGAGATCAATCTCCGTGATCTGCGGGCATTCGGTGACGAGGAGTGAGACGGTGCGGATGAGACGCGCGAGCGAGATGATGTCCCGGCGCGGTTTGCCCCGCATGCCGAGCAGGATCTTCCACGCCTTCAGATCCTCCAGCATCTCGAAAGCGGTCTTCTCGGATACCGGCACGACGCGGAAGGATGCATCGGAGAAGAGCTCCGTGTAGATGCCTCCGAGTCCCGTCATTACGAGGTGGCCCACACAGGGATCGGCGATTGCGCCCACGATGAATTCGTCACCGGCGGGGAGACACTGCTGGATGAGGACGCCATTCACGGAGGCGCTCGGAGCATTCTTCCGGACGTTCGTCATAATCTCTTCATACGCGTCGGCGACGGCTTTCGTGGATGAGAGATTGACGCGCACTCCTCCAATGTCCGTCTTGTGGAGGATGTCCCGGGAATCCACTTTCGCAACGACGGGCAGACCTATGCGTTCGGCGATCTGCACGGCTTCCTCCGCGGAGGAGGCGATGCTCATTTCCGGGAGCGGGAGTCGGTAGAGCGAGAAGAGGCGCTGGAGCCTTCCTTCGTCGAGGAGGCCGTGGCAATCTTTCAGGATGACTGCAGCCTTCGCAGCGCGCTCCTCGTCCGCCACGGGGGCGCGGTGCGTGCACATCACGGGTTCCTGATGCCACAATGTTGCCAGGGTGCTGATGGCAGTCTCCGGGCAGGAGAAATTTGGGATGCCATGTTCGTGCAGGATTTCGATGCCTTCATGCACGCTCTCGCCTCCCATGAAGCTCGCGACGGTCGGGATGAGAGGATAGTTCTTCATGACCGCCACGACAGTCTCCGCGATCGCCCGCACCGGTGTCATCATCTGAGGCGTGACGAAGACGGCGATGCCGTCGATGTTTTCGTCCTTTGCCGCCATGTGGAGAGCCGCTTCGAAGCGGTCTTCCAGTGCGTCACCGAGGACATCGAATGGATTCTTGACGCTCGCGAAGGGTGGGAGGGCTTTCGCCAATTCCTGTTCGTGTTTCGGCAGGAGAGAGGGGAGCGAGAGCTTTGCCTTCTCCGCAGCATCCGTCCCCAGCACGCCCGCGCCGCCCGCGTTGGTGACGATGGCGATGCGGGAAGAGGCGAGAGGCGGTTGGAGCGACTGCGTGCGCAGGAGATCGAGGAGTTCATCGACGGACTGTGCCCGCGTGATGCCGGCCTGACGGCAGATGGCATCCACGGCCGCGTCGGAGCCGGCAAGAGCTCCCGTATGAGACGAAGCGGCCTTCCGCCCCTTCTCCGTCGTACCGGCCTTAAGCAGAACAATGGGCTTCTTCTGTGCCACGCGTTCCCCGATTTCCAAGAGGCGCTTTCCGTCCACGATGCCTTCCAGGTAGAGGCCGATGACGTTTGTCTCCGGGTCGTCCTCGCAGAGCTCCAGGAAGTCACACTCGTTCATGAGCGCCTTGTTGCCCATACTGAGGAAGAGGGAGAGCCGCAGTCCGATCCGCTGTGCCCGATCCACCGATGCACCGCCCAGTGCTCCGGACTGACTCAAGAACGCAACTTTTCCGGCGCGAGGCAGGTCGTTGGCGAAGGAGGCATTGAGTGAAATGCACGGTCGCATGAACCCAAGGCAGTTGGGTCCCACGAGCAGCATTTTGTAGCGCCGGGCGATGGCGGCCAATTCCTCTTCCGCATGCTTCCCTTCTTCGGTCCCCGTTTCACGGAACCCTGCCGTGATGACGACGAGGGATTGAACGTCCTTCTTTCCACACTCCTCAGCAAGTGCGAGGACAGATGACGCCGGTGTGGCGATGATCGCGAGGTCGATGTGCCCGGCCACGGCTGTGACGCTCGGATATGTTTCCTTACCGAGGATCTTCCCGCCCTTGGGGTTGATGGGGTATACCGTTCCTTTGTATCCCTGCGTCATGAGGTTCCGGAGCAGGACATGACCCACCTTCTTCTCGTCGGCGGACGCGCCGATGACCGCGATGGAATTCGGATTGAGGAGGGACATCGGAGGGGATTGTAGGAGAGCGAAGGGATTTGTACCATTTTCTTTCCGCGGGCTGTTGGCTATTGGTTGACCGACAGTCGGCTCGTGGCTTGGGAGCCAATAGCCAAAAGCCGACAAGTAAAAATACGACAAGCCACCTTCCATTGGAGCTGCATTTGTTTCATCATGTCCTCTGTCTGTCGCGGGTTTCCCTCAAAATCGTCGGCGCCTCCGGGCAGGGCATCAACTCGGTCGGTGAGATCCTCGCGAAGGGTCTCAAGCGGGCCGGGTACTGCGTGTTCGGCTACCGGGAGTATCCGTCCCTCATCAAGGGCGGGCATGCCAGCTACCAGCTGGACATCAGTGCCGGGACGATCGGGAGCAGCGAGCGGCAGGTCGATCTCCTTTTGACGTTCAATCACCATGGCCTCACGATCAATCTTCCGGATGTGAAGGACGGCGGTGTCATCATCCACAGTGTCGCGGACTGGAAATGGACGCCGGAGGCGAGCAAAGATATCGCGAAGCGGAAGATCAAGGTCGTGTATCTCCCGGTGGAGGAATTACTCAAGAAGCTCAAGGCCAAGTCGATCCTGGCGAACGTCCTGCTTTCGGCGTTCCTCTGGAGCGCGTTCGATCAGAAGGCGGACGTCCTCAAGGATCTGGTCGGGAGCCGGTTCGCGAAGAAGAAAGATCTGCTGGAGCTCAACATGCGGTGCATCGAAGAGGGGATGGCGTTCACCGATTCAACAGTCGGACATTTGTCGATCCCGCTGCCGAAACCGGATCGTGTCTGGAAGGATCACCTGCTCCTCACGGGGGCGCACGCGCTCGGTCTTGGGGCCGTGCATGCAGGGGTGCGATTCTACGCCGGATATCCCATGACGCCGTCGAGTCCGCTCCTCACCTTCATTGCCGAGCTGCAGAACAAGACGCAGATGGCGGTGAAGCAGGCGGAGGATGAGATCACGGCGGCGCAGATGGTGAGCGGCGCGGCCTTCATGGGCACGCGTGCCCTCACGGCGACGGCGGGCGGCGGGTTCGATCTCATGACCGAGACGCTCTCCATGAACGGGATGATCGAGAACAGCCCCGTCTTCGTCGTCGCGCAGCGGCCCGGGCCCGCCACGGGACTTCCCACGTGGACCGCGCAGGCCGATCTCCTCATGACGGTGCACAGCGCGCACGGCGAGTTCCCGCGCTGCATCGTGGCGCCGGGGGATGCGGAGGACGCGTTCCACCTGATGCCGCAGGCCTTCAACATCGCCGAGCGGTTCCAGACACCCGTCCTCGTTCTCACCGACAAGCAGCTGATGGAGGCGCTCTACACGCAGGCGCCGTACGACCAGTCGAAGACGACGCTCGACCGCGGGGCGCTCGTGACCGGCGCGAAGCAGCTTGCGGCTCTCAAGGAGTCCGATCGTTATGATCCGAAAGCGAAAGATGGGATATCGAAGAGGTGGCTTCCCGGAGCGAAAGCCGCGACCTTCTGCGCGCAGGCGGATGAGCACGACGGCCACGGAAACTCCGTTGATGATGCGGAGAATGCGAGGTTTCAGATGGAGAAGAGGATGAAAAAGATGAGTGCCTTGAAATCTTTCCTTCCTCAACCTGACCTCTACAGAATTGAAAATGGAAAATTGATAATTGATAATTCCAATCCTTCACTCGACCTGTTGCTTATTGGTTGGGGGAGTACGAAGACGGTCGTGTTAGATGCCCTGCGCGATGAGAAATTTGCAGGGAAGAATATCGGCTACCTGCATTTCACGTACGTGTGGCCGCTCAAGACGGAGCGGTTTGCGCAGCTCGCCGCGAAGGCGAAGAAGGTGGTGTTGGTCGAAGGAAATCAGCAAGGTCAGCTTGGGATGTTGCTTGCGCAGGAGAGCGGGGTTCGCGTTGAAAGCAAAATCCTCAAGTACGACGGGCGGCCGTTCTTCGTCGATGAGCTCGTGGAGAAGATCGAGCCGTTCGTTTTGAGTAGTTCCGTGAAACGTCCCCGTTCCTCCCGCCGATGACCGTTCCGCTCGATTCCAACGGCGTTTCCATGAAGGACTACCTGTCCCCCGTGCAGTGCACGTGGTGCGACGGATGCGGCGATTACGGCATCTGGACGGCGTTGCGGCAGGCATTGGTGGAGTTGAAGATCGCTCCGACGCAGGTGCTCCTCTGCTATGACGTCGGCTGTCACGGAAACATGTCCGATAAGCTCAGTGGCTACCGTTTCCACGGATTGCACGGTCGAGTAATTCCCTTCGCCGCCGGTGCGAAGCTGGCGAATATGAAGTTGCCGGTGATCGCCGAGGGCGGGGACGGTGCGAGCTTCTCCGAGGGCGTCGGGCACCTGGTCCATGCCGTCCGGAGCAACTACCCGATCGTCTTCATCCTCCACAACAACGCGAATTACGGCCTCACCACGGGCCAGGCGAGCGCGCTCACGCCGAAGGGGCAGAAGATGAACACCAGCCCCAACGGCATCCCGGAACGCACGCTGCCCTCCATGGATTTCATCTTCTCGCTCGAGCCGACGTTCGTGGCGCGCGGATTCTCCGGCGCCATCTGGCAGCTCAAGGAGATCCTGAAGGCCGCGATCCAGCACCGCGGTTTCGCCTTCGTCGACGTTCTCCAGGCCTGTCCCAGCTACAACAAGTTCGCGACGCACGAGTACCTGCTTGAGCGGTGCTACGATTCCTGGAAGGAGGGGCACGATCCCAAGGATCTCGCGAAGGCGCGCCACCTCGCCTGCGACACGTCACAGCGCATCGCGACGGGCGTGTTGTACCAGAATCAGGACGTGCCGAATTTCTACGAGGAACTCGTTGCGAGGAAGGGGATCGAGACGACGCCCGTGGAAGAAGTTGGAATCAAGGATATTGGGGATTTGATGAAGGATTTTATGTGATGGTGTGATGACGGCGCACCCAATTGCGGGGGTTGTTGATGATGTACCGGCGGATGGCGCGGAATTCGTCGTTGGAACGAATGACATGATCATGATATCGGGGTTGCCAGGCAAAATCGGGGTGGCCGGATGCGCGGATATTTCGGGTGCAGGCTCCTTTAAATGTATTGATGATCATTCCCAAATTTCCCGGTGACCAATATTTCGGGCGTTTGGATTGTTGAATGTTCGTTATGGTTTGGTTGTTCGTTGTGGGTTGTAGAGCCGCCCTGCAGGGCGGCTCTACCACGTGTTTTGTTTGTTGAGTTTGTTCGAATATCACGATGATTCCATGGAAATGATCGGGCATGACGACCCATTCATCCAATGAAACGTTCGGGCGGATCATTGCCGTGGCGATCCATTCGTCGGTAACGATTTCCCCCATATCCGACAATCGCATGACGCCGTTTTTCATCGTCCCCAACCACGGCATTTTTCCCAGGGTGCAGATGGTCACGAAATATTTTCCAGGGGACGTGTAATCCCATCCGCGCATTCGGACGGATGGGATGCGGTAACGGTCCGCGAAACGGGGGACGATCATGGGATCACCGTAAACGCGGACGCGGCCCGTGGGAGTCCGTCCGGAACGTGATTGTTTCTGCCGTGTCCGGAAATTGTGATCCCGTTGCAAAAATCGTCGTTCCACGATGTGGCGGAACGCCGCTACAATATGTCCATGCGCATCGACATTCTGACGCTGTTTCCCGGCATGTTCGAGGGCCCCCTCACGGAGAGCATTCTCCAGCGTGCGCAGGATCTGGATCTTCTGGATATACGGTTTCATGATTTGCGGAAGTTTGGTCTCGGGAAGTACCGGCAGGTGGATGATTCGCCGTACGGAGGAGGTGCGGGGATGGTGATGCGCCCCGATGTTCTCGTGAAAGCCATTGAATCGATTGGAGGGCAGGAAAGGCAGGAAGGGCAGAAAGGGCAGAAAGGTCCGTGGAACATTTATTTTTCGCCGTGCGGGAAGAAACTGAAGCAGACGAAGGTCGAGAAGCTCGCGAAGAAGGAGTGGATCATTCTCCTCTGCGGTCACTACGAGGGCATCGACCAGCGCGTGATCGACGGGTGGATCGACGAGGAGATTTCCATCGGGGACTACGTCCTCACCGGCGGCGAGCTGCCTGCGATGGTTCTCATCGATGCCATTGCGCGACAAATCCCGGGGGTGCTGGGGAAGAATGAATCGGCGGAGCAGGAGAGCTTCTCGAAGGCGCTGAATCGTAAGAAGGAGTATCCGCACTACACACGGCCGGAGGAGTTCAGGGAGATGAAGGTTCCGGATGTCCTCCTCTCGGGGCATCACAAGGAAATCGAGAAGTGGCGGCGTTCCCAGACGCTATGACACTTGAAGATCTTCACCGTTCATTGGCCTCCGAAGGTTCCGTTTCCTTCTCCGTCCGCGCTCGTCC
The DNA here is from genome assembly GCA_041666245.1 of Candidatus Peribacteraceae bacterium. Lineage (GTDB taxonomy): Bacteria > Patescibacteriota > Gracilibacteria > Peribacterales > Peribacteraceae > CAIKAD01. The sequence goes on from JBAYHG010000003.1 coordinate 102,904, forward strand.
CGGTGCTTCCCGCTCACGCGTCGTTTCGGTGATGGACGATGGCAGTGTGAAGATCGACGTCGCCGCGCCCGCAGAGGAAGGGAAGGCGAATGCGGCGCTGCGGAAATTTCTCGCGAGAGAATTTAGCGTCCCCATTTCAAACGTCGAGATCGTCGCGGGCGGGGGAGGGAGGAGGAAGGTGGTGAGGATTCAGCGTTGAGGGTCTTCACTTCGATGGGTGTTGGCCGCGCAATTCCTGCATGAGTTGTTCCGTTTTCTCTCTCAATTCGTGAATCATCCCTGCGACTTTTCGCAGTATCCCATCCAGTTCCGGTGGCAGAGGTTCTCCTTTGGTATGAAGGAGGGCTTTTGTGAACAACGCGTGCCCCGCGCTCACCAGCTCATGTGACACAGAAATTTCCGTCATGTGAGAAAGAGTCTCCCAATCTTTGACGAGCTGTGCGGCAACGATGACGGAATCAGACGGTGCTTCGCTCATAAACGTAAACTATACCAATAGTGTTGTTGTGTCAAATCCTACCTTTGAGTGATCGCTCCCTCGATCCAGCCCCGAAGATCCGTGTAGGAGGGCAGACCGACGAGTTTCTCATCATTGAGGAAGAACGTCGGGACGAGGGTGACATTCAGTGTCTTCGCGAGGGAGCTCTGAGCCTCTGCAAATGCGGCGGCATCCGGCGCATCAAGACAGGCATCGAATTCTTTCACATTCAATTTCAGCGACTTGGCCGCGGCCACGATGTCCTTGCGGGTTCGATTCGTGATGCTGAAGAGCGCCTCGTGCATTTCCCAACTCTTTCCCTGCCTTATCGCACAGAACAATGCCGCCGTTTCCATCCCGCTCGAGGGGTACTTTGCGATCGGCAGGATCGCAACGTCCAGGCGCATGAGTCCCTTGTTCACGAAATCTTCCTTCAGTCGCGGGAGGAGTGCATCATGGAACTCCCGGCAGTACGCACAGGACTGGTTGGTGAAGACGAGGAGAGTCTCCGGAGCGTCAGTTTTCCCTTGAGAGAGCGTCGTTCCGCTGCCGATGACCGTCCGGATATCGATCGCCTGTCGCTTCACTTCCTTCGGCGGGAGCGGGATGAAGGGATCGAACGAGGAGTTCGATAGTTCCTCCTGGCTTGCAAACTTCTGGAGCGGAGAGCAGGAAACGAAGAGGGAAGCTGCAAGGATGCCTATGATGCAACGCGAACCAATTCCCATGGGGAAGCTACGGTACCTGATTCCCGAGGGGTGCGCGAGCTGATGATGTATGGTAGGCTTTCCCTACGTGTCGCAGATTCAGTTTGACCCGTCGGGGAAGCTCACGCTCCTCGGAATTCCGATCGATGCCGTGACGATGGATCAGGCGGTGAGCCGGATCCTGCATTTACTGGAGAGTCATCGCCAGCACCACGTCGCGACGCCGAACAGCGAAATGCTCGTCGAAGCGTCTGAGAATGAGGTGTTCAGGCGTGTCCTGCAGACGACCAGTCTCAACATCCCGGATGGCGCCGGATTGCTCTTTGCCGCACGTTTCACAGGTACCCGGCTCCCGGAGCGCGTGACCGGCGTCGATACGTTCCAGCATCTCTGCCTCGTCCTCACGGGGGAGCATCCCGTGTTTCTCCTTGGCGCGCGGCCTGGTGTGGCGGAGAAGGCCGCGGAAATTCTCAAGAGTCAGAATCCACGTCTGAAGATCGCGGGGACCTTCGCCGGTTCGCCGAAAGAGACGGATACGCGCGAGGCCATCGCCCGTATCAATGCTTCCAATGCCGCGTTTCTCTTCGTCGCCTACGGGTCGCCCGCGCAGGAGCTCTGGATCGCGAAACACCTCCCTTCCCTCACGAGCGTCCGCGTGGCCATGGGCGTCGGCGGCTCGTTCGATTTCGTCACCGGCGTGCAGAAGCGCGCCCCCGTCGTTTTTCAAAAGCTGCGTCTCGAGTGGTTGTGGAGATTGATCAGGGAACCCCGAAGGTGGAGGAGGATCTGGAACGCGGTGGTGGTTTTCCCCTTGATGATCCTGAGGAGGAGAACAGCTTGAAAGAAATCCCAAGGACCCAAGGATCCAAATCCCAAGATTTTTACTGATGGAGTTGCTCCTCCATCTCCACGAACCACTGATTCGGGCCGCGCTTGAGTCTGATCAGTGCCGACCCACTCTTCGTTTGTACGAGGTAGTCCCGCTCTTCGACATGCTCCCGCAGCAGGGTCGATTGCGTGATGCTTTCCTCCGGCAGAAGAAGGTAGAGAGCGAGGTCCGGCTTGTCCGTGAGTGCCGCGGTGAAATTGTAACTGGCGCGGGCAAGGGTTGCCGCCATCGCCACGATGAGCGCAGAGAGCAGGAGCGACCAAAGCATCGTATGCGTGAAACGCTGCGTCGACAGGTGTTTGATGTGCATGTTCGATTACAGTATAGCAGAAAGTGGCGTTCCTGACGAGGTGCCTGTACTGTGTGGTGTTTGCCAAGCCATGCAGCTCAAGGTTGATTTCATACCTCTCAAACGCGGAGCGGTGTGGTAGGCTGCGGTCATATGGGCACCCTCGTCCTCATCCGACACGGACAATCACAGTGGAATCTGGAGAACCGCTTCACGGGATGGAGCGACGTCCCTCTCACGGAGCGCGGATGCAAGGATGCGACGATCGCCGCGAAGTCGCTGAAGAAGTTTCGTTTCGACCGCGCATTTACGTCCCGTTTGCAGCGCGCATCGGTGACGCTGGAGATTCTCCTGTGCGAGTTGAAGCAGGCGGGCATCCCCATCATGGCGGATTCGGCACTCAACGAACGTCACTACGGGGATTTGCAGGGACTTAACAAAGCCGAGACCGCGGAGAAGTACGGTAAGGACAAGGTGCAACTGTGGCGGCGCAGCTGGAGTACGCGTCCGCCGAACGGCGAGAGTCACGAGGACTGTGACGATCGCGTCCGTCCGTTCTTCCTTCAGTACATCTTCCCGTATGTTGCCAAGGGTGAGACGGTCCTCGTGTCGGCGAGTGGCAACAGCATGCGTCCGATCATCAATTACTTCGAGCACCTGGGACCGGAGAAGACTGCCGCCATGGAAGTGGGTCTCTGCACGCCGTACGTCTACGAGTTTGAAGGCGACAAGATGGTCAGGCATGAGGTCATCGAGGTGCCGGGCATCGTCACGATGGGCGCTTCCATCACCGAGAAGAAGGTTGCCGAGGGCCGCATATGAAGGTTTCAGACCACGAGAGGGCGCTCGTTCGCGCGTTCCTCGCGCCGCACAATTTGCAGGATTTCGATCAGAGGACGGCGATCGTCGAACTGGCGCAGATCGTCGCGGCGATTCCATGGGGAGAGGCGCGCAGCATCGCGGATGTGCTGGAGAAGAAGATGGGGACGTGCAGGGGGAAGCACCGGTTGTTCGTGGCTGCGCTGGCCGAACTCGGCATCGAGTCGCGGTTCGTCGTTTCGACGTTTCACTGGCATGAGCAGGACATGCACTACCCACCGGCACTCAAGGAATTTCTGGAGGACCACCACTGGCCGCACAATCACACGTTCGCTCAGGTCAAGAACAGCAGTGGTGCGTGGGTGGATTGCGACCTCACATGGGATCCTGCGCTGGAGCCGTGGGGCTTCTGGACGTTCCCGGAAGATTGGGACGGTGAGCATTCGTTCCATGCGGTGAAGGTCGTCGACCGGTGGGACGGTGTGGAGATCGAGGCGAAGCTGGACGAACTGAAGAATCTTCTCTCGCCCGAGCAGCAGCAAGCAAGCGAGCACTTCCTGCGGCTCTTCATCGAATGGGTGGCGTCGTTGCGTCGGTAATCATCCTTCGATGGTTTCGGCGCCCAGTTCTCCCATATCAGGAGCAACGATCGGAGGGGGTGGGAGATTGTTCCCAGCCGCTTTGATTCGATCGATGAAATCACCATCCAATCCCGTCTCGATCTTCAGTGTTGTCCTGTCACCTTGCACGCTCTCCACCATCATCGAAGCAAGCCCCCGGAATTGATTCATGAGACTATCAACTCGGTCACTCTGTACTTCCACAGTTTCGATTCTGCGCTGTGGCTCTGTATGCAACCTTTCTGATTCCCAGAGACGAGTTCCCATGGAGTGGAGAGGAAAGAAATTGAGCGCGCATTCTATTTTTTCTTGTGGGGGATGCAAGGCTCCCAGGATGGGTATGCAACAAATTGCTTATGCACTGCCGAAAAGTCATGAAGAGGCACTCTCCTTCTGTTTTGGTGCTGTAGGGAGGAGCACGCCGCCGAGGCGCCGGACAATTGCCCGGATTTTCTCGAAATCTCCTACCACTCCTGTCATGCGTACGTACGGATGGTCCGTGTCCCCGTTGCCGGGAAGCAGCACGATCGAGATGTCGTCCCTGAGCCCGGTTCGCAATGCATCGACGTCTCCCGCGTCGGGAAGCCGTGCGAAGTACCAGTACTCACGGCGAACGCCATACGTATCGTGCCGCGGTAAGGAATCGTAAGGTTGCATCGAGGCGGGCATTCTCATTTGTCCTTTCCGGCCATGCAAGGCTATTCTGTAGCGGATGAAGGAGATTACCTACCGTTCGCCGAAATTTTACGAAGAGGCGGGGGATAACGCCGAGAAGCGGATCCATCTGATCCTCATCGCGACGAAGCCCGATATTATCAAGCAGGTGCCGCTCTATAGGGAGCTCCAGAAGCGCGGTCATTTCGTCCTGCTCGGTCACACGGGGCAGCATTTCTCCGAGAATCTCAGTGGCGGGATGCTCAAGGAGTTCGGCGTGGAGCCGGATTTCAACCTCAATATCCGCGGGGAGTATCACGAACTCGTGGCGCAGATCATCGCGCGGCTCGGGTTCGTCATCGGCGAACTCAAGAAGCGTGGGAAGATCGTGATTCCCTACATCCACGGCGACACGACCACGGCGATGGCGGGGGGAATCGCGGCGTACACGCACGCCTTCGCGTCGGTCCATGTGGAAGCCGGCATCCGCACGCTGACTCCCGACTACAAGAAGGGCAACATGTCGGATGTCGCTGCCTGGAAGGAGTTTTTGATGGACCGGAAGAACTGGGAGCGCGGGAGTCAGGAACCGTATCCGGAGCAGTTCAACACGCGCACGAGCGAGACTGTCACGGGGATCCACCTGGCGCCCGTGGAGCTCGACCGTGGGTTCATGCTCTCCGAGGGGTTCTCGGAGGACCGTATCCGCGTCGTCGGCAATTCCGTGGCGGACGCCACCATGGAAGCCGTGAAGAATGCCAAGAAGGCCACCGTCTTCGAGCGCCATCCGCGGCTCGCCAAGGGCGACTTCGTCCGCTTCTGCATCCACCGCCGCGAGAACTGCGTCTCTGACCGTCGCTTCCTCGCGATCTACGGCGCCATGAAGGCGCTCATCGAGGAGGGGAGAGGCGTGCTCCTCATCGACATGATCCAGACGAAGAAAGCGTTCGAGAGATTGGGACTCACCGAGGAGGTGCGGCAACTGGCGAAGCAGCACAAGAATTTCGTCTACTCCGAGGTCTGGCCCGAGTACCGCGACGTGATCGCGGCGATGCAGAAGGCCGCAGTCTGCGCCACCGATTCCGGATCAATGCAGGAGGAGATGAACATCCTCGGGGTGCCGTGCGTGACGCTGCGCTTCGGCTCCGATCGCAGCGAGTCCGCGATGGCCGGAGGCAACCTCATTGCGCCGCCCGTCGATGCCGAGACCATCAAGAAGATCCTCGAGTATGCATGGGAGAACGAGGACATGAAGAAGGCGCCGAAGCTCTATGGGAAGGACGTGAGCAAGAAGTCGATCGATTTCGTGGAGGAAGTGCTCGGGCGCGGAGAGGAACTCTTCCGCGACGATGTCGCGCGGTTGCATCTGTAATCTCATGCTCCAACGTTTTCGTGAGTGGCTGACGATCGCGCTCCTCGCGCTGTTGCCGTTTCATGCGTTGCTCGTGACGGTGGGGACGAAGATTGTTGCGGGACCAGGCCATTCTCCGATGACGGCGCTTGCTCTTTGGAAGGAGGGACTGTTGGGTTTGATTCTTCTGATTGCGGCCGCAGAAATCATGCGAGTTTGTGTTCATCCTTCGACTACGCTCAGGATGACACGCTTCGATGTCATTGACTTGCTTGTTATCGGGCTCCTGTTTCTTGCCGTGGCGTTGGGCATCGGACTACATACGCCGCGCGGGCTCTTCGCGCTCGGGTTCCGCTACGACTTCGTCCCGCTCGTCGCGTTCCTGATCCTTCGTCGCGTTCCGTGGTCCGACGTGTTCCAGAAGAGGCTTCTGTTTGTTCTGATCGGCGTCGGTTCCTTCCTCGCGCTCTTCGGCATCGTGAGTCTCCTGCTCCCGACCCGCTTCTTCGTCGCGCTGGGGTACGCGGACGTTCATTCGCTCTACGTTCCCGGCGGGCCACTCTCACCGTACCAGCAGATCGCGGAGTCCTGGGTACGTAGAGTGCAGTCGACCATGAGCGGGCCCAATCAACTGGGGGTATGGATGCTTTTGCCGTTGAGCGTTTGCTTTTCCTTCCTTGCCTCATGGGTTGGAGATAAAGGAAGTAGAGGATTGAAAGGATTCAAAGGAATCGTTCCTTTGTCTCTTTTTACTCCTTTGATTCTTCTTGTTCTTTTCCTCACCTTCAGCCGTGCTGCGTGGATCGGGGCATTCGTCATGGCGATGATCGTTGCCGCGAGGATGTTCCCGCCGCGTCTCTTCAAGCGAGTCCTCCTCGGTGGCGGTGTTCTCGTGTTGGTGGCTGGAATCGCAGCCGCAGTGCTCTTCCCCTCGGTCTTCTTCCGCCTTTCGTCCTCCCGCGGCCATCTTGTCCGGCCGATGGAGGCCGCAGTGAAGATGCTTCGAAATCCATTCGGCTTGGGCCTCGGTGCCGCGGGCCCCGCAAGCAACAGGGTCTCCGAACCATGCGTGTTCCTCCGGCCGCAGGATGATCCCGCGTGGGCGAAGAGCCAGCCGAATTTGTGCGTCTTCCTCGGCTCGACGCAGGTGCAGCCCACAAGCCACGCCTGCAAGTGTCCATTTCTTCCTGAGAACTGGTACCTCCAAGTCGGCGTCGAATTGGGGGTGTTGGGTTTTGCTCTGTTTGTTTCTTTGGTTGTATTGCTGCTTCGCCGACTTGGAATGGAAAATGGAAAATGGAAAATGAATAATTTTCAATTGGTCGCATTTCTTTCATTCTTAGGCATTTCCATCGCCGCACTGTTCCTGCATGCGTGGGAGGATGCGGCGGTCGCATACACAGGGTGGATCTTGGTGGCGGTTGCTCTCGCCGAAGCCCCAAGTACCAAGCCCCAATAGCCAAGAACGAAACATCTAAGGTGGTTTCTTGAAGTGAAACGAGTACGAGGATTAATGCCTCTTCTCCTTTTTCCCGGATCCTCCGAACATGCTCTTCACTGCCTGTATGGGGTGGCGGCAAACCCACGCGAACGCCGTGAATGGATTGCCCGCAGATGACGGTTTTCTCCTTACAGAGGTTCTTTTTTGCAGTGGGTCAACCGTGATGCCGAGACTGGCAAGATCGAAGCCTGCCTTTGCCGGTGTCTGCTCACTTGGAATTACTGTTGATCTTCGCGGCTTCGCCGCAGAGGGCTTTCGCTGTGGCTCCTGGTCCCCCCGCTTCTCAGCAGCGTCCCCGTTCCCCGATGCGAGGCATTCCTGGATGGCGCATGCAAGCGCATGGCAGCGAGCATGTATTGTGGCGTATCTCTGTGCCTCCGTTTTCTGTGGTGCTGTGAGTTGAGGGTGCGCTCTGAGGAGGGCTTGGAAAGCCATCGAATACGGTTGCCGGACAGATCTGATTTGCTCAGAGATCGCCTCGGAGGGAATCTGAAGCTTCGCACATACTTCCGAGAGTGTTTGGAGAACAGTCTCCGCTTTTTTGAGTTCGCCTCTTCCATTGCCCTTCGAAAGGCAGGCTCCAACATCCTCATAATGTGTGATGCCACCCGTCGCCAACTCACCGCACTGTGCCTGCAAGAGAGGGGAGCCGGGATCTGCAATGGTGAGAGGTTCAAAAACGTCCTTCGTTGGCATAGGAGGGGCATCCTCCTCCCCGTATTCCGCGCTGTCAACGATCCTCTGATGGCTGGTATTCCGCTCGCTTGGGAGAACGGAAATATGGCGTCAATCCTGCTACACTGCCACCATGAACGTCCGCGAAGGTTCCATCGTCATTCTGGATTCCGGCGGCCAGTACGCGCACCTCATTGGGAATAGAGTGCGCCGTCTCGGGGCATTTTCGGAGATCAGAGTCGCGGAGACGCCGGCGAAAGATTTGAAGGGTGCCGCGGGCATCATCCTCTCCGGCGGGCCGCAGAGCGTGTACGAGAAGGGGAGTCCGCAGATGGACAGAGGCATCTTTGACCTCGGCGTTCCCATCCTTGGCATTTGCTACGGTCACCAGTGGCTCGCCAACGCGCTCGGCGGCGAAGTGAAACCGGGGAAGAAGAAAGAGTACGGGCATGCCGATGTCACAGTCACCGAGCCCGCCTCTTCCCTCTTTCGGGGATTGCCGGAGCACTTCGGCGCCTGGATGTCGCATGGGGATGAGGTGGCCCGCCTCCCCGCCGGTTTTCTGCGCACGGCGTTGTCTGATACTTGCCGCATCGCCGCGATGGCGGACGAGACGCGGAAGATTTTCGGTGTGCAGTTTCACCTCGAAGTCACGCACACGCAGCATGGCATGGAGATCCTGAAGCGTTTCGTCGATCTCTGTCATCCGGAGCCGTGGTCCATGGAGAGCTACAGCGAACACATCGGAACGGCGCTGAAGAAAGAAGTCGGCGAACGTAAAGTTTTTATGCTCGTCTCGGGTGGCGTGGATTCCACGGTTGCTTTCACACTCCTCAATGAGTTGCTCGGGAAGGATCGCGTGCAGGGGTTGCTCGTGGATACAGGACTCATGCGGAAGAACGAAGTGAGGAACATTCGTGCCGCCTTCGACCGGCTCGGCATCACGAACCTGCACATCGAGGATGCATCGGAGGAATTCTTCGCCGCGCTCAAGGGCGTCTACGATCCCGAAGAGAAGCGGAAGCGCATCGGCAACACGTTTCTCGCCGTTCAGAAGCGGGTCAGTGAACGTATGAAGCTGCGGATGGAAGATGGCTGGATGCTCGGCCAAGGAACGATCTATCCGGACACGATCGAGACGAAGGGGACGAAGCACGCCGATCACATCAAGACGCACCACAACCGCGTGGAGGCGATCGCGAAGATGATGGAAGCCGGCTTGGTCGTGGAACCGCTCAAGGATTTGTACAAAGATGAAGTCCGCATTCTCGGTGAAGAGCTCGGCTTGCCGCACGAGTTCGTCTGGCGGCACCCGTTCCCCGGTCCGGGGCTGGGCGTGAGGATTCTGTGCGCCGAAGCAGAGAGCTTCCCCGAAGAAATCGGGACGGTGGACGTGCCGCACCTCACGTTGCCCGTGCGTTCCGTGGGCGTGCAGGGGGACGGGCGGACGTACCGCCATGCCGTCGCGTTGTTTTCGGACGACAGGAAGATCAGCAACGTTCATCGGAAGATGGCGACGACGATTCCCAATACCGTTCCGGCATTCAACCGCGTCGTCTTCTGCACGTCCCATGCCACGCCACCGCCTGTCGTTTTCGTGCCGGGCTACGTGAGCAAAGACCGTGCCGATCTGCTGCGTGAGGCGGATGCAGTCGTGGATGAGGAATTGAAGCGTGCCGATCTCTACGAGACGGTCTGGCAGTTCCCCGTCGTCTTGTTGCCGTTCGGGGCGAAGGAGGGCGGCCAGTCGATCGTGCTCCGGCCGGTCGAATCTCAGGAAGCCATGACGGCCAACGCAGCGCCGTTGCCCGATGCCGTTCTCTCGCGCATGACGGAACGTCTTCTCGGCTTACCGGGGATCGATATGGTATTCCTTGACTTGACCTCAAAACCGCCTGCAACGATCGAATGGGAGTAATATAGTGCCCATCTCATGCCGCTCCCGCTGGACAATGATGGCATCCTCGCGCTCGTCAACCGCGCGCAGGACGGGGACACCGAAGCGTTCGCAGAGGTCTACGATCACTTCTTCCTCCCCATCTACCGCTACACCGCGTTTCGCGCGCCGCGGGAAATGGTAGAGGACCTCGTGTCCGACGTCTTCGTGAAGGCGTGGGAGAAGCTGCATACGTACAAGGCGCGCGCGGATATCCCTTTCGGCGCGTGGCTCTTCCGCATCGCGCGGCACACCGTCATCGACGCCTATCGAACGCAGCGCCAATTCGATGAGATCCCGGAGGAGGTCGCGGATCTCGATCCGATGAACCGTGCGGACGCCGCGACTCGTTCGGCCGAACTCCTCGAGACCGTCCAGGATGCTCTTGCCCGTCTTCCCCGGCGTTACAGGGATGTACTGCTCCTCAGTTATGTGTCCGAACTGCCGCACAGCGCCGTGGCCCGTGTACTCAAGATGAGCGAAGGGGGAGTACGTATCCTCAAGTTTCGCGCCCTACGCAAGCTCAAAGAGCTCCTCCCCGCTGATTTGGCTTCCTGAGCGTAACAGAAGCCATCTTCCCTCGTTTTTAGCATCGCGAATGTTCTCCTTCTTTTCCCCCTCCGGCACCCCTCCAGAAGAGGTCGAAACACTCCTCCGGGATGCCGTGCGTACGTGCCAGCCCGCATCCGATATGCAGGGGCGTCTGCGCGGGAAGATCCTCCGCCAGATCGATGCGCCGCGCGCTCTCCTCCAAGCCAAACAAGAACTCCCCGCAGATATCGCTCAGCCCCGCATCCGCTCGCTGGTTCTTTCGCGTATCGCGCTGCCTTCGGCTGCCTTGTGGGACAGGTTGCGCACCTCGCTCACGCCTGCAGTGATGATTCGTGACGCGATGTGGCAGCGCCTGACACCGCGGTTGCAGCCCGTCGCCGTTCCTTCCTTCGCGTACCGCTTTTCGCGCGTGGCGATTGCAGTTCTCCTCATCGCGATCGGTGTACGTGTGAGTCCTTCACTCTTCCTCGCGCCGCAGAGTCGCGCCGATTCCTCCGTCCTGCTCGTTCCTGCGCAGGGGGAAGTATCCATCCTCTTCGGTGGATTGTGGCAGCCCGTGACAGGTGAGGTGGCGCTGCGCCAGAGTGCCGTGATCCGCACCTCTCCCGATGCTTCCGCCACGCTCATCATGCACGATGACGGCGTTCTCCGCTTCGGGTCGGATACCATCGTCAGTCTGCACGATCTCTCCGACCGGCCGCGTGCGGGAGCCGCCCCCACGTTCTCGCTGCAGCGAGGCACGTTGTGGATGCAGGTGCTGGTTCCTGAATCCGTCGGTCCCGGCTGGACCGTCGCGACTTCCCGCGGCACCGTTTCTGTGAACGAGGGAAGCGTATCGATGACTGCGGGTGACGAAGTCGATGATATTGCAGTGTGGGACCGGGGGGCGAAGGTGATGGAAGGTTCACGCATGCTCGCTCTCGTTGCCGGCGAAGGAGTGCGCTTGGGGTCCGTTCCGTCCAACGTGCGCAAGACGACGGAACGCGAGGGGGCGAGTGTGTGGGTGGCCAACAACCTCGATCGCGACGCCGTTCGTCGCAAGGAGATTGCGGTCCTTCAGCAGAAGCGCCGGGCACGGAGCGCAGGTATCCTGCCGGGATCGAGTCTCTACCCAGTGAAGCGTGTGGCGGAAGCCGTGGATATCCTTCTCACTATCGGACAGGAGGCGAAGGTCCAGAAGCTCCTCGACCACGCGAACACCCGTCTCAACGAAGCCGCGGCATTGCTTGCGAGCGGCACCGGGACGGATGCCGCGCAGAAGCCGCTCGACGAGTATCGCCAGACCCTGCTCGCTGTGGCCACAGGATCCGGTGAGCTGACGAAGCTCGTCAATGACCGTGTGGCGCAGGAAGTCGCCGACTCCACCGCTGTGCTCCCTGACGATCAGGCGTACCTCCTCAAGAAGACCGTCCTCGAGACCAGTGCGGAGCTCCCGGAGAGCGGTGTGAAACCGGCCGATGTGCAGGGCACGATGCTCGTGGACACGCTCGCGATGCTCACGCAGCAAGCGGAGGAGGGAGGTGTGAGTGACGCACTCACGACATTCCAGACGCTCCTGCCGCAGCTGGATATGGTGGACGATGCCACCTCGTCGCTCTCGCCGGAGATGCGCAAGGAGGCGAAAGCCGCCCTCACGGCGTTCGCACAGACGGTGGAAGACAAAGGCCTTCCCACGGGCACAGGCGCCGTCGTCCTCGGTGCGGATGTGTCGCGCTACCTCCTCGCACGCAAGCAGATCGTCTCTCTCACGGACGAACAGGTCGAGCTCCTCGTGCAGCAGATGTGCAGTCGCATCTTCCTCTACAAGCAGCCCATCTCCCGTTACAACCAGCTCCTTTCAGAGTTCCGTTCCATCGAGAGGAGCCCCGACCGCGGGCGTATCCTCCGCCGCCTCTTCCATGCATTGCCGGAGAACGGACTCGCGCGGTACGTCCGGACGGAGTTTCAGAAAGTGAGGGAAGAAGTGGCGTTGGGACAGTGAGGCGCAGTGCCTCCTTGACACCATTTGCCACTATCGCCACACTCTGCGGGCTATGTATACCATCACAGATCTGAAGCCCGGCCGAGCCATTACGATCGATGGACAGCCCTTCCTCGTCGTCGCTTCGCAGTTCGGTCGCAAGAGCCAGTCCAAGGCGAACATGCAGTGCAAGCTGAAGAACCTGAAGACGGGCGCCATTTTGGCCAAGAACTTCCAGGGGAGTGAGAAGATCGAGGAGGCGGACGTGGGCTACAAGCGCGTGCAGTTCCTCTACGGGAAGGATAGCGACGGGTACACATTCATGAATCTCGACGACTACGACCAGTTCACGCTGCAGGCCGAGACGCTGGAACAGGTGAAGAGCTTCCTCAAGGAGGGCCAGGAAGTCGACGCGCTCGTCTTCGACGGCAACGCCATCGGTATCCAGCTCCCGTCCAAGGTTGTCCTGACCGTGAAGGAAACGATCCCGGGTGTCCGCGGCGACACGGCCACGGGCGGCGGCAAACCTGCGACCACGGAGACGGGTCTGCAGGTCACGGTTCCTCTCTTCATCAACGAAGGCGACAAGATCCGCGTCAATACCGAGACCGGGGCGTACATGGAGAGAGTTACGGAATGATTGAGGAGACCGAAGAGACCGAGGAAGCCAAGGAAACCGAAGAGCTTTTTCGAAGTAATCTTCGGTCTCTTCGGCTTCGTCGGTTTCCTCAAATTCTCTTCAGCAGAATCTCATTCACCTATTGGACGAAGTTCAATCGTCGGGTCTTGCTGTATGGTGCCGGATCGGTCGGATGCAAACCTATTCGTTCCTGTTCTCTTTGGCAGACACGCTGGATTGCTTCGATGGTGAGGGTTGAGAGGACCTCTTGTTCCGTCACTTTGGATTGAATCGGAATGACACCCAATGCATTGAGAATGATCGTGAATCCGTCGTTGAATCTCGTGACGCTTCCGGTTACCTCTCCCAGATCGCACGTCTCTGGAAAACGGAAACGCAATTGGCGGTCGGATGATTCTTCCACAGTCAGGCCGAGGGCATCGAATGCCGACTGGACAGATGAGTCACTGAAGAATGATGGGGATGCAGCCGGCAGGGAAGCATGGAGATCGTCTCCGGGGGCGTTCACGCTCATATGTACATTAAACATCACAATTCCCAAGGAGACAAGCAGCCTCGTTTATGAGATCTTCTTCATCAAAATCTCATTCACCAGCGCGGGGTTTGCCTGCCCTTTGGACTGCTTCATCACCCAGCCGACGACGGCCCCGAGTGCTGCTGTTTTTCCGGCTTTGAATGATTCGATGGCCTTGGGATTCGCCTTGATCGCCTCATCCACGAGCTTCTCGATGGCTCCCGTGTCCGAGATTTGCTGCATGCCTTCCGCAGCAATAATTTCTTTCGGCGACTTACCGGTCGTGATCATCTTCTCCAGCACGTCCTTGGCCGCGTTGCCGGAAATCTTGCCGCTCGCGACAGCTTCAGCCAGATCAACCAGGTCCTTCGTCGAGGGGCCTTGGGTCACTTCCTTCCCCTGTTCCTTCAGAAACCCGACGAGCTGCGTGAGGACGAGGCTGGAGGCGCGTTTAGCGTCCTTCGTCACGGCATGAACGGCGTCGAAGCGTTCCCGGAGGAGGGGTTGATCGACGAGCATCGCCGCTTCGGCGTCTGTGAGCTTCAGTGCACGGTATTCCTCCAGGAGCTGTGCGGGCATCTTCGGCAGTTCCTTCCGTATTTTTTCAATGTCTTCCCGTGTGAACTGCATCGGTGGGATGTCCGGTTCCGGGAAGTAGCGATAGTCGTCGGCGGTTTCCTTGTCGCGGAGCATTCTCGTGCGGCCTTCGTCGTCCATCCAGCCGACCGTGATGTCCCCCTTGGGCGGGCCTTTCTGTTCCTCCCAGAGTTCGCGCAGCCTGTTTTCCTCATACGTCAGCGCCCGTTCGAGTGCCTTGAACGAGTTGAGGTTCTTGATCTCACTCCGCGGATTGAGCTTCTTCGTCCCCTTTTCCCGCAGCGATATCGACGCGTCGAAGCGCATCATGCCCTTGAACATGTCCGCGTCGCTGGAACCGACGGCGATCAGGATTCTCCGGAGTTCTTCGGCGAATGCCACTGCTTCGGCGGCGCTCCGCAGGTCCGGTTCCGTCACGATCTCCACGAGCGGCGTGCCGGCGCGGTTGTAGTCGCAGAGGGTCAGGTCGCCGCGATGGGAGAGCTTTCCCGCATCGTTCTCCATGTGGAGGCGTGTGATGTTGCAGGCTTTCTCTTCCCCATCCAGCTCATAGGTCACCTTCCCTTTCGATGCGAGCGGGAAGTCGTACTGTGAGATCTGGAAGCCCGCCGGCAGATCCGGGTAGAAGTAGTGCTTGCGGTCGAAGTGGCTGCTCCCGTTGATCGTGCAGCCGATGGCGAGACTCGCCTTGATGGACTTTTGAATCGCTTCTCCATTCGGAACCGGCAATGTCCCCGGATGCCCCATGCAGATCGGGCAGACGGTGGTATTCGGCTCCTTCCCGAACGCGTCATTGTCGCACCCGCAGAACATCTTCGTCTTCGTGTTCATCTGTGCATGCACCTCGAGGCCGATGATTGCTTCCAGCTCCGGCATGCCGAAAGAATAGCTTCTACAAGCCTTCCTGTGCAATGGACGGTTGTTTCCGTTGGACGGTAGCCACCTTTTCCCCCACCATCGCGATTCCATGTTGGATGAGCCCGCATTCTTCGGTCTTGAAGGAGACCCCTCCGTAGCGGTTCTCGAACCGGAGGCGGGTGTGGATGAGGTGAAGCAATGGGGTACGCCGGATGAGACGGTGGAGGCAGACGACGGGGATGATGCGGTGGAGAGGGCGGAGATCGAGGCGTTCGTGCGAGGGGAGAACAATGCATTGTATGAGAAGTACCATGTCTTCGTGATACAGATGCTGTATCGCTTGGGGGTGGGGCAGGATGTGCACGATATGTCGCAGCACATCTGGATACAGGTGATCCGGAAAGCGGATCAGATCCGCAACGCCCACGCCTTTCCCGGCTGGCTGCGTTCGACGGTTCGTCATATGGTGATCAATCATGGGCTGCGGAAGAAGGGGCGCCAGGAATGCCAGGGGGATTTCTCTGTTGATGGAAAACGGTCCAAGGAACCCTTGCCGCTGGAAGCATGTATGCAGCAAGAAACGCGTGTAGATGTGGCGAGAGCATTGCAGCGCCTGAAGCCGCTCGATCGTCGTATGCTGCAGGAGTTTTATTTCCAAGGAATGAGTCTGAAGGAAATGTCAGAGGCTGGTGAAGGTACTCCCATCGGCACGATCAAGCGCAGGCTTCATGTCGCACGCAAGCGTCTGGCGAAGGTCCTGGAGGACATGCGCTCACCCGCCGTGCCCGACGGGCTGGTGTGACAATCCAGCCGGTAGATAATCCACGATCAGCACGCCATCCAGATGGTCGACTTCGTGCTGCACAACGCGCGCGTTGTAGTCGGTCAGTTTCCGTTCCTGTTTCTGCCCGCGACCATCCAGGTACCGGACGATGATTTCCGTGGAGCGGGGGACGGCAACCTGAAACCCCGGACAGCTGAGACAGCCTTCCTCGTCCGTTTCCTTCCGTGCGCCGCGGAAGGTGATCTCCGGGTTGACGAGTGTTGCCACCCTTCCGTCGATCTTCGCGAGGCAGATGCGCAAGTCCGAACCCACCTGGGGTGCGGCGATCCCCACGCCCACCTCCGCCACCATGGTGTCCCGCATGTCCTTGAACAATTTCTGCAGCTCTTTCGTCACCTTCGCGACGCGCTTCGTGCCGTTGCGGAGAATCGGGGAGTCGGGGCCGGTGATAACAGGAAGAATGGCCATTGCTTGAGTCTATTCTACCCGGAATTCCAGAGTTTTCATCGTTACGTTCATGAATTGTGAAGAGTGAATTGAGAATTGCGCACAATTCAAAATTCACAATTCTCACATCAACTAACCAATTGCCTTATGGAAGCCAATTTCCTGAGCTGCTCCATCGACCGGACGTTGCCTGTCTCAAGCATCTTTTGCAGCGCCTGCGCCGCGAGGACGGCGTCGGCCAGCGCGCGGTGGCGTCCCTCCGGCATCGGAAGCGCGAACTTCCGTGCGAGGACATCCAGGCTGTGGCGGAATTCGTGTGGGAAGAGATTGCGCGAGAGCTGCATCGTACACAGGACTTCCGGAAGATCCACGTAGCCCCAGCAGTACTCCTTCTCCACGAGGAGGAATGAGGTGTCGAAGGAGGCGTTGTGCGCGAAGAGGACGGTACCATGGGCAAATTCCAGGAACTCAGGGAGGACGACGTCGATCGTGGGCGCGCCCGCCACATCTTCTTCCGAGATCTTATTGATTTGTTTCGCCTCCGCCGGGATGTCGCGCTCGGGATTGACGAAGCGGGCGAACGTCGCGTCCTCGCGAATCTTCCCATCCTCGACACGTACGCCGGCTATTTCGATGATGCGATGCCCCCGCTTGGGGTCGAGCCCTGTCGTTTCCAGATCGAAGACGGTGAGAGGCGGAAAAGGCATGAGGGCGACATGATAGCGCAGGTTCTTCCCTCCGCGAGGCAGTTTGCTTGTCATTGCTGTGTGAAGAGGTAAGAAAGGGCAGAAAAGGCAGGAAGGGCAGGAAGGTATACTGGAAGCATGCGCAGGCGTGATGCCGTTCCCATCGATCATGTCCTCCGAGAGCTCAAGCGTCTCTACAAGCCGCCGAAGTCTTTCCTACATTTCACATCGCCTCTTGAATTGCTCATTGCCACGATCCTCAGTGCACAGTGCACCGACGAACGGGTGAACATCGTGACGAAGACACTGTTCAGGAAGTACCGGAAGTCCGGGGACTATTTGAGTGTTCCGCTCACAGAGCTCCAGCGCGACATCCACTCCTGCGGGACGTTCCGCAACAAGGCGAAATTTATCCGGGGAACGTGCAGGATCATCATGGAGACATTCGGCGGGAAGGTTCCGGAGACGATGGAGGGCCTGCTCACGCTCCCTGGCGTCGGACGCAAGACGGCCGTCATCGTTCTGCATGCGGGATTTAGCAAGGAAGAGGGGATCGCGGTGGATACGCATGTGCAACGCCTGGCTCGTCGTCTCGGACTCTCCACGACGCACACACCCGAGAAGATCGAGATCGATCTGCTGCGGCAGGTCCCGAGGCCGCAGTGGGGAGCGCTGAATACGCTCATGATCAGCCACGGGCGGGCGGTGTGTACCGCGAGGAACAGGAAATGTGAGGAGTGTGTGTTCAGGGACATATGTCCATCCTCGTGGACGAAAGAAAGGAATGATCTTGCGAAGGGAAAAGGTCGTTAAGATTCCTCTTTTTTCCACCTTTGTCCGGCTACAAAGGTGGAGCCAAAACGCCGGCGCTCCAAGCACTCCTCCGCCCGGCCCGGTACCTCCTCGCCGGAAGCTCCAAGGTTTCGCTTCCGTCTCGTCGGTACGCCCCGCACATGCGGGGCCGGGCCTCCCCCTTCACCCCCCGTGGAGCGCCACCCCCCCCCTGTTTTCCTCATTCATCTTTAGCTGTTTCTTTCGTTGTTGAAATTAACTACAATGGGTGCATGCCCAAAGACCTCCTCTTCATCCTTCGCAGTAATGGCCTCGACGACAAGGAAGCGCAGCTCTTCCTCGCCGGGTTGCAGGCGGGATCCGCTCCCGCGTCCGAGTACGCCAGGGTGACGGGCCTCAACCGCGTGACGGCGTACAACACGCTGGAAGGTCTCGTGCGACGAGGGCTCTTCACGGTAGCCAAGAAAGTTAGGGGGAAGTGCTACGCGCCCGTTCCGCCGGGGCAATTCGCACTCGAGGCGCGCAAGAACCTGACGCTCCTCGAGCGATCGCTCCCCGAACTGAAGTCGCTCCAGGGCGGCAAGGAGCGCAAACCCGAGGTGCGGTTCTTCGAGGGGTGGGAGGGGGTTCGCCATGTCTACCAGGACACGCTGGCCGCTCATGAGGAGCTCCTCAACTTCGCCAACTCCGCCGTGGTCCGCTCACACTGGCCGGCCTATGACGAAGAGTACGTGGCGGAGCGCGTGCGGCGGAAGATACACCTCCGCGGGATCGCGCCAGATGACGAGGCGGGACGCAGAGTTCACGGGGAGGACAAGGCCAAATTTCGCGAGATCCGGCTCGTCCCTGGAAAGGATTTCGACTTCACGAACGAAATCAATATTTACGATCACAAGGTTGCCATCTGTTCCTTCGGCTCTCCCACGTCCATGTTCGGCGTGATCATCGAGAGCAAGGAAGTGGCCGAAACGCAGCGGCAGATCTTCGAAATGGCATGGCGTTATGCCGGCAAGGCGAAGAAGCGGTCGTAGTTCTCTGGCTCCGGAAGCCAATTTCTGCTATACTTTGACCAACACAAACATCCTATGTACGACGCGATTATCGACCTGCTTTCCGTCCAGGAACATTCCCGCATAGCGCAGGCGATGCCGGCTGGTATACTCACGCACCAGGAGCCCGCAGTGACCCCCCCTCGTCATTTCCTGCGCTTCGGTCTCTTCTCCTTGATTGCCTTCCTCTCTGTCACAGCCGTCGCCGCGTTCCGTTTGTCCTTCTCTCCGATGCACGCGGCGCCGACACCCGTTCAGCCTGTGCCCGTCCCGGTCCATTTCGCCGATAGCGCATCGTCGCTCACGGTGGCCGTTTCATCGTCTCCCTCGTTCGATTTGTTCTCGTACCGGACTTCTTCAGAGAAGATTTTTCTTCGCCGATCCTCGTCATCCGAGGCGTTGACGGAGCAGAACATGAGCAGTCTCACCTCCGAGGAGAAACGCGCACTGCTTCGTTCGCAGCGCGGCAAAGGAATGCTGCAGATGATGAAGCATGAGGGGGAAGCGGTCATGACGGAGCCGCCTCAGGAAGAGATGCGCCCCGACAATCGGACGGGGGTGTACCTCACGGCGGGGAGCATGAAGAGGAAGGACTTCGTCACAGAAACCATGGATGCCGTCATCGCCGCGGGCGGCAATGCAATCGTCTTCGATGTGAAGGGCGGCAAGGTGTACTTCCAGACCGATGCTCCTCTCGCCACGGAGATCGACACCGTGATGCCTCTCTACGATCTCCCCGCTTTCATCACGCAGGCTCACGAGAAGGGCCTCTACACCATCGGGCGGTTCATCGCCGTCAAAGACCCGCTCCTTTCGACGCGCCTGCCGGAAACTCAGATCAAGAATCCGAAGACGCAGCAAAAACTCGGTGGAGAATGGGTGGATGCCGCCGCCCCCGAGACCCTCGTTTACAACCGTCAGATCCTCATCGATCTCGTCTCGAGCGGCATAGACGAGGTGAACATGGATTACATCCGCTACCCCACGAGCTACTCGTTCCCCGCCATCGGTCTCAATGGCGTGCAGAAGGCCGATCACCTTGAGGTGTTCCTCCGCATGGCGCGGGAAGTCATCGATACGGTGCATCCGGAGACGAAGCTCGGCATGAGCACCTACGCCATCCTCGGGTGGGATTTCCCGATCAACGTGGAGAATCTCGGACAGGATTTCGTGCGCTTCGCCCCCATCCTCGACATCATTTCCCCCATGGCGTATCCGTCATCCTTCGCGGCCAATGCGTACTACAATCCCGCGAAGCATCCGCGCAGCCGCCCCTACTGGATGGTGTACCGGACGCTCACGGGGTATGCGGATCTGCTCGGGCCCGAGCAGGCGCAGAAGATCCGTCCGTGGATCCAGGGCTACTTCATGACATCCCAGGAAATTCACGATGAGATCGACGCGGTGTACGACGCCGGGTTCTGCGGGTACCAGTTCTGGAACGCACAGAACAACTACGGGCCGGCGTACGGGGGAATGAAGGCAGCGGGGGAGAAGCCGGAGCGGTGCAAGTAATCGTGAGTGGGTACATCTGAGCTCGAAGCTTCTTCGAGGCTGATTCATTGTGCTACCATATCCATCCCATGAAGCAGTACCTCGATCTCCTCCGGACGATCCTCGAGAAGGGAACACCGAAAGATGACCGGACGGGCGTTGGGACGAGGAGTATTTTTGGCTATCAGATGCGGTTTCCTTTGAGTGAAGGCTTCCCTCTCCTCACGACGAAGAAGCTCTTCACACGCGGGATCATCCACGAGCTGCTCTGGTTCCTCGCGGGCGATACGAATATCAAGTACCTGGTCGATCGCGACGTGCACATCTGGGATGAGTGGCCGTTCGAGGATTATCTTCAGGCCGAAGGATTGGCCGCGCAGTTTCCCCGGTACTCGGAAGCGTGGATGGCGAAGAAGAAGGAGTTCATCGAGCGCATCAAGACGGATGCGGCGTTCGGGGGGCAGTGGGGGGAGCTGGGGCCGGTATACGGCAAGCAATGGCGGCGATGGGAAGGAGGGGACGGGAAAACCTATGACCAGCTCTCGATGGTGGTGAAGCAGCTCAAGGAGAACCCGAATTCCCGTCGCATGGTCATCTCGGCGTGGAACGTCACCGACATTGCGGGGCACACGAAGTCCGCTCCTCCGCTCTGCCACACGCTCTTCCAGTTCTACGTCGCCGACGGGAAGCTCAGTTGTCAGCTCTACCAGCGGAGTTGCGACGTGTTCCTCGGCGTGCCGTTCAACATCGCGTCGTACAGCTTCCTCACGAGCATGATCGCGCAGGTCGTGGGCCTTGTGCCCGGCGATTTCGTTCATTCCCTGGGTGATGCGCACCTCTACAACAATCATCTGGAGCAGGCGAAGGAGCAGCTTTCGAGGGAGCCGAGAAAGTTACCGCAGTTGAAGCTGAATCCGGCGGTGAAAGATTTGTTCGCGTTCAAATTCGAGGATATAGAAATCACGGGGTACGACCCGCATCCCGCCATCAAAGCTCCCATTGCCGTATGACAGCTTTGAGCTTTGAGCGGTAAGCGATAAGCTGCTGTTGCATGATCATTTCACTGATCGTTGCGGCTTCCAAGAATAACGTCATCGGCGTCGGTGGCAGGCTTCCCTGGAGTCTCCCGAACGATCTCCGGTACTTCCGGGAGCGAACTCAGGGCAAGCCCGTCATCATGGGGAGGAAGACATTCGATTCCATCGGGAAGCCGCTCCCGAATCGTTCGAACATCATTGTTACGCGTCAGCCGCGCCTGAAGGTTCAGGGTTGTATCGTCGTTCACTCGCTGGACGAGGCGCTGAAAGTTGCGGAGGAGGCGCTCGGCGCCAAGGAAGCCTTCATCATCGGTGGTGCGGAGATCTTCAAGGAAGCCCTGCCAAAGGCCGATCGTGTCTACCTGACGCATGTGCACACTGTCATCGAGGGTGACGCATTTTTCCTGCCACTCGATTCCAGTAAGTGGGAAGAGGTATCGCGGGAGGAACATGAGGAAGACCAGCGTCATCTGTACGCGTATACGTTCTGTGTCTACGAACGACGAACATTGTCATAGGAAAAGCCGCCACGGCGGGGCGGCTCTACATTGGCACTACCTCTAGTTTGTCTACTGCAAGAGGGAAAATACTTGTCAGCCATTTTCGTCGACTATCTCATTGAGCAGCTTTCTCCTCTTCGACACACTGGGCCCATGACCGCACTCGACACCGCCAAAGCTTTCTACCGGGATGTTGCGAAGGAGACGGAAGGACGGAGCGCACAGGAGCTTGCCGAGCGGCTTCGCAGGAAAGCCGAACGTATCAGCGACGCCCGGTCGGATATGCGTGATGATGTCGAGGAGGTGTTGCGAGGGGAGGATCGGCGTGAGGTGATGCGGCATTTGGAGGAAGCGAGACAGAGTGTTGCGAAAGCATTTGAGGGTTCGCAAGCGACGAACAAGGCGCTACCCGAGGGGATGGCGGGCCAGGCCTTCCAGGGGCAATCCGGTTCGGAAACATTTGATGCCCGTGCCATCGAGGGGCAAGAGAATGTCGTGGACGCCGCATGGGCGGAAGGTGTGGCGGCACATGAACACCATCACACCGAACAGCAGCACACGGACGTCGCTTCCGTACGTCTTCAGGATGGCATGGAGATCACCGAGCATGACCTTGCCGAAGCGGGGGCAATCGAGGCACAGGAGAAGGCGGCCCCCCGGAGCATCGACCGGCTTTCCGAGGAGTACAAAGGTATCCGACGAAAGATGCGGTCCCTCCTCCCGTCTGCGAAGATTCTCGAACTCTCGAAGAGCGGCAAACTGAGCGCATTGCCGGTGTACGCTCAGGGTGCTTAAGAGCGGGTTCCGATCAAACGCAGGACCCTTCGGCAAGCTCAGGGTGATGTTACTGAATCAGCCGAAGGAACTCCTCCCGCGTCCGTGCGTCTTTCTTGAACCCTTCGGCAAGCTCAAGGTGACGTCACTGAATCAAACGCAGGAACTCCTCCCGTGTTCTTGCATCGCTCTTGAAACTGCCTCTCACATGGCTCGTCACGGCTTCGGAGTGCTGCTTCTGGACGCCGCGCATCATCATACAGAGGTGCTGCATCTCCATGACGACTCCGATGCCCCTGGGCTGGAGTACTTCCTCCAGTGCGTCGCAGATCTGCTGGCCGAGACGTTCCTGCACCTGCAGCCTCCGCGCGAACATGTCCACAATGCGAGGGATCTTGCTGAGGCCGATGACGTGCTTCTCCGGGATGTACCCCACGTGGACTTTGCCGAAGAAGGGGAGCATGTGGTGTTCGCAGAGCGAGTAGCACTCGATGTCTTTGACGATCACCATCCCCTCCGTATCTGCGGGGAAGAGCGCCTTGTTCACGATGTCGTCGAGCTTCTGGTCGTAACCCGCCGTGAGGAAGCGCATGGCCTCCTCCCAGCGCTTCGGCGTGCCCTTCAGCCCCGGACGCTCCGGGTCCTCTCCGATGGCCTTCAGGATGCGGGCGATGTCTTCACGCATGGTGTGGAAGTATAGCGTATGGATTGAGATAGTGCTCGGATTCTCCCCGGTTGAGGAATATTAAAATGGGGAATGTTACAGGTTGAGTGGATCCTTCTCACAGGGCTGGAACGACACTTCCTCGAGCAATTCTTTCCAGCTCTGTCCGAGGAGCGGGTGGAAGGAATCGGGGTCGATGAGTTCCGTGAGCGGCATGAGCACGAACCGGCGCCGGTGCATGCGGGGGTGGGGGAGCGTCAGTGTGGGATCGGTGCGGATGGTGTCTTCGTAGAGGAGGAGGTCCAGATCGAGTGTGCGCGGGCCGTAGCGGAAAGGAGGTTTCTTGCCGAGTGTACCTTCGATGTTCTGCAGCACAGCGATGATTTCTTCCGGCGAATCGTCCGACTGAACCTCGGCGACGGCATTGAGAAAGTCCGGCTGGTCGGGGATCTCCTGCGGGGCGGAGCGGAAGACGGAAGAGAAGCGGATGTCCGGCCAGTTCTTGCGCAACAGGACCGCTGCTTCCGGGAGGTTCATTTCCGGATCGACATTGGAGCCGAGACCGATGTACACGTGTGCCAACCGAACCATTGTACTCGTTCAGGATGATTCTTGAGAGAAGGCAGGAAGAGCAAGAATGGCAGGAAGGGCAGGAAAGGCAGGAAAGGCAGGAAGGGTTCCTAGGCAAGAAGGGGGCCTCTCCTGACAGGCTTTATTTCCCTCCTTCGCTCGATCGTCACACTCGCCTCCTCCACACCTTCGAGCGGCGGTTTCTTCGTCACGGTTACCGAAACCCAGGAGGTTGTAGAAGCTTGCAGGAGGGAGGTGGCGATGTCCTCCGCGAGGCGTTCGATCGTCTTCCGTTCGATCTTCGCCAGTTTTCGGATTTCCTCCGTCAGCAGCGCATAGTCCACTCCCGCGACGGGATCATCCGCCTTCGCGACGGTCCGTGAATCGTTCTCCATGGAGAGAGACACGAGGATCTCCTGCGGTTCCCTGCGTTCCCCGGCCGTGACGCCGATGTGCGTCGTGAGCGTCAGGCGGAGAGCGAGGCGGTCGGTCATGCGGACGGTGAGCCTGCCGGCGGTTTTCCGCGGGGCTGGCGGTAGAAGAGGGAACGCTTATCAGCGAGCGATGTGGCGGCGAGGTGACGGAGCAGCCAGCGCGTGACGGTGACGGCCGTGAAGAGCGAGAGGAAGACGCCAATGGCGAGTGTGACGGCGAAGCCACGCACGATGGAGGATCCGATGAGGAAGAGGATCGCGCAGGTGATGAGCGATGAGACGTTCGAATCCCGGATCGCGGGCCAGGCGTGCTTGAAGCTGGCTTCCACAGCGGTTTTCACTAGTTTACCCTTGCGCAGCTCCTCCTTCATGCGTTCGAAGACGAGAACGTTGGCATCCACGGCCATGCCGATGCTGAGGATGATTCCCGCCATGCCGGCGAGCGTGAGGACGACGTAGTTGGACGTGACGAGGAGGACGGGAAGTTTGAGAGAGGCGGTGAGGAGGACGGCGTAGAGCGTGAGGGCCAGGTCGGCCACGACGCCGAGCATGCGGTACATGAGGATCATGTACGCCATGACCAGGAGGATGCCGATGAGTCCGGCCTCGAGAGAAGTCTGCAGCGCGGCGGCTCCCAGCGTTGCTTCGACGGTGTACTGACCCACGAGGTAGATGGGGGCGGGGATCGCGCCTGTATTGAGGTCCAATGCGAGATTCTTGGCTTCCTCGAAGTTCGCACTGCCGGTGATGATAGCCGTGCCGCCGGAGATCTCCTGCTGAACCACGGGAGCCGAAACCAACTGCCCGCCGACGAAGATGGCGATGCGTTTCCCCACATTGTTCTTCGTGAGTTCCTGGAACATGCGGCCGCCCTCGTCGTCGAAGGCGATCTGTACCACCGGGACATTCGTCACCGGATCCACCGTCACTGCAGCGGAGCGGAAGTGCTTGCCGTTGAGTGCCGTGTCTTTCCAGCCCGTGGGTTCAAGGGAGAAGAAGAGCGTGCGAATCGGCAGCGCCTGCTCCGTCGTTTTGATCTTCCCCTGCTTCATCTGGTCGACGAGCTCGGAGGCGCGAGAGGAGGCATCGTTGCCCGTGAGTGTCAGCTCATCGTAGCTGGCGGAGTCCGGCGTCGAGGAGACGGGAGCGTTGACGCGGATGAGGTGGTAGCCGTAGGACGTTTCGATGGGGTCACTGACCGTTCCGACGGTTTGCGTGAAGGCGGCCTGCTCGAAGGTAGGAGGCCAGGAACCGCGGGAGATGGGGCCAAGGCTCCCTCCGGTTGCTTTCGTCGATGCGCCATCCGAATCGGCTTTCGCCACGGATTCGAAGCTCGTTCCCGCATCGATCTTCGCTTTCAGTTCCTTCGCACGGACCAGAGCTTCCCCTTTCGTGCGCGTCACGGATGTCGCGGCTTCAGAGGCACCTGCGTAGGCCACGAGAATGTGACTGACATCCACGGACTCTTTCCCTTTCACTATGCCGCGGAGGAAGAGAACTTTCGCTGTGGTATCGGATATTGCGAGAGGTGAGAGCGAGCCGGAGGTCATGGAGCGGAGCGCTCCTGCGACGAGCGGGTCCACGCTCGTATCAAGAATAGTGTCCGGCTTGTAGACGTACGAGGCGCCGGGTTCGGACTTGGAGAGGAGGGAGAAGGCCATCGGTGCCTCGTTCACGAGACGACCGGTCTCCGTGAGGGGGCCTGTGACTTGGACGAGGAAGATACCGGGGATGTCTTTCGGCACCTGCTTGCCGTCCTTGTCCTGCGTCAGTGTGCGGATGCTGCCGTCACGTTGATAGACGGTGGGGCCGGGGGTCTTCTTCCAGAGATCCTCCAATCCCTGCGGGAGAGAGTCCTTGAAGAACGCATGATTGTCCTGGTAGACCATCCCGAGTTGTGAACCGATGTCCTGCCCTTCTTTCTGCAGCGAGGAGCCGCTCTCGGTGATGCGGCGCATGGTTGTCGCAGCCTTCGCGCGCACACCCTGCGTGAATTCCTCAGTTGGTTGCGTCATTTCCTCCTTGAATTCGAGCTGGATCGTCTTGCCCACCACCCTGATGCACTCCTGTGTGTCGATGATGCCCGGACACTCCACGAGGAGGTGTTTCTCGTTGCCGATGTACGACGGCGTGATGGTCGCCTCACTCACGCCGAGGGCGTTGATGCGGCGCTCCAGTACCGTGCGAATGGCTTCGACGATACTGCTCTGCTGCTGTTCGATGCTGATCTTCTGCATCCGCAGACGACCGAGCTCCTCCGCGGAGGCATTTCTGCCTTCCGCAGCCGCGAGTGCCGTCACGACGGCCTCATGCTGTGAGCGGATCTCTTCTTCGGAGATACGAAAATCCAGCTGTGTGCCGCCCACGAGATCGAGGCCGAGGTGCAGGGACGGGGCGCGCAGGAAAGAGGGGGCCCATCCTTTCCAGTCTTGCGGGAGAGAGATCAGTACGATGAGAAGACCGAGAATGGCGGTGATGACTGGCCAGATGAGACGGCGATTTTTTTGCATGAGGAACGAGGAATGAGAGATTAGGGGTTTTGGCTCAGAGAGCTGCCTGATGCCGTGGAACTCGATGATGCGGAAGTCCCTTCTCCGATGGTGAGAGGATGGAAGGTCACGAAGGAGCCGACGTTCACATCGTTTGCGAACACGGCGGCGACAGCGGGACTCGGAATGTTATCGATCTGAAGGGGGCCTTCTTTATCCGTTCCCGTAATCCGTTTGCGGGACATGAGGTGGCCGCGGACGAAGAGAGCGATTTCGCTGTCGAGGTTTTGGCTGTAGATCGTTCCCAAATGGGTCTCCGCCACCTTCGTCAGACCGATGGTGGCTGTGCCGAGACCAGCCGGTGTTTCGCTGGATGTCGCCCACGTCACATGTTTCTCCGTGATGCCGGTCTCTCTGAATCCGCCGTAGAGTTCGGAGTAGATGTCTGCTTCTTCCTTGGGTGCTTCCACCATCAGCGCGAGGCTGAAAGGTTCCGAAAGATCAGAGAGGAGCTTCTCCCGGACGGCGGCATCGGCCACCGCGAAGCGCAGGACGGCGCCGGATTCCTCTTCCGTGAGATTGACTGCTTTCATTTTCTGGCCTGCCTGTTCCATCCTTCCCTGTACCACTTTCACAGCGGCTTCGAGGAGTTCTTTCTTGTGAGCCTGTCCTGCCGGCGCGATCCGGAGTTCCACGGCCGTATTGGCGGACGAGCAACCTGCGAGGAGCAGGAGGAGGACACTGGACATGACGAAGAGGCGTTTCATGGTGGAGTGAGTGTAGGGAAGGCGCGGCTTCCGTGCAATGCACAGGCCGGGGGATTACTCCCTTTCCAGCACAGTGCCCTCCCGCAGCATTTTCCCTGTCAGATCCATGCCTTTGAGGTGGCAACGATCGTCCACGATGCAGTCCCGGAGAACGCAATCTTCGATCAGGCAATCTTCGAAGATGATGCAGTCATGAAGGGAGCCATTCTCCACTTTGCTCCCCCGTCCCACCGTGACGCTCCCGGAGCATGCGGCATGGTCCACGTCCGCGCCCGGCTCCAGCAGGACGCGCTCCCCAACGACCAGCCGGTGAGCTTCGAGGTAGGAAGAGAAAGAGCCGATGTCGAGCCACGGTTGTGTGAAGACGAAACACTCCACGGGAATATGTCTGCGGAGGAGCTCTTCGAAGAGTCCCCCGACGTTGTCCGGATGCGCTGAGGCGAATTCCATGAGCACGGGCAGAATCTCCCGCGGGAGGACGGAGCAGCCGGTGGAGACGAGCGTCGTTTTCGGTTCCTTCGGCTTCTCCTCGAATCCGGCGATGTGCGTGGGGTTGTCCTTCTCCAGGATGACCGTGCCGAAGCTGGAGGCGCGGTGTGGATCCTTGATGTCGAATGCGGCGAGGAGGGGAATGCCTTTCTTGTACGTCGAGAGGAAATGCGTGATCGAGAAGCCGAGGTAATTGTCTCCCGTGAGGAGGAGGATGTCCTCGTCGATGCGTTCCTGCGATACCCAGTCCGCCAGTGCGCCGAGCGCACCCATTTTCTGCGCCTCCTTCTCACTTGTCTCAATGAGCATCCGGACACGATGCGAGAGGGGAACCGTGTCCTCCCATGTTTCAAAGAGCTTCGCGAACGCCCCGTTGGTGCTCACGACCACGGGGATTTCCGGGGGGATCTTCTCCACGAGGAGGCTGATGAGGGGTTTTCCCCCGAGCGGCAGGAGCGGCTTGGCACGCTTCTCCGTGAGAGGCCACAGCCTCGTGGCGAAGCCGCCGGCCAGAATAAAGGCAATCATTGATTGGCAGTATATCCGTTTCCAGAGTTACGGACATGGAGGTCCTGAGCCTGTCGAAGGACGAGGATGAAAGCAATCATTGTGTGAGAGCGTAGCGGCCTTTCTCCGGTCTCACCATCACCACGGCGCGGCCTTCCAGTGATTCGATCCTCTCGTCGCGGCCGACGATGCCGAGGACGGAGGGGAGGAGGAGGTAAGTGATCTTCCGCGTGCGACAGGCGGAGAGGAGATTGAGCGATTGTTCGAGGTCGCTGCACTGGATGAGGTGCGTGATGCGGAGTCCGACGAGCGTTTCCTCCAGCTTGTCGAGCTTCCCGAGAACGGGGATACCGTGAATTTCCTTCTCCTTCGTTCCCTGTGCGTCGAGGATCGCGACGGGGCACAGTGGGTTCTTCGTCTTCGCGAGGAGCTCGATCAGGCGCATGCTCTCACGCGTCACCCCGACGATGAGCGTGGGAAAGGCGGGGGGATTCTTCCACAGAATCCCGCGGGCGATCCGCTCGAAGATCAGGTGCCAGAGAGCGGTGAGGAGAATGGAGAGGGCAAAGGCGATGATGAGGAGCAGACGGCTGAAGAAGAGATCGAAGAGGAAGAAGTACGTGAGGGCGAAGAGCGCCACTCCCACGACACATGCGGAGACGAGTCCGATCGCATTCTCCGTCGATGCCTGAGGTCGTGTGAGCGTGAAGGTGCGTGTGGAGATCAGTGTGAGGAGCCAGAGCGGCGCGACGATCACCGCCACGGCGATGTACGGTCCGAAGGGGAAGACGGAGGAGAAGATCCATCCGATGCGGAGGAAGTATGCGAGCGCATAACTACCGACGAAGAGCGCGAGGTCCGAGAGGAGCCAGAGGAGGAGGGTCAGACGGAAGCGCACGGGGACAGCGTAGCGCGTCCCAAGCCGGTTTCGAAGGTCAAGATTTCCTTGGGAGGAAACCGAAGAAGCCGAAGAAGCCGAAGAAACCGAGGATTACTTCGATGTTGGTGCGTTCCAAACATACGGCAGCTTCGTCACGTCCCAGGGGATCGCACTGGCGGTCCAGCGGTAAGAGCTGCGTGTGAAGGTTTCGCGGTTCGGGAAGACGTAGGTATCGATCCAGACGAGCTTCTTCTCCAGGACAGAATTGTCCTTTGCCATGCGGCGGAATTCACTGTGATGGAAGAAGGCGAACGTGATGCTCTCGGCAACGTCCTCAAATGCATCGGAGGTATTCGCGTAGCCGGAAACGAAATCATCAGTGGTTGCATCGGAGCGTTTGGACTTCGGTCCCGTCCAGGAGAGCGCGTAGAAGAGGACGCTCGGGTCGTCCTGGAAGATCAAATCACCGCCGTCACGGAAGGCACTCTGTCCCTTCGCAGCCGTACCCGTGAGACATCCCAAATCCGACACGTGTCCCATCTCGTGGACGAGGAGCGCGCGAAATTCCGACATCGTCACATTGCCGCTGAGGATCACCGTGTCTTTCCCCGCGAGTCCGCGTTCCGGGGGATTGTCGTAGCGGACGTAGAAATTGCGAACCTTGTTCACGCACGAGGTCGGGAATTGCGAGAGGATCTCCGCGATGGCTTCCCGATGTTCCGGATGAATGGTTTGGTCTATTGCGATGCGCTCCAGGAGCGATTCCTGCCTCTTCGCCGTCATCGAAATGACCACATTACGAATGGAGGCCCCCGCCCTCACTCTTGCGGGAAGGGTGTTTTGTGCTATGCTGACGGGGAGGAACGCCGTGATTGCCACAGCAGCCAGCGCGGAGCGGAGAAAGGGGAGGGACTTCATGAGGAGACAAAAGGGCAATTTATACTACAATCACAGTTTAATGTCAATACCATCGGCTTTAGCCCCCGGACAGGCTCATACGGTCTCTATTGAGAAATTGACCTTCGGAGGGGCGGGCCTCACCCACATCGGCACTCTCCCGGTTTTCGTGCCCGATTCCATTCCCGGCCAGTCGGTTGAGATCGTCATCACGAAGCGCCGCGATTCCTATGCGGAAGCCAAGGTGCAGAAGGTGCTGCGCAAGGCGAAGGATGAGATCGCCCCACGGTGTCCGCACGCGCACGACTGCGGCGGGTGCGTGTGGCAGAATCTCCCCTACGACAAGCAGATCAACTACAAGGAGGACATCGTGCGCGAGACGCTCGAGCACCTCACGCCGGTCGACGAATCGATACGCAAGAATCTCCCCGGGCGTGTGCTCAAGATCATTCCGAGCCCGCAAGTTTTCAATTACCGCAACAAGATGGAGTTCTCGTTCGGCTTCTCCGACATGCGGACGGAGGAGAAGGCGGGCCGACGCATCTACCTCGATGAGGGGCCGACGATCGGATTCCACAAGCCCGGCCAGTGGTCCACCGTCCTGCCCGTCTCCGATTGCCACTTGTACGATGAGCAGCTGCCCATGCTCCTCTCGGACGTGCGACGTTTCATGGAGGAGTCGCGATTGCCGGTGTACAACCCGAAGACCCAGAAGGGCATGCTTCGCACGTTGCTCCTGCGACGGGGCGTCCACACGGACGAGCACATGATCTGTTTCCTCGTGCAAGCCAGGAAGAAGGAGTTGGAGCCGCTCTTCCAGACCTTCATCCGGCACTTCGGCGGCCGCTCGCACCTGGCGTCCTTCCTCGTCGTCGAGCACATGGGACTCAATGACAAGCCCGAGATGCCGAAGATCCACGTCCTTTCCGGCAAGCCGACCATCACCGAACGCCTCTTCGATCTCAGCTTCGAGATCTCGCCCTTCTCCTTCTTCCAGACCAACACCTTCGGTGCCGAGAAGCTCTACCGTGCCATCGCCGATGCCGCGGAGCTGACGCAGCGCGATACGTTGCTGGATGCCTACTGCGGGATGGGAACCATCGGTCAGTACCTCGCGCGGTTCTGCCAGAAAGTCGTGGGTGTGGAGAGTCATCCTTCGGCCATCGAGGACGCGTTGAAGAGCGCGGGACGCAACAAGATCGGCAACATCAGCTTCTACAAGGGCAAGGCCGAGCAGGTGCTGAATCAGCAGCTCAAGTCCGGCGGGAAGTATGCGTTCTCCGTGGTGGTGGTCGATCCGCCGCGTCCGGGATTGCACCCGAAGGCGCGCGAGGCGATCGTCGCGCACAAGCCGGAGAAGATCGTCTACGTTTCATGCAACACGGCCACCTTCGCCCGCGACCTCGGCGAGTTCCTCAAGGCGGGCTATGAATTGCGGACGGTGCAGCCGGTGGATCTCTTCCCACACACAGCCCACATCGAAACGGTTGCTCTGCTGCAGAGAGCGTAAGTTGTTAGCTGGAAACATTTCTCGTTAGCTGGTTTGCTCGTTTTGGGTTTGCCACACTCGAAGATCAACGAGCTAACCAGCTAACCAGCAAACGAGCGTGTTCGTGTACTATCTTCTCATGCACAAAATCACCCTCCTCTGCGTCGGTCTTCATATGAGAAAGGAGATGGGTGAGATTGACATATAGCCGCAGTACTTTCAGAATAGCTAACCAGCTTGTTGTTCTGTTCCTGAGGGTTTTCTTCAGGACTATTCAGAGCTGGACGCTCTTTGACAGCATTGCGATTGACTGATATTTCCCTCTGATATTGGCGCTCTGGGCATTTGCATAAGTGATTAGTGTGCCAATATCAGAAAAGGGTCGTCATTTTGCCCGGATGGTCCGGACAACGGCATGTTCTTGTCTCATGTTTACATTGCATATCCAATCATTCGAAAGAAAGGAGAACAAAAGGAATGATTGGATCAGTGGTGTGAAATTGGACAAGATATCTGAGGCGGGCTCAACTCGAGAGGGCCTGCGTGGTTGGTCTTCGTTTTCGAAATGGATGTTTGCCGGAATGTCACCATGTGGGTGCAATTTCGGCATGAACGAAACCGGGGCACTTCGCCCCCTCACAGAAGGATCATGTCATGAGTAACAAGCTGCGTCTCGGATTCGTCGGTGCAGGATTTAACGCGGGTTTTCAGGCAAGGGCGCTCCGCTTCGTGCGGGGGGTCGAGGTTGCGGCGATTTTCGCCCCCGAGGGCGCGCCGCAGCTTGCCGAACAATGCCGTGCTTCCGGTATCGGTGAACCGAAGGTCTGCGCCACCATGAAAGAGTTGTGTGGTGCGGTCGATATGGTCGGCATCAGCGCGCCGAACTTTGCCCGGTTGGATCTCATGCGGGAGATCAACCAGCACGGCGCCAATCTGGCGGGCGTGATGTGCGAGAAACCGCTAGCCCGCAACATGGTGGAAGCGCGTGAGATGGTGAAGTTGGCCAGCCCGTTCAAAACGGCGTACCTGGAAAACCAGATCCACATGCCGTTGGTGCGTAACGGAAAGGCACAATTGGCTTCCTTGGAAGCGGCGATGGGCGCTCCGTACATCGTGCGTTCCGCGGAGGAACACGGCGGTCCCCACTCCGGATGGTTCTGGGATCCCCGTCAGCAAGGAGGAGGTGTGTTCTGCGACATGGGCTGCCATTCGGCTGCGGTCGGCTGGTACCTCGCCACGCCCCGCGGCAAGCCGCTCAACTTCCTGGTACCCCATAAGGTGCAGGCCTCAATGGCCTTGGCCAAATGGGGTCGTCCCTTCTGGAAGGCCAAGCTCCTCGCGGATCGCGGGGTCAACTACGACGAAGCGCCGGCAGAAGATTATGCGGTGGTGAATTACACCTTCCGCAATCCCGAAACCGGCGAATTAGTCCAGGTGCAGGCCACCGACTCGTGGTGCTACTCGGCACCGGGCCTGAAGCTGGAGATGGAGTGCATGAGCCCCGGGTTCAGCCTCAACATCAACACGCTGACCTCGCCCGGTTCGCTGTTCATCGCCGATTACGCGGCCGTCGCGGTCGGCGATATGGAATCGGCGCTGGAGAAGTCGGAAGCCGGCCGCGGGAAGCTGGTGCTGATGGAGAACGAGCCGGACACGTACGGCTACGTCAGCGAACTACAGGATGCAGTCGATGCGTTCGCTGCCGGCCGTGATGCCATGCTGAACTTCGGCTACGGCCTCGATGTCGCCCGCCTGGTCATGATGGGCTACATGGCCCACGAAGAAGGTCGCACGCTCCTGTGCGACGAAATCCAGGATGAGCTCGAAACCTACGTGCCGCTGATCCAACAGGGTCGCGGCAAGGAAGTGCTCTACTAGTCCGCCGGCCTCCGGGCCCTCGCTGACTGACTGTCAATCGCAACAATTGTTGTCAGAGAGAACCCGGCGTCTTCGGATGCCGGGTTTTCAAATGCAAACATCGGTTCTTCGCTAGAATGGAGTCGTGCAGCGCATCACCCTCCTCTGCGTCGGCAAGATCTCGGTCTCCTGGATCAGCGAAGGTTGCCGGGAATATCTGGATCGGCTCAAGCGGGACGTTTCTGTGGATGTGCATGAGATAGGAGCGAGCCGGGAGAAGGATGCAGAGCGACAGAAGAAGGATGAATCACTGCGGCTCCTCACAGCGATGGCCAAGCATGAGGGCGATGCCATCGTTCTCGATGAGACCGGCGAGCGGATGACTTCGCAACAGTTCGCAGGGTTCCTCCGGAAGACGTTCGATGTCGGTGACAACGTAGAGTTCGTCATCGGCGGGGCGTACGGGTTGACCGATGAGGTTCGCAAAGCCGCGAAGAAGATCATCCGGATCAGCGACATGACGTTCACGCACGAGATGTCGCGTCTGATTTTCCTTGAGCAGCTCTACCGTGCGGTGCAGATCGGGAAGGGGACGGGGTACCACCATTAGGCACGGAAGGGCCACTCAGTATGCCGAGATCCCGTCCGTGTCGCAGTGCTCAGGATCGTCGATGCACTTGTTGATCGCGGTGGTGCGCTCCGCACGCTTCGTCGCAAACTTGATCGTGGCATCGAAGGTCTCCTTGCTGACCGTGGAGATGGTGGAGCCGAAAACCGGCACGTACGCCGTGGCGTACTCCAGGCCTTTGCCGAGGTAGACGGCTCCGTGGAGCACCTTGGCCTTTCCGATATCGAGCCGCCCCGAAGCCACGAGCTTGTTGATCTCGTCGATCTTCCGGTAGACCTCCGCGGCTTCGTCGTAGACCTTCTTCAGCTTCTCAAGTTTCTCGTTGATCGCCTCATACTGCTCGGAGGCCTTGTCGTACTTGCTCTTCATCCACTCCAGATTTTCGATGCCGCGCTTGAGGTCCTTGCCACCTTTCTCCTCCAGATACTTCATGCCCCGTTCGGCCATTGCCTCCTTGTACTTCTCGATGTCTTCACCGTACAGATCATCCATCGTGTCTCCGGCGAACTCCCCCGCGCCTTCCTTGATCTGGTCCATGAGAGTGTTCGCGTACTCGTCCAGACGCTTGGCCGTTTCCTGCTGATCGCGGATCTCTTCCATCTTCTTGAGGAGCTGGTTCGGGTCCGCGTTGGGATTTTCGCCGCGGTACGCGACGAAGATCTTGGAGATTTCGGACTTCACATCGTCATCGTCCACCTCCGCCATGATCTCTTCCCGTGCAGTCTTCATGAATTGCGACTGCGCGCCGGGCGAGGCGAAGGCGAAGAGATCTTTCTGCTTCGCTTTCAGATCGGCCAGCCTCTTCTGCGCGTCCGCATCCTCCGGATCCTTCCCTGCCGCGCTCATGGCTTCCTCCACCTCCGCCGTGATCGCCGTCAGCTTGTCTCCGGTGATGCTGGCGCCCACGCTCTCTTTGCACTTCTGGAAGGAACTCCCCGAGAGCTTCTTGCACCCCGCAGGATCCTCGTGCTTCATCGCCGCGCCCAGGATGCACTCCTCCCGGGAGTAGGACATGGGGCCGCCCTTGATCTGGTCGCAGGCGGAGTAGTCACCCGTGTTCTCCGCGATGAGGAGGTAACACTTGTCGCGGGGCGGATTGCTGCCCTTGAACCCTTCGCCCTTGATCTTCTCGCACTCCTCCACTTGCCCGGATTGGATGGCGGCACCCTGGTAGCAGTGATCGGCGTCGGGGAGGAAATCGCACACCACGCCCATGAGCTCGCCGATGCAGCCCGTGAGAAGGAGCGGGAGCGAGAGGAGAAAACCGGTTCGCAGGAGCTTGTTCATGATGATGGGGGAAGCAGAAGAATTCAGTGGCGACGGAGGAGCGGACGCAGGAGGATGATGAGGAACCACACGAGCGCGAGAGCGCTGATGATGCCGGACGCATAGAAGAGCGGCCGTCCGAGGTATCCGATGATCGCGCGGGCGATGTCGGTGTAGGTCGGTTCCACATACAGCAGCTCCCAGCCGAAAACGAACCCGGAGAACGCGACCGCGAAGATGACGACTGGATTCAGAATGGGGAATTTCCGAAGCCCCACGAGACGTTTCACGAGGGCAAGAATGTACATCACGAGTATTCCCAAAAGGGCGACGATTGCGCCGGAAGCTGCGCCGTACGTAGCGAAAATCTCCTTGATCGTACCGTTATTGACGGGGAGTGTCGTCGGCTTCTGGAGATAGAACACGGCGACGAAGATCGCGAGGAAGAGGAGCGCCCATAGGAAGGGGGCCCACGAAGAGTGCAGAACACCTCGGCGGGTGGAGGAGTCGGTCATAGAGCAAGGAGGGAAGGTCCTTGCCGGGTATGATGCGCGAAGGGATGTGCGAACCGCAAGTCTCTTTCACTGCAGCAACCCGCTCACCGCGACCCCGATGTAGTACGGCCAGAGGATGAGCGCGAGGACGCCCTTCCAGAAGCTCAGCTTGAGGAAGCCGATGGTGAAGAGCCAGAGGGCGAACCAGAGGCCGCCCGTGAGCGTGTGCTGCTCGATGTGAATCTTTTGCATGGGAAAGATTCTACATGAATCATGGGGAGCGTGCAGGACGTTGGTGTAGTTGGCAGCCCGCACTACTCGAATGTTTGTCCTTCACGAGAATGGCAGCCCCACGGGGAATCGAACCCCGATTACGGGAATGAGAATCCCGTGTCCTAACCGTTAGACGATAGGGCCGATCGGAAAAAGAACGAAACGTTCCAACGCAGGGAAAGTATACGAAATTCCTTCTCGTTCACAATGAGGAATCGAGCAGTTTTCTGCCCTTTCTCCACCGTTCCTCCATCTTCCGAATCTGCGTATGGTCCAAGCCGAAGTAGTGCCCCACTTCATGCCACACGGTTTCCCGGATGATGTGCGGGATTTCTTCCTCCGACCGTGCGATTCGCAGGATCGGTTCCAGGAAGATCGTGATCTTGTCGGGAAGTTTTCCGCTGTAGTCCCGCCCCCAGGAGGTGAGGGGAGTGCCTTCGTAGAGGCCGAGGAGGAGTCGGCCGTCTTTGAGCGGATTCCCGTCCGGCCGGTCTTCGGGTCTCGCCTCGATGACGATGGCGACGTCCTTCAGTTCTTCGCGCAGGCGCGAGGGGAGGGCGTCGAGGGCGTCTCTGACAATTGCCTGATATGCGGAGAGATCCATAGGAGAGCGCTTATTTTAGCAGTTTTCCGCCTTCCAAGGGGTCGATTGCCTGCGGAAAGGAGTGTAGAATGTCTCGCTTCGTTCTTTCAAAATTCTCCGTAGGGAGTCATCTGGTCCTTTCCGTATTTTCAGATCCGGTGAGGGGCCAGTTCCTCTCCCTACAACCCCCTCAAGGAGGTCCCGACCATGGGAAAACCGTCTGTCCGAGTGCTGGTGTTGAGATCCCCAGGGAAAGATCATGAGCTCCGCGTAGCCCAGTGGGGCCGGTTGCTTGTGATCACGTACTTCATCGCGAAGAAACTAGACGCGACGTTGCGCGTCGAAGTTCCGGAGCGGATCACGCTCGAGGACATCGAGCAGGCTTGGAATGTGCGCCACGATTGGCACGAGATCTATGTGCGGGACAAGAGAATCGGCGGCAAAGGCCTTTTCGAGGCTCTCCGGACGCTCGACATGCCCTGGAGAAACTGTCGGATCGTCTGGGTGCTTCGACACCGGGACGATATCACCGCCGATATCTGTTTCGGGTTTGATGGCGAACCCACCGACCAGGAGTTCGAGTGGATGTTCTTCGAGAATCCGCCGGTCGTAGAGGAAGCTGCACCCATCGATTCCGCCGCGCCGGCACCCGCGTCCGCGACATCCGCCGCGCCTGTCGAGTCCGATGCACAGCCGCAGGGCACGTCCTAGTCGGATGCACGCGACATTCTCCTTTGGGTCGAGGAGAGGAAATCACCGGGAGATGGCAGCTCTGCTGTCTCCCGGTTTTCCGCGTGGAAGGGCCACCTACGGTGTCCCTCCCACGAGCCCACCCTTCCCTCAGCGGTGTGCTCCAGCAGCGGGGCCCGCGAGACCCGCTGCTTCGCACGAGTTATTTTTGTGGCATCGCAGGGTCGGACCCTGCGTGTTGCGAATAATCAAAATACCAGTACCGAAGAACGCAGAGGCAAGAATGAGTGTATATTTCCTTCGATTCTTCCCTTCTCTCACATGATGTTCTCCTCCTCATTCTTCCCCGGTCATGCCTTCTTCGCGATGTCCGGCTTCCATGTGATCGGTGCCATCGCGGCGCTGGTCGGTGTCGTGTTCCTCCTGATGTGGTCCGGCAAGAAGCTCTCCGAGCACATGCTCTGGAAGTGGGGGTGGATCCTGCTCCTCGCGGGTATCGTCGTCTGTCTCATCACTTCCTTCGCCTTCACATCCTCCTCGGGCCGCTTCGGGAGGTGGGGGCAGGGTGCGTTCGGTGGCATGATGGGGAAAGGGTGGGATGCTTCGCGCGGGTGCCCGTGGCAGGGGGTCGGATCGGGCGCGACGCTACCGGCGGGCGACGATGCGGCGAAACTGCCGTCTCCGGGGCGGAAGTAGTACGTGAATGGGGCCCGCTCGTATAGATTTACGCGGCTTCCCCCATCTCTTCCCTTGATTCTTGCTGGAGTGCTCCGTACCAACTCATTCCTTGGAGCTGACTCTCTTTGTCGGGATTTGCATGAAGAGCTGCCACAAGTGCCTTTGTACCGAAACGTCCTTTGGCATTCATCAGGATTGTGTAGGCGAAGCGAACGTCGAGGAGCTGGATGGCTCGTTCGAGTGAGACATCCTGTGCCACGCCCCAGAAGCGGACGGACACTCCTATTTCCCCCGGCAATCTCTCCGCCTGCGCACACCAGAAGGCTTCACCCATCTTCCGGCCACTCTCTCTGCTGCTACGCAGGAGGAGCTTCAGGACGCTATGGAGCTTCCACTGCTCCTGTTCTTCTTGCCCCTCTATCACTCCGTAGTCCATGTCCTTCGTGAGCTGATGCAATGTGTCGAGGAGGGGGGCAGCAGCACCGTCCGTCGGGACTCTTTCCAGCATCTCACAGAGTCTCTGTGTGTAGCGGGAGGGAGCTTCGAGCTGTGCCTTCAGCACTTCGATCACTTTCGCCAGAGTGCCCGCATTGAGCGCACCGATGTTTTGTGCCGCATGATCACGGGATGGGATGTTCTGTTCACCTACCTCATTGAGCAGCTTTTCCAGCGCCCCAGCGGCTGCCTTGGGGTCACTCGTGGTATTCGAAAGATCCCTCATGGCTGCATCAATTTTTTCGAAGGGAGTGGGGGGACGATGGGTGGGGGAGGTCATGCTCATGAGCACGCAAGCTAAAGTGTCTGCGCCTTGACGTCAAACTGCCTGTTGGGGATATTTAGAATTGCTCTTCAGGAAGCCAAAAAGTCGATATCTTCTCTCTATGATTAATAGTATGAAATGACTTACTAAATATGTCAAAATATAGTATAATATATATACGTACAAACACACATGAACAAGCGTCTCCGCTGGCTTCGGGCGAGGCTCCATACGCACAAAGGCGTACGTGCCATCTTTGCCTTCGCACTCGCTGCGTTCACGGTCAATCTCTCCCTCACCGTTCATTCGTGGAGTGCATGGTCGGCCAGAGTTCCGGTACAGGTGCAGGACCCCATTCTCCAGCGCGTGATCTATCGGCGCTACCGCCGGTCAGTGGTGTTGCGTGCGCAACTCATTGCGCTTTCGCAGTCGGGCGGCACCGTCATCCATCCCGCTGCGCCGAGCGCATCCGGTGTCGTTCTGGTTCCTCCCGTCGAGCGCGTTCCGGCGCTCGTGCCGCAGTCAGCCGTCTCTTCGGCCACTTCTGCAGCGGCATCAGTGTCTTCCTCGGCGTCTTCATCCTTCTCAACTTCAGAGGGCCCGCAGTTGGTTGTGCCGTCATCCGCTCCTCCGGCCCCGTCACCGGCATATTCTTCCGTCGCATTTTCCTCTTCTTCCTCCGAGTCTTCCGTTCTTCCGGCTCCCTCTCCGACCAGTTCATCGGCCGCTGCCGCTTCGTCCTCGGCTGTCGGTTCTTCCTCCTCCGCTCCGCAGCCCGTTGTGCCGGCCAGTCCGTCATCCACGGAAGCATTCCCCGTCTTCGGTTCCGCCTTGTTCCCTGTGAGCAGAGTGCCGAACTGGGGGGCGATGACGACGCCTGCGGAGTGGGACCGTTCCTACGCGCAGATGGAGAGAACGGACTTCGTTTCCATCCCCAGGTACGACCTCTCGGTCCTCACCATTCCCGTATCGGATCTGGAGGACCGGCGGACGCCGGAGGAGATCTCCTCCCTTACAGCCAAGCTCTTCTACTCCACGCGGTACTACGGTGCGTACGATCTGGATGCGGGGGAGTTCACCGGAGCGCATCCCGGGATAGATCTGAAGCTGGCGCTCGGGACACCCATCGGGGCTGTCGGTGGCGGCATTGTGCGGTACGCGGGAAACAGCGGCCTCCTCGGTCTGCACGTCATCATCGAGCACCGCAT
This sequence comes from Candidatus Peribacteraceae bacterium, assembly GCA_041666245.1. Lineage (GTDB taxonomy): Bacteria > Patescibacteriota > Gracilibacteria > Peribacterales > Peribacteraceae > CAIKAD01. Next base: position 143,130 of record JBAYHG010000003.1, read on the forward strand.
GCCCGATGGCAGCGCGTACTACTCCATCTACGGCCACTTCGGCAGCATCTCCGTGCACGAGGGCGACACCGTCCGTTCGGGCCAGACTCTCGGGGCCGTCGGCATGACCGGCAGCACCAGCGGGCCGCATCTGCACCTGCAGATCGACCGTGGAGAGCCCGGAGAAGTGCATGTGCCCTACACGACGACTTCGGTGCCGTCGAGGGAGGCGGTGAGGCGGTGGACGGTGAATCCGATCACGTTTATCCGTGGGTAGAGCGAGTGTGTCACATTGAGCGGAGTCGAAATGTGACACGTGGGGACGCCCTTTCTTTCTCTAGGCGAGAGATCCTACTTTCTCTGTCTGCCCGACAGAGAAAGTAGCAAAGAGAGCGCACCGCGCGCCAAGACTCCGGTCCTTCCTCACCGTTTCCTCCCTGGCCGTCCGGAACCGGTTCATCGAAGGGCGACATTTGTCCGCCCTTTCTTTGTCAGGCGACAAAGAAAGGGCAAAAAGAAAACGCCCCGCGCAACATTCTCCGCTCCACACGCCCCTTCACCCCCCGGTTGCGTGGCCTCGCCGTGTGTTGTTTCTGTTTTCGAAAGAAACAAATACACACAAACAATTGAACAATTTGCGCGAAGCAGCGGGTCTCGTCCTTCGACTGCACTCAGGACGACCCAAACCTCTGGAACTGTGTTTCTCCCAGGAGACCCTGAGCCCCGTCGAATGGGTCGCGGGTCCCGCTGCTGGAGCGCTCCGCTAAGGGAAGGGTGGGTCCATGGGAGGGACACCGTAGGTGGCCCTCCCATGCATGAAAAAAATCCCCCGCGTTCCTTTCTTGCGGGGGACTTTGATTCCTCAGTATTCAGGACGTTCACCGGAGGGCAGTCGCGACGTCCTTCACGATCGTCCAGCCCGGAGGAACGGTGAGCTCCTTCGTCTTCGCATTGTAGGTGAAGTAGATCAGGTTGTCCGGATGCCACCACACCTGTTTCTGGAAGTAGAAGCCGCACTCGCGCGGGGAACCGTTCTTGTCCTTGTCGGGGTTGGCCTTGATATCCTGCGGGGTGATCACGTCGCCGCGGATGCACTTGTTCCAGAGGACATTGCTGGAGTAGGGGATACCCTCGCGAGACACATGGAAGGGCTGCGCGACGGCAGAGGCCCTCCGGGAAACCGGGCGCAGAGAGGCGGAGATGCTACCGCAGAGCGTTGGGTCTTCGAGCTGCGCGCGGATGAAGGAGGCGGACGCGGAACCGCCGAGCGTCTTCGCGACGATCTTCGCGACGACATCCAGGAAGGCGCTCGATGCATCCACGGGGAGAGCCCGCTGGATGCTACAGAGATAGGCGAGCTGTTCCGAAGAGAGAGGGCGCTCGCCACCTCCAAAGCCACCCGGAGCCACTGTACCGCCGAGCATTCCACGCAGGAATTGCGCGACGCCGCCCATCACGTTCGATCCCCGACCCCGACCCTGGCCGTTGGAGCCCGTGGGTGTGGGGAGAGAGAATCCCTGGAGCGGGGGAGGTGAGCTGGATTGTGAACTGCTCGAGGACTCTTCGGAGCTGCTGCTCGAGGATTCACTGGAAGAGCTGGAAGAGGTGGAGCTGCTGGAAGAGGAACTACTCGCATCGCAATCGTAGATGAACCATGATTCCTGCGAACCTCCCTGCGGTCTGCTCGTCAGGGCACCGGATTCAGCATCGCCGAAATCGCAGTGCGTGTGTCTGTCATCGAAGTACCGCGAGGCGCACATCAGTGTGTCGTCAACCATGAAGTCGGACGGGGCCGGCCGGAGTCCCCATTCCTCCTCTGTTGCATATCTCCAGCCTGAGACTTTGCTTGGATCCGAGATACTGCATCCACCGTCGCAGGGGCTCGCCCATGCCCAGTAGAAGCCGTTCTTGTAGATCGCCCACTCGGCCGGCGGGTTGCTTGCGCTGCAGATGCCGTTATCACCGCTCGAGCACATGCCGGAAGCGAGATTGGCAAATGCATTGCTGCCGAGGGCGCCGGAGTAGACGCGAACGTCATCCATGTTGCCCACGAAGGCCTGGATGCCCGCTCCCGAGCGAGCGCCGATTTCGAACGGTTGCTCATTGGTGATGGAACCATCCAGACTATCGATGGCCGGAGAGCCGGTCACATCGGTTCCATTGACGTAGATTTTCACGCCGGAAGCCAAACCGGAGTCGTCGTAACTGAAGCCGACCTGACTCCATGCCGCTGTCTGGAGAGCGCCGGAGGCGGGAACGCGCAGGTAGTTATTGGCGGAGTAGTCACTGATGATCCAGACCTCGGGCACTCCTTCATTGAGCGTGAGGAGGTAGCCGTTCCGTGCGCCGACCGTATCGTCGATCTTGTGCACGATCGTCTGGAATCCGCTGAAGAACGTCGGTTTCACCCATGCGGAGACCGAGAAAGAATCGGAGGTATCGAACCCAAGTCCCGTCGTGTCGGAAACCTGGATGACGTCATTTGAGCCTGCGAAGGATGCGGCTCCGTTGTTGACGAAGGTGAGGGTTGGGGCATCAGAGGTGAAGGCCGCCCCGTTCTGGAGCGAGCCGGCGTTGACGTACGCCGTGGAATCGGTGGCGTTCGTTCCCTCTCCCTCTTCGAGATTCCAGTACGCGACGAGCGAACTTTCACCGGGCGTGCACTCGGAAGAAGAGGAAGAACTGCTGGAGCTGGAACTCGAACTCGAGAAGCTGGAGGAGCTGGAATTGGAGTCGCAGACATCTCCGATGCCGTCAGAATCACTGTCCGCCTGATCGGCGTTCGCGTTCGAGGGGCAGTTGTCGCAGACGTCTCCCACCAAGTCCCCATCCGCATCCGTTTGAGGGGGGTTCGCCACAGAGGGGCAGTTGTCCTGACTGTCCAGGATGCCATCACCGTCCGCGTCACTGCCTGAGGAGCTGGAGCTGCTGGAGGAAGATGAGCTGCTCTCTTCGCAGGCCGGGATTGGGACGTCGAAAGTCTCACACTGCGTGCGGGTCTCGCCGTTGCAGGTGTCGCCGGGGGGGTTCGTGTCGTGGTTGCCGCCGGTCACTGTGTCGTTGCCGAGGCCGCCGTCCAGGAGGTCATTGCCATTCTGGCCGAGGAGAGTGTCGGTGCCGCTCGATCCGCAGAGTGTGTCGTCGCCGTCATTGCCCTTGAGGGAATCGTCGCCGGAGCCTCCCTTGAGAGTGTCCGTTCCTGCCTGTCCCTCGAGGGTGTCATTGCCCGCGCCGCCGAACAGCGAGTCGTCGCCAGCCTGTCCCTTGAGGAGATCGTTTCCGTCCCCGCCGTCCAGGGTGTCGTTGCCGTCGCCTCCATCGAGGAGGGTGTCATCGCCGCCCTCGCCGTAGAGGAAGTCGTCGCCCGCACCACCCTTCAGGGAATCCACTCCTTCGCCACCGTGGAGCGTGTCACCGCCGGTAGAGCCTTCGAGAATGTCATCGCCGGCATCTCCATTAAGCGTGTCGTTGCCGTTCTCGCCCTTGAGGGTGTCGTTGCCGTTCCCGCCATTCAACGTGTCGTCTCCTTCGTTGCCGTGGAGCAAGTCCACTCCCTCGCCGCCGTAGAGCGTGTCGTTGTCGTTTCCTCCATTGAGTGTGTCATCACCGGCATCACCGTTGATCGTGTCGTTCTCGTCTCCGCCGCTGAGCGTGTCATTTCCCTCTCCGCCATTGAGCGTGTCATCCTGGTTTCCTCC
>JBAYHG010000004.1:0-141177 GCA_041666245.1 Candidatus Peribacteraceae bacterium
AATCAATATTATTAAGGATGATTCTTTGAATGCTTTTGCCAGCGGAATTGACTCAAGGACTTTTTCCGTCTCTCTTTCTAATGGAATAATCAATAAGTTAAATGACGAAGAGCTTGAAGCAGTTATTGCACATGAACTCACTCATATAAGGAATCGGGATGTAAGATTGCTCATAATCTCAATAGTGTTTGTTGGAATATTTGCATTTGTCTCTGAAGCATTATTCAGATCAATGCGGTTCGGCAGGATAGGAAGGGGAAAGAAGGGAGGCGCAGGATTAATTATTGCCCTGCTTCTCGCACTTGTAGGTTATCTTATACCTCCCCCCCTCCCACTCCCCTTCTCCCCCCCCCGCCAATCCCCCCCCCGACCCCGCCACTTCCGAATCCCCCACCCCACCAGCGTCCTCGGCGTTTCGTATGAGTCATGTGCGACACAATGTAGTCGAAGATGAGACCGAGAATGATGAGGAGCGGGATGGAGAACCACCAGCTGAAGAATCCGGCGAGAACGACTCCGAAGACCCCTCCGATCACACCCCCCATCCACCAGGATTTCGTACGGCCGAGGAACGCGGAGAGCGCTTGCAACCCTACGAAGGCAAGGAAGAGAAGGAATGGGACGAATCCGCCATCCTCACCCGATGTGTACCTGTCCGCCGTGTACTCACCGCCAATGTGTTTCTCGAGCGCTTCCGTGGCCGCCACGAGCCCTTCGAAGTACTTCGCATCCCGGAACGCAGGGACGATGTCCTCATCGATCACACCCTTCGCGACGACATCCGGCACCGCACCTTCGAGACCGTATCCCGTCTGAATCGTCACTTGTCGGTCTTCGAGTGAGGCGAGAATGAGGATGCCATTGTTCTTCTGCTTTGCGCCAACCCCCCATGCCCGTCCCACCTGCACCCCGACATCATCAATCACCTCTCCACCGAGATTCTTCACGAGCAGAATGGCGATCTCGTTGCTGGTCTTCGTCCGGTACGCATTGAGCGAAGCATCCAGTTCCGCTTTCTGCTCCGCTGTGATCACCCCTGCTGTATCCGTCACAAATCCGTCATTCGGCGGAACAATGAATGCGAGCGCCGCGGTCGGCAGCACACACAGGAATGACGCAATGAGAAGAGAACGCCGGAGCGTCGAAGAGAATGTCATGGTGCGAAGAAGAAACATTACGAGGAGAACGCCTGCGAAGCTGCACTGCCAAAGTTCACTTTCGGTGCGACCTCTGCACCGGGTGTTGCCTCGAACATCGTCTCAGCACTAAAACCGAAAAGACCGGCGAGTATTCTGGCAGGGAAGCGCATCACGCGTACGTTGTACTCTTGTACGGCCGTATTGTAGTCGCGACGGGCAACGGCGATGCGGTTTTCCGTTCCCTCCAACTCCGTGATGAGATCGCGGAATGCCTGCGTGCTCTGCAGGGTCGGATATGCTTCGACGGTGACGAGGAGACGGGAGAGCGCGGAATCAAACTGCTCCGCTGCGGCCACCTTGCCGCTCACGGATCCGGCCTGCTGCCACTGCGTGCGGGCCTGTGTGACGGCAGTAAGAGTGCCCTGCTCGAAGTCAGCCGACCCTTGCACCGTGCTCACCACATTGGGGATCAGGTCGAAACGACGCTGGTAGGTGGTCTCCACCTGCGCCCATGCCGTCTTCACCGATTGCTGGGAAGAAATGAATCCGTTATATCCCGTCATCATCCATGCGCCAAGGAGGACGACGACGGCTATGACAATGTAGAGGGGACGAATCTTCATGAAGACTTGGGGGAAATGCGATCCCATAGTAACAGAAGGGTGTGATGCTTGAAATGATGCTACGGCAGAGGGATTGTTTTTCTCCATCCATATTGTGGTACCATCCAAACGTCGGGGCGTAGCTCAGTTGGCTAGAGCGCACGGTTCGGGACCGTGAGGTCGAAGGTTCAAGTCCTTTCGCCCCGACCATTCGGATTTGTGAAGCAAATCCTCATGGCAAGCCATTATATTCGTTGGCCCTCTGTATTCGGTGTACATCATTGAACTTGATGACGGTTCGTATTACGTGGGTCATACCAATGACTTGCAGAGGAGACTGCTTGGGCATCGAGGAAAAGTGGCATGTGCTTACACGAAGAAGCATGCATTCAAGAAGATGCATTGGCATGAAGAGTTCAAGACACGAATAGAAGCGGCAGCCAGAGAAATCAAAGGATGGCGTCGGGAGAAGAAAGCAAGGCTATTCGCCGGTTCAAGCTTGCCCTGAGGAGGCGAAGGCCGACGAAGGGTCCTTTCGCTCCGACCATCCTTCGTTCAAAGAAGGTTGGTAATTGATTGAGTAGGGTAATTCACATTATTCATGGGATCCCGCAACCATTGAACATCATGATTTCTCTTGCTTTTGAGCAATTCTTTTGTTCGTTGTTATATGTATATATCAGGGCTGCGATCAAATATCTGCAGACGAATTCTCGATTGTAGAACATAGAGTATACGATTCAATCGAAAGTACTAATAGTCAAATACTACTGGACACCGGGAAGCTCATCCGTACACTGCCGCACTCCCTTCCGGAGGCCTATGATAAAACGCGTGAAGCAATTCACCTACCGAGCTTCACTCCGCCCCGTGTATCTGCACGCGGCGCTCATCACCCTTTTGCTCCTCTGCATGGTGGTGAGACTTCCTTCCCTTGGTTAGGGCGGAAAGGAGTGAGCCAAGTGGCCGGCGCGAAAGAATGCAGCTCGCGCCAAAGACACACCCCATCTCAGACCCTCGCTTCCGCGACGGGGAGGGATTTGAAACAATTTTTTTTGTAATCACATATTCATCTGCGATGCATCCTCAGATGTTCCTGACATACCAGCCCCAATTCAATCAATAGTTGACATGATTCTGGTACATAGTCCGAATCGATATTCCTTTTGAAGGATTCATGAACGCCTCGTTACTGAATCCTCGCTCTTGAGCTCCTCAATCACCAAAGGTAGCCCTTCTGCACCTTTGACTGCCCTCTCATCTGTACCGCCTTGTCGCGTATCGCAACGGCAGTCTGCATGATCGTTGGTGCATCGTCCGGATACACAGCGCCCGCAACGCGCGAAAGCTCCATGTACTGCTCCAGGTTCTGCGAGAGTGCGATGTAGTGCGTATTGTCATTGAGCGCCCGTGCGTACTTCGTGATCAACTGAAGAACCGACGGCTTGAGCTTCTGAATACGATTCGTGTCATTCGCGGATAAGAGGGCCTTCAATTCGTCAAATGCGATCCCTGCATCGTTCCATTTGCCGAGCACGTACGCCTGATCCAACGATCGAACGGCTTCCTCCCGGCGTTGCATCTGCAACTGGATCTCTCCGAGAAGCTTCCACGCGCGCGCATCTTCCGCATTTCCCCGAAGGTACTCACCAAGTGCATTCTCCGCATCGATGAATGCATTCTGTTTGACAAGGTACCGCGCTCGCGAGAGCTGCACATCGCGCGGGAAGAGAGAATCAACGCTCCGTGCATACCACGACAGCGCGCCGGGAATGTTCTCACGTGCCTCCTCACGCCTTCCGAGTGCGGAGGTAACGAGGAACTGTCCTTCCCAGAGCGCGACAACGAGAATCGCAATAGCGAGAGCACATTCCAACGTACGCATCGACACACGCAGGAATGGACGAAGCGCTCGCGGCGAAGGCTTCCCGAGGAAGCCGAAGACGATGAAGAACGGTAGTGACACTGCGAGGAATTGGAGATTGTAATCGATGAGGTTGTGCGCGAGGACGCCGAGAACGATCGTGAGACGGTAGCTTGTTGCGAAGTCCATCGCGTCTGTCTTCTTCGAGACACTTGTGTGCAAGCCGGGCCACAGGATGAGCGTCAGGAACGCGAGGAACAGCAGGGCGGCGGGCCATCCCCTCTCGAGTGCGAGCTTGAGGAAGACATTGTGCGGGTGGTCCGATGTGGCAAGCACTTCTGTCTGCAGGCGAGGTTGAACGAAGCGGAAGCTGTACGGGCCCCACCCGAACCAGGGGTGTTCCTGCGAAAGCGTGAGTGACTGCGAGAAGAAGCTGAGGCGCTCCGTGAAGGAAGTGGACCCTTCCTCCGCGGTGAAGGTGACTTTCTTCTCCACGGACTGCACGGGGAAGAAGGGCGAACGCAGCGCATTCATCGCGAAGAACACGGCGACGGAAACGACCGCGATTCCGACCAGTGATTTCCAGAGCGAGCCTGCACGCATCGAGATTCCGGAGCGCCAGCGGAAGAACCCCAGCAGAAAAACCTGCCCGACGAACGCGATGAACGCCCCGCGGGAGAATGTGAGGAGGAGACAGCCAAGCACGATACCCAAAAGCACGAAACGAAGAGCTCGTACTCGTTTCTTCGTGACCTCTGATGCCCACCACAGGACGACCGGCCATGCGAGGAGGAGGTATTCGGCGAAGGCGTTGGGCCAGTAGTCGCGGGAGAATCGAACGTAGAAGAAGGTACCCACGAGGCGATTGACCGGCTGCAGCACGTACACCGCCATGCCGACGGCGCAGGCGAGGAGCGTGAAGGCGATGAATACCCTGAGGAACAAGTGCATGAAGGATTTCGTCCCGCTCGCGTCAGCGTGCCGGATGATCCAGAACGTGAGGAGGATCAGCGTCGCATCACGCAGGACCTCGTCGAGGCCGTAGTTGCGCGTGGCGGAAAGCAGGAAGCTCACGATCGTCCAGGCGACGAAGAGCATGCCCGTGAGCCACAGCTCCGGCGTTATGTCCTTCTCCTTCTTCTCACGAAAAAGAATCGAACCGATGACGACGACCGACCCGATTCCCGCAAGCAGCCATGTGGCTTCAATCCCCTTCCCCCCGCGTACGAGCATGGCGAAAGCAAAGAGGAGGAGCAGAAGGTATCCGGACCAGCGTGTAAGGGATTGAGCGTTCATAGGCCGGCATACTACATCATGATTCTCTGCCCTCAAGACATCATCAAGAATAGGTATCCCTGCCAAACAACAAGCTGTTACATACAACTATTCGAAACATGTGATATTTGGTATACTAAACGGTTGGAATCAATACAGGAATCACTGGCTGCTCGGAACGCTTTCAATCCGAAGAATGAAGGTGTTGATGCAAATATGAAGGCTGAACTTACTTCTGAAGATACTCACAAAATCGATTCGTTACTTCATGAAAATCACTTGGAGCAGTACAGAAAGGGCTTTCTTCATTGCGTCACGATTGCGAAGAACAACAACCATCCTTTGAATATTTCTACGGTGCTGCCAAATACTGAACATCCCCCTGCTCTTCAAGAACATGTTTCGAAGGTTCTGGATAGCGTCTCCCGAGACATTCTTCACCGTGGCGATTGGCCTCTGCCACGATTGGAATCTCTTCTTCCTTCTGAAATTTCACGGTATTCAGACGTGCGAATTTGTATCCATCCTTTGTACTCCTTTGCAGATTTGGACGAAGAAGACAACATGAAGTATTGGAAGCAGTCTCAGGGAAATATTCACCGATATATCGAATCCAAACTCGTCGACATAGCAGCGAGAGCAACTGCTGCCATTCAGGCCGATCCCGACTTACTTCCACAGGCATACATGTACTTGATGGACACTGTTCAGGAATTGGACGCGTTGGCGGCTCATGATACAAGCAGTCTGCGCATTTACGTCATGCCGCGTCGCTCACTTTCCCATCCAGAGGAACAGAAAATCATGGATGCAATGTTGCATTCGTTTGGAAATACATCAGCAGTCGTCACGGATTCTATCGAAACAGACCAAGGACGTCTGAAACCCGACACGGTCGAGCTGCTTCGAAACACTCTTCGTCCCCATGCCAATGTGAGTATCCAGGGCGGGTATTTGCTGAAGTGTCTGGACGGCTGTGCGAGCACACTGGCTGACACGAAGCGCCACGATGTTCAGTTTTCCATAAACTTTAACGATTCAACGTACGCATTTGGTGCCACCAATGCTGATGTGCGCACTATGCCTGACGATAGAATTCGCGTGGCTCTCGGAAAGAATGCACCGCGTATTGCTCCACCGAAAGAAGAGCTGAGAGACTTAACAAGCATACGAGAATGGGTTAAATCCAATATCACGTTTAACGAATATTATCGAAAGTCCATGATGAACCAGTACAAGCATTCTCAACGTGACCGATTTCAAGAAGATCCGGAAAAGTATCACGATCCGAATTTCATTAAAGTTGTTTGGAATGATTCTCCAGGAACGGAAGCTGCACATGCATGAACGTCTCATACCCTATCCCTTTCTCCCTCCTGCGAGTCCATCGCCTGAGCTGCACGCTTGAATGTTCCATCACGGAGAGACTGAAGGAGAAAAAATTCTTCCGGGGAAAGACGTTGTGGGAATTCCTGATTGAACTGACGTTCTGCACGTAGGTCGCGCTGTTGTGGATAGGAAGTCATGTGGGTGGATTGTAGGAATAGCGAGGAGGAAGTAAAGGGACATTTTGCCGAGCTTCATTTCCTTCACAAAACTGCTAGAGTTCCCCCATGCCGACGTGGCGGCCCTTCGACTTCGCTCAGGACCGCTCACAGAAAGCACATGAACGTTCCTTCTTCTCAGAACTGTAGGCCGACGTGGCGGAATTGGTAGACGCGCACGCTTCAGGAGCGTGTATCCGCAAGGATGTGAGAGTTCGAGTCTCTCCGTCGGCACCATATACATGCAACAAAAACAACTACTCGGTGGCGCGACCTTCTTCCTTGAGATATTTCCAGCTGCTTGCCGCTCCGTACATGGCACCCACGTACTGGCCGTCGATCCTCGGTCCCTGCACTTCCCGGATCGGAATGGCTTCATGGTCGCTCAAAAACATTGATCGCTTTAGCATGGCAGTGCGCATGCGATCTCTGAATGATTGCATCCTCATCGCACACTCCATGAAGCTCCCCATGTATGCGATTCCTTCAATCTCCGGAAACCGGTTCAGATTGCCTCCGATGACGTTCCCGATTTTAAACGCAAGTTCGTTGTACAGTTCTACCGCCCAAGGGGTGCCGCAAAGAAATTCCTGATCAAGGAATGCGCAGGGATGCGTCCCCTCAGGAATCTTGAGACTCCTCTGTTGGCAAATCTCGAGTACGCGACGCTTGATCGCTCCTCCACTGAGACTCGATTCGACGCAATCCTGATTTCCACAGCCGCAAGACTTCCCGAATGTTCTATCCGTGGGAAGCCACGCATGACCGGCTTCCGTCGGGTGCACCTTCCCGTCGAGGACGTACGCTTCCCCCCAACCCGTCCCGACATTCTCCACGAGAGCATTCCCCATTCCCTGAATCGCTCCGGCCCGAAGCTCCTCCATCGTCGCATCTTCGAGGTCATTGCCGACGACAGCGGGGACCTGGAACGTGTCGCGCAATTTCCCGCCCAGATCGAAGGGAAATCCCGTGAAGCAATGAATGTTCGGAGCTTTTCGCACCAGGCGGTGATCCTTGATGGGACCCGCAAATGCCGTTGATACGCCGTGAATTCGACCATTGTATCGATTGATCGAAGCTCCGATCCCACGATCCAGAACAGTATCGATATCTGTCATACCTTCGGTGTTCAGGATGACGGACGTGCCTTCAGCAAGATGGAGATCTTTTCCGTCGTTCTCCAGGACGCAGGAGCGGGTGTTGCTTCCGCCCCAATCACAAACGGCAACATTCAGTGTGCTCATAACAAAGGGAAGAAAATGGATGCCGAGTCTAGGATCTTCTTCGTCCACGTCAAGCACGGCCGGGTGTGACGCATGTTTTGATGTTCGATGAGCGGCGAAATCCCTCACCTCCTCCCGGCCGTCCGCGCCTCCACGTCCGAAGGCTCGTCGATGGTCCACTCGATGGTATGCGAAGCGCTCGCACGGACGTCGGCACGCAGGTGCAGGAGCTTCGCGGCATTGCGCTGCAGCTTCAGAGGCGGATCGAAGACGATACGAACCGTGCGGCCATCCATCTGGGCAACGGGTTCGGAGAGCTGCTGATGACTGGATGTTTCCATGTAGATATTTTGCATGTCCGCATCATGAGCGGAACCGTCGTTGGTGAAGGTGATGGCCGTCACTTCCTGATCCGCTGACGATCCTCCCGAGAGGAGCAAGCGGGCGACGATCCTGTCCGTGCCCCAGTAGACGGGCGTCAAGACGGGACGGTACTCGATGCGGACCGAGAACTGCGTCGACGACGGCGTGACGCGGAGACGCGAAGCGCTTGAGGATGCCTGCCCGCCGGTCGTCACCTCACCCTTCGCGTCAACGGACACGAGATCGAAATGGTGTTCGCCGCCCGCAGCGGCATCGGATGCCATATCGGCAAAGAGCGTCAGGTCTCGTCGTTCACATGCGGGGACGACGTACGTACGCAGCCGGATCCGGAGCGGATCCTTCTTCGGCACTGCATGGACGGCCGAGACGCGCTTCTCACCATCCATCACATAGACTCTCAAAAAATCCGAGACCGAGCCGAGACCACTGTGGCGGACCGTCACGGCAGAGACAGGCACGCTCGCTGCACACGACGCTTCGAGGCGAACCTTGAGAACCGGGACGCGTTGGGCGCCCTGCGGCACAGACTGTTGCGTGAAGGAAGGAAGCGTCACCGCGAGAGACCCACTTCCGCTCGCACACGCGAAGGGAATGAAGATCGAACAGGCGACAATTCCCATCAGAACATTTCGCTTCATGGAATCCAGAGTAGCGAAGGATCACGGAAAGCGAAACGAACTACAGCTGTATATCATTGATGTTTCCAAGCCGCGGTGCAAACGGTGAGTTCAGCATGCAGAGACCGAAGGGGAACGATCCATCCTGTGCAAGCAAATGGAGCATGGAACCGGGATCACAGGAGAAGGAGGCAATACCGTTTGCGCCGCTGCCCGTGCCGCTTTCCGGAGAAGTTCCGTCTCCTTCGCCATTCCCACTCCCATCACCTTGTCCGTTCCCGTTCCCGCTTGCATTCCCTTGGGCTAGTCCATTGCCACTTCCATCTCCCTGTCCGCTTCCATCCTCCCATCCATTCTCACTCCAGCAGCACGTGCAACCTCCATTCACGTTACCGGATCCGTCACCGGAGGATGCACCGGTTCCGCAGCAGGAAGAAGAACTCCTTTCGCTGCTCCCCTTGCCCGAACCACCGCCCGCTTCGGAACTCGATCCTTTCTTCATCCATGTTCCGTCACGCCATACCCACCCCCCAACACCACCGGATGTGCTGCTCCTTCCTCCACTCGATGAACTGCCAGTGGGAGGAACGGATGCGAGGAGGTGACCGTACTTCTCGTGGAAGCTCTTGAGGAAGTTCGCGGAAGCCGCTCTCGCACCCGACAAGCCGGCGGCGTTCGCATCCGAATTTCCCGGAATCAATGTCCCGATACGGCCGTAACGAAAGAGCGATGCATCGCTCGTCCCGACAGAACTGCCGGACATGTCGTAGCGTCCGGTACCGGGAGAGAGCGACAGGAGCCGATTCCAGACATCCGTCTTCGCTCGCGTCAAACCCGTTTTGATCGGCTGCATTGATCCGTCGTACAGTCGAAAGTATCCCCCGATGATTGAGGAGGAAATCAGACGGTTTTTGCGTTTCACCTCGATCTTCGGCTGCTTCGAGCAGGAGAGAAGAAACACTGCAGCAACGATGGCAATGGAGAGTCGACGCATGTTGAATGTACTTTACATTCTCCCATTCGTTCGGCAAGGAAACACTTCCTCTTCTTCATGGGAGAAAGTGCCAATGGCTCCAAAAGAGCTATTGCAATCATAGAAAGGAGCAGTAGCATCGTCCTCATGCTTTCCAAACATCACATCATCGGCCTATCAACGGTGCTCGTGCTGGTCGTTGTAGCTGTCTCTGCTTCGACAATGTTTCAGTCACCGGATGAGTCCACGGTTTCCGGTCTCACCGCAGCACTGACACGTGGAGTGAAGGCCGGTTCCACGCGCGTCCGCGCGAAGTCGTCGTCGAGTAAGGCGGCAACCCCCACCCTCTCGCTCCCGACATACGGCTTCACACTCACCTACCCCACATCGTGGAAAACCGAGAAAGACCCACAAGAAGGAGGCGCGATGAATGTGTATCTCTCTTCAGAGTCGAATACATTCTTCATGACGGTGACGCTGGCCACGATGCCGACGAGTACGGTGAAGCTGGATGACATCGTCAGTGCCACGCTCGCCGAGATGCCGAGCTCGCTCCAGTTCAAAGTCGTCAAGTCTGAGAGTGGCAAGCTCGCGGGAGTCACCACGAAAGTGCTGACGGTGACACAGAAAGCCGATGACGGCTCCCTCCTGAAAGGACAGCAGGTATTCCTCATCAAGGGGAAGACTCTCTGCGTGTTCTTCTTCACGAATGTGCCGGCCAGCTACAACTCGTCCCTCCAGCTCTTCAATACCACGCTGAAGACGCTGACGTTGAAGTGAGTCTGCAGGACGCCGCGCCCATCGATGCACACTCCGGATGTCATCCGGTGACTGTGCTACACCGGATTTCTTGACTTCACCGTCTGGCACTCTAAAATCCTGACTGCTAATTGATGAAGGAATCCATGGTGATACCAACACCGCCTGGATTACCCATCTCCCCTTTCACTTTCCCCTCTTCCCTATGTCAGCTGCGTCAGCGAAGAAGGATCTCCCGAAGCTCGCGGTACACATTGAGCCCATCGGAGATCGCATTATCGTCCATCCCCTCGAGAAAGAAACCACCACCGCCTCGGGCATCGTCATCCCCGAGACCGCCTCCGGCGAGAAGCCGCAGGAAGGAGTCGTCCTTGCCGTCGGCACCGGCGGCATCGGCAAGGATTCCGTCGATCCGAGCAAATTTGTGAAGGCCGGAGACAAGGTTCTCTTCGGCAAGTACGCCGGTGATGACGTGAAGCTCAAGGATGTGAACGGCAAGGACGTGGAAGTGAAGGTCCTCCACCTGGATTCCGTCCTCGGCATCGTCCGATCTTAATTCCCGCGAAGTTTTTCTTTTCCCCTTTCATCACCATGCCAAGCAAGATCCTCATCTTCAGTAATGACGCCCGCGAGAAGCTCCTCAAGGGAGTCGCGAAGCTGGCGCAGGCCGTCTCGGCGACGATGGGCCCGATGGGCCGCAACGTCTGCATCGAGCGCAAGTACGGCGGGCCGATGGTCACCAAGGACGGCGTGTCCGTCGCCAAGGAGATCGAGCTGCCGGATCCCTTCGAGAACATGGGCGCGCAGCTCGTCCGCGAGGCCGCCACGAAGACCAATGACGCCGCCGGCGACGGCACCACGACCGCCACGGTGCTCGCCCACGCCATCATGCAGGAAGGACTCAAACATTTGGGTTCCGGCAAGAACGCCATCTCCATCAAGAACGGCATCCTCAAGGCCGTGGACGCCGTGGACAAGTTCCTCGAGTCCATCAAGAAGAACGTCAGCAAGAAGGAGGAATTCGCCGCCGTCGCCACCATCTCCGCGCAGGATACCGAGATCGGCGCGGCCATCGCCGAAGTGATCGACGAAGTCGGCAAGGACGGCGTCGTCACCGTGGAAGCGGGACAGACCCTCGGACTGGAGAAAGAGTTCGTGGAGGGCATGCAGTTCGATCAGGGGTACATCTCCGCGTACTTCGTCACGGACCCCGCGGGCATGAAGTCCGTCTTCGAGAAGCCGTACATCCTCATCACGGACAAGAAGATCTCCTCCATCCAGGAGATCCTCCCGCTGCTCGAGAGCCTCGCGCAGCGCGGCCGCAAGGAGCTCGTGATCATCGCGGAGAACGTAGAGGGCGAGGCACTCGCCACGCTCGTCGTGAATAAGCTCCGCGGCACCTTCAACACGCTCGCCGTGAAGGCCCCGGCTTTCGGCGACCGAAGGAAGGAGATGCTGAAGGACATCGCCATCCTCACGGGCGGACGCGTCATCAGCGAAGAGATCGGCTTGAAGCTGGAGAACACGACCATCGAGGACCTCGGCACCGCGCGCAGGATCGTGGCGACGAAGGATGACTGCACCGTCATCGACGGCAGCGGCTCCAAGGGCGCCATCGCCGACCGCGTGAAGGAGATCAAGGCGCAGATCGAAACGACCAAGTCTGACTTCGACCGCGAGAAGCTGCAGGAGCGCCTCGCGAAGCTCTCCGGCGGCGTCGCAGTGATCAAGGTAGGCGCAGCCACGGAGATCGAACAGAAAGAGAAGCAGCACCGCGTGGAGGATGCGCTCTCCGCGACGCGCGCGGCGGCGGAGGAAGGCATCGTCCCGGGCGGCGGCACGGCCTACATCCGCGCCATCGACGCGCTCGACAAGGTGAAGACCGAGAACGAGGACGAGCAGATCGGCGTGGACATCGTCCAGGGCGCCCTCTCCGCTCCCTGCATGCACATCGCCAACAACGCCGGCGTGGAGGGATCAGTCGTGGTCGAGAAGGTGAGGAGCGAGAAGGGCAACGTGGGCTACAACGCCGTCTCGAAGAAGTACGAGGACCTCGTAAAGGCGATGGTCATTGACCCGAAGAAAGTCACGCGCTGCGCGCTGGAGAACGCCGCGTCGGTCGCCGCCATGTTCCTCACCCTCGAAGTCGCCGTGGTGGAGAAGCCGGAGAAGAAGGAAGCCGCTCCCGCGATGCCGGGCGGCGGTGATGAGATGGGCGGCATGGGAGGGATGGGATTCTAAGCTCAAGGGCCCCCGCGCAAGCGGGGGCCTATTCTTCTTAAGAATTATGACCGCACAAAAGAGCAACGAAGGAGTTCCAGGCTTAGTAGCACTGTTTCCATCATTAATTCAGTTAATTGCGGCAACAACTGTTGGGTTCAGCAATCAATTAAAAATAGGCAGCTTCTTCTATGAGCCACAACTATTAATATTAACAAACCTAATTACATTCCTAGTGAGTATTTGTGTAATTGCACTGGTTTCGTATTTACAGGAGACTGCTCGAGTTGTTGTCAGAACAGATAAGGCTCAACTGAAAATTATTCAATTCATTAAGGAGAAGTTGTTTGTGAAGTCTGATACCAGTGATTCTGCAAAGTTTCTTAAGCAGATGAATAAAGAACCGTTAAGGAGGAGAAATTTGTTACTACTTGTGTTCTGCCTTCAACTAATTAGCATAGCTTCATTTTTGTTCATTGTAACACTTCAGATCAATCATACTCCCGAGACTCCTTTCTTAATGACCGCACAGCATTGCTCTTATGTCGTCTTCATGAGCACAGCTGCGGGACTCATTTTCTTATGGGTAAAGACTTATCTGGATAAATCAAAGCGATTTCGCCCAGAAGAACTAATTCCTAATTTTGAGAATGCACTTGTGAAGTATGGCTTCTTAACTCGTGACATTAATATATTTGCAAATATTCAAACAGGAATAGAGCGAAGGTTCGGTGTTAAAATTGGACTGAAGAAATATGTATTCTTCATTTCGAATGATGGTAGTGACATCCATTACTCTTTTGATGTGTCAGCACTAGGGGACGAACAGATAGTTCAATTACTCAACAATAATCCTTCAATCAAATCAGCAAGTTCAGCTACTGGGAATTCAGCGGTTCATAATCCCACTACTTAACTTCATTTCCTTCGGAACGCCCGTTTGCGGCATCGCGGAGCGGAGGTGAATATTTGAAAAGGGACTCTCGCGTAAGGAGGAGCACGAGAGTCCCAACCAGGCAACCTGACACCCTCGGGTGGGCCTCTTACCGGGATGTCAGCATCTGCCCAGCCCGTGAGTGACATGCAATCAACCACGGGCTGATCAGGCGTCGTAATGTACGCCCACTCACACTCCTGTCAACGCGTCAGATACTTCTCAGCCACTTCCTCGCTTGGCAGGCCGTACATCGCATCTACGTCACTCCAGGGAATGTCTTCATGCTGGAATGCATCGCCGGCACGGTACCCAATGCCATGTCCTTGCCTGCTTGCGAGTTCTCTCTGCAGTCCTTTCCTATCCGGAACGAACAATCCCTTCAGCTGTTCTCCGATCTCCTCGATCTTCCGCTCCACCTCCGCGGAATCCTTCGGAGGCGTCACGACACCCTTCGGGAAAAGCACATCCACCCCATTCCGTTCCTTGAGCATCCTGTGCAGGAACTTCCGTCCCAGGAACCCGAAGTATTCCTCGACGTCTCCGCGCTCAGCTTTCCCGCCGAGAGGAAACGGACCTTGCGGTCGCGCTCCGTTCCGGTGGAGATGATGGAATCGGTAGCAGTGTCCTACGAGCTCCTCGCCCAATTTGTCCCCGAGCTGGAATCGATCCTTCCCGGAATCCGTCCATGCGTGCTCCGGGATGTAGATGACATTCCTCTCGTGGTCATATCCGGAATGAACGTCTTCCTCAGGAATGTCTTCAGCCGGTATGGAAAGGATTGGAAGCTGATGAACTGGAATGCGCAACCTTTGCTGCAGATTCCATACCTGACGTACGAGACGCTGCGCGGATGGGAACGTCCGGTATCGGTGACCGCCTCGCTGCATAATCGTCCAATCATTTCTCCAAATTTCTTCCCTCAGCGTATTCAGTGTTTGTTCAAGAGTTCGGATGAGCGGATCTCGTTCGATTTGTTGTTCCACATCGCTGTGCTCTTTTGATGTTGTCACGTGAATATCATATCACAATTTAGGTATACCGTCATGTCGCGCGAGAGTGAACATGAGAAGGTACGTCGGAAAATCTGCACGATCTCCGTGCATTCCGCATATTTCACTCATACACTTCCCCCATGATGAGTTTCGGTTTCATCTTCCCCGTCATCTTCATCCTCATCGTCGTAGGGGGCATTGCGGGCATTTTGGACGAACTGGATGAGATCAAGCGGGAGCGTGGAGAGTCGTAGAACAGAACAGTGAGATATTGAGGGTTTGGCTTACTGGTACAGATATTAGGGTATTGCCTTCTTCTTAATTAGTTGTACAATATCTTCCTTTTCATCCTCTCTCCTATGAAGACCTTTCTCTCCTCACTCGCAGCGCTGTGCGCACTCCTCACGGTCACTCCGGCGCTCGCCGCGACAACGGCACCGACGCCGCAGACCTGGGACAATACCGTGACGGTGAAGACCATGTCCTCCGTCCCGAGAACGCACGTGGTGCACATGATGAGCGACCGCTCCGCAAAGGTGTACGTGGACGCGAAGGAATTCTTGCGGGTGTTTGACCGAATGCGCTACAAGGACGACAAGCGCAAGGAGCTCTACGCCGCCGTGCAGAACAGAATGAGATTCATGAGAGAGATCGACACGAGCTTCATCGTCGTTGTTCCGATTCGTGACGAATACATCATGTCCGTCATTCGTCCGCTCTTCCTCAGGAGTAAGGTCGCTGTCCTGGACATGTCCGATGGAACGCTCGTCTCCTCCATCATGATCCACGACCACGGAAGCACCATCGGCGATGGCACGTATGCCGGCAGCATCGACTACATCCTGCCAAGCGGGAAGGTGCTCTTCAGTTTGCCGCAGTGAGCGACATTCTCTGGAAAGTGATTTGAAGAATCTGCGGGTTCTCCGGAAGGAAGCCCGCATTTTTATGTAGTGAAACAAATGATGCGTCCCGTCTTCCCTTCACGTTCAATGTCCACATCTCAACTCCCTGTCCAATTCTGTAACAACATTCTTGCTTGTACGTACTATGCTATGCAGGAACCCGCTTCCCCACTCTCCCCATGACGTCCTCCATTCTTCGCTGGCTCACGCTCACGTCGTTCCTCATCGCCCCCCTCTGGAATGCCGTCCCCGCCTTCGCGTCCATCCATCCGTTCTGGGACGTGAATCAGAACACACCGTACGTCGAAGCGATCGAGACGCTCAGAGACGAGGGTGTCATCGCCGGATACAGCGACGGCAGCTTCAAACCCGATGCGACGATCAACCGCGCCGAACTCCTCAAGATTCTCCTCGAGGCACGCACGGATGGAACGCTCCTCGAACGCACGAAGTGCTTCCCGGATGTACAGGAACAGTGGTACGCAACGTACGTCTGCACGGCGAAAGCGGAGAACATCATCGACGGATACGATGACGGACTCTTCCGTCCGGAACGCCCCGTGAACATCGTGGAGGCGGCGAAGATCTTCTCGCTCGCCTACGAACAGGACGTGGAAGCATCAGGCGGAGAATGGTACGTGCCATACATGCGCGCGCTGGAGAATTCACGCGCCATCCCGCCCTCGGCCTCGAAATTGGAGAGCAGCCTCACGCGCGGAGAAATGGCCGAGCTGATGTGGCGCCTCTCCAAGGGCATCACGGATGAACCGAGCAAAGGCTACCTCAACGTGAAGTACCCCGCCGTGAAGACAGATCTCTCTCAGGATTCCGCCCAAGCCGCGGGATCCTGCGCCGTTCTGCAGGCCTTCGCAGCCGAATCCCAGACGACGGGTGGATGGGGAAGGGGGGGAGGAAGCGATGAGATGCAGCAATCGAACGGTGCTGTCCTCGCACCGACGGCGACGGAGACCAAATCCAACGACGCAGACTATTCGCAGACGAACGTGCAGGTGCAGGGAGTGGACGAAGCCGATATCGTGAAGACGGACGGCACGTACCTCTACATCGTCACGGGGAACAGCATCCGCATCGTGCGAGCGGTCCCGGCGGGGTCCATGCAGCTCCTCAGCACGCTCTTCGACGAAGATTCCACGTTCTCTCCGAGTGAGCTCTACGTGGACGGTGACCGGCTGATCGTTCTCGGCTCCTCCTGGGTAAAGAGCGGCCCGATCTCCATTCTGCAGGGAACAGCGCGGACGACGATCACGCCGTACCCGTACGGGACTTCGCGCATGCAGGCACGGATCTACGACGTCTCTGACCGTTCCAAGCCGACGCTCGAACGCAAAGTATCCTTCGACGGCTGGACCGTCTCGAGCCGGATGATCGGGCACAAGCTGACACTCGTCATCAATCAGCCGATGCGCTGGGTGACGGCACCACTGCCGTCTTCGATCAAGACGGAAACGGACGTGCTTCCCCTCTTCTCGGATACCAATGACGGAGGTTCTTTCCGGCCCGTGGAAACATGCGCGGATGTGATCATTCTCCCGCGCGAGCCCTTTCCTCAGTACCTCACGGTCGGTGTCATCGACGTGTCGAAGCCGACGAGTGACGTGCAGCGCACCGTCGTGCTTGGCAATGCGTCCAACGTGTATGCATCACTCCAGAATCTCTACGTGGCGGCCCCGCAGACGGTGTATTCCTGGCGATCGGCGATCGGGAGGAGCGAGGAGAAGACGAATCTCTACCGTTTCGCCTTCACGGACAACGGTGCCGAGTTGAAAGCCGAAGGCTCCGTTCCCGGTCGCATCCTGAACCAATTCTCCATGGACGAGCACGCGAACACCTTCCGCATCGCGACGACCAAGGGCAACAGCTGGGACGAGACTGTCGTGTCGTCCAACAACCTCTACGTGCAAAATCTCTCCCTCGAGACGGTCGGGAAGATCGAGGACCTCGCGCCCGGGGAGCAGATCTACTCCGTACGCTTCCTGGGGAATCGCGCCTACATGGTGACCTTCAAGAATACCGATCCCCTCTTCGTTCTCGACACCTCTGACCCGCGAAACCCCATGCTCCTCGGCAAACTGAAGATCCCGGGCTACAGCGATTACCTGCACCCCTACGACGAGACACACCTCCTCGGGTTCGGGAAGGAAGCCGTGGATGCCAAAGACGGTCAGTTCGCCTGGTACCAAGGCATGAAGATCGCGCTCTTCGACGTCACGGATGTTGCGAATCCGAGAGAGCTCTACAAGGAGACGATCGGAGACCGCGGGACCACGAGTCCTCTCCTCAGCAACCACAAGGCTCTCCTCTTCGAGAAGGACCGGAAGCTCCTCAGTTTCCCCGTCACGGTCTACGAGCTCACGGCGGAACAGAAAGCCGGCAGCGACCCGGGCGCCTACGGTTCCCCGGTCTTCCAGGGCGCGTACGTCTATGACCTCACCCTCAACGGTGGATTCAAGCTGCGTGGCACGCTGACCCACTACGGTGAAGATACCTTCGCGAAAGTGGGGAGCTACTGGTACGACAGCGGCAAGGACGTGCAACGCGTGGTCCGCATCGGGGAGTCGCTCTACACCATCAGTGCCCAGGAGGTGACGGGCAATGCGCTCTCCACGCTCTCGGAACAGGGATCTGTGCTCTTTCCGGAAACCGGAGACACTTCATCCTGCGGTCCGTACGGATGCTCCGTGTTGAAGATTGAGTAACATCGCCGCGCAGATTCTGTACAATTGCCGAACGATGCACGGGAAACTCATTGTCCTCGAAGGCCCCGACGGGGCTGGCACGACCCTCCACTGCAAGCTCCTCGCTGAACGATTGGAGAAGGAAGGACATACGGTATTGGTAACGGCGGAGCCGACGGACGGGCCGATCGGAACCCACATCCGCGATATCCTCCGCGGCAGGGAACTTCTGCCCGCCGACGCGCTGCAGCTCCTCTTCTGTGCGGACCGCGCATGGCACATCGATCGGGTGATTCGCCCGGCGCTGCAGGAAGGGAAGATCGTCATTGCCGATCGTTACACTCTTTCAACGGTTGCCTACGGCGCGGTACAGGGACTTGATGCGACATGGCTTCAGGGCATCAACGACGCGTTCGTGAAACCCGATTGCGTCATCCTCGCATTGCCTCCGTTGAACGTGGCGCTGGAACGTCTCGGCCGGAGGCCCTCCCATGACATCTTCGAACAACGTGACGTTCAGGAGAAGCTGCACGACGTGTACCGGAAGCTTGCATCGGAAGATCCTGGCATCACCGTCATCGACACGAGCGGCTCGAAAGTGACTGTTTCCAATGCCGTGTGGGAAGCGATGAAGCATCTGCTTTGACGTCCCCTTCGCCACGGGACGGATTCCGCGTAAGATAGAGACATGTCCGCCCTCCTCCTCTCCGGAAAAGAAGTCGCCGATCACCTCCTCAAAACATTGAAGCCGATGGTGAAGAAACTCGATCCCAATCTCGTCGTCGTTCAAGTCGGTGATGATCCCGCAAGTGCGAGCTACATCCGGCAGAAGATGCGCAGCTGCGAGGATGTCGGCATGCGCCATGAGCACCGGCATTTGCCGGCGGAGACAACGAAGGAGGAGCTCCTCACGCTCGTTAAAGAACTGAATGAAGACGAGGGTGTCACGGGATTCATCGTCCAGCTTCCGCTCCCCTCTCGCTTGAAAGACGCCGTGCCGGAGATGATCCGGTCGATTGATCCTGCGAAGGACGTCGACGGATTCGGACCGGTCAATCTGGGGAAGATGTTCCTCGGACAGGAATTTGAAACGCTTCCTCCCGCGACGCCCGCGGGAGTCATCGAAATGCTCGACTACTACAAGATCAATGTGGAGGGAAAACACGCCGTGATCGTCGGACACAGCAACATCGTGGGGAAACCGCTGGCCGTGATGCTCCTCAACCGCAATGCGACCGTCACGGTCTGTCACATTCACACGAAGGACCTCGCAGCACAGACGCGTCAGGCCGACATCCTCTGCACGGCCGTCGGGAAGGCCGGCTTGATCACGACAGACATGGTGAAGCCGGGTGCCGTGGTCATCGACATCGGCACGAGCAGAACAGAGGAAGGCCTGAAGGGCGACGTGGATTTCGATGCGGTGAAAGAGATCGCCTCCGCGATCACGCCGGTGCCGGGAGGTGTTGGGCCGATGACGGTTGCATCTCTCATACGGAACTGCGTACGAGCGAAAGAGCTTCAATTGTCGGTACAGTAACTGCTTGTCCTGAGGACCCCGCGGCTGCGGGGGACGGAGGGTGAGAGCGACGGAGCTGCATCGATGAACGTAAAGGTCTCCTGACAACTTGTACAGAAACGAAACGTCTGTAGAATGCACCCATGGAGATTCCGTCTCGCTCCTCAGGCTTCCCCGTTCTTCCGGAGGCCTCGTTCTGCGTTTCTCAAATCGACCTTCCTGCCCTTCCTGCCTTTTCTCACCTTCCTCACCTCCCATGTGCGGCGTAATGGCTGTTTCCGGCTTTCGAGACGCTATCACGGACCTCTACGACGGTCTGATCGTCCTCCAACATCGGGGCCAGGACGCAGCTGGCATCGTCACATTTGACAGTCAGTTTCACTTGAAGAAAGCCAATGGGATGGTTCGCGACGTCTTTCACACTCGTTCGCTGGAGCGTCTGAAAGGCCCCATGGGGATCGGGCACGTCCGCTACCCCACGGCGGGATGCTCGAGCGAGTTCGAGGCGCAACCCTTCTTCGTCAATTCACCTTTCGGCATCGCACTCGCGCACAATGGGAACCTCACGAACAGCAAGCAACTGGCGAAGGAGCTCCTCACCACCGATTTCCGTCACCTCAATACGAGTTCGGATTCCGAGGTGCTGCTCAATGTCTTCGCCCTCGCGCTCCAGCGCCAGCGCCCCATCAAGCTGACACCGGAGCTGGTCTTCCGCGCCGTAAAGACAGTCCACCGCCGCTGCAAGGGAAGCTACAGCGCCGTCGCGCTCATCGGCGGGCAGGGTATCGTCGCCTTTCGCGATCCCTACGGCATCCGGCCTCTCCAGATCGGCAAGCGCAAGTACGGCATGAAGGAAGAGTACGTGATCGCATCGGAGAACACGATGATGAAGCCGCTTGGCTACGAGTTCGTGCGTGATGTGAAGCCGGGCGAGGCCGTGTTCATCGATCGCAAGAACCGCCTCCACGCACAAGTGTGCAAGCGCGGGTCACTCTCGCCCTGTGCCTTCGAGTGGGTCTACCTCGCGGCGCCGGACTCCGTCATCGACGACGTCTCGGTGTACAAGGCGCGGCTCCGCATGGGCGAGTCGCTCGCGAAGCAGGTGAAGGCTTCGGGCATCCACATCGACTCCGTGATCCCCATTCCAGATTCCTCCCGCGCTGCGGCCGCCGGCCTCGCGGACAAACTCAAGGTGCGTTACCGCGAGGGCTTCGTGAAGAACCGCTACATCGGCAGAACGTTCATCATGCCGGGACAGGCTATGCGCCAACGCAGTCTGCGCTTCAAGATCCACCCCATCGATCTCGAGTTCAAAGGCAACAATGTCCTCCTCGTGGATGATTCCATCGTGCGTGGCAACACTTCCCGCAAGATCGTGGACATGGCGCGCGAAGCAGGCGCAAAGAAAGTCTACTTCGCCTCCGCTTCGCCTCCGTTGATGAACCCCTGCCCGTATGGCGTCGATATCCCGACCCGCGACGAGCTCATCGGCTCATCTCATTCCATCGAGGATATCCGGACGTTCATCGGTGCTGATGCACTCTTCTATGCGAGGGTGGAGGATCTCGTGCGCTCGATTCGCGTCGGCAATCACACGATCAAGACGCTCTGCACCGGCTGCTTCAACGGACGCTACCCGACGCCGGAGGTCACGAAGAAGCTTCTCCTGGAGCTCGGAGCGCAACGCAACATCACGCGCGACAGTGACAGGCCTGCGGAGGATGATGAGTCCAATAAGGCACTGACACTCCTCTAAACACATGCGCATTCTCCTCCTTGCTTCGACCGCGCGCGAACACGCAATCGCCGAGACGCTCGCCAGGAGCCGTCACAAACCGGAGATCATCGCGCTCTGCACCTCAGACAATCCGGGCATCCGTCAGTATGCATCGCGCATGGAGGTCGGGAGCCTCCTCGATTTCCCGAAGATGCTTGCGCTCGCAAAGGAAACGAAGCCTGACTTCGCGTTCATCGGCCCCGATGATCCTATCGGAGCGGGCGCAGCGGACGCACTCGCAGAGATCGGCATCATGAGTGTTGCACCGAAGAAGTCACTGGCGCGCATCGAGAGTTCGAAGGGATTCACCCGCACACTCCTCGGGAATCTGGACATTGATATCTCGCCGAAGTTCAAGGTGTATGCGAGGACGTCGAATTCAGTTGGAGCCCTTGCTGAAGAGAAAAAGTCGATCTTCACGTTCATCGAACGCGACCTGCAGGGTCAGTACGTGGTGAAGTACGATGCGCTCAAGGGCGGCAAGGGCGTGAAGGTGAGCGGCGAACATCTTTCGAGCATTGAGGAAGGCGTCGACTACGCCATCGAGTGCCTGGACGAATGCGGACGAGTGGTCATCGAAGAGAAGCTCGTCGGTATCGAATTCAGCCTCCTCTCGTTCGTCTCGGGAACACAGGTCGTCGACATGCCCGCCGTGCAGGACCACAAGCGTGCGTTCGAAGGGGACACGGGACCGAATACCGGAGGCATGGGCACGTACTCGGATGCCAATCACTCACTCCCCTTCCTCACAACGCAGGATCTGGCACTGGCGAAGGAGATCAACCGTCGAACTGCGGCAGCACTCCTCAAGGAGTGCGGGGAGCCGTACCGTGGCATTCTGTACGGTGGGTACATCGCCGTGAAGGAAGGCATTCGGCTCATCGAGTTCAACGCGCGCTTCGGCGATCCGGAAGCGCTCAATATCCTCCCGCTTCTCGAGAGTGACTTCGTGGATATTTGTCTCTCCATCATCCACGGAGAACTGCGGGAGAACCTCGTGCGGTTCGCGAACAAGGCAACCGTCTGCAAGTACATCACTCCGAAGAGCTACCCGGAGGCGAAGAATGAGAAGGGACAGACCGTCACATTCCCTTCTCCCATCCCGAAGGACGGACGTCTCTACTTCGGCGACGTGGGCCAGGAAGCAGACGGACTGAAACTCGGGGGATCACGGTCGGCCGGGATTGTCGGTATCGGAAACTCGTTGAAAGAAGCCGAACGGGTCGCTCAGCAGTTGTGCGAGCAGGTACGTGGTCCGGTTCGCTACCGGCGGGACATCGGCACGATGAAATTAATCGAGCAGAGAATCAATACCATGCATCGGCTCCGGAGTTGATCAGTACCATCCCTTCTTTTCTGCCGGGCGATCTTCATGTTCTCCAGCTTGCCGCTCCTGTGCTAGCTTCTCTTTCTTCTTCTTCGCATCTTCCTTGAATTTCTCGAGCGCTTTCTTCAGCGCTTGCCTCTCCCTCGCGAATTCTTCCTGCCGCCATTTTTCGCCCTCGTGCAACAAATCCACACCAACAACATCGGACGGATGCAGCCCCTCCCTCGGCGGTTGAATGGCATCGTTGATGGCCACACGATTGTGTTGTAGCTGCGGCGTGAGTGCAAAGATCGCATCATTTTTCGGTTTGGATGCCAATTGCTCTCTGGCGACGTCCCAACATCTGACGCTATACCGATGCCTGAACCCTGCCACAAGCAGGTAGAACTCCCGTTGTTTAGGTGTGAATGAAGCAAGATCATCCAAGGTCAATGCATCATCGAGCATCATCCCAGACGACATGCAGATACCTTGATCGGGAACTTCATCCTGCAGCACAACGACGGCAGGTCTTTGCAGTAATTCAGCAATTGTTGATGGCGGCGGGGCATCGTGCATACGAGACGAAGATTTTACTGTAAAGACAATCCCCTAGCCAGTTGTGTATACATTTATTATTCAGGTTTCAGCCCTCTTCAAACGCTCTTCCATATCTTTCATCCTCAGTGCTTCCACGATCGAACCGAGGTCGCCTTCCATAATCGCGGGCAGATTGCTGAAATTGCGTTCGAGACGGTGATCGGTGAGGCGGTCCTGCGGGAAATTGTACGTGCGTATTTTCTCGCTCCTGTCACCCGATCCGACCTGACCGGACCGGAGCTCGCCCCGCTCTTTCGCCAATTTCTCCCGCTGAGCGGCGTAGAGGCGGCTCCGGAGCAACGTCATCGCGCGCGTCTTGTTCTGGAGCTGGCTCCGCTCCGTCTGGCACGCAACGACGACGTTCGTCGGAATGTGCGTGATGCGCACGGCCGTCTCCACCTTGTTCACGTTCTGGCCACCAGCGCCGCCGCTCCGATACGTATCAATGCGCAGATCCTCCGTCTTGATCGCAATGTCCACCTCTTCAGCTTCGGGAAGAATCGCAACCGTCGCCGTCGAGGTGTGGACGCGTCCCTTCGCCTCCGTCGCGGGAATACGCTGGACACGGTGGACACCGGATTCGAACTTCAATTCGCCGTACACGCCGTTGCCTTTGATGCTGATGGAAGCCTCTTTAAGCCCACCCGCTTCTGCATCGGATTTGTCTAGGATCTGCGTTTTCCAACCCTTCTCCTCCGCATAGCGCAGGTACATCCGGAGGAGCTCCGCCGCAAAGAGAGCCGCCTCTTCACCTCCCGCACCCGCACGAACTTCCAGGATCACGTCACGATCGTCATCCTGGTCCTTCGGGACGAGGAACGTCTGCATCCTCTCTTCGAGACCGGGAAGCTTCTGACGCGCGACCTTCGCCTCCTCCTCCGCCATGGACTTGAGCTCAGGATCGCCGTCGTGCTTGCCCGCTTCCGCGATGGCCACCTGCGCCGCGTCGTACTCCTTCAGGAGATCAATGAGCGGCTCGAGTTCCGACAGACGCTTCCCTATGCGCGCGAGCTCCTTCGGATTCGAGTGGACGGAAGGGTCGAAGAGCTTCTTCGAAAGCTCGTCATGTTCGTTGGCCAGGGCTCTGATCTTTTCAATCATCCCATACATCATAGCTGATCTTCAGCGAAGCCTAGCGATTGTTTCATTGCTGTATTGTTATATTGTTAAAGCAACATCAGGTTCCACTTGCGAACAATGCAACAATGAAACAATCTAACAATCATGAATGTCCTTGTCGCAATGTCCGGCGGCATCGATTCCTCCGTGGTCGCGCACCTGATGAGAGAACAGGGCCACGAAGTCGTCGGTGTCCGCATGACGCTCTGGAGCGATCCACATGCTCCGCCATTGGCTCAACTCCTGCCGAGCAAGTGCTGCGATGCACAATCGGCGATGCGCGCGAAGGACGTCGCAAAGAAGCTCGACATTCCTCTCCACATCATCAGCCTTGAGAAGGATTTCAAACGGATGGTCGTCGATCGCTTCCTCTCGGACTACAGGAAAGGACTGACGCCCAATCCCTGTGTCGTCTGCAACCGCGAAATCAAGTTCGGCAAGCTCCTCGAGATTGCGGACAAACTCGGCTGCGAGAAGATCGCCACGGGACACTACGCACGCACGAAGACGAAGAAAGGTCCTGACGGCAAGACGCACTATCATCTCCTGGAAGCGACGGACCGTCAGAAGGACCAGAGCTACTACCTCCACGGCCTCACGCAGGCGCAACTCGCACGTACGCTCTTTCCGCTCGGCACGATGAAGAAGGAGGATGTTTACAAACTGGCGAAGCGGCTGAAGATTCCCTTCGACCACACGTCGTACCGCGAGAGTCAGGACCTCTGCTTCTTCCCCGAGAAATCACCGCAGGAGTTTCTGAAGCGCCACCTGAAGTTGCGGGAGGGCGACATCGTGCGCAGGAATGGAACGATCGTCGGGAGGCACTCCGGACTCCCTCTGTACACGATCGGACAGCGTCGGGGGCTTCGCATCGGAGGCTTGAAGATCCCGCTCGAGGTCGTTTCGAAGGACGCAAGGAGGAACCGTCTGATTGTCGAGGAACATGGAAAGGATCTTCTTGAAACGATCGTCGTCCGGGACCTCCGATGGGTCTCGTGGAAGCCGCCCGAGGAGGAGGACACGACATTCGAATGCAGAACCCGCTCGCTCTCACCGAAGAGGAGCGGTACGTTTCGCTACCGGGGGAAGCGGGGCGTGTTTTCCTTTACAGAACCAATTTCCCTCCAATCACCCGGCCAGTCTCTGGTTCTGTACCGGGGAAAGGAAATCGTGGGAGGGGGAATCATTGCGTAGAATCCTTGCGTTCCTTCTTCCTTCTCAAGAAGATCGAACTTGAGTACAATGATGCCTTTTCCCAGATGCAAAATCCCCGAAATTCTGCTACAATTAGATGATTTCTGAGCGTTTCACCCGCCACAGGGCAATCGTCGACGAGGATGGCAACATCATCCTCGAATCCGATGCTGACTCCGCGAAGCAGCCAGCGGCGACGGAGGAGATGACCACGTGGTCCTGGACGGAAGCTCCGCCGACACCGGAGGAGATTTTCGATGTGCTGGATGAGATTCCTTCCTCGTACGATGACGATCTCTGTCTCGCCGAAACAGGTGTCTCGGAACAGCTCTCCGGCGTGCGTCGCCACATCGCGGAGGACGTGCTGAGCGAGGGAATTCGTCAGTACAGCGCGAGCATCCACGGAGCGAAGCCTCTCCTCGTCGGCATCAAGACGGAAACGGACAGCTTGCTGAAGCGTCTGGGGTCGTTCCTCTCCCAACCTGTGTGGATTCCCGTACGCGGTGCGCGTGCGAAGCAGACGAACCGCGGGCTCCTCTTCATCGGCGATACCGTCCGCTTCGGCGGCGTGTTCGCCATGATCTTCCTCGCGCTCTTCGTGGCCCTCAACTACCAGAGCTTCTGGGAGATCACACGTTCACGTATCGCCCCCTTCCTCTCACCAACCGCTGGCCTGAACGCCGACATCGCATCAGCCCTCGAGGAGAAGCTGAAGCTCCTCCCGGGCCTTCCCATGGCCGGAGGATCGGAAGGAGATCTCCTCGCCGCTCTCCCGCAGGTGGGCCCTCCGGACAATCGCATCGTGATTCCCGCACTCAACCTGAATGTGCCGCTCGTCACGCCGAAGTACGAAGCGCTCCTCAAGGGCGACTGGACGCAGGTGGAGAAGGATATTCAGGATGCGCTCGTGAGCGGCGTCGTCCACTATCCCGGCACCGCACGCCCCGGACAGGCGGGCAACTTCTTCGTCACCGGGCACAGCTCCTACTACCCTTGGGCACCGGGAAAGTACAAGAATATTTTTGCCCGGCTCTCGGACCTGAAGATCGGAGATGAATACTGGGTGTACTACGGAGGAGACAAGCACCGCTACGTGATCCGCTCGAAGAAGGAAGTGCGACCCTCGGACATCACCGTCCTCGATCAACCGCCGGATCAGCGCCTCTCGACCCTCATGACCTGCACACCGGTAGGAACAGCATTGCGGAGATTGATCCTCGTTGCGGAGGAAGTGGATCCGGTGAACGGCACGACACTGGCCGTGGGGGAGCGCGCATCACAACAGGCACCAGAGTTCAACATGGAAGCGCTGCCGATGTAATGATGTGGTGCCGCCGGCTGGACTCGAACCAGCACGCCCGATTTCTCAGGCAGGGGATTTTAAGTCCCCCGTGTCTCCCGTTCCACCACAGCGGCAAGGAGCTGGATGTCAGTATAGCGTACATTGGCAAACACCTTTCTGCCTTCATTGCCCTCCCCGCCTTCCCTGCCATTTCCTGCTACAATCCCCCCATGCGCAAATTCAGGGAAAGTCTCTCCTTCGCCCTTCGCGGAATCTGGTTCTCCCTGACCTCCGGTCGCAACTTCCGGATTCAGGGAGTCATTGCCGTGGCCGTGATCGTCACGGCATTCCTTCTCCACTTCACCTACGAAGAACTGATCGCCGTCGTCATTGCCATCGCCCTCGTCCTCACGGCGGAAATGATCAACACGATCATGGAGGAAGTACTGGATGTCATCGCCCCTCAGTACTCGGAGCACGTTGGACGGGTGAAAGATATCGCCGCAGGCGTCGTACTGCTCCTGAGCTTCTTCTCCGTTGTCATCGGCGGAATGACTGTCTTCCACCACTTCGGGGCCTTTTGAGAGGACTTCACAAGTAAGCCTTAATATTGTATAATATCAATAACAAACATGGATCTCGCTCGCTTTCGCTGGCCATTCCCGTGGTTCCACACACAACCGAAATCCGCCGAATCCCTCGGATGGGTCGCCCTCTTCACGATGCTTGCAGCATCATCGACATACACCTCGTTCGCGAAACTGCTCACCGGTACCTTCTCACCGCTTTCCCTCGTCGTCATCAGCGAACTCCTCACCGGAGGATTCATCATTTTCTCCGTCGGCCTCTTCCCCGTGATCCGGGAGTTCTTCCTGCTGCCACGTCGCATCCTGCTCTCTCTGCTCGCCGTGGGTCTCCTCAGCGGCATCGCGGCTCCGATCCTGATCTTCACCGGGATCCATAGCACCGGAGCCGTGAACGCAACGCTCTTCGGAAACACGGAAATGCTCTTCCTCCTGCTCCTCGCTGTCGCGTTTCTGGGGGAGCGTCTGAAGACCGGACACATCTTCTCACTCTGTGCCATCGCACTGGGCATCATCTTCATTTCCTTCCGCGGATTCACGTCGTCACTCACGCTCCAACACGGAGACGCACTCCTCATCCTCGCGAGTCTCAGCTACGCCTTCGGCGATCTGGTTTTTCGCCGATTCCTCGCTGAGATACCCACGCACACGATCATTCTCGGGCGGTCGATTGTCGCCATCACCGGCCTCACGATCATCGCATTCTTTCTGCACATTTCGCCCCTGCAGGAAGCCTCCACACTCCCGATCTCGCTCCTTCCCGTCCTGCTCGGTTTCGCTTTCGTCTCGCGCCTTCTGAACATTTTCTGTTTCTACCAGTCCCTCGAACGACTTCCGGTTTCTACGGTTTCGACACTCTCAAACCTGACGGTGATTTCCGCCATCGCCTTCGCTGCGTGGTTCCTCGGCGAGCCCATCTACGCCTACCAGCTCGTGGGAGGTACATTCATCCTCTTCGGCACCGCCATGCTGGAACTCGTCGGCGAGCATCATCCGTCGGAGGAGCATCAGATCGCGCACCTGAGACAGAGGCAGGTACAACGCGCCTGACCGTAGAAATCCCAAATCCCAAGAAACCAAATTCCAAAACGCTCCTTCGATTGGGTTTGGGTTTTGGGATTTGGGGCTTACTGACCGTACACCTGTATCGCCATACTGATCACCTTCGCAACTTCCGCACGTGTGATGGTGTTTTCCGGTCCGAAGAGGCCCGTCGCATTGCCTGCGGCATCGGCATACCCGCTGATAATGCCGTCTCCCGCCGCCTGCAGAATGGCAGGGGCAAAGAGCGTCGCCCCGGTCACATCGGTGAACGGTGACGCATCAGCTGCAGCATTCTCCGCCGCTCCGAACGCCTCCAGGATCGTCACGACGACCTCGCCTCGCAGTGCCGGCTTCGTCACATCCACCGTCGCATCACTGAACACCGTCATCTTCGCCGCTTCCGTGCAGGCGATGAGCTGTTCGGACCAGCGTCCCTTCGCGGACATATTCTTCGCTGTCGCCGGACAAGCCTCGGTGTACGTCCCGGCAGCCATCAGTGCCATCTTCGCGAGTTCCTCGATACTCACGGGCCGCTCGGGGCCGAAGATGCCCGTGGGTTTGCCTGATACATCCTTGTATCCCGAAACGATCGCCCGCGCAGCGACATCGCGAACGTACGGCGCGAACCAGGACGCATTGGGCACGTCGGTCAGCTCCACCTCTCCGCCCGCGAAGAGCACCGTCACGAAGTCCCCTTCCCCGATCGCATCCGTTCCTGTCCCGCTGACGGGAAAGAAATCGTCGCCGAGGGCATCGGCTGCATCCTGCGCCTCCCGAGACTCCTCACCCTGCATCTGTTCGAGAAGCGTGTGGAATTCCACTGCATCATCGGTGAGCGTCGAACCGGAGAGTGTGGATCCCGAAGCGGCGAGAACGGGTGCGGGCTGTGCGAGGATCAGGACGGCGAAGAGCGGTAGAAGAGTCATGACTACACCGTAGCAGGAGGAATTTTTGACGCAACGAAAGGCTCTTGCTGAAGCTCATCCGGTGGTGGCTTTTGGCTTGCAGCGATCAACGTGCATTTCCCTCTTGCCCCACATCCCCCCTTCGAGTACTCTCCGCCGGACATGACACCACCGACAGACACCGGCTCCCCGGAGCCCACACAGGGCAAGGGGAACGATTTTTCAAAAATCCGGTCGATCCTCCTCCTCGGATCCGGGGCGTTGAAGATCGGCGAGGCCGGAGAATTCGACTATTCCGGCAGTCAGGCTATCAAGGCATTTAAGGAGGAGGGAAAGCGCGTGGTCCTCATCAACCCGAACATCGCAACGAACCAAACGAGCTGGGGACTGGCCGATGCCGTGTACTTCCTCCCCGTAACGCCGCACTTCGTCGAGCGCGTGATTGAGAAGGAGAAGCCGGATGCCATCGCTCTCAGCTTCGGCGGGCAGACGGCGCTCAATTGCGGGTTGCAGCTCTACGATCAGGGCATCCTGAAGAAGCACGGCATCACGGTGCTCGGAACGAGCGTCGAGAGCATCCGGAAAACCGAGGACCGCGCTCTCTTCAATCAGGAGCTGCAGAGCATTGATGTCTCGGTTCCCCGGTCGCGGGCATGCGTCAGCGTGGACGAAGCGATGGCCGCGGCGCAGGAGATCGGCTTCCCCGTCATCATCCGCGGCGCCTTCGCACTGGGCGGCAAAGGGAGCGGGCGTGCCATGGACACACAGGAGCTTCGCGAGGGCCTGAAGGTCGCCTTCGTCGATTCCCCGCAGATTCTGGTGGAAGAAGACCTCACCGGCTGGAAGGAGATCGAATACGAGGTGGTGCGGGACGCGGCGGACAACTGCATCACGGTCTGCAACATGGAGAACGTGGATCCGCTGGGCATCCACACGGGTGAATCCATCGTCGTGGCACCCAGCCAAACCCTCGACAACACCGAGTACCAATTCCTCCGCTCCATCGCTCTCAAGGTCATTCGTCACATGGAGATCGTCGGCGAGTGCAACATCCAGTATGCGCTCGATCCCCGTTCCCGCGACTACCGGGTCATCGAGGTCAATGCCCGTCTCTCCCGCAGTTCCGCTCTGGCGTCCAAGGCGACGGGATACCCGCTCGCGTTCGTAGCCGCAAAACTCGCGATGGGACACAACCTGCCGGACCTGCGCAACGCGATCACGAAAGTGACGTGCGCAGACTTCGAGCCCTCACTCGACTACATCGCGGTGAAGATGCCCCGGTGGGATTTGCAGAAGTTTCGCTTCGTTTCCGAGCAGGTCACGAGCGAAATGAAGTCTGTCGGCGAGGTCATGGCGCTCGGTCGCACCTTCGAAGAAGCGCTTCAGAAAGCCGTCCGTATGCTGAATATCGGTGAAGAAGGACTGTATCCAAACTCCATGGAATTCGAGGAGCTGAACCGCGAAGTAAAACGCCCCACCCCCCGCCGCATCTTCGCCGTCGCGGAGGCGCTGCTGCGGGAGTGGACCGTGGACGAGGTGAGCATCGCGACAGGCATTGACCGTTGGTTCCTGGAACGCATCGCGTCCTGCGGGAAGATCGTCGGTGAACTCTTCCAAACGAAAGCCAATCCGCTCTCGACAGCGCTACTGCGCAAAGCAAAGCTCTCGGGTTTTTCCGACCGCGCCATTGCAGCCATTCGCGAGGGGAAAGCGAAAGACATTCGGGCACAGAGACAATCCGCCGGGATTGTCCCCGTCGTGAAGCAAGTGGACACGCTCGCTGGAGAATTCCCGGCACAGACCAACTACCTGTACATGACCTACCACGGCACGGAGCATGATGTGAGTTTCCAGCGACAAGATGTTCAAGATCCAGCAGCCGGTAAAGTAAAACCTCGTGCAGTCGTCCTCGGCAGCGGCCCCTATTCCATCGGCTCCTCGGTGGAGTTTGACTGGTGCTGTGTGCAAGCGGCTCATGAATTGCAGCGTCAGGGCTTCTCGGTCGCCATGATCAACAGCAATCCGGAAACCGTGAGCACCGACTACGACGAGTGTGACGAGCTCTTCTTCGAGGAGCTCTCCGAGGAACGGGTGCTCGACATCCTTGAACTCCTTCGGCCTGAGGGCGTCGTCGTGTCCATGGGAGGTCAAATTCCCAATTCCCTGAGTCAGAAACTCGCACAGCACGGCATCCCGCTCTTCGGAACGTCTGCCGCTGCAATCGATCGTGCGGAGGACCGGCACAAGTTCAGTCAGTTCCTCGATGCGGAAGGCATCGACCAGCCGGAGTGGAAGGAATTTTCGGACCTCAAGATGGCCAAAGGATTCTGTGAGTCCGTCGGCTACCCCGTCATCGTGCGTCCGAGCTACGTCCTTTCCGGCGCTGCCATGGCCGTTGTTCACTCATTCGACGATCTGGAGGCGTTCCTCCATGAAGCCTCCCTCGTCTCCAAGGAGGCTCCGGTCGTCATCTCAAAATTTGAGGTGGGCGCCAAGGAGATTGATTTCGACGGCGTCGCGCAGGACGGCACCGTCCTCATTTACGCCATTTCCGAACACATCGAGAATGCCGGCGTTCACTCCGGCGACGCCACGATGGTGCTGCCGCCGCAGCGCGTGAACCTGGAAACGACGCGCCGCCTGAAGATCATTGCGAAGCGCATAGCCCGCGGCCTCTCGCTCTCCGGTCCGTTCAACATCCAGTTCCTCGCGAAGAACAATCGCTTGAAGGTGATCGAGTGCAACGTCCGCGCGAGTCGCAGCTTCCCCTTCGTGAGCAAAGTGACGGGCGAGAATTTTGCCGTCCTCGCCACACAGGCGCTCCTGCACCGTGCACCCACCGGGAAGCGCTACCAGACCATCGATCTGGATCATGTGGCGGTGAAAGCCGCTCAGTTCAGCTTCGGCAGGCTTAAGGGCGCCGATCCGCGTCTGGGCGTGGAAATGGCAAGCACGGGAGAGGTCGCATGCTTCGGCCTCAGTGCCGAACAGGCGCTCCTCACAGCCCTCCTCGCAATCGGCTTCAAACTTCCGCACAAAAATATCCTTCTCACCGTCGGAAGATTGGAAGACAAGGTGGACTTGCTCCCCGCGATCCAGACACTGCAACACCTTGGCTTCGCATTCTTTGCCACCCAACGCACGCACGAATTTCTCCTGAGTCGCGGTGTCCCCTCCGCTCTCCTCCACAAGCTCTCGGAGCCACGCACTCCCAACATCCGTGAGTACCTTGAAGGCAAGCGTATCGACCTCGTCATCAACGTTCCCACGCACGAGAGCCGTGACGAACGGACGGACGGATACTTCATCCGTCGTATTGCGACCGACCAGGGTATTCCGCTCCTCACCAACGTGCAGCTCGCAAAACGCGTCGTCGAGGCATTGGCACAGGAGAACGTCGAGGAATTACCGATCCTGCGGTGGCCGGATGTGCTCAGCGACGCGCAGTGAGAATCCTTGCCTCCCTTGGAAAATGCTCTAGAATAAGCCGTACCTCTTCACCCCAGAACCATGGCGGACGATTTCAACACCGATGACGATCAACCCACGCCTGCGGGCGCAGCCTACACTGGCGGGGACGATCAGACGCTCGTCACGAAGGAAGGTCTGAAGAAACTCCGGGATGAACTCGATGAACTCAAATCCGTGCGGCGTACGGAGGTGGCGCAACGCCTGAAGGAGGCCATTTCCTACGGCGATCTCTCCGAGAACTCGGAGTACGAGGAGGCGAAGAATGAGCAGGCCTTCGTCGAGGGTCGCATCCTGGAGCTCGAGCAGATGATCAAGAATGCCAAGATCATCGCGGAGAAGAAGGATACGAAACGCGGCAAGGAAGTGGACATCGGCTCCACAGTCACGCTCCAGAACAAGACGGAAAATGAAGAGGAAAGGTACACCATCGTCGGTTCCACTGAAGCCGATCCGCTCGACCACAAGATCAGCAACGAGTCCCCCATTGGAAAAGCCCTCCTCTCGAAGCGCAAAGGTGACATCGTTGATATTGCAGCCCCCTCGGGAGCGATTCGCTACGAAATTCTGAACGTCGCGTAGTGCCCCCCTCTCCTTGTAGACACGTGAAGCCCGCTCTACGATAGAGGCATTGTTCATGCCTATCCCTCCCCCACCACCACCTCCGCCGCCCCCTCCACCCTCGGGTGCGCAGCTGAGTGCACTGGTCATTCCGAAGGAAATTTCTGAGAAGCACGATGAACTCATCGCACTCATCCGCAACTCGGAGAGCATGAACGACGAAGAGCGACAATACTGGATCAATATCCTGCCGGTAATGACGGAGGATCAGATCAAGAACCTCAAGGACATTTTGGAGAACGAGAAGCGCCAGCTCGCCGCCATAGACGAGAAGTATGCGAACGACGGATCATCTGCCGATGCCGCTGCAGCCATTCACAAAACAGGAGAGCAGGTGCGACAACGACGGGAGAGTCGCCAGTCAACAGAGCAATCTCACAAACAGAAAGAGGAACAGGAAGCCGAATCAATTCTCAAACAAATCGAGGGCAACAGTTGATCGTTACACCCGTGCTACCGTGAGATCTGTCGCATGCAGGATGAAGCGGTCGATGAGAGCGAGGAGCTCCTGAGGGGCATCCTTCGTGAACCGGTATCCGCCGGTCTTCAGCGCAATATCGGCATCCGCCGCCCATGAAACGAACTCCTTCAATGTGGAGAGATGCATGCGGTTTGCGAGCGGGAGCAAACCCCTGACGGAAGGAAAAGGCACCTTGAAGAGCGAAGCGATCTTCGCGGGCTCCCTCTCGCCTTCCCGTACAGCCGCCACGACAGGAACGAGCGTTCGCAGCATCCACAAGAGCACATTCCAGAGTGAGTAAGGATCCTCCCCGCGTTCAAGGAGTCCTGACGCGTACCGCAACGCTGCGGTTCCGGATCCATCGGAAAGGTAGCGGGTCAACTGCCACACTTCCTGCTCGCCGGATGGAACGACAATCGCTTCCACATGCTCGCGAAGAATTTCCCCGGGAGGAGCGTAGAGAGCGAGCTTGTCGATTTCCTGCGAGAGTACTTCCTGGTCCTCCCCTGCGATTCTCAGCAACGCTTCCCGCGCATCCGCGGTAAGGGTCCGGCCGAGAGAGCTCACATACTGCGTCAACCAACGTATGAGAGGGGCGCCAGCGAGCACAGGAAACTCCTTGACCGTTGCGACAGCGCGCAGTGCCTTCACGGCAGCGAGACGCTTGTCCGGTTTTGGATCCACAATGAGCAGGACACAGTCGGGATGCATTGCAGCAGGCAGTGCCTCCACCTCTTCTTTCGTAAACGAAGGAACGCCCTCCACAATGCAGAGTCTCTTCTGAGCAATGAAGGGCGCAGCGCTTACTTCGTCGAGGAGTGCGCGGTAGGTGAGTCTCTGAGAAGGGAGTGATAGTAAATTTTCCGGCCCGTGCCGCTTTCGAAATTCATCCCGCCATATACGCTTCTCTTCGCGCAGAGCGAAGGCGTTCTCGCCGGTAAAGAATTGTAGAGAAGACGACACGGATTCACTGTACCATACAAAACCCTTGGGGCAGCCAAAATTCTTGTTCGTAGGGGGCTTTTCGGCTCTTCAACTATGAATAGTGTTACCTCATGCCTTTCTGTTGAGTCAACAGCACAGGAATTGAGGCAGAAGCCAAAAAAGCCTATACTGTCTTGATATGCACACAAAGATCCGCCGCCGCCTCAACAGACAGAATCTGCGCATCATGACGCTGGCAACTCTCTGTGTCGCCGGGGCGTTCGTCACAGGCATCCGTTCAGCAGGAGAAGTGCATCCCTTTGATGCAACACTGGCGCAGCAAGCCATTCTTGAACAACAGACTCATGACGGCGACGTCGATGGAAACGGCGTCACGAACGTCGATGATGCCATTGCGCTCGTCTCCATCATCAATGATGGAACCGAACGAACCGCACAGGCACTGCACGGAGATATGGACGGAGACGGCTCACTCACCCTGAACGACCTTCTCCAGCTCCTCACGCGCGTAGCGCATCCCTGACCCCTATGCTCATCACTCCGCGCCCGCTTCGTAGGCACGCCGCGCTCCTGACAGGACTCACTGCAGCCGCATTCATCGGCATGCTTTGTCTTTCGTTCGGGAATGCCGTGCTGCAAGCACAAACAGATACCGGAACAGGGGCTGAAGTCATTGCAGAAACAGACAGTTCTTCATCCTCCGCAAAGGCATCTACTCCAGCCGCTTCGAAGCAGACTGTCGCTCTCACTCTTCGCCCGCACTGCGAAAAGAAGGAACAGCAGCGCTGCCCGCTCTTCATGGTCACGTCGCCCCTCAATTTGGAGACATCCACCCTCTCCGTGGGGGACACGCTGGACATGGATATTTTGGAGCAGAATGTCCGCAAGCTGTCTGTTGGCAAGATTCGTGCATGGCTCACGTATGACCCTACGATCCTCGAGGGAACGTCTGTCGTTCCTTCCACTTCCTATCCAATTGTAACACCGGGAGAGCAGGAGTTTGATGCCGAGAATGGGTATGTGAAAGTTGAGGTGCAGCCCGGAAACGGCACAAATACCGGAGCACTCGCTCCCGTCGCCCAAGTAACCTTCACCATCAAGAGCATTCCTGAGGGGGGAACGACTGTCATCGGTTTCTACGACGCCAGCGGGGAGGAACCTCATACGGCCGTCTACGATTCCAGCGAAACGCCCGCGAACATCCTCTCGAAGAATCTTGGCTCTCTTTCCGTCCGCATCAATACAGAACAGATCGCCACCGTTGATCCTGTCACGGAAGAAGAAACGATACAACCAATGGAAGAGGATATCGTCGCACAAGACAGTGCACCTTCGGACGAATCTGCATCCTCCTCTTCCAAGGCAGAGGAGGATCCTCCTTCCGATAACAGTGATGCAACACCTCCCGACCCACCTGCGGAGGTGGAACAACCTGTGGTTGTACCTCCTTCCAAATCTGAACATCCCGCGGCGGAGGAATTTTCCAGCAGCAGCGAAGCCGCGACCGAACCGATGACCGTCTCGTCCGAGACGACATTCTCCCTCCTCCAGGTTCAGAACGTTCGCGTGACCTCTGTGGACGGATCGCTCTACGTCGCATGGGATCTGCTCGCGGCTCCTGGATTGCAGGGGTACTACGTGTACTACGGTACGGACACAGGCCGATACATTCAACGGAGGGGTGTCGCATCCGCGGAGCGCTCCACAGCCATCTATGGTCTTCCAGATGGAACTCCGTACTACGTTGCTGTGCGTGGAGTCAAAGAGAGCGGCGAGGAGACTGCATTCAGTACCGAAGTGGCAGTGACAATTGGGGATGCGCGCACTTCTACGTCGCCTCTGTCGCAGCGCGACGTTCCCGTAGGAACGAACCGCGTGAAGTCCGGACAAGCGACGCAAGTCCCGGGAGAATCCGGAACACCTTCGATCCTCATCGTCCTCCTCATCCTGTCCGCAATCATCGGAACGTTCCTGGCC
Source organism: Candidatus Peribacteraceae bacterium (assembly GCA_041666245.1). Classification (GTDB taxonomy): domain Bacteria; phylum Patescibacteriota; class Gracilibacteria; order Peribacterales; family Peribacteraceae; genus CAIKAD01. Next base: position 36,929 of record JBAYHG010000004.1, read on the forward strand.
TTCCGGCGACAGACAGCCGTTCTCCATGCTCCTTCCGCATGAACAGCAACATGCATCCCCACTGGCACGCAACAGAGGACGACGGGATGACGCCTCCCGCTCCCCAGTCGATCCGCGTCCGCAGAGACAGTGCATTCAATATTCCTACAGTTTCCCGCCTCCCGGCGGCAATCGTTGGCATCCTCGTCGTCGTTCTCGTGGGCACACTCACAATCGGAGATATCCTGCCACAACGCGCGCAGCTGCCCGCCGAGGAGCCGCTGCCCGTCGTGGAGGTCCGCATCAATGAAAACGGGTTTGTTCCGTCGTCGATTACCGTCTCACCCAATCAGACAATCCGATGGACCAATGAACAGGCTGATGTACCTCACATCCTGCAATCGGAATCGCTCCGTGACGGAAGCGGCAATTACCTCTACTCACCGCCGATCTTCCCTGATGCGCCATACTCCTTCACCCTCGCCGCCGATCATGATGCAGGTTCGTTCACGTACATTTCCATGCTCTCGAACGAGCTCGAAGGAACGGTAATTGTGAAAGCATTCTTCGCGAGCTCACAAGCATCCTCAGCTCCTCCCTCATCTGCGCCGGCGCCTGCCTCGTCGTCCGCAAATGCAGCGGCATCTGCCGCCCCCTCCTCCTCTGCTACCGCGGTATCATCGTCATCTCAGACCGCAGGTACGGTGAGTTCCGCTGCAGCATCGAGCACCGCCGGTACTCAAGGCACCTCCTCAATACTTTCCGCCCACAGTTCCTCCAAGAAATTGAGCGCATCAAGCAGCAAGAGTAGTGAGAGTAAGAGCAGTGTGAAGAAGGCGGCCACAGTCTCTTCGAAACAGAGCGTACCTTCCTCATCGAAAGCGCCCGAAGCAGTAATGATCGAAGAGCCGATTGTTGCGATCTGCGGCAACGGTTTCAAAGAGATTGGCGAGGAGTGTGAGACTGCCGGTGATTGTTCCGGTGGGAGTCTTGCACGCTGTGAGGCCTGCAGCTGCAGTATGTCCCCATCGACCCCGCAACCCTCTGATGTGAGCACAGCAACAAATTGGGGCGTGCAACACGTTTCATCCGATGCGGCACCGTCCACGGGTGGCATTCCGATCAACCCGTATGCACTCGGATCAGGTGCGGCGAATTCGTCCCTTCCGCTTGCAGGAGAGAAGAAGAATACATCGCATACAGCTGCACCGGTGAGCCCGCAGCCCCACAGTCAGCCGCAAACCGGCCCAACCCTATGGGCTGTCATGATCGGAAGCGCGGCACTCATGATGTGGATATCACGGAGAACGCCACGTGCAATCAGCATGCGCTGAAAAAAGCCTCTCCGGAGAGAGGCTTTCTTCTTCGTTTCAACAGGACTGTCCTCAGCGTGTGACAGAGATGGGTGTCGTGCTGACCTCCGGTGTCGCAGCAACGGTGATGCGGTTCGTCGTCGCATCTTTGCTGATCGTGTACAACGTCGTGACATCAGTGGCAGTTGCCTGCGGATCGGACGGGATGTTCACGAGGTAGTTGCCGACGAGCGAACTCAAATCCACGCCGACTGTGGCTGTGCAGCCTGCTGCAGTCGGATACTTGCAGATGGCGAGCGCCGTAGCCGGGATGGTGTCGGGCATGGCACCGTTGTTGTCGATGGCATACTGGTACACAGCATTGAGAATGGTGTTCACGTCGCTGCGGCGCTGCGCGTCGCGTGCGCTACCCAGCTGCCGCGTGGGGTTGATCGCAATGATCACAATAGACGCCAAAATGGCGATGATGCCGATCACGAGCAGGAGCTCGATGAGGGTGAACCCTCTGCGGCTGTGGGAAATACTCTTCATGGGAGTAGGGGGAAGAATAAGGAGAGCGCACGTGAAACGGCGCTGTAATTGGCCGGAACTCTACTCCCGTCATTCAACTCTTCAAATCGCGATGGCTTGCTACGACCTATATTCGATGATGAAACTCAGAATCGAATTCCCCAGTGTCTGCTTTCTCGGATGAGAACATCACTGCTGTCACCGTGCAACCCAGTGCCTGCAGTCTGTTCTTCAACCGACGTCCTTCTCCTTCATTTTTGGCTGAACGAAGGAAAACGTGAATCTGCCGACGATGTGGAAATTCTTCGAGCCAAGAGATCAACCGCTCCTGAACATCCGGCTGTTCTGCCCCGAATGAAGTACAATGCAGTGCGAGACTCAGGTGCGGAGATGTTGTCGTGAAGAGAGGGGACATGAAGAGAGTGTACGTTCGTTCACCCTCCCCTGTACAGAGCAACATTCGATCTTGCGTTGCGCCGTCTTCAGAAACTGACGAAGTACCCGATGCTCGCGAGCGCAACGAGGAACGTCGTGAGCCAGCCCATCCACCGGAGACCCCGGTGGATCGTGAGCGAGCCCATCACTTTCTTGTTGCTTGCCATATGCACGAGCAACGCCATGAGCGGCACCGAGACGACGCCGTTAATCACCGCGACACCGATGAGAGCCTTGATGGGATCAATACCGAGGAAGTTCAGGAAGAGACCGATGACCGTCGCAGCCGTAATGACGCCATAGAATCCTTTGGCTTTCAGCGCACGACGCTCGAGGCCCGTGGGAAGATGCAACGCCTCTGCCGCGCCGTACGCTGCGGAACCTGCGAGAACCGGTATCGCCAGCAACCCTGTTCCGATGATGCCAGCTGCAAAGAGGAGGGAGGCAAACTTTCCGGCGAGCGGCTCCAGCGCCTTCGCTGCGTCGGCAGCCGTTTGGATATTGCCGATGCCGTTCTTGTGAAGCGTGGCCGCCGTTGTGAGGATGATGAAGAACGTAACGATGTTGCTGAGCGCCATACCAAGGATCGTATCGACACGGAGCTTGCGAAGCTCCGACTCCTCGTGAAGAAGATCATGTATGAGCGGCCGCTCCCCCGGCGTGGCATGGATTTCCTCGACCTCCTGCGCCGATTGCCAGAAGAAGAGGTATGGACTGATGGTGGTACCGATGACGGCAATGAGCATCATGAGGAATTCCTTCGTGAATGTGATCTGTGGGATGAACGTCGCAAACAGCGCCTCTCCCCAGGGAATCTCCACGATGAACGCCGTGATGACGTACGCAAAGAGTGACATGACGAGCCAGCGGAGAATCGGCACGTACTTCCTGTACGGGAGAAACACTTCGAGGATCACGCACAGAACGGCAAGGAGAATGACAAACGGGGTCGAACGTATGCCGAAGAGCAGCTCGAGTGCCTCCCCCATCGCACCGAGGTCCGCACCGATATTGAGCGTATTCGCGATGAGCAGGAGCGACACGGTTGAATACAACAACACACGGGGATAGTGGAGACGCAGATTCGTGCCAATCCCCTTCCCCGATACACGCCCGATCGTCCCCGCGATCTCCTGGATGGCTGCCATGAGCGGAAACGTGAAGAGCGCCACCCACAGCATTCCGAAGCCGAATGTCGCCCCTGTCTGCGCGTACGTCGCAATCCCGCTCGGATCATCGTCGGACGCGCCGGTGATGACGCCCGGACCGATGAGGCGTGCGATGTACCTACTTGTCTCTTTCACCTTTCGAAGATGTTTGCGCATAGGGGAAAGGGTATGGGCGTTCCCCTTTCCCTGCAAGGTCAGGAACAGAGCCCCTCTTTCTCCTCTTTCTTCCACATCTTCACTCGCGCCTCACGACTCCGCGCTTCACTGAGCGTTTCGAACTCTTCGAAGTAGGCGATCGTTACCGGCCTGCGGCTCCGCGTGTACTTCGCCCCTTCTCCTGCGTTGTGCTTCGCTTCGCGAGCTTTCAAATCAATGCACGTTCCCGCATAGAGGGATCCGTCGCTGCAACGGGCGAGGTAGAAGTAATGAGACACGGAAGAATCCTACCCGTTCCCCGCCTGAGAGGTCATCCGCTCCATTGAATCAAACAGGGATTCCACGTACACTTCCGCAGGTTCCTTGGGTCGGTACCGAAGCAGTCAAACGGGGCAGACTGTAAATCTGCTGGCTCTACGCCTTCGGGGGTGCAAATCCCTCCCGGCCCACCAGCATTCACCGAGGTGAATGCTGGTGGCGCTCGCTTCGCGAGCGACCATTGTTCGAATGGAAGGGGAACCTACGGTTCCACCTTCCAAACCTTTCCCTCCCTCCCCTACCGAAAAGGGCATTTGGGTATACTCCCCCCATGTCCCTCCTCTCCAAACAACGCCGCGGGGAACTCGCCATCTTCCTCTCGGCAACACTCTGGAGCCTCTTTCCTGTGGTAACGATTCTCATTCTCAATACACTTCCTCCTCTCTACACAGCGGCGCTCAGTACACTGGCGGCGGCAATGTACTTCGCGGTCATCCTGTCGGTGAAAGGCAGATGGCATGAGCTTCTGCGACGGGAGGCATGGAGCAGCATGTTCATGACATCCCTCCTCATCGGGGTCTTCTTCTACGGATTCTTCATCACAGGACTTCGATTTACGACAGCGGGGAACGCCTCGATCCTCGCTCTCATGGAGGTCTTCTTCTCCTACCTGATCCTTGGCATCCTCCTTAGCCATGAGCATGTTTCTCGACGCGCGTTCCTGGGATCGACGCTCCTCGTACTTGGGGCCGCAGTTGTCCTCCTCCCAAATGTGTCCACACTGAAGAGCGGTGACTTCCTCATTGTCCTCGCGACACTCTTCGGTCCCATGGGGAACGTTTTCGCACAGCGTGCCCGTTCGCTTGTGAGCACGGAGACGGTTCTCTTCTTCCGCAGCATCATGAGCGGATGTGTCCTCCTCGTACTTGCCTTGCTGCTTGAACCGCCCCCAGCCTCCGCCATTCTCCTTTCCTCCACGGGGTTCATCGTCCTCAACGGAATATTTCTCTTCGCAATCTCCAAGGTCCTTTGGCTCGAAGGTATTCGCAATATTTCGATCACGAAAGCCATCTCTCTCGAAAGTCTGTCCCCTGCTCTGACACTTCTTGTCGCATACTTCGTCCTCGGGGAACACATCCTCCCGTCACAGGTTTTCGGCTTCCTACCGATGGTCGCAGGCGTCCTCCTGCTCACGACGAAAAAACTCCAGGATGCCCTCACAACCTGAACGATGTTCTACTTCTACGCCCTCTTCTCTGCCTTCGGCTACGCGCTCCAGAATGTTTTGCTCGTTCCGTACGCGCGGAAAATGGACGGGCTCAGCCTCGCATTCTTCAGGGGCTCAACATTTTTGGTAACACTTACTCCCCTCTTCATCGGATCACACCTGACGGATATCGACACGGCTCTGCGTCAGTGGCCCATCCTCATTGCCGGAGGATTCGGCGGCGGCCTCTCGCTCGGTCTCATGTACACCGCCTACCGGTTCATTCCCATCGGCGTGACGGTCGGTCTTCAGCGTGCGTTCTCTACCATCATGCTCGCCATCGCAGGATGGCTCTTCTGGAAAGAGACACTCTCGCCCGCAGCCATTGCACTCATCGCCGTCATCCTCGCCGCGAGCTTCTTCCTGGGCCTTCGAAAACACGGGATGCCGCACTTAGACCAGCGCGGGCTCCTCGGATTGACCCTCGTTTTCCTCTCCGCCGTCCCATTGGCCGTTGCCTACGTCGTCTTCGCGATCCTGAGCCGTGACGGCAGCCCGCTCGTCTCGGGATACTTCTGGGAAGCGGCGATCGGCGCGGGGGGGTTCGGATTGCTCGTCCTGCGTTGGTTCGGGAACCGACAGGACATCGATCGCATCACCGGGAGAGACTTTCTCGCCATCGCGTTGCGCGCCTGGCCCACGCTCATCGGCACGGGCTGCTACGGATTGGCATTGCATCTCGGACCCATGGCCGTCATCAGCGCGGTGGGAACGGTATCGATCGTCTTCTCCACGCTGCTCGCACACTGGCTCTTCGAAGAGAAGATTCATCCGAATCAATGGCTGGCCATTCTCGTGATCGTCGCGGGAGTTGCGGGACTCAAGTTCGTCTAGAAAGTACCGCCCGTGGTACTCTCTGCCTTTGGCGAGGGTAACGCTTCCAAAAATGACATTCCCTCCGCTTCGATAATGAAACGTACTTCTCCGTCCGTTCCGGATTGTTCCTGAGGCAGTTCCCTCGAAACGCGTTCCTGTCGTTCCAAGTATTCAAGCGAGTGCAAAATGTCCGCCCCTGTCACATTGCGGCGCGGCATGGAGGCATCCACCTGCTCCCGGAGCTCGGCCATGGTCAATCCGTCTTTCACATGATCTTGATCGTTCGAATGATCTTCCCAAGCCTTTTGAAGGCACCGTAAGACCTGACAATCAACTTCTTCCATTTCCACCCTGTCACGGAGCGCAGCCTTCTCTCGCGCGAGTGCGAGGAGGAAGAATCCTTCGATCATTTTCCGTACGATTTCGAGAGCGGTCTCAACATTGTATGCGCCCTGAGTCCGCTCCTGCCCCTCCAGCACTGCATGGATCTTCGTCCTCAACTGATCGATCTCTCCCCCAATACTCTCAAGCGCTCCAGAAGTGAGCTGCGGCAATTCAGCCACTACTGAATCAACTAACCTGCCGATAGCGTCCTGCTGGGACGCGGGTGGCAAAGTGTCGACTCCCTGTAGTGTGCTGCGAAGTTCTTTTAGGGGCATGTGATGGAGGAGGATATTGAACAATACGAAATGCTTATCATCGCTTTTTGTGGAGGCTGACAGTAACGGACGCAGCTTAAGAACACAATAAGACTTCCGAACAGGATGCATGACCGAAAGGAAGATCATTCCGCTCTTAATGCATCGATGGGATCCAAGTCCGCCGCCTGCTTCGCCGGGTAGATGCCGAAGACGAGTCCGATGCCGGCGGCCATGCTGAGCGAGAGGATGATGGACGGAATGGAGAGGGCAAATTCGAAGGAATCGAGGTACCGTGCGGCCGTCAGCGAGATCACGTACGCCAGCCACAACCCTCCAGCGATACCGATGATGCCCCCCGTGAGCGTGAGCGCCACGGCCTCGACGAGGAACTGTGTCAGGATGTCGCGCTCGCGCGCGCCCACGGCTTTCCGAAGCCCGATTTCCCGCGTCCGCTCGGTGACCGACACGAGCATGATGTTCATGATCCCGATGCCGCCGACGATGAGCGAGATGGCCGCGACGAGCCCGAGGAAGAGTGTGATCGAGAGCGTCACCGTGCCGACCATCGCCATCGCCTTCTCGAAGGAACGAAGAACAAAATCATCTTTATCGGGATCGTTTTCGGGATTGGTGATCTTGTGCCGCTGGCGCAGGAGCGCCGTGACGTCGGCCTGTGTGAATTCGATGTCACCCGCCGACTGCAGAGAGACGTAATCATAGTAATCGGTCCTCCCTGTCGCGGCACGCGCCACCGTGAGAGGAATGAACGCCATCGCGTCCATCTGCTCCATGAGCGCGGATCCGAAGCTGTTCAGAACGCCCACCACCGTGTACTTCGCTTCGCCGATGGTGATGCGCTTGCCCAGCGGATCATCGTTTGGAAACAGGTCCTCGGCGCTCTTCGACCCGAGAACGACCACCGGTTGACCGCCCGTCACATCGCCATCCGTGAGGAGGCGACCGCGATTGATGGTGAATGAAAAATTGCCGAAGATCTCCTTCGTCGTACCGAAGATCATGGGAGTCACTGTCTTCTTCCCGTATGACATTGTCTGTGCCATGAAGATGACAGGGGCCACGTTCTTGACGGTGGAAAGCCGTTCGATGGCCTCCACATCACCCGTCTTGATCGTCTTCGTATCCTTGCCATACTCCTCGAGTCCCCTGGGCTGTAACTCAAACGAGTTGCCGGAGAGCGAACTCACCTGGTCCAGGATGTAATTCTGAAAGCTGGTCCCGATCGAGAGCATGAGCACGACCGAACCGACGCCGATGATGATGCCGAGCGTCGTGAGGAGGGTGCGGGAGATATTGTGAAAGAGTCCCGTGAGAGCCGATGAGAAGAGATCAGAGGAACGCATAGCTGAACGAAGCCCAAAGTCCCAAGCCCCCCGTCCGTACCGGCCAACGGCCGGGCGGGCAATCACCAATCGATTGGGATTTGTTTCCTTGGGATTTGAGATTTCCGGCCGATGATAAAGAGGTGGCAATCATTCGTAGCGAAGTGCATCGATAGGATTGAGAGCGGCCGCTCTGCGGGCCGGCACGATACCGAAGATCAACCCCGTTGCTCCCGCCATGAGGAGTGAGAGGACGATGCCGGTGGGACTCAGGATAAACGCAAAGTCCGCGAGGTACTTCTGCACAATGACGGCAATGAGGAGGTTGAGCCACAGGCCGCAGAAGAGACCCACGAGTCCGCCGAGGAACGTGAGCGAAACGGCGTCGATGAGGAACTGCATCATGATGTCCCGTTCCCGGGCACCCAAAGCCTTCCTGAGACCGATTTCTCTCGTCCGTTCCGTCACCGACACGAGCATGATGTTCATGATGCCGATGCCGCCGACAACGAGAGAAACGGCAGCAATGAGCGAGATGAAGAGCGTGAGCGCGAGCGTGACTGTCCCCATGATCTCCTGCAGCTGCCCCGCGGACCGCACGAGGAAATCGTCGTTATCTGTCACTTTTCCCGTGACAGGAGGAGTGATGTTGTGCCTGCGACGGAGCGTATGCTCAATGTCGGAAATGGCGTCGTCCGTGTCTCCCGTTGCCTGCGCCGACACCATATCGACGTAGTCACGGGCAAGGAGTGACTTCGCCGTCGAAAACGGCACGATGATGAGATCGTCCATGTTCTGGAAAAACTGGGAACCCATGGGCTTGAAAACGCCGATGACGAGGTAACGGTTCGTCCCCACCTCGATCCTCTTCCCGATGGGATCATTGTTCGCGAAGAGATCCTTCACCACGTCCGGTCCAATGACAGCAACGGGTCTCGTTCCGCCCTCGTCAGTCTCATCGTGAAACCGTCCCTGCGCGATCTCCATATTCCGGCTCGTGTAACCGGCAGGCGTTGTCCCGATGATTCGCGGATTGGCTTCCTCCTTGCCGTACGAAGCGGTACCGGAAAGGAACACCATGGGGGCGACATCAGTAATCGTCTCAAGTTTCTGGAGCGCTTCCACGTCCCGAATCTTCAGACTGTCGGCACCTGCATTCATGCCTGGAGCACCACCTTCCGGCCCCTGCTTGCCCGGCCAGATCGCGACGGCCTTCGGTCCGAGATTGCTGATCTGCCCCAAGATCACCCCCCGCATGCTGTTCCCGATACCCGTCATCAGTACCACCGCACCCACGCCGATGACGATGCCAAGGATCGTCAGGAGAGACCGGGACCTGTTGGCCGTGATGTCGTGCCCAGCCTCGTGGAGAAGATCCTGGACGCGCATACTACTTGAGAGAGAGTTCTTCCTTTGCCAATCGGCGACGGAAATTGCGTTCGTCACCGGTGACGCGACCATCGTGAATGGCAATGATTCGTTCGGCGTGCTCCGCCGTGATCCGTTCGTGGGTCACGAGGATGATCGTGTGACCTTCTGCATGGAGTTTCTGGAGCGCAGCCATCACCTGAATGCCGGAGCGGGAATCAAGGTTCCCGGTGGGCTCATCCGCGAAGATGACACCCGGTTCCGTGACGAGCGCCCGCGCGATGGCGACGCGCTGCTTCTGCCCTCCGGAGAGCTGATGACTCTGGAAATCAATCCGATCCATGAGGTCGACATCCTCAATGGCCCTCCTCGCTCTCTGCAGCCGCTCCTTCACAGGAATCGTGGGGTGGTAGTAGAGCGGGAGCAGCACGTTATCGAGCACGCTCGTCCGCGGGAGGAGGTTGAACGCTTGGAAGACGAAGCTGACACCGGTGGCACGAATGCGCGCGAGCGTGTCCGGGTCCATCGATTCAGTGGGTTCCCCACGGAAGAGGTACTGCCCCGTCGTCAACCGGTCGAGGAAACCGAGAATGTGCATGAGCGTGGACTTCCCGGATCCGGACGGCCCCATGATCGCCACAAATTCTCCGTCCTGGATCGTGAGATTCACGTCATGCAGCACCGGCGTCTCGAGTCCATCGTTGAAGTACGACTTGTTCAGCTGCCGTATTTCGATGAGAGGCGTCGGAGGCATAGTCTTCAAGAATCAAAGGGTAACGGAGAAAGGGCGCAGCCGCTACTTCTGAAGGACAACCACCTTCTCGCCTCCCAGCAAGCCGGATGTGACTTCGATATCTCCGGACTCGCCCTCCATCCCCGTCGTGATGACCCGTTCCTCGGGCGTAGTGGCGGACAAGATCCGAACGGTCTTCTCCCCGGACTCCTTCGTACTCACGGCGCGCGACGGTACTTTCACCACATCCGTCCGCTCACCCGTCACCACTGTCACGTCTCCCGTCATCCCTATCTTGAATTCCGTATGCGGGAAGAGGAAATCCAGTTTCACACGGTACTTCGAGACACCGTCGACGAGCGTCGGTGACGAATCAATCTCGCTCACACGCACCTTGTACTTCACACCGGGGAACGCATCGAGCTCCAGCGTGCCGCTCTGCGAGCGGGCAAGCTTCGGTACGTCGACCTCGGAGATATTCATTTCCACGCGGAACGGCGTGTTGCCAAGGACGGTGATAGCCGGGCCGGAAAGCGGCGTCGCCTCACCCGTCTTCGCATACACATGAGTCACCGTGCCCTTCACCGGAGAACGGAGAATGGTATCGGCATAGTTCGACTGCGCCTGTGCCAGCGCCGCCTGCGCCTGCCGCACACGCGCCCGCGACGCATCCAGATCCGCCTCCCGCGTTCCCGCAGTCTTGGAAGCAAGGTCCGCCTGTGCGCGCTGCACCGCTCCTTCATCGGCTGTGATCGTCGTCTGCGCCGTCCCGATCTTCGTTTCGTACGTCGCGTTCGTCGTCTGGAGATCCCCGTAGGTCGTCGTCAGTGTTGCCTGGGCGGTCTGGATGAGTCCACGCTGCGTGGAGAGAGTCGTACGATGCTCCTCGCGAACCGCAGCCGTGTACGAGCCCGTCTCCTGGAGTGTCCCGAGGAGAGCGTAGAGAGCATCGAGAGTACTCATGGTCCGGTAGAGGGACGTCTGAGCGGTCTTGAGGGCCGGGAGCATCGTGTGGGAATCCGTCGCAAGCGACGCCTGTCCTCGAGTGTCGTTGATGGAGGTGAGAGCAGTCTGGCGACTCGCCCGGATGTTCTGCTCGTCCAGCGGGTTCGATACGGTAATAGCGTTTTGCACGATCACATTACTCAGCACCTCGTTGACCGCGGAGAGGGCGGTTTCGGCTGTCACGAGCTGTGAAGAGATCGTTGCTCGTGCGGAATCCACCTCTCCCACGAGGGTGACAACTGCTTCCTGCTGAACCGCCTTCAGCTGATCCTTCGCCTGCGCGAGAGCATCCTGTGCGGTCTTCAGTGTCGCTTCCGCAATGGCGATATCCACCGGTCGTGTCCCCTCTTCCAGTTTCCGCAAATCCGCGAGTGCGGACTGAAGATTGGCCGACTGCATGGCCACGGACGCCGCGACATTGCCCGACCGGAGCGTCGCCAACACCTGCCCCGCCTCCACCATATCCCCTTCCGTTACCGGAACGCTCGAGAGAATTCCCGCATTGGGGAACTTGAGCTCGAGGTCGCGTTCGGACGTGACGGTCCCTACCGCCTCCACGGTCTGCTGAAGGTTCCCCTTCTCGGCAACTGCCGTGACGTACTGCGCGGCTTTCGGACGCGTGAGGAGCCAGATCGGCAGCACCAGCACGACGAGGATGATAGCGGTGATGATGGAGGCTTTCTTGTGCCTTCGGAGGAAATCGAGGACGACCATGGAAGAGGAGAGGAAAGAATCAACGGGACGCAAAGTGTGGACACGCCCTATGGAGCTTGTCAATGATGACGGCAAGTTGCCGCTGCTCTTCGTTCGTGAGCAAACCGAGGATACGCTTTATCATGGCGGCGCGCTTCCCGCGTTTCCTGTCCAAGACCGCCCGACCTTTGGGCGTAAGACGCAAACGCACGACGCGGCGATTTCCAGCCACCCTCATGCGCGTCACCAACCGGAGCTTCACGAGGCGGTTCACGAACGACGTGGCTGACGGGCTCGTCACGTAGAGGCAGTCGGCAAGCTCCTTCATTGTCATTTCCTCTTTTGCCTGAAGGGCAGCGAGCGCAAAGAGCTGCAGCGCGTTCACCTGCACACCTTCCTTTGCCACATTCGACATAATGTGTCGTACCACACGCGCCAGATCAAAGGTGGTTGTGATGATGTACTCGAGGGTGGGCTTCTTTTCAGACATGATGAATAACTAATAGTTAGAGTGTCTAATTGTACTCGCCTGATTCTCGGAAATCAAGGGGCTTCTCAGACCCCCTTCAATGCTGTGAGCGCCGCCTCCAGCGCATCCTCCACCTTCGGCATGACAATCCCCTGTTCCCGAAGCTTCCCGCAGGAAAGCACGCAATTGCTGCGGCCCGCCTTCACGAGGGCAGGCAAGTCCTTCAGGGTCAGACGCTCGAACGTATGGCTGGGATCGACGATCTTCCGGTACATCTGCATGAGTTCGAACGGTGAGAGCGCGCCGTCATTGACGACGTTGAACGTCCCGGTGACCTTCCGCTCAATGAGCGTGCGGGCGGCATGGAAAAAATCCGGAAGGTGTGTGAGGGAATTGGGCACGTCGAGGATCTTCTTGTACCCGCGCAGCTTCATGATGAGGTTTCGTGGATTCGTCGTGCCGTCGAAGGGCATGCGTAAGCGCAAATTCAGCATTCCCGGAAAATCGCGCAGGATCTCGTCACTCCATCTCTTCGTGCGGGAGTAGAAACTGCCGGAAAAGTTCGGCGGATCGTCCTCGGAATATCCCTTGCCGCCATTGTCCCCCTCGTAGATGCAACCGGACCCGAGGTGCACCCAGTAGATCCCGCGCCTCGAGCACTCCTCAAGCAGGATGAGCGGGCCTGTGACATTGCACCGGAGCGTCTCCATCTTGTGATCCTCGCACCAATCGACATTCGGCCTGCCTGTCTTCCCGGCCACATTGAGCACGACGTCGGGCTTCTCCGCATCCAACACGGCCGCGACGGCCGGCTGATCCGCGATGTCTGTCGGCGGTGTGACGGCATCCTTATAGATAGAGTGAAACTGGGAACCCAGGTAGCCGCCAGAACCGAAGATCAAGATCTTCATGGTGGCCATCATACCCGAAGATGTTCCTCACTCCGAATTGAAAGGAGACCGAAGGAACCGAGGAAGCCGACGAAACCGAAGAGACTGATTCGAAGCACTCCTCGGCATCCTCGGGTTCCTCGGGTTCTTCGGTTTCCTCGGCTTCCTCTCCCGAAAAACCTCCCCTTCCGCCCACCGGGGAAAAGGCTCTATACTGCCCATCGATGCCACGTGCCCGACGCAAAGCCAGGCGGAAAGTGAATGACGAGGAGATGGAATTGAAGTCGTCAACGAAGGCCGCCATCAGCGGGATCGCGCAGGTCGCGCTCGGCGTGCTCCTCTTCCTCGCGCTGCGCGGCATGGCCGGCTCCACGGGGGATCTGCTGAATCGTGTCCTCACGTTCCTCTTCGGTTCGTGGCGTTTGCTCTTCCCGCTTTTCCTCGTCACATCGGGGATCCTCCACTGGGTCGCACCCAACCATCGCATCGAGACGAAACGCTCCATCGGGCTCCTGCTCTGCCTCCTCTCGTTCCTCGGTCTCATGCATATCGGAGCACCGCTGGAGGACATCGGACCTCAAAGAGATGAGCTGGCGGGCGCCATCGGTTTCACGATCAGTCTCCCATTCCTCCTCTTCCTCAGCCGTCCGGCCGGCTACACGGTGCTGAGTGCCGTCTTCCTCGTCGGACTCCTCATTACCTTCGAACCGGATCTCGGAGCGCTCTGGTCGTGGATCCGCGAAAGCAGGAAACCGGAGTCCAGGCGCGAGAGCAGGCGCGCTGTGGAAGTGGATGAAGATGATCTGGAAGAGTCGGCTGCCGAGGAAGAGGAAGACGATGAGGACCTGGTGGAGCAGGACTCTCCGGTACCGGAACTGAATATTGTCCGCCCCGCCTTCGCCCGCGTCTCATTGAAGAAATCGGAGAAGGCCATCAAGGAAGCGGCGGCCAAGAAGGCGAGCCAGGCGATCGAAATGATCGACAAGCGTTTCGAAGAGTGGACCTTCCCCACGTACGACCTCCTCGAGGATGCACAGAGCGTGCTCCTCGTGGATGACGATGAATTGAAGAAACAGGCAAAGCAGATCGAGGAGAAGCTCCGGGAGTTTGAGATTGAAGTGACGATGAAGGACGCCCGACCCGGCCCCACCGTCACGCAGTTCACATTGGAACCGGCGGAGGGCGTTCGTCTGTCACGCATCGGCGCGCTGAAAGATGACCTCGCCCTCGCGCTCTCGGCTCCAAGTCTGCGAATCGAAGCGCCGATCCCGGGCAAGGGACTCGTCGGCATTGAGATGCCCAACGCCAAGCGCTCCATCGTGCACCTGCGGGAAATCCTGGAGAGTCCCTCCTTCGTGCAGAGCGAGTCTTCGCTCACGCTGCCCCTCGGCCGCGACGTTTCGGGCGAGGCGACGATAGCAAATCTGGAGACGATGCCCCACCTCCTCATCGCCGGCGCCACCGGCTCTGGGAAGTCGGTCTGCATGAACACCTTCCTGACGTCCCTCCTCTACCAGAACGCGCCGCACGAACTGAAGCTGATCCTCATCGATCCGAAGCGCGTGGAGCTGATGCCCTACGACGGCATCCCACACCTCCTCACGCCCGTTCTCGCGGACGCGGAGAAGGCCCTGCAGGCTCTGCGATGGGCCGTGGCGGAGATGGGACGGCGGCTGCACCGGTTCTCCGAACAGGGCGCCCGCAACCTCGAGGAGTTCAACTCGAAGCAAAAGGATGAACAGCAGAAGTTCCCGCGCGTCGTCATCGTGGTCGACGAGCTGGCCGACCTGATGATGCGTCAGTACCGCCGCGACACGGAAACAATGATTGTCCGCGTCGCGCAGATGGCCCGCGCTGTGGGAATGCACCTCATCATCGCCACGCAGCGTCCGTCCGTGGACGTCATCACGGGGCTCATCAAGGCCAACATCCCCACGCGCATCGCCTTCCGTGTCGTGAGCTCCGTCGACTCCCGCACGATCCTCGACGGCATCGGCGCGGAGGATCTGCTCGGACAGGGCGACCTGCTCTTCATGGACGCGAAGACGCCCAAGCCCATCCGCATGCAGGGCATCTTCACCTCGACGAAGGAAGTGGAGCGCGTCATCAACGCCGTGAAGATCGCCGGCGGAGGCAAGATCACCGAGCAGATCGGACTCATCGAGGAGGGAGAGGAACGAGGTGAGGGTACGTTGGATGAAGAAGGCAACGGCCCAACGACCGGCACGACCGGCATGATCGACCTTGATGCGGATGACAACGGCGGCGATGACATGTTCTTCGACGCTCTGCGCGTCGTGCAGGAATCGGGAAAAGCATCCGCGAGCCTGCTCCAGCGACAGTTGAAAGTCGGCTATGCCCGCGCCGCGCGGCTCCTCGACATCATGGAAGAGAAAGGCCTAATCGGCCCCTCGGATGGCGCGAAGGCCCGAAAAGTGTACGTGGAGAAAGCACAGGTCTAAGCCCACCGATTAGGGTAGGTTTTCCTGATCCCAATGCGGTTTCTGAATCTATTATCAATAATTGAATTATGCTATAATGATAAGTTCCCTCTTCAACATGCCACACAAACATTCTGAAGACGACATTCACAGCAACTCCTTCTCCATCCCCTCCCCGGACATGCTCGACATGGAGGATATGACAGATGAGGAGAAAGAGGCACTGCTGCATATGTTGAAGTTGTTCATGGAAGATGAGTGATCGGTATCTGCAGATCATGCTTTGACGTACACTCTCCGTACGCAATCGCATGGATCTCCTCATTGGTTCCAACAACAAAGGCAAAATCATTGAGATCGGCGAGGTGCTCGCAGGGCTGCCGATCAAGATCTTCACGCCGGAGCACCTGAATATTTCGGAAGTGCCGCCGGAGAGTGGTGCGACGTTCGCGGAGAACGCGGAACAGAAGGCACGGTTCTACTTCGAACACTCGCATCTCCCCACGCTCGCCGATGATTCAGGCATCATCGTGGAGGCGTTACAAGAGGAATTGGGGCTGCACACGCGTCGGTGGGGTGCAGGACCTGCGGCGAGTGACGGGGAGTGGATCGAGTACTTCCTCAGGAGAATGAAGAAGGAGAGGAACAAGCGGGCTCGCTTCGTCTGCGCGCTCGCCCACGTCGACGCCAGCGGACAGCTACATCTCTTCGAGGGCACGTGCGAAGGGACGATCACGGACAAGTTGGAAGCCAGCTATCTGCCCGGACTCCCGATATCCGGCTGCTTCAGGCCGGAGGGATTCGATCAAGTCTTCTCCGCTCTCACACTCAATCAGAAGAACGAAACGAGTCACCGCGGGAGGGCTACGAAGAAGTTTGCACAGCACTTGCGCACCTTCGCGCTCTGACGCAGCAACTCCCCCTTACGCTGCCACTGCCACGAGTCCACTCGCCTCCACGGGCGTCCGCTCCTCCTCAGTTTCCTCCAGTTCCTGCGGCGGCTCACGCATGAGAAGCGCACGCAGATCATTACACTCCCATCGCTCCTCCGAGCCGTTCTTGGTGTCGACCATGTACACCATGGGGAGAAGGAAAGAGTGCCCCCATTGGAGAGCCGTTCAGGTGGGCGCGCAAGTAACAAGGAGAACGAACGCTGTCAACGAATGACTCACCGCGACAGATGGAGCCGCGGGCAGTCCATCCGAACTCCTGTCATGACGCACTCTCCAGCGGGGTGAAATCCAACGCAGTGATTTTTGCCCAGACATTGGCGATCAGCTGCCGCATGAGCTGCTTCTCCTCCGGCGTAATGCGAAACACACGTTCCAGGGGACCCTCCTCACGATCACCGATGAAATCAAGAACGAAGGCGTTCGGCGTGAGCGACGGATAGGCCTCTTCGAGGAGGACGGCGTAGAACTGAAGCTGGCGGAACAGGTAACCCTCTTCGCGGATCTTCGCCTCGGATTTCTGCGTCTCCGTCTTGTAATCGATGACGGTCCCGGACGCCGCCTCGGGGCTGTCCCGATCGATCCTGTCGATCGTTCCTTTGATGGGAACCTCTCCCAGCCTCGCGGTGAACGCACGTTCCACGGAATCGATGTGACTGTTCGAAATCGACAAACGTTCATCGAAGTAACGTGGAAGCGTCTGCAAGCCGAGATGTGAGAAGAGCGTGCGCTCCTGATCCGACAGGACCTCCCGCTCCTCCATGTACTTCATGAACTCCGCGAGGAATTCCTTCTGATCGATGTGCGTTCCTTCCTGTTTCTTCAGTGCCCAATGCCGCAGAGCCTGATGAACGGCGTGCCCGTAGGTGAAGACACCTTTGGGGGCTTCCGGCACGCGGAGGAGATCCGCTTCGAGAAACATCTGGGGATCCCGGATGAAGTGATTGAGCGCACTGGCAGAGAGGGAAAAATTCTTGATCCGCTCAAGGAGGAATTCCCGCATGTCCGCGTCGAAGTCTTTCTTCGGATGCAGGAGCAGGACGCTCGCATGTTCGGGGTCAGAAATCCCCCGCTCCTCCTCCGGCAACGGTCCGGCTTCCGCAGCAAACGCGGAGGGCGAGACGGACTTCGTCTTGTCCCCGGCGGTCAATTCCTTCGGACACGAGAGAATCAATTCACGTTTAGCCCTTGTCATAGCGACGAATGCCACCCTTCTCTCGTCCTGGTTCTTCTCGAAACTCTTCGTCTCTTTCTCCCATCCAAAGAGTAAATCCTCTGGAACGGACACGCCTCCGGGGTTCTTGTGAGCGTCCCAGAGCCCTTCGCGAAAGTTGGCCAGAATGACCGTCTGGAACTCCAGCCCCTTGCTCTGGTGTGCAGTGAGGAGTTGGACGCCTTCGCTCACGAGATGCGGGAAATCGTAACTCATGCGCAGACCATTCTCCGGATTGGCGTAGAAGTCGATCTCCTCGAGGAAATGACGCAGAGAGAGATTCGGGTGCTCGGCCGTTCGATCGTGTGCCCGGTCAAAGAACGCCTGCAGTGCGACGAGATCGAGAGGATGAATGTCCTTGCCCTGTGCAATCAAGCCGCATTCTTTGTAGATACGCTCCAGCGTGTCGGGCACGGTCCTCGTGCCGGCTTTCGCAGACAGATCTTCCAGCAGATCGCGCACGGCAAGCATCCTCGGAAGATCACGGAAATGAATGGCCCCTGCAGGCGATGAAGGCTGGTCCAGGCTGCGTAAGAGATCCATGAGGGAACACTTCGCCTCACGGCGCAGGAGGAACACCTGTCCGAGATCGGCCGGATGGAGGTCAAAGCACTCTGCAGAAATGGCGTCGGCAAGTACTCCGCTGGAATTTATGTTCTCAACGACACGAAGAATCGCAAGTGCCTGGAGCACGTATGGGTGCGCCAGAAGATCATTCTTCCCCGTGAGCCGGACCGGGATGTTCCGGCCGGCGAGCACGTCATAGAGCGGACGTAATTCCTTGTTTGTCTGCACGATCACCGCGATCTCCGCGGGTTTCGTGCCTGTCTTCAATCGTTCGTGAACGATATCTGCGATCATCCACGGTTCTGCGGCATCGCTCGGTGGGCGGAGAAGAACGGGGGGAATCCCCGCTTCTCCACTCGCGGAAACGAGTTCCTTCTTGAGACCCGGGATCTTCCCGACGAGGCGTTCGGTGTTATGCGCAATCAGGCGCCCTGCTGCATCGAGAATCGCCTGTGTCGCACGGTAACTCCTCGTCAACGCAATGACAGCGGCCTTCGGGAAGCGCTCGTGAAAGCGCAGAATGTTCTGCAGGTTTGCCCCCTGGAAACGGTAGATCGCCTGATCGTCATCGCCGACGACGAAGAGATTGGGCTTGTCCTCCGGCGACACGGGTCGCGTGAGGAGCTCGATCAATCGGTACTGCGATCCATTCGTATCCTGGAACTCATCGACGAGAATGTACTGATAGCGTTCCTGCAGGCCTGCAAGCAACCAGTCCTCGCGCTCCAGCGCGGCGTTCGCGAAGAGGATCATGTCGTCATAGTCGAAGCGACCCGATGTCTCCTGCATCTCCCGGTACGCCTCGAAGAGCGTCGTGAACTCCTTGAACTTGCGGGCGGCGAGGAGATTCTTCTGATGCTGTTTCGTCTCCGGCTTACTCTTGCCTGCCATGATCTGCTCGTACTCCTGCGCCACTCTGCGAAGATCTTCGATCGTCTTCCCCTCCTTCTTCACCTGACTGATGCGGCCGAGAATGTCTTTCGTTCTCGCATGTGGGCCTTTTAGATTTACCAGTGCCAGATCAGGAAGATTCTGATCAATTATTTTATTCATTTCACGGAGCTGCTCAATATCGCTGATCTGACGGCGAGCGGACCAATCATCGAAGAGTGCCGGATGCGCTGCGATGATATCGGCGCAGAACTTGTGAATGGTTGAGACCGTGACGCCGTAGGCATCCGGGCCAATGAGAAGACGGAGTCGTTCCCGCATCGCGGTGGCGCCGCTCACAGAGAATGTGAGGCAAAGAATGTTCCCCGGGCGGGCGTGCGTCTTGCGGAGGATGTTTGCCACGCGCATTGCCACGGTCTGCGTCTTGCCCGTCCCCGGCCCCGCCACCACCATCACCGGTCCTTCGATGGTATCCACTGCCTTCCGTTGCTCCGGGTTCAGCTTCGCATACTCGCTCTCGAACATGCTCAAATCTTTATCCCCTTCCCCGCTCTTGATTCTGGCCTTCGACGAAGACACTGGCATGACAAGATGGTAGCAGATATCCGCCCCAGCCATCATTCGACGTTGCGTTCCCCCCATTCAGGCAATTCCATCTGCGAAGCCACAACCTGCCCACTCACAATCTTTCGCACCTTCACGGAAATACTCGTGGCACCCGACTCAAGTCGTTCCCGCAAAGCTTTCAGATCGTCAGGAATGGCGGAGAATGACACTGTCACCTGCACGTCTCCGCGATCGATTGTCACGTCATCTCCTGAAATCCCAGTGACAGTTCCGCACTCTCTGTACTGTGCTGAATCCGTGCTAAGCATGAAGATATAGGGAAGAAGCTTGGACTGTAGCAGCTGAACGCTTGCATCAAAGAACAAAGAAGGTGTTGGCTCGTTCTGCGGCTCACAGAAGAGGCAAAATCATCATTCTTTGAACTCTTTGGCGCAATGGTCGCCCTTCGACTTCGCTCAGGGTGACACACAGACCAGTCCTCAGGTCATTGCTCTATTCCTTGAATTCTTTTGCACAGTGGTCACACTTCTTGATTTGCACCCCGTCCTTGACGATGTCCACGAGGTTGCCTTCCTTGCAGTGCGGGCAGGGGCGACCCTGCGTGAAGCTGTGCATCTGGCTGAAGCCGATCCTGCGCGGCGCGCCGCCGTGCTCGCGGATCGTAAGAGAACGGGGGTGATCGCGCATTTTCTGCAACACCTTCGCTTCGATCTGCCGGATGCGCTCGCGCGTGACGCCGAACTCCTTCCCCACTTCCTCCAGCGTGTGACCGATGCCATCCCGTAGCCCGAAGCGCATCTCGATGATCTTGCGCTCGCGGGGCGTGAGGAATTCCAGCATCGCGTGAACGTTCTCCTTGCGGAGCTGACGGTTCGTCGCTTCGAAGGGATTCACCGCCTCCTCGTCCTCGATGAAGTCGCCGAGCTTGGAATCTTCCTCCGAACCCACAGGTGACTCCAGGGAAATGATGTCCTGCGAGATCTTCTGAATGTGCGCGACTTTCTTGATATCCATCTCCATCTCGACGGCCAGCTCCTCCAGCGTCGGCTCACGGCCGAGCTCCTGCACGAGGCGGCGCTGCGTGTGGGTCAATTTGTTGATGGTCTCCACCATGTGAACCGGAATACGGATGGTACGGGCCTGGTCGGCGATGGCGCGCGTGATGGCCTGGCGAATCCACCACGTGGCGTACGTGGAGAATTTGAAGCCGCGCTCCGGGTCGAATTTCTCCACGGCGCGGAAGAGGCCGATGTTGCCTTCCTGAATCAGGTCGAGGAAGGAGAGTCCGCGGCCGATGTACTTCTTGGCGATGGAAACCACAAGACGCAGGTTGGCCTCGGCCAGCTGTTGCTTGGCCCCGGCATCACCCTTGCGGATGCGGCGGGCAAGCTCCACTTCTTTCCGTGCATCAATGAGCGGGACACGACCGATTTCCGAAAGATACATGCGCACGGAGTCGTTGCTGATCTCGAGCAAATCGATCTCCCGCTCGCGGCGACGCTTCTTGCGCTCCTCGTCCGAGAGATCCTTGTCGCTGTCCACGGCGATACCAGCCATGGTGATCATCTTCCTCGCGGCATCATCCACGTCGTCGCCCATCACCTCCACCTTCTCGTCATCCGCAGATTCTTTCTCCTCGTCACCAGACTCTTCCCCGTCATCCGCAGACTCGGTGACGACCTTCGTCAGATCCTCCTCCGGTTCCGCAGTCTCGGTGGGAAGCTTGCCCTTCTTCTCCCAGATGAGCGCGTCCTTCACATCGATCACCTGAATGCCAAGATCCACGAGCATCGTGTAGATCTCATCGAGCATGTCGACGTTCTCCTCGGCATTGGGGATGGCCGCGATGATCTCCTGGTGCGTCACATACCGCTGCTCGCGCCCCTTCTTGATGAGGTGCGTGACACGCTCCGGAAATTTCTTCAAATCCTCGTCAGTCGGTTGGGCGATGAACTTACGCGGGTGGGAAGCCATAGGGAAGCGGGAGGAGAGTTCCTCCCAGAGGGCCCGTATAGGGTACTGAAGGAATCGCCCGTTGGGAAGGGCGAGTGGATGGAACACCGCATTGTAGCAATCCACCTTCCATTGTCGAAATTTTCTTTTGGAAATTGTGACCCGAAAGAGCAATCGCGCAGGATTCCTTCAATCACAGGCAAATTTCAACCCGCGATCTTCCGAAGTTTCAGGATCTGCTGGTACTGATTCTGCAGGAGCGCCTCCTCCGTCGCATTCTTCGCGGCCCTCGCAGCGAGGAGCTTTCTGGTCAATCCCTCCTGCATCCGACGGACAACCTCGCGATTGGCCGTGAGGCAGTTGCGACGGATCTCGCGTGCCGCCAGCGAGTCCGACCATTCTAAGAAGTGCTCTTCGCAGAACAGATGCAGCACTCCCGCACGCTCACGATGCTCCGCGGGCAACTCCAACGTGTCGACGGTGAGGGAACGCGCTTCGGGCG
Source organism: Candidatus Peribacteraceae bacterium (assembly GCA_041666245.1). Taxonomy (GTDB): domain Bacteria; phylum Patescibacteriota; class Gracilibacteria; order Peribacterales; family Peribacteraceae; genus CAIKAD01. The sequence continues at coordinate 59,055 of JBAYHG010000004.1, forward strand.
CCGCCTTGAGCGCTTCATAGAGCGTCTTCGGAAACGGTTCCTCCGGATGGATGAGCTCGGTCAAGAGCGGATCCCGGAGACGCGGGTAGAGGAAGAAGAGTCCGAGCGCGATCTCCGTTTTTGAGAATTCCTTCGAGGGATCGGCAACGGCAGCCTCCACGGGCGTGCGGACGGAAATCCTCCCGGATGTTTCGTGCCGTGAACGTTCCAGATCTTCTTCCAGTGCAGTCTCGGTGGTGCCCAGAGCGGCAGCTGCTTTCGCCGTGTAATCCTTCCGCTCCACAGCGAAGGGGAGGACGGCGAGGAGCGGAATGAGCCGCTTCAGGATCTCACGCCGCACAGAGGGATCGGCGATCTTCTCGCTCCGGATGCGATCGAGTACGGCATCCAAATACGGGACGCCGCCGTCCGTGAGGAGCTGCGTGAGCAATCCCGGCTCGGAAGTCAGGAGCTCGCTCGCATCCTTCTTCGGCAGCACGATAGTACGAACGGCCAGCCCCTGCGCCGAGAGGAGGAGGAACGCCCGCTCCGCCGCCTCCTGCCCGGCACGGTCCGCATCGAGGCAGAGATCCACGGTCTCGACGTGTCGCTTCAGGAGCTTCACATGCTGTTCCGTGAGCGCGGTGCCGCTCGTGGCCACGACGTGCTTCACGCCCACTCTGTGACAGGCGAGCAGGTCGAAGTACCCCTCGACGATGAGCACATTCTTCTTCGCGCGCACGGCATCACGCGCGGCATGCAGGCCGTAGAGAATCTCGGACTTGTGGTAGAGGACACCTTCCGAGGAATTGACGTACTTGGCGTCGTCCTCCCCCAGCGTTCTGCCCCCGAATCCGGCCAAGTTCCCCTGTGTGTCGCGAATCGGGAACATCAGGCGATTCCTGAACCGGTCGTAAATCCGCTCCTCATGCAGCTCCTTCTGCACGCCGAGCCCCGCCTGAAGAATCTCACGACGCGAAAACCCTTTCTTCAGGAGGTGCTCGTAGGTTTCCGAGAAGGAGTCGGGCGCAAAACCCAACTCGAACTCCGCGATCTGCTCTGCGGGAACGTCCCGCTCCTTGAGGTAAGACTTCGCCTTGTCCGACGACTGCAGCTGGTCGCGGAAGAAGAGAAGTGCTGAGCTCAGGCAGTCGCGGAGGCGATCCTTCTCATCCTTCTTGATCGCATGCTTCGGCGTATCTTCCACCTTCACGCCCGTCCGCTCGCCGAGATCACGGAGCGCCTGCGGGAAATCCACACTCTCGATCTTCTGGTAAAAACTGAAAATATCGCCTCCGCTCTGACACGCGAAGCAGTACGCAATCCCCTTGTCGGGCGACACGAGGAGGCTCGGATGGGAATCATTGTGGAAAGGACAGAGTGCAACGAAATTGCGTCCTTTCTTCTGCAGTGCGCAATAACTCGCGACGAGTTCCTCGATCGGCAGCCGATTCTTGATCTCCTGTGCAGCGTCCATGGGAGTGGGAGTATACCTCTCCTGGGTCAAGACGCGATGGCGTTCCTCTCACCCCACCAGCACCATCGACGCGTACAGCGGCAACAGGAGGAAGAGCATGATATCCGCGGCGAAGTGGGCGATCATCGCGTGCTCCAACCCCTTCTTCCAGTAGAACCAACCAAAGACGACGCCCGCGAGACCGTTCAGGAGCAATGCACGCAGGAAGACCTGCAACGAGAGGCTCCCGACAGGAGAGGAGAATGGAAGGTGTCCGACGGCGAAGAGTACTGCCGTGAGGACGATCGCCGTCCACATGCCGATCACAACGGACTTCTTCCTCTTCTTCTTCAGGAACCGTACAGCCAGCCACGCGAAGATAGTCATGAGGAAGAATCGCATGAGAATCTCTTCGTCGATGCCGCCGTAGAGCGTGGCGAGCGCCCGTTGCCAGAAAGGCAGCGTGGCGGAACGTGCCAGGCTCTCTCCAATGGACGTGCCGAAGAGGCCGAAATCGAGGAGAACGATGGCGATGCTCAGGATGACTCCGGAGAGTGCCGCCCATCCGGCCACCCGCCAGAAATGCTTTGGCGGCTTCTTGCCGGCGAGGAACGGCTCTAGGTACGGCAATCCGAGACCGACGGATGTCGAGAGGCGCATGCCTATGAGCAAGGCGATGAGGAGGAGAATGGCCGTTTCCACGTACTGAATCACAAGGACGGTCCCGAGTGGCGCGGAAAACGTGACTCCTCCTGCCTGGAGCAGCGTGACCGTGTAGGGAAGGACAGCCGCCGCGCCGATGAGACCGGCGAGAAAGAGGATGAGGAACAGTCGAAGGTTGAAGTGCTTCATGGAGAAATTGTATCGGCGAACACCTGGAGAGACAGAATTTTGAATTGTCAGAGTCTCCCTGCTCTGTCCCGACACAGCTATGGAGGCACCATTGCGAACGACACAGCAAAGCATATACTTCCCCCTTTCGTCTGTTCTTTGACATCACCATTCCCCCATCCACTCCGTTTTTCGAAGCGTTTCACGGCGGTCGATGCCGCCATCATCATTTTCCACGTTTTTCCACGGCGTGTTCTTCCCCGCGGAATGCGGGAGAAACGGAATGCCGTGGGGGAAGGAGTCTGCCATGTCGCTCGATCTGTATTGCCGTCCGATGTCAGGAGGCGCTGTCGCGAGTGTGTACCAACTCATTCAGGCTTGCATGACATCGCTTCCGCGTGGGTTTCATGTGTACTACACGAAACTCATGACCGTCCCACAACAGTGGATTGAAGATGCGGCATATTTCCGCTGGCTCAACGCGAAGATGCCGCAGCGGGATTACTGGGGGAGGAAAGCCGAGTACGATGCGGCCGAGAGGGCGTTGCGCGAGCGTCCGTTGGGCGCCGCCATCACGTACGAGGATGACCATGCAGTCATCATCCTGCACTTCGTGATGCTGCCCAGTCTGCACTGCAGCGAGATGCAATCCGTCATCAATAACCTGCTGCACACAATAACGGAGAACAACAAGAGGAAGCTCCTCATCTGCAACTGCGACACCGAAGCCGCAGTCCGTTGTGCCCTTGAGGACTGCGGCTTCCACAAAGCACAGCGATCCGTCTGGGAACGCAATCCGAAGTGACGCTCCGCATCACCACGGCAACGGGCCGCTCTCGATTCGTCGGGAGCGGCCCAAAGCCATATCTCAAGATTTGAGGACGATCCACCTCGGCAATCTGTTCCACAGTTTCCCCTCCTTCGCCAAACTCAACCCGACGCTGAGCCCGCGATACCGCAAAATCATATCGCCGCGGAGTGCGGGATCGGCGCTCGCATCTTTGCCATCGAGGAGGAGATCCAAGGCAGCCTCATCGAGATCCATCGTGCTCTTCGTCGCCAGGTGACCGCGGAGGGTCGCGAGATCATGGTCGAGCCGGATCCGGTGATCCTCAAGCCGGCGGGCGATCGGAAGTCCGAGAGAGTAATCGGACACCGGCAACCCGAATGATCCCGTCTCCTCATTCGTGAGAATGAGTTGCGAGCCGCGCTCAAAAATCTTCTCCCCATCCAACAGGAGAGTCGAGCCGTACATCTCCGCAATCGTTTCCTCAACCTCCTTCTGACGTCTCGTCGGGAGACGTTCTTCCTGCAACCGAATCCAGTCCTGCCGTTCGACATCGCGCGTGGGCGCCTTCTTGCGCATCACGGAGACGAAGAATCCCTCCGTATCGAACGTATGCGGCCAGAGGCGTACAGACGTCGCATGCGGAACACCGACGGCCGTCGAAACGATGCGGGAATCCTTGATGCCGGTTTCCAGTGCCGCTCTCAAATTGAGCCCTAGTGGATGCGGCTCCAGCTGATCAGAAAATTTGCTCATAATCGAACCGACGACCCCCTCGTTCTCCTCCGGTGTGAGCGTACATGTGGAGTAGACGATCACGCCTCCCACCTTCGCCGCATGCACCGCGGCCTCGAGGAGCTCACGCTGGAGCCGTGCCATCTTGCCTACGTTCTCATCGGAACTGTAAAGCAACGCATCGGAATCTTTGCGTGACGTCCCCTGTGCGGTGCACGGCGCATCACAGAGGACACGGTCGAATCGCTCCGTCATGTGACGCATGAACCACTGGCCGACTTTCTTCGTCACGATCACGTTCGTCACGCCGGACCGGTGAAGCGACGACTTCAGCGTCCACAGACGTTTCTCCTGCACATCGTTGGCGACGATCACTCCCCTCCCCTGCATCCTCCCGGCGATCTGCGTCGTCTTGCTCCCCGGTGCCGCACTCATATCGAGGATAATTTCACCCGGCTGTGGATCCAGGAGCGCGACTGGCATCATGCTCGCCGCCTCCTGCATGTAAGTGTGACCGAGGAGGTGGAGCAGATCCTTTCCGAGCGCGACTTCGCGATCTTCACGGTCGATGTAGAAGCCCTCGGAACACCATGGCACAGGCTCGAGGATCCATTCCTTCTCCTTCGCCCATGTCGTGAACTTCTCCACCGAACTCTTCAGCAGATTCACGCGCTTGCTCTTGCGCAACGGTTTGCCGCTCGCTTCCTTGAGGGCGGCGACATCGGTGAAGGCGGCGTAACGGTCGAAGGGGTGATTCATCGCCCTCAGGATACGCGAAAGCGCTCCTGAAGCGAACGGCGAGTCTCACCAATGAGAAGCGCATACTCTGCCATGAGTTCCTCATGATCGTAGGGACCATGGTATCCGTCGATTTGAAATGGAACGGACTGGTTTACACGAACGATGCCAACCTCAGTATTGCGTTCGCATTCACGTACAAGCTCGACGTGAACGTTTGGAATATCGCCCACCCACCCGCTCGGTCCTGACAGTGCGATCACCTGTCCTTCTTGAACGTATTGATCGACCTCCACACATCCGCTTCCCTGGAGAAGATGTGCATACACACTACGAAGATTCCCCGCATGCTCAATCACAATAAAATTCGTCCTGCCCATGACCCATTGGAGCTGCTGTGGACTCAAATCCATCCGTTCGCTGTATGCAACGTGCGTTGTATCTACGTACTCGACAACTCCTTCATCCACCGCAAGAACTTCTGTGCGATACGGGACAGCGACATCCAATGCATTCGTGGCGCCGCCGAGTGTATTGAGCTGACGGTGGTATGGTCCGTTTCTCGCCTGACACAACGAGATGCGCGCGTTGCGGACAGGGCGGCCAACGTACAACTCTCTGCCAAGAAAAAGTTCAGGATTCGACATTGTTGATAATACAGCATTTTTAATGCTGAATGTCAATTATTCACACCACAAAGCTTACGAGCCTCCCCTTCACGTACAGCTCCTTCTTCGGCGCTGTGGTAAGGAACTTCTTCACGTTCTCCTCCTCTCGCGCTGCGGCGATGACCTCGGCATCGGGCATGTCGGATGGGACGCGGATCGTCCCGCGCAGTTTGCCATTCACCTGCACCGCAATCGTCATCGATGCCGACTGCAGAAGGTTCTTATCATAGGAGGGCCAGGTCTGATTGATCACGAAATCTTTCCCGCCGAGCTGTTCCCACAATTCCTCCGTGAGGTGCGGAGCGAGCGGGGCGAGGAGCAGCGTGAACGTCTTCGCGGTATCCGGCGAAACCGCCGGCAACGCCTCGGCGGCATTGAGGAATTCCATGAGCGCACTCAACGCCGTATTGAAGTGAAAGCTGGAGATGGAATCCGTGACGCGCTTGATCGTCCGATGCAGGAGCGACTGGAATTCCTTGTCCTCCTTCGCGTCCTTCGACACCTGCGTCGTGAGGACATCCCACGCACGCTGGACGAAGCGGTCGATGCCCTTGATCCCGAGGTCGCTCCAGTCGCCTCCGTCCGAGAACGGCCCCATGAACATGAGGTACATGCGGAACACGTCCGCGCCGTAGCGGTCCACGAACGCATCCGGGCTCACCACGTTTCCTTTGCTTTTGCTCATCTTCGCCCCCTTGTGCGTGATCAACCCTTGGTGAACTAAACTTTTGAACGGCTCTTCGTGTGACACGAAGCCAAAATCCTTCAATGCCATCATGACGAACCGCGCGTAGATCAAATGCATCGTCGCATGCTCCGGACCGCCGATGTACATCGAGACGGGCATCCACTTCTTCTCGAACTTCTGATCAATGAACGTCTTCGGATCGCCTTCCATCAGGTAGCGCAATTCGTAGAAGCTGGAACAGACGAACGTATCCATGGTGTCGTACTCCGGCCGCCAGCCTTTCCCAAAGATCTTCTCCGTGCGTGCCACGAATTCCTTCGATTCGGTGAGCGGTGACTTGCCCGTGGGCTTGAATTCCACGTCCGTCGGAAGCAGCCACGGCAGATGCTCCTCGGGAACAGGATGAGGCTTCCCTTCCGGATCGTAGACAACCGGTATCGGCGCGCCCCAGTAGCGCTGGCGCGAGACAAGCCAGTCGCGCAGGCGGAAGACTATTCTAGGTTTTCCAAGTCCCCTCTTTTCCAATTCTCCAATAATAACCTTTCGACCTTCGAGAATTTGCATACCCGTAAATGGACCTGATTCCACGATGGTTCCTTTTACGTGGTACTTATCGACGTCATCATACACGAAGCTCTCACCTGCCTCTGATCGAATGCTTTGAATAATAGGAAGAGAATACTTTTCCGCAAAATCTTTGTCTCTCTGATCGTGTGCAGGAACACCCATGACGACGCCCGTTCCGTAATTCATTAACACGTAATCCGCGACCCAAAGAGGAACCTTCGCTCCCGTAAAGGGATGCAGGACAAACGACCCCGTGAAGACGCCTGATTTGTCCTTCGTTTCCGCAACTCGGTCGAGCTCCGTTTTCTTACTGGCCGCTCCAATGTATTTTTCCACCTCCTTTCGATGCGCCTTCGATGTGATCTTCAGAAGCTCAGGATGCTCCGGAGAGATCACAACGAATGTAACGCCGAAGATCGTGTCCACGGTGGTAGTGAACGTATCCAGCACAACATCGCTGCCCTCAACCTTCCAAGAAACATCACATCCAACGCTTTTACCGATCCAATTCCTTTGCATCAGCTTCGTCTTCTCCGGCCATGCAAGATCTTTGAGTCCGGAGAGTAGACGCTCGCAGTAGTTCGTGATCTTCCAGAACCACTGTTCGAGCGGCTTCTGGATGACCTCGGTGCCGCAGCGCTCACACGTGCCCTCCTTCACCTGTTCATTGGCCAACACCGTCTGGCAACTCGGGCACCAGTTCACCATCCCCTGCTTTTTGTACGCCAGTCCGTTCCTGAACATCTGCAGGAAGAGCCACTGCGTCCAGCGATAATACTCAGGCGTCGAGGTATTCACCATCTTCGCCCAGTCGTACATGCAGCCCATCCGGTGCAGCTGCTCAATCATCGTCTGGACGTTCTTCTTCGTGGACGCGTCCGGATGGATGCCGGTCTTGATGGCGTAGTTCTCCGCGGGGAGGCCGAAGGCGTCGAAGCCCATGGGCGTGAAGACATCCTTCCCCTGCATCCGAGTGAAGCGGAAGAAACTGTCCGCTGGGGCGAAGTTGTACCAGTGACCGACGTGCAGCTTGTCACCGCTCGGGTACGGGAACATGACGAGGCCATAGTAGGGATCGTTCGCCTTCTTCAGGTCGGCCTCGTAGATCTTCTCGTCCTCCCAAAGCTTTCGCCACTTGGCCTCCACGGCACGGGGATCGTAGTTCTTTGGCATGGGCATATCCTAGCCTGATTTGCCGCACCGCTCCACCGCTTTCGAGGGAGACGGAACAGGCCCGTTGCGAAGACTGGCCCGGAAGCAGACTATGTGCGGCCATGGGACAGGGCGAACTCAATCGCGGCCGTGCAGACTCCATTCCGGAGGGGAACCCTGAACTGCCGAACCTCGAACCGGCGGGTTTGCGCTACGCCTCGAAGCCGCTCGGGCAGTGCCTTACTTCAATATTCAGGCAATGCGCAAACATCGACAGAACCCACCTGCGTCTCGCGGAAGCAAACGAATCCGCTTTGTGGGACCCAACCGCCTGCTCCGACAATATTTCCCGACAAATGAAAACACTTCGCGCATATGCGGCGCAGGCCAAGCAACACTTCCGGCAACTCTTCCTCGGAGCCTGTCCCGGCATCATTGCACATCTTCATCGCATGGAATCTGCTCCCTCCCTGTACCAGGTCGAGAGGCTCGCAGAAGAGCTCAACGCCGCATTGCATCTGGCAGGACGAACACCCTCCATTGACCGCGCGCCTCCGCTCGCGGCATTGGACACGATCAATCATCAGCAGGAATCCATTCGGGTGTTCATTCGCAATATGATCTATAGTGATCTGAACGAGACGCTGGAAACGGAACGCGACAGCTTCGCCGTTCCCAAACCGAAACATGAATTCATAGCCCATCAGAACAGGAAACATACGCTCATAGTGGCTGAATACGGAGAGAGGAACATCGGGCATATGATCTTCAACGATCAGCCCAAGCACTTGACCCACCTGCTCAGTCTCGCAGTACGCCCCATATACCGTCGGCTGGGCGTGGGAAGCCAGATGGTGGCCTACCTCCTCAGCACACTTCGAACACAGCGGAAGTCCCGCATCATCCTGGAAATCAGCGACGGCAATTTCCCCGGCATGATCTTTTTTCGATCGTGCGGCTTCCGCGTCGTGAACAAGCTCAACGACTACTTCGAATGGCCACCGTACGATGCCTACGTCATGAGCCATCATCTCGAGCACGAGGAAACAACGTCGGGACTCCCCGTGCAGGAACTCATGAGGATCGAGAATACCTGACGGCCCCCTCGACAGTCTCCTCATTCCCAAGGACAATGGACGTACTTTTCGCATGCCAAAGCTTCCCACCGTCGCCCTTCGACTCCCCCTCGCTTCGCTCGGGGTCGCTCAGGGCAAGCCACACTGAACCATGCCAAAACTTCCTACTGTAGCAATCATCGGGAGACCAAATACGGGCAAGTCCACCCTCTTCAACAGTTTGCTCAAGCGCAGAGTCGCCATCGTGAGTGATGTGCCGGGGACGACCCGCGACCACATCGCCCGAAAAGTGAACGAGGCGGAGATCCCCTACCTCCTGCTGGACACCGGCGGTATGGGGGGCGGGACACGGGACAAGGAATTCGAGGAAGACGTCCACGAACAGTCGCTCCTGGCGCTCCGGTACGCGGACCTGATCATCTTCACGGTGAACGCGCGGGAGGAATTGACGAAGAGTGACCATGAGATCGTGCAGACGCTCCGCACATCCCGACGGCGACACGTCCCCGTGCTCCTCGTCGCGACGAAGTGCGACAATCAGAATTTGTCGGAGGAGGCGGAAGGAATCTTCGCCGAACTCGGTCTGCATGACGACATCATCCCCATCAGCGCCATCTCCAACATCGGGACGAGAGACGTGCGCGAAGCGATCACCCGTGAACTGAAGAAGCTGCACTTCGGAGTGGAATCTCCCACGCAGGAACCGTCCGAGATCCCACGCGTCGCTGTCATCGGGAAACCGAACGTTGGCAAGAGTTCCATCGTGAACGCACTCATGTCCGACACGCAGCGCGAAGTCTCCCCCCGGCTCGTGTCCGATATCCCCGGAACGACACGCGATTCCACGGACACGATCATCCGCAGCAAAGATCGCGACTACCTCTTCATCGATACGGCAGGACTGCGCAAACAAGCCAGAGTGGAAGAGGATCTGGAACATGAAGCGTACATGCGCACGATCCTCGTCCTGGAGGAGGCGGACGTCGCCGTGCTCGTGCTGGACGCGACGGAGGTCTGCTCGAAGCAGGACAAGCACATCGCAGGGCTCGCGATCGACGAGGGAAAGGGTCTCATCCTCCTCCTGAACAAGTTCGATCTCCTCTCCACGGAGCAACGCGAACAGAAGAAGGAGGAAGTGGCCTACGCGTTCCCCTTCTGCCGCTACGCCCCCGTCCTCACGACGTCCGCGGTGACGAGGGAGCACCTGCCGAAACTCTTCGACCTCATCTCCATGGTGCACCGCAACCGCCAGCGGCGCTTCCCCATCAAGGAGCTCCACGAGTGGATGCAGGAGCAGCTCATGGGCAAACCGATGGGCGCACTCGCGACCGCGAAGCACATCACACAATCCAAAGACATCCCTCCCACGTTCATCCTCTTCGTGAAGAATCCCAAGCAGGTGCGCGTGAGCCAGCTGCGGTACCTCGATAACCGCCTGCGCGAAACCTTCGGGCTGGAAGGAACACCGGTTCGGTGGATCACGAAGGGGCCGGGAGACCGGATTACCGAATAACTTCCACGCTTATCCTTTCCCCTTCCGCAGGTGCCGCACGCGCCAGTCCTCCTGCACGGGAAGCGGGAATGCTTTGACGACGACTTCGAGCTTCTCGATGAGCCTCTTCGGATCGTCATCCATCACGAGGTTCGGGGGCATCTCGCGACGACAGAGCTCCACCACGATGTGCTCGATGTGATCCGAGATCCCGCCCGTCCCCGTGAGGACCCCGATGGGACGGCCTTCGTCGTACGCAATGGTGAACTCGTTGAGCGTGCCGACGCCTCCTGCAAGGATGACGATGGCGTCGACTGAGCGAATGTTGATGACGTCGCGCTCCATGAAGCCCATGCCCGTGTAGAGGATGAGATCATGTGCGTGCGGAGACTGGTACTCGTTGACGTGCTGGTACTCCGAGAACGCCGGCGAAATGCCGATGGTGAAACCGCCTGCTTCCTGCGCACCTTCCAGCGCATCGTTCGGCAATCCCGGGCATGCGCCGTTGATGAGGATGTGTCCGCGCCTCGCGATCTCGCGTCCCAACTCCCGCGACTTGTCGCGCGCCGTGATCACCTCGATCTGCGGTCCGCTGGCGGATCCCATGACACCGAATTTCAGCTTCTGACTGTGTGGCATAAACTCAGGAGAAAATGGAAGAACAGAACGCGTGGAGGTCGGGAATGATCGTACCGGAAATCGCCGCGCATCGCTCCGGCTCGCGCTTGACCATTGCGCTACAGAATGACGTCCAGTCATCGGCGGACGGAGAATGTTCGTAGAGCGGAAGCGGTGAGAGTATCCCGCATTCCTCCTCCGCCCCCAGTATCGACGCGCGCTCCACCAGATGAAGAACTGTTCGCACATCCTGTCGTGACGCAGCAGACACAGATTCTCCGGCCGTTTCGGCATTCACCGGCATGCGGAACGCGAGGAACGCATAGCCGACGAGTGCGAGGAGAAGGAGGGAACGCATCGAAGTATTATAGCAGGTTTTGGCCTGTTTCTCCAATCTTCAGGAACGGGGAGAGGGCAGAAAAGGAAGAAATGAAAGATAAGGCGATGCATTGCTGCCCTTCCTTTCCTTTCTGCCCTTCGTTCGTGCCCTCACAATCGGGATCACGGCAAGTACTTGGCTCTATTCGCATTATGCTCATCATTCGTTACCGCATAGTGGATGACACCATTCTTGTCATGGAGGTAGTACATGTAGGGAGACGCCTTCGGGTGAAGCGCTGCTTCGATACTCTCCAATCCAGGATTCCCGATGGCGCTCGGCGGGAGGCCCTTCCGCGAACGCAGGTTGTACGCGGAATCGCTCTCCAGATCGCTCTTCGTGAGGGAATTCGCCTTGTCCAAGCCGTAGAGGAGCGCCGCATCCACCCCCAGGTACATTCCTGCATCGAGACGTTTCCAGAGAATTCCCGCAACAACCGGACGCTCCGCATCGGTCCTCGTCTCCTTCTCCACGAGTGACGCCATGGTGACGATCTGGGAAAGGCTCCTGCCGGACGCCGCGATGTCCTTCGTGAGGCCCGAAACGACGCGCGAGCGGAACGTGCCTAGCAACCGCTCGAGGAAGAATTTCGGGATGAATTCCTCCTTCAGGATGAAATAAGTATCCGGAAAGAGGTACCCCTCGAGCTTGCCGCCTGCCGGAGTACTCCCCTCCTTGAAGTCCGGAAGGAACTCAAAGGAGGAGAAATCGCAGGATCGCGAACAGTCGGCGATCTCTCCCGGCTGCGTGATGCCCTTCGCGGCGAGGAGCGCATCGATATCCTTCACGGAGTACCCCTCCGGAATCGTCACGGTCGCCTCCGTTCCGTGACCGACCGAGAGGTTCGTGACGATCTCCTGCGCGGATAGAGACTTCTGCAACACGATGCTCCCCGCTCTCATTGCCGCCGTCTGTCCGTGCAACCGGACGTACCATGCGAACGCTCTCGGGGAACGGATGAGACCTCTCTCATGGAGTAGTTTCGCGATGGATGTGACGGACAAACCCTGCGGGATCTCTACGATGACACGGACGGTATCCTGGACGTCAACGGGCGTGAGTGCATGGCGATACCAGACGAACGTAGAAAGCAGGATCACGACGAGAACGATGACGATGGTACGGAGGAGCTTCATATACCCGGCATGGTAAATGGATAATGGATAATTGATAATTGATAATTCCCCGATCTCCATTCTCAACTATCAGTTGCTCATTCTGCCGTCGGCAGGCCCATCTCCCCCATGATCCCCTGCATCCTCTCCGCGGAGATCACCTGCGCCTTCTTCATCGCGCGATTGAGCGCATCGAGGAGGAGAGCGGGAATCTTCTCGCGCGGAACGTCCGGACCGATCTTGACCGACACCACTTCCATCTCGGCGGTGACGACCACCTGCACGCCGGAGGCCTCAGCTTCCACATGAATGGAGCGCAGCTCTTTCTTCACGCGTTTGGCCTCCTTCTGGAGGCGGAACATGTCTTTTGCTTGGCTGAATGAGACCATGATCAAATCATAGATGATTCACCACCAAGCCGCCAGATGCCGCCGCTCTTCACTTCTTCCCCTTCGGAAGCTTCGCCGGAAATGCGGAACGCCAAAGGCCCTTCGTCAGCCCCATCGCCGCTCCTCCCACGGTGCGCCCGATGAGTTCCCCCGTACTTCGAACGGTCCTTCCAATCGGATCGGGAGCGGCTTCGTACACGTTCAGGAGAGCCCCGCCGACTCGGGAGATACCGCTGTGCGTCATAGCATGTGTCTGTCGCAAGCGATCATGCACCCGCCGTTGCGCATTATAATTCCCATACATATTTTCATCCTCTCTCGTGAAGGTTCGACGGGCCTGACGTTCCAATTGATCAGCCTCAGCGTTCGCTTCAGGCTTCTTCTGCGCACGCAGCCGGTCAATGTGTGCCCACGTATCGAGAATCTCATCGAGCCGGTCAGGCTTCTGATCGTGCTGTTCCGCCGAGTTCTTTGAGGAGGCAATCATGTGTGATTTGTGTTCTGAATAGTATAGCAGATTTTGGCTTCTTCTTCCATCAATGCGTTATCCCGATCCTGTCCTCGATCTCCTGATTGACGAACACTTTCTTCCGTCCATACTTCATCCTGCTGTACTCCTTGATGAGCGCGGACAGCTTCGGATTGCGTTGTGACTCGTCGTAGATCGTCGCCATGGAAAAGGGACGTGATGTCGTGTTGTTGATGTTGAGCTTCACGTAGCAGTGGAAGTTCGGGATGCCGATGACGTCCTGCTCACTCAGCACAGGCGCCATTTCCTTCGCCATGTACTCCGCATCTTCCGCGCCGATCTTGAAGCTCATGATGGTACCCACGTTGCCGAAGACGGCGTCGCGCATCTTCGTACTGGCCTGATCGTAGGCAGCCGTCTTCCCCACGAGCTGCCCGATGTACTGGTGCGCCATGATGAGGCCGAGTTCGTACTTGCGCGCCTCGGAGAGGATCGTCGCGAAGGCGTCGGTGACGAAGTTCTGGAACTCGTCGACGTACAGGTAGAAGCGGCGTCGCTGGTCCTGCGGGACGTCTGCGCGGGCAAGCGCGGCCATGTTCACCTTGTTCACGAAGATGAGCCCCAGGAGCTGCGCGTTCACATCCCCGATCTTTCCTTTGGAGAGGTTCACGAGGAGGATTTTGCCGGAATCCATGATCTCCCGGATGTTGAAAGCGCTCTTCGGCTGTCCGATGATGTTGCGGATCGTCGCATTCGTCACGAAGGGGCCGAACTTTGCCGAGAAGTACGGGATCATCTCCTCTTTCTCGCGTGCACCGGTCTTGGCGATCTCATGCTCCCAGAAGCTGCGCACCACCACGTTCTTGCACTTGCTCACCTTGTAGTGCTGGAATTCGTCATCCACGAACATGCGCGGGACGTCGATGAGTGTCGCCCCCTCCTCCTCATCGTCCATCAGCGTGAGACAGGCGTTGCGGAAGTAGTGCTGGATGCGCGGTCCGAAGATCTCGTTGCCGAAGAGCTTGATGAAAATCTCCATGGCGTCTAGCGCCGCGCGATCCTTCTCTTCGTCAGATTTCGCCTCGAGCAGGTTCAGTCCCATCGGACGCTCGATATCCGCCGGATCGAAGAGGACCACGTCCTTCGCCCGCTCCTTGGGCACGTGTGCCAGCACGTCCTCGATAAGGTCGCCGTGCGGATCAACCACGCACAACCCTGCACCTGCCGCCACATCCTGTCGCGCCTGGAAATTGAGGAGCGCGGACTTTCCACAACCGGACTTTCCGATGATGTACTGGTGACGGGTGCGGTCGGTGTCGAGGAAGTGAATGGGCGTCTCGGCGGCCCGGTGCCGATTGATGCCGATGAGGATGCCCTCCTTCGGGATGTTCGGGGGCGGCGGGAGCACCTTGTAGCTGATCCACTGGATGTTCGGCATCTTGTTGTAGCGGCTGTCCGGGAAGTGATAGAGACTCGCGAGCTCCTTCTCCACGAAGAGGTCCCTCTTGTGGTAGAAACCGTTGATGCGGTTCTTCCACAACCAATGCATGATCGGCGCATTGAGGAAGAGCGGGAAGAAATCGAAGAAGATGCGACGGTTCATGAACCAGTTGCCGTACAAATCCTTGTAGACGTTGAACGCGACCTGCACGTTGTTCGTGATGTCGAGCGCCCGCTTCCACGTCTTGGCCGACGAGAGGATGCGTACGCTCGTGTGGAAGCCGCTCATGCCCGCCTTCTGCCCCATGCGCTTGTAGAGCTCTTCCTCTGGCTGAATCATGCGAACGAAGCTGTCGCCGTGTGATGCGCCCGGCGCGGACGTGCCGCTTACGCTGCTCGAAACACCCCAGAAGAACCGGATGAACGCCGAGAGGATGGGAATGTGTGCCAGCCAGGAATCCTCCTTCCCCTTAAACTTCGTGCTCGCGTACTGCTTCACATCCCTGGCCCACTTGTCCGAAAACGTCGGCGTGATCACCACCTGCACCGCCGCCATCTCATCGGGTTCGAGCTTGGAGACGACGTTCGCGACATCATTGAGGGGATCGTCCTGCATCTCCTCGTAGAAACGAATCGGGTAGATGTACTTCTTCTTCGTGAGCATGTTGTACCCCACGATCTTGCACCCCGGACGTCTGAGCTCCGGCGTCTTCTGCAGTGATACCTCCGCATCGGAGTAGAAGGCCGTAATCTGCTTCTCGACGATGGACACGAGACTCGGACTCGTGAGAACGTAGAACGTCAGCTCCCCCCGCTCCACAAAAAGTTCGAAGCTGATCGTCGCAAAGCGGAAAATCCAGAAGTGCAAGTACTGCCAGAATGTGAGACTGCGCACCTCCCAGAGCGCGCGGTAGAGCTGCTCCATCACCGCGACTTTCTCCTTGAAGTCCTTCTCTGTCCGTTTCTCCTGATCGATCTTGCTGTCCGTGCGCGGGAGGAGGACTTTCAGACTCACGAGATGATGTCCCATCCACCACGCGTAGAAGAATCGCACCGAGTACTTGAGCCACACCCACAGGAAGTACGCCGTGACGATGGCGAGCGTGCTGTCGACCGGACTCGCGATCCACCAATCCCAGACAATCCAGAGAAGATTGAGGTGCAAAAAGACCTTGGTTCCTGCCCAGACGCAGACCCAGATGATCGGCCAGATGAGGATTCTCAGTATGGAAACCATTCCAGGTTCTTAGGATAAAGAAATCATGTAATTATAGCAGAATTTCATGAGGTGAGACAGACCAAAAGATGATGCTATATGAAGGCAGGAATATGAGGAATGACAGGAAAGGCAGGAAAGTATTTTGGGTCGTCCCTGCCCCTCCTTACGTTCCTGCCCTTCCTGCCTTCAAGACGAGCACTCGACAACGTTCATCTCCATCTCCCGCTGCCTTCCCGCTGGCGTCCCGATGAGGAACGTGTACGTGCCGGAGAGGGCGGGCATGAAACGGTAGTTCTCTCCGGGGAGCACCCAATCGAGAATGCGCGTCTCGTTGCCATCCGGGTAGCGGACGGAGCGCACGACGAACGGCTGCGGCGCATGGAGATTGAGCGCAGCGCCGCCCTGCAAATAGTGCGGCACACCGGGACTCAACCTGAGTTCCTTCCCGATGCGGGTTTGGTACGTTGCCGCGTTCACACACGGCCCCACGATCGCCGCATCCCCAAGTCGCTGAAACGTGGCGTGGATAACGCCCTTCTCGCGTGCGGCAATGGTCGTGAATGCCGCCACACTCAGATCCATGTCGCGACCCTCCACGTACGGCCCACGATCATTGATACGAACCGTCACGCTCTTGCCGTTGTCGACATTGGTGACACGAACGAGCGTGTTCCACGGGAATGTCCGGTGCGCCGCCGTGAGCGCATTCATGTCAAACGTCTCGCCGAATGCGGTTCCCTTCCCATGAAATTTTTCCCCGTACAGGCTGATTTCGTGCTCTTCGGACGCAAGCGACTCATCGAGATTTCGCATGAGAGTGAGGAGCTCTTCCTCCGTCAGCTCCTTCCCCTCGTGCCCCTCGAGTTTCGCGATGCCGTAGCGCTCGAGCAGGGCGGGAAGCGACTCCGTCGTCAGATCATCGATGTCCGCCACGCTGCGGGTCCGAAAGAGCCACAGGAGTCCGTCCGAAAGCAGGAGCGGATCGTCGGGGCGGAACGTTTCGGTGTCGTCAAGAATGCCACGATACTTGGCGTACGTAATATCCAGGTATCCCTCACTCTCCTCTGGAACATCCGCGTACGACACTTCCCGCGTGTCATTCGAAGGACGCTGGATGCTCGCCCAGATCCGGAGGAATCCATCCCGCCGCGTGATGGCGGGAGCGGCGGCACCGTCGGTCGCGACCGACGTGCCGGCGGAAACCGCACTGCCACACTGCAGGAACGACACGATGAGAAGAGCGACGGAGAGCGTACGACGCATGGAACGATTGTGTGCGCCCGCGTCTCCCGCGCAAGGGTCAGCACTGCGATCAGGGCTTCCTGTCAATCCGACTTCGCCGGACAAGCGCCCGAACGTTCACTCGCTCTCAGAGGGCTTGCCACCCCTCACTTCGCACCAGCTCGTAGAGCTTCTGACTCACGTCACGCTGCAACGCCTGCCGTGTCCCCGGGCCCACATATCCCGCGGCGGCATCCTTCGAACTCCTGATGAGTTTCGTTGCAAGCTGGTAGCGGACCACAGCGGCATGCGTTTCCGCTCCGAAGGTTCCTGTCTGTCGGTCAGCACCGAGGTACCCGCGCTCCGCGAGCAGGCGCTGAAGCAGCTGAACCTGTGCTCCAGTGTCACCTTTCTTGAGACACGCGCTGAGTGCGTATCCCTTCTCACGCATCGTATCCCGGATCCGCGCGAGGACGAGCAGATGCTGTGCGCGACGCTCGATCGCCCGGCGCTTCCAGAGGAGCGACATCGCCGATCGCGTCTTCGGACCACCGATGCCGGCACCGCTCTCCTCGGCGGAAGCGACGATGCCCTGCTGTTGCTGGAATCGAATGATCGCGTCCCGCAGCGTCGCATTGTACTTTCCGTTCGTCCTCCCGCGGTAGTACCCCAAATACCGGAGCGTTCGCTGCGCATCACGGATGAGCGATGGCTCGCTGTCCTTCGAGACGTTTCCGCCAACCGGGAACTGATCATCCGTCACGGTTGCGGCGGCAACGATGTACGCTGCGGACGTGCGCGTGAGCTCAGAGGACGGCGCATCCAGACCGGCATCATGGAGGAAACTACCGAGGCTCTCCTCTGTCTGCTGCCCGAAGAGCCCTGTCGCTTCCGCTTTGAAATAGCCGAGCTCCGCGAGACGGCGCTGGAGGAGCAACGTCCCGATGCTCTTCTCCCCTCTCTTCGCATCCAGTCCGATGAGGTCGTCACCGGACGTAATGTAGTCCGCAAGCATGGTGAGGGGCGCCGGGAAGGATTCGAGCACGAGCGATTCCTGAGGTTGTGATGTTCCGACCGGATAGACTCTTCCGCGCACGCGTTGAACGCCGAAACGAAGTGCACGCGCCAGACCTTCCTCCCCCTCTCCGGCCCAGACATCCAAACGCACTTTCCCATTCTCGAGATCAATGATCGCCCCACCGCGGTCTTCCACCGTCACGGTTCCGATCTCCGGGAGGAGCACGCGGGTTCCGAACGGAAAGCTCTTCGGAGCGGCGATCATTCCGGGGTGTACGGCGATCCCGCTCGCACCCTGAATCCCTCCCCCATTGAGGACGACGTCCGACTCGTAACTCCCGGTCACGTACGCACTCTGATTCGGCAGAGGCGAGTAGTACGCCGTGATGACGAAGTCCTGCTCATACGATTTTGTCCCCGCCGGATCATGCGGAGCGGCGCTCATTGCGGATGAAGGAGCAAGGAGAACAACTGTCAGAATTGCCGCGCCTATTCGTTGAATGTGTGTGTGCATTTCGAGACATCTTAGCAGAGTTTTTCGGCTTCTGCCAGCCAAGAAGTCATGTTTGCTTTACATGCTCCTTCCTCATTCCCCTTTCCTCCGCTCCATCAAGCCACAAAACAATTCTGCCATCACAACACACTTATCAAATCATTTCAAAGAGTAGACGTCCCGCTCCTCACGAAACGTAGACCATCTCCTCCACTCTCATCCCAAACTTTCCTTCGAAGTACACACCCGGTTCGATCGTGATCACTTCATTCTTGAGAAGTGCCATCTTCTCCCTCTTCCCGGAGAGGGTGATACCCTCATGAATTTCCAGACCGACCCCGTGACCGAGTGCGTGCGGAAATGCATGCTCCATCCCGGCCTTCTTGAACATGTCGCGGGCAAGGCGGTCGAGTGCGTGATTCGTGACTCCCGCTTTCGCGGCCGCCATCGCGCGCTTCTGCACGTCGCAGAGTACGTCGTACACGAGGCGCTGCTGGACCGTGGGCTTCGCCGTGAAGAAGACCTGACTCATGTCCGCACAGTAGCCGCGTACCTTCGCCCCCACATCGATCTGGACGAGGTGCCCCTTGCGCAACGCCCTCGACGTCGGCGAATGGTGCGGATGACTCGTGTGCGTGCCGAATGCGACGATGGGGTCGAACGACAGCCCGTCCGCTCCCAGCTCCAGCGCCCAGATCGCCAGTCGCCGCGCGAGCTGCTCCTCGGTGGTTCCGACTTTGAGCGCGGAGGGGATCCTGCGAAGAATCTCCCGCGTGACGCGATGCGCGCGACGAATCTGCCGGAGTTCTTCCTCGTCTTTTGCCCGCCGGAAACCCTCGACGATTCCCATCGTCTGTACAAATTTTGTATGCGGGAAATATCGCTTCCATCCATTCTTTGTTGAGACGGTCACTCGATCAGCTTCGAACCCGCACTGCGGGAATTGTTGCAGCAATTTCGTCGACTCCTGCACATCCAACACCTTGATCCCGCGAACGGCACTGCGCTCCGCACGCTCCCGGTACCGTCCATCCACGAGGAGGAGGAAACGACGGGGAGTGGCAAGGAGCGAACCCACAGATACACTGACGCCTGAGAGGTAGCGGATATTGACGGGCTCCGTGACGAGGAGTGCCGGAAGACCGGATTTGGCCAGGAATTCGGAAGGAGATCGTGGTCGCATGGGATAGATCGGAAAGCGGTTTTATGCTATCATAGAAGCACACATACACCATACGCACCATGGTCTCCCGCACGCAGTTCACGTCGCTCCTCCTGGCTGCTCTCCTCGGTTCCTCGGCTGCCGTCGCACTCGGTCCGGTTTGTCACGTATCCGCCACGGTCTTCGAGGGCGAAGGACTGCAGAGCGGATTGGAGCAGGCCCAGGCAATCAAGGGGCCGGTCAAAAACGCGGACTTCGTCGCCGTCATTGTGAGCGTCATCGAGACCGCTCTCAAGTTCGTGACGCTGCTCGCGATCATCTTCGTCATCATCGCCGGTATTCGATTCATCATCTCCATGGGCGAGGAGGAGAAGGCGAAGAAAGCCAGAACCTCGATCATCCACGTCATCATCGGTCTGCTCATCATCCTCCTGTCTCAGATCATCGTCGCCTTCGTTTCCACGATCTTCTCAGAGGTATGAGCACACGACTGCCACGCACCGCGTACGCTTTCGGATCCTGCATGCTCCTTGCTTGCGCGCTGCTCGCAGGAGGAGCGTTCTCCGTTTCGGCGCAGTCCGACATGGCGATGGAGGAAACCGTGACCGTTTCTCCGGGGGCCGTCGTTGAATTCCTGGGACTGAACGACAATCCCGCCACGCAATTCGCCTGGGTCCTCACCAAGGACCGGACGTTCGTCCTGGCCGGACGGGCAAGCATGTTCCGCTTCCGTCCCGTGGAGTCCGGAATGTACAGGCTCGACGCTTCCGCCCACGCGCAGGAATCCGCGGACATGCAGCGACATATCATCTACGTGCTCGTCAGCGATTCGGGAAGCACGATTCCACAGCCGGTCCCCGGCGCGCTGGTTGCGACGGATCCTCCGCGCATCGGCGAAACGGTGTCCCTTCCTGACAACCGACAGATATTGACTGTCATTCCCGAGAATGCCGGCATCGCAAGAATCACTCTGCAGACGGAGAACAGCGAAGTCGTCGACTCGGCGGGCACGCTCTTCGAGACGAATCGCACGCCGCTGCACGTGTGGTTCTCGAACATGGCATCTGGTCGCAATGTGCGCTTCGTCGCCACGAAGAATGACGGCACGGAACAGCCACTCGTCCTGCACATTGAACAGCGCGCTCAAGCCGTCGAGACCGTCTCCTCTTCGGCTTCACCGGAAACGGAAAACCCATCCCTCGTGGAGGGAGGAATGCGTGTCACGACGCTGGAGGACGGCAGCCTGCAATTCTCCCTCGCGGATCCGGAATCTTTTGCCGGCATCCCGGTGCTCACACACTGGGTATTCGGTGACGGGAGCGAAAGTCTCCTCGCCAAACCCACGCACATCTTCCCGAAGAGTGGAACGTACACGGTCAGCGTGACCCTCACGAACCTCCAGAGCGGAGAGACGATCCTGGACATCGCCGCAGATGTCAGCGTCGAGGCCTACACCGCTCCCTCTTCCGCCGCTGCCTCTGCAGCTTCTTCCGTTCGTCCCGCCAGCTCCGCTGCGGCATCAACGGCTTCCGCCGCTTCGAGTGATGCGGCTGCGGGAGGCACCCGCCTCGGCTCACTCCTTCGCCTTCTCGTTTCCATCGTCATCACGCTCCTCGTCTCGACGATCCTCGGCGCACTCCTGATGTGGATCATCCGGTTTCTGCGGAAGGGAGGCGGCGGACTGCAGAAGCGATTCGAAGACGCCGAATCACGCCTCGTCAAAACGCCCGCCAAGGGCGCGACCATCGACGTGGCGCCCCCGATGCAGATTCGTTCGGAACCGGCACGGGAAGAGAGTGTTGCATCCACCCCCACCACTCCTGAACCCGCCCCGCTCGCAGCGCAGGAAGCGCCCGTTCCCTCGTGGCTCCAGCGAGGACTCAAGGGCGAACAGGAAGTTCCCGCACGGACTCCTGCACCGGAAACCCCGACGCAACCGACTGAACCCTCCCCCGAACCCGCCTCCCCACAAGTCACCCCGGAACCGGAGGCGCCTCAGTGGCTGACGACGACTCCCCCTGCATCGACCTCACCGACACCTGCCCCTTCCACGGAACCGACACAGGGGCAACCTCCCGTCGCGGAACAGGGACCGCTCCCCCCCTGGCTGCAACCGCAACCACCGTCCCCCATCCCACAACCTGAACCTGTCGCTGAAACGCCGCAGACTGTTTCTGCGCCGGAGCCATTGCCGTCGCCTGTTCCGGAACCAACACCTGAGCAAGTGAATGAACTTCAACCTGAACCGGAACCTGCTGCCGTCCAACCCGAACCCGCACCGACTCCCGTGACATCAAAACCGGCCATACCAGCGCAAACTCCTGTACCGCAATCTGCACCGAATTCCGTCCCGGCTCCGACAACTGTAGCGACTCCGGCTTCGACTCCTCCGGCAACGGAGGACAAAGCAGCACTGGAGCGCGAGGAACGCGAGCGCGAGCGCCGGCGCAAGAAGCGTCAGCGCTACCGTGAGAATCTGAAGAAGCGCAAGACGGAAGCCTCCCCGGCTTCCGAGACACCGGCACAGGAGGCGACCCCCGCTGTCACGCCGACCGACATGCAACAGGAACCTGTGAAGCCCGCTCCGGCTCCGGAAACTGTTCCTCCGGCAAAACTTGCCAAGCCCACACCGGAGAAAGCCGCAACTCCACCCGGTTCAAACGATGACAAGGTCGTGTTCGTGGTGGAGGCGGAGGGCGTTGGTCAACCGAAGAAGGACGACCAGGATCACGAAAGCAAGAAGTAATCGCTTCGTATTCCCGCTGGAAGTACACCACTTTTCCCATTAGGATACCGTCACTGTGGCGGGCGTAGCTCAGTTGGCCCCAAAGGGGGCCCTTCGGGCTTAGAGCGCCAGGTTGTGGGGCCGAAGGCCGCCCTTTGGGCCCCTGGAGATCGCCATCACCGCGTACTATCATTCTTTCATGCCTGCGGTGTACTTTTTGTTCTCAGAGAAAGACCAACAGTGGTACATAGGACAAACATCACGTTCTGTCGAGGAACGTTTTAGAGAACATGCCGCAGGGTATGTACGAGCGACAAAACCAAGGAGACCTCTTCGACTTGCATATGTTGAAGTCACTAATGATCAGAAAGTAGCCAAGAAACGCGAATGGTTCTTGAAACATCCCTCTGGATATCGGGAGAAGTTAATGATTGTTTCACTTCTGATAGAGCAGAAACCAAAATGGCCTTTGTTCGGAACAGTTGTTCACTAGATAAAACACTGTAATATCCAGCCACTGTGGCGGGCGTAGCTCAGTTGGTTAGAGCGCCAGGTTGTGGCCCTGGAGGTCGTGGGTTCGAAACCCATCGCTCGCCCCACTCATCGTATTTGCAGTGGCGGGCGTGGCTCAGTTGGGCACGTCGAAGCTTGCTGAAGCGCGATCTGCACGCAGCGCTCAAGGTTGTGGGGCCGAAGGCCGCCCTTTGGGCCCCTGGAGGTCGTGGGTTCGAAACCCATCGCTCGCCCCACTTCGATTGAGTGATCAATAATCAACGTGCTCTCAATGATGTTTCTACCATTTTTTCGTATCTGTTCCACCCCTCTTTCCCCCTCACCTTTGCTATGCTCCCGCTATGCAGAGCAATCAATCATCCACTCTGGAGGCCGTGAAGGAGCAAACCGATTCCGCCGCGTTCGGCGTCATTCTCCCACTCCTTGCCTTCGCAGTTCCCTTCGCCGTCTCCCATCCGCAGTGGCTCACGGGGACACTCGTCAATTGCTTCCTCCTCCTCGCGGCCGCCACGTGCTCGCGCAGGTCGCTCGCCGGCGTCATCGTCCTGCCGAGCATCGGAGCCGTGGCGAATGGCCTCCTCTTCGGAACATTCACGACCTTCCTCCTCTGGTTCCTGCCGTTCATCTGGGTTGGAAACTGGATCTTCGTCACGACATTTGAACGCATGCGCAACACCGTCCGTGGTGCTCTCGCTATGATCATCGGTGCCGTCCTGAAGAGCGCACTCCTCGGAGCGACCGCGCTCGTCCTCGTACGCCTCTCCCTCGTCCCCTCCGTCTTCCTCACCGCCATGAGCGTGTTCCAGCTCGTGACGGCGCTGGCGGGAGGATTCCTTGCACTTGGTATTCTCCGCTTCACGCACACTCATGACTGAGACAGAACAACTCATCGATCTCCTGAAGAAGAAGACGAAGCTCGTCGCGCTGCTTGCGCCGTCCTTCCCGGTCATGTTCGAGTATCCGGGTATCCTTGCACGTCTGAAGGCGCTCGGATTCCAGCGCATTGTGGAAGTTTCGGCTGGTGCGGTGCGGACCAATGAGCTGCTCGCACAGGCATTCAAGGAGCAGCCGGATGGCCGCTTCATCACGAGCCCCTGCGCGGGCTTCGTCCGCCTCGTACGCAAGGAGTACCCCCAGCTCCTCCCTTCCCTCGCATTCAAGGTCGATTCGCCCATGGTCGCATCCGCAAAGATCGCGAAGGAGAAGTATCCCGACTGCCTCCCCGTCTTCATCGGCCCGTGCATCGCGAAGAAGCTGGAATCGACGGAAGACTATCCCGAACTCGGCATCCTCGTGATCACCTACCGAGAGCTCAATATCATCTTCAAAGAGTTCGGAACGCCGGAAACCCCGGATACGGCCGGCATCGGGTTCGACGTCGCCGCCCCGTCGACGCGCATCTACCCCATGGACGGCGGCCTCACGATCACGAGCGGCATCCGAAGCGTCCTCAAGGAGGAGGAAATACGGATCGTTTCCGGCTGGAAGAACATCCCGGCCGCCCTCAAGGAATTCGAGACGAACAAGACGATTCGTCTCCTGGACATTCTCTGCTGCGAAGGCGGCTGCATCAACGGTCCGGGAACCACGAGCACGCTGACGCTGGAACAACGGAAGGAGAAAGTGCTGGCATTTGCGAGACGGGAGGGCTGAGCGGCTCGGCAACAAGCCTTTTCAACATGCAGAGAGGCTGGTACACTCTGCCTTCAGGGATTCCCTCATTGTTTTTATGGCCGAACCGCTCTTCCGAACACCGAAAGGCACGCACGACGTCCTCCCGCAGGACCACCAGTACATGACCTACATCAAGAAGGCCGTGCGTCATCGCGCCCGCCAGGCAGGCTACAAGCGCATCGACACGCCCATGTTCGAAAACCGAGGTGTGTTCGAGCGCGGCATCGGCGCCCACACGGATATCGTGGAGAAGGAGCTCTTCCTCGTGAAGGGCGCCAAGAGCGGCGATGCGGACGATGCAGAGTTCGCGCTGCGACCGGAATTCACCGCAGGTATCTGCCGCTCATACGTGGAACAGGGTATGCAGCAGTTGCCGCAGCCGGTGGAGCTCTACGCGATCGGGCAATGTTTCCGCCACGACCGACCGCAGAAGGGTCGCTTCCGTCAGTTCCACCAGTTCGATCTCGAAGTCATCGGTCTCAAAGATCCCAGTCTCGACGCGCAGCTGATCTACGTCGTGACGAAGATCCTTTCTGATCTGAGAATCAAGGACCGCCTGACGCTGCAACTCAATAACATCGGCTCGGCCGAGAATCGCCAGGCCTTCGCGGACGCCCTGAAGGACTTCTTCATCGGCAAGGAACGGCAACTGCCGGAAGAGGATGCGCGGCGCCTGAAGACGAATCCCATGCGCGTGCTGGACTCGAAGAACGAGGACACGCAGATCGTGCTGAAGAACGCGCCGAAGCTGGAACAATTCCTGAGTGAGGAGAGCCGCCAGTACCACGCGACGCTCCTCGAATACCTGGAAGCGCTGGGTGTGGAATCCGTTCCCAACCCTGGCCTCGTTCGCGGGTTGGACTACTACAACCAAACCGTCTTTGAATTCTGGGATGCCTCCACGGGTGCGCAGAACGCCGTGGGGGGCGGTGGTCGGTACGACGGCCTCGTCGAGCTCCTCGGTGGCAAATCGACGCCTGGCGTGGGCTTTGCGGGCGGCATGGAACGCATGATCTGGCACATGAAAGAGGCAGGCGTCAGCATTCCGAACAAAGACCAAGTGGATGTCTTCGTGGCGCAGTTGGGACCGGAGGCGAAGAAGCAGTGTCTCACTCTCGTCGCGGAGTTGCGCGAGAAAGGCGTGCACACGCTGGGAGCGCTTGGGGAAGCGAGCCTCAAGAGTCAAATGCGTCTCGCGGATAAGTTCGAGGCCAAGTACGCGCTCCTCCTCGGCAAGATGGAAGTGAAAGAAGGGACGATCATCCTGCGCGACATGCGCGCGGGAAAGCAGAAGCAGATCAAATTCGATCAGGCAATCCCGCAGGTGACGAAGTTGCTCGGGGAGCAGAATCTGGATACATACGTGCTCAGGGATCAGATCGGGGATGTAGACGAGGATTAAGCGTGGTAGGGCCACCTACGGTGTCCCTCCCACGAACCCACCCTTCCCTTCAGGGTGTCGCTTCAGCGTTGGGTCCCGTCGGAGCCACCCAACGCTTCGCGACAATTGTTTGAATATCACTCAATCTTGCCTCTGCAAACAATCTTTCGTTCGACCTTGTTCACGAGATCGTCGAACCCCCCGGAGACTTAAACATCCAGATTCGTCACCGTCTTCGCATGGGTCGTGATGAATTTCCTGCGCGGGGCAACCTCGGCGCCCATGAGCGTGGTGAAGACGGCATCCGCCTTTTCGGCGTCGTCCATGGTCACCTGCAGCATGATCCGGTTGTCCGGATCCATGGTCGTCTCCCAGAGCTGTTCGGGGTTCATCTCACCCAGACCTTTGTAGCGCTGAATGTTCACGCGGGGTTTGCGGACGGCCGGTTCAGGCTCCTTTCCTTTGCCTTTGCCCTTCACCTCGGCTGCGACGACCGGGGCGTCCGCTTCGTCCGTCTCCGCGACGGTATCTTCTTCGGTCTCCTCCACCTGCGCCTCCTTAATCCCCCACTCCTTGAGCACAGCAGCTTTCTCCGGATCCGTATAGATCCAGCGAATGTCCTTCTCCTTCTGCATCTTGTAGAGCGGCGGCTGAGCGATGTAGAGGTAGCCGCCCTCAATGAGTTCCTGGAAGTAACGGAAGAAGAGCGTGAGGAGCAGCGTGCGGATGTGCGCGCCGTCCACGTCGGCATCGGTCATGATGACGATGCGGTGGTAGCGCAGTTTGGCGATCGCCTTCACCTCTCCGATCCCCATGCCGAGCGCGACGATGAGCGCCTTGATCTCGTTATTGGCGAGCATCTTGTCCAGCCGGGCCTGCTCGACGTTGAGGATCTTGCCGCGCAGCGGCAGGATCGCCTGGAACTCACGGTTGCGCCCCTGCTTGGCGGAGCCTCCGGCAGAGTCGCCCTCCACGATGTAGAGCTCGCACTGCGCGGGGTCTTTGTTGGAGCAATCGGCCAGCTTCCCCGGCAGCGTCATTCCTTCCAACGCCCCCTTGCGGATCACGGAATCGCGGGCGGCACGGGCTGCGAGGCGAGCGCGGGCGGCCAGAAGGCACTTGGCCACCATGTCTTTGGCCTCGGAGGGATGCTCCTCCAGGTACTGGCTGAGCTTCTCATTCACCACCGTTTCCACGGCCGTCTTCATCTCCGCATTGCCGAGCTTGCCCTTCGTCTGACCTTCGAACTGCGGTTCGCGTAATCGGACGGAAATGACGGCGGCGAGCCCCTCGCGCACATCGTCGGCGGAGAGGTTCTCATCCTTCTCCTTGAGGATCCCGAACTGGCGCGCGTAGGCATTGATCGTGCGCGTGAGCGCGGCCTTGAATCCCGTGAGGTGGTGCCCTCCTTCGACGGTGTTAATGTTGTTGGCGAAGCTGAGGACGTGCTCCTGGAAAGACTGCGTGTATTGCATCGCCACCTCCACGAAACCATCCGGCGTGTCCTTGGAGAACCAGATCGGCTCGCCGATGACGTCCTTGGACTCGTTCAAATGCCTGACGTATGCGGAGATGCCCTCCTCGAAGTGGAAACGGTACAGACGCGGGAACGCGAGATCCTCCGCTGGCCGCTCCTTGCGCGCATCGAGGATGGAGATCGTGATGCCGCGCGTGAGGTACGCCTGCTGGCGGAGTCGGGTATGAACGAGCTCGAGACTGAAGACGACGGCCTCGAAAATCTCCTGATCCGGCGTGAAGGTGATGAGCGTGCCGTGCTTGTCCGTCTTGCCCTCCTTGCGCATGTCAGCCACGGGCTTGCCGCGCTTGTACTCCTGCACGTACTTCCAGCCGTCGAGACACACCTCCGCACGCATTTTGACCGACAGCGCGTTCACAACGGAGGATCCCACACCGTGCAGACCACCGGAGACTTTGTACCCGCTGTCGTCACCGCCGAACTTTCCCCCCGCGTGGAGCGTCGTGAGCACCACTTCCAGCGCCGGGCGCTTCGTCGTGGGATGAATATCCACGGGGATCCCGCGGCCGTCGTCCTCCACCGTCACGGAGCCGTCATCATTGAGAGTGACATTGATGGTCTTCGCATGTCCGGCCATCGCCTCGTCGATGGAGTTGTCGACGATCTCGTAAATGAGATGGTGCAATCCACGCTGGTCTGTAGACCCGATGTACATGCCGGGGCGCTTGCGCACGGGCTCCAGCCCCTCGAGCACCTGAATCTGTGCGGCGGTGTATTGGTTCTTGGCCATATCATGTCGAGTGTAGAGACTCACTTCGGACGATGCAACGGTTGATATTGTCGGAAGCTGTGAGATACTAACTGAACTAATTTTTTGATCGGTATCTGCTGATTGCTCATCGCCGGATGCAGCGAATCGAACACGCTCGTTCGCTGGTTAGCCTGTTAGATCATATCCTTTCAAGGATGCTTCTCTTCTTGAACAACGAGCTCACAAGTTCACGAGAAATGGTCGGGCAAACACTATTTAGACTTGCACCAGCTCCATCGCTCCAGTAACTTAGACCGGCCCTATGGCTATCTACGCAATCAAGCACGGCGATGAATCCGGTGACCGTCTCCAGCAGCGCTTCAAGAAGCAGGTGCAGAAGACGGGCATTCTGAAGCTGGTTCGTGAACGCTCCACACGCAGGAAGAAGCTCACGCGCCGCCTCTCACGCATCCGCGCCCTCAAGCGCGAAGGCTTCCGCGCGGAGAACCGCAAGAAGCAGTTATACAGCAACATGTGATATCTCCGTCAGATTGATCACTATTCAGTGTTTGTCATTTTTATTGATTTATGTTATAATATTTACATGTCAAAATCTCAAACAAACGCCAATCCTGTTCGCCCTTCGAACTTTCAGGCAATCCACCTCGTCCTCTCCGAATGGGAAGACGGCGAACGCTCGCGGTTCCTCGAACTGATAGAGGATCTGGAACCGGAGGTCCCCGGCCTCGGCGGACTCATGGCGAAAGCTGTCTCGGAGCGCGTCTTCGAATCCCTCGCCATCGCGGCATCCATCTACACGAAGAACGTACCGCAGGCCGACGTCCGCCACGTACTCTACGTATTGTGCGAACACTTCGAAATCGAACCGCACTTCGAACTGCAGCAAGCGAAGAAAACGAAGAAGAAATAAACCTCTTTGCCTTCCCTGCCTGTTCTGCCCTGCACATCAGGAATCGAGCGCGGCTTTTGCTGCAGAAAGCTCGGTGAGTTCCGAGGTAATTTTTTCCTGCCTCGTCCTGTTGTACGTAAGAGTGAGGTCGCCGAGGATGTCGGTGGCATTGTCCGTGGCATTGCGCATCGCGACCATGCGTGCCGAGTGCTCCGATGCAGCGGCCTCAAGAACACCCTGGTACACCTGCATCTCTGTGAGTTGCGGGAGGATCGTCTTGAGCACTTCTTCCTGCGAAGGCTCGAACTTGTATTCTGCGACCTCTTCCGGCGTCTCCGCTGCCTCTTTCTTCCCACGATGGCGAATGCCAAGCGAATCGATCATCTCCTTGAGTTCGGTCCGTGAGAAAGGCAGGAGCACTTTCATGGTCGGATCCTGCACCAGAGGGGAAACAAAATCCGGATACATCAGGACAATGTGATCGTACGTCCCGGCAAGGAATCCTTCCGTCGCCATGCGGGCGATGGGCAACACATCACGGAATGTCGGATGATTCGAGAGCGCGGGGAATGCCGCAATGACATTCTGCTTGGCGCGCACGAGGAACTGCTGCCCCTTGCGGCCCGTCACGACGAAGTCGACCTTCTCGAAGGACGCAATGCTCTTCAATCCCTCGGTGTACTGCGCAACGGCCTTGAGGAGCTGCGCGTTGAGACTCCCGCAGAGGCCGCGATCGCTGGAGAAGAGGATCGCGAGGACGTTTTTGACGGGCTTCTCTGCGAGGAAGGGATGAACCCCCGGATGGACGACGGCGATACGCTGGAGGATGCGCCAGCTCGTCAGTGCGTACTGCCGCAGCATCTGAGCGCTCGAAACGGCACGTCGCATCTTCGACGCCGACACGAGCTCCATCGCCTTCGTCACCTGGCGGGTTGAACGCACCGCCTTCATTTTTCGCCTGAGATCTTGCAAGTTACGAGCCATTTAATGGGAGAGGAGTGTCACGGTGAGCGGAGTCGAACCGTGCCGCGTCGAGCGGACGGCTTTCATCTTGCGCCGGAGATCTTGGAGATTTCTCGCCATGCGAACCGGGAGGGAGTGGAGGGAAAAGGGGAGATGAAGTGTGAATTGTGCAAAATTCTCAATTCACACATCGCACATCACGCATTGGCAGAAGAAAACCCTTTCTCCTTCTTGAAGGACTCCAGTAGACGCTTCAGATTCTCCTCCGCCTCCTTCGTTAGTTCCTTCGTGAGCTGTTCAAGCAGATTGTAGTGCTTTGCCCGGAGGAAGGCGCGGAACTGGTCGGCGAAAACGCGGACGTTCCCGACCGGAATGGAATCCAGGAAACCCTGCGTTCCGGCATAGATGATCGCCACCTGTTCGCCCACGGGCAGCGGCTCGTACTGTCCCTGCTTGAGGATCTCGGTGAGACGTGCGCCGCGATCCAGCTGCTGCTTCGTGGCGGCATCGAGATCGGACCCGAAGGATGCGAATGCCGCGAGCTCACGGTACTGGGCCAGGTCGAGGCGGAGTTTGCCGGCAACCTTCTTCATGGATTTGCGCTGGGCGGCGGAGCCGACGCGGGAAACGGAGATGCCGATGTTCAGCGCCGGGCGGATGCCCTTGTAGAAGAGGTCGGACTCCAGGTAGATCTGCCCATCCGTGATGGAGATGACGTTCGTCGGGATGTACGCGGACACGTCGCCCGCCTGCGTCTCGATGATCGGGAGTGCCGTGAGAGTGCCACCGCCGTGTTTCTCGTCCAGACATGCCGCACGCTCGAGGAGGCGGGAGTGGAGGTAGAAGACGTCGCCGGGGTAGGCCTCGCGTCCCGGTGGACGGCGCAGCAGGAGCGACACCTGACGGTAGGCCCAGGCGTGCTTCGAGAGGTCGTCGTAGATGCAGAGAACGTCCTTCCCTTTGTCCATGAAGTACTCGCCCATCGCCACCCCTGCGAAGGGGGCGATGTACGAGAGGGCTGCCGGTTCGGAGGCGCCCGCGGAGACGACGATGGTGTAGTCCATCGCACCGTGCTTCTTCAGCGTGTCGACGATCTTCGCCACCTTGGACTCCTTCTGCCCGATAGCAACGTAGATGCAGATGACGGGCCGGTCGGACTTCTGCGTCTCCTTCTGGTTGATGATGGCGTCGATGGCGATGGCCGTCTTGCCGGTCTGGCGGTCCCCGATGATCAGCTCGCGCTGACCGCGTCCGATGGGGATCATGGCGTCGATGGCGGAGAGTCCCGTCTGGAGTGGCATCGTGACTCCCTTGCGCTCGATGACGCGCGGAGCGATCTTCTCCACTGGATAGCGCTGCTTCGTGCGGATAGGCGCCCCGCCGTCCTTGGCTTCGCCGAGAGGAGAAACAACGCGCCCGATGAGCTCCTCTCCCACGGGGACCGAGAGGATCTGCCCCGTAGCCTTGGCCGTATCCCCTTCCTTGATCAACGCGTAGTCACCGAGAATGATGGCACCCACGGTGTCCTCCTCCAGGTTGAGGGCACTCCCGAACACACCCTGCCCGAAGTCGATCATCTCCGCGGCGCCGACGCGCGAGAGCCCGGCGATTTTCGCGATGCCGTCGCCCACCTCGATGACGGTGCCTACGTGCTCGTGGCTGACATCCTTCTTGTAGGAACCGATCTTCTCCTCGAGCGTCTTCATGAGGGATTGACTGAGCGTGGTCATGGGTGAGATTGGGAAAGCGGAATCAGAGAGTGGACGTGAGGACGGACTGGAGGGAGGCGAGGGCGCCGCGGACGGATGCATCGAAGCGCTCGTCGCCGGCTGTGACTTTGGCACCGCCGAGGAGCGTGCGGTCTGCTGCCTGCGTCATCTCGACCTTCTTCTTCAGACCGGATGCAAGTGCCGACGCGATGGTATCGGTAAGTGTGCCGGCATCACCGGTCGGTGTGATGAGCGTGGCGAAGACGATGCTTTCCCTGCGCTCAAGCGTCTCGCGCACGAGACGCGGAAACGTTCGAACGGCGCGGGAGAGACCGCGGCTTCGCAGCATCTCAAGGGCCGCTTCCGCGACCGCCGGGTACTCTGTCTCAGGCAGAGACTTGCAGGTCTCGATGAGGGCGCGCGCGATGTCCAGCGGGGTGATCTTCATCGGAGATCAGTGGTGAGTTGCTTGGTCATTCCATCCAGCATGCGCTTCTGGTCAGCGGGCGTGAACTCGCGCTCGAGGATCTTCTCCGTGGCTGCGACGATGACCTTGGCAACCGTCCCCTGCACCTCCGCGAGCACGCGGGTACGCTCCTCGGTGAGCTTCTCCTCTCCGCGCCGGAGCATCTGCTGTGCTTCCTCGTGGGCGGACGCGAGGATCTGCTTCTTGGTTTCCTCTGCTTCCTTCCGGGCCTTCTCGAGGAACACGCCGGCCTCGGCGTCCATCTTCTTCATCTGCTCCTGGCGAAATTCCTCCATGCGCACTTTCTGTTCGTCAATGCGCTTCACATCCTCCATGGAACGCGCGATGCGCTCACGGCGCTTGTCGATGACATTGAGGAGCGGTCGGTACACGAAGTACGTGAGCACCCCGACAACGATCGCGAAGTTCACGATCTGCGAGAGGAGCAGTTGCCAATTGATGCCGAGTTTCGTCAGGAGTTCCATGGACGGAAGAGGTGGAGGGAGCAATGAGACATCCAAGCTGTGAGCTGTGGGCGATGAGCTCTGAGCGGCCTCATTGGGAAGCGCTCACAGCTCAGGACTCAAAGCTCAAGATGCATCAGACGAACTTGATGATGAGCGAGATGACGAGCGAGTAGATGGCGATGGCCTCCGCGAACGCGACGGAAAGGACGAGCGGAGTGAGGATCTTGGACGCCGCTTCCGGGTTGCGGCCGATGGACTCCATGGCCTTGCTTGCCATCCAGCCAATGGAGAAGGCCGGCATCGCCGAGCCGAAGATCATCGTCGCGGCGACGAAAAGGTTCTTGTCCAGGCCTGTGACGGCTGCTGCTGCTGCTTCTGTGGGCATAGGAACAGGGGGAATTGGGAGAAAAGAAATGGTTCGAAAAAGCGCGCGGATTGTAGGGATTGCGTCGGAGAGAATCAAGGGTGAAAGAGAGACTGAAACGTATACTCAAAATTTGCATAACATATGATTATGTGTTGCCATGATCGACTCTATGCATGCACAGGGACGTGTTCCTCATGCCCGCCGTGCGCGGCCGTGGCCATCTTGATGAAGACGAGCGTGAGCATGGAGAAGACGAGCGCCTGGATGAAGCCTACGAAGATCTCGAGACCCATGAACGGAATGGGTGCCACGTAGGGCATCAGGAACGAGATGACGACGAGGAGCACCTCTCCCGCGAAGATGTTGCCGAAGAGACGGAAGGAGAAGGAAATCACCTTCGCGAACTCCGCCACGAGCTCCAGAATGCCGACGAAACACCCGACGGGATCCCGCCACGGCGCAACGAAGAACTTGCCCATGTAGGGGAAGATGCCAAGGGCGGCGATGCCGAAGACCTGCGTCATGATGACGGAGACTATGGCAATGGCGAGCGTCATGTTCACGTCCGCGTTCATGGAACGGAAGATCGGTACGTTTATAATCTCTCCGTGGATCTCCTCGGGAATCGTAATGCTTCCTACCCCCGGGAAGATCCCCATCCAGTTGGCCGTCGCAAGGAAGAGGAAAATCGTGGCGACGAGCGGGAAGAAGCGGCGGGTCTGCGCACGGTCACCCACCACGGCGTCGAAGAAATCGAAGAAGCCTTCGACGATCATCTCCATGAACGCCTGGAAGCGGCCGGGGACTTCCTTGTACTTCGTCATGCGCGTCAGGATTCCGATCACGAGCAGCACGATCATGGCGAGCCACGCCATCAGCAATGTGTTGCGGATCTCGAAAGTCCCGAGGTGGGCGATCGTTTCGGAAGCCAGTGTCGGCGCTTCAACGGAGGCCATAGCGGGGAGATATTAATGGATAATTGATAATTGAAAATGGAAAATGAATCGAAATACTGTCGCGAAGCTGCGGGTGGCTTCGCCGGGGCCCGCAGCTGGAGCGACACCGTTAAGGGAAAAGAGAGTTCGTGGGAGAAAAACCGCAGGTTTGTCTCTCACGCTTAAAACCTCTTCTCAATGATCTTCTTCAGCTTCCTCTTCACGCCGATCGTCGAAAGCGTCGCTGCAAGCGCAAATCCGATGAGGAGCAGGAGCGGAGAAGTGCCGAAGTGCTTGTCCGCGTACGCGCCGGCGAAGCCGAGGGCGACGACGGGAATGGCGATGAGCCAGCCGAGATCCCAGGCCAGCTGCACGGATAACCAGAGCGCCGCTTTGATATCCTGATTTTTCTTGGCCGGAGGTTGAGATTGCTCAGCCACTGGGAGAACACTCTACCCGGTATTCTTATTTGAGTAATTCGAATTTTTTTGGTTTCACGTAATACAGTCCTGTGTTCCGGTCAAAAACGAGCGTTTGCTCTAATGCAAAAACCGGGTTGGAATGATGGGCAGGAAAGTGAATCCTGTAATTGTTCCATCCCAAATGGGAAACGCATTCATAGTCCCTTCGACATTCTTCAGGAGAAAGTGAAACAACCTCTGCCTCGGATGGGTTGAGGAGCCTCACTATTCTCGCTTCTTCTTCGGGAAGAAGGGGCTGTTGTTGAAGACGCAAACGTAAATGATATTGTTCTTCGGAATTGAGAGGCTGCTCTCCGCGCACTTTCTCCTCCAGTACCAAAAACTCCTCTGGCCCATACTGCGGTGCGGGGTCGCATTGAGGCGATTCCATGTCCAAAGTATATCACTCTCACTGGTCATTCGAAACATGCGGCACCCTCGTCCGTGTCCGATGCCTCCTTACAGTGTGCAGCCTCGCCAACTCCCTCTCCAGGATCGCCGTCGCTTCCGCGAATCCTTCGACGTCGTTCCGTTTCTCGGTGAGGAGCTTTTCCGCCTCCTTCTTCGCCTGCTCGATGGCCTCCTCCTGCAGCTCGTCCGCGCGGTCGGCGGTGTCTGCAAGCACACGCAGCGACGATCCGTCGATCTCCACAACCCCACGGCTCACGGCGAAGACGTGCTCCTCCTTCCCCTGCCGAACGATCAAGGAACCCGGCGCCACGATGGAAATGAGCGGGATGTGGTGCGGAAGCACCGTGATCTCGCCCTGCGGAGTGGGAATGGACACGGAGTCCGCGTCGCCCTCGTACAGGACGCGGTCCGGGGTGATGAGATGGAATCGGATCATGGACATGGATCGTGATGGGGATGATGTAGAGACGCCCTGCAGGGCGTCTCTACATGGGGGCGACGCGTCAGGCTTTCACCTCGTCGATGCCCCCCTTCATGTAGAAGGCCTGCTCCGGAACGTTGTCGAATTCGCCGTCCAGGATGGCTTTGAAGGAACGCACGGTCTCCTTCATCGTCACGAATTTGCCGGGCGTGCCGGTAAAGACCTCCGCGACGAAGAAGGGTTGCGAGAGGAAGCGCTGGATCCTGCGGGCGCGACCGACGGCCTTCTTGTCCTCCTCCGCCAGCTCCTCCATGCCGAGAATCGCGATGATGTCCTGCAGCTCTCTGTAGCGCTGGAGGACCTTCTGCACATTGCGCGCGACGTCGTAGTGCTCCTGCCCCACGACTTCCGGTGAGAGGATGGTGGACGTGGAATCGAGCGGGTCGACGGCGGGGTAGATGCCGAGTTCCGTGAGGGCGCGCGTGAGCACGATGGTGGAGTCGAGGTGGCCGAACGTGGTGGCGGGCGCGGGATCGGAGAGGTCGTCGGCGGGGACGTAGACCGCCTGCACGGACGTAATGGATCCCTTCTTGGTGGACGTGATGCGCTCCTGCACGAGACCCATTTCGTTGGCCAGCGTGGGCTGGTAGCCGACGGCGGAGGGGATGCGTCCGAGGAGAGCGGACACTTCGGAACCGGCCTGCGTGAAGCGGAAGATATTGTCGATGAAGAGGAGAACGTCGCGCTGCTCCTCGTCGCGGAAGTACTCGGCGATGGAGAGACCGGCGAGCACGACGCGGAGGCGCGGTCCCGGCGGTTCGTTCATCTGACCGAAGACGAGGGACGTCTTCTCCAGAACGCCGGATTCCTTCATCTCGTAGTAGAGGTCATTGCCCTCGCGGGAGCGCTCCCCCACCCCGGCGAACACCGAGAACCCTCCATGCTCCTCCGCGATGTTGCGGATGAGCTCTTTGACGACGACCGTCTTGCCCACGCCCGCACCTCCGAACAATCCGACTTTGCCGCCCTTGAGAATGGGACAGATGAGGTCGATGACTTTGATGCCCGTCTCCAGCACCTCCGTCTCTGTCGACTGATCCGTGAACGAGGGGGACGGACGGTGGATGGGGTACTGCTTCCCCTTCACCGCCGGAAGACCGTCGATGGGCTTGCCGAGGACGTCGAACATGCGACCAAGCGTCTCCTTGCCCACGGGAACCATGATCGGACTCTTCGTGTTCGTCACGGGAGAGCCGCGCTGGAGTCCGTCGGTGGGACCCATGGCGATGGTGCGGACCATGCCGCCATCCAGGTGCTGCTGCACCTCGAGCGTCAGCACCTCCTTCCCGACCGGGACGGTGAGAGCGGTGAAAATGGGCGGGAGGTCCTCCCCGGAGAAAGCGCAGTCCACGACGGCGCCAATGACCTGTGCGACGGAAGCAGCCATACGAACAAGGAATGGGAAAAGCCGCGCCATCCTACGCGCCCTCTCGATTCCTGCCAAGGGTCTTGGACACAGCTTTAATCCACCTCAGAATGGCCTTTGAATACGGAGCCTTTCAAATCAATAGACCGAAGCGAGATAACACTCCTCGCCCGTTCGACTTGTTCCGATCGCTCAGGGCGAATCCCGTTCATTTCCATTCCCTTGTGTCATCAATACACTTCCTTAAGGTAGCAGGATTCGCAGTACACCACTTCCGGCCGCTCAGGCGCGTACGTCGTCTCAATATCCTTCGAGCACTTCGCGCATTTCCTCCACCAGAGCTTCCGGGGATTGCGGAGCGCCATTCTCCTCCGGTGCCGCTCGTCTGGATGGAAGTGCGGAACGGGCAAATGCATCTTCCGGTAGAAGTCCAGCTCCTGCTTGATGATCTTGAACGGCCGCTCCGTTGCTTCACATTGAATCGCCCATTGAAGAATAACGTCGGGGATGTCGTCGATGGTTGCGGGCAACTTCTCCGCTGGAATGATTCTGGAAACCTTCAACATCTCGTCAGTTTCGTCCTTCCATTTCCAGCCTCGCTTCAGAACCTCTTCTTTCGTGAGCGTGAAGTACTCCTGCGCGACGGTTTCGTTGTAGGCGAACGGTGAAATCTCAACCGGAAAGAATTCGCCCCACTCTCCGGCCCTGCGCATGCGCGCAATGATCTGGGGAACCAACCGCTCGTACTCCTCCTTCGTGAATTGTTTGTTCAAGATGCAATGCTTCTTCCGCTTGAGCCCGATGCACCCGAAACACTGATCGCAGTTGGCGCAGGTGGAGCAGTAGAAGCAATCGTTCAGGTAGATCGAATTCTCGCAGAAGGCCGATGCGGTGATCCAGGCCGCGCTCCCCACCTCATAGCAACTCGTGTAGTAGTCTGCGTCGCTCGCATCCTGGCTGAGAACAACCTTATCGCTGTCGTACACGAAACGACTCTCCTCAGAATTCGTGACGTAGAAGGCGCCTGCAACATTCTTGCAGTGGGATACTGCGTCGCCCGTGACGCCCTCGCAGGCGATGTGATGCACGGCGATGTGCGGGATATCAAGCGAGAAACGGCGGAGTTCCTCGTCGAGGTTCTCCCGCTGCCCCAGGAGATCGTTCCGCTGTCGTTCATACTCCTCCCGCGGGAGCTCTCTGTTCCTGATGCAGTTTTTCTTCCGACGAAGTCCCACGCAGAGGAAGCAGTCCGAACATCCGGAGCAGTCGAGGCAGAAATCGCAGCGCTGGCACTGCTTGCAGTTCTGCAGGTTCGTGCACGTATGGAGATCCTCGCAGTCCGTGCACTCGTGGCAGAGCTCTCCGCCAAGCAGATTGAGGCAGTCGACGCAGTCGTAGCCCTTCATGACGCGCTGACAGTAGAAACACCGCTCGAAGTCGCCGGAGGAGAGGACGAGGTAACTCGATTTCCCGCCGTAGCTGTTCATGCAGAAGTCGCAATTCTCGCAGCGCTCGATGTAGTTTCCCCAGCGGGGCACGGAACGGAACAGTGCGCCGATCTCCGGGAGGAAGGGGCCATCGGGAATGTCCCGCGCGTACGTCCCGGCATCCCATCCATCCCCCAACCATGCCTCCCTGCTGTAGACCGGAAACGGCTTGTCCGGAGAGACGTTGGCGATCATCGGGACATTGGTGAGACCGCAGGTGTTGCGGTAGAGATGGCGGAGATTGCGGAACGCAAGCCTCCGCTGTTGCCGGCACTCCGGGCACAGTGATGGCGGCGGGATCAGCTCCTTCTTCCCGGCGATGACCAAAGAGACCTTGTCGTAGAAAGCGAGGTCATCAGCAGTGATCTCGAACGGAGACTGGCATTGGCGGCATGTTCTTTGCATGGACCATCAGTATACCTCCTTCAAGTAGCACTCCTCGCAGTACACGATCTCCGGCCGCTGCGGCGCATACGTTGTCACAATGTCCTTCGAGCAGCTTGCGCACTTCCTCTGCCAGAGCTTCCGGGGATTGCGGAGCGCCATTCTCCTCCGGTGCCGCTCGTCTGGATGGAAGTGCGGGATAGGCAACTGCATCTCTCTGTAGAAATCCAGTTCCTGCTTGATGATCTTGAACGGGCGACCTGTGACAGCACACTCGATCGCCCACTCGAGGATGTCGTCAGGAATGTCGCTGATGCTTTCGGGGAGCTTCGCAGCGGGAATGACGCGCGTAACCTTCGGCATTTCGTCCTTCTGCTCACGCCACTGCCAGCCGCGGGACAGGATCTCGCTCTTCGTGAGAGGAAAGTAGTCGATAGCCGCTGTCTCGTTGTATGCGAAGGGCGTATGCCGCACCGGGAAGAACTCACCCCACTCCCCCGTCGTGCGCATGTGTGCGATGAGCTGAGGCACGAGTCGTTCGTACTCCTCCTTCGTGTACTGCCTGTTGAGGATGCAGTACTGCTTGCTGCGGATGCCGAAGCACCCGAAGCAATCGCGGCAATTGAAGCAGTACTGCGAGTAGTGCGTGGTCTTGCACTCGTAGCACTTGGAACACACCGTGATCCCGTAGCCGAGGTTGCAGCCGTGCGTCTCGAACTGCAGCTCCCCTTGGTACGGCTCGAGCGCGTCGAGGCAATCGGTAACCGCTCCCGTGTCATAGCAGTGACGGCAATCCCTGGAATCGAACGTGTAGTAGGACGCGTGGACATCCTTGCAGTTGTAGAGGTGATCGCCGGATACATCCTCGCAGTGCTCCGTCACGACACACTTGTGGACCGCCCGTTCCCGGAGGAGCGACCGGAACGCCTCAGCAGCCTTCTCCCTCTCCTCCCACTTCTTCGGCTCCCGCGCCAGACGGTCCCTGTACTGCTCTGGCGTGAGTTGTTCGTTCTCGATGCAGTACTGCTTGTGCCGGAGGTTCCAGCATCGGAGGCAGTGTGCGCAACCCTGACAGTCGTAGCAGGACATACAATCCGTGCAATTGATGCATTCGTGCAGACTGGAGGAGAACGAACACTGCTTCGTCTCCGTGCACTCCACGCACCGTTCGCACTTCTGGATCGCGAGACAGTCCGCGCAATCCTTGTTGTGAATGCTGAAATTCGTGAGGTGGAAACAATCTTCGCTGTAGCCGGTATTGATGCACATGTAGCAATTTTTGTTGTAAGCGGAGTGATTGGTGTAGAGCGAGTTCTCGCTGCCCATGTTCATGATGCAGGGGCGGGGGGCGACGCGGGCAAGCATGAGAAATTGATCGAAGAAGGTCATGCCGAACTCCACGCTCCGCCCGGTCGCGAGCTGGTCCCAGTCATCCGACCACCAGACGATCTGATCGTAGACGACACAGTCCTTCTCCAGCGCGTAGATGGAGACGACATCCTTCCCTGTCTTCGCGCAGGGCCGGTGGTAAAACTGACGCTCGTTGCGGTACGCGAGGCGTCGCTGCTCCCTGCAGTCGGGGCAGAGCGTCGGCGGCGGAACCGGTTCCTTCCTGCCGGCAATCACCGGAGAGACCTTGTCGTAGAGATCAAGGTCATCAGCGGTGATGTCGAACGAGGATTGGCATTGGCGACAGGAACGCTGCATCGGGGGCAGTATATCCTCTCACAAGCCCCAAATCCCAAGCCCCAATAACCAATCGATCCTTCGTTTCGCTCAGGACAAGTTGGGATTTGGGATGTTCACCACTCAGGACGCGAGTCCATTTCTCTTCCATCGATGTCGTAGGAACTCAATGACCATCGGCATCACGGATATGGCGATGATCATCAGGATCACGAGCGTGAAATTGTGCTCGACGAACGGCATCGCCCCGAAGAAGTAGCCGCCCCATGTGAAGAGCGTGACCCAGAGGAACCCGCCGATGACGCTATTGCTGAGGAACCGCAGATAGGTCATGCGCGCAATGCCTGCAGAGAACGGCGC
This sequence comes from Candidatus Peribacteraceae bacterium, assembly GCA_041666245.1. GTDB lineage: Bacteria > Patescibacteriota > Gracilibacteria > Peribacterales > Peribacteraceae > CAIKAD01. The sequence goes on from JBAYHG010000004.1 coordinate 99,720, forward strand.
GACGGTGCGGAGGATCGGGAGGAAACGCGAGAGGATGAGCGCCTTGCGCCCATGGCGTTCGAAGAAGGCATGTGCACGGTCCAAATGCTCCTGCTTGAGGAGGTGCCAGCGCAGGAAAACGTGCGGCCCCACGTAGGCACCAATCAGGTAGTTGGTCGAATCGCCACCGATCGCCGCGAGGAGGAGGAGCGGATAGAGGAGACCAATGCTGAGATCCCCCCTCGCGGCAAAGGCACCCGCGGCAAAGAGGAGAGAATCCCCCGGCAGAAAAGGCGTTACGACGAGACCCGTCTCACAGAAGATGACGCCGAAGAGCAGCCCGTACGTGAACACCCCGAAACGCACGATGATCGCGCCGAGGTGCACGTCGAGGTGCAGGAAGAACTCAAGTACGTGGGAAAGAATGGCCATATCAGTGGATCAATCCGAGGGCACGATCCATCTGCTCGTCGCCGGTCTCCGAGTTCACGACTTCCAGATCCGGCTTCACGCCGACGCCGTCGATCTTGCGTCCCTTGGGCGTACGCCATTCCGCAATGGTCATCTTCAGGCTCGACCCGTCGTTGAACTCGAGGAGCTGCTGCACGGTCCCCTTGCCGAATGTCGTCTCTCCAACGAGGGTCGCGCGTCCCGAGTCCTGCAGCGCGCCCGCGACGATTTCCGCCGCACTGGCAGAACCCTTGTTGATGAGAACGATCAATGGAATCGACGACGGCACAACCGGCTCATCCAATGTGTACTCCTCCGTCGTGTCGCTCTTCGAAATGATCTGCACGTACGTCGATCGCACGGGAAGGAACGCGCTCGTCACGACACCTGCTGCATCGAGCAGGCCTCCCGGATTATTACGCAGATCAAGGATGATCCCCCGCGGACTCGTCTTCGCCACCTCGGCCATCTTCGTGCGGAATTCACTGTCCGTGAGTTGTCCGAACTGCTGGAGGGCCACAACCGCAACATCATTATTCGTGGTCGTGACGGTGAAATCGTCGACGCGAACCGTATCGCGCACGACGGTCACATTCATATCGTCCCCATCCCTGCGGATGTGCAAATTCGCCGTGGATCCTTTCGGGCCGCGGACTTTGGAGACGGCATCCTCATAACTGAGGCCGTCGAGCGACTCGCCATTCACGGAGAGGATCTGATCACCGGGCTTCAGGCCGGCTTTCTGTGCGGGCGAACCGGTGAGCGGCGCCACGATGGTGAGAACGCCGGACACCTGCTCCACCTGTGCTCCGATGCCGGTCACCTCTCCCTGTAACTGCGTCTGGAAATCCTTATTGGAGCTGGGCTTGAAGAAGACGGTATAGGGATCATCGAGGCTGTTCACGAGACCGTCGATCGACCCGTAACCGGCCCCTTCCGAATCAATGCGATCGTTGTACAGGTACTCCTGCTCCAGGAGATCCCACACGGTTCGGAGAATATCTTCCTTTGGATAGGCCTCCCGCTGATCAATGTCCACCCTGATCACCTGGGAATCAGGCGACAGGACGGTGACACCCAGACTCTGCGTGACTTTCCGAAGCAGCATCTTCTCATCCGTGGAACGCAACGCACGGCTCCATCCGAATGTCGTACCCCGGATGGCCCGCATCCAGTGACGTTCAAGCGCAATGGCAACGGAATCCCGCTGGATCTGCGTATTCACATCCTTGAAGTCCTTCGCGAGTGCGGCACTGGGTGTCGCATTCAGGAGACCGGCGAGAACGGCGATCGCCTCGCCGCGCGTAATCGTGCGCTGGAGATTGATCGTCGTGGAAGCATTGAACACGGCGAGCGCCCCGTGCTGTCCGGCGGTACGCACGTACGGCAGGAAGGCCTCCGGCACATCCGTGTAGGGGATCGTCCCTTCGCTCGCGGGATCCAGACCCAACGCATTGATGGCCGACCGCAGGAACGAGCCGCGCGAAACGCTCTCTGACGCCGCGAATGCGTGCACCGGAAGCGACGAACCGAGGAGAGAAACCAACGAGAGAACCACGGTCGCACGACGAACGAACGTCACGGGGTGTCGAGCGTGGCTTCGGGAAAAAGGCAGCATGAAGAAACGGAGGAAAATGCTCTGTGATTCTAGGAGTGTGAGAGTGAAATGCAACCGAAACGCGACCGTAGTTCCGCTCCAGAAGGATGTTATTGCTCCGTGTGTATGTACATCTCAGTAGCGACCACATGGCCCCGCTCCTTAGCATTCTCCTTGCGCTCGAAGAGCGCCGTGAGCAGCCAGAACCCGCCGACGACGTACACGAGCGCAGGAATGAGCAGGAGCGCGATGTAGTGGAGGGGCGATCCGGCGGGCGACCCCAGCAGTTCACCGAAGGTACGGGGATTTCCCGGCAGGACATCCGGCAGCGTGACGAGGAAGTTACTGAGTGCGTGCAGGAAGATCGCGATCATGATCCCGAGCGTGAGCATCTCGGTGCGAAAGATGGACGTGCGCCGCACGCCGAGCAGGCGATGGAGCGATTCGGCGACCCAGTAGTGCTTCCCCTTCGCTCGGGCCTCTTCCAGGCACGGATCTGCGAAGATCGCGAGACCGAGGAAGTAGCCGAGGACGCCCGTGGAAACGATGTGCACCATGCTCGTGAGGATCGATCGTCCTGCGACGTTTCCGAGGAAGCCGCCCCAGTCCGCTTTCCCCGCGCCGAGGAACTCCTTCACGAAACTGAAGAAGTACCCCGAGCTCGTGATGTTCTCCGCGAACGCAAAACCGATGGCCGTCAGCACCGCGAATTGCATGGCGTCATCGATACTGGAGAAGAAGCGAGAGCCGTTGCGACGCAGGACCCAGTACTTACTCCCCTCTTCCAGCAGTCCGACGAGGAGGAAGGAGAGGAAGAGCGTGAGGAGCGTTCGCGAGAGCTGCGGCAGGCCGCTTGTCTGCATGAGATCCTGCACACTGCTGTTGAAGCTCTCCGGCACGATGCGAAACACGAGAAAATCGAGCGCAACGCCGTGCTTCACCAGCGCGTCATAGAAGAGGATCGGCACCGTGGAGAGCATCCCCGAGAAGAACATGAGGAGGACGACACTCCAGCGCTCCTTGTGGTACGGCAGGAAGAGCATGCACCAGACAACAGCGGGAATCGCGGCAATGCCGATGGCTATGAGGTGCGCAAAACGTTCCTGACCGGTCTCCTGAAAGAGCTGGTGGAACATGATCCAGAAGATGAAGGTCCCCAGCACCGTCGCCTTCACGTGCGCATCCCACGGACCGAAGAGGAAGCGCCACGCAAGGATGATGAACAACACGCCGAGGGCGACGAGGGGGCCCGTGCCAGCGGCGGGCGCGAACAGCGCTTCCGTAAACATCATGAGCCCGACCGAAAGGATCGTACCCAGGACGACGGCGAACACGTAGTGACCGCTCCGGTGCTTCAGGCGCCCCATCAGGTCGACGCTCGCGATCGCCGCGACGGCGAGCAGCACGGTCGCCGTCTTCGACAGCGAGAAATCGAGGGAGAGAAGGGCAGAAAGCATTCCGATCATTATACCATATTTTTAGGTTTTTTGGGAGCCTGTTCCTGCTTAGGAAACCGACGAATCCGAAGAAACCGATGAAGCCGAGGAATTCGGAATCATCTCCTCGGACTCGTCGGAATCCTCGGTTTCCTCGGCTTCTTCCTGTCCGACTGCATTGGACACTACATCCTCCATGATTCATGATGCGACGCGTACTCCCCTTCTCCGAATGCCCGCTCCCTCCCTCGACATCCTCGTCTCCCTCTGCAAACGCCGCGGGTTCATCTTTCCCGGTTCGGAGATCTACGGTGGACTCGCAAACACGTGGGACTACGGGCCGCTCGGAGTGGAGCTGAAGAACCGCGTGAAGAAGCAGTGGTGGAAGACTTTCGTGCACAAGCGACCCGACATGATCGGCGTCGATGCGTCCATCCTCATGAACGCGAAGGTGTGGGAAGCGAGCGGTCACGTGAGCAACTTCACCGACCCGCTGGTCGACTGCAAGAGCTGCAAGTCCCGCTTCCGCGGCGACAAACTGCTGGAGGAGAAGATCGGTGTGGAAGCGGTGACTGTCCTCACGCTCGACCAGATCCAACCCATGCTCATGGCAGAGAAGATCCGCTGCCCCACATGCGGCAAAGTGAACTGGGCGCCCGCGAAGAAGTTCAACATGATGTTCAAGACGCACCAGGGCGTGGTGGAGGATGACGCCGCACTTGTCTACCTGCGTCCCGAGACGGCGCAGGGAATGTTCGTGAACTTCAAGGGCATCATCGACACGATGCGGATGCGCCTTCCCTTCGGTATGGCGCAGATCGGAAAGGCGTTCCGCAACGAGATCACTCCGGGCAACTTCACCTTTCGTACCCGCGAATTCGAACAGATGGAGATCGAGTACTTCTTCGATCCATCCGCCTCGTCCTGGGAAATGATTTTCGAGGAATGGAAGAAGATCCAGTGGGACTGGTTCGTCTCGCTCGGTCTCTCTCCGACGCACATGCGCTTCCGCGAACACTCCAAGGAAGAGCTCGCGTTCTACAGCAAGAGGACGATCGACATCGAGTATCTCTTCCCCTGGGGTTGGGGCGAACTCGCGGGTCTTGCGAATCGCACGGACTACGATCTCTCCCAGCATGAGAAATGCTCCGGCCAGGAGATGAAGTACACGGATCCGGACGATCCGACGAAGAAGTTCCTCCCGCACGTCATGGAACCGACGTTCGGCTGTGACCGCTCGGTCCTCACCTTCCTCCTCGAAGCGTACACGGAGGAGAAACTGCCGAATGACGAGACGCGCGTCGTGATGAAGTTCGATCCCCGATTAGCGCCCGTGGACATCGCGATTCTCCCTCTTTCGAAAAAGGAACATCTCTTGGCGAAGGCACAAGAACTGTACAAAAAAGTTATGCAGGAAACGGATCTCGTCTGCGACTTCGACGTCACGGGCTCCATCGGCAAACGCTACCGCCGCCAGGACGAGATCGGCACGCCCCGCGCCGTCACCGTGGATTTCGGCACGCTCGGCGAAGATGAGAAGCAGGGCGAGCGTGACACCGTGACGATCCGTGACAGGGACACACTGAAACAGGAACGATTGGGCATCGGGGAACTGATCGAGAAGCTCAAAATCTCCTGAAATTATCAGCGGGCGGGACTTGTTTTGAGGGGGAACCTCTGTATACTTCCGGCGCACTTCCGACCGATCGCTGCGGTCCTGGCAGCACCCGTCATCCTTCGACTCCGCTCAGGATGACACGCTGAATCCTCCGCACCTGAACGAGAAGACGTCGGAAAAGCCCTTCGCCCCTCGACAAACTCGGGGTCAGGGCACGCTCCCCCAAGGACCCCCATCATCGCACGCAGCCAAAGGTTTGTCCGATACCTTCCTGCCCTTCCTGCCTTTTCTTACTTTCCTCACCTCCTCGAACATGCCGATCCCTTCCGAGAAAGACCTGCTCAATTCCGCCGTCCACTTCGGTCACCGCAAGGAGAAGTGGAATCCCAAGATGGCGCCCTTCCTCTACGGCACCCGCAAGGGCATCCATATCTTCGATCTGGAGAAGACGCGCAAGCACTTGGAGGAAACGTGCAATGCGTTGAAGAAGTTTCAAGCCGAAGGCAAGACGATCCTCTTCGTCTCCACGAAGCAGCAGAGCATCCCCTTCATCGAGCACATCGCGCAGGTCACGAACCAGCCGATGGTGACGAAGAAGTGGATTCCGGGCCTCCTCACGAACTGGTCCACCATCAAGCGTCGTCTCAAGTACTACCTCGACCTCCAGCGCTCCTTCCAGACGGGCGAAATCGAGAAGTACACGAAGAAAGAACAGATGGCGCTCCGCAAGAAACTCGCAAAGCTGGACAATGCCCTCGCCGGTGTCTCCAGTATGTCGGGCCTGCCAGACGCCGTCTTCGTCCTCGATGCCGTCCGTGACCGCGTGGCGGTGCTGGAAGCGCGGAAGCTCTCGATCCCTCTCTTCGGTGTCTGCGACTCCAATGCCGACCCGGACGCGTTCTCCGTCTTCATTCCGGGCAATGACGACGCTGTGAAGTCTATCGACATCATCCTTCGGACCGTCGAGGAGGAGCTCCTCGAAGTTGCTGCGAAGAAAGCCGCTCCCCGCAATGCCGGGCAACCTGCTGCTTCCGCTCCCGAGCCGGTGCTCGCCGCCGAACTCCGCGAGAAGCAGGCGTAACACGTCCATCTCTCCCCAGCGAGTACTCCATCTTTCTTCCTTCCCCTCTCCACCATGGCCCCCGTCTCCGCCTCCTCCGTCTCAGAACTTCGCGCCCGCACGGGCGTCTCCATGCTCGCCTGCAAGGAAGCATTGGACGAAGCCAAAGGTGACATGGAGAAAGCCATTGAGATCCTCCGCAAGCGCGGCCTCGCTCAGGCTGTGAAGAAGGCCGACCGTGCACAGAATGCCGGCGCGCTCTTCGTTGCGCAGAAAGCGGACAAAGCCGCGATCGTCTCCCTCAAGTGCGAGACGGACTTCGTGTCGCGCAATGCTGACTTCCTCGCGATCGGACAGGGACTCGCCGACACGACACTCTCGAAGGGCGTGGACGCGGCACAGAAGGACGCAGCTTCCAAGATTCCTGCCTCCGTGCTGAAGCTGGGCGAGAACATCACGGTGGGCGAGGTGCAGGAGGTGGCTGCCGCTGTCATCGGGAGCTACGTGCACAGTAACAAACGCATCGCCGTGGTCGTGGGCCTCGACAAGGGCACACCGGAACAGGCGAAAGACGTCGCCATGCACGCCGCTGCCATGAACCCGCCCTACGTGTATCCGGAGGACGTTCCTGAGGAAGTGTTGATCAAGGAGCGGGACATTTGGAAGGAGCAGATGAAGAATGAGAAGAAGCCGGAAGCCATTCTCCAGAAGATCATGCTGGGAAAGGAGAGGAAGTTCCGTGAGGAGAACGCGCTCGCGAAGCAGGCCTTCGTGAAGGACAATTCGAAGTCTGTGGAGCAGTATCTCGGCGGGGCGAAGATCGTCTCCTACGAGAGGTTGGTGATCTAGCGTGTCACTGAGTCACCCTTCGACTGAGCTCAGGGTGACACTGCTTACTTTTCCCCGGGCATTTCGATCTCGCTGAGAGGAATGTCGTCCATGGAAGGCCTCTGTGCACGGAACCTGGGCAGCAGGCGCAGGACGAAGGCAAGGACGGCGGCAGCTTCCAGCACGATGAGAATAGCCAGGACGACCAGACGATCGAGCTGCATGGTTTGCAGGAGCTTCGCGAATGGGGTGAGCGTGTGGCAGTCCTGCGAACAGTTCTCACTTCCGTCACAATCCTCCCCACGATCCATGACGCCGTCGCCGCAGAACGCAAGCGTGCAACGATTGCGGCAGGCATCCGGTCTCACGTCGGAATTGCGCTCTCCCTGGTCACACTGCTCAGTCTTCTGGAGGATACTGTCCCCGCAGGAAGGCAGGTGACATTCATTCGTGCACGCATCATTCTCGATGTCATTTCCGTCGTCACACGATTCTCCAGCCTGCAGGATCCTGTCCCCGCATCGTGGCAGGCGACAGTCATTGGTACATTCATCCCCCTCAATACTGTTTCCATCGTCACATTGTTCATCACGCTGAACGATGCCATCTCCACAGGAGGGCAGCTGACACGTATTGGAGCACGTGTCGTCATGGATCGTGTTCGCATCGTCACACTGTTCCCCCGCCTGCAGGATCCCGTCGCCGCAACGCGGGAGACGGCAATCATTGGCACAGGCATCATCATTGATCCTGTTTCCGTCATCACAAGCCTCACTCTGGTCCGTCACACCGTCACCACACGCGGGACGTGTGCAGTTGCGACGGCAAACCTCGGGGAGTGTGTCTGAGTTCCTGGATCCGTCGTCACACTGCTCCCCCTCCTGAAGGACACTGTCTCCGCAGCGAGGAAGACGACAGGCATCCGTGCAGCTGTCGTCCGGCGTCTTGTTCCCGTCATCGCACTGCTCGCCACGCTGGACGATGCCGTCTCCGCAGGAAGGCAGGCGGCAATCATTGCTGCACCCGTCTTCGTCAATCCGGTTACCGTCATCACAGGCTTCGTTGTTCTGGAGGATCCCGTCGCCGCAGCGCGGGAGCTGACAGAGATTGGAACAGCTGTCATCGTGAATGACATTGCCGTCATCACACTCCTCGCCACGATCCTTCACGCCGTCCCCGCAGGAAAACAACATGCAGTTGACGCGGCAGGCATTGGGCGAGACGTCCGTATTCCGCACGCCGTCATCACACTGTTCTCCTCGTTCAAGGATGGCATTACCGCAAGCCTGCACAAGGATCGGCGCTTCCGACGACGCGGATGAAGGCTCGGGAATAGAATTCGTGATCTCGGACGTTGTGCTGGATTGCCGGGAGGAGGACGCAACGGGTTTCGATGATGACACAGAAATATCCGAGGACGTCGCAGCGGCATGCAGGGAAGAGGAAACCGAGCTGCAGGATGAGTGGAAGATTCGTTTGCATCCACCCACGCACTTTCCATTCGGACCACAGACCGGGGTTGTGCAGGACATGCCGCAGGACGGCGCAGAGTATGTGCGTTCAATGGAAGGGAGCTCCGTCTCAGGATCGATGATGGTTTCCTCCTGCACATCAGGTTCACACTGTTCGCCGATCGCGGGTGTCACGATACTGTCACCGCAGAAAAGGAGCGTGCAGGTGAGCGAGCACGTCGTACGTCCGTTGTAGCGCCCGTCGTCGCACTCCTCTCCCGTCTCGATCTTGCTGTTGCCGCAGCTGTTTGACGTCTCCGATACGAAGACGGTGGAAGACTGTGTCGCCGCAACGAACTCATCACACCCGAGCGTTCCTGGAGGAAGGGTCGCACAATCCACGAGTTGTGCGGGGAGAAGCGATGTCTGCACCGCAGAGAACGCCACGGCGACCGTCAGGAAACCGAGTGCGAAGGATGCCGTGAAGAATGTCTTTCTATGCATTTTCTCATCATTCTACCATATTTCAGGTGCTTTCGCCATTCTCTAAGAGCTCGAAACAACCGTTGAGCTCTGGCTCGAAATGTAGTATAATGTTGACATATGGAACACACACACAACCACACTGGAGAGCATCGCCTCATCTACCGATGGGGATTTCATCCGAGAGGAGAAGTTCCGCGGGACCGGCAGGAACAATCAGCGGAGCAGCCAACGGATCTCGAGAAGAAGCGGAAAGACCTCCAGGGGAGAAAGGAGAATCTCGTCGAACGCATGAGCAAGATGGTGGATTTGAGTAAGGACGATCCGAACGGAAAGAAGGCATGGGAAAAGTACCGGCAGGACTTCCTCGATCGATTCGTTACCAACGATGCATCGATGCAACAGGGGCAGGACGAACTGCATGCTCTGATGGAGGGATACGAACAGCGGATGCGTGAGAGGGAGAACGAAATGAACGCAGCAGACCATGAGCAGAAATCTCCCGCGAAAGGCCCCGAAGAGAACATGGACACCTACAGGAAGATGTGGGACTTCGCGAAATCTGTCGAGGCGTCTGTACGTGAGAAGATCACCAACTTTGTCTCACTAAAAACCGAGCTCTACGTAGACCCACCCAAGCCCCGCATCGATTTCATTCTGGAGGAAGGGGGCAAAGTGACCCACGTGAATGTCTTTCTCGATGAAGAGCCGGATGGCTCTCTCACGGCATCGTACTATGAGAAAGAAGGTGTTTCGTCGGTCCGCCTCGAAAGAGTGACGGAGCAGCCGCCGATCAGGAACTACCTCGTGGACTTCCTCGTGAAGAAGGCAGAACCGGAGAAACAACAGTAACTCACCGTTTCGCTCAGCCGTTCGTCTCACTGACACAGCTCTACTTCGCGAGGTGTGCGAACGCTTTGTTCGCCTGGGCCATCTTCAGGACATCCTGCTTTTTCTTCACGGCTGCGCCCTGGTCGGCACTGGCATCGAGGAGCTCGAGAGCCAGCTTGTGCGCCATGGGAATCCCCTTGCGCTCGCGCGCGGCGGAGAGGATCCAACGGATCGAGAGCGCCTGCTGGCGGCGCGGCGGAACCTCCACCGGAACCTGGTAGACAGAACCGGCAACGCGCTTCGGACGGACTTCGATCAACGGCGTGACGTTGAGGAGCGCCTTGCTGAAGACTTCCGTCGGGGAATCCTTCGTGCGTGTTTTGATGATATCCAACGTGTCGGCGAAGATGCGACGTGCGATGGACTTCTTGCCCCGGAGCATCAGGCAGTTGATGAACTTCTCAATGAGAGGGTCGCTTCCCAGGGGGATGTAAGCTTTGATCGGCTTGGACATAAGAGGGAGAAGGTTAGCTGGTTAGCTGGTTTCGATACTACTTGGGTCTCTTCGCACCGTAGAGGGAACGGCCTTGCTTGCGGTCGCGCACGCCCTCCGTATCGAGGATGCCGCGGACGATGTGGTAGCGCACGCCAGGAAGGTCCTTCACGCGGCCACCGCGGACGAGGACGACGGAGTGCTCCTGCAGGTTGTGCCCCTCGCCCATGATGTACGCCTTCACCTCATACCCGTTCGTGAGACGCACACGGGCGATCTTACGGAGGGCGGAGTTCGGCTTCTTCGGCGTCATGGTGGTGACCTTCACGCACACCCCTCGCTTGAAGGGTGAACCGTGCGGTAGCGGAACATCACGCATGTTGAGGGCGTTCCAGGTGATCTGGAGTGCGGGAGCCTTGGACTTGCGGCGCTTGTCCTTGCGCGATTTCCGGATGAGTTGATTGACGGTAGGCATGAGTGCAAGAGTATTAGATTATTAGAATATTAGAGTATTAGGGCCGAGAGATGTTAAGGGTTTAAGGGGGGAAAGTAAAGGAGAGACGGCATCTTCAGGGATCGATCATCTCGCCGGTTTCTTCGCTTGCTGTTGCCGCTTCCGGGTCTACCTGACCCGTCTCCTTGAGGTAGCGTTTGCGGTAGACCTCGCCCGTGGGGATGAGGCGGCCGATGATCACGTTCTCCTTGAGACCCTGGAGCATATCGACTCTCCGGGTCGTCGCGGCTTCCACGAGAACACGAATGGTCTCCTGGAAGGAAGCGCCTGCAAGCCAGGAATCCGTGGCGAGAGCGACGCGCGTGATGCCGAGGAGGAGTTGCTCATACGTGGCTTCCTTGGCCTTCTTCTGCGTGAGCTGGTCGTTCTCGTGCTGCAATTCACCGATGTCCACGGTCTCGCCGGGGAGGAACTTCGTGTCGCCGCTGTCGATGATGCGAACCTTGCTGAACATCTTCTTCACGATGATCTCCAGGTGCTTGTCGTTGATCGTCTGACCCTGCGAAGCGTAGATATGCTGGACCTCGGTGACGACGTACTTCTGCACAGCGTAGGGACCTTTCTTCTCCAGAAGCTCCTGCAGGTTGTAGTGACCGACGTTCAGTGCCTGACCTGCTTCGATGGTCTGCCCCGTCTTCACGAGGAGCGACTCGCGCGGACCGAATTCGTAGGTGCGCTCCTGACAATCCGCGTGACGAATCTTCACGATGCCACGATCGATGGAGGACACGGTGCCGGCAATGGTCACCTTCACCGTGGATTTGTCGGCAAGGGAGCGGGCCAGCACGGCGCGTTCCTTGAGCGTGTCGCCCTTCTTCGCCGTCACCTGATACCCGGAGGGGACGTAGTACGTGTCCTCGCCCGGCTCTTCGGCCAACACCTGCACGAGTGTCTTGCCACCCTGGTGCGTCGTCTTCACGCGACCGGCGATGTCCGAAAGAGTGGCGGGGGTGCGCGGGTTGCGTGCCTCGAAGAGCTCCTCCACGCGCGTGAGACCCTGCGTGATGTCCGCGGTATCCGCGACGCCTCCCATGTGGAAGGTGCGCATGGTCAGCTGCGTGCCCGGTTCGCCGATGGACTGTGCCGCGATGATTCCCACCGGCGTGCCGATGCGCACCGCACGGTTATTGCCCAGATCACGCCCGTAGCACTTCATGCAGATGCCGCCGCGTGTCTTGCATGTCATGACGGAACGCAGTTCTACTTCCTGCACATCCTTCTCCTTGAACACGGCGATGAGCGCCGCGTCGATCTCCGTGTCCGCCTTCGCGAGGACTTTGCCGTCCGCCTTCACGTCCTTCGCGAGCGTGCGCCCGAAGATGCGCGTCTCGAACTTCTCTCCGATCTCCTCGGACTCCTCGCGCGTCACGCGGTGACCGACGGTGGCGCCGCAATCTTCCACACGAATGATGACATCCTGCACCGCGTCGACGAGACGGCGCGTGAGGTAGCCGGCTTCGGCGGTCTTGAGAGCCGTGTCGGACTTTCCTTTGCGTCCGCCGTGCGTGGCGATGAAGTACTCAAGCACGGAGAAGCCGTCGCGCAGGTTGCTCTGCACGGGCAGTTCAATGGTGCGGCCGGACGGGTTCGCCACGAGACCTTTCATACCGGCGAGCTGCGTCACCTGTCCCCAGTTGCCACGGGCACCGGAGTCGATGACGTACGTGATGTCGTTCTCCTCCTCCTTCATGAAGTCACGGATCATCACCGTGGAAATCTCGTTCTTCGTCTGACTCCAGATGCGAATGGCGTGGTTGTAGCGTTCGTCAGCGGTCATGAGACCCTTCCAGAAGTAGTTATTGATCTTGCGGATCTTCTCATTCGCATCCTCGAGGAGCTTCTTGCGTTCTCCGGGGATGATGATGTCGGTAGCGGCGATGGAGATGCCGGAAATGGTGGCGAACTCGAAGCCGATGTCCTTGATACGGTCGGCGAACGCCACGGTCTCCTCGCGCCCCACGGCCTCCAGCGCGATGGCAATGAGATTCGAAAGATCTTTCTTCTTCATGGTCCGGTTGATGAGACCGAGGGCCGGAGGAACGATTTCCTGGAACTTGAGCCGCCCGACGGACGTTTCGATGATCTCGGTCACGCCCTCCTCCGCGCCGTTCTTCGGAATGCGGACCCGGATCTTCGCCTGCAAATCAATGACGCCGTGCGCATAGGCGAGGTGCGCCTCTCCGGCATCTGCGAATGTCATCCCCTCTCCCTTCTTCCCATCGTGCACGCGGGTGAGGAAGTAAGCCCCCAGCACCATGTCCTGGATCGGGTTGATGATCGGTTCTCCAGCGGAGGGCTTCAGCACGTTCATCGCCGAGCTCATGAGGCGTCCGGCCTCCTCCTGTGCCTTCACGGAGAGCGGGACGTGGACGGCCATCTGGTCGCCGTCGAAGTCAGCATTGAAGGCGGCGCAGACGAGCGGGTGGATCTGGATCGCGAGCCCTTCCACGAGCAGCGGCTGGAACGCCTGGATACCGAGACGATGGAGCGTCGGTGCGCGGTTGAGGAGGACGTATTTGTCCTTGATCACCTCCTCGAGGATGTCCCACACCTCCCTGCCCCCGTCCTGCACGAGACGCTCGGCGGACTTCACGTTGTGCGCCAACTCCCTGCGGATGATGTTGCCGATCACGAACGGCTTGAAGAGCTTCATGGCCATCTCCTTCGGCAATCCGCACTGGTTCACGCGGAGGTGCGGCCCGACGACGATGACGGAACGGCCGGAGTAGTCCACGCGCTTGCCGAGAAGGTTCTGACGGAAGCGTCCCTGCTTGCCCTTGAGCATGTCGGAGAGCGAGCGAAGCTTGCGACGATCGCCGGCGGTGAAGAGCGTCTTGCCGGCGCGGGCGCTGTTATTGAGGAGCGTGTCGACGGCTTCCTGGAGCATGCGCTTCTCGTTGCGGCAGATGACTTCCGGCGCGCCGATGCTCATGAGTTTCTTCAGACGGTTGTTGCGGTTGATGACGCGGCGGTAGAGATCGTTCAAGTCCGACGCGGCGAAGCGCCCTCCGTCCAGCTGCACCATCGGACGCAGGTCGGGCGGAATGATGGGCAGGCGCGTGAGGATCATCCACTCCGGCTTGATGGCGGCGTGCATGAGCGAGCTCGTCAGCTTGATGCGCTTCATGAGCTTCTTGAGCTTCTGGCCGCTGCTCTCACCCCGTTCCTCCTGCAACTGTCCCTGCATGGTCGCAAGGTCCACGGTCGCGATGATTTCCCGCAGCGACTCCGCTCCGGTACCGGCTCGGAACACGTGGCCGAACTTCATGTTCATCTCGCGGAATTTGAGCTCGGAGAGCACTGAACCCATGCGAAGGTTGCGCACATCGTCGAGCGCATCCTTGTGATTCTGCTTGAGGGACTCCAGCCGCTCGGCGGCCTCGGCATCGAGGGCATCCAGCTGGTCACGGGTGGCCTTGCTCTCCTGCAGCTTCTTCTTCGCCTCGTCATACTCGCGCTTCACCTGCGTCTTGCGCGCATCCATCCCCTGCATCAGCTCCTTCTCCGCCTCCTTCTTGGCATCCTCGTCCACGCTGATGACGATGTACGCGGCAAAGTAGACGATTTGCTCCAGCGTCTTGATGGGCAGATCGAGGAGGAGACCTAAACGTGACGGAGAGGAACGGAGGAACCAGATGTGCGTCACGGGAACGGCGAGGTTGATGTGGCCCATCCGCTCGCGGCGGACGATTGAGCGCGTCACCTCCACGCCGCACTTCTCGCAGACGACGCCGGAGTACCGCACTCCTTTGTACTTGCCGCAGAAACACTGGAAGTTCTTCGTGGGGCCAAAGATGCGCTCGCAGAAGAGCCCGTCGGGCTCGGCGCGCTGCGTGCGATAGTTCACCGTCTCGGCCTTCGTCACTTCGCCCCGGCTCCAGGCGAGCATGTCTTCCGGACTGGAGACGGAGAGCGCGACTGCGTCGAAGGAATCGGTGGCGGCGGTTTTCTGCTGGTGGGGCGCTGGCATAACGAGGAGGTAAGAAAGGTGAGAAAAGGCAGGAAGGTCTACATACGAAACTCCGCCGCCTCCCCGCTCTGATCGTCTTAATCAGGAGGGAAACGTCGGTGATGACGAAAGGATTGTACGGATTTCCAAAGAGGCTGCAAGGGATTTCGAAGGATAGTTGTCTACTCTCCCAATTCCATCAGCGAGAGCTCAATCCTCTTCCTGAGTGCGGGATCCTCCGCGGAGAGCTGTCCCCGCAAGAACGTCCGCGCTTCATCGATACCGATATCATCCGATCGTACTCGATCCAAATATTCTTTGAGCGAGAGTTGTTCCGAGCCATCGGAGTAACGAACGATGATGTCGTGTTCACCGTACGAACCATTTTCAAAGACGATAGGATTCTCCCCTTTCACACGCAGAGCCTCCGGGGACGGCCGATGAACATCACCGGAATCCGCGGGCGCGCTCTTCGAAGCTTCCGCAGGACGATCGGCCGGGAGCGTCTCCGAAACAGGTTTGGGCAAAATGACTCTCCGCCTGAGTGCAGGATTCTCCGCAGGCCCGCTTTCCGAGACAGGTTCGTCCCTGACCGGCCCGGAAGATTCCACGCCTGCGTCGGTCTCCACTCTTTCCCTGAATGCTGCGTCAAGAGCATCGCCGATTTCCCATAGTGCATGCATGTCATTGCTATCGTACGTTTGGACATCACGAAAGAGGGCCTGAGACGCATCTTCATGCGTCACACTCCCTCTGCGCACCAATGCCGGCAGATCACCGGCACGATAACGCACGCCTCCGATTGTCACGGTAGCACCCTCCAGCCTCTGATGCGCCTGATCAATGAGTTCGAGGACGTGCTGCCCTCTGGGCGCACTCTCCCGCACCTGCGCAAGGAGTGATTCCGTCTTCTCGGACTCTCCGGGATACTGCCGACCCAGCTCCTCGATTGCCGCCTTCGCGGATTCCGGCGTGATGATCCCCTGCTCAACCAGCATCGGCAATTCGTCTGAATATTCTGTGCGCGATTGCCCGTCGTGCGACCGCACGCTCACCTCCTTGAACTGCACATGACCATCTGCCTCGAAGAGGGCTTCGAATGCTTTCATATTCACAGCGTTCTGCTCGACAGGTTGACCAAACGACTGCAAATCGAAGGACTTGCGCGCCCTGCCGTACCTCACCTTCCCCTCCCGCACCAAACGGGGGAGATCCCCCACGAGATACGTTTGGCCGTCTACCTCCAGTGTAACGCTTTTCAGCTGCTTCATCGCCTTCCTCACGTTTGACGCCGCCTCCTTCACCGCGCGCCTCGCAGCCCCACGCTCCTTCGTCTCCTGACGCCACCTCTTGAACCTTTCGACGATCGACGGGCGCTCGGGTGCGGTCTCGACAGGCGATGTTCCTTCGTCCACTCCCGAAGCTTCGGTGGCCTCCGGCGCTGGCTGGAACGGCGTGTAGCGCTCTCCAAGCCTGTCTGCACGCCCGAGTTCTTCATGAAGACGCAAGAATTGCATGTCGTGCGGAGATGCTACGTCCGGATCGTATCCGCCCCTTTTCCCATAGAGAGCTATCCGGAGCGCCTCGTCAGCTTCGTCAACCGTACATCGTTTCTGTGCAACTCGATCCGGCAATTCTTCGACTGACCCCTCCCAGTTCCGCATCCTTGCGTTGCGCGCAGCAGATTCGGAGGGGGATCTCTTCATCAGTTTCTCACGGATCCTGCTGACGATCGATGGACGCTTGGATGCGGGGGGATTCCACTCGTGCAGCTCCTCGGGAGACACGACCTTTCCTTTGCCGCTCCTTCCGTTGACCACCCGGATATTTCCTTCGAGAGTCTTTCCCGCCACCTGCCATCCTTCTTCCATAGTCCTATCTTCACGCTGAACTTTGACTTCCTCTCCTCTCTTCCACTCATGCTTTCCGCGTGCCCACATGTTCCTCGGATCAAGCCTCGATGCTCCGTCACGCATCCACTTCCATACCCGCTTCCCTCCGGCTGTGAGCGCTTCCGGTGTGATGACAGGTGTCATGGCCTCAGGCGGCATACCCATCGGGGCAGGTGCTGGCACGGGACGTGAGGGCGTCTGCGCTTCCAGAATGGCCTCGTCCATAGCCGGGAAAAACTCGGGATCTGCTTCTGCCCGGGACTGACGCAGCCTCTCCACGATGGCTTCGCGCGTCGCGGGATCCGCGCGCCTCGCCTGGCGTACGAGTGTATTGAGTCTCGTAAGGGATCCGTCCGGATTGGGAAGATAGATCTCCCCGCGTGACGCGTCCTCGCGTGGCGCTTCTGCAGGAACCTCCTCAGATGAAGAGTCCTCTCGCCCGCGGCCGGTGACCTTGTCTTTCAGGTCCCGCCCGGCCTTCGCGATCGTTTCACCCACCCGTCGCACGGCCCTGCCCGCACGCTCTGCACGCGACGGTCCTTCGGGAGCTGCAGGAGGAACGGATGGCGCAGCTTCCCCCTTCGGACGAAACACAGTGCCCTTGGCTGTCTGCACAACCCCTCCCGCCACCTTCAGAGCCCCCACCGACACAAAGGCATGGAAGAGCTCTTCCATACTAAATGCGTTCATGAACTCTTCGAGGCTTCCCTCATGGAACCCGCGCTGGAGCGCACCCATCACGATCATGCAAGCAGTCTCCGGCGCTGTCTTTGCAGCCTCGACAGCGGCAACGCGCACCAAAGGATTTTTGATACCCTTGATCCAGGTCTCGAGGAGCGGCTTGTTCTTGATGACATGTTCCGTCCACTTCCCCAATCCGTGGAATGCGCCCAGCGTCGCGGTGGTCCAGAAGATCTGCTCCACCCAGTCCGGCAGATTCTTCGGCATCTCGCCCACGAGGTTACTGTGGACGGCGAGGAAAGCTGTTCCTTCCGCCAGACCTCCCGCCGCAATCGTCGCTCCTTGCGTGATGAGCCGACGCGTCACGCCCTTCGCCCCCAGACGAATGAGGGTTCTCCCCACGACCCCGCGCGCTGCCGCCGACATGCCTGCCCTGGCGAAACCCGCCACGCCGCCGCTGACCATGATGAGCGGCGCATTGATCGCGACTTCCATGTAGATCCTGTCCCACGTCGCTGCAGAGAAGAGGTGCTCGCCCTTCGTATTGAAGAACGTGCTGTAGTTGTCCCATGCCTCCTTCTTGGGGCCCGTTAGATGATCCGTCTCGAGGAACTTTGCCGCCTCGGCATTGAGTGCCATCTCCGTCTGATCTTCGATCATCGCCTCGAGGAACGCGTTGCACTGCTCCTCGGTCATGCCCTGCTTCTGCCACGCTGTGAAGAGTTGCTCCTTCTTCTGCAGCACTTCCCCTCCCGCATCCATACGGATCTTCTGCGCCATGATCTGATCCATCTTCTTCCGGGCCGTGGCAAACTCCTCGTGGAGGATCTGTTCCCCGAGCGTCTGCGCCGCGGCATAGTCCTTCATCTCTCCGCCGAGGTACGCGAAGACACTGGCTTCGTACCGCACTTTGGCTTCTGCACCTTTCTGTGCCTTCACGTTCTTGTCTTTCTCGGGATCGAACACTTCGTCCGGGAGGAGGAAGAGCGTGGGATCCAATCCTGCGATGTCCCTGATGAGGACACCCAGGAACGGATATGCATGCATCGCCTCGAACACAGTCATGGAATCATTCGAGATAGCCGTCTGGACCTTGGGCATGTCATCCCGCAGGAATGCTTCAATCTTCAGCTTCAGGAACTCGCCGGCATCCAGGTTGGGTGTGGGGAATATTCTGAGCAAACGGCGGAAGCGCTCATTGATGAGCACGGCCTTTCGCAGATTCGCGTTGGGGTTGACCGCATCCCGGGCCTGCGCCTCGAGGATTGAGCGGAGGAGATCGAGCTGCTGCAGGCCGAGCCGGACCGCAAGGGGCGGTGCCTGCTCCTCCATGACCTGCTTCAGAATTCTCGCTTTCTCTTCGCCCGAGAACTGTACGAGAAGTTCCGAAACCCGCGTCTCTTCCGGCATCTTCGCGAATCCGGCCGGGCGTTCCGTCAGGCGTTCCGTCGCGGACGGGATCGCGGGGGAATGCTTCGGCGTCTTCTCGGAAATTGGGAGTGCGTGAGTCTTTGCGGGCGCCTGACGTACCCTGCGCAGGACCACCGTCTCGCCCTCCTGCTTCATGTTGTATACCCCCGACGGAGACGCGATCTCAAGTCCTTTGAGTATCCCCTGCGCCCGCGCCTTCGCCTTGGGCGACACGTTCCCGAGCGCGGCGGCGCCGGTGATGACGTCGCGCAGCATGCGCTCTATCCCGATCCTGTCCCCTGGCTGAACGCCATCTCCCAAGTCCCTGTCCTTCGCCATGATCCCGAGCGCCGTGCAAAGATCAGTGAGACGCTTCGCCTTCACCTCTGCCTCCGCCCACCGGACGGCGTCCTTCAGCGTGGCATCCGGAGACTGTTTCCAGACGCCGATTTTCTCCAGGGCATCGTCCACTCCGAAACCTCCCGCGAGCACCTTGCCCACATACATCGAGAGCGAGATGTTCCAAGGAGTGATGAGGATGTCAGCCGGATGCTTTGCGTCGGATTTCTCCGGCTCGAAGGGTGCGGTGCCGCGGGGCAGTGCATCGGGCGTGTTCGGAACTTCCGTGGAAAGGACGTCGGGAACCTTCGCCGTTGCGGACCTCGGCGCTGTCGCGGGAGGTGTCGGGCTTGGCGCAGGTTTCGCTTCGGGCTTGGAATCAGGGGCGGGTGCCGGCATTCGCGGTTCCGGGTTCACGCTGGGGTCCGGCACCGGTCTGGCTACGGGTGCGTCTGCGACAGGAACGGGTGCCGGTTTCGCTTTGGGAGCAGGAGTTGGAACTGGAGCGGGTGCCGGTCTCACGCTCGGCTTCGGTTCCGGCTTTCGCTTCGGCTTGGCTTTGGGTACATCTACAGCGGGTGCAGGTGCTGACGTCGCTTTGGGGGCAGGAGTTGGAACTGGAGCGGGTGCCGGTCTCGCTGCCGGTTTGGCAGGTGCAGTCTTGGGTGAATCCTTCTTCCTGCCGGTCCCCGGTGCAACATCCTTTTTCGGTGGCACTGGTGCCGGAGTCCGTGGAACCGTGGAGGACGGAACCGCAGAGTCAGGAGACTTTGAGACGGGCTTCGTACTCCGTATTCGCGAGGGGGCGGATGCCCCAAGGGGGACGCGCGAAAGTGCAGGGGCTTTCGCCGACGCAGCGGCGGGAGCGACGGAAATATTCTTTTCGCTCTCGAGAACGAACTGCTCCAAATCCTTCAAGATTTCTTCGCGGCCGTTCAGGATCGTATCCATGTCATTGCGGTCGATACGATACTTCTGGAGTTCATGTGCCTTCTGCACATACGCGTCACGGAATGTGACGAATTCCTGAGGATTTGTTGCGTAGATCTTCCTTCCCACTTCCTGTGCACGACGATCCATGGCCACCGCCCGTTCGCGCAGCGCCTCGTACTCGCCGTAGCGATCGAGGAGCGAATTGCTTCCATTCTTCGGCCGCGATCCCTGAGACTCGACTCCCGCCCTCTCCTCGAAACCGCGAAGACTGTTCTCCAGCCGGTCGAGGTTCTGCTCGCGACCTTCGAGGGACGTCTTCAGGCTCCACGCCCGCGCACCGAACTGTTTCACCTCACTCGCGTACTTCCGGTTCATTTCGAGGAACTCCCGCGCCAGTCCTGCCGTGCCGGCTGCCTCGTTTTCGAGAGCTTTGCCTCTCATCTTTTCCTGAACATCCTCAAATCGCTTGAGGATCTGCTGCGACCGCTCCACCAAATGCTCGGGTGTGCCCTCGGGTGCGGTGATGTTCCGCGTCTCAGGGGTATCCGCGAAGGAGAGGAGTCGTCGTTCGCCCGTGAGGAATGTGTGTTTCGGATTCATGACTCAGGATTCGTTGGTGAGAAGCTCGTCGGCGTGGCGCACATCCTGCGACTGCTCCTTCGCCTCCGCATCGCCCCGCTCGACGCGCGCAAGTCCCTTCTCCATACCAGTCACGATCACATCCATGTCGTCGAGAATCTTCCCCTGCTCCCCGACATTCTGTTTCAGCTCCACATCTGATTTTCGCATCTCTTTGAGGAGCTCCGCACCATCAGATGCAGAGAGGATGTCCGCCAACGCAATGGCGCGCGAACGCATCTCTTCCGGCACGAACCGGAGCGCGGAAATGGCTGTGGCAAATGTTGAATCCATCGAAGTATTCTAGCACAAAAACACACTTTCTGCCATTCCTTCACCCTTCTCAGATGCCGGATGATGATGACGACGATTTTTTGGCTTCAGTCAGCGCCCCCTGGATGAGATCATTCCCTTCCTGCAGTTTGTCTACCCCCGCTTTGAGCGCCGCCGCTCTGCTCGCCACTGCATCTGCTGTTCTCTTCGTCTCATCGAGCTTCATCTTCGCGAGCGTCGCAGCATCTTTCGCCTGCCGCTCGGCCGTCGCGATGGTCCCGCTCTGGGTGCGAAGCCAGGCGCCGAGCTTCTCGGGCGTGCAGGCGGTGAGGAGGAGGAAGACCGTCGTGAAAAGGAGAGTGAGACGCATGGGAGTACATTACCATACACGATCTGAACACTCTCGTTAGCTCGTTTCTTCTTCAAGAGTGCTCTGGTACTGCAAAAACGAGCTAACGCGCAAACGAGAAATGCTCGGACGAACGAATCACACAATCCTCGTATCTGCCGCAGAGGCATCACTGCCGCCGAACTTCTTGAACAATTTCTCGAAGGATCCTCCCGACTGACGGAGCGCCTCATGCAGCATCTCGATCTCATGGTCCTTCAGGTGCAGCGCGGACGAAGCATTGACCGTCGCGTCCTTCTTCGGCGTGAGGTTCTCCGCGCCCTGCAACGTCGCATGCAGGACGATGAAGGCATCGCACGTTTCGCAGCGGAGCTGCAGGAGGAGAAAATCGTCTCCGGCCAAACGCACGGACGTGAAATCCACCGGCACGCGCTTGCCGCACTGAGGGCAGCGCATCTGCTGCTCGATGCGGGCAACGATCTGTCGGAGCGTGTGTGGATCCAGTTCCATAGCGTGCAGTATACCTCAGGGACTTCTCTCCACGGCAAGGAAAAACCAACATTTTGGAACGAGCCGCATGTCCGTGCGATGGTGTACCATTCGCGTATGGAGAAGACGTCCTCCGCCGCCCTCCCCGTCGCCGCCGCGCTCGTCACCGCAGCAGCGGTATTCGCGGTCGCGCTGGCTCAGCGGGTCCCCCCGGTGACTACGGATCCTCCCGCAACAATCGGCGTGGAACACGAGACGCCGATGCGCCTCTCGCTCACGGTGAGTGAAGGAAAGACGCCGGGTATTCTGGAACTCTCGCATGACGGGAAGGAACCTGCATTCCTGAGCGTCCCGGCCGAGTGGCGCGTGCGGGAAGTGCGCGACGGTCGCTTCTCTGATCTTGCGGCGGATCCTCCGTCCTTCGGCTTCATCCGGCGGAGAGTCCCCGGCGGACTCACACTCTCCTTCCTGCTCCCCTCTCCTCCCGCGGGACTCCTCGTGCAGAACCCCACGGGCGTCACACTGGAAGTGCGCGTGAAGCGGGTGAACATGCAGACCGGGACGACCTCCGACGACGTTGTTCTTCTCAAAGACGGACCGAAGCGCCTCTGGTAATGTTGCGTCGTGCAGATCATCCCGATCACAACGCGGGTGCTGAAGGAAGGCGATGACCTCGCCGCCATCTTCAAATCTTGTGCGGAATTCCGTGCCGGAGACATCATCGTCGTCTCGTCGAAGGCCGTCGCGACGGTGGAAGGGGCGATGCTCGATTTGAGCAAGTACAAGCCAACAAGTGAAGCCCGAAAACTGGCCGTGAGCACAGGACACCGGAGTCCGCAATTCATCCAGGCGGTACTGGAAGAGACAGAGCGTCTGCACGGACGCGTCACCGGAGCGTGCCCCGGCGCGCTCCTGACGGAAGTGAAACCGGACGGACTTCCGCACGGCACGATCCTCACGGCGAACGCGGGCTTGGACGAATCCAACGTGCCGGAGGGCTTCGCAGTGGGGTGGCCGGTGGAGCCGGTGTCATCGGTGAAGGAATTGCAGAAACAGCTTCGAACGGCTCTCATCCTCTCCGACTCCAATTGTCGTCCCCGCCGTCTCGGCGTCGCTGCGTTCGCCCTCGTCTGCGCAGGCCTTGAGCCGCTCCGGAGTGAAGCCGGGAAGGAAGACCTCTTCGGGAAGAAGCTGCACATCACCACAGAAGCTCTCGCGGACCAGCTCGCCACCGCCGCCAATTTCGTGATGGGTAACGCGGGCCAGAGTGTCCCCGCCGCCATCATCCGCGATCACGGATTGCCGCCGTCGGATTTCTGCGGATGGGTGCCGGGAATCGAGCCGGAGGAGGATTTGTTCCGAGGAATCATTTGAATCACGCTACAATGTCACCATGAGAATCGTTGCCTTGAGCTCCTCCCGCGGCACAACGTTCCAGGCCATCCTCGATGCTCGGGCTCGCGGCGAGATCCGGTCGGAGATCATCGGACTCGTCACGGACCGTGCCGACCGCGGCTGCATCGAGAAAGCAAAGACCGCCGGGATTCCGGTGACGATCGTTGCATTCGACAGGAACGAAACGCGGGAGGCGTTCGCTCTGCGCGTGGAGGAAGCGGTTCGAACGCTCGCCGGAGAGACAACTGACGACGTCGTCCTCGCGGCGGTGGGCTGGATGTGGATTTTCCCGCCCGACTTCACGTCCCGCTGGAAGGTGATCAATGTCCATCCCGCCCTCCTCCCGAAACACGGAGGCCCGGGAATGTACGGGCATCATGTGCACGACGCTGTCCTCGCGGCTCACGAGAAGAAGAGCGGCGTCACGATCCACCTCATGGACGGCGGCGTCGACTCCGGGAAGATTCTCCTCCAGAAAACCTGTTCTGTTCAGCCGTACGACACCGCGGCGACCCTGCAGGCGAAGGTGCAGGAGCTGGAGAAGGAGTGGTACCCGAAGGTACTCAGCATGATTGAGTCGGGTTCGCTGAAGATTTGATCGCTACGCGAGAATTGAAAATTGATAATGGATAATTGAAAATGATGGGAGTAGTTCAAGTATTGATGTTCTTTCCAGAAATTATCAATTATCAATTGTCCATTATCCATTCCTTCGAGACTTCTCCACCTTCACCAACCGAACGAAGTCATCGAAGAGGTAGTTCGCATCTTCCGGTCCCGGCGCCGCCTCCGGATGGAATTGCACCGCGAACGCACGCCCGCTCTCGTGCCGGATGCCCTCCACGGAATCGTCGTTGCCGTTGCGCCACCAGACACTCCAGCCCTTCGGGAGCTTCTCCCCGTCCACCGCGAAGCCGTGGTTCTGGGACGTGATGATGCAACGCTGCGTCTTCTTCCCGTCGCGGAATTCGATCGCCGGCTGGTTGCACCCTCTGTGTCCGTACTTCAGTTTGTACGTATCGCCGCCGATGGCGAGCGCCATCAACTGATTGCCGAGGCAGATCCCGAAGGTGAGGACGTCGCGCTCAATCCCCTTCCGCAGTGCGGCGATCGTCGGCACGCAGCTCTTCGGATCGCCCGGACCGTTGCTGAAGAAGAGCGCATGGTACGGCTGATCGTAGGAATCCAGATCGAAATCCCACGGCACGCGCACGATCCGCACGCCCCTCTTGAGGAGGCTACGGAGAATGTTCCGCTTGATGCCGCAGTCGTACGCGAGGACCGTCGGCGTGTTCTCATCCGCGCCGTCCGGTTCATAAGTAAGCACTTCCGTGCAGCTCACCTCGCCGACGAGGTTGGAAAGGTTCGGATCTGGAATTTCGCCGACGTTCATGTTCAATTTTCCATTTTCAATTTTCAATTCGGCATCGCTCTGTACGATGCGCCCCAGCATGACGCCGTGCTCTCTCAGTTTCTTGGTCAAAGCCCTCGTATCAATACCTGAGATGCCGGGAATTTTGTGATGTTCAAGCCAATTCCCGAGTGAGCTGACCGCCGTGTGATGGCTGTAGAATTCACTCGCCTGCGCGCAGACCACGCCACGCACGTGGATCCCCTCGCTCTCGAAGTTCTCGGAAAATCCCCACGCGTTCCGCTTCTCCGTGGGCACGCCGTAGTTGCCGATGAGCGGATACGTGAACGTCAAGATCTGTCCGCGATAGCTGGGATCGGAGAGACTTTCCGGATATCCGGCCATGCCCGTGTTGAAAACCACCTCACCGTCGGTGTCCACGGCCGCGCCGAAGGATTCTCCTTGGAAAACCGAACCGTCTTGAAGGATGAGAGAAGCCATGGGTCCGCGGCAGTGTACAGGAGCGTCTAGCGCGCTGCCATCGTTACGCTGCCTGCTGATATTCCCGATCTACTTTGGGACCCGACAACACTTTGTGCATCTTCGTTCGAGCCTTATTGATGCCTTTCGCCAACGGATACCCGACGAACGTCGCCGGCATGGCGCTGATATTGGCCGCAAGGTTAATTCCCGCCTCCGCCACTCCGAGCGGTAATCCGGCAGTCGTTGCTACGACCGAACCAACCGCTTTGCGCACATTGGTCGTCATCTCCGTGATCTGCTGCCAAACCGATGGTGCTTCGGGCACCACGCCTTCCATGTATTTTTTGGAATCGTCTGGCTCCGGCGGATAAATGGTGGGGAAGGGCATGTGGGTGTTGGTGTTAACTTCTTGTCATTATGGTGTAGGAGGAGCGGAGATGGTTCCGGACGGTGCATTCCTCAAGTTCTTGATGATTTCCTGAGCGACCTTGGCATCAGCGGAAATGCTCTCGATGGCGCCACGTGAGAATCCAGCCAATTGCTTCTCAAATTTTTCCCTGGATGAATCCTCGAACAACGCTTCTGATTTTCCATAGAACATCTTCAAAATTTTCAGATGCCCAATGATGTTGCCAATGATGCCTCCCACATCGAGACTTCCGATCTGATCTGTGATCAAACGAATAGCGGAAAGTGATGTCTCAAGGGCGATGAGTACATCCGTCGTAACAAGTGCCCCTTTGGAGATTCCCACCTGCCAAGCCTGTATCTGTCTAATATATCCCTCCAACTGCGTCTGCACGGCAGCTTCATCTCTGATTGTCCCCGTCTTTGGATCCGCCTTGAGGAAGGTACTTTGGTTGATCCTCGATCTCTGGATCGCTGCATGGAGACCAAGAGCGACGGTCTGGAGTCCTTTGGTGATGACCGGAACCGCCCATGGCCGTGCAAACTCATAGAAACCGCTGATTACCTGGTCGAGCACAACCTTTTGTGCAGCCTGCTTCGCCCAGTCTCCCCAAGAACTGGTTTTCTTCCCTTTCGCGTCGTCCGACAGACGCTCCTCGCGTGCTTTCTCGCCTTTGCTTGCATCCGCTCTTTGTTCAGGACTCATGGCATCCCAGATATCAGGATCGATGCTCTGCGGCCGCTGCAACCTCCCACCCTCCTTCACTTCCTCCCCCGCCTTGTACTTCAAGAAGTCCTTCTGCTGCTGCGGCGTCATCACTTCCCACAGTTGCCCATCAATCGTCGCAGGACGTACCGTCTTGAGCTGTTCAGGAGAAAGATCGTCGACACTCACCTTCCTGTTATCAAAGTAGTAGAAAAGTGCCTTTGCGCCGAATGTGGCAACCCCCGCCCCAGCAATACCTCCACCGATGAGCATATTTCTTCGCAGCCTGCGATCCGCATCGCTCAAGGGATGCTCAGGCTTGTTGGAAAACAAGACGCGCATACTCCTTCGGAACCATCCTTCTCTTGTCTCGACCGGTTCAGATTCGGTTTTTGATGTGCCTTCCGTTCCGGCTATTGACGCTTCCACGACAGCCCCCTTCTGAGAAACCAGCGCTGGATTCGCCTCAGTTGAAACCGGCGTCTCTTTAGGAAGCTCTTGACGGCCGTCGAGGGGATTCGAGGAACTCATAGTACAATTGGAAGTGTATAATATACTATAAAGAAATTTGTAGAATTGTCAAATAATATGATTAGCAAGTCCCAGCAGCCATTCGTTGAGAGTTCCGAACCATTGTGCAGCGGTCTCTGAAACATATGGAAGTCCGTACAATCCGGCATACTGGATACCCTTCAGCGTCAGGAGGGTGCTGATAACATGTGTTCCGGGTCCTAGCCACTTCACGACGGGAATGTTCTTCGCCACTTGATCGATGCCGTTCTCCACCGCGACCGCAAATTTGAAGGGAGCTGCAATAACCGAACCTGCAAATTTCCCCCCCCTCTTCAGTTTCTCTCTTGCAGTAGGAAGCGCCTCGCTTATCTTGGTGAACAACTTCCCGATACCTTCGAAGAGCAATTCCCGCACCCTGCCGATCTTGGAACGGGCATTGATCGTAGGCATTTTCTCCGTCGCGCCCTGATAGATGTCCACTGCAGCATCGGGAATGGCCGCGGGAGAAGTGAGAATTCCCGTTGCAATGTCCCCTGTCACACGCGCGGGACGCATGACAAGATTCTCTTTCGCGGGGTTGTACACGTTCTTCACCAACGGCGTTCGCTTAAGGATGGCATTGGCACTGCGCACGGCAACATACGGAACCGGCATGGCCGTGAACATCCCGACTTGGAAGATCGTGTTGATAGGGTGCCGGACCTTGTTGTACGTGACATCCCAGATGTGGGACTCAACCTTCTGCTTCTCCGGTGGCGACGGTTTATCATTCTCTCTACTTTTCTCCTGCTCTGGATTCTTGTCCTCCGGGGACTTATTCTTGGGATTAGTCTTATCGTCTCCCTTTGGTTTTCTGTCATTTTTCGAAGACCCTTCGTTGTGATGACCACCTCCGGAGGTGCCCTCCGGATTTCGAGATTCCGCCTCTGGTGTAGTTGAGGGAGGCATTGAGATCATGGAAGCAACTCTTTGCGGGAATTGCGGAATTGAGAGAACGTAACGAGTTGGCCGCGCTCCTGCAAGTACTGGTCGAGCGTGCGCGCCTCCGAAAGCGACAGGTGTAAGTAGTGCCCCACCTCACCTTCACCTCCATCCGTAGAAGTGGAAAGAATGCGACGGAAAACTTCGTTCCGGCCGATGCGATCAAGGTACAGTGAGTACGTGCTGACGAGATCCGGTTCTTTTCCGCTTTTCACGGCATCCTGATAGGCCTTGTCATACGAGAGCCGACGCAACTTCCAGACATCCACCTCTTTCAGAACCTTCTCACGGGCGCTTCCCAGCAAGCTGTCAAGCGGCACCGTCTCGAGAATGTTGTAGGGCTCGAAGTAGGCGTCCCTGAAGAGGATTGTATCGAGCGACGTCCCGGGCAGCTTAAACACATTCTTCACTAAGCTCTTATCCACTTTCATGAGAGTATCCGCATCGATGGGGATCGTCTCGGGACCCTTCATCCTCAGTGTACGCACCTTCGTTCGCGCCGCTGTCAGCGCCTCCTCCGCAATCTTCAGATCTTTGTCGCCCTTTTCGATCTGCGTCTGAAGAACCGCGCATTCGTTGTGAAGCAGGAGTGCTTTGTTTATGATGTCCGCCATCGCAGGATTCGGAGGCCTGCTACTCAAGCACCGCGCAGCAAGTGCCGCAGCAGATGCCGGCGTTCGCATCGGAAGTTTCGCGATTTCTACATATGCTTCCAGTTTTGCCCCCTCGACCTTGGCTTTTGCCATTCTCTGTCTAATTTCCTCCCTCCTCTTGTATGCATTGCTCAGCTCAATTTTTGCGAGGGGCTTCCTCCACATCCCAGGATCGCCTCTCAATTCCAGCTCGAGCTTTGCAATTTCACCTGTGTTCGTGACACCTTCTGAAATCGCCACATTGAACTTCGCATGCTCAGCCTCAAGGCGCGTCTGCAGTTCGGCTATGGGCGTTTCCCACGCGAGCTTCAGATCAGTCTGCTTATCCTTCAGGTCATCGCGGAGCTTCCCCACCTGCATCTTCGCCTGATCGTGCGCCTGCGACTTGCTCTTTTCGTCCTGCAAGGCGCCTTTGAGGTCCTTCTCTAACGCTTCCTGCTTCTCCCGGAACTGTGTGTTGCTGGCAATGTTCTGATACATCTGCGTTTCCAGTGCCTCCCGGACCATGCGCTGTTGGCCGACATTGAGATCCTCGTATTTCTTATTGTAGAGAGCCTTCCCTGTGTCGTTCCAAGCCTTCTTAAAGTTCGCTTTCATCTTTTCAAGAGTCACCGGAGCGCTTTCTGACATTACGATAATGTTCCGCGAGAGCCGCGATGGGTAGAGAGTACTGATCGAATGTGTTTGCGTCACGGAGCGCATCCCATCGTCATTACCAGAGAAGAAGGAAATGTCCGAATTCTCCTCGAAGACTGTTTGCTTCTCTGCCTCCGGCTCGTCGAGGTCGCGCATGAAGTTTATGCCAAACGTGGCGAACACCGAGTCTTCGAAAGCACGAACGTAGCTCGTCTCCGGAAACGTGAGGAGCGTTGCATGTATCTCGTTCAATGTGTCGTAGATGTTCCGACCCGCACTCACCGTCTTGTCAAACACGAACTCCGCCACGCCCGGCCCCTTCGTCTTGATGGACATACCGATGGTCTTGCCGGTTTCCCAGACCATACGCCAGGACGCAGTGAAGGCTTCGGTAACCTCCCACTTTGATTTCTCAGCCGAGAGCCGCAGCCATTTCTCCACATCCGGCCATGTGGAGAGGATCCACTCCTTCCCACCTTCCCAGTACTCCCCGATCTTCTCCGAAGTCTTCATGAGTCGGATCTGCGCAGTTGTGTATCCCTTAATAAGGAGAGCACGCACTTTCTCATATCCCAGTCCTGTCGCGTCCCCCAGCCACTCCACAAACGTCCTGTCCTGCAGAATCATGGCCGCCGTGTCGCGCCCTGCGAGCTCGGCATTGAGCACCTGCGCCATCGTGAGCTGTCGCCCATTCAACGCCACGTAGTTCTCCTCGATATACTTCGCCCCTCGCTCCGCTTTGCCGTCGCTGTCCCCGCCCCCGAGACCCCGCAGCTCCGCCACCTGCACACACAGCGCCTCGAAATTGAGGAACGAGATGCGATAGGCATCCTGCTTGGTGCCCTTGTACCCCAGGTTACCGATGATATTGCCGAGACTGAGATTCGCTGGAGCTCCGTGCGAGTAGTCCAGTGTTCCCGAGGGGGTTTGCTTCATACTCCGGCGCCAATTGAGGAGATCGGCGACGAGAACCGGATCGCGTTCGGAGAGCAATTCCTGGCGAGCTGCGTGCCCTGCCTCTGAGAAGAGTTCTTGGTAGCGCGGAACCGAGGAGCGTCGCAATAACTGCTCGATGGGCGTCGCGCGTTCTCCCTTGGGCACATAGCGCAGTTTTTCGCCAAGGAAGTCGCGCCCGGTCTTCCGCTTGTACACCTCATTGGCGATCGTTGCGATCGGCAGGGCGACCATCGCGAGGGCGCCGAGCTTCCAAAAACCCTTCGCATCCTTCTTCCATCCCTCGCTCCATATCTTGCGCAACAGCCAGATACCCGCCACAACGGCCACGATGGCCTCAGCCTTCCCCACCCATTTACGGTCATCGGGAAGATTGTCGCCGCTCCAAAGCTCCTTGAGTGTATTCACGGCACCGGCGAGCCCGGCCGTAATCGGGTTCTCGGCGAAGCGCTCCGCTGCGAGTTGCTGGCTCTGCGGGCCGAGCGGCACACGGGACATCTCGAGGAGCACGCTCTGGATCTCACGCGCCGCCAGGGTTGCGTCCTCCGCAGTGAAGACCATCTTTTTGCCCTTGAAGTCGTACTCCCGCCCGCGCGGGAGCCTGCCCTCGAAGGCTTCGATGAGGCTCTCCGCCCCCTCACCCTCAATGACGAGCCGCAGCGCCTTCCCCGCCTTGTCCCGGTCGTCGTCCCATGTTCCGAGAGAACCGGAGAGCTTATGACTCGCGAGAAGCTCAAGCGGCGCCGCGCGGAGGCGGATGCCGCGGTGTTCCAGGGGGGTGAGGCGGTTCTCGCCGGACATCTCTTCCTGCGCCTCATTCTTCTCGACGTACCCGAGCAGGAACTCCCGGTCGGTACCGGCGATCTGCGACTCGATGTACGCCCGGATCCTGGCGTCGGGATCCTTGTGGAGGACGCTGTCGCAGTAGACGAAGTCGAAGAACTCCTGGAGCTTCGTCCGCGCTTCGGCCTCCGTGTTGTTCATCGCGATCCACAGCGCCACCTGACGCGCCAGCGGGCTCTGGAGCCTGAATCCATGCTCACGGTCGATCTGCTCCACGATGTCATAGGCTACCTTCAGGAGCACCGTCCCATGCTCCACGTGGTCGCCCACACGCGTCGCGTTCATCTTCAGGTCGCGCAGCCGGTCGACTTCCTTCTTACGCTGCGTGGTGAGGACCTCCTCCGCGCGCTTCATGGTCTTCTCGCCGGAGGTGTCTACGTTCAGCGCACGATCGATTCCGTTCCGGAGATTGCCGAGCGCAGCGCCCTTGTCGAGGATCTTGAGGAGTTCGTCGTCTTCCGGCCGCTTCCACCCGATGTCTCCGGGAATCGATTTGACGTACGGCCACCAGTACGACCAGACGCTCGTCCCCAAGTCGGCGATCTCGGTGATCGTCATCTTCACCGTCTGCGGCCACTCGATGTCGCTGATGCCCGATTCTCTCAACGCCTTATGCTGGATTCCGATCCAGCCGAGTTGGCGCTTCTTGAGCTTCTCATCAAACTTCTCCCGGTTTATTTTGTAGTAATCATCTCCCTCATGCAGGAGCGTCCCATCCGTCTCCAGCGTCTCCTTCACCCATTTTGCAATCTCCTGCCTCTTATCTTCAACGGTCTTCCCCTTGGATTTCGCCGGGTCCTTTTGATACTCAAGGAAAGTGAGCAACTCGACGAGCTCCCGCTTTCCGATACGGTTGATCTTTCCCGGTTCAGCGGCCTGCACCCGGTCAAGAATGAATGTTACGAGCGCATCAGAGAAACAATCCACTTCCTTTTCCTCCATCACTGGTTTTCCCGAGGTATCTTTGACTGGAACCCCATCAGCATTCAGCTTGGGCACGGGCAGCTTTCGGACCTTCGCGAGTTCCTTGATCCCCGCGAGTTCGATCACCCTGCCAGCATTCACGTCCATGCCGGATCCGCTAAGCTCCGTCGCAACCTCTTGCGGCAAACGAGCGCGCAGCAGCAGTGACGGGATGGAGATCCCCTCGGGATTCTTCACGAAGGAATGCTTCAACGCGAGCTGCTCACGCATCGCCTTTGGATTCCAAGCCCAGAGGAGATCGTCCTTCATGTCCGTGCTCTCGACTTTGATCCTTCGATCCTTATTCAGTTCTTTGAGGAAAGGCTCAAGACCGGTATCCCCTCCATTCAGGAGAAGCGCCAGGTTCTTCTGCAGCGTCGGGGCATCTATGGCCGGCCCGTACTTCTTAGACAGGACCGTCACCGCATCGTCTCTCAACTCGAGTTGCTTGCCATCTGGCGATTCGATACCGGAAGCCGTCTTGATCTCCGGATCGAGCGTCAGTTTGGGATTATTGCTAAATACCTTCAGCTGCTGCTCAAGGTACGGGAAGTTGAACGTTCCGTTGTTCTCCACAGACTTCCAGATGAAGAACGTGCTGTCCGTGCCGCCGAAGCGGGTAAGGTACCGGTAGCGATCCTGAAATTTGTCGAGAATTTCCTTCTTTTTCGCAGGACCGATCTTCTCGATCTCCGCATCCAGAAGCTTCTCTGTATCCTCCAGCTTCTTCTTGTCATCGTCGGAGAGGACATCCATCTGCTTCTCAAGCACTTGAAGAATCTCTGCGCGTGATTTGAATATTTCTGGCGAAACCGTTGGCTTCCCTTCTGGAAGGGGAAGAGGTGGAGTAGAAAGAACGAGGATGTGCCCCCGAAGCACGAACAGCTTCTCGATGACTCCCATGGGGTCAATTTCCCCTTTGCGGCGCATAAGGATTGCTGCCGCTTCTTTCGAAAGCTTTTCGGAAGGAGGTTCAGCAGCAAATGCTTTCTGCACTGTCGCCTTGTCAGCTGCGTTCAACACACTCCATGTGGATTCGTCGACGGCTGCACGGCTGTTCAGTGCAGCTGTAATCGAACGGAGTTTCAGGAACCCGCCAGAGGGATCAATGACCTTGATCTTCTCCACAATGAAGCTGTCAGCGGCTTTCCCCGCGTCCTTCTCATCGGCACGCACGACAGCCTGCAAGATATCGAGGAGCACCTCCCTCTTGGCATTCAGCGCGTTCCCGTCGGGAAGCTTCTCCAGAATGCCTTGCGCAGTATCGAGGCTCGTTTCAAGAGGTGGCTTCGATGGCGTGACTCCGGGCTCGGGCGGAACAGAAGGCGGTACCGTCTTAAAATTCTTCCTGCCTTCTTTGAACGAGTCGAGAGCGGCATTGAAATCATTCGCTGCGTCTACGGATTCCTTCGCCATTTTCTCCTTCAGCTCCTTCAGCTGCTTCTGCATATCCGCGATCAATTCTGGTTTCTTCACCAGATACTCCTGCACACGCTTGGGAAGGTAGCGAACGGCTCCTGGCGACGGGAACACCACAAGACCCACAATATTGCGCCTGGTTTCGGGATCCGACATGAACTTCACGAGTTTCGGATCTCCGGAAGCGTCCGCAGCTTTCATCAGGTACTTCGTGACGTCCTCGATCTGCTGCCGAACTTCATCAAGCCTCCGGCGCCTGTCGGCTCCGGTTTCAACTGCTTCAGAATCTTTCGGCACTTCCGGCCCGGCGAACCAAATGAGCCTCCGCTCACGCAGCGACTCACAGCCGAATCCGAACTCTTTGTGTGTGTTCATGGAATCAAGACATTGTAGCACAAATCTGCTTCACCCTCAATACGGATCAAAGACGTGCTTATTCATGGTGCCATTTCATATATTGTTCATATTTGTTGTTCGAGATTTTAGTTTTTGTAAAGGGCCGATTTGATTATGAGCCAAAGAATTTCCATCGCACGTACGCCGCACCAATACCGGCTGTACCCACAAGCAAAACATTCAACATCAAGAGCCATGTGCCGCCCGACTGTGATGGTACTTCGTCGGTATCTGAAAGTGACGCGAGAAGCCTCTCATCTGCGGCTGTCGCCCCCCGTGCAACGGACAGCTTCTTCGCTGTCGTTTTCGTCTTCGCTGTACTCTTCTTGCTGCTCTTCGATGCTGATTTTGTGGCAACTTTCTTAGCACTTGATTTGGAACCAAGCCCTGATGCAAGAGTGATTTCTTGAGCCATAGTTTTATTCAGGTCGTCAATTTCGTTTGCCGTGCCCGGTGTGGGGAGAGACACCCAAGCGAACGAATCGTCATCAGCACGTGCAAAGGATCGGCCTTCCTTCACATGATCATAGGGGACCTCCTGGATGAGAACCTCACCGCTTCCTGAACGCCGAAAGAGACGAACCGCGTCCTTGGAATTGGTCAATCCAAGCTTTGTTGCGTCATGAGGCAGGACGAGAAAACCGCGTGGCGAAATCAGGAGCGCATCGAGGGGAAAACGCCTCGTCTTGGACGAAGCGGTCGCCAGCGAGTAGCCGCAGAGCGAGAGCGGTTGATCCGACCGGTTCGTAAGTTCGATCCACTCACCATCCGCATCGGGTCCGAAGGGGTTCGGGAGGAGTTCGGAGATCAGCGGTACAATGGTGAACGAAGGGGTGCAGGTGAGAGTGGAGGGAGATGTCTGAACGAGAGACTGCGATGAAGAAGATTCGCTGCTTGAGCTTGAATACAATTTTTGTCCGTCACTGTTGTATGTCGCTGTTTTGAACGTCGTTTCATCTTCCTCATCTTCCTCTTCCAGTACATCAATATCGATGGTGCGTATCACTGTGGTACCACAGTAACCTCCGATGCTCGCACTGAGCGTGTAGTTCCCCGGTGAGTGGTAGGTATGTGACGCGGGATTGCAGCTCTCACTCCCGGTACCATCTCCGAAATCGACGCGGCAGCGCATCGTCCCAAAGACATTCACCGGCTCCACAACTTCGACATTGATCACGACACTCCCCACATCCCGCGTATTCCCGGACTGGATCGAGAGCTCCGGTGACCAGTCGGCCTGATCATTGTTCGTGCCTTCCGTCGGCGAGCAGTATGCGAAGGTCGAAGAAAGGAACGCAGGATCACGGCCGTAGCTCACTCCATCAGGCAATTCCGGGTACCCGAGCGTATCGAGGATCGTTGCACCCGAGAGGAGCCACACGGTGCCGCCGCCATCCGGGAGCGCGAGCTTCGTCTGGGTCTTTCGAAATGAGATGAATGCGCCGGGAGCGAGTACTGTTGCTGACGGGAATGTGAATTTGGAACTCCCGCATTTCAGAGTAAGCCCTGATAGATCAGAAGAACTCGTGCCTGCGTTCATGATCTCGACCCAGGAGAGTTCGTCGAGACCGACTGGATTGGGAAGGACTTCATTGATGAAGACCCTCCATCCTTCTGAAGAGGAAACTGCCGATGAGTCGGATGATGCACCTTCCGAAGACGTATCGTTCTCAGAAAACGAAGAACTGGCGGACAGAGAAGAGCCGGAGGAAGAAGAGGGAGAAGGGAGAGAAGAGGAACCATATGATGAGGGGAAGAAAACTGAAGAGGATGCTGACGAGTCCGACGAACTTGAAGAATCTGATGACAGTGCTTCGCTGGACGACGAGCTCTCCGACGAGGAACTCGTGAACGAACTCGATGATCCGGAACATGTGCCCAATGCGAAGCCGGGCGAACCAAGGACCACTTCGCTTTCATCGAAACCGCAACTGACCGAAGCCGTCACCCAGTTGTCTTTCACCGTGCCGGGAGCGAGGAGATCCATGCGCTCCATACTCGCTTTCGGGGATGAGTTGGATCCGGCGAACGGTGCGCCCACCCCGTCATCAACCTCGTCACGAATGACACCGAATGCGTCGCGAAGACGCAGGAGCAGTTTTGTATTGGAAAGCGAAAGAGATGATGCGAGATAACGCGGTTCATCTGAAAGTCTTGAATCGGAGGCGTGATACCTCGCGATCACCGCGAGCTCCCCCGCAGCGAAGAATGAGAGCGGCGGAAAGGTGAAGAGTGTCTTCTCATCGCCGGCTCCATCGAGAGAACCAAGCGACCACCCTTCCAGATCGAGAACGGAACCTGAGTCATCTTCCACGCACACAATCTCCAGCCACTCGTCAGAGGACGAGAGATCGGACCCCGACCACAGCACTTCCGAGATCACTGCGGTCGCGGCGTACGTCCTGGCGGCGAAGGCAAGGATAAGGAGGAAGACGGCCGCGGCGAGGAGAGTGGAACGTCGCATGGACGGGCATTGCACCATGCAGAGGAACGATGAGGGAGATGCCACGAAAATGATCTCGAATGAAACAGACGATTTTCCGCAACAGGAATAGCCGTTGGACGTTCCATGCACCTCTGGAACGTCCACGTGACGAATTCATCCACTGCAGCCCCTTGTGAAGCCAAAATTCCAAAATGCTCGCATCCGCTTCCCCACCGGTGTAGAGTGCATTCACTCACCTGCCAGACCCCCCTTCGATTCCCCCCTTCCGGACATTTCCCGCATGCTGATCACCGTCATTTTCGCCCGGCACGCTCACGGAAGATGAATCGGAGCAGGCAGGCTCTTACCTGCTCCCATGACCCACTATGGACACCATTGTTGCACTTCTTGCGCTCGTTGCGGGCGCCGCCGGAGGACTCTTCGCCGGTTGGACACTCTTCAGTCAGGGCAAGAAAATTTCGTCGAGCCTTCAGGCAAAGATCAATGAACAGGAACAGCAGCTCGGAAAACTCGAAGGAAAACTGACGGAAACCAGAGGTCAGATCCGCGCTGCGGAGACTGAGGCCAAGGCCACGTCCAAGGAAATTTTGAGCGAAGCAAAGCTCGCAGCCTCCGAGATGGTTTCGAAGCTGGAGAAAGATCAGGGCAGGATCGAGGAAAAGGAGAAAGGTCTCGACGAGAAAGTGAAGGAAGTGGAGCGTCAGCGCGGCACCCTCACGAAGCAGCTGGAGGAGGTCACGTCGCTCAAGGCGGAGCTCACGGACGCGTCGACGAAGCACCGAGAGGCACTGGAGAACGTGGCGAAGCTCTCCTCCGAGGACGCCAAGGCGCAGCTCCTCACACAGGTCCAGAAGGACTTCGGCGACTTCTTCGCGCAGCAAATCAAGCTGAAGAAGCGCGAGATGGAGGGCGAGTATGAGGAGGCAGCGAAGAACCTGATGGCCGAGGCCATGCAGCGCTTCGCATCGGAGGTGGCGAGCGAGTCCACCGCGACCATCGTCCAGCTCCCCTCGGACGACATCAAAGGGAAGATCATCGGCAAGGAGGGACGCAACATCACTGCATTCGAGGCAGCCACGGGCGTGGACGTGATCATCGATGACACGCCGGGCGCCATCATCCTCTCCGGGTTCGATCTCGTGCGACGTTACGTCGCGAAGCTCGCGATGGAGAAGTTGATTCAGGACGGCCGCATCCAGCCCGCCCGCATCGAGGAGATCGTGGCGAAAGTGAAGGAGCAGGTGGGGAAGATGATGCTGGAATTCGGCAAGCGCGCCACCGAGGAACTCAGCATCGCCGGCTACCCGCCGGATCTCCTGAAGATCATCGGACGTCTCCGGTTCCGCACCAGCTACGGCCAGAACGTCCTCAAGCATTCCGTGGAAATGGCGCAGATCGGCCGCATGCTGGCCGAGGAGATCGGCGCGAACGCGAGCATCGTCGCGGAAGCGTGTCTCCTCCATGACATCGGAAAGGCGCTGGACCATGAGGTCACCGGCACGCACGTGGAGATCGGCGTGGAGATCTGCAAGCGGTTCAAGATCCGGCCCGAGGTGATCCACTGCGTGGCCGCCCACCACGAGGACACTCCGATCCAGAGTCCCGAGGCTTTCGTGGTTGCGGCGGCGGATGCCATTTCCGGAGCGCGTCCCGGCGCACGCAAGGAATCCATCGAAGAGTACTTCAAGCGCCTGAAGGCACTGGAGGAAGTGGCCAAGTCCTTCGAAGGAGTCGGCCGCGCGTTCGCCATCTCGGCAGGCCGCGAGATCCGCATCTACGTCGACACGAAGAAGATCGACGACCTCGCACAGGAGCAACTGGCCAAGGACATCGCGAAGAAGGTGGAGGCTGAGTTGACCTATCCCGGAGTCATCAAGGTCAATGTCATCAGGGAGAGGAGGATCGAGGAATTGGCGAAGTAGATTCCAGAGCAACGAATTCAAGAGACCAAGGACGAATACTCCTTGGTTTCTTTGGCTTCCTTCATGATCAGATTTCCTCTTCCCGGAGCAATTCTAGGTCAAATTCACAATTTGCTATTTTCTATTAATGATTCTTAATG
The DNA here is from genome assembly GCA_041666245.1 of Candidatus Peribacteraceae bacterium. Lineage (GTDB taxonomy): Bacteria > Patescibacteriota > Gracilibacteria > Peribacterales > Peribacteraceae > CAIKAD01. Next base: position 137,602 of record JBAYHG010000004.1, read on the forward strand.
TATAATGAATGCAACATTCCCCACACACACATGTTCACAGGCAAGCGTGCAGTCTTCTCGTTGTCCGTATTCGCGCTCGGCACGGCGTCCCTCCTCGGAACGCTGAACGCCACCGGCACGGGCGGTCTCCTCGCGCAAACGTCCTCCCAGGACAATGCGCAGTGCGTGAGCGTCTACGCTCCGACGAGCGTCAAAGCCGGCGCTCGATTCACTGGCACGGTCGCCGTGAGAAACAAGGGGAAAACGACCTGGTCGAAAACGGTCTACCGTCTGGGTTCATCCCCCGCCAACGACACCACGTGGGGATTGAGCTCTGCGTCCCTCCGCAACAACGTCTATCCGAACGGCATGGTGTACATCCCCATCAGCGCCACGGCGCCCACGACTGCGGGAAACTACTCCTTCGCTTGGCAGATGCTGAAGAGCCCGTCAACCCAGTTCGGACCGGTGTGTTCGAAAACAGTGAAGGTGACAGGCGGTTCCTTCTCGTCCTCGAGCATGAAATCCTCCTCCAGCTCCTCGTCCGTTGGTCGCCCCCTCGGCGATGTGTCGGGTGACGGCGCAGTCACGAGTTACGATGCGTCCCTCGTCCTCGCGCACGTCAACGGGACAACTCCTCTCTCCACTGGGGCGCTCCCCTATGCGGATGCGGATCAGAACGGGATTGTGGACATCGCGGATCCTTACCTCATCGGAGGAAAAGCCACGGGCATGATCTCGCTCCCCGCTGTGTTCGGTGACATGACGGGCAACGGAACGGTGTCGAGTCAGGACACGGCAATGGTGATGGCCTCCATCGCGGGAACGCAGACGCTCACGACACAGCAGAAGTTCCTCGCGGATGTGAACGTGGATACGGTTGTGGACCAGAAGGATGTGGACCTCATCGGGAAGGCAGCCACGGGGCAGTCGAGACTGCCGGTTCCGTCGGGCTACGTCTGCGCCGGACAGTCCGGACAACAGTGGATGTGCCGGTCCCTCGGCGACGTGTCGGGTGACGGCGCAATCACGAGCTACGATGCCTCCCTCGTCCTCGCGCACGTCAAGGGGACGACGCCCCTCTCGGGTGCAAAGCTCCCCTATGCGGACGCGGATCAGAACGGGATCGTGGACATCGCGGACCCATACCTCATCGGAGGAAAAGCCACGGGCATGATCTCGCTCCCCGCTGTGTTCGGTGACATGACGGGCAATGGCACGGTGTCGAGTCAGGACACGGCAATGGTGATGGCCTCCATCGCTGGAACGCAGACACTCACGACACAGCAGAAGTTCCTCGCGGATGTGAACGTGGATACGGTTGTGGACCAGAAGGATGTGGATCTCATCGGGAAGGCGGCCACGGGACAGGGGACGCTGCCGGTGATCACCGCTTCCTCCTCATCCAGCTCCTCTTCCCCCACCATCTGCGGCAACGGCAAAGTGGAAGGCAATGAACAGTGCGATGACGGCAATTATTCAGCCAACGATGGTTGTTCTTCAATCTGCATTGTTGAATCCGGTTGGAGCTGCAAGGGCTACCCCTCCGTTTGCGCTACCGTCTGCGGCGACGCGATCAAGGTCGGCTCTGAGGAATGTGACGACGGCAACCAGACGAACGGCGATGGATGCTCCGCGACGTGCAAGAAAGAAGTTCAGCTCCCAACGCTCAATGTCAACGTCGAGTCCCTCTCGCAGTCAGGTACGACCGTGGCGAACGCGAAGAACGTAACGCTCCTGCGGTTCAAGGCGGGTGCAAATGCGGTCGGCCCGATCAACATGACGCAAATCATCGCGGACGCGCAGCTGGGCTCCCTCACGAACGCGACGAACTACACGCTCTGGGTGGATAGTGATGGCGACGGCAAAGTGGACACGAAGCTGCAAGAAGGAGTGAACCCCACGGTCGTCGAGTCTTCTTCCAGCTCTTCATCCTCGTCCGTCAACTTTGACGCCTGCCGGCTGGACCAGCTGGACGGCACGAACATCACGCGGAACGCGTACACGGACCTGGAGGAGTGCCTCTCGAAGCTTTGCGACGTCTACGGCCCCGCCAATCTCACTCACGGTCTCGAATCGGTCTGCGTCTTCCTCGGGACGAAGATCAAGTACTACAAATCGTCCTCAAGTTCCTCCAGCTCCGCCGCGTCCCATTACTGCAAGGACACGGACGGAGGAAAGTACCCCGGAGTCTCCGGTGAAATCACGACGGAGAGTGGCCGCTGGAACGACCTCTGCGTGCAAACAAGTTCCGACGAGCGTCTCTTCGTTTCCTCCTGCGGTCCGTACAGTAATTGCGCCATGATCGAGTACGCCTGCCACAAGACCTCCGGGTCGCAGTATGAATTCACATGCCCGAACGGCTGCGCCAGCGGCGCGTGCAAGATCGGAAACAGCAGCTCCTTCCACAGCTCTTCCTCCCATTACTCCTCGGCTTGGGCTGGAAGCACCTCCTCCTGCCCGCCAATGGAGAAGCCGCCTGAGGGATGCCAGCTCATTTGTGCAACTCAACTCGTTGACGGCGGATGCCCGATTTGTTCCGTCTACTGCCCCTCGTCCTCCTCCCACAGTACCTCGTCAGTTCCCGCGGTCTGCGACAACGGCATCCTGGATCCGGGAGAGCAGTGTGATCCGTCTCTCATCACCTTCGCCCCGCAGTGCGGGCCGGACGGGACGTGCAGCAAAAATTGCATCTGTGTCTCATCGGGTCATTCTTCCGCCTGGAGCGGCCAGAGTTCGTCCATCGCCGGATGGGTGTGTGGTGACGGAGTCATCACATCGACAGAGCAGTGTGACGACGCGAACAAGCTTGCCGGCGACGGCTGCAATTACAACTGCGCGGTCGAAACCGGCTGGGTCTGCCAGGGTTCTCCCAGTACGTGTGTCTCCGTCTGCGGCGACGGTTACATCACGGCCACGGAGCAATGCGACGACGCGAACTTCGTCGTCGAAGACGGCTGCGACTTCTTCTGCCATATCGAATCGGGCTTCCGCTGCTCGGGCCAGCCAAGCCACTGCAACAAGGAGACCTCTTTCATCTTCTCTATCCGGAACTGGATCGGAAGCCTCTTCCGGTTCAATGCGGAAGTCGCTCCGGCTGAACCCTCCATACCGGTGAATCCGTACAACCCCACGGTCGTCCGCTTCGACAACCTCGTGAACGGCGGGTACGTCATCCCGAAAGAAACAGGAGTCGCCTTCGAGATCCACGCGGACATCGCGGCCGCGCCCGTCTCCAGCACGCTCCAGCTGAAACTGGCCACGACAGTCGGTGGATTCATCAAGGCGAAAGACCTCGCCACGGGCACGGACATCCTCCCCGTCTGTACCAACGCCACTGGCGATGCCTGCCGCATCGTCGTGACCACGGCGCCGTCCACAGTGTGGACCATCATCAATCCTGCCCGAAACGCTTTCAACGCCATCGATGCGAATGGCGACGCCGTCATCACATCCAGCGAAATGACCTCCGGCCTCATGGCCTTCGGGGCAACGTTCGGCAAGTCCACGGGTGAGGCGGGATTCAACGCGAAGTACGATGTCGACGGGAGCGGGAAGGTTGATATGGGTGACTACTCATTCATCACACCGCTCGTC
>JBAYHG010000005.1:0-132378 GCA_041666245.1 Candidatus Peribacteraceae bacterium
CAGATCTCAGTGCAGCCGGCATTGGGCGAAACAGAATCCCCCGTGGGACAGAACTGTGTGCACGTGGCCCCGGTCGCATGGGAGGACGCAGCGGCAGAGCAGGTCACGGTGCCGATGCTGCTCGCGCCGCCGGAGGAGGAGACGGAAGAAGCGGCGCTGGAGCATTGGATGGAGCATGTGTAGGTGTCCTCATCATTCGTGCTGTCCGTGTCCACGGTGGATGTTCCTGCCGTCGCGGTATTGGCGAAGGAGCTGCAGGACATCTCCGTGGAGGTCGTGAACCGCAGAGAGAGAGACACAGCCGAGAGGGGGTCCAGCGGAGACACGGAGCAGGTGACGATCGTCCCTCCTTCGTTCACGCTGCACTCGGTGGGGGAACCGGCCGCGTTGTAGACGAGATTCGTGGGGACAGGATTCTGGAGCTGAACGCTCTGCGCTCTGTCGAATCCCACATTACGCAGGAGGATCGGAAAGGTGATGATGCTCCCCCTGGTCACCGGCAGCGTGGGACCCAGCATTTGCACCCACAGGTCCGCGCCGTCTGCGTTCGGGAAGGACGGGACCGGAGGAGAGCCGCTGCAGGTGGACACTCTCGTTTTAAACACACTCCGGTTATTCAACCGGTAGGGATCCGTCGCCGAGGTGGTGGCGAGGACGATGTGAGCGCCCCCCGCCTTCGGGCAGGCCGTCGCCGCCGGAACCGTGTAGGCGAACTTGTACGTCTTCGCCTGCCCCGCCCCCAGATCCACGGCGGAGCACCGCACGACGTTCTTGGCCGTATCCATCGCGCACGTGGACGTGGTGGTGTTTTCACGCGTGAACTGGAAGGGCGGAGCCGCCGTGACGACCATGTTGGTCGCGGTCACCGATCCTTCGTTGCGCACTGTCACCGTGTACGTCGCCGTCCCGTCCGCGGCGACCGAAGCGGGACCCGTCTGTGAAACGACGAGGAGGTCATTGGCGGGAGCGGAGGAGGCGGCTGCTGAGGAGGAGGAGAGAGTCGCGAATTGCACGACAACGGGCGTGAGCCGATCCGTCGTCGTGCCATCACCGAGTTGCCCATAAAAGTTAATTCCCCACGCAAGCAGTTCGCCGTTATTGTGGAGTGCGAGGGAAATGCTCAAGCCGCTTGCAATCATGGATATTCCAGAGAGATCACCCTTCCCGCCCACGTTCTTCACTTTCACAGGGATGAGGGAAGGGCTCGTTGTGCCGATTCCGAGTTGTCCGCGACCGTTGCTTCCCCATGCGTACACGGCCCCGTCATTCCTCAGCGCGAGTGTATGATCAGCGCCGGCGGACACTGCGGCGATCTCAGAGAGTTCGCCTGTCCCGTACAAATCTTTCACCTTTACCGGCGTGGGAGAGGAAAACTTGGTGCCGATTCCAAGCTGGCCATTGTTGTTATGTCCCCATATATACACGCTTCCGTCCGTTGCCAGAGCGACAGTGTGAGACCCGCCGGCGGCAAGTGCCATAATTCCGGAGAGGAAACCGGCGCCTCCCACACCTTTTACCCTCACGGGGAGAGCAGAATCGGTCGAGGAACCGTCGCCGAGCCCATATAGATTCCGTCCCCACGCGAACACGCTTCCGTCCGTTGCCAGAGCGACAGTGTGAGACCCGCCGGCGGCAATTGCCATAATTCCGGAGAGATATCCCACACCATTCACACCCTTCACTTTCACCGGATAGGCGGAATTTTTCGTGGTGCCGTTTCCGAGCTGACGCCAGTAATTCTCTCCCCAAGCGTACACGCTTCCATCCGTTTTAAGAGCGATGACATGATCCTCGCCGACGGTAATTGCTTTGATGTCGGAGAGTTCGCCTCCGTTTTCCACGTCCAACACTTTGACTGGTGTGTTGGAAAAGGAAAGAGCTGCATCGTTGATGCCGAGTGTTCCGACATTGTTGCTTCCCCAAGCGTACACGCTTCCATCCGTGCCGAGAGCAATGGAGAATGACAAGCCGTTCGCAACTTCTTTGATCCCGGAGAGATATCCCACACCATTCACACCCTTCACTTTCACCGGATAGATGGAATCATTCGTAGTGCCGTTTCCGAGCTGGCCATTATTGTTGCTCCCCCACGTATAGACATTCCCGTTTGTATCGAGAAATATTGTATGGGTATAGTTTGAAGCAATGCGAGTATGAACCAAGGAAGTGGAGGAAGAATGGGCTGCCGACGAGGGGGCGGCGGAGCTGTTCTTGGCGGAAGACGACGAAAAAGTAGCAGAACAGGTGGTACAGATCTGGATGGGGGACAGAGCAAATGCTGCTCTCCCCTTGCCGATTGGGTCTGCTGACCCCCACGCGAACAATGTCTCGTCGCTCTTGAGCGCGAGCGAGAAGAGACCTCCGTTGGCGATGGCGACGACATTTGTAAGATTGCCCGCGCGCACCGGCGTCTTCGCGTCTGTCGTTGTCCCATTCCCGATCGTTCCTGCCACATTGTCTCCCCATGCCCAGACGGTTCCATCCTGCTTGAGGGCAAGGGAGTGGTAGCCCTTGGCAGCGATCGTCGCAACGCCCGTGAGGCTGCTCACCTTCACCGGTATCTTCGAGTCTGTCGTCGTTCCGTTGCCGAGCTCGCCATCCTTGTTCCATCCGCAAGCCCAGACGGATCCATCATTCTTGAGAATCAGAGAGTGCTCTGATCCGGCCGAAATCCCGATGACATCGGAGAGGCTGGAAACCTTGGTGGGTGTTCCTGTGTACGCCGCTCCTCCATTGCACCACTTCCCGTACGAGATAGCCCCCCACCCCCACACAGTTCCATCACGCTTGAGTGCGAGGCCATGGCTGTGTCCTGCGGAGACCGCGACGATGTCGCTGAGCGTGTTCAGGTTCGCAGTTTGGTTGTACGTGTTGTCGCCCACACCGGCCACCGTCCCGTTGCCTTTGAGCGCGAGGAGGAACTTGGTGCCACAGGAAATCGCATCGACGTCGGAGAGAGAGCCCATCTGCACCGGTGTGTGTTCTTCACCGATGACCACATTCTTCCCCCATGCCCACACCGTTCCGTCGCTCTTGAGAGCCGCCCCGTAATCTTCCCCGCTGCAGACCGAGATGACGTTGGAGAGGCCGCCGATGGGCGTGGGGAACTCGGCATACGACAGCGACCCCAGGCCGAGCTGCCCCTTATCGTTGTCCCCCCATGCGTAGACCGTCCCGCTCTTGAGGTAGAGAGCGTGGTAGTCATCTCCCGAGAGACGTTGTGTGGTCGATGCAAAGGCCAAGCTCGAAGAGGCTTGTGCGGAGGAGGCCTGTGCCGAAGAAGAGGATAGTCCGGAGATGACGACAACAGGCGTGTAGCGCGCCAAGTGGGTGCCATCGCCGACGCCGGGATCAGCCGATCCCCACGCGTAGATAGTGTTGTTGTTTCCGAGGGCGAGAGCGTGGTACGTGCCCACGGCAATGCCGGCAATTCCATTGAGGAAGCCCTGCTCGTTCACACCCTTCACCTGGAGCGGCTTGGGACTTTTACTCGGCGCAGTGAGTCCATTCCCGAGGAGAACTGAACCGCCTCCCCAGGCATACACGGTGCCGTCATTCTTGAGGGCGAGGGCGCCTCCGTTTCCTGCCGAGATTGCTGTGATACCAGTGAGGAATCCCTGCCCTCCCACCCCTGTCACCTGTACTGGGTAAAGTGAGTCCGTATAGGAATTTGTGCCGAGCTGACCGTTGGTGTTATGGCCCCATGCCCACACCGTTCCGTCGCTCTTGAGCGCGAGGGAGAAGGTATTGTAATAATCTGCACACGCCGCGATGGCGACGATGTCGGTCAGAAATCCCAGACCGTTCGTGCCCTTTACCTGAACCGGGTAATTCGATTGGATCGAGCCATCGCCGAGTCCGTATTGATTCACACCCCAAGCGTAGACCGTACCGTTGCTCTTAAGCGCCAGGGAAAAGGTATTGTTGCCTGCTGCGACGGCGACGATGTCAGTGAGTTCTCCAACCCCCCCGACACCTTTCACTCTCACGGGTGCTGGTTCGTTGTGCCAATCGGCACCGTCACCGGAGTACGAGGGAACGAATCCCCACATGTACACACGGCCGTCGTTTGAAATGGCTAGGGCATGATCGTCTTCCAGATCGATTGCCTTGATATTGGTGAGCACCCCCAGGCCTCCCACACCCTTTACCTGCATTGGAGTGTGATATTCGGATGTCGGTAACACATCAATGCCGAGGCTACCACCTTGGTTAGCTCCCCATGCGTACACGGTTCCGTCGCTCTTGAGCGCCATGGAGTTCTGTGTCCCGGCAGAGACAGCAACAACGTTCGTGAGGAATCCCTGACCGTCCACGCCTTTCACTTGCACGGGTGAGACTGCGCTGTTGGTAGTGTCATTTCCAAGCTCGCCGGATCCATTGAACGACCATGAGTAGACTTTTCCGCTCGGATCCGCGTAAAGCACGTGGCCTCTCCCGACGGAAATACGTTGAGAAGGTGTTGGGGTGGGGGAGACGGAGGATGCCTTGGCGGAGGAGGAATTGGGAAGGGACGAGGCGGCGGCGGCACTGCTGGCAGGCGTGTGCACGCATCCGGCGGGATACCTGTGTGAACAGGTATCCGTGGTTGAGGCGTTGCCGTCGTTGCAATTGGTCGGGACGCAGGGATTGCTGGTGAGACAGCGGTAGCACCCGGCGGAACAACGGTGGAGGCCATCATCTTCGGTGAACACACAGGAACCATAGAATTCTAGAAAAGGGCATGATGCAGGTGATATGTCGTTGCACATACCGTCGGCCTGACACGACCATCCATTGAGGCATGTGAGAGTGAGTGGCGGGATTGTGACGCCAGTGCAGTCATAACAGGTGCCGGAGCAGCTGGTGTTGCCGCATTGCGCCGAAGTGACTGTGCAACCGGTCGGCTTGGTGACATTGGAGCAGCCACCATCCCCACCCCAATACCATATACTGCATTGATTGTTCGGCTGGGAGCAGGCGGTGAACCCCGGTGACGCAGGCAAAGCCGCGGAGAGCTGCCATCGTTGAGCGCCCCATCCGAACACTGTCGCACAGAGCAGCAGCAGCGTGAGACCGGCAAGCCGGGTACGGGCAGAAAACCGCATACTCTTACTCTATAGGCTCCTGTGCCGCAGCGGGAGAGCGGGGGCGTTGACAGTGCATGAAACTACTTCAAAGCAACCTTCATCAGCCACCCGGCTCTGTTCGCTTGCGGCGAACTACGCGGGGGTTTCACACTTTCATTTGAGAAGGATCTTCATCAGCCAGTTCGCGATTCCGAGAACGATCATGACGACGATCCATCCGCCGACTCCTCCACTGATCTGCAGGGAAACGAGCGCCGGATCCATCATGGAAGCGATGAGGGCGGTGAGCCAGAGGAAGACGCCGTTGACGAGGATGAAGGCCACGAGCGTCGCGAGGAGCTTCAGGGGTGTCGTCAGGAGATCGAGGAGCGGACGGACGAGGACGTTCATGAGCGTCAGGAGCGCGCCGATGATGACAGCGCCGATCCATCCGCCGTGCACGAAGAAATAATCAGGCAGGTACGCTGTGAGCACCCAGACCAGGAGGACATTGAGGATGGTGCGGAGAATCAGGCGGACGGGGAGGGAACTAGTCATGACAGGGATTGTAGATGGATTTTCCTCTCAGACACCATTGTTAAATTGTTCCATTGCTAAATTGTTACGTATCAACAATGAAACAATGTAACAATCAAACAATCAGGAGAAGCGAGCTGAGCAACACCTACAGTTTCTCAAAACGGAAGAGAATGGTCCGGCCGTCCATGCGGACTTCATGCGGGTCGCCCTTGGCATCCTCCTCCAGTACGGCATTGGTTTCCTTCACGATCTGCCCACCACAGGAGGCGACGATGTCATCTGCATTCTCGAGCGTGAGCTTGATCCGATCCCCGATGGCCAAGCCCGCGTCCTTTCGTTCCTTCTGGATGGCGCGGATGAGGTCGCGGCCGCACCCTTCGATGGAGAGCTCCTGACTCAACGTCGTGTTGATGCTGACGACGATCCCGCGGTCAGCGGCCACATCCTGCCCCTCCTTTCCGACGTAGACGATGCGGGCCTCGTCGGGGGCGAGTCGTTCCTCGCCGATGAGGATCGATCCGTCCTTGGCTTGCGTGAATTCCCCGCGCTTGCCCGCCGCGATGAGCTCCTGCACGCGACTCCCGAGCCGCGGTCCCACTTTCCTCGCATCCACCATCGCCACCGCTTGGGCCAAACTGCCTGGGTCTGCGATCACGTCGATCTCCTTCACGTTCAGCTCTTCCTGCAGGAGCGAGATTTCCTCATCGCCGAGCGGTTCCTTGAGGAGCGTCGGAGGGATGGCGATCACGGCGCCTGCGAGCGGCTGGCGCAGCTTGATCTTCTTCTCCGCGCGGACGGTGAGGCCGAGGGAGACGACGCTGCGCAGCACGCGCGTCTTCGCGAGGAGGCGTTCCTCTTCCTTCGAGAGTGCGCGCGGCTCCGGCCAGTCGGTGAGGTGTACCGAGCCGTGCTTCTCCGGGACGAGGTTCAGGTAGATCGCGTCGGTAATGAAGGGGCAGAAGGGCGCGAGCAATTGGCTGATCGTCAGGAGCACATCGTAGAGCGTCGTGAGCGCGGCCTCCTGATCTTCCTCGAACGCCGCAGTTGCACTCTCTTCCGCGTGGATGCCGGCTTTGCCGGCGAAGCGGCGGCGAGAGAGGCGGACGTACCAGTTCGTGAGTGCGTCGATGGTGTCATGCAGTTCCGCACAGGTGGCCGAGAGGTCGTAGCGATCCAGCTCCGTCGTCATCCTGTTCACGAGGTCCTGCACTTCAGCGCGAATCCAGCGGTCGAGAGGGTGGGAGGAGTGTTCCCGAACGTCCCGTGGTTTCCAACCGGACGTGTTGGCGTACGTGACGAAGAAGGCATACGCGTTCCAGAGCGGCAGCAAGACATTTCGAAGCGATTCTTCCACGGTCTTCTCGGAGAACCGCAGGTCTTCGCCGCGCACGGCGGGCGAGCTCATGAGGGCGAAGCGGACGGCGTCGGCGCCGTGCTTCTCCACCACCACGAGAGGTTCCGGATAGTTCTTCAGACGCTTGCTCATCTTCTTGCCGTCTTCGGCGAGCACCGTGCCGTTCACGATGCAGTGGCGGAACGCCGGCCGGTTGAAGAGCGCCGTCGAGAGGACGGTGAGCGTGTAGAACCACCCGCGCGTCTGGTCGATGCCTTCGGCGATGAAGTCGGCGGGGAAGCCGGGGGGCAGCTCCTTTCCGTTCTTGTGCAGCATGTGTTCCCGATCGAAGGGGAAGTGCGACTGCGCGTAAGGCATCGATCCCGATTCGAACCAGCAGTCGAGGACGTCGGGGATGCGGATGAAACGCGGCTTGAGCGTAAGATGCAATGCGTTCGCGTTCTTCACGCGCTGGAACGCCTCGGAAACGGGAAGGCGCTCCTCCGCCACGCGAAGGGCTCCGATGGTGCCGGCATGTGACACGACGAGGACCCGTTTCTCGGGGAAGGTCGCTCGCATCTTCCGGGCAGCCTGCGCGCCCCGATCCAGGAATTGCTGCAGGCTCTCACCACCGGGCGGATTCCCTGGATGGGAATTGAGCGACACCGTCGGGCTGAGATTGAATTGCGATCGCACGTCTTCCCACAGCCTGCCGTCCCACTCTCCCTGATTGCGTTCGCGCAGGATTTCCCAGTGCTCCGGTTTCGGAAGACCCAATTCCCTGGCCACGATCTCCGCCGTCTCGGATGCGCGCTTGAGATCCGAAGAAATGACGGCGTCGAACTTCCGTCCCCGAAGTTCCTTCGCCAGTGCTTTCGCCTGCGCTCTTCCCGCATCGTTCAGGGGGATGTCGGACTGTCCTTGCATTTTGCCCTTCTTGTTCCAATCCGTTTCCCCGTGTCGCGCGAAGGTGACCTCCAGAGAGTGCTTCGCATCCGCTTCCGCGTTCCACGTGATCCCGTCCACCGTTTCCTTGTGCAGGTCCATCTGCGCCTTCGTCTCGTGATCCCAGTAGAAGGTCTCCGTGTCCGCGAACTCAGGATAGGGTTGCTCGTAGAGCTTCGCCGGATCTTCGCGCGTGAAGAAGTGCTTGATGTTGATGAGCGGATCGGCGTGCGTGACGATCACGACGTGCTCGCCCCTGTGCTTCGGCAGGATCTCTTCGAGGAACGCGGTGATGCGCTCCGCTACCTTCGGCCATGTCTCCATGCCCGGGAAGTGGTAGACGCTCTCGATCTGATTGTTGTTCAGCTTGTGCGCCCGTCGCGCCTTCTGGAATGCGAGGTCACTGAAGTCCACGTGTTTTCCCTCGTACTCACCGAAGCTCACCTCACGAAGGCGTTCATCGATGGATACCGAAGCATCCGTCTCCTTGGCGATGATCGCGGCTGTCTGCTGCGTGCGCGCGAGCGGCGAGGCATAGATGGCGGCGACATCCTGATCCGCGAGGAACTGACCGGATTCCCTGGCCTGCTCCTTCCCTGCGTCGGAGAGATCAGTCCCGGGCACCACGCCCTGATAGATGGGCTTGATGTTGCCCGCACTCTGACCGTGGCGCAGCACCGTGACTTTCGTGAAGCGCTGCGGCACGCGTTTCATCAGATCGTCCCGGCTCCCCATCACTTCGATCTCTCCCGTCTCCTCGCAGCGCCAGATCGGGAGCGGCGTGCCCCAGTAGCGGTTGCGTGAGATCGCCCAGTCGCGTGCCCCTTCCAGCCACTTCCCGAATCTTCCGTCCCGGATGTGCGAGGGCACCCACTCCGTCTCGGCATTCACCTGCAGCATCGCGTCCTTGATCTTCTCCACGGAGACGAACCAGGAGGACGTGGCATAGTTGAGGAGCGGCGTCTCGCATCGCCAGCAGTGGGGGTAGCTGTGGCGAAAGGTCTCCTTGCGCCAGATCTGCCCCTTCTTTCCCGCATCTTCCATGAGTTTCTTCTGCGCATCTTTGACGTACATCCCAGCGTACGGGCCGCCGAGCGAGGTGAAGTGTCCGGTCATGTCCACGTCCATCACGATCGGCAGCTTGTTCTTCTTTGCCGCTTCCATGTCGATCTCGCCGTACGAACCGTTGATGGTCACGATGCCCGTGCCCTCGGTCGCTTCCACGTAGTCGCCGGCGAAAATCTTGTAGACGTTCTTGCTTGCCTGCACTTCCGGCACTTCCGCGATCCATGGCACGATGTGCTCGTAGGATGAGCCGACGAGCTTCTTTCCCTTGAACTCTTCGACAACCTCGAACTCCGTTCCCTTCATCACGTCAGCGACACGGTCCTTGATTATGATGAGGTGCTCGTTCCCGGTTTTCACCTTCACGTACGTCGCATCGGGTTTGATGGAGAGGCCCATCGTCGTGATGGTGCTCCACGGCGTCGTTGTCCAAGCCAAGACGTACGTATCCTTGGACTCTTTGGAATCCTTCAATCGAAACTTCCATGTCACTGCCAGATCATCAACATCCTTGTACCCCTGCGTGACTTCGAAGTTGCTGAGTGGTGTGACGCAGCGCGGGCAGATGTGCATCGCTTTCTTTCCCTCGTAGATCAAGTCCTTCTCCTGCAACTGATTGAACACCCACCAGATGCTCTCCATGTAGTCGGGATCCATCGTGCGGTAATCCCAGTCCATGTCCACCCAGCGCCCCATGCGTTCGACCGTCACGCGCCACTCCTTCGTGTAGCGCTGCACCGCGGTTCGGCAGAGCTTGTTGAAGGCGGCGATGCCCATCTTCTCGATGTCTTTCCGTGTCTGAATGTTGTGTTCCTTCTCGATCTCGTACTCCACGGGCAGGCCGTGACAGTCCCAGCCGAAGCGCCGCTGCACCCGGTCCCCGCGCATCGTCCGGTACCTCGGGATCACATCTTTAATGGTGCCCGCGAGGAGGTGTCCGTAGTGGGGGAGGCCCGTGGCGAAGGGGGGGCCGTCGTAGAAACTGAAGTCGCTCTGATCCTTCCCTTTCCGCGCTCCCGGCGCGCAGTTCTCCGTGCAGCGGTGCGCGATCGAGCGCTTGAACGTGTTCTCCTCCTTCCAGTAGGTGAGGATGCCTCTCTCGAGCGCAGGGAACGACTGTTTGGGGTCGACTGGATCGAACATGGAAGGAGTGCAGGAACGTTGAACGGGACCAGTGTACAGGGAAGCAGTACGGGGGCCAATTTTTGTGAAGCTGCTGCCTTCTGTGGGCAGGCAGAGCATGCAAAAAAAGAACGGTCTCATCCTTGACAATAGGCTTCACAAAACGGAAAATGGGCGAAGGTATGGCATCTGTAGAACACTCGTCGGCTCAACCCGAACAACAGGACATCCCACAGCCGGATGGAGTCCGGAGGTTGCTGTATGCTATCCGTGATTATGTGAGGGCAAAGGTGGGAGATCCTGGAACGGTCAAGAGGGTCTCCGTCGCTGTTACATTGAGGGTGTTAGATGATCTGAATGGGCGTTAATTGCGTAGGAATCGACTTTCTCGCTGTATGAAGAGAAGATAATAATCTTGTGTTTTTGACAAGAGACGACTATATTTCCACGCTCTGTGCCATTCTCCCATGCCCGAACCCAATCGTATCACACAAGAAGAACTCGAGCAGATGTACGACCAGATGGAAGAGCAAGAACGAGGGGAGAGTAAAGTCTCCGGAGATGCTGTGCAGAAGGCCGTGCATCAATTACTCGGGGATCCGCACCAGCTTGCGAGCTACTGCCACCAGCGGTTCCTCGATTACCGGGGACGTCACCCGTTCTCCGGCACACTTGAGGATCCCGCCAACAAACGCCGGTACATCCAGTACCTGATGGGGGGGGACGATGTGACGATCGGCCTCGGCGCGGTGTTCTCGCTGACGAGCGATGAATTCTGTGCAACGAGGAGCGAGCCGCAATCGCCGGGAATGAAGGCCCACCGATCGGGCATCATGGAGCGGACGTTCGACCTCGTGGGATTACTCGCGGAGATGTGTCACGGGCCGGGGAGGGAAGCAGCGCGAGCGCGTATGCAAACCCTGATCCGGTACATGCTTGAGAACAATTATCAGCAGGGGACGGAAGCCGTGGAAATGTTGTGCAGCGGTGAAGAGCAGGAGTACATGGACCTGACGTACGGTGGAACCGCGCGGTGGGGGTTGTCTCTGAGTGAAGGCGGAAAGGCATACGATCTTGGATGTGGTCCGGGGCGCGCTCTGGATGTTCTGGAACAGAGGGTGGGGAAAGGAAATGCCATCGGCTACGAAATGAATCCGCGTTGGGCTCTCCACGATGAACGCATCAAATTGGGCATCATCGATCATTCGCAGTCGAAGCTCCTCCTTGGTCGGGAGGGGGCGAGGGAACGGCTGAGCTTCAGCGAACGATTCGGGACAGCGTCTTTCGTCCTTGCGTCACTGGTCATGGACCGTGTGGCGAATCAGTACGAGCTGCTGCAGAATTGCTCCAAGCTGGTCCGGCCCGGTGGGACGCTCGGCATCGCTCTCCTCCTGCCCGTGAGCATCGAGGACGATGAGCCGGGACTCGGGCAGCGCCTGCGGTACGTCGTCGATCCGATCACTGAGGGAGAAGATGTGAACGTGGACACCCAGTTGATCGTCGGGCAGCTCGAGACACTCGGATTCGATCGCGTGATGCGCAAGCACCTACCCGTGCGCGATCCCATCACGAATGGGATGTACGACAACCACCACCTGATCGTCGCACAGAAGAGGGGAAAGTGATGTCGGTCAATACCTCCAGTGACGTTCCAGGAAGAACGAGAGGAGGATACTTGCGAGGAAGGCCAGGAACGTGAACGGGTCCAGTTGCCGCGTCAGCGCGAGTTCCCCGATGGCCGTCACCGTCAGCATGATGAACGCGAAGGGGATGACGGACGATGCCTCCTGTTTCGACGAACGTTCGTAGTAGAGGTAGTAGGGCAGTCCGATGAAGACGATGCTGAAGAGCGAGGTGTCCAGTATCGTGACGGGATTGAAGAGGGCGGGGGAAGCGAAGAAGGCCAGGGGGAGCGTGACGACGGAACCGATGACGAGCATGGCTGTGTAGTAATCGAACCTGCGACGGGCGATGAACTCCTGCCGAAGGTACCGGTTGCTGATGCCGAGGAACGCCGCGAAGCTGAGGAGCGAGAGCAGCATGAAGAGCCCGCTTTCGGGGTGCCAGGCGGGGGAGTACGTGAGGAGGAGGAGCAAACAACCGAAGAGGAGCCAGAGGAAGACGGCCCTCTTTTCCTGGATAGACCGCAACGCAGTGGCGATCAGAAGAGCGCTCGAGGCCATGAGGATTTCGTAGTGCGTTGCCGTGCCTCCCTGGAGCGCGGCGTACGTCGTGAGTGCGACGAGGGCGAGGAGAGCAGCGGAAACCCAGAGGAGGGGGTGCAGCAGTCGAAGGCGCTGCAGGATGCTGCCGCGTCTTCTGATGGCTGCGATGGCGACGGATACGATCGCGAGCGACCAGAAGCGCAGCAGGGTGAAATCGACGGGTGTCAGGCTGTCATGCAGGATGAGGAACCGCGCGATGACCGGATCCAATCCCCAGAGCAGGATGACGAGTCCGATCAGCCCCAGTTCCTTTTTCGTACGGACGATGGATTCCACATGCTTTCCCCCGGCCTGTTCGATCTCCCGAAGCAGAACGTCCCGCTCCTCGTCCGTCACCGATACCTTGAGGATCACGGCGTCGTCTCGGTTGCCCGGTGTCCAGATGTAGCGGAGGTTCTTGAGCTGCGAGGCATGCATCCGGTGAACCCGGTTCAGACCGTCGAACATCTCCGTATCCCGGAGGTTCGCGCCGTACCGGATGGTGATGTCCCTGGATTTCACGGTTGTTGTGGGTTCGAAGAGTAATTGGAACACCTCGTTCGCGTCCGCGTGACCATCCGCGATGGCGATGCACGCCTCTTCCAGCGAATGGAATCCGAGAGGTTGCAGCCGCCGGGCGAGTGCTTCCGCATCGAACTCTTCCAGATACCCCCGTCCGTTCTCCGTCAGCAGACGCTGGAGGACCTCACGCCCCTCGCGGTTGCGTTCCTCCTCCGAGTGCTCGGTGAGTGCGGCGCGGATCATCGCGACGGAGAGCCGGGTGTGCACGTCGGTGAGCCATTCGCGTCGTACGGTCATGAGCGGCGAGAACGACACATCAAGCGAGATGGCGTTCTGGAGTGGCGTGCCGAGAGCGACGTCTTTCCCGTTCATTTTCAGCGTCTCCGCGTAGAGCGCATTCTCCTGGAAGAGGTAGAACGCTGCGTCGAGCGCCGTCGCCCCGCGCGGGATCTGTACGGCCTGATCGTAAGGTCCGTGAACCGTGATGGTTTCCCCGAGGATATCGTTCTGCAAGCTCTCCCAAAATTCCAGACTCCGCTCCTTCGTCTCCTCCGCGACCGTGGAAATCCGTTTCGTCCAGGGGAGGAGTGACTGCAGCGACTCCGAGGTCTGCGGCTGGAAGCAGAACATCGTGACGCCGCGGTGGTAGTACTCGTCCATGTCCTGCGTCCGGATCTTGCAACGGATGCGCGTACCATCGGCGAGGATGATCGTCGTGTGCACTCCCTGGTAGCCGTTGGCCACCGGGGAATTGATGTAATCCTGGAAACTCAGCGCTTCGCGTTGCCAGGATTGGTGCAGCGCTCCGAGGATCCGGTAGCACGCCTCGCGGTCAGCGCAGAGGAAGACGACGGTGACCGAGGAGAGGCCCGAAACCACAGCGCCCTTCGCTTCGTGCTGCGCGAGCAGCTTGTCCCACGATTTCGGTTCAGTTTTCACTTTCGTCCGGACCATGAGCTGCGGATGGAGCCGGCGTAGCAACGCCTCCATTCCCGGCATCACATCTTCACTCTTGCGAGCGTTCTCCTCCCGCAGTTGAGTCAGCCGCGCGTGGAGATTGGGGTTCACGATGGCGAGACAGCGGTCCTGCAGCTCATCGCGCAGATCCTGCATGCAGAGGCGGTCGGCGATCTTCACGTAGACGTCCAACGTTTCCTGCGCCAATACGCGACGCTTCTCCTCCGGCAGGAACGAACCCGTCCGTATATTGTGAAGCCGGTCCGCGAGCTTGATGACCATGATGCGCACGTCGCGTTCCATGAGCGTGAACATCTTGCGCAGCGTCTCGATCTGCTCGTTGAGCTTGGATTTCTCGGGGAGGTCCGTAGCGTAGAGCTTCGTGACACCCTCAATGAGGGAGGCAACCTGTCCGTCGAATGCGTCATTGATGTCCTTGAGTGTGGCAGGCGTATCTTCGATGGTGTCGTGGAGCAGTGCGGCGATGAGTGTGTCGGTATCGGCACCCATTTCTGCGAGCACCTTCGCCACGGCCACGGGATGTGTGAAGTACGGTTCGCCGGAAAGTCGCTTCTGTCCGTCATGGAGCCCCTCACCCATCTCATATGCACGCCGTATCCGGGTTTGATCGGATGCAGAATGGTGCCGTACGTGCGGCTGGAAGGATGTCCATGTCATACGGATTGAACATTTTACCCTTGTTTTCAGCAAGGGATAGGTCATTTTGAAGGATTCCGGGGAGACCGAAGAGTGTCACCCTTCCCTTGGCAAACCCGCCATGACATGGCTATCCAAGAATCGACAGAATGTAGTGCTTCACATTCGCGAAGACTTCCGTTCTCTCGTCGAGCGCCTCAATCTCCCCGCGCGTGAACCAGCGGATTTCCGATCCTTCCTCTTCGGCGAGCTTCCACGCCTGTCGCTCGTCCTTGAGACACGCGCGGTACACGAAGTCCATGTGCTGGTGCGTGGGTTCATCGCGCTCAACGCTCGCGGGAATATTCTCAAGGAGAAGCGCGAACGGTTTCTTGAGCATCCGGCCTTCATGAGGATTCTCCGTGAACATGTCGATGAGTTCCTCTCCGATGATCTCGACATCCAGTCCGGTTTCTTCCTTGCATTCCCGTTGTGCCGTCTCTTCCGGAGTCTCATCTTCATCCACATGGCCGCCCGGCGGCATCCAGCGCCCGAGACGCCTGTGGTTCAGGAGCAGGACACGATTGCGATTGTCGATGATGAAGGCGGTGGCGGTGAAGTGGCGGAACAAGAGGAAGAAGAAGATGAAAAGGAATAAAAAGATACATCAACTTTGCTTTGCGTGTACACTACACGTTCCTATGCAGGAACGGCCGTATCAAAAGTTGATAGTTTGGAAAGAAGCACATCAGCTGTGCAAGATCGTCTACGAATTAACGAAAACATTTCCTGCGGAAGAGAAGTTCGGATTGGTGAGCCAGATGCGGAGGGCTGCATATGGAATTCCCATGAATCTAGCGGAAGGGAATGGACGCCGATCAAAAAAGGAAAAACTTCGATATATTGATATAGCAACCGCTTCGCTTGAGGAATTGCATTACCAGATAGTATTGGCGCTTGATCTTTCCTATATCGCAGCAACCGCTGATGAACAGTTGAACAGTAGCATTCAACGGATTGGTTATCTTCTTGTGAAACTTCGTTCGTCTTTGCTCTGATTCCTTTTCTTCTTTTCAATCTTTTCACTCATCCTCATCCTACGTCCATGTCCCTCGTCCAAGACAATTCCCGCGTCCTCGGCATCGGCGATCTCCTGCCCCCCTTCACGCTCCCCGCGACCGACGGGATGACGGTGGAGTCGGGGCTCATCAAGGATATGGTTCTCGTCGTCATCTTCATGTGCAATCACTGCCCGTATGCGAAGGCGTACGAAGACCGCCTGATCGCCATCGCGGAGCACTTTGACGAAGAGGGGGTCCAGTTCATCCTGGTGAACAGCAACGATCCCACGGACTATCCCGAGGATTCCTTTGCAGCGATGAGGGAGCGCGCTCTGGAGAAGGGCTATCCTTTCCCGTACTGCGTCGACAAATCGCAACAGGTCGCCAGGTCGTTCGGCGCTCTCTGCACACCGCACTGCTTCGTCTTCGACCATGAGCGCAGACTTCGCTACAAGGGCCGGGTGGATGACAACTGGAAGGAACCGGAGAACGTTTCGGATCACACATTGCGCGACGCCATCGCGGCCTTGCTCAAAGGAGAAGAGCCGGAGGTGGCCGAGGCGAATGCGATCGGGTGCTCCATTAAATGGAGGCCAGGTAATGAACCGAAGCCCATTATGGAATGATGTCTTTCGTCCTGAGTTGGAAGGAAACCGATGAAACCGAGGAAGCCGACGATGCCGAGGAACGTTCGAAAATACGTCCTCGGATTCTTCGGTTTCTTCGGATTCGTCGGAATCATCCCCGTGGTCACTCCTTCAATTTTTTCTTTGCGAGGACCTTCTTCAAATACTGCCCCGTGTAGCTGTCCTTCGCTTTCGCCACGTCTTCAGGAGTGCCGAGTGCGACGATGGCGCCGCCTCCGTTGCCGCCGTCCGGCCCAAGGTCGAGGATCCAGTCCACACACTTCAAGACATCCATATTGTGCTCGATGACGAGGACGGTATTGCCCTTCTCGACGAGGCGCTGGAGGACTTCCAGGAGCCGGCTGATGTCGTCGACGTGCAGGCCGGTCGTGGGCTCATCCAGGATGTAGAACGTGCGGCCGGTCGCGCGTTTCGTCAGCTCCGTCGCCAGTTTCACACGTTGCGCTTCTCCGCCGGAGAGGGTCGTGGCGCTCTGACCGAGGTGGATGTAGCCGAGACCCACGTCCTCAAGCGTCTGCAGTTTGCCCTTGATTGCGGGAATCGCGGAGAAGAAGGAGATCGCCTCACTGATCGTCATGTTCAGCACTTCGGAAATATTCTTCCCCTTGTACGTCACCTCCAGCGTCTCGCGGTTGTAGCGCTCGCCATGGCAGCGTTCGCACGTGACGAAGACGTCCGGGAGGAAGTGCATCTCGATCCGCTTGAGGCCGTCGCCCTCACATTCCTCGCAGCGTCCGCCCTTCACGTTGAAGCTGAAGCGCCCCGCCTTGTAGCCGCGCAGCTTCGCCTCCGGTGTCGTGGCGAAGATGTCGCGTACGTCGGTGAAGATGCCGGTGTAGGTGGCGGGATTCGAACGCGGCGTGCGTCCGATGGGGGACTGGTCGATGACGATGGCCTTATCGAGGTGTTCCAGCCCTTTGATCTCCCCCACATCCTGCGGTTTGGAGTGCGCCCTGTTCAGCACATGCTGCAATTCCGGCGCGAGGATGCCGTGAATGAGACTTGATTTGCCGGAGCCCGAGACGCCTGAAATGCCGATGAAGGTGCCGAGCGGGAACGACACGTCGATGTGCTGGAGGTTGTGGTGGTGCGCGTCCTTGATCGTGAGGGACTGGCCGTTGCCTTTCCTCCGTTCCTTCGGGATCTCGATGCGCTTGCGGCCGCTCAGGTACTGGCCGGTGATGGAGTCCTTGTTCTTGATCAGCTCCTCCGGCGTCCCGGACGCCACGATCTCGCCACCGTACTTGCCCGCGCCGGGGCCGATCTCCAGCAGGTAGTCGGCGGAGGCGATGGTCTCCTCGTCGTGCTCCACGACGATGACGGTGTTGCCGAGGTTCTTCAGCTGCATGAGCGTCGCGATGAGGCGCGCATTGTCGCGCTGATGGAGGCCGATCGAGGGTTCGTCGAGGACGTAGAGCACGCCCTGGAGGGCGGAGCCGATCTGCGTCGCGAGCCGGATGCGCTGCGCCTCCCCGCCCGAGAGCGTATTGGCGGAGCGCGAGAGCGTGAGGTACTTGAGTCCGACGTTCTCGAGGAAGGAGAGGCGCGCGATCACTTCATGCAGCACCTTCTTCACGATGGCGTATTCGTAGGAAGAAAGAGTCGAAGAGGGCAGAGAGGTTTCCTTCGAAGATGCCTCACTGCCTTCACTGCCCTTCTTGCCTTCTCTGCCTTTCCCGGAATCAGCGGGGATCAAACTCTGGAAGAAAGCTTTGGCTTCCTCCACGCCCATGTCCGTTCCCGAAACGATGTTCCGCCCGCCGACGGTGACGCCGAGGATTTCCTTCTTCAGTCGCTTGCCCCCGCACGAGGGGCAGGGGAGCTCCAGCATGTACTCCTCGATCTGCATGCGGATGTAGCTCGAGTCCGTCTCCTCATGCCGGCGGCGTAGATTGGGAATCACGCCTTCGTAGGTTGTCTGGTAATTCCCGCCGAACTTCTGCGTGTTGAAGCTGATCTGCAGATGCTTCGGATAGCCGTGGAGGATGACAGAACGTTGTTCGGGGGTCAGCTTTTCCCATGGCGTGTCCAGCTTGAATCCGACGGCCTCCGCCAGTGCTTCCAGTATCTGCATCATGAAGCCGCTGCGGCTCGCCGACGTCGCCCACGGGTGGATGGCGCCCTCTGCGATGGAGAGGCGGGGATTGGGGATCACGCCGGATTCGTCCACCTGCAGGATCGAGCCGATGCCGTGACACTCCTCGCAGGCGCCGTGCGGCGCATTGAAGGAGAAGCTGCGCGGTTCGATCTCCGGGATGTCGGAGTCGGGATGATCCGGGCAGACGAAGGATTCCGCGAAGCGCGTTTCTGTGTTCGCATCGGCGTCGAGGACGATGAGCGATCCCTCGCCCTTCTTCAAACAGAGTTCGACGGAATCGGCCAACCGCGAACGGTTGGGATTCACCGCTCCTTCCTTGGATGCCAGATCCCGCACGACGAGTCGGTCCACGACGATCTGTATGGTGTGCGGTTTCTTCGGGTCAAGCGTGATGTCCTCGTCCGTCGTCACGATCTGGCCGTCGACGCGCATGCGGACGAAACCCTCGCGGCGGACCGCATCCATGATTTTCACGTGCTCCCCTTTGCGCCCTTCCACGAGCGGCGCGAGCAGGTAGATCTTGCGTCCCTCCGGCATGCCCGCGATGGTTTCCACGATCTGCGAGGTGGACTGCTTCGCGAGGAGGCGCCCGCAGGTGCTGCAGTGGACCTTTCCGACTTTCGCCCACAGGAGTCGCATGTAGTCGTAGATCTCCGTCACCGTGCCGACGGTCGATCGCGGATTGCGCGGCGCCGTCTTCTGATCGATGGAGATGGCTGGGGAGAGTCCGTCGATGGAATCGACTTCCGGCTTCTCCATCTGCGCGATGAATTGGCGGGCGTAGGCGGAGAGACTCTCCACGTACCGGCGCTGTCCTTCCGCGAAGATGGTATCGAAGGCGAGCGAAGACTTCCCGGATCCGGATAGGCCCGTGATGACGGTGAGGGCGTTTCTCGGAATCGTCACATCGATGTTCTTCAGGTTGTGCATTCTCGCGCCTTTGATCGTGATCTTGTCCATAGTTGTGGAGATGAGGAAGGAATCTTTTTCTACAAAATTAGCCCCGCTGCGCGCGAGGGCTGAGCCCTGAGCTTATCACAAATTTTTGGCTCTGTCTAGGGTTAAGGGGCGAACCTGCCAAGGTGTGTTTATCCTCGCTTTGGCTGGTGCTGTACAATGGCGTCCCTTTTCCCATTCTCATGAGCGACGCTGAACTATTGCCATTGGATTCAGGGATCGGGGAGGACGAAGTAATCCCTGAAACGGTTGTGGAGCAGAGGGAAGACGTGTTTCCCAAGATGCCGAAAGCCGGTGACGTGGTTGAAGCGATCGAAGCGATGGAGGATCAAGACGGTTCATATTTCTGTCAGCCGGGTGATCGTTTTGGAGTTCGCGATGCGATAAATGAAACGGTACATCTTCTGTTGATCGACTCCGTAGCCATCTTTGACGAAGAGGATAGGGTGAGGGTACGGAGAGGCGGTCAAAGGCGCGGAATGCGCGTCACATTGGAATACGTGCGATACAACATGAGAATCGTCATGGAAAAGGAAGCCGAAGGGGGCCTTTGATAGTTGGCAAAAGGAAAGTAAGGTTTGCATTCCATGTCGGAATCCTCACCCGCAGCATCAGGCCAGCCAGTCGAATCCGCGGTTCCGGAGAAGTATCGCAAGTTTCATGCGGATCTCCTCGCCTTGCGGGCATTCTACGAGGCCGCCATCCTCGCGTGGTTGCAGGAGAAGCCGATGGACGATCTGGCCCGTTTCCAGGAACGTAAGATTCAGGTGATCGATGGAGTCCTCCGGCGGATTCGGGATGGCACCATCGGCATCTGCGAGCGATGTGAGGGGGAGATCCCGCTCGCGCGCCTTCGCGCTGTCATTTCCGCAACGACGTGCATCCGTTGCCGGCGACTTCTGAATGCAAGTAGCCTTCTCACGGTGATCAAGCCCGAAAGGAATGATGTATGATGTCTCTCCATGTTCACGGGCATCATCGAAGCAACGGCAACAGTCCTGGAGAACGGAAAGGGGAGATTGGTCCTCGCGCGTCCTTCCTTCTATAAGGATGTGAAGGTCGGTTCAAGTGTTGCAGTTTCGGGTGCCTGCCTCACGGTCACGAAACTCACGAAGACGGCGATGACCTTCGATGTCATTCCCGAGACGCTCTTGAAGACCACGTTGGGATTCCTGAAGAAAGGCGACTCGCTGAACCTCGAGCGTGCGATGCGGGCGGACGGGAGATTCGAAGGACACATCGTGCAGGGGCATATAGAAGGAGTGGGGATCGTGCAAGCGTGTCACCCTGAGCGTAGTCGAAGGGCGACACGCGGATGCAAACGTGGGTTAGACTTCGCTCACCCTGACACGTTTGTGGATGTGACCCTGACGATTTCACTTCCTTTACGTCTCTCTTCTTTCGTCATAGCCAAAGGCTCCATCGCTCTCGACGGCGTCTCGCTCACCGTGGCGGAAATCCGCGGGAAGAACGTTACGGTTGCCCTCATCCCGCATACGCTCGCGGAAACGACGCTCGGAAAGCTCCGGAAAGGGGATCGCGTGAACGTTGAAACCGATATCCTCGGCAGGTATGTTCGATCCTTCCGGTATGCGCAATGAAGCAGAAGAACCCGCCCCTCCCGCTCCCCGGCCCCGTCAATTCCTCCTGGCATGTCGGGATCATTCACTCTTCCTACTACAAGGAGGAGGTTGATGCGCTCGTGTCGGGCGCGGAGCGGACGCTTCGGGAGGCCGGAATCCTTCCGGGGAGCATCAGGACATTCTCTGTCCCCGGATCCTTCGAGATCCCGCTCCTCGGCGAAGCGCTGGCGAGGACGAAAGAAGTTGATGCCCTCATCGGTCTCGGCATCGTCGTGCAGGGCGAGACGCACCATGCGGCACTCGTGGCGGGCGAAGCCGCGCGCGGGATCATGGACGTGCAGCTTCGGCACGGCATTCCCTTCGCGTTCGAGATTCTCTCCGTCGATCGGCTGGAGCTCGCGCGGGCCAGACTGGATCGCGGGGAGGAAGCGGCGCGATCCGTCCTCCACTCACTCGCGCAGCTGGCGCGCATTCGCGGGTAACACAATCCGCTACATTCCGCTGGACGGCTCAAGTGGATTCAATTCCCGAGACATTGAACAATCAAATTGTTCAGCATAGAGTGCGGCCGTTCCCCCGTTCCCACATGCGCGTTTCCAGATTTCCGACGATTGCAGCATCGCTCCTCCTCATCCTGCCGATCCTCGCGCAGGCCGTGAGCTTCCCCGATGTCACATCGAGCAATGCGTACAAGAAGGAGATCGAGGCGCTCTCCGAATTGGGGGTGATCTCCGGAAATCCGGACGGAACCTTCCGTCCCGACGATCCTGTGAACAGGGCGGCGATGCTGAAGATGCTCTACCTTGCGTCCGGCAAGACGGCCGATGTCGGTTCGACGTCCTGTTTTCCTGATGTGGGAGCCGATGCGTGGTACCAGCAATACGTCTGCGATGCGGCGGCGAAAGGGTACGTGAAAGGGTACACGGACGGGACATTCAAGCCCGGCCGTCCCGTGTCGCGGTCGGAAGCGGTGAAGATGGTGCTCACGGTCTTCGGCATTCCCGTCAGCTCCGATTCGGTCGTTTCCCTCTACATCGATGTTCCATCCGATACATGGTTCGCGCCGTTCATCGCTTCGGCACTGAAGGCCTCCATTCTCCCCATCCTGGGACAGGAAGGTCCGGGGTTCCTGCCCAACGAGTTGCTCACGCGCGGCGAGGCGGCTGCGTACATCTGGAATGCGACGCAAGGATCCACAGGCGGGACTTCTTCTGCAGCCGCGGCGAGTTCCACTGCAGGGCAGGGGACGGCCAGTTCACACAGTCAGTCCAGTTTCGATGACACCGGCGCCTCCGCAGCCGTGAAGCAAGTCACGTGGCCGTTCACGGACATCGAAAATTTCAAAGGAACCAAACCCTTCTCCTTCCGTTTCACGCTCACATCCCCCCTCGTCACGGACGTGACAGCCACGCTCCGCGAGAGCCAAACGGGCAGCCTCAGTTGCACGTTGTACAAGCTGGAGAGTGACGGACTCTCCACCGAGTACTACCTCGGCTACAAGGAGAAGACGAGTTGCTCCCTCAAAACGGCTCTCACGGCGGGCGACTACCAGCTGCAGCTGCAGCCGGCCAACCCGAATACGGGATTCATCATCGATGCGAAGACGGGCACGGGTGATGGCAACGACGGCTTCTCGCAGGCGACTCATCTCATCTTCGGCAAGGTACATGTGGATGTGTTGGACGGCAGCGATCTGGAGGACTGGTTCACGTTCACCGTCACGGAGCCCGAGGAGATGACGTTGTCGCTCGTGAGCACAGGTGATCTGCGTTGCCTCATTTACGGCGGCAGCGATGTCGATTTCTTCGGCTTCGAGGGTCCCGCCTGCGGCAAGAGCTACCTCTATCCGACGGGAACGTACCATGTAGGCATCGGTCGCCCGACACCCATGGGAGGGCGATATACGTATTCCATAAGGTGGGAATAGGCGCCCCGTACGGTCTCCTTCGCTCACCAGTTCGGGGACCCAGGCCTGTTTCCCGTTTCCTGCAGTCGCACTTCTTGCGTTCCATATTTGTGACAATAATTGCCGTACCCGTCTTCCGGCCGTGGCGTCGCGCGGTTACAATCTGAGGCCTTGCACACGTTCACTCCCATCCCGCAGGCGCTCGATGCACTGAAAGCCGGAAGGTTCCTCATCGTTGTGGATGACGAACAACGGGAGAATGAAGGTGATCTCGTGCTCGCAGCCGAACATGTGACGGAGGAAAAGATGGCATTCGTCATCCGTCACACCGGTGGCGTCGTGTGCCTCTCGCTCGCCGCGGACATCGCGGACACGCTCGATCTGTCCCCCATGGTTCCGAAAAATACGTCACAGTTCCAGACTCCTTTCACCGTGAGTGTGGAAGCCGCGGATGGTGTCACGACGGGCATCTCCGCCGCGGATCGCGCAACGACTGTTCTCGCCGCCGTTCGTCCGGGCGCCGTGCCACAGGATCTGCGTCGCCCCGGACATGTGTTTCCTCTCCGCGCTTCCGAAGGCGGTGTCCTCGTCCGTGCCGGACACACGGAAGCGGCGGTCGATCTCTGCCGGATGGCCGGGCTGCGGCCGGGAGGCGTCATCAGCGAGCTCATGCACGATGACGGAACTGTGATGCGTCTCCCTGCGCTGCAGGAGTTCGGACGTGTGCACGACATTCCGCTCGTTTCCATCGCGGACCTTATCGCGTGGCGGAGGAAGCATGAAGTGCTCGTGTCGCTCGTGGCGGAGAGTCCTCTGGAGACGGACACGGGACACTGGATGATCCGTGTGTATGAAGATCACATCCACAAGCGGGAACACGTGGCGCTCGTGAAGGGAAAGATCCGGCCGGACGAGTCCGTGCTCGTGCGTGTGCACTCCGAGTGTCTCACGGGTGATGCGTTCGGGAGCAAACACTGCGACTGCGGCGAGCAACTCGCAGCCGCGATGCAGATGATCGAACACGAGGGGAGTGGCATCCTCCTCTACATGCGGCAGGAAGGACGTGGCATCGGACTCACCAACAAGATACGTGCGTACGCACTGCAACAGAATGAAGGACTCGATACGGTGGAGGCCAACGAACGTCTCGGTCTTCCGGCGGATCTGCGCGAGTACGGCATCGGTGCACAAATTCTGCGTGACTGCGGCGCGGGCAAGGTGCGCCTCCTCACCAATAATCCGAAGAAGATCATCGGGCTCGAAGGATTCGGACTCTCTGTGACGGAGCAAGTGCCGCTCGAGATTGAGAGTACAGGACCGCGGCAACATGCGTACCTGAAAACCAAGAAAGAAAAAATGGGGCACCTTCTCCGACACATTGTCTGAAAATTATTTTGAAAAAAAATTTTCACGAAGGGAAAAATCAGAAAATAAATTTGAAACGCACAACATATACAACGTGAGAATGCGCGCGTACGTCATGTCGAATTTTTTTTCGTCACTTCACAACGTGTAGCGAAGAGAAGTAGAATACAAACCAATTACTTCCTTCCCCCAGTCTCTCATGCCGAAGAAAAAGAAGAAGGCAACGAAGAGAAAGAAGGCGAAGAAGACAAAGAAGAGGAGATAGAGATGCGTTGCAAACGCTGAAGGACGTCTGACTCGCGAGAGGAAGGCGTCTTTCTTTTTCTATTCCTTCTCTCCCAGCCCCTCTCCCGTTTCTCGCTCTCTGGAGCCCGGCGGGAGGGAGGCGCACTTTCTGATTTTTCTTTGGAATGTCTGAGAAGAATTCTCATTTCAACAAATGTAAAACAAGAACATGAACAGCCAGAACAATTGTCGCGAAGCGTTGGGTGGCTCCGACGGGCCCCAGCGCTGAAGCGACACCATTGAGGGAAAGGATGGCTCGTGGAAGGAAAACCGTAGGTTTGCTTTCCACGCCTAGAGGATCTTCTTCACACGAGTCCACTTCGTCATGAGCAGCGCGCCGAGAGCGAGGAGGATGAGGACTCCCTTCACCATCCAGCCGACGACCGGCACGATCCCGATGAGGCGGAGGACAACGTACACACCGACGCTTGCACCGAAGAAGGAGAGCTTGCTCCACTCCCACTCATTCGCACGTTCGAGCCACCGCGCGAGGACGAGGGAGGTGAGCGGGACCGCGAAGAAGAGTACGAAGAAGTAGGCAGCGAGGGCGAGGAGTCCGAGCGGAATGCCGATGATCGTGAGCATGAGCAGGAACACTGCGACCGGCATGACGATGAACCATGCGAGTCCGAGGAGGAAGCTCACGGCAGGTTTCTGCTGCACACGCTTCGCAGCGTCCGTGAAGAATGTTTTCGAGATGAAGACGAGGAGACCCATGACGAGCATGGCTGAGAGGAGTGAGAGGACCGCGAATACTCCGAGCACAGCTGCGATGCCTCCTGCCACTTTCCCCTCACCTCTGTGCGCTCCCGCGCTCAGAGAAGGTTGGAATGACGCCTGCTGTCCGGACGCGAGAGACGATCCAAATTTCACCGGCCGGTTCCCGGCCCAGTACGTCACGGCACCGCGGAAGGATCCGCCCTGAGCCACGTCGAGACGATCGGCGGAGAGAATCGCGTCGCCCTCAATGGGTCCCGCAACGACGAGGTTCCCGCCGCGCGCGTCGACCGAGCCGTGCATCACGCCCTGCAGCATCACGGTGCCGCCGCGGATGACGGCATTCTTGCCGATGGCTCCCCGGATCGTCACCGTGCCGCCGGCGACGTACGCGTTGCCGAGGATCACAGCGTCCTTCCCGATCGTCACCGTACCGCCGGCGACGAAGAGGTCGCCATTCACCGTTCCACGGATCGTCAGTTCACCTCCCGCCACACGTACATCGTCACCCACCTGGCTCATGACCGTCACGTTGCCGCCGAAGAGCGTCAGGTCTCCGGCAATTGCGTTCTCCACGTCGATCTTGCCGCCTGCGACGAGGAGATCGCCGTTCACGTTCTGCCGGACGGAGACATTGTTGCCCTGGATGTAGAGGTCGTCGGCGACGGGAGAAGCGAGCAAAACATTCTCGCCGGTGCGGAAGGTCGCGGCGGACGCGGGGATCGCCAGGAACAATGACGCGAAGAGGAGAGGAAGAACGAAACGCTTCATACGTTTGGGCGGGAAAAAGTCGAACGGAATTCTACGCGCGCCTCCCGATCCCGGCACGGGGAATGTGTGGACGGGGGAAAAGGACGATGGCAAGTCAGTAGAACGGAAAAGCCTCTTCCGCTTGGAGAATTCAGAATGCAGAAGTCAGAATGTAGGAATATGAATTCTATCTTCTGACTTCTGTATACTTGTCGTGTGCAGAAAACATGCCTTCAATGTCAGACGGCATTTGAGATCACTGATGCCGACATCGTCATGCTGAGGAAGGTTGCACCGGTCGTGGGGAAGACAACGTTCGAGATTCCACCACCTTCGCTCTGCCGGTCGTGCCGTTCGCAGCGGCGGTATACGCACCGGGTCGAGCGGACGCTCTATCGGCGAAAGGATGATCTGACCGGCGAGACGATCGTGTCGGTCTACGCGCCGGAGAAGCCGTTCCCCGTCTACACGCTCGAGAACTGGAACAGCGACGCCTGGGACCCGGCATCATTCGGACGCCCGTTCGATTTCTCGCGTCCTTTCTTTGAGCAGTATGCGGGACTCCGCGACGTTGTGCCGCGCATGGCGCTGGCGGTGGTTCTGAACGAGAACTGCCCCTACGTGAACCAGGTCTGGCACAGCAAGAACTGTCATCTCTGCATCGATGCCGGCTACTGCGAGGACGTCCTCTACGCGTACGCTACCTACCACTGCCGCGACTGCAGCGACTGCGCACACACCCGCGCATCGGAGCTCTCCTCCGATCTCCTCGACTGTGTGAAATGCTACGGCTGTGTGGGACTGCAGGACTGCGCGGACTGCCGCGACTCATATTTTTCCGTCGACTGTCGTCTGTGCAAGCATGTCGCGTTCTGCAGCAATCTTCGAGGGAAAGAGTACTTCTTCCGCAACGAACAACTGAGCAAGGAAGCGTGGGAGAAGGCAGTCCAGCCCCTGAGAACCGGATCGTTCAGAGCCTGGATGAAGGCAGAGGAAGAATTTCATGCGCTCCTGCCTACGACGAAACGTCGCTACATGCGCAGCCTCCAGTGCGAGGACTGCAGCGGCGATTACCTCCTCCATTCACAGCGGTGCTTCCACTGCTTCGACTGTGATCAGTCGCAGGATCTTCGGTACTGCTGTCGCATGGACGAGCGTGTGAAGACGGCGATGGACATCGATCAGGCGTCGGACACGGAGCTCGCCTACGAGGGACTGTCCATCGCGGGGCACGGCATCTGGTTTTGCACCGCGAGTTGGACGGAGACGAATAACAACCTCCTCTACTGCGATCTCGCGCGATCCTCTTCGGACTGCTTCGGATGTGTGGGGATCAAGAACAAGAAGCACTGCATCCTGAACAAGCAGTACTCGAGAGACGAATATGAAGCGCTCGTGCCGAGGATCGTCGAACACATGCGGAAGACCGGCGAATGGGGAATGTTCTTCCCGCCCGAGACGTCCGCGTTCGGTTTCAACGAAACAATGGCGTCAGTGTATTTTCCGCTTTCGAAGGAGGAGGTGCTGCGGCGCGGATGGAAGTGGCGCGAGGGAGAGGAGGAGCCGCCGCAGGCGGACCGGATCATAGAAGCGAAGGATCTGCCGGATACGATCGATGAAGTCACGGATGACATCCTGAAGGCGGCCGTCCGATGTGCGGTGTCAGGCCGACTCTTCAAGCTCACGAAGCAGGAACTGGATTTCGACCGGAAGATGCGGCTCCCGATTCCGCGGTTGCATCCCGACGAGCGGCACAAGCGGAGGATGGCGCTCAGGAATCCGCGGAAATTATGGAATCGCAATTGTGCCAATTGCCAAATGGCAATCTCCACGAGCTATGCTCCGGAGAGGCCGGAGAGGGTCCTATGCGAATCCTGCTACCTCAAGGAGGTGTACTGAACTCAATCATTCGGGCTCCACGCGCTCGTCGATGCACTGTACGCGGAGGACGGTCGGAGCGTCTCCTTCGCGGGCCGGGGGAGCGTCGAACCGAATGACGCGCACGTCGATGCCTTTTCGCCGGTACTCCTCCGCCCGTTTGTCGATCTCGTTGATCGTGCCTTCCGCAGCGCCACGGTTTGCGGGATCGACGAAGCAAACGAACGTGAATTGCTTGAGGTGCTCTCCGTAGCTGTGGCTGCCGGCCGCGATGGCCAGGGCGAGGAGGGCGTCGTCCGGAATGCGGGAGGCATGGGGCGAACTGACACCGAAGCTGTTGATCGGCGGTCTTTTCATTCTTCCCGAGAAGTCGACGGTTGCGACGAGCGCATTGTGTACCGGCGATCCGTTCATCGCGGAATCCCTGCCGTGCACGGCATCCACGCCCTTCATCCGCAGCTTCTCCACCATCACGTCGTGGTCGTCCCGTGCGCAATCATCGGGGTTCTCTTTGCCCTTGTACGCGATGCCGGCCGCGCCGCAAGCAGCATGAGATTCGAGAATGACCTTCACCGGCTTCCCAGTTGCCTCTGCCATCGCTTTGGCCTTTGCGGCGAGAAAATCGATCCATTCGTCCATCTTCTCCAGCACGCCGGAGCCGGGAACGCGCAGCACGGCTTCTCCCGTCGGAGCGAACGCGGCTTCCAGTTCTTTCTCGTGTGTCTTCAGCCATGTCTCGGGATCGGCGTGGAAAGGATGAGACACTTCCTTCTGATACAGGGCGGCCATGTCGGGGTGAGCGTGGTGAGTCATGTGTTCCTGTTTACCAGAGCCATGCGTGGCGGGCAACTCTCCAGTGTGTCCTTCCGGCGGGAGGGCGGTCATGCCTGCCTTGCCTCGCGCTTCCTGTGTTTTCTCCTTGTCCTTCGCGCAGGGGCCCGAGAGGCAGACGATGGCGAGTGCGAAGGTCAGTTTCCGCAGCGACGAGAGGCGGGAGAGAAGATGGAGATGACGAGATTCTGGTGAGGAAATGACAGTTGAAGAATCTTCTCGGGAGGAGAGGTGACGTGGCATGGGGATGGACAAAGGAGGAGGACAAGGATGGAGGGACCTTTATGCAACGCATGCGGTCGTCCTGTCGACTTCATCCGTTTGCGTTGCAGTCGGTGATTGAAGTTGCTGCCGCAGGACATGGAGCAGCACTTCTAAGAATTTTCCGCGCGTTGCCATCCATGCGGAATCATACTGATCCTGCTGCATACGTCGTGGGGCGGTCGGGGTCTCCGCATTCCCGCGCATCCTGTTCCATGCATGGCGCACCCCGCTCCACAGGTTATCGCTGACATCCGCGATGCGTCTCGCGACGACGACGGCGGGGCTATTCAGCAGAATGTCCGATTCTCGAAACGTATCGATGGCGCTCTTCGCGGTCAGGGCATACACCGCGATTCCTGCGAGTCTCTGCCTCCACAGTTCTTCGTTCTCCACTCCTTCCTCCTTCCGCATTTCAGCAAGGATCTGTGTGATCGTTGCGGAGAGATCGCCCTCCACGGTCACCGATATATCCGCGGATCCCACCTTGGGAGCAATTGCTCTGATGCCGCAAGTTCCCTTCGCGATGACGCGTGCGTGGATGATATCGAGGGGGTCATCCGTCTCCACCGTCTCATCAGCATCATGTGCCACTGACTGGGTCTCTGCAGGCTCTCTGTCGAGCGGGAGACCTTTTCTGAAGAGCGGGAGAATGCAGCGGAAACGTCGGCTCTGGTCGGAGAGAACAGGAAGTGCGAAGAGTTTCCCTTTCTTCAGGCGCCTCGCACTGGGGCGACCCCCTTGGTAGAGAGCCCTCATTTTGTTACGAAGATTGTTGAGCGCTTCGCCGAGCGTGAGACTCAAGGACGGGAAGCGCTCGCTGAGGAGATGCAGGAATGCAGTGTCTTCCATCACCATCCAATCAATGTTCTCTTTGTAGAGGAACGACCAATCTGCGTTTTCGACGATGGCCCATTGTTCCGGGCAGATTTCTCCACGGCAAATTTCTTTCACGACGACGGGGACGGGCGCACGCACGTATTCTTTCCTCGATGGGAAGGGCCGGGGTACTTTCGCATTCCCCTTCTTGCGCACCTTGCGGACGATTTTTTGCGCAAAGACCACGTTGCCCGGCATATTTGCACGGTCCTCGCTGTTGACGCCGAATCCCATCGTGTGACACGGGCGGAAGTCGCGCTGCGTGACGGAGGCGAACTCTTCCGCGTGTTCCGCGTTGTCATTCTCACGTACAATGCTGCTGAAGTAACCATTGAGGGCGCTTGCGAGGAGGAGGGTGACCCGTTCGTCCAGCTCATCCTCCGGAAGTTCTCCGAACACCTCCGTTACCTGCGCTCCGATGTACGGCCCAAACTCCTTCTTCAGATCTTCCAGAGCGAAGGCAAATTGGTAGGCAGTTTCTTCGTAGTGGTGCTTCCAGTCTGGATTTGGCTGAAAGAGACTGTACCAATACTGAAAGGCGGATTGGATGACGGGATCCATCGCGATGGCACGGCTCGAAATAATCTTGTTCTGCGCGGTCAGTTCTTCCAGAGCCTCCGTTGTGAAACCTTCATTTTGCTCGGCGTACTCGAGAGCCTGGTCTGTTTCCAATCCCATGAATGAGAAGCTATCTTCGGGGTTGAATGTGATGGGAATATTGAGGACGGTCTTCTCGGGGTGTTTCCTTCTCACGTAACGGTTGAGAGCTGCGATGCACTTCTTCTTTCGCTTCACGTCTTCGAGGAGTCCATGGTCCGGTCCCTCGATGCCATCCTCCTCGCACTCCTGGTCTTTCGCCGCACAGTGAATGTGGCAGTCCCAGATCTGTGCAGTCGGCTCGTCCGTGGATTGGAGAGTCGTATCAAGCTGGTCCGCGGTCACAGAACCTTCTTTGAGCACTAGTTCATCACTATCCGATGATTCCTTGAAGTCAGTCGTATCGCCTGCGGGCGTCTCCACTGCTCCGCCCACTCCGGCAAAAATGCCAAAGATGACCGTGAGATTGATGCGGCCATCAATGCAGAGGCGGCCGTAGGGAATTGCACGAAAGAGCTTCTTCATCTTCGTCGCGGCTTCATGGACATTCGCAGAATCCACTTCATCCGCACGATTGTTCCGTTCGATCATGAGCTTTGTAAAGAACGCGCGGAGGTACTCGACCTCGTGAGGGGAAAATATCTGCTTCACGCGGTTCACCGCGAGGATGTAGCGTGCGAGATCCATGTTGAGCTTTCCCATCTTCTCGGGACTCTGTGGTTGTAGGAGCGTGAAAATGAGCGCCTCCGTTTCACCCTCCGTTCTCAGCATCTCTTTCGGATGTGGTAGAGGAATCGACGAGGGGCGCACGTGTTCGCGAGCAGGGGACTCGGGGGCACGTTCACGAGTTGCGGTACTCATAGAGAGGGCGCCTTATACCAATTTCCTTGGAAAAATCAAGACCCTAAGAGGCCAAAAGCGGGGTGATTGGAACGGCGTTTCTCCCCCATATTCTCCGTTAGTTTGTTGAACGGAATCTGGGAAAGTATCAGTGATATTCGCTCACTGTCATTCGACTCATTCAGATTGAGAAGAATGGCCCGAGCATCGAAGGCGCGAGGACCATGAGCGAGTCCCGCGAGAGCGGGACGAGTCGAATGGTGCCCTCGGCAGGATCCTTCGTAACCTCAGGACAAGTTTGAACCCGCTCCCAGAGTGGCTTGCCATGAGGATCCCGCAGAGCGGGAGACGAATGGTGCCCTCGGCAGGATTTGAACCCACGGCCTCCTGGTCCGAAGCCAGGCGCTCTTCCAACTGAGCTACGAGGGCAGCGGGAGGGAGTATAGATCCCCCGGGGGGAGCGCGCAGGCGATTTTTATTATTTGCCCGTCTCGGCAGGCCTCGACAGGACCAACTGAGCTACGAGGGCAGCAGGAGGGAGTATAGATCCCCGGGGGGAGCGCTCAGGCGATTTTGAACATGACAATGTGGGGTATACTCCCGCTCCTATGATTCCTCCTTTCACGGAACTGGACGATCCTTCAGGCATTGAAGACACTGCGTTGCGTTACACCGTGCGTACGTTACAGGCGGAAGTGGAGAAGACCGTGGGCGAGGGGAGGGATGCATCTGCCGTGGCGACGCGATTGTCGCACCTCGTGGCGACCATTGGGAATGCGATCGCGAAGACGCATCAATACCGCAGTGCTGCGGAACTGCTCGTATCTGCCCGCGCGGTGCATGCTGCATTCGAGAAGGTGAGAGCCAGTGGGGTGAACGGCGAATGCTTGGACGGCTTGCAGCGGCACCGGCAGGCGCTCATGGACATTACAGTCACGAGGATCGGGGGGTGAGGTATACTTCGGGTATGCCCTTCCGCGACGACGATGATCTGAAGGAGCCGCTCTCTTCGAGCCGCGAGGCCCTGGAGGGGTCGGCCAAGTTGCAGCAGAGGAAGATGGAGGTGAAAAAACAGAAGGAGCACAAGAAGGAACTGCAGAAGCTCAAGCTCGATTTGTTGAAGAGGGAGGTGCATCCAAATGTGCCGCCGAGAGAGGAGGGGGCGAAGCAGGAGCAGCATGCAGGGACGAAGACGCGCGAACAGGAGGCGAAGCAGAGCGTCGACACGGCACAGACGAAGCCAGATCCCGAGGAGATGATTCAGAAGGAAAAGCAGGAGGCCGAGGCGCAGAGGCAGGCGGCGTATGAGCAGGGGAAGGACCAGACGGCATGAATCTAAATGCAACAATGTTGCATGTAGATGCGCCATCACGTAGAGTGTGTACATGGCATCCGTTTCCACGCAACTCCGGCGTCATGGATTGAAGGACACGCGTACGAGGCGCCGGGTGATCCGAGCTCTCAAGACGATGGAGAAACCCGTTTCCGCGTACGATATTCAACATTGGCTTGCGGCGCAGGGGGAAGGGATCAATCAGGTGACGGTGTACCGGGTCCTCTCTGCACTGGAGAAGTCCGCCCTGGTGCACCGCCATCCCTGCGACAGGTCCTATTCCCTCTGTACCATTCCGGAGGTGAAGGGCCATCACGGGTTCCTCCATTGTTCAACGTGCGGACGTACGCAGGAATTCTCCAATGACGGTCTGTCCGAAGCCGTTCGCAAAGTTGCTCGTTCCCAGAAGTTCCAGCCGCTTCAGCATATGAGCGAACTCGTCGGAACATGCGTTTTGTGCGCTTCTTGAGCACTTTCTTCTTCTCATCCATTATGCAGACCATCGTGTATACCCTCGGCAGCGTCATCGGCGTGAGTCTTCTCTCTCTCCTTGGCGTGGGTTTCTTCTTCATGCAGGAGCGTCTCATGCGCCGCCTCCTCCTTGTCCTCGTCAGCTTCTCTTCCGGCGCGCTCCTCGGCGACGTGTTCATCCACCTCCTTCCCGAGATCGCGGAGGGCGGCTCATTCCCCACGGCGCTGCTCATCGTTCTCGGTGGAATTGTGTTCTCCTTCGTCATGGAGAAGATCATTCACTGGCACCACTGCCACCTCCTGCCCGAGGATGAGCAGGAGCACGGGCACCGGCATGATGTGGGGGCGATGAGTCTCTTCGGAGACGGCGTGCACAACTTCATCGACGGCCTCGCCATCGCCTCCAGCTTCCTCGTCAGCGTCCCGGTCGGTCTCTCTACCACGATAGCCGTAGTGTTCCACGAGATTCCTGGAGAGATCGGGGATTTCGCCATCCTGCTGCACGCGGGATACTCGAAGAAGCGCGCGCTCTTCTTTAATTTCCTCTCCGCGCTCACCGCGGTCGCCGGAGCGATCCTCGCGCTCCTCGGCCAGCAGTACTTCGGATCGCTCAACGTGTTCCTCCTCCCCTTCGCTGCCGGCAACCTGCTCTACATCGCCGGCAGCGACCTCATCCCGGAGCTGCATCGCGAAGAGGGCTTCCGCAAGTCCGTCCTTCAGCTCATCGCGATGGTCGCCGGTATCGCCGTCATGTATGCGATGCTCTTTTTCGAGTAGACGTTCATTCCAATCCGTTCACGCATGAGCATCAGCGTCGTCATTCCCGCGCACAACGAGGAGGCCCACGTCGGCCGCTGCATCGAGAGCATCCTCGCGCACGGCGGGGAGGATATCGGCGAGATCATCGTGGTGAACAACGCGAGCACGGATCGCACAGCGCAGGTCGCCTCGGCCTTCGCGAAGGTGCGTGTCGTCCATGAGCCGAAGAAGGGGAGCAACAGTGCGCGACA
Source organism: Candidatus Peribacteraceae bacterium (assembly GCA_041666245.1). GTDB lineage: Bacteria > Patescibacteriota > Gracilibacteria > Peribacterales > Peribacteraceae > CAIKAD01. The sequence goes on from JBAYHG010000005.1 coordinate 33,842, forward strand.
GCGGGGCTTCCTGGAAGCCACAGGCGATCTCGTCGCCTTCCTCGACGCCGACTCGCGCATCTCCGATCTCTGGCTCACCGTGCTCCGGTCGGAATTTGCCGCTCATCCCGACATGGTCTGCCTCAGCGGTCCCTACCGCTATGAGGGCATCAGTCCCATCGCCTTCCTCTGGACGCGGTACGTGTGGGGAACGACGTCTCGCATCGCGCAATTCTGCACGGGGCACATGATCTCCGGGACGAACTTCGTCGCAAAGCGGGAGGCGCTGCGCGCGATCGGCGGGTTCGATACGAGCATTCCCTTCTACGGTGACGATGTGAATCTGGGACGCAGACTCGGGAAGATCGGTCCCATGCGCTTCGTCGGGCGCTTCTTCGTATACACGTCCGGCCGCCGCATCGCGGAGTACGGTCTGCTGAAGATCAACTGGATCTATGGCATGAACTATCTCTGGGAAATGTTGTTCCATCGGCCCTATACGGAGACAGCGGAAGACATTCGCTGAGACGGGAGGGCAGAAATGAGAGAAAGGAAAGGAACGGCAGAGAACATTTCTTTCATTTCTCCCCTTCCTTCCTTTTCTGCCCTCTAGCCCTCGACAGGGATCATGACTTCACGGGGGATTTGCTTCCGAGTCCTCACTCCCTCATACAGTTCCAACAACCGATCCGTGAGATGCGTGACGGAAAATTCCTGCGCGCGCCGGAGCGATCCTTCCGTCATCTTCTCTCCTCGTTTGGGATCCGCCAGGACCGCATCGATGCCCTCCGCCAACGCAGCGACATCCGCGGCCGGGACCAGCAGGCCGCAGCCCTCCGCCACTTCCTCCAGTCCCGCGTCCCGGTAGCACACTACCGGCTGCCCCGCCGCCATCGCTTCGAGGAGCACCATGCTGTGGTTCTCCATCCGGCTCGCGGTCACGAAGACGTCTCCGAGCGAGAGGTATCCTTCCGCGAGGAGTTTCCTGTGCGGGATGGGGCCGGTGAAGACGACATCCTTCGCGATGTCGAGTTCCTTCGCGAGGCTCTGCAGACTCTTCAAGGCGGGGCCTCCGCCGATGAGGAGCAGGCTCACGTCCTTGCGTTTCGCTCTCACCTGCGCGAACGCCCGGAGCACTTCGTCCACGTTCTTCTCCTTGGAGATGCGCCCGAAGTGCAGCACGACCTTCTCCTTCAGACCGAGCTTCTTCTTCATGTCACTCCTCTTCACATCGTTCAACTGCACGATGCCGTCGACCTGAATGCCATTCGGCAGGTACTCCATCGGCGTCGCGTAGCCCTCCGCGAGCAGCTCTCCGATGAGGCGACGCGAGGGGACGAGACGCAGGTCGCACGCGTCGTAGAACGTCTTGTTGTAGCGCATGATGAACGCGGAGAGCGACTTGCGCATCGGCATCGCCTCGGAGAGGAAATCGAGGAAGCTGTCGTTGTTCTTCGTGAGGTAGATGTGATTCGTGCCCACGAGCGGCTTGCGCATCAATTTCGCGGCCTGCACTGCGTAGCGGCCGACCGGGAGCGGCGTGTGAAAGTGGAGGATGTCCGGATCGAACGCCTGCATGTGCTCCACCGTGGTCTTGAGCCCCAGCATCCCCAGCCGGAAGTCCGGGTAGACGAGCGCGGGAAGGGAGGGCACGTGCACCACGGAGACGCCGGGTGCGTGGTAGGGGGTCGCGGGTTTGCGTCGCGGCTTGGGCGTGACGATGAGAACCGCGTGGCCGCGCCGTCCCAGCTCCTCGGCGAATTGGAGGATGGACGTGACGACGCCGTTGATCTGCGGAAGGAACGTGTCGGTGAAGACGGCGATCCGCATGGGAGAGGCCGTCGGGTGCGAAGCAGGCATCGTTGGGGAAGTGTACCCGTGTTTCCCGCTTCAGGCGAGGCTTCTCCCATGCCATGAAACGCTGAATCTATACGCAATTCTTGGCACAATTCGATTCTCTTCTCCACCTTTGTCCGGCGACAAAGGTGGAGCCAAAACCCTTCGACAAGCTCAGGGCAGGCGCCGGCGCGTTCATGCGACCCCCCTCCGCCTGCCCGGCGAAGCCCGAAGGGCGAAGACGGGTGGAGCGCCACCCCTCCGTTCCATGGAGGTGAGTGGGTTCTCGGCCATGCGAGTACGCTTCTGATCCGGTACGATGAACAGGATGCATCGTCTCCGCTCCGTCATCGGCCCGCTCCTCTCCATCGCGATCCTCCTTCTCGCGATCGGGGCCATTCGCAGTCTCATCATAGACGTCACGCTCGATCAGGTGGTCTCCGCGCTGCTCGATATTTCGCCGTTTCTCGTCTGCGTTGCCGTGTTCTTCACCGCGGTCGTCTGTGTCATCCTCGCGTTCTACGATGTCCTCGCGTTCGTCTACCTGGGCATGAAGGTTCCGATCCGGAATATTCTCCTCGGTTCCTTCGTGAGCAACGTCATCGGATTCAATACCGGCCTCGCACTCTTCACGGGCGGTTCCGTTCGATGGCGGATGTACGGGAAGGACGGCGTGACGGCGAAGCAGGTGGTGAAGATCTCCATTTTCGGCACGGTCAATTTCATCCTGCTCCTCCTCCTCATGTCCGGTGTGGCGTTGCAGCTCAATGCGGGCAATGTCCTTCAGGACGCCGGGATCCCGATGGCCGCCACCCGTCTCCTCGGCGCGCTCCTCGTCGCCATCGTGCTCAGCTACCTCCTCACGAGCGTCCTCTGGCACGGGAGACTCGTGCCGATCCACCGGTGGCACGTGCGCGTGCCGGATGTGCCGATCGCCTTCGCACAGGTGATCCTCACGGGGCTGGAAGTGACGTGCATCGCCGCAGTGCTCTACGCGCTCCTGCCTCCTACCTCCCTCAGTTTCCTCTCCTTCCTCGGGCTCTTCGCCATCGCGCAGTTCACGGGGTACATGAGCCAGCTCCCCGGCGGACTCCTCGGCTTCGACGCCACCATTGCCTTCCTCCTGCGCGGGACGCTGCCCTCCGGATCCGTCTTCGCTTCCCTCATCGCCTTCCGCGTCATCTACTCGCTGCTGCCGCTCCTCGTCGCGCTCGTGATCTTCTTCGCGCACGAGGCGAGGAAGGCGCACAGGAAAATTTGGCAGCGGTGACAGTTATTCAGGAGGTTGCCGATGAACCGGACGGACGCGCCTTCATGGACGCGATCATTCTTCTGTAGCGTCCGAGATCCAAATTCCCGGGCGCGCCGGGGCTCACTTTCGACCGGAGGTTCGCGGCGAAGTCGGGCACGCCCTTCTGCTCCTTCTCCGCCTGCCGGTACGCTTCCCGGAAGGGGATGTTCTTCTCCTTCGCGAGCGCGGTCGCGACGTCGGCGAGGAAGATACCGGGGGTGATGGAAGCGGCGATCCTCTCCTTCTTCGGTACACATCCCTCCACGTACAGCTTCGCGACCTGCAGGCTCTGCAGCACGATGTCCGAGGACTCGATCACGGGCTTCTTCAGCAGCTGCAGGTCTCTGTTATATCCGGAGAGCAGCTTCGACGAGATGCCCTGAATCGCGTGCTGATTGCCCGTGACCACCGAGACGTATCCCCGGAGGATTTCGAGGCCGTCGAGATTCCGTTTCTGCGGCATGATGCTCGAGCCCGTCACGAGGGCATCCGGGACGGAGAAGTAGTCGCACTCCCGCGCGGTGAAGAAGAGCATGTCGGTCGCGAACCGTCCGAGCGTGAGCATCAGCTGCCCCAGTCCTTCCAGGTAGGCGCTCTCATATTTTCCCCTGCTTGCCTGACAGGAGAGAGAGTTCCACTGCAGTTTCCTGAAGCCCAGCTTCTCCGTCGTGCCTTCCCTGTCGAGCGGCAGCGCGACGCCGAAACCCGCGGCGCTCCCCAGAGGATTCCTGTCGACGTGGCCGGCGATCGCGTCGAGCAGCTCGCAGTCCTCCAGCAGCGCTTCGACGAAGCTCCCGTAGTAGTGTCCGAGCGAGGAGAGCATCGCCTGTTGCGTGTGACTGTAGCCGGGGAAGGGGACGTTCTCATGCTTCTTTGCCCGCGCGAGGAACGCTTGCGCCAGACCAAGTGCCGCCGTCCGGATGACGGCGAGCCGTTCTTGCATGAAGAGGCGCAGCGCCGTGAGCACCTGGTCATTCCTGCTCCGTCCCGTGTGGATCTTCCCCCCGAGTGGTCCGAGCTCCTTCGTCAGGAAGTTCTCGATGACGGTGTGACAGTCCTCGTCTTCAGGCGTGATCGTCACTCTGCCCTTCTTCACGTCCTTCTCCAGCGCGGTGAGGGCATGGAGGAGAAGGGAGAGCTCCTCCTTCGACAGGATGCCGATGCTCCGGAGCCCTTCGGCGTGCGCTCTGCTCGCGAGGATGTCGAAGGGGAGAATCCGCAGATCGAGGCGCGGATCCTCCCCGACCGTGAAGGCTTCGAGGAGCGGATGGGGTTGCTGTGCCGGTGATTTCTGCCAGAGCTTAGACATGGTGATGGGCGGAATAGGCCGTCTTCTGTGCGAGATTGTAGAGCTCGATGAAGCCGGGGGAAGCATTTTGATTGAACGCGGCGTTCTTGTTGAAGGTCGCGAGGTCGGCATTGAAGAGCGAGAAGGGGGAGGAGACCGCCACGGCCGTCGCCGTTCCCTTGAAGAGCCGCACCTTCACCGAACCGGTGGCGTATGCATTCGCGGAATCCTGGAAGGCCGCGAGAGCGTCCATGGTCGGGTCGAACCACTTGGCGCCGTAGCAGAGGTACGCCCACTGCTGATCGATGAAGTGCTTGCACTCGTTGAGATCCCTCGTGTTCACGAGCTTCTCCAGATTCTGGTGCGCCGTGATGAGGATGTCCGCGCCGGGGCTCTCGTAGATCCCTCTCACCTTGAGTCCGATCAACCGGTCCTCGATGAGGTGCGTGATGCCGACGCCGTGCCGCGCTCCGGCGGCGTTCGCATGTTCCACGATCTGCCGGACGGAGAGATGTTCCCCGTTGAAGGAGACGGGAATGCCCTTCTCGAAGCCGATGTCCACGATCTCCGGCTCGTTCGGGGCGTCCTGCGGATGCGTGCAGACCTGCAGGATGTTCTCGAGGGGCGGGACGAGCTTCGGATCCTCGATCTCGCCGCCTTCGCCCGTCGATCCCCACATGTTGTCGTCGTACGAGTAGGGTTTGGCGCTCGTCTGCGTGATCGGGATGCCGTGTTTCCGGGCATACGCGATCTCCTCGTCTCTGCCCATGCCCCACTCCCGGACGGGGGCGATGATCTTCAGGGAGGGATCCAGCGTCGTGATGTAGCTCTCGAACCGGACCTGATCGTTCCCTTTGCCGGTGGAGCCGTGCGCGATCACCGTCGCGCCTTCGCGCTTCGCGATCTCCACGGCCACCTGGGACAGCGTCACTCTGCCGAGCGGCGTCGACAGGTGGTAGCCGCCCTGGTAGTCCGCGTTCGCTTTGATGGCTCTGGTCAGGCATTCGTCGGCGAAGCGGTCTTTCGCGTCGATGACGTACGCCGCCTTCGCGCCGAGCGCGATGGCTTTCTGTTTCGCCGCCTCGAGATTTTCGTGGAGTTGTCCGACATCGACGGTCAGGGCGATCACGTCCGCCTCGTACTCGTCCTGAATCCACTTGAGCATGACCGAGGTGTCGAGGCCTCCGGAGTAGAGGAGGAGACAGGTGTTGAATGTGCCTTTCTTCGCCTCGTGCGAGGCGATTTTCTGGTAGGTGCTTGCGGTTTTCATGGGGGTTGGGGGGAAAGGAATCAATCGAGGCCGTCGCCCGCAGGCTCGAAGCCTTCGGGGATGGCATGCGCGGGAACTTCGATGACGGGGCTCTTGCCGCGCGTGCCCGTGATGGGATGGACGTGTCCGTCGAGCGTGAGGACGGTCTTTCCATCCGGGATGTGGAAGCAGGTGAGGCCCTGCTGTCGCATGGATTCGACGAGCCGTACGAGGGTGGGAGAGGCGTATTGCGGCGGGAGGGCCACGTCAGGTTCAGGGTCCGGGGATTCGGAGGAGGTCGTGAGCGTGTTCATGGATGAGGGAGGAAGGGAATCAGGAGTACGTCGAGAGGAACCGGTCTTTGTCGTGCTTGAGTGCGTCGATGGCCTTCTTGCCGATGCCGTACTTCTCGTAGGCGTCGAAATCCATGAGTGGCAGTTGCATCGCCATCAGTTCCACCTCGGATTTTCCGTCGATCTGTGACATGCCTGCGGGAGGTTTGCACAGGAGTCGGTGCAGCGCAGCGAGCTCGCCGATCATGTACCACAGGATCACTTCCCGTGGATTGTCCATATGCATTCTCTGCGTGAGACAGTGGTACGCTCCCGCGGATTTCTCACATTCGGTGAGCGGTGTGTGAAGGTGTTGGATGCCCCGTTTCCGGAGTTCATCCTCGATGCCCGGCGTCTGAAATTGCCGGTTGCCAAAGAGTGTGCCGGGGACGGGCATGCAGTTGACGGCGCACGTGCCGTCCTGGTAGGCGTTCTCCGGATCACCGATGGAATCCTGCTCGTCGACTTCCAGCAGATCGACTCCGAGGGACGTGCACGCCCGGTGGAGCAGATCCTTGCTCTCGTTCGTCATGAGATTCAGGCAGGCGAGCACGGCGTCGAGGTTGCCATCCGCATTGAGGACGGGAGAGAGGACCGTGTCGAGGTGGAATCCCTTGGATTTCAAGAGAATCATTTCTTTGATATCACTTCTGTTTGCCACGATCTGGTGCCCGCATTCGTTCGCCCGGAAGAGACCGCCGAAGTAGACGTGGTCGTAGGGCGTGTAGTGCACCTCGCCTCCTTCCAGGTAGGCATTGTCCGGGAGCCGGATGGTTTCCATGCCTTGCAGCGAGAGGAATCTCTCCATGCTCTCGGCTTCCGGCTGCCGGTGTCGGGCTCCCGGGTTGAAGTGGCTGATCCAGCCAAGCGGCTGCCCGTTCTTGTCGACCGTCGTGATCGCGCCGTCGGTGGAGAAGATAAAGTCGTGCCGGTACTGGGCGTCGAGGGCGGGGGAGAACGGCAGCACGATGTGTGGAATGCCTTCCTGTTCGTAGAGTTCCCTCGCCCGGGCGCACTGCTGCCGCAGGAGGGCGTCATCAGGGATCGTTCCCTTGTGGAGTTCCATGCTCTGGTTTCCCTCCATGACGGGTATGCCGTGTCCCCACCAGGGGGTCTGGGGTTCTTCGGTGACGACGTGTACACAGGAATTTTTCATGATCGGTAGGGGAGGAAGATGGATTGCCCAGCACGGTGTCGGACGGTCGGTCTCCACGGAGGGTGTGCTGGCGGCAAACGCACTGACGTTCGCCCGGCACCTCCGTGGAGGTGATACGGGAGCGACGAATGCGGATGACGGAGAGTGTGAACATGGAATCGAAGGGAACGAAAAAAACTGCGGGGATCGGATCTCCCACAGAGGCGGCGGTTCAGAATTTGGACATCAGCTCAGGCCGCGACCTCTTGGGAGGCGCGACGACGACGAAGCGAAAGCTGATGGGATGAAGAAATCACTGAAGTCATCCTATACTTATTACCCCCTTGGTCAATGTCTGTTTTTCGGCTCCTGGAAAGTCTCTTCGGAAAAATTTCTCATTCCAACTAATCTCATATCCCGCGTTTCCCGTTCGTCGTGGTGCTGCTCTTTTTTCATCAAACATGCGCACAGAAACATTCGGGAGTACGATTCATGCAGTCCATTTTCTCTCACCATTCCCTCCCAACATATGAAGAGCCTGAATCTCGGCGTGGCGCTCATGACCGGCGCGCTCCTGCTGACTGTCGGTTGCACTCCCGCCACTCCGACCACTCCGGACGTCGAGGGCGATGTCCCGACCGGTGAGTCGCCGACGGCGGTGGAGCCGACTCCTTCGAAAGCGGACGTCGGACGCGTGACCGATGACGTGTGGGTGGAGATCGCGGCGCAGGAGCTCTACCACGGCAACAAAGATCCGGATGTCTGGATTGCCGCAGGGGGCGGCCGCGAGAAGCTCCTCACGCGCTATGGTGTGACCGAGGAACAGCTCACAGCGTTCGGGGAGTCGGTGAACAGCGACACCGCACGCGCCCAGACACTGATCGGCAGGATGGCCGAGCGGCTGCAGGAATTGGAGGGAGGGAAGTAACATGCCTCCGGACAGGCAGAGATTGCATAATTTGCCAAATTATGTTATAATAGTTTAGTGAAAACACATGAGAATCCGGGCAAGAAACCGGTTCATCGGGAGAGCAGCCTCCGCCCCATCGATGTGTCGCAGATTCCCTGGGCGGTGAAGGGGAGGCTGGTTTCGTGCGATGTGCTCGCTCTCATGGAGGACGGAACATTCCAAGCGCACGACGTTCACCGGTACTCCAAGTACGACGGTTTTCTCTGCGAAAACCTGGCCAAGGGGCGTCCCCTCACGCTCTCCCGCCAGGAGAATGTCGATGAGGGGGACGACATCGAACCGATCGCGACCGTGCAGGAGATTTTCCGCGGGGAGAACGGCTTCATCGTCCTGAGAGCGGGGGGGAAGTACTGGCATATCTGTCCGCTCGAACAGCGGTACGGACTCGGAACCGAAGGTGTCGCCGGGGAATCGTTCGTCGGTGATACGCAGCGCGGGACCGCCGCCGCAGATGTCGCCGGCGCAAGCGGAGATCAGCTTGCGGTGCAGAGGGAAGTCATCGACGAGCTGCAGAAGCTCATCGGGGACGGGGGACATGCGGCAGTCGTGAGGAATCTGCGTGCACAAGTACGCGGTGCTGCGGCAGGCGTCATGGAGGCGCCGCCGGAGCGACTCCCCTATGAGCTTTCTCATCAGGAGGAAGAGCGCTACCTCGGTCTCCTCCGACGGTTGCTGCAGGAGGGATCACAGGCTGTGAAGGAGCTCGTCTTCAGGGAAGCTCCGGCCGTGTCGCTCCTGGAGGAGAAGCCAGCTCCGGTGCAACGGGAGTCTCTGACACGCGACGATCTGGGGGCATTCGTGCCGCATTTGCGTCGTCTTCAGGGCGAGCAGCAGCTGCGCCGGAAGCCGGTTCGGTGATTCCCGCTCCGTCGCCCCGATCCGCGCTTTCCCCCCGTTTGAGGATGCCCACCAATCCTTCCGCCATCTGCCGGCGGGCGTCCATGAGCATCGTGCGTCCGAAGCGCTTGATTTCCGTCTCTGTCAACGGCGAACGATCCTGTTGCATACGTTCCCGGAGTGCGGCGATGATGATTGCGGGATCATACGCGAAGCCTCTCAGCGTGATGGGCGCGTCGTACGCTCTCACATCGGTTCCGACGCCGTCCGGAAACGCGCTCAGGATGTCCGCCGCGAGGATCCCGATGCGGATTTCACGGCTGTCCTCGAGCCGCGGCAGGATGTAGTCCGTGACGATTGACTGGAAGTATTCGGAGACGAATCCCTGGATCTTCCCGTCGTTGGAACGCGTTCCTTCGGGGAACAGCATCACCGGCGTGCCTTCCTGAACCGACCTGCAAATTTCCGTAGCCGTGCGCCGGCGTTCCTCCCGCATTCCTTCCACGTAGGTTCGATGCGGAGCCCGCCGCGCTTCCCGGATGCGTCTGCGTTCTTTGGGAGTATTCCCTTTCGGAGGCGCGCCTTGTTCTCGCGGCGGCTTCTCGGTCGTGCGGTCCACGACGATCGGCCTCGTCTTCCGGAATGCCAGTGCCATGAAGATTTGTGAGAGTTCTTTCTTCGCAGCCTGCAGATCAAATCGCGCGAGGGCACGCACGGCGTTCCGGACGGGGAGGCTGACCAGGTAGTTTTTGAGCACGTAGCGCGTGTGCGGAGGGAGGAGCGCGTGGGCATACAGCCCCTCCGAGCCACCGGTTCCTCTGACAGTCTCCGGGTTGTCTCCATCCACTCCGCCGATGTCATCCATCTTCGGGCCCTGGTGATCCATCAGGATGAGATCCGCGTTCGCGATAGCGTCGTGCTCATCCTCGATGACGAAGCGGAAAGGTGTCTCGCGCTGCGCCTTGTCCAGGAATCGGTGAATGACGCGGCCGGGACGTTGGCCCGGGAAGGCGGTGCGGATGACGGCACGTTTCACCAGGTCCTTGAAGTGATTCGTCAGTCCCTGTGGGACGACGTCCGCAGGGTTTCTGGCCTCACGGACGGCAGCATAGGGATCTTCGATGGTGGAGTGGAGACGCTCGGCCAGCATGGAGAGAAGCGAAAACGGGCAGGTACAGTGCCTGCTTTGGGCTCGAAGGACAAACGGAAACAGTGTTGAGTGGGGGCGAAGAGACTCGCCCTATTGTGTCACCCTGCTGCCCGACGTAGCTCCAACAAGAGCTCGGCCGAATGGTGAAAAGCCCAGAGAGAAGTTCTCTTCTCATGGTAGGGAAAGCAGATACAATGTTCCGGCGCCTTGGGGAGTAGCCAAGTGGTAAGGCACCTGCCTCTGGAGCAGGCATTCGGGGGTTCGAATCCCTCCTCCCCAGCCAGAATGATAGCGCATAGCACCCCATTTAAGATGAGTAATAGAATAAAGGAATTCTCAATAAAGGCGCTTCATAAGCTTATGTACTTTTTGATCTTCGCATTATTGTTTCTTGTTGCCTATCTCGCAACTGCACAAGTTATTAGAATTATTAAGCCTCCTCAGACATTTCAAATTTTACTGTCTCAAAATGGATACAATATTTTTCAGGACATTTTCTCCGACATAGAAGATTTGAGGAAGGCAATTCAGTCATTTCCTGATGGTTCACAAGGTAGTGGAACAATAATGAAAAAAGTAGATGCCCTTGAGGATTCAATGACCAAAATATCAGATACTATCATGATTAATCCCGATCAGGCTATTACCGCAAAACTTCTTCAAAATGATCAGGGTGCTTTAAAAGACAGGGTAATCAAATTGGAGAGCGGGGTTGTCGCTATAAACGCGCGTATAGATAATTTCTACACCATAATTATTACCATTATAGTAGCACTACTTGGTTTCAAATATATTCTTGTGCCCATATTTCAATCAAGAAATAAAGAATAATCATGATTCCCGTAGGTGTACGCTTTCCGGTCTCGTTCAAATAGTTCCTATTGAGGGAGTTTGAAGAATCGGGGCGTTCAGTTTCATTGATGGGAATCCTAGCTATGATGTGGGCATGCAGCCCAAATCCTTCCCCCTCGCCGATGTCTACCGCCTCCTCGAACCGGGGCCGGTGGTGATGGTGACGACGGCGCAAGGCGGGAAGCAGAACGTGATGACCATGGCGTGGCTCACGCCGCTGGAGTTCGAGCCGCCGCTCGTCGGCTGCGTGATCAGCGAGAATAACTATTCCTTCAAGGCCCTCACGGAGACCGGGGAGTGCGTGATCGCCATTCCGACGGTCGTATTGGCGGAGACGGCGGTTGCGGTCGGGAATTGCTCGGGGAGGAACACGGACAAGTTCCAGAAATTCAATCTCACTGCGCTTCCGGCGACGGACGTGCAAGCGCCGCTCATCGGCGAGTGCTTCGCCAATCTGGAGTGCAAGGTGGTGGATTCGGCGCTCGTCAAGAAATATAACTTCTTCGTACTGGAGGTCGTGAAGGCGTGGACCGATCCGGCGCAGGAGAATCCGCGGACGTTCCATCACCGCGGGGGAAATGACTTCGCCGTGGACGGAGAAATCATCAGGATTCCCTCGAAGATGAAGTGACCATGCCGTTGTTGACAGGAGCGACTCCCGAGGTAGGATGCCTCTCCTATGCTCGATGCCCTCCCGAAAATCGACGGCTTGTCGGAAGAAGATCGTGACATGACGGTGGATCAAATGGAGACGGATGAATCGGGCTCCTTTCCCACTTTGGAGGTGAAGCGATTGGCGCTCTGCAAGCTGCTCGCCGGACGCATCGGAGAGGCGCGTTCACTCATGCGTCGTGTAACCCTTTGGTCCGGAAGCTCTGTTGAAGATGCGATGCAGCGTCAGAACGCAACCCTTTCTGGTTGGGAATTCACCGAAGCTCTCAAGCACGGACATCTGGAAGCCGGCCTCTCTCTCCATCCCATCCACGCGAGCGACCATGAAAAGGTCTCTCCTCCCGTGCAGGATCCTTTTCCGTTCACGCCCGGTCTCCTCAATACCTGCGGCAGGCGATGCAGACAGGATGGCGACTACCACAATGCCATCGCGTCGTTCGAGCGGGCGGGGAATGTGGAGGAACTTCTGCAGCTCGCGTTTGCATTGGAGCGGCGCGGCGATGAGAAGGCGAAGAAATATGCGGCCATCGCAAGGAAGAGTGTCGAGGAGATAGAGGGAACCGCATGACGCTCACTTCTTCACGCACACGCCTCCAGCATCCGGATACGTTCCGTCGAGTTTGCAGGTGAGTCCTTCCTCGCACTGGAACGCCGCGATGCCGCCGCAGAATTCGCCTTCCTTCGCGGGGGCACGACCCGGTTGCGACGACGGAGGCGGCACATCTTCCCGCACGTTTGTGAGGATTGCGACGGTCACGGGCACCGAGCTGTCGATCTTCGTCTCCCCGACGAGCGCGATGTGGTTGTCTTCGTACTTCACGGTCGCTGTCCCGTCATCCGCCCACTGGATGTCCGTCACGTAGAACGTACCGCCGAGGACCGCGGGCTGCGTGCTCAGTTGCGTGATGTTCGCGCGGATGTACTCCTCGGCCGCCGTCCGGTCCTGCAGTCTGTCTGTGGCGATCTCGCAGGCCGTGAGGAGCGCGAGGGTGAGGAGAGTGAGGGTGGCGTAGAGGGGAATGCGGGGGGACATGGGAGAACGGGGGGAGATGTAACTGTAAGTACGGATGAAGAGGAGATTTGTTACAGATGAGAGGATTCCGACGCATCCGAAGAAACCGAGGAATCCGAGGAGCTCATCGAAGGGATCGTCGGTTTCCTCGGATTCTTTGGCTTCCTCGGTTTCTTCCAATTTGTATCAAAATATTCTCAATGCCGTAGAATACCTCTGGAAACCGTTCCCCCCTCTTCCCATGAAGCGCGCACTCGCCTCCATCCTGCTCTGTTCATTGATTCTCTCCGGTTGTTCGGTTGCTCCGAAGACAACCACGCTCCCGACGATTCCATCCGGAGAATTCAGGAAAGTGGAGGCGGCGGAGTTCGGCACCAAGGCGGTCTACGAGGAATTCGTCGGTCCCCTGGATGCGGGTCTCGCGAAGGACTTCTCGACGAGTGAGATCCAGAATCTTTCGGCGATCGAGAAGGCGTACGGGTTCACGCTCTCCGCGGATGAGAAGAAGTTCCTCTCGGAGAACAAGTTCCTCGTGAAGAATCTCCTCGACACGTCCATCCGGCCGACCTTCCCCTCGGCGTCGCGGGTCTTCGACCGCGCACGGGAGTTCGTGGGGCTCTACCATACGGTGAGCGGCAAGAGCGATCCCCGCGACCGCAAGCCAGAAAACAGCGTCTTCTACACCGCCGACGTCTTCGCGAACATCTACACCATCCTCTTCACGGAACTCCTGAAGGAGATGGAGAACACGCGCTTCGAGCCGGCGCTCGCCACGCTCACGGAGACCTTCTACAAGGCGGCGGCCAAGAAGATCGAGGGAACCATCGTGCCGGAGGAGAAGGCGAAGTGGCAGAAGGTGCGCAACTACTTCTCGATCCCGTACGCGATCCTCCAGACTGTCGGCAAGCAGCCGACGACGGGGGACTTCTACACGGGTGGGGAGATGAAGAATCCCGATCAGGTGGGGCAGGATTTCGCCGATGCGGATACGAAGATCGACACGTACGAGAATGTCGCCGCGTTCATCAAGGGGTTGAAGATGGACAGTGCGAGCGAGGAGACGGTGCTTGCAGACCTGAAGGAGGTCTACGCGGCGGAGGGAAGGAAGACGCCTGTGGTCTTCAAGAAGGAATTCGAGGAGTACGCCGCACTCACGAATATCACGTTCCAGGTGGACTTCACGCAGTTCACGCCGCGCAGCCACTATACGAACAGTTCGTTGCGACGTCAGTACTTTCGCGCGGTGATGTGGATGAACAAGGTGCCGTTCTTCCTCAAGAGTCCCGCACTCACGACGTACGCATTCTCCGCCACGCAGCTCCTCGCCGAGTTCCCGCAGCAGATGCGTGACTATGCCGATCTGGAATCCATGATCACCTTCCTCGTGGGCGAGAGCGACGATCTGACGCCCGTGGACTACATGAATGCGCTGGCGAATGCCAAGGGCAAGACGAATCAGGAGCAGGCGGTCATGGACGCACTGAAGAATGCGCATGATCCGAAGATCAAGGGGCTTGCCGCCATCTATCCCTCCGTCGGCAAGGTGCAATCGAAGGATGTGCTGGATGCGACGAAGGGCATGCGCTTCTTCTCGGAGAAGTTCCTGCTGGATTCCTACTGGACGGGATTCCTGACGCAGGGCGACGAGGCGCCGCGCCCGGGCTACCCCGGCAAGCTCCCTCCCATGGCTTCCTCCCTCGAAGTGATGGCGCTCCTCGGCTCCGACTACGCCCGGAGCAAGATACCCACGCTCGATTTCTACAAGGACTACGGCCCCGCGGTGGACAAGGGCATGGCCGATCTCACGGCGGAGACGGCGACGCTCGAGAGTGACTACTGGCAGCGCAATGTTTACTCGATTTCCCTCTGGGCGATCAAGGGTCTCTTCGACTGGCAGAAAGCGAACCTCGAGAAGCTCCCACGATTCATGCAGTCACCGCTGTGGAATGTGAAGACGCTCCAGACAGCCGCGGGCTTCTGGACCGAGATGCGCCACGCGACCCTCCTCTACGCCAAGCAGTCCTTCGCGGAGCTGGGTGGCGGGGGCGCCGAGTGTGACACGCGCAAAGTCCCCGAGCCGCCCAAAGGCTACATCGAGCCGCAGCCGCGGATGTACGCGCGTCTGTTGTACCTGGCGTCGCGCACGGAGAAGGGGATCTCCGAACGCGGGTTCGAGCTGAAGAATCTCCAGGCACTGCATGCGTACGTCACGCTCCTCGAGCAGGTGAACACGTACGTCGAAGACGAGCTCACGAATGCGAAGGTCGATGAGAAGCTCGTCTCGCGCTCGGATCCGGACATGATGAACCCCGGGAAGACCTGCACCTCGAACGGCGTTGCCGACGGGAGCCGCTGGGAGCAGATCCGGATGCTCGTCGAGAAGCTGGATGACACGCTGCCCGAGTCCGTGGAGGGGCCCATCCTCCCGGCCAAGGACAAGCGCACCGCGCTCCTCGCCGACGTTCACACGGGCGGCGACAGTCAGAATCCCACGAGAATTCTCTACGAGGGCATCGGCGTGCCGCGCGTGATCCTCGTCGCGGTGAAGGATGTCAACGGTCCGCGCCTCTCGGTCGGATTCACGTACTCCCAGTACGAATTCACGGAACCCTACGGCGGCAAGCGCATGACCGACGAGCAGTGGCAGGAGAAGTTCTACACCGGTAATGACGAATGGGAGCCCTACAAGTACACGGACAAAGCGTTGTGGCCCGCAGACAACGGCTGGTACCTGCCGATCCTCGGAAAGTGATGTCATGATCAGACGTTCCTTCATTGCCGCTTCACTCGTCCTCCTCGCCGGGTGCGGGCGCGCGGATGCGTTCGTCACGATTCCGGATGCGTACGATTCTCCGCAGCAGTTCCTCTCCGGTATTTACAGGGCGGACAGGAGCGTGACTCCGTCCGCGGGCTATCGCATTCGTGCCGCCATCGTGCCGCACCACCTGACGGCGTCCGAGACGATTGCCGCCGGGATCCGGATGCTCTCGAAGCAGAAGATCTCGCGCATCGTCCTCCTCTCGCCGGATCATTTCGCGGCCTGTCCGACGCTCCTCTGCACGATGCGTGGCTCCTTCAGGACGCAGCTCGGAACCGTGGAAACGGACAGCGTCATTCCGGATTCTCCGCTCGTGACTTCCTCTCCGTCGCTCTTTCGCAAGGAGCACGGCATCACCGGCGTTCTGCCCTTTCTCGCGCACTACGAGCCCGGCGTGAAAATCGTCCCGCTCGTCCTCTCCACCTCGAAGCCGTGGCGCGACGCGCTCCCCGTCCTCGAGCCGCTCCTCACGGGAGACACCGTCCTCGTCGTTTCCTCCGACTTCTCCCATTATTTGCCGCTGGAAGAAGCTGACGTGTCTGATGAAGCAACGGCGAAGACACTCTTCGCCAAGGATTTCGACGGCATCGCGCGGCTCCGGATTCCCGCGCAGAGCGACTGCCCCGGTTGCCTGTGGCTCCTCGCGAATGTCGCGGACCGCGGTGATTTCTTCAATCCGTCTGTGATCAGGCACACGAACTCCGCACGTATTCTGAACGAGCCGGACGTGAAGGAGACCACGAGCCACTTCGCGATGGTGTTCTACGAGAATGCAAAACTTTCCGGCACCGATGCCGCTTTCGCCGGCGATGTGACGGTCACGCGGGCGGAGGGAAAAGTACCCAAAGTTCCGGTTTCGCTCCGTGCGTTCTGGTCCGGTTCCGGCGCGCGCGTCGTCAATCTGGAAGGGCCGATCGGCGAAGGGTGTGTTCCAAGTGACAACCCTTTCATCTTCTGCAATGAGCGCTCGACGTGGCGGGGGCTGAAGGAGGTCGCGACGCAATGGATCACGCTCAACAATCACATGTTCGACAGGGGCGTTGCAGGTCTGGACGCGACAGTCAGGATGATTTCTGAGGATGGGGAAGTTCCTCTTTCCTTTGACCCGGTCGAAGCCGGGGATCTGCGCCTCTTCGCCTTCACGCCGATCCTGAATCCCGCGGAGGACCGGCTGGAGATCGCCGGGAAGCGGGCGCGGCAGAAAGTTCTGGATGCGCTCAGAGCATCGAAAGATGACAAGTTGCGTGTTGTCTACGTCCACGGCGGCACGGAGTACAGTGCGCTCACGACGGCGGACGAGGACGCCCTGTACCACTCTTTCATCGATGCAGGAGCCGACGCCGTCATCGCAGTTCACAGCCACGTTCCGGGCGACATGGAGATCTACGCCGGCAAGCCGATTTTCCGCGGACTCGGCAATTTTCTCTTCGACCAGTTCGCGGAGACGGCGACGAAGACAGCGAAGGTCGTGCGGCTACGGGAGACGCCAAGCGGTTCGGTGCTGTTCGAGACGAGCGTGTCACCCTGAGCGTAGCCGAAGGGTGGCTCGGCAGGCTCGCCATGACGACGGCTGATTGGTATGAATGTCATGGTTCGACGACGCTCACCATGACACGTTTGCGGCCTGCTCATGCGGGAAGCGGGTAGTGCTCCATGACGTAATCGACATCTTTGTCGCCTCTGCCCGAGAGATTCACGAGGATCGATGAGCCGGGGCATTCCTTCGCCAGCTTCATCGCGAAGGCGACGGCGTGCGCGCTCTCGAGCGCCGGGATGATGCCTTCCGTCCGGGAGAGCTCGTAGAACGCGTCGATGCACTCGGTGTCCGAGATCACCTCGCACCGCACGCGGCCTTCATCCTTGAGGAAGCTGTGCTGCGGGCCGACGCCCGGATAATCCAGACCGGAAGCCACGGAATGTACGGGGGCCGGTTCGCCTCTCTCATCCTGCAGGAGGTAGGTGAACATGCCGTGGAGCGTGCCCGGCGTGCCGTACGTGAGGGTCGCCGCATGCTCGCCGAGCTTCGTGCCGCGACCGCCCGGTTCCACGCCGTGCATCTGCACTTCTCTGTCTTCGAGGAATGCGGAGAAGAGCCCGATGGCATTGCTCCCCCCGCCCACGCAGGCCACGAGGTGATCGGGAAGTTTGTGCGTCGCTTCCAGGATCTGTGCGCGCGCCTCCTCGCCCACGATCCGCTGGAAGTCGCGCACCATCATGGGGTAGGGGTGGGGACCCACGACGGAGCCGATGGCGAAGAAGAGGTGCTGCGGATCTCCGAGGAAGGCTTCGAGCGCGGCGTCCACGGCTTCCTTGAGCGTCGCCGCCCCGCGGGAAACGGGGACGACGGTGGCGCCAAGGGCTTTCATGCGCAGCACATTCGGCGCCTGCTTCTCGATGTCCACCGTGCCCATGTAGATGTCGCAGTCGATGCCGAGGACGGCGGCCGCCGTGGCGAGCGCGACGCCGTGCTGACCCGCGCCCGTCTCGGCCATGACTTTCGTCTTTCCGAGGTGCTTGGCGAGGAGCACTTCGCCGATGGTGTGATTGATCTTGTGCGCGCCGGTGTGGTTCAGATCCTCGCGCTTGAGGAAGATGTCCGCGCCGTACTTCCCGCTGAGGTTGCGTGCGTGGTAGACCGGCGAGGGCCGGCCGACGTAGTCACGGAGGAAGCGGTGCAGTTCTTCCCGGAACGCAGGAGTGGCCTTCAGACGGCGGTACGCACGGTCGATCTCGTCGAAGACGGGCTTGAGCGTTTCTGGGACTTGTTGGCCTCCGTACCGTCCGAAGAGGCCTTGGTTGTCGGGGGTGATATCGAAGCGGGTCATGGTGAGGAGGGGGAAGGTACATAAAAAACGCGGCAGGCGGCCGCGGAAGATCCTACGTCACGACGCGGTCACCACCGACGGAAGTCGCGCCAGGAGAGGGAGTACCTTCGTACCATTACAAAAGTACATTACCTCGGCTGCACATCAAGTGCAAGAGGAGAGAGAATTGCGCTTACGGACAAGGAGAAGTCGGTATCGCAATGCTCGGATTCCCGTGCTTCACCCATTGTCCCTGGGAACAGATCCACGTGTCTTCGCTCCCTGTGAGCCGCATGACGACCACCACGCACGCGATGACGAACAGACAGAACAGGATGAGGAGAGTGAAAGACTTCATGCCTGTGCCGCTCTTCCCCTCCTTGCGTTCGCGAAACACGAGGTACGAGTAGACGATGGGAACGATGGCGATGAAGATGACGATGGCGAAGAAGAGGATCGGCCCGTTCCACCAGAGCCATGCGTTGGCCATGGCGGCGAGCCCGCCGAGGACGAACGCCCAGCCGCCGAATCGCTGGCTCCTGTTCCAGACTTCCGGGTCCGAGAGGCTCCACGGCGTGCGCAGCCCCACGAAGAAATTCTGCCGGATCTTGCCCATGTAGTTCCCGAGAATCACGAAGAGGATGCCGATGCCGAACGTGACGAAGCGGCCGACGAAATCCGGTGACGGCAGGGGATTGAAGGAGAGGTAGAGCTGCATGGCGTAGATGTAGGCCATGAACGCGACGAAGCTGAGTTGCATGAGTTCCCATATGCGTGCGAACGCTTCGTAGTTCTCGCGCTTCGGGTCGATCCTCTTGAAGATCGGGAAGAGCACGACCATCGCGAGTGCGACGAGTGGAATGAGCCACACACCCCACGGTTTCGGCGTGAAGCCGTCCGCGGCGCCCGTGAGCCCCCAGTGCGAGGGGACGGGATCGGGGAGGCGATCGTAGAGGAATGCTCCCGCGGCGAACATGCCGAGGACGAACAGGTTCTTGAGGACGCTGAGCGGGGTGAGGGCTCTGCGGAGGGTGGAGGTGTCCATACTTACTTGGAGAAGAAAGAGGAGAAAGAGAGGAGGACGTCCTCGAGGACGGACGTATTGAGGGAGTAGATGATGAACTGGCCGCGTCGTTCCGTGACGACGAGGTTCGCCTGCCTGAGAGTGTCGAGGTGGTGACTCAGGGTGGCGCCGGTGATACCGAAGTGCTGGGCGATCTCGGTCACGTTCATGTCTCTCCTCTTCAGGAGCTTCAGGATCGTGCGCCGCGTGGGATCGGAGAGGGCTTTGAAGACGGAATCCATAGTTCGATATTTCGAAAATCATCTAAATATTATTCTCCGGTGAGAGGGGAGTCAACAGGAAACAGAAACGAACATGCGGGGCATTCCGCTCGTGCCGGCCCGTCGAGAGGGGGTGAGGCAGGATCGGTGTACACGGCATCTGCTCTGCTCTATCATTTCGCGCGTTTCCCCCTGTCCCATGAAGAAATCCGCCATCCTCGTCCTCCGTCTCGGCCTCGGCATCGCCTTCGTCTGGACCGGCGTCAGCATCCTTCTGCAGCCGAGCGTCTGGGCTTCGCTCCTCCAGCCCTGGGCCATGATCCGCATCTTCGGTTCCCTGAAGCCGCTCATGCAGGTGACGGCCGTCCTGGACATCCTCATCGGCGCCTCATTGGTTCTCAATCTCTGGGCGTGGGTCGCGTCTCTCGTCGGTGCCGTCGCCCTCGTGCTTGCGCTGATCGGGACGCGGATTGGTTCGGGGTCCGCGCTGAATATTCTCTTCCTCGCGGCGTTCGTCGCTCTCTTCCTCCTGCTGGCACCGGCGAAGGTGCTTCGGAAGTTCGGGATTCGACGTTGAAGAATCAGAGCAGTTTGTACTGTGCGTAGAACGCTGCGGCTTCGGCGATCATGTCGTCGAGCGATTGCACGGGAGTCCACCCCAAATCCTTTCGGGCACGTGTGGAGTCGAAGAAGCGCTTCCGGAAGCCGATATTCACGACATGTCGGGAGAATGTGCGGTGTTGGAGTGATGCCGGCACGCAGTGGTCGTGGAGGGCGCCCGCAAACCATGCGAGCGGCTCGAGCGAACGCGGCATAGTTCGTGACGGAGCCTCGACGCCGAGTGCTTTCGCCATCGAGCCCATGAGCTCACGGTATGAGGGATGGTGGGACGAGAGGATGTAGCGCTGCCCGGGGACGCCCTTCTCCATGGCAAGCAGATGTCCGTCCACGCAGTCCTGCAGGGAGACGACGGATGTCCCTCCCGGGGGAACCCACCCGAGTTTCTTCTGGGCGATCTGCCGGAAGAGCGCGCCGGTATTGAAGTAGACGTCGCCTTCCCCGTAGATGGTGGCAGGGTTCACGGCAACCACTTCCACATCCGACTGTTGCAGCGCGGCCTCCTCGGCGGCGCGCTTGGACGCCATGTACGGCACGCGCTCGTACCGGGGGTGGAAGGCGCTCCCTTCGTGGAGAGGTTCCTGGTCATCGTCCGGGATTCCCACAGCTGCGGTGGAACTGGTGAAGACCACGCGCCGGATCGATGAGTCCGCTGCGGCCCGGAGGACATTGAGCGTTCCTTCCAGGTTGGTACGGTAGAGGTGCCCGCGGTCGGCATCCCGGTAGGAGATGGCGCCTGCCGCGTGGTACACACCTTCGCAGCCTTCCATTGCCTTGCGCAAAGAATCCTCATCGAGCAAGTCGCCGATCGTCTGCCGGATGGCGAGTCCCGAGAGGAGCGGGTGCGTGAGTGGTCGTCGCACCAGGGCCACCACCTCTTCCCCGTCCTCCACGAGATGCCGGCACAAGCCGGCCCCCAGCATGCCCGACGCGCCTGTGACGAGGACGGGATTCATTGTGCGGGGAGGAGCGCATGCGAACGGAGCCACGCCACTGTGTCTGTGATCATGCGCTCGAAGCTGATCTCCGGCTCCCAACCCAACTCGCGGCGCGCCTTGTCACTGCGGAAGTACCGGCAGCGAAAGGAGCTGTCCATCTGATCGGCGGTGAGAGGCGGGGGGGAAGACCGGACGGATTCGAGGAGACCGAGAAGGGCCGTGAGAAACGGTTTTGAGAAGTTCGGGAACACGAGTGATGGAGGAGCGACGCCGAGTGTATGAGCGATGACGTCGTACACGCGCCGGAAGGCGATGTTCTCCCCTCCGAGGATGTAGCGTTCTCCGCTGCGGCCCTTGGCTTCCACGAGAGGCAGTCCCCGTGCGACATCGCGTACATCGACGATGTTCGTGCCCCCCGGCGGGCAGCCGGGGATCTTCCTCCGCTGAAGGTTTCCGATCAGGTTCGCCGAGTTGGTCATGTCCCCCGGTCCCCACATGAGCCCGGGATTCGCCACAATCACGTCTGTCCCCTGCCGGAGAGCGGCCCGTACCTCCTCTTCGGCGAGGTGTTTCGTGCGCATGTAGTGCTTGTGTTGAGCCTGCGGCCAGTCGAAGACGAACTCTTCGTCAACCGGCTCATCCCCTTCCCCATACCCGATGGCAGCGACGGAGCTCACATGCACGATTCTCCGGACGCCGGCACGTGCCGCTTCGGCAAGAACCGTGCGGGTCCCGGCGACGTTCACGCGTTCCAGGAGCGCCGCGTGCTTCTTCCAGAATGAGACGATGCCAGCGAGATGGTAGACGGTGTCCACACCGTCGAAGTGCCCCCGGAGCGACTCCGGTTTCGTTACATCCACGTCGTAGGAGATGCGCTCGCAGAGCGGAACGATGTCCAACACAGGGAAAGCGGACGGCTTCAAATCAATGACCGACACGACATGTCCCGCCTGTGCCAATTCCCGCACGAGGTACTGTCCGAGGAATCCCGCTCCGCCGGTGACGAGGATACGACCCACGAAGGCACTCTAGCAGATCGTTTCCCGCTGCTCGACGTCCTATTCCGCCTGCGACAGATCCACTGCGTAGAGATGGAATCCTTTGATGCACCGTTCCCGCAGCGCGGTCATCGCATCGACGAAGAATGTGAGGAGCGGGAATCGCCCCCTGCTTTCCCATGAAAACGAGCGCCCCGATCCGCCCGATGTGATGACGTCGAAGAGTTCATCGAAGGAGCGGCGAATCTTCGGGGCGTTGATCCTGAGACAGCTTCCGAGATCCCACAGGTGGTGGGCGTCGCTCCCGCCGAGCGCGATGATCCCCGCGGGGACCGCTTGCGCCGGACACGTGAGAGTGTGTCGGATGCGAAGGTTGAAGCGACGGAGCAGATGTGCGAGGCGCAGTTGCACGAGGAGTGCCTCGAGAGACTGGAGCGCCCCGTTGTACTTCTCCGCGAAGTGGAGCGTCCGTTCGTCCTTTCGCAACTCCGTGGCCGTCCGGAAGCGCAGGAAGCCGGTCTCACTGGGTGCGTACGGATGGGGAATCACGCCGTGGAGACGGGGATCCCGGCGCACGCGGTCAATGAGCTTCCTGATCGGGAGACCAAAGGGCGTGAGGATATCGCGCTGCGCATACACGTGCGTATCCCGCGAGAAGACGATGACGTCGATGCCTTCCTTCGTCAGCGCTTCCACCGCCGGGATGATGACCGTGGTCGCGTCGTTCGGTCTGTAACGTTCGAGCGTTCCGAATGACCGTGCCGGGTGCTTGTAGGCATGTTCAGAGATGAACACACAGTCCAGTTTCCGCTTCTGAAACGCCTTCCAGATTCTCTTCGCCTGCCAGCGGCGCACGGCTTCCGGGAGGAAGAAGGCGAAATTGGGGTGAAAGTGGCAATCGACGCGAAGCATTGCGGTTTTTGTGGGTATTTACATTATACAGTAAATATTGTATTACATCAATATCAACCTTTCTGATGAAGGTGATTATTCCCCCCTCGTCAGTAGTCTTCTGACCGTTCAATTTCTGAAAGGATTTCGGATACGTTTACCCGGGGCGTTTGATGCTCGTGTTTCGATACTCCTCCACCCTGACGGACGAACAGTTTTCCTGCGCCTTCCTCAATTCGACCATTGGAATACACCCTGAATATTGCTTGTATTCCATGGGGGTTAATGACCGTCACGGGGATGTATCCCGCCGGCACTTTACTGATATGCGCAAAGCCTTTGGATGTCCGTGTTTGAATATGATCGCGTCCGTTCAGCGCCGCATCCAGTATGTCGAAGTCGCTGGAATGGCTCACGACGGAAGAAATGGGCATGGGAGTGATATGGATATGTAATGATATTATAATCCATATTTTGTTATGAGTCAACCGCATGGAAGTTTGGCATCGTGCCCGTATGTTCTACGGCAACATCGATCCGAACTTCTTTTCCCAGGACTTCATCTGCTCCTTGGCTTTCGCGATGTCGTCCACGATCACGTAGACGATGGCATCCTTGCCCCTGCCGCAGGTCGTGGCGTACATGTTGACGATGCTGATGTCGGCCGCCGCGCAGGCGCGCGCGATGCTGGCGATCGATCCCGGCTTGTTCTTCATCTTGAACGCGAACACCTCGCTCGTCGTCACCTTGTAGAGCGGCTGGAGCATCATCATCGCGTCCTCCGGCTCATCCACGATGAGGTGCACCAGGGTCTTGCTGCCACCCTGTGTGCAGGAGATGGCATTGATGTTCACGTCCGCGGCGCGCAGCTTGTCACCGAGTGCGGCCAGCGAACCGATCACATTGCTCACAACGACGTTCACCTGAGAGACGATGGTGGTCATGGGATGGGGAAGGAATAGGGGAAAATCCCTCTCTTTCTGGGCGGGAGGGGGGGAAGAGTGAGAGAAAGTCTTCACGCGTACCGACCCGCCGCCCGCTTCATAAGCAGGCAGGAGATATCGGAGGAAATAACGCGTGTAAACATGACGCGAGCAGTATCTCCCTCTTCTGATTCTTGGCAAGAGTAAATGGAGAATCGCTCCTCCGTAGCGGTTATTGCCACTGGAATTCGCCTGTGAACCGCACCGTCTTTCGTCCCTTCATGACCGTGCCGACGGGATAGCTCTCGTATCCCTGATCCGAGAGGTGGCGCGTGATGACGGGAACACTCGCGGGGTCCGCGACGATCGTGAGGCCGACGCCGAGGTTGAAGGTGCGCAGCATGTCCGTATCGCTCACGTTCCCGGCAGAGCGAATGAGCGAGAAAATCGGGAGGATGCGGATCTGAGACCGGTCAATCGAAGCGTCCAGGTTGCCGGGGAGGACCCGATCCAGGTTCTCGGCGATGCCTCCGCCCGTGATGTGCGCCATCCCGTGGAGTTCGGGCAGATCGAAGAGGCCGCGCAAACCCTTCAGGTAGCTCGTGTGCGGCTTGAGAATCGCATCGAGGAAGGTTTCGCCATTCACCTTGTCGTCCGCGATCTCCGGTCGTTCGTCCATGAGGCGCCGGACGAGCGAGTAGCCATTCGTATGCAGGCCGTTGCTCGCCACCGCGATCACCGCGTCGCCTTCCCGGATCTTCGACCCGTCCACGATCTTCGCCTTCTCCACGACCCCGACGACGCTGGAGGTGAGGACGTACGTGCCGGCAGCCAAGGTTCCAGGTTGTTCAGATGTTTCCCCGCCGGTCAGCGAGCAGCCGTGCGTGCGGCAGATCTCCGCCATGGATTTGACCATCGTGCGGACGGTTGCCGCCTCCATCTTCCCGCAGATGATGGCGTCCTGCACCGTGAGTGGCACGGCCCCCATCACCGCGATGTCGTTGAAGAGGTGGTGGAGCATGTCTTCGCAGATCTCCCGCACTCTTCCGTGTTTGATGGAGAGGAGCTGCTTGCTTCCCGGTTC
Organism: Candidatus Peribacteraceae bacterium; assembly: GCA_041666245.1. Classification (GTDB taxonomy): domain Bacteria; phylum Patescibacteriota; class Gracilibacteria; order Peribacterales; family Peribacteraceae; genus CAIKAD01. Next base: position 58,803 of record JBAYHG010000005.1, read on the forward strand.
CTCCGTCTTCAGGACGAGCACCGGGTGCTTGTAGTCCGGAAAACTGGCTTCGAAGAGCGAGCCGAAGGCGCCGACGCTATTCAGGACGCGCGGATCGGAAGACTTCAAATCGTCACGCATCTGTTTCTTGGTGGCGTTTGCAGCGTCGATATCCACTCCTGCTTGTTTATAGGACAGAGGTTTCTTGGGCATGATCGAAGTGTAGCAAATCGTTTGCTCGTTAGCTCGTTAGCTCGAACGCTCTCGTTTGCTCGTTTGGGATTCTCTGATACCATCGAAAAAGTCCTTGTTCTCTTCCATGAAACACTCTTCCGAACAACTCCGACAGATGGGGCCGATCGTTCCTCCGGAAGGAGCGAAACCGGTCCATACGGTTCCTGCGAAGGAACTGGGAGCCGGCATTCGAAAGTTTCTAGAACGGCTCGATCGCACCGAGAAATGCCCGACGGTGTGTTGGTGAAGGGGGAGTAGCGCACAACGAAACAACGAATCAACGGTTCAAGCGGATCCGATCGACGTGATGTGGATCTTGCGGCTCGCTTCTTTGACGGTGCTTGAGCGCACGCGACGGACCAGAAGTTCCTCCTCTTCCTGCTGCAGAGGTTCATGCTGGAAGACGCGGTGGGGTTGCTGCTTCGCCGGCTCCGCCTTCTTCTCCTCCCGCACGATCTTGTCGGCTGCGATCCTTCCGTGTTCGATGGAGACGACGCGTGCCGGCAGGAGAGCGGCGATGCTGGCATCGTGCGTGCCGAGGATGATCGTCGTGCCGGCGATCGAGAGATCGCGGAGGAGCGCCATCACGCTCTCCGTCTCCGTCCGGTCGAGGAGCGCCGTGGGTTCATCGAGGATCAGGATGAGCGGTTTGCCGACGAAAGCACGCGCGATCGCCGTCTTTGCCCTCTCGCCCGCCGAGAGCTGACTCGGGAAGAAGCGCGTCTTCGTCTCCAGCCCGAAGAGCTTCAGCAACGCAGGCACGCGTTTCCTGATGACGGGATCCGGCAAACCAAGGGCCTCCAGCGGCAGGGAGACATTCTCCTCCACGGTCGCGTGTTCCTGGAGCCTTCCGTCCTGGAAGACGATTCCCGTGCGCTGCCGCAGGAGCCGTATCCCGGTTTCCGGAACCTGGCGGAGATCCACGCCGTCGATCTCCACCGAGCCCTTCGTCGGAGCATCGAGTCCGGCGAGGAGGTGCAGGAGCGTCGTCTTGCCCGAGCCGGCAGGTCCGAGGATACACACAAACTCCTTCGGATCGACGCGCAGCGAAACATCAGTGATGGCGTCGGTCTTTCCGTACTTCTTCGTCACGTGCTTCAGGACGAGCATGGTTGGGAGTATAGCGAATGGCGGAGGCGGAAACCAATAAACACTCTTTAGAAGCTCCAAGCCCCAAATCTCAAACCCCAATCGGAGTGAACGTTCTTGGGATTTGGATCCTTGGGACTTGAGATTTCGGTTCCACTCATTTCTTCCTCATGACCAGATACACTTCGATGCTCCGGTCTCTGCTCGCCGACACCTTCGTCACGCGCACGTCCCTCCAGATGCCGCGCGTCTTGATCCAGCGCAGGAGCTCGTCGAAGTCTGCGCCACGGAAGACTTTCGCGATGCAGGAGCCGCCGCTCCGCAGAAACTTCGCAGCGGTGATGCAGACGGCCTGCGTCAGTTCCACCGACCGCCACTGGTCCACGTCACGCACGCCGCTCGTGTTCGGTGCTGCGTCGGAGAGGACCAGATCCACCGTCTCCAGTCCTTCTTCCTGCAACGCTTTCGCGACTGCCTCCTCATCCGTGATGTCCGTGCGATGGACGGACACGTTTGGTTCCACCTCGGCGATGGCCTGCAGATCGAGACCGACCACTTTCCCCGTTTCCCCGACCTTCTGTGACGCGTACTGCAGCCAGCTGCCCGGCGCCGCACCCAGATCCAGCACATTCATACCCAGGTGGAGCAGTTTGAACCGCTCATCGAGCTCCTGCAGCTTGTAGACCGAACGCGCACGGAACCCCTCCCGCGCGGCGCGCTGGCTCCACTTGTCATTCGGCGTATAGGGCTTTGGCATGAGAGAAGAGTCCGAAGTATCCGACGAGACCGAAGAAACCGAGGACGTATCCGCGACACTATACCTGAGAATCGTCGGTTTCATCGGATTCTTCGGCTTCATCGGTTTCCTCTCAAAGGCTCTCCAGGCAATTGAAGTGACTGTGGTACTGGTTCTTCGAGAAGGCGAGAACCTTCTCCTTGCGTTGGTCGAGCGTGAGCGTACTTCCGATACCGGGGCCGTTGATGCAGCCCTGCTCGCAGAAGAGGATGTCCACGAAGCGGACGGAGGGGTTGGCGTCAAATTCCGCCAGCACCTTCGGGATGTCCTTCCAGCCGGAGACGATGCGTAACTCTTCCTCCTTGAGGATGCTTTTCGCGCCGCTCGTGAGGGTGAGACCGCCGTCCATGGGATAGATGCGGGTCGTTTCCTCGGAGATGTCGAAGGACGCGCCTTCGTCGTTCACTTCGCCGATTCCCAGTTCCTGAAATACCGTGTCCAGCTCGCGGTAGGTGAGGACGAGGATGTTCAGATCCGGATAGTCTTCCGAGCTCTCCAGCTTCTTCGCCACGCACGGGCCGATGAAGACCGGGACGGCGCCGGGGTACTTCTCCCGGACGATGCGGGCCGTCGCCACCATCGGGGAGTCGGCCTTGAACGCGAGGTAGGGCAGGAGCTGCGGGTACTTGGACCGCACCATGCGCACGAAGCCCGGGCAGGGACTGGTGATGAAGCGGGCGGTCGGATTCTTCTTCAGGAGTTCCAGGACCTCCTCGTTTGTCTTCTTCGCGCCGGCCGTCACTTCCACAACGTACGCAAATCCAAGCTTCCGCAGCCGTGCGACGATCTCGGGGTAGTCGTACACGATCGGAAAGGATGGCGCGAGCATGGCGGCAAGCGGCTTCTTCTCCTTGAGGAGCGCGACGAGGCGCGCGGAATCGGCGGTCATTGGTCGGCAGTATACTCCGGCAGACCATCCTCATCGCAACGGCTTCTTCTTCGGCACGCCCACTTCCCGCGGATACTTCCCGGACAGGTGCGCGGTTTTCTCGAAGACGAGCAACTGCCGCTTTCCCCAGTCACCGGGGAGTTCGTAGACGTGGCGATCGAGGAGACGACAGTACAGTTCTTTCTGGGCGTGTCCGGATTCCTTCAATTCCTCTTCAACGTTCATCGACTTCCAGAGCACGATGCGGCCGCCGGGTTTCAGGAACGGACTCGCGTACTCCAGGAGGACAGTGATCTCCGCGACGCCCCGTGCGAGGACGGCGTCGTAGCGCTCACGGTGCTCCGGCATGCGACCGAAGACCTCCGTCCGTCCGCAGAGACACTGCGCGTTCTGCATGTTCATCGCCGCGATGATCCTGTTCGTCGCATCCACTTTCTTCTGGACGGAATCCAGACCGGCGCATCGCACGTCAGGGAGTGCGAGAGCGAGCGGGAGCATGGGGAAGCCGCCACCGGTGCCAAGGTCGAGGACCCTGCCCGTGAAGGGTGGCAGTTCCAGAGCCGCCAACGAATCCAGCACGTTGCCCGTCCAGCACTGTTCTTCGGTGCGAAATGCCGAGAGGTTCAGCTTCGCATTCTCCGCGAGGAAGACGGTGACGAGTTCGCGGAGGCGGGATTCGAGAGCGGGATTGATCACGTCCCTATCATACCGGTTTCAAACATTCCTGCAGAGAGGTGCGGTGCCGTTCGATGAGCCTGAACACTTCTTTCATCCGCTCAAAATCGATATTCCCACCGGAGATGATGCTCACGACATCACCCTTTCCATCCAAATCCGGCATGATCCGATCGATCGCGGCGACGGAGAGTGCGCCGGCAGGTTCGGCGATGACCCCGTCGATCTGGAGGAGACGATGCATCGCCGCGACGACGTGGATGTTAGGAACCGTGAGGAGCTTCACCCTGCCTTCGCGAACGGCATCGCTGACAATCGAGAACGGCCGGTCACCCGGGCGGGCGACTGCAGCTCCGTCGACGAAGGTGTCCACATGCTTCAGATGCACTGGTTCGCCGGCTGCGACGGATGCGGCCATGCACGCCGCGCCTTCCGGTTCCACGCCGAAGATCACGGCGTCGGGGTTCGTGTGCTTGAGCGTGAGGATCGTTCCCGCGAGTAGCCCTCCGCCGCCGACGGGCACGACGACCGCTTCGAGAGTTCGTCCTGTCCGTTCCATCTCCTCCGCGATCTCGAGCGCTACCGTTCCCTGCCCTTCGATCACACGCCAGTCGTCGAAGGGGTGGATGAAAGCGGCTTCCCTCTCCCGCGCGTACGCCTGCGCGATGGCCGCCGTCTCGTCGTAATACGCTCCTTCCACCCTGATCTCCACACAGCCGTTGCCCCGCCTGCGCGTCGCCAGTTTCTTCTGATCCGTGGTCGGCTCCGGCACGAAGACCATTCCCTGCATGCCGAGCAGATTGCAGCAGGCCGCGAACCCCTGTGCGTGATTTCCCGCGCTCGCGCAGACCGCACCTCGCCGCAGGAGTTCCCGCGGGAGAGAAAGGAGCTTCCACGCCGCGCCCCGCACCTTGTATGAGCGCACTGTCTGTTCGTTCTCCAGCTTCAGCAGCAACGTCCGTTCGAGTTCCTCGGACTCGTTGAGCTTCAATCGTGTTCTTGAGACGAGGTCCGGCGGGAAGGCGTCCCGTGCAGCGCGCACTCCCGCGAAGGTGCCGGTGGATTCTGTCGTGTTCATTGAGGAGGAAGAAATGAATACAAAAACTCCCGCTTCGGCGCGGGAGGAGGGTGCATCAGCAGCTTCGTCCTACGCCGGGGAGGCGGGGATGATCATCATGATGATGCCGGACAGGATCGTGTTGTTAGACATGGAGAAGGGCGGAGTACCTGCGGCGCAATCCCTCAAGATCCACACCGTTGATTCCTTGTCTCAGATAATTTTCCAGTGTTCCGATCGTGAGCCTGACGGCATCGGGATCGCCGGAGGTAGGATTCTTCTCCAGGAGGTCCAGTTGGTCATGTGCAGATCGTGCAAAGGCTGCAGCGGCCATGCTTTCCAAGTCGCGAGATGCATCGTAGACAGGTTTCGCGGCTTCGTTGCATCTGCCGCACTGTCGCAATGCCTGCTGTACGGCGTCACATGCTTCGTGGATACGGTGATCTACAAGAGTGCGGGAGGCATTCGTTCCGGGCGTCGCCAGTTTCCGCAGGACGTCCAGTCGGTCTTCAATGAGCCGGAGATCGGGTGTTGTGACAGTACTCAAGGGAAGAAAGTGGAGGAGATACAAAAAACCCGCGTCGGCGCGGGAGGAAGTAGTCAGGTCAGCAGCTCTCCTACGCCGTTAGGGCGGGGGTAATAATCATGCTGCTGATGATGGAGCGGACGCTCATGTGCGCATCATTGTATGCTGTAGTGATCCCACGTCAACCTTCCGGAAGTCCCAAGCTCCAAATCCCAATAACCAACCGCGAAAAGTCGTTCTTGGGTTTTGCGTTTTTGGGATTTGGGATTTCTGCCGGAGGCGGATACAATTCGGTCATGCCACAAGGACAGAGAATTGCGGAATTCCTCCTCAGCATCGGTGCAGTGAAGCTCTCGCCGCACGAGCCTTTCACGTGGACGAGCGGGATACGCTCGCCCATCTACTGCGACAACCGGATGATCTACAGCCATCCCGACGCCCGCGACTACATCGTGAATGCGCTCGTCTCCCGCGTGCGCTGCCTCCATGTCCCGCCGGATGTCATCGCGGGCACGGCCACCGCGGCCATCGGCTGGGCGGCGCTCGTCGCCGACCGGATGAAGCTCCCCTTCGTCTACGTCCGCGCGAAGGCCAAGGAGCACGGTGCGAAGAAGCGCATCGAGGGGGATCTGAGACCGGGGAAGCACATCGTCGTCATCGAGGATCTCCTCTCCACGGGCGGCAGCTCCATCTCCACGGTCGAGGCGTTGCGGGAAGAGGGGAAAGGGACGGTGTCCGATGTCCTTGCCATCTTCAGCTACGGATTCCTTACTGCGACTGAGAATGCGCAGTCTGCGTCGATCCAGCTCCATCCTCTCACGACACTTCCAACACTCCTTTCAGTGGCTTCCAGCCAGGGCAGGATCGAGGAAAAAGAGGTGCAGCTCGTCGCGCGCTTCGCGGAGGATCCGCAGGATTGGTATAAGGCTTGAGTACATTTATAGAACGGAATATGTCGCAAGATACAGTGCTGAGTTCAATTATTGAGTTATCTCAGATTTTTCGCTGTCCGCAGCCATTTCTACTATATAATAACATATTGACTTTCTGTCAATAATCGATAGGATGTTTAATGCGTATAAGCCGAATTGCCAAGGAATTTGGCCAACCGGTTACGCAAAACGCTCCTTGGCATTATCGGCTTTCTAGGTAGTACTACTTTTTTCTCTATTGTGAAGGGGTTGAGTCATGAAGATGAGTGCGAAGAAGAGTGGCGTGCGGACGGTGCGTGGGAACGAGCGGAGCCTTCGTTTCGAGAGGCTGGAGCGGCGGGAATTGCTCGCTGCTTCCGCTCTCAACGCGGTCTCCCAGCGTGTCCCCACTCTGGACCTCCACGGAGGGGACCAGGGCAAAGTGATCGCGGCTGTCGATTTCTCGGCCGCGAAGCTCTCGCACCTGGACGGGCTCGTGCTCGTCCCGGCGCAGGGAAGCGCCGATATGGACCGCAATGTGCGGTCGATCACCTTCAGGGGTGATCTGGATTACAACACCAGGAACGGGTGCGAGACCACGATGGGTTGGGGTGTCATCGATCCCCTCACGGGGATGACGGACATCCGCGTCAACCGGTCGGTTTGGCTCTATCCTGGCCAGGTGTTGCACACGCAGGTCGTGGCCGGTATGGAACCGGTCTTGACCAGCGGAAAGCTCGGCGTGCTGGTGGGCGCTGTGGACGCACGCGATGTGCGGCTGCGGCCCATCGACGACGGGCGAATCAACATCAGCGGGGTGAAACCCGTGATGCACAATCTGGTGGAGCAGGTCGGGCTCATCGTCAGCGCGTCTCCGCTCAACCCGACGGGGGATATCGTTCCCCAGGGGAGTGTGGTCACGATGCAGTCGTTGGACCTGATGGCGAAGAACCGGAACATGGATGTGACCGGAGTGTCGGTGAGTCATCAGTGGAAAGGGAATGTCCGTGATGTGGTCGGCGTGTATGCCTCTCTCGGGGAGACGCGCATTACCTCCGTCATGGCTTTCTCCGGCAGTGGGTCGGTGAATCTCGTCTTCGATCGGCCGATTCACGTCGATGCCGGTTCGGGGACAACGTTGAGTCTCAATGTCGTGTTCCGGGCGGACGTCGTGAGCGGCAGCCAGCATTGGCTCACCGTTCCCAGCGTCCGTGTGGCCGAAGGTCACATCTACGGTATCCCGGTCCAGAGCAATGTGTTCAGGGTCGGGGGGGTCGAGTCCGGTACGGTGACGCACAGTCACACTGCCGTTCAAGACCTGACTGTCGACGTCGGTCAGACGGAGGCGGTCATCGGGTCGTTCACGTGGTCGGTTGATTCCGTAGAAGATCAGACCTTCTACAGCGCCATGTTGACTCAAGAGGGAACGGCTTCCCTGGGCAGCATGACGAACTACGCTTTGCGGCGTGGTGACAACGGGACGTTGCTGACGAATGACGTCCAGGTCGTCGGTGACCATTTGTTCTTCACCTTCGCCACCCCCTACACGGTCCTCGAGGATGCGTACATCCCCGTGGTCGTGACGGCAACGGTGACGAATGGTGTCGGGCAGACGGTCCGGCTGGGCGTGGAGAATGCGGTGGACATCGAAGTCGTGGGGTCTCTCTACGGCTACGGCGTCAACGGCCAGTTGTACCGGTCTCCGGTGCAGGAGGCCGGCACGACGTCGGAAGTGACGATCGCCCCGAACACTCTGGCGATCGTGAACTTCCTGAGCCCGCCGTCCGAGGTGTATGCCCCGGATGACACCGTTACGCTGGCGACGCTGCAGACGCAGGTTTCCGGCGGAGCGGCTTTGGTTCAGCACCAGTACGTGGTGGTCTACGGCCAACAGGCGAGCGGGCAACCGCTCCCTGCGGTGGAGAACATGATCGATGAGGTCATGCTCCACAACAGCGAAACCGGATCGACGATCGTCGGCACGCACATCGCGGGAGGCAGTAGTGGTTACGCCATCTACGACTTCAGCGATTACGCCCTTTCGGGCGGCCAATTCTGGCAGGTGCAGGTCGACACGACGAATGAGATACGGAATGGAGATATGCTCCAAGCCCGTATCAGCGGGGGCTCAGGTCCCTGCGACTTCGGTGGGCTGCTTATGCCCACCACCGTGTACAACACGGTTGCGGTGAGTGTGCAGACGGGGGAATCCGTGACCCTCATGGGTCCCGGCGGAACCCTGGTGAGCAATTACCAGAGCTTCGACATCCCCTTCATGACCGGCCGCGAACTCTCGTCGGTCACGACCATGACGGTCGTGGCGAACCAGAAGAGCGTCTCGATCGAGACGCTGGAGCTCCGGGCCAGTGAGGCCGGGAGCCTGCTCGTGACGCAGTTGACCGTCCGGGCGGCCGAAGGGTCGCTCGCGAACGGGTACAACTACACGCTGTGGGTGGACACCGACAACAACGGAATGGTGGACACCATCATCGCGAGCGGCGAGGCGGTCGACGGGTTCGGAAACGTCTGCTTCGATACGATCACCAACGGCGGCTTCGTCGTTGGGAAGGAGCAGACCGCCAAGTTCGTGGTGTGCACGGATGTGGCGGCGAATTTCACCGTCACGACACTGCGATCGGAATTTCAGTCTATGGAGGTGGAAAGGACCTCCAACGGGAGTTCGGTTGGCTGGAGCGTCACGATGGCGCGACAGCCTCTGGTGAAATTCGCGAGGAACGGAAGTCTGTACGTCACCAAGGCCGAAACGCTGCCCTCGCACCAGGTTCTCCTGGGCGCGCTCAGCGATCCGGTCCTGTCCCTGACCCTCCGGGCCACGGACGAAGCCAGTGACGTGACGAAATTGGCATTCGACGTGCCGACTTCGCAAGCGCGGTCCATTGATCGCCTTGAGTTGTACATGTTGGGCTCGGCTACGCCTTTCGCGTACGCCACCCAGAACAACACCGGCTCGGACTACGTCCCGGCCGGGATGGATCGCTTCACGGCCCGTATGCAGAGCCAGCAGTGTGTCGTTCCCAAGAACGACGAGCTGCACATCCTGGTGCGGGCGCGGATGAAGTCCGACTATGCGGGCGGCATGAGCGGCGACACGTTCACGGTCTCCGTGGACGCAGACCCGCGCATGAACGGTGCTATCGGTTACGGTGCCGTGCAGGTCCGCGGCGCGGACTCGTCGAATACCTATCTGGGGAACGACGGTGATACCGTCGCGAAAGGCGAGGTGTTCATCGGGACCAGCTTTGCGGCGGCCAACGTGGCCATCACCGGCTCCCCGAACACCACCGTGGGGGCCAAGATCGACAGCATCGTGAATGCCAATCCCGATGCGAACGGCACCAGCGTTTCGGCCGGAGCCCACGAGTTTGGGGCATTCAAGTTCACGGCGGCCACCAACACCAACGCCACGAACGGGTTGGACAAAGTCGGCATCGACGGGCTCATCTTCACCGTCACGTCTACCAACGTGGCGATGGATGTGAACGGGTTCCGCCTCTACAACAAGGCAAACTCATCCGTCGTCGTTTCCAGTTACTCATTGTGGAGTATGGACGGTGTTCATCAGTACGTGGGGGATTCGACCATCTCGGGGAGTTTCCTCGTGAAGTTTGATTCCCTGCTGGCGAGTGCGGTGGACGTTCTCATCGAGTCCGGAACGGACGCAACGTTTGTCCTCCGGGCGAATGTCACCAATCCGGATGTGGTGGCGGCGGACACCAGCACGCTGCGGGTGTCGCTCACGAACTTCTCCGATCCGAACGCCAACGGGTACGGAGTCGCACCGAATGCCGGTCACATCCGCTGGGTGGATTGGCAGGACCAGGTGGCGTTGGCGGACAGCGTGTTCGCCAATTGGATTGAGAACGGGCACTCCGAGATTCGGGGACCGGCTTATCAGTCCTGAAAGGAGGAAACCCTAGAGAGCCCTTGATCTAAGGACAGCTGTTCCAGCTGGAACAGCAACTATGTTCTTCCGCTGTTTCTTTGTAAGCAGCACCGTTCCTCTTCGGAGGGACAAAACGCCGGCCCGAGGGCCGGCATTTTTTTGTGCAAATAAATAGAACAGACTAATGGTCTATAATATGCGCTGAAATGAGATATCGATCAGAATTATATGTAATTGACAATAATTCAGTAAATTGTACAATACAAATTCACCAGTCAGCTCATTCCAACTCACAATTACTCGGATGGAGGAGAGACATGTCCAAAGACCCGAATGTGAATCCGAACCCCCGCACCATCAAGTGCCCGGCCTGTAAAGGCCGCGGACAGCGGATGGTCGAGCAGCGGAACGGTCCCAAAAAATGGGACAAGTGCCCTGACTGCCTCGGGACCGGGGACAAGGCAATTCGTTGACTGGTCGCCCTCTCCCCCGCGGAGGGGGCTTCCTAAAATTGTCTCAGAAACCTCACGTCCCCGACGAAGAACGATCGGAGGTCGGGGATCTGGTGCCGGATCATGAGCATCCGCTCCACGCCGAAACCGAAGGCGAAGCCGCTGAACTTCTTCGGATCGATGCCGCAGTTCTTCAGAACATTGGGATGGACCATGCCGCAGCCGGCCACCTCCATCCACTTCCCTTCGCGACTCTTCTCTTCCGCTCCCTGCCATCGCATGTCCATCTCCAGTCCCGGTTCGACGAAAGGGAAGAAGCCCGTGCGAAATCTGAATTCCGCTTTCGGAGACACCAATTCCCGGATGGCGGTCTCCATCACGGCCTTCATGTTCGCGAGGCTCACATCCTCGCCGACCATCAATCCCTCGAACTGGTGGAACATGGGGGAGTGCGTGGCGTCGGCGTCTTTGCGATACACCCGCCCCGGACAGATGATCCGCAGCGGCGGTTTGTGCGTCTGCATGTAGCGGATCTGCACGGGGGAGGTGTGGCCGCGCAGGAGGAGGCGATTGTCCGCTTTGCTCTCCAGATCGAGGTAGAAGATGTCCTGTGCATCGCGGGCGGCGTGTTCCTTGGGGAAGTTCAGGAGGTCGAACTGGTGCGCTTCATCCTCGATCTCCGGTCCCTCGGCCACTTCGAATCCCATCCGTCCGAACACTTCCTCCACGCTCCGGATGAACTCCGGGATCGGGTGCAGGTGGCCGCGCTCGTGCGCGGGGAGATCCAGAGTCACATCCAGCTTCTCCGTCTCCGCGATGGACCCGAGCGCCGAGCGTTGCAACTCGGCCCGCTTGTCGGCGAGCGCCTGCGTGAAAGAATCTTTCAATATGTTGAGCTCTTTCCCACGCTGTACCCGTTCCTCGGGAGAAGCGGAACCGAGCTCCTTCAGTGCCAGCGTGAGCAGACCGTGCTTGCGCGAGAAGAGTTGCTGTTCCACGTCGTCCAATGCAGCGGGGGATTTCGCGGCGGCGATGGCCTTCTTGAGTGCGTCAGTATCCATGGCGGTAGGATAGCGGGTTAGGAGTCCAGAGCCAATTCAACGAGTACGAAGACTGCGTAGGTAAGAATTGCGACCCACCAGGTGAGGACGCCGAGGAGGTGGAAGAGGATCAGGGTGCACGTGCCGAGCGCAAGGAAGATGCCCTGCCGGAGCGCGATGGCGAGCAGTTTGCCCGCATCCCAGGTATGGATCGGCACGAAGTGCCAGAATGCGTAGAAGATAAGGGCGCCGACCGAGCTCAAGGCGAGGAGGAGCGAGAGGAAGAAAGCGGGGAGCGCATAGCCGGGTGCGGAGAGCGGGCTCACCCGGAAGAGGACGATGATGAACGATGTCACGGAGAGGACCGCCGACATCGCGATGCCGAAGAGCAGTGAGCTCATGAGTGTGCGGGGACGGGGTCGATCTTCTGTTCGTCCAGGTAGCGCTTGAGCGCCGAGAAGTCATCGTAGAGCGCCTGCCGGAGGTTGCCGTTGTGGAGGGCGGCGGCGGGGTGGAAGATCGGGAAGACTGTCACCGCGTCCGTGAGCTTCTGCGGCTTGCCGTGCGCGGAGGAGATATTGAGTTTCGTGAAGAAGTGGCCCAACGCGTGCCGCCCGAGCGGGACGATGACACGCGGCTTGATGAGCGCGATTTCCAGCATGAGCCACGGCATGCACTGTTCCTTCTCCTCGGGTGTCGGATCGCGGTTGCCCGGCGGGCGGAACTTCACTACGTTGGAGATGTAGACGTCGGCCCGTTTGACGCCGATGGAGGCGAGGAGCTCGTCGAGGAATTGACCGGCGGCGCCCACGAACGGCCTGCCCAACTCATCTTCCCTCTGCCCCGGTGCTTCTCCGATGAAGAGGACGGTCGCGTGGGGATTCCCCTCTCCGAGGACGGGATTTGCCGTCTTGCTGAGCTCGCAGCCTTTCCACTGCTTCAGGCCTTCACGAAGGGCATCGAGGGTGAGCGCCTCTGTCATGGGCGTCATCGTAGCAAGGGTCATCTGTTTCTCCCAGTGCATTGGATTGTTCCGGTGCGCAGACGGACAGATCCGGGTTGTACGGCAGTTCGGCGAGGCGACGCTGGACTTCCTGCTGTACTTCTCGGATCACCATCGTCTGAAAGGGGAGGGCAGGAGGCAGCGTTTCCTTCAGATGTGTTGCGACGTAGTCTCTCAATTCCACCAGGAACACGCGCGTCTGCTCGTTCACTCCACTTCGCCGCAGCACCGCTTGTATCCTGACGAAAAATTCCGCCGCATGTGTGAACAAGGCCCGGCGTCGTTCGGAGTACGCTTCCCGCTGCTCTTCACTCCGCAGGAGCACCGCGAACGATGGGAGGAGTTGGTCATCCCCGAAGGGGCAAATGTGCTCGAGACCGAGGGGCGCGGGCATGGCCGGGCATCCTAGCTCTCCGTTTGCACCTATTCAATATCTTCCGTATCACAGGAGTGCTGCCGCGGCAGGTACCGCGCGATTCTGTTCGTCGGGGAATAGGAAGGTACCCAGAGGATACGGAGGAGTTGTGCGTCGCGGTGCAGTTCCCGCAGGAGGTGCGCACGGAAGCGGAGCCTCGTTTCATGCAGACAGGGGGAGATGCGCTCGGTGATGAAATCAGAGAGTTCGCGCAGGGCATACTCCGTTGTGGAGTCATGGAGGGGGACGCCCCCGTACAGGATGGCCTGCATGTGAGCACGGGCTTTCTCGACGAAGCATCGCAGGTTGCCGTTTGCCAGCAGGTCGATGACTTCTTCATCGGCCGCAGTGCCGGCATCCCGAACGGCATCGAGGAAATCGTTCTCGACCAGCCGTGCGAGTGATTCGATGCGTTGGTCCGGCTCAGGCATGGTCGGGCATCCTAATATTCCGCCTTCACCTACGCAATACGGGCCGCCACTTTCTTCCGCTGAGTCTCATCCTGCAGCGCTAATGTCTTCACGGCCGCAGGCGTCATCATGGGAACATCCGGGGCTTGCGCAGACTGGAGGAGGAGCATCTGTTCCTGCAGGAAGTGCAGACAGTCACGCAACGTTCCAATCGACCAGGTATGTTCACAGTAAAAATCAATGTTGTGCCATGCCAACAGACGGCGGCGCATTCCCCCCAATGTCTTGATGAGAACCGTTCTGCCGGGGCCGACTGCATCGTGGCGTCTGTGTTGTCGTTGTTCTTCCTCGGTGCGTATCACGAGGTCCATCAGGCATGTGCGAAAATATGCACGGAGATGCGAAAGCCAACGATTGTTGTTTGGTTCGGGGGGAACGTCGCTTCCATTCAGAACGAAATGACGCAGTACGGGTACGACGGTTTTCCCTGCGAACTCAGAGACACCTCTCGGTGCGTTGTGCATCGGCTGGCATCCTAGTACTCCGCCTTGATCTTCTCAATGCGCTCCGCCACCTTCGTGCGAAGCTTGGCATCCTGCAGCGCAAAGATCTTCACCGCGGCCAGTGCCGCGTTCTTCGGATTGAGCACCGTCATCACCGGAACCTCGGAGGGCATGCGCAGGCTGCTGTGGAGATCCGTCATGTACTCCTCGAGGGACTTGTGTGGCGGGCAGTTGACAACGGGGTGGAGGGAGCTGCCCGCGACGACGCCTGCAAGCCCGTTGCTCATCCCCACGATCGTGATGATGACGCGCGGCTCCGGATCGGCATTCATGCTCTTCACGACCTCGATGACCTTCTCCGGCACTTTGTGCGCCGAGGCGACGACGACATCATGCTTGATGCCGAAGTCCTTCAGGACGCCGAAGATCTTTTCCGCCGTGTCCATGTCTGATGTGCTGCCGAGGAGGAGGGTGACGTGCATGGTGGGAGTATAGGGTAGGGAAGGCCCGAAGCACAGTATCTGCCATTTCCTCATTGTCTGCGGAAAGTGTCGATGCTACGCTCCCCAATACGAACGCCGTCCGTTTTTCGCTGCTCTTTTCTCCTCTCCCGTGCGCCCGTAGTTCAGCCTGGATAGAACGCCAGATTGCGGATCTGGAAGTCGTAGGTTCAAATCCTGCCGGGCGCACCATTATTCTTGGAAGGCAAACCTACGGTTTTCCTTCCAAGGGCCATCCTTTCCCTATGAGGGGTGGCTCCAGTGCGGGAACCCGCGAGACCCGCACTTCGCCACAAGTTCTGTGGGGCTGTAGCTCAGCTGGCTAGAGCGTCTGCATGGCATGCAGAAGGTCAGGGGTTCAAGTCCCCTCAGCTCCACCATTACGTGCCCGTGTTGGGCGACCCGACACTTCGACCATTAGGTACAAAATTCTGGAGACCCGAGTGGTTCCAATCACTTCAGCTTCAATAAGGAGACCCATGTGGGCATCCCGCTTGGTTGTGCTACAGAATGGCTAGCGGAAGATACTCTCGATCTGCATCGCGAGTCGCATTGCCTGTTCCCATCCCACGGTCAGGTACGCATCAAGGATCGCCAGAAAATCTTTGCGGAGAGTGCTGCCTTCCCGCAGGGTTGCTCTATGTTCTGCAAGGATACGCTGGAGGATGCCAATGGTGTGGTCGGCAGCCAGGCCTTCGTACGCTAAGCCTCCTGCAACATTCTCCTCCGTGATGCGCCGTAGCCAATGCAAGGACCGCGGTATATCAAATTCCCATACAGACTCCAGTCCTTTGATGAGATCGAATGCAATTGAAGGATGTTTAGCTTGCAGCATAGCCATAAGCAATGGTTCTGCGATTTGCCACCACTGGTCTAATGCCTCCTTCTGCTTCTCAGGTTCGAGCGAGTGGTAGTATTTCGCAAAATCATCCGTTGCCGAATGGAAATGTCTCGATACATTGTGGATGATGTTTGCGAGCGAGCGTACCCAGTTGGGAAGATCCTTTGGTCTCTTTTCAGGTGGAATGAGCTCGGCTTCTGTTTTGTATTCTGCGAGGCGAGTATGGATTTTGTTGATGAGATCAATAAGGAGCTTCAACGTTCTTTCCTTTTGCTCAGTGGATAGCCCTCTTCTCTCATTACGCGGCATGAGTATTTCGAGGGCCGTATGTTCAGCACCATCGAGTTCGTGAATATAATCTTCAGGCTTTTGGAGGTCTGCTTGCAAAAGATCATGCGCCCACGAGACACCAAGATCACTCCAAAGGGCATTCAAATATCCTCCTATCATTCGTGAGAAATCTTCGTCATGCAGACCATGTGCATGCTGGCGCAACTCTTGCAGCAATGATTCGGCTCGTGTCTCATCACGTCTTCTGAGCCACCAGAACCAACCAGATATATCAAACGCCGCTCTTAAAACACCCACCGAACCATTCTTCGATGGTATTTCTTTGGTCCATCGCTCAATCGTTTCCCACACAAACTCCGGCCATGCGTCTAGGAAAGTCCAAATCCATCCTGCAAGCATGTAACGAACACGAGGATCGCTGTCGCGGCTGATCGCTTGGAGTAGAATACGATTTGCTTCCTGGACGGGTGCAGCTTTGGGAACCATGGCGAGCAGTCCATTGGCTGCATGCATCCGCTCACTACCACTGTAGTGCGGACTCCTGTCGAATTCCTGCATCTCTTTGGCAGTTGTCTTATCTGGCTCTTTCAGTACCCCTTCTAAATGCTGGTGCAGTTTCTCCCGAAGCTCTGGTTCCTTCAGTTTTTCGCTCCTAGCAATGACTTTGAAGCCCTGCGTAGTCTTCCATTTCAGTTGTTCTTTGAGACGAGGATCTATCTCTTCTGCAGCTTTGAGTTTTTCCAAAAAATCCTCCGTATGTCCGAACAGAGTAGGCGCGCTTTCAGGGGTAATTTCCTTCGATTCCAAATTGTTCAGAAATTCAGCTTCTTTCAGCAATTCTCGACTCGCATCATTCCCGATTTTAATTCCTCGGTGAGCAAGAAGCTCTTCTTCTGTGGCAATTGATGTCGAAGAAGTGATTCCAGACCTGCTCGGTCTCTCGGCCAATTCTTCTTCTGAGACGTTGAGTGTTTTCAGAAAAGCCAATGCTGCGGGACTTCGCTTCGCCGCTGGAATGGAAAAAAGTAACCGTGCCTTCTTTTCAGGAATGTAGCGTGCCAAGAACTCGTCATTATCCGTTGGAGGGAAATTGGTTTTATCAATGCTCAGTGCGAGCTTTTCTATATCAGCTGTTCTGGCCTCTGCTTCGATAGCATCAAACGCAGTGATGCATTCACGCGCTTCAGTCTCAGTTTGCGGCTCGAGTAATATTGGTGCATTCAATAACAAATCCCCGACTCTACTGGCAAAGAACTCAGGAGTTTGTGATGCAGCACGCAAAAGTCTTCGATAAAAGGCTGCACAAACCGGCTCTCTGATCAGTATGCTCCTGATGCCTTCCCAGATAGATTGGGCGTCTGGCCTGTCTCCCAGTTCAATTAAAAAGTTCTCCCAGTCCTCCAACATCTGCTCTTCTTCATCCGGATATTGACCGTCATCCCAGATGTAACATCCATCTTCGATGAGCTGCACATTGTCTTTATCCCAATGCAGATTGTGAATGGCGGGGTCATCGAGCCAACGATCTTCTTTTTGCAGCTTACTATGAATTGCGGCTATCAAAGCTTCGGTGGCATGAATCGGTTTATCTTTTAGAAATTCAGGAAACTTTTCCGCAAGAGAATGCCCTATGCCCGCAAAATCCTGACGCTTATTGCTGGTAATCGAAAGAATTTGCCCACCCATCGGTTCCGTCTGGGAATCATCCATTTCCGAATGTGCAAAGATGGTTTTGAACATCTCAACAACAAGTTCAGGTGCTTCGTTCCAGATGTGCTCCACATTGAAAGCGATAAATTCACCGCCCTGATAGCCGATTTTGCTCATTTCCTTCGGATCGAAGCCGCGCCGAAGTGCAGCGATAGATGCTACTTTATTTGATGCGATTGTTTTACAGATCCAACCCAGCGGTCGAGAGAGCATGGCACTGCCTTTGCCCTGTTTCCAATAGAATTCAGCTAGGGCAATTGCCGCTACATTCATGAGCTGCTTTGCCTCATTCGAAAGTTTCTCATGGTGAGTAGCTGCGACTTCCAAAATGCGCCTTCCTAGATGTACCAAGTGATTGTTCTCAGTTGCAATTAGTTTCCCTGCCCAGGCAATCCAGCATTCCTGCAATTTCCCAATGAATTGGCCGCGCCCTGCGGAGAATTCAAGAGCGGAGACCACGCCCTGGATCGGCAATGGATCAGAATCCTTTCCTTTTGTGAGAAGCGGATCGAGCTCACTCACTTCCTTGGTTTCCTCCGCAACAACTATGTATCCAGGAATGCGTTGTAACGGCGGGACGCTCGACGACTCAAGTGATTGGAGGACCTCCCAAAACTCCTTTCTCGCTTTTGCCCATAGATATCGCTGGAAAAGAATGAGACTCGGACGCAGGAACAAGCCCCATGTGTCCTCAGATGAGAGTTCCGTCGCAAGCACCCTCCGTCGCTTACGTACAAAGAGAAGCTCGGCAGCATAATCAAAAAGCAGATGGTGGCGGAACTCAACCAGATCATCAGCGGGCAGATACCCTTCTGGCATGGATGGATGGCGCAGGATCTCCATACTGAAGAGTGCCTTGCGGGTGTCGTCTGCCACCTTTCCAAGGGGCACCTGTAGCTTACGGCTGCTGACCATCCTTTCGATGATTCCTTCAAGATCTGCTTCCAATTTTGCAGCCAACGTCGCATCGGATCGAATGCGCCGGTCCCAGAAAATCTCAAAAAGCTCTCCCTGTGTCGAAATGGGCGTGAGGTCCGCGACAGTGGCACCGCCGCTCAACAAACGGCATAAGAGGTCGAGACTGAATAGATTCCTCGTGATCGGCTCAAGGGCAGGGACTTTTTGAAGGATATCTGCGACAGCCGGTAGACGATCAAGAACCTGCTGGAATTCTTCTTTCTCCAGCTCCGGTATTTGAATGTGATGTACGTTACTAAAGAGAGGGTTCGCGTACTTTGCCGGGGCGTTGTTTATGCCGCGAAAAAGGTCATGCAGATCACGTGCATACTGGAGGTCGAAGGAACGGATCGATGCAACGACGTGCATACCCGCTTCCATCGCAATGCGCATGAGCTTTCGGTATGCGCCTTGCGATTCCGTGTCTCTCAGGGCATCGAGGCCATCGATGATCAGATACCCTCCGTCGCCAAGTTCTTCAAACAATTCCTGCCAGCGATGTTGAAGCTGCAAAACCGTCTGCATTTCATGGACCGAGCTTTGCTGGAGCGAGTCAGCAGGCCAATAAAGGACTTTCTTTCCCGATTTCTCCAGTTTCTCCGCGAGAGAAAGCTGGCAGCCGGTCTTCCCATCACCAGCGCCGCCCGTGATGAGAAAAGAGCCCTTCTGTGCCATCATGAACATTGCCTCAACGATGGGCCGTGTAACGGTGATCTCGTTCCCGCCGATTGCTATGGCCCTTTTGTGCTTTGCACTCTCGCCATGGATTTCGCTTTCAGACAGCGCCGCTAGCTTACGAAGATCATCCCTGTAGTCGAGTGTTTCCTTTAGGGCGATGCCAACACGAGAAAGCTCATGTCGTATTTGCACCCTCGCCACTGATTTGCGTTGCACGGCTAAGTCGTTTCCTATTTTCATCAGCGTATCCATTGCTTGCAGTGCCTGTGTGGGGTCTTGCAGAAGATTGTGCTGCAGTGCGGTGAGTGCGTAGGCGTGGTCTGACTCGCTGGGCTCGAATTGGAGATGGATAAGATGCAGTTTTCGGAGAATTTCCTCGGCCTTGGTAACGATTCCCTTGCAAGTCCCGCTCTCCAAGGCAGTGAACAGCGCTTTCATTTTTTGAGCTACAGCGGTTTCCGCTTTGTTACGCGCTACATCGGTGAGCGATGTGCCGGGCGCGGTTCCCCGGTATCGCTCAAGCAGCTTTTTCAATGTCGAGAGACTCCCGTTACTCTCGCCGTAGATGACAACAAATCGCTGTTCGCCCGTCCCAGAATGAGGGCGCTGCAGCTGCGTGTGGCACTGCGCGAGGGTAGAGCCAAGCGGACTGTCCGCTTTTGTTGAGAGGCTCAGTGATCGTTTGCACTGGCAGCAAAGAGATTCCTCATTTGATAAATCCACTCGAATGTCATCAAGCGATTCGTCAGTTTCACTGGCGATGCGCTCCGGCACCGATGGGTCAGGAAGACCGAAATTCTGGCCGATAGGTGTCCTGAGTAGGACTTGCACTGCAAACCATGTCACTGCTTGTGCCTGAAAATGAGCGCCACCGGCCATTGCGGAACCGCCTGCGGTGTTGTTTCTAGCCGATGAAGGCGTGTTCTCCGTCACCTTGCAATCCTATCTTCTCCTGGTAGTTTGCTCAATTACTGAATATCTGATGGTATGAATAACGGCCACCATTTTGTGCCCGGGTTTTTTTCAGCTTCTAAGCCATAGCTGCAGTCATGCAAGCAGGCGTAGAATCACCGTCCATGGAGATTCTTACCTATGTGGGTCGGCTTGCTTTGGACAATCTGGCATGGATTGTAGTTGTGGCGATCCTTGTTTTGTTCATTGCCCCATTTCACGTATGGGTATTGTTACGTAATAACAGGCCAGCTCGTGGTACGGGTTGGAAAATGTGGCTGGCTGATCGTTATATTCAGATATGGCTTTCATCGAAGCCCCTTGATTCGTCGGAGGGTGCCTTTGAGTTTGCCACTCCGTTAGGTTTTGCAGGTACGGTTATTCAGCGTGCAACGCCTAGAAAAAATATTGATCTTATCCTGGAAGATTATGGCCTTGTTCGTCGCTCTGATAGCACAGTTCGTGCCAGACGAGACGTTCATGTTTATCTACGCAATTGGATGACGTATTTCATCTGCAAGTGGTTCTTGATCTTGTTTTGGGGTGATACAAGGAAGTGGTATGAGGAAATCGCCTCTCCGCCAACGCGTATCAATTTATTCTTTATGAAAATCAGCAAAGAGGCTTTCCGAAGAATTGCGGCTCTTTGCGCCCTTTTAGTGCTCCTTTTTGTCTTCGCCAAAATTCTCCCTTTGTTAAAACCGGTTTTCGATTGGTACGGCAAATTTGTTGCTGAACACCTTGCAACAAAATAGATCTCATCGGAAGACAGCATTTTGCATGAATTCGGAGTGGAACTAAAATACAAGCCATGTCCAAAACGGGCAGTCACCTCAACGAAGAGATCCTCTTCTCCATCTACGCCCGCAAATCAGAAGAATCCGATGAGCGACAAGCTCTTTCCATAGATTCCCAATTGAAAGAACTAAGGGCGGTTGCAGAGCGTGATGGCCTGAAAATTGTTGTGACTCATACAGAGGCACATTCCGCTAAAATGTCCGGGCAGCGGCCCGTATTCATGCAGATGATTGAAGAAATCAAGAAAGGAGAAATATCGGGAATCCTGACATGGCTACCCGACAGGCTAAGCCGCAATGCGGGTGATCTCGGCAAGATGGTCGATCTTATGGATCAAGGGCGTTTACGCGAGATACGTACGATCAATCAAACTTTTACCGGGAACCCAAACGACAAGTTCCTACTGATGATTCTTTGCAGTCAGGCAAAGCTTGAAAATGACAATCGCGGTATCAACGTGAAACGCGGGCAGCACACAAGGGCATCGATGGGCCATAGGCCATGTAAAACACCGATCGGTTATATCCTTGAATATCCGGCAGGCACTCAGAAAAGCAGAGTAGTTCTCGATCCTGTTCGCGCTCCGATCGTCAAAAAAATCTTCCGTATGACTGAAGATGGAATGAGTAGCAGAAAAATCCGAGCATGGCTAAAGGAGATCGGCTTCACCACACCTCTTGGCAAGCAGATGCCTCTGAGCATGATTCAACGCATGATTCATAATTCCTACTACACCGGAAAGTTTGAATGGCCGGAAAAAAGCGGCAAATGGTACAAGGGCGAGTATGAGCCATTAGTTTCCAAGGCGATGTTTGAGCGTATTCAGCACAGGCTGTCCCTATCTCCACGGAAGAAAATCCTCAACAGGGAGTTCGCATTTACTCGTATGATGAAATGCGGACTATGCGGTTGTGGTATTACAGCTCAAGAAAAAATGAAGGAATTGAAGGACGGCTCGGTAAATCGACATGTTTATTATCGATGCACAGGTGGCGGTGACTCTGCGTGCAAAGGTGTCACGATTCGCGAGGATGAACTAATCAAGCAGCTCTCAGATGTCATTGAAACCATCGATATTAATGAACTGGGATTACGTGAACATATGGAAGCAGAGATTTCTCGATTCGAGCGTTTCGCGATTCATGCGATGGGACATACGCCCGGAACTGATCGAGAACTTCCGAAAGTCACTATTCAAATGTATGCCAAGTACATCCTGAGAAAAGGAACAATAGAGGATAAAAGGACGTTGCTATCCAAACTGAAACAGAGGTTGATACTTAAGGTTTATCCAAGGGTTATTCTGGAAAATGAATCGAAAGCCTAGCCAGCAATCACTGCCTCTGTATCAATAAACACTCGCAATCTGTCGATTGAAGGATGTATATTGCATAATGATGAATCGAAAGATGAAGAACTGGCCATCGGCTCAACAATCTCTTTTGCGAAGATATTGGAGACGCTGTGCTCCGAGTATCATTGCTGGATTCACGCATGTTCCGGTGCTCGGAAATAGATACATTTCTTTGCATGAAAGCATCAAACATGCGCACGCTTCCAAGATATTTGACTCAAAAAAGCCATCTGGCATCGAGCTTACCTTGAATCAAATTGCCTTTATTGATTTCTTCCCCACAGAAGATTTCGAGAAGATGAAAAATGGTCTGCTTAAAATTCAACGAAACAAAAGATCAATGCATATCCATAGGGAATCGGAAAAAGACCTTCAGCATCTTGAGGAGTACGAAATTGATACCACGGGGTGCGTGATTTTTGATCAGTTGTCCTTCTCGGATCAAGTTCACGAATATCAATGGATAGAGAATATGGCCATTCATTTGTATCAAGTAAGTCCATCTTTCACGGTGCTTGTGTTATTCGTAACACCATCCGAAACGTACATTCAGAAATTTGAGAATATTCTCTCCACTGACTACAAGGAACAGGTGCAGATGCCGTTCTCTGTCCTATGGACAAAAGGATGGCATATGCGTCGTGTGCCATCTTCACTTTCAAGAAAAATCGATCTGCAAAAATTGGTATTGGATTTGAACGCAGAAGTTACAGCTCTCCTACGTGAAAATATTGGGGCTGGCTGGTCGGAAACGGGCCCCCTGCCCACCATTGAGATGTATTCACTGGGTAAGGGCTCTCTTAACGCAGAAAATCATGAAGAAAGATCATTTTGGAATGGATTAGGAATCGAAACACATGATCTATTTAGATATCAAAAAAATGGTGTGTATCTTTTTGATCTCGAAAGAGAAGAAGAAGCTACATTATTTAGAAGTTACAAGGTTCTGTTCGATAAACAGATCTGTCTGGAGGGAGTGTCACTCGAAGCCTATGGAAATTCCCCCGAGAGTGCGATAAGGCATCACTTCATTTACGACTGTTTGGGAGGATATTGCGTAGTCGTTGCCTTGCGTGAATATGCGGAACGTCTTGTCAAACGTGTAGTGCAGTTGCGGAAACAATTGGTTCGCAATTTGTCTGGCAGAAATAGTTTTCTGCTTGCTCGGTGGTTTCACTATTGGCTCTCAATGCCAAAGTACATGACCCAATTAAATTCATTGAAATTTGAAGTGCGACGTTTTGGGATTGAGATTGATTTCAGCAAACTTCGTATTTGTTCGATTCACGATCTAAAAGGATTTCAGAGACAACAAAACGTGAAGGGGGATAAAGCCGAATTCCTGGATGATATCAAATACAGATTGGGAAGAGTTTGGAAGCATGCAAAAGCACAGTTGGATTCCTTGCGCGATAATTACCGTGATCAGATAGAGTTTAAGACGCAAAGGGCCGTATTGGTTCTCGCAATTCTTACAGTTGTATTAGCAGTTCTGACTGCTGTGCTCGCCGCATTGGCTGTTCCAAGCACGGCATGGAATTGGATAGAAGCTCATCTACCTTTTTGGAAATGAACTACCTGATCGGCCACTTCCCTATAACTTCATCAACCTTATTCATCAACTTCTCCGTTTCAACGAGCGCCACGATCATGCGCTGATAGTGCATGATGTCATCCACGGTCAGCGTCCTGCCCTTTCTGTCCTTGAGCCACTTCTGAGCAGGCTGGTAGCCGCCAATAAAGAACTCCCATGCCACACGCGGCACATCATCAAAGTATTGCGTTTCGTTGATACACACCCTGCCCTTCTCTTTCCCTTCAAAATCCACACGCTCGACAACGTTACTTCCGTCTAGCGGATAGCGCGTGATGAGTTTTTCCAGCCTTGAAGATTCAAGGAGATGTAACGATCGGATTTCTCTGCCGAAAGAAACAAGTTTCCAGAAAAGTTTCGCATCGCTCGTGAACGGCAAGCGCGGAAAGTCAATCTTAAGGAATTCCTTGTACCGCTCGCGATAGGTGGGACTGTGGAGGACGGCGTAGATGTAATCGAAAAGATCCTCCGGCCCAAAGTTCTTCTTCCCGTCCCCCATACCATCTTCGATAAACTCCATCCTTAGTTTCTTTGCAATTTCTGCCACCACTTCCAGTTTCAAGTTTGGCTTCCGCTCTGCGCCAAACAAGCCTGCTTGTGTTTCGTCAGGATAGAGATAGAGCGGAAAGAAAAAGTTAAGCGCTTCCTTGGTTTTATTCGAAATGGCCGTCCCCTCTGTAATCGTTCTGGTGACGCCCACGAGACTCCATTTCCCTTGCTGCGACTGCTGTCTGCATGAAATAAGACCGATGTTCTTTCCTTGTAGCATATGAGACATCAATTTCTTGCGTGAGTCCCCACGCGGAATAATCTCTGAAATACGATCTAATGGATAATACGTAAATCGGTTATCAAACGGGCGATACATAACCTCTCGAATATCCTCAACAGAGGTGCCGATGAATAGTTTTCTTTTGTCCCGCAACCGCCAATCTTGAGTTTCTTCAAAGTCATATTGTTTCATAAGTTCATCGTCTGACTTATTTTCAAATCCCAATAACATTTCCTGAACATCACGAGAAGAGAAATGTTTTCTGACGAGTAGATTGTCTTTTCGAAATTTAATCCCAGTGCCGGATTCTATGAAAAGATCATTTAGAGAGCAGCAATCACTATATTCATCAGACTGCCCATCATTCCTCGGAACAAAGAAGAAATATGGCTGTGCTGGTTTTAGTGCTATCCACTTCCTATTCATCACATCTTCTTTCCATAGCTGCTCGTACTTGTCCTCTCGCCTCCCGAATATTTCGCTGTGATACAGTTGAGCAGGTTTCTTGGAATCGCTCGTCTTCACAAAAAGACTGATAGAAACACCCTGCTGAATATCAAACACATTCTCATCCCTGCTGCCATCCGGTGCGGTTTCATTTTTCTTCGTACTTCCGTGGAGATCGTACACATAAATCTTGTCAAATGTCTCAAGAAGTTTATTTCTCATTTGACGATGTGTGACGCCATCAATGAAAGAATTATTGGTGATCATCGCCACAATGCCTCGTCCCGTCTTTTCAATATTCCATTCAGCGAAGCGCAGAAATTTAATGTAATCATCCGAAAGAGTGTTGATGTTCTGTTCATCCAAATCCTTCTTGTAATCCTTGATGAGGTTTTGTATCCACTCGCCTTTATTCGCAGAACTGACGCTGTACGGCGGGTTGCCAAGAACAACCATAATCGGCATCTCCTTCTTGATGCGGCTCGCTTCGTTCGCTTCCTGCGAAAGCCATGAGGCAAAGAGGGTTTCATAGTCCTCGTGAGCTTCCTCAAGGCTATTGGTGAGATACACGCCGATACGCTGCTTGCCTTCCTTGTAGCCCGTCTGCTTGAGCGTGAGGCCAAGCTTAAGATGACACATCGTATAGGGTGCCATCATCAGCTCGAAGCCATGGAGGCGCGGGAGGAGATGACTGTCCACATAGCTGCCCCACACACCCTGTTGCCCCTCAAAACGCTTGTAGAGCGTCTTGATCACTTCATTGAGGAATGTCCCGGTCCCGGCCGCGGGATCGAGGATCTGCACGCGGTGAACATCGATCTTCTGCTCCTGCTCTTTCTTTGTTTTGCCCTGCCTCATGACTTTGATCGTTGTCTTGCTCGTATCCGCGAGCCCCTGGGAGAGCCCGAACTCGGACTTGAGGAGCGCATCTACGGAACGAACGATGAAGGACACCACTGGCTCTGGCGTGTAGTAGACACCCCGACTCTTGCGGAGCTTGGAATCGTAAGATGCGAGAAAAGTCTCATAGAAGTGGATGATCGGATCTTCTCGCTTGGTGGCTGTTCCGAAGTTTGCGAGAATCTTCGTCACGTCCGTGTGGGCGAACACGTCCGCAAGCGCATCCACGATCCATACGATGCGGCTGTCCAAGTCCGGTCCTGCGATGTGGTGGAAGAGCTTGCGAAGAAAGGGGTTGCTCTGCGGCACCAGCTCCTGCGCTTCTCTGCGTGTAAACGTCTCCGGCGTGTCATCGTGGAAGCGTGCGACGAAGAGACCGTACGCTATGGTCTGGGCGTACACGTCGGCGAAGCTGCTTTCTGTAATATCATGAATGAGGATTTTCTTGAAGGCCTCCATCTGTTCATGAAGCGTGCTTTCGGGGTGTTCCGTATCGTTGAGCGCGTTGGAAATAATCTCTTTCATGAGTTTCGCCTTATCCGCCATCATTTTCGCAAGCTGCGAAGCAGAGGTGATCGTGATTGCAGGGTTGAGCGCGAAGTCCTTGAGCAGGAGCGCGAGCTTCCCGAACTGATCCTCCTGAGCCACAAGCTTTCCCTTCACGACACTCCCGATACGGACGGACTCGTACTTCTTTCCGTCGAGAAAGAAGCGAAATTCGAGATAGTCGCTTAGGAAGAGGTTATTGAGGACAAAATACCGTCCCATCTGCTCCGATTTCTCCACTTCATCCAAACTCACGCCTATGTCCTTCACTTCCCCGTAGCCGATGGGCAGATCCTTCTGCAAAAGGATGTAATCCGGTGCCCCACATTTCTCACGGCTGGGCTCATTGGTTGCCGTGATGGAGGGATTGATCGCCTCAAGGAGCGTCTTGAGCGCCGGGCGGTAACTATGCTCGCGAGCACGTCCGGTATTGAACTCCCTTTCGAGATCTCGAATATATTGTGATACGGATGATTGTTCTTTCATCAAAGGAGGGGTTGGCTAGTCATAAACTGTACCAGAGCTGTCGGCTTTGTGAAACGCGCATAGTGCATGTTTGGCACTTGTGGATACAATGATCAAGATGTCGAACCTGACTCATATTGAAAAGGCCAAGCTTCGTAAGATTTTTGAGATGACCAGTGGATATGTATTGGATTTCTCAAACAATACTTTTGGTGATTTTGTGACCGAAAAAGTTGGAATAGATATCTACAATCAAAAATACTTTGGCCATAGTGGGTCAAAAGGGCAGAGACTTATGGCCTTTTGGGACTCAGAGCCAAATCATCTCGTCGGGAAATTGCTCAATGCACTCTTGGAATATTGGAAAGACAGAAAAGTACTGAGCTTGTCAGAAACCAGCGCTGCAGAGCAGGCATTATTTGATAGCTGCAAAGCAATTGCCGAGAGACTGAGTATCGATTGCCTTGTAGAAAATATCGAAGCACTTCAGCCAAATTCAGATGACAAAGATTTTCATTCACTTTCGAAATCCATCAGCGAAAGCATTGCACGAAATCAACCAGATCAGGCCCTCGACCGACTTCATACCTTTCTCATCAAATACACACGAAACATGTGTGATAAACATTCAATTCCATTCGATAAAAAGACACCCCTCCACTCCCTTTTCGGAAGTTATGTAAGACACTTACGAGAAAAGAAACTTGTTGAATCTGAAATGACAATCCAAATATTGGGATCCTCAATTAAAGTCCTTGAAGAGTTCAACAAGGTGAGAAATGAAAATAGTTATGCACACGATAATCCCATCTTAAATATCGACGAGAGTGTTTTGATTTTTAATGATATTTCAAACGTCGTTCGATTTGTTGAATCGGTCGAAAAGCGAATTGTAGAAAAAAATTCAAAGGCCATGGAGCCAGAGAAAATAAACTGGGATGACCTGCCGTTTTAGTGATGAGCATCAATCTTCAGGATTCCATCTTTCAGAATTAGTTTGCTCTTGAGACAAGCCAGAAGCTCTCGCTTCTCAATCGTCGTCCCCTCCGTGAGCACATACCGTGCGTACTTTCGTTTGTCGACACGCGGTAACTTCATCTCTCCCTGCTGTCCGAGTACACCGCTCATGAATTTCCAATGGCGTTCGAACTCATCTTCCAATCTCTTCTTGATCGCCCCGCTCTCGATTGTCACGTCTTCGAGAATGTTAAGCATCAGTTCAATCAGACGATCTTCCCTCAATGAAGGCTCCGGGCAGTCAATATCCTTCGTATGCGTGCAGCGATAGTAGACGTACCGCTTGATGGAGCCATCCTTGAGTACTTTGTGCTTCTCTTCCGCTGTGACCCCTGCACCGCAAGCTCCGCACGTCATAAGCCGCGTGAAGGCGAAGTCCTTCACTCCCCATGGCTTCTTCGGCACGGCATCGAGAAGGCGTTGTACCTCGTCAAAGAGCTGCTTATCGATCAACGGCTCATAGTCGCCTGTGATCCACTTACCGCTTCCCGCAGGGAATTCGTACTTTCCCAGATAGAAGGTATTTCGCAGCATCCTGTAGATCATGCTGAGTGTTACGGTGTGTCCTTTTCTGGTGACGAAACCGATCTCCTTCATCCACGCATAGAGTTTTCGTCCGGAGAAGCCCTTGTAAGCGACCAGTTCATACATTTCTTTGATACGCGGTCCTCGTATGGGATCCATCACGACCCGGCTCCACTGTGCCCCTACATCACGTGCCGTGAGGTACCCCAGCGGGGACATCGTCGGGCGGTAGCCCATCTCCGCCCTCGTCTTCATGCCGCGCTTGATGTTGATACCCCGATGATCATTCTCGAGTTTCGCTTGTGAGCAGAGAATCATAAGGAGGAATTTTTCATTGGGGTTGTTTGTGAAAGTCTGCCCGTGTGTACGGATCTCATGGAGTAAGCCCTGATCCATCAAATCGACGAGCGTTCCAAGGTCGCCCGCGTTCCTACTGAGACGATCCGGAGCCCATGTGAGGATGGCATTGAATTCTCCCTCCCGAATATCTTTCAGGAGCTGGTTATAGACGGGACGGCCGCTCGAAGCCTTGGCGCTATGGCTTTCCCTGCGCACCTCGACAACATCGATACCGTCCCGCTTGGCCATCGCCGTCATTTCGTTGATTTGGGATTCAATGCTGAGCGCCTGCCGCTCGTCGTCCTCAGAAGATTTCCGGGCGTAGAGGCAGTAACGAAGCTCTACTTTTGGTTTCGGAGCTTCCTCATCCGAAGACAAGGATTCTGTGTTTCTGGCCGATGATGTGATCGTGGACAGCGCCATAGGAAGAAGGGGGGAAATGGATGATTCTCACTACATAAGGCCGCGACCCGACCGCAAAGGCTAGGCGGAAAGCCTCGTAAAGGGCCTCGAAAATCCCTTCAAATCCTCAAATGGGCGGGAGGGTGCTCTGCCCCTCCCGCCGCCGATGATGTGTGCCTCGGAAGCGTTGGCCTCCCATGAATGCCGCTGCTTATCCTGAAGATCCAGTGCAAATCGATTTGTCCATTGCGCCGATATTTTTGGAAGTCTAGGTCAATTGGACTTCGCAACCATCCAATTCCTGCTACTATTCCTGTGCCAGGCATCATCGGTTTTCCCTCAGTCTTATTCGACATCTCGTCGCCAACGCAAAAAGGGGCGTACGCCTCGGAAGCGTTGGTAGACGAGGGTCACCTCTAAACCGATGCCTGGCCCGAGTGTGTACGTCCCTTCTTGGAATACCGCTCGGATTTCCTACCAGGAGCGGTTATGCCCACTAAGAAACGCAAACGTTCGAACTTCAACGACCGCCAGAAGGCGGAGATCTTCGTGCGCGACAGGGCAACGTGCGCTTTCTCCGGTATCAGCCTATGGATTCTTGATCGGGGGGCATCGGAATCATTCGATGTGGATTGGGTCGATCACATCAAGCCCTCCGCACGCGGCGGCAAGAGCGTCACCGATAATGGCATCTGCGCCAGTTCATTCTTCAATAGTAAGAAGAAAGATAATGGGAGCGACAACTGTTATTTCTTCAGAGACGGCAAACCCACTGAGGATTTCTATCTCGTCTATGAGCAGCTTCCTCCCAACATTGCCGATCATCTGCGGCGATTTGCGTCGCTGGAAATTGCCGATTGGTACTTCAACCGGGCGTTATTCCATTTGCTTCTTGCCGTCTCATGGCTCGATAGCAAAGCGGAGGGCATTGCGTACGTGCGAGGAATTGAATATCGCG
The DNA here is from genome assembly GCA_041666245.1 of Candidatus Peribacteraceae bacterium. Taxonomy (GTDB): domain Bacteria; phylum Patescibacteriota; class Gracilibacteria; order Peribacterales; family Peribacteraceae; genus CAIKAD01. The sequence continues at coordinate 88,731 of JBAYHG010000005.1, forward strand.
CAAAAGCGTCTCTCCGGTTTCTGGAGGAGTGGAGAGCCCTGGCGTCCGATGCTACGGCGAAGACGTTCTTGCGCCGCAGACTCATCGCAGTACCTCTTGGAAAGGATCAGAAACTGATGCTGTCCCTTGCGAACATCCAAACAGTAGAAGAATTCACCATTCTCACGAAGCAACTTCTCCCGTATTACCAAGCGAACACCCGTGCTCTGGTGGAAGTAGCCGATATCCCCGATGCCACACATGCCAAGCGCTTTCTTGAGAAGGTGAAGAAGAGCCCATCCGTCTCCCCGCGCATTAAATCCATCGTCTCCAGCAACATTCGCTATCTATTTCCATAGCCATTTTTCTTTCTATTTTATGCCTCTCATCATCTCCAAGAACGGCAAGAACGCGAAGCGCGTGAACCGGACAAGCTTCGAAAATGAAGACGAATTGCAGCGCTATATCTACGAGAACCCCGAGTCCATCCCGCTCTACGACATCAAGGAAGATATTCGGCTTCTCGTCGTTGCCCGAGAATTCCCGACCCAGAGCGGCCCAATTGATGCCATCGGCGTCGATAAAGAAGGCGAGCTCTATCTCGTCGAGACAAAGCTCTACAAGAACGCCGATAAACGCAGCGTCGTTGCACAAGTCCTGGATTACGGTGCTTCTCTCTGGAAACATTCGTCGGAAGATTGGGAAGGGTTCCGATCCGAACTAGAAAAGCAGTCACAGAAGAAATGGAGCATCCCGCTCCAGCAGAAATTCCAAGAATTCTTTGGGATCTCAGAAGAGGAGACGCTTGCGCTCATCGGCAATCTCAATCGCCATCTCGACGAAGGTGAATTCAAATTTGTGGTTCTCATGGACCGTCTTCATGACCAGTTGAAAGACCTCATCCTCTTCATCAACCAAAACAGCAAATTCAGCATCTTCATCGCGGAGATGGAGTACTACAAGCACGAGGAGTACGAAATCCTCATTCCCCGTCTCTTCGGAGCCGAAGTGAAGAAGGATGTAACCGTGAGTTCCCGCACGAGCATTCCCCGCGTCTGGGATAGGGAATCGTTCTTCCGCGAACTCCAAGGCCAGACAGATGCCTCCGTCGTATCGAAAGCGGAGCGCCTGTTCTCGTTCGTCGAGAGTGCCGGTGCAGACGCACTGGAATTTGGAGTGAATTCATTCAAGTTACGGGTCGAGTCGAAAGACGGCGTTCGCAAGACGGTCTTCTTCGTCAATTCCAACGGCAGGTGGAACCTCGTTCCGGATTTCTGGAAAGTCGACTCCGGCTTGCGCAAGAAGTATGCAGATCTCATGGTCCAGGCAATGCCGACCCTCAAGCGCGACAGACTGGATGCGACCTATTACGAGATTCGACTCGATCAGTTGGGAGAGAAAGACATCGAAAAACTCCTGAAGGTGTTCATGGATCTCATTCAGGAGCTTCGTGCCTCTGTCATAACGAATGTCTGAGGGTTCAGAATGACTCGAAGCCAGACTCAACATGGTGATATCATTCCTCCCAATACCCAGAGCCCATGCTTACCAAATCACGCTATCTCAAATTCCTCCAATGCCCTCGGTATCTCTGGCTCTGGGAACATCAGAAGGAGGAAATGCAAAAGCCGCTGAGCCTCAGCGACGAGTGGACGATTGAGGAAGGGAAACACGTCGAAGAGATAGCGCGGTTACTCTTCCCAACAGGAAAGCATGTGAAGAGCTTCCATGAAGCGGGAGCGAAACACACACGCGAGTACATGGATGCCGGGGCTGTATGCCTGTTCCAGGCAACGGCCATCGGGGACGACCTCCTCGCCATGGCGGATATCCTTCAATTCGATCCGAAATTGAAGGTGTGGGACATTTACGAAGTGAAGAGTACGACGCAGGTGAAGGAGGAACACCTTCATGACGTTACCTTCCAACGTCTCGCCTTCGAGCGCGCGGGGTACAAGATCGGGAAGACGTTTTTGATCCACATCAACAAAGAATATGTCCTCGGGAAGAAGTTGGATCCCTCTGGATTGCTCACAGTAGAAGACGTGACGGACGATGCCCGTGAGATCGAGGACGACGTGTCCGGAAACATTACTCAGGCTCAGGCTCTCCTCGTTTGTCCAACCGAACCTACGCCCAAGGAATTACCCTGTGGGTGTTCGCCAAAGGATTGTCCGTGTCCCGAGCACTGTTTCCCGGGTCTCCCCGAGCATTCGGTGTACTACCTTCGGGGTATAACGGCCAAGAAGGCCAAAGTCCTCTATGAGAGCGGCACGCGCGTGATAGACGAAGTGCCGGATAACACGAAGCTCACGGAGGCGCAGCAACTTCAGGTTCTCTCCGCGAAGCGCGGCGAACCGATCATCGACCATGCGGCTATCCGGAAGACGCTCGATTCGCTCACATACCCCCTCTACTTCTTCGATTACGAAACGTTCTCTAACACGGTCCCTGTCTTCGAGGGATTCAAGCCGGGTCAGGTCATGCCTTTCCAGTACTCCCTTCACGTCCAGCGTGCTCCGGGCGGGGAATTCGAGCACTTCGAGTACCTTGCACCAGCTTTCGTGAACACCATCCCCGGCATTGTCGCCGCACTGCGAGATCACATCGGCGAGCAGGGGTCCGTGATCGTTTGGAACAAGAGTTTCGAGATGGGATGCAACGATGACATGGGCGCTCTCTATCCGGCGGACGCCCCCTTCCTCCGCGCGGTCAACGAAAGGATTTTCGACCTCATGGAAATCTTCTCGCACCTCCACTACATCGACGCGAAATTTAACGGAAGTTTCTCAATCAAAAAAGTGCTGCCCGTCCTCGTTCCCGTGCTCTCCCATAAGGATTTAGATATTTCTGAGGGCATGACAGCATCCCTTTCGTGGTACCGGATGTTCGCGCCGGAAAAGACCCAGCAGGAGCGTGGCCAGACGAAAAAGAATCTTCTCGAATACTGCAAGCTCGACACTTTTGCGATGGTGGAAATCTTCCGGTTCCTGCAGGGGCTAGAGAGGGACGGGGTGGATCGCTCTGCAACCATCACGCTCACGCCGAAGAAGGAGCCCAAAGGGCTCCCTCTTGGCTGATCGCACGATTACAGGCCGTACCACCATCTTCTTCCTCCAAGGTACGTGCGCGGCAGTTCGACACGGATGAGGCCCCCTCCGTATCCATCGTTGTCCTCTTCTATTAGACGCGTGAGTAGCATCGCAAATGCATCCGCGAGGTCGTCATGGCGCTCGAGCCCGAAACCAAGGAGTTCGGTGATGAGGTCTTCAGCGCCCGTCCTCGGAAAGAAGACTTTCCCTTGCTGGAGGAGCGGCGTCACGAGCGCGAGACGGGAACGCTTATCGGCGGTCGGACGCACCTCCTCCGGGTACACGTCGTCCTGCTGGAGCATCTGGATGAAAAGCTGCTGGTTGATGTTCTCGACAAGAAGGATGGCCTCGTCACCTTTTACTTTGTTAGATCGCGCCGCCGTCTTCGCCGCTTCGAGCGCTTCCAAGGGAGTAACCCTTGCGTGGTAGGGGTGCGGCAGGACGTAGATCCGGAATTCCCCGTTGATGCGGTACGCCTTCCCGATGACCATCGCGGTATAGTCGGAGCTGGATTTGTCGGTGAAGGCGAGGTCGATGCCGACGGCGGCAGCCAGCGGCTCCTGCCCCGGCAATTCGTCGTAGTAATGGATCCATTCGGGATGCACAACGCGCAACGCCGAAGAGACGATTCGCAGTAGATATTCCTGCACCCAAACCGTTTCGTTCCCGATGCGCTTCTGTTCTGTCTCGACATCTTCTTTCCGGGGATACTTTCCAGGCCACAGACAGGCTCCGCTTTCATCGAGGAGCGGATAGGCGCGGTAGATGCCTTGCAGCCTGCCGCTGTCGATTTCCCGTACGAGGCGCATGAGCACGCAGTCGTCATGCAGCATGTTCCCCACGATGACGGTTTGGGTCGCCCTGCTGCCTGCAGGGAGGAGATCGTGCTTCAGAAAGTCATAGACCGCGTTTCGGCCTTCCTTGGTCTTCACCGACTGCGTGTCCTCGATGTCGTCGCAGATAAAGAGGTCCGGGCGGTTCGGCCCATGGCGCAGCCCCCGCACGCTCTGCTCCACTGAAACGGCCATAATCTTGGCTCCGTACTTCGGAAGCACGAGGACGAGGTTTCGCCATTCGTCTTCCTCCATGCGGAAGGGTCCGAGATCGCCATGCAGCAGGTCGTTATGCTCCAGCTCTTCGCGGATGTTGCGCATGAACTGGCGCGCCTGCTCCTGCGTACGGGCGGAGATGAGGACGAACTTCTTTTGCAGCACGCCCACGATCGACCAGATTGGAAGAGAGAGCGTCATGATGGTCGACTTCGCCGATCCCCGGAATGCGAGGATGACGGAGAGGGGCGGGAGCGCCTGTGTCAGCGCGAAGAGGTCATGATGGAAGGGGGCGGATGGGCATTGCATGTAGTGCCCGAAGTACGCCATAAAGAAGTAGTGATGGGATGCGCGGACAAGCGGTCTTCTTGTCTTCGCATCGCGAAAGAGGGTAGAGAGTTCATTTAACTTTTCCATGATCGTTGGGGGAAGGAGATACAAAGGGTGCGCCGGGCTCGTCGCCCGGTGAGAGCACGCCCGCGAACGCAAGCGCGCGGTTCAGTTGTTCCTGCTGCTCGGGCGTGAGTGTTTCAGAGCCAGTTTTCGCCGTGATTTCCAGCTTGCTGGAGTAGTCTGCGTGGTGGTGCCTGAGCCAATATTGCACGCTCCATGGGTCGCCGTTTTTGAGCGCGGAGAGGAGTTGAGACTCCGCGAGGTCATTCACAAGGGATTTCCCGGCACTGAGAGCCTCGTCGGCGTCGCTGGCGAAGACTTCGTCGTCCCTTCGCCAGCGATAGAAGGTCTGGCGACTCGTGCCCGTCTTCTCGCAAGCAATCTGGATGACAGGTGTCTTTCTAAGCCGTTCGATCAAAGCAGCCTTGTCGCGCGTCGTTTTTTCGGCAACCGTCGCGGCTCGGGCGTCATCATCTCCCAACTGCGTGGCCGGTGTTGGCTGGAACTCATCGGACATGGCGGGAGGGGGAAAGGAGAAGGGCTTTCTCGCCCGTGCAACGCTCCAGACGCTCGAGACATACAGTGCAGTAGTGCGGATCGAGTTCGATCATTACCGATCTTCTGCCCGTCTCTTCCGCCGCCACGGCGGTCGATCCCGATCCTGCGAAGGCGTCATAGATCAGGGCCTTCCGGCGTGAGCTATTGAGAATCAGCCGACGCAACAGTCCGACTGGTTTAGCCGAAGGATGAAGAACATTTTTGTGAGGTTTGGGATAGATCAGGATGCTGCGGTCGTTCGACTTGTAGAACTCATGAGCGTTCCTCCATGCGTACAGAATGCATTCATGCATGGGTGTGTAATTGAGCCTTCCGATACTGGAGGCGGTCTTGAGCCAGAACAAGAGTTGCCCGAACTTCCAGCCTGCAGCGAGCATGCCGTCGCGGAGGGCGAAAAGAGTTTTGTCCGCGATGAAGACGTACGCGGCGTTCTTCTTCGCCATGTGCGTGCTCACTGCGTCGAGCCAGGCAAAGGTGAAGGCGGAGAACTCCGTGTCGCTCTGGAGATGATCGTTGAGAATGGGAACATGCTTTGATTTTCCTTTCGTGAAGGCAGCTTTCCCTTCCACGAGTGCGATCCCGTAAGGTACATCCGAGAGAATGAGGTCGACTCTCTCCTCTCCCAATGCCCGGGAAACGAGGATCTTATCCCTGCTGTCACCGCAGGCGACGACGTGATTCCCAACGCGGTAGATATCGCCGATGGCGATGGTGCGGGCACTCATGGTTTAAGGAGGGTGGCCTTGGTTCCTGTGAGGGACTCAAAGCGTCGGATAATGAGGTCGGCGAAGACGGGTTCGATCTCAGAGAGGAACGCCCGCCGCTTCATCTGTTCGCAGGCGATGAGAAGTGACCCCGACCCGCCACAGAGGTCGAGCACGACGTCTCCCGGCCTTGAGCAGCGGCGCAGCGCTTTCTCATGGATCGTCGGGTCTTTTTCGGTTGGGTGCTCCATTTTGGAGCCATGGACGCGCTTGCAGAGCCAGATCGAGAAGCTATCGATCACGTCGTCGATCATTCGGCTACCGGAGCCAATGTCTTTGTCCTGTATCTCGTGCAGATTCGTAACGTTTGGTGCGAGGTAGGGAGAACCCGTGATGCCGTACACGATGGCCTCCCCAGCTTTGTTGAATGCTACGGTCGGCGTGACCATGAACTGCCCCTTCAGCCACCAGCAGAGTCTCTGGTGCTTGATTCCCAGTTCCCGGTAGAGGGTCTGCGTCCTCCAAATTCCGTTCTGATCGCACCAGAAAAGATAATGAGCGTCTGGCGACGCGACCGCCTTGGCGTTGGCGATGAGTTTGCGGAGGAAATCGGTGTATTGCTCCTCCGACATGTGATCGTTCGTCTTACCGCCGTAATGCTTCTTCCCGCTGACGCCCTTGTCGTAGTCTAATCCAATCGAGAACGGCGGATCGCAGTCCACCAGTGCTGCCTTCGCATTTCCCATAAGGCGCTTCACGACGGCAGGGTCGGTGGAGTCTCCAACGACGAGGCGATGGCTACCGAGCTGGTACAAATCACCGATCTTGACCTTCGGTTCTTTGATCGCCTCCAATTCCTTCTCGACGTCGAATCCGTCCTCCTCCGTTTCCAGCATGTCATCCCAGAAGCCCGCGAGCTCGGAGGGATCGAAGCCAACTTCTACGAGGAAGTCGACGTCGAAGGACTTCAGCCGTTCGAAATCCCAGGAGCCGACATTCTTGTTCAGGCGGATCACTATTTCACGTTCCCGCTCCTTATCGTCCACGACAACGAAGATGGCGGGCACTTCCTTGTAACCCAGCTTGCCTGCAGCGGCAACGCGCATGTGACCAGACAAGATAGTGTTGTAGCTCGACTTCGCCCGGTTGACCACGACAGGAACCAGCCACTTGTTGTTCTTGATGCTCGTCTTGAGCTGTTCGAGTTGCTCCGGTGTCCACGAGCGCGGATTGTCCGGATACGGATGGAGTTGATCGAGAGGGATACTCTCGATCTTGGGGGTGGAAGCGGGCGGACCCGTTTTCCTCTTCATAAAGTGAAGGGGGAAAGAAATATGACCCCCTTTCTGGGATTCACCTGAACTTTGCGTCAATTACATGAAGAGACCCTGACCCCCTGAGTTTCAGATATGCGCTTCCCTTTGCGCTCCCATTGCCGTTGCATCAACGGCATGTTCTTCTTTATTCCTAGTCCAGTTTTCTATAAGTGAATCTAGAAGTGAATCAGGGGTTGAACATCCATTGCTTGTCTGTCGTCTGGATTAGCAATTGTTGAATGTGATGATCGCTACAGAACCTCTCAAGAGTGTGAATCGAATTGCTGATGGAAGAAGAAGATTTGTTTTTCGTAAATTTTTCCGCGAGATCCTTCACGCGACAACTGCGGCGATTGCTTGGATTGTCCTTGATCTCGAACAAATGCTGGAGAATTTGGAGGCTCTGGCGTTTCACTTTGTATTGCTGCGGTTCACGATCTTTCCCGTGCAGATAGAGAAGACTTTTTCGCCCGTCTAAAAACATATCCACATCTTCTCGAAGCATGATGCAGCCCGCCTCTGGCACGGTCGTTCGGACGGGACGGCCTGAAACAAGATTAATAGTTACTTCCCTCGGTGGCTGTATCGCACCTTGATCGGTGACGTACGTAGCACATTCGCCTGCGGGTGGCATGAAGCCCGGCGGAACGAGCCGAGGATACATTCCTCTCTGCTTCTTCCTTTCCTCCTGCTGCGTGACGTGAATAATCTCATCGATGGCTTGATCATCTTCCAGTCCTTGAACGACATCCTGCTTCTTGAGCGCAAGCAGGAGCGAGCTTCCGGCGGAGGTCTTCGTCTTGGGAGTCTTCTTCATGGGGGCAGTATATCGGATCGGGGAATCCTGAGCGTCTTCTAGTCTTCTCCGGAGGGCGTAGAATATGCCCATGAAGCGATTTCTGATGTTGCTAGGAATGACGCTCGAAATTGCAGCGTTCCTCGGTGCCCAAGCCGATCGCGTTCCTCTGTTTGGGAATATCGTTGCACCCGCATACTATCGGGCGATCATTGGTTTTAATCAGATACTATCAAGAGAGCCGTTGCGTCCCGACGCGCCCGGCTTCAAGGAAGTCGTCCTCCTTCTCGCGCAAGAGAACAAAGACCTGCAAAACAAAACCATTCTGGAGGTGAAAGAGGGCCAATCGTCTGGTGCGTCATGGATGAGTGACGGATCCACAATTTCCTACACCTCTTTCGACGTGAAGACGCAGAACGGAAGTGAGGAATACCAGATCCGTGATCTTCGCGAGAAAGTGAGAGATCAGTTTCTCATTTCCAGTATCCTTCGTTGGTCATGGATCGTATTTACGCTGGGTCTTTACATTCACTTCTTGGGCTTCCTCATGGAACCTTCCCATAAGTCGACTGCCCCAGTCGTTGTGAAGAGAAAAGCAAAGAAGAAGATCAAGAAGTGATTTTGTCAATATTGGCTCACAGACGCCCCCTTGTACTGTCACATTTGTCACATTCAGCCCCCCATCCAAGAGGTGCGAAGTTCCGCCGATCCGGAAGGTGAGACACCTCCCATTCAACTGTCTCGAATGTCTCAAATGACCCAGACCCGTGAGGTCGGTGTCACCTTATGAAAGGTACCCCCAAAAACCTCAAAAATTGCTACAATGGTTGCTGTCAGACTGAAGTGCTCCACCAGCATTCGCTGCGCGAATGCTGGTGGCACTCGCACGATGTGCGAGTGAGTTCTTCATAATGGGAGGGGAACCTGTCGGTTCCACCTTCCAAGCCTTCCCCTCCCAAATCGGTGCCGGGCTCCGAACTCATCGTCGGCAATCCGACTCCGTTGGCGGTCGACGCCCACCATCTCGCGCTCATCATTCGTCTGAGGAGTGATCGGGGTGTGCAGGTGCGGGATGGCCATCTCATCGTCGATATGACGGGAGACACGGATGAGTTCAAGGATCGCATGCGCGATATTCTCCGGCTGAACGGATTTCGTCCTCTCACCTGATTCAACGCAGGACGTTCTCCACCTCCCGCAGGGTTTCTCCAAGCTTCCCCTCCCTGTTCACGATCTTCACCGTGCAGAGGTCGGCTTTCGAGAGCTCGATGTCCATGCTCCGGATGCGGCGGCCCAGCTCTTCGTCGGAAATGGGCGCGCGGTTCTTGATGCGTTCCACGAGCTGCTCCTTGCTCTCCGGGAGGATGAAGACGGAGATGAGACGGTAGGGTGCGTTCGTTCCCGAGAAGAGGGGACTCATGCGAATACTCTCGAAGCCCTGCACATCCACCTCACGCACCACGGTCTTGCCCGCTTCGATCGCCGGGACGATTTCATCCTTGAGTGTTCCGTACCGGGCGCCTCCATGAACAGTCGCCCATTCAATAACCGCATCATTCTTCAGCAGATCATCGAACTCCTGTTCGGTCAGGAAGCGGTAGAGATCCTTCCCTTCGCCTTCGCGTCGAGGCCGCGTCGTCGCTGATCGCGGGAACGTAAGCTCCGGATGGCGGCGGCGGAGCTCTTGCAGGATGACGCTCTTCCCCACGCCGCTCGGGCCGATGACGAGGACCAGCTTGCCGGACGTGGTGTTCACTTTCATCCCGGCCATCCTAGCGGACGTATCCCCCTGGGCGTAGTAGAAGGGTGATGACGTGGATCCCGTGTCGCGTTTCGACTCCGCTCAACGTGACACGCCTGAGCCAATACGCGGGTCATACAAGCTCACCATGACACGCGATTCCCGCTCTACCGGCTGCGGAAAAGCCGTTCCTTCGGAGGCGATTTTCGGGTATAATGGTGGGATTTCTCTCCCTATGCTCCTGCGTCTCATGATTGGCTTGCCTGCGCTCCTTCTCCCGGGAGTGGCATCCGCGTTCACGATTGCTCCTCCGGGGGGAGCCGGCGGCGGGGCGGGAGGACTCATGATTTACCTGGCGCAGATCGCGCCCAATCTGCAGTGGATCTTCATCGCTGTGCTCTTCCTCTTCCTCTTCCTCTACGCGGCGACGATGATCGTCCTCAGCTCTCAGGACAATGCGATGACGGAGGCGAAGAATTCCTACATCTATGCGATCTTCGGCATGATCACGGTATCCGTGGCCGGGCTCATCGCGGGGGCCGTGGCACCCGGGAAAGGGACGCTCCTCGCGACCGGGACTCTCGTGAAACCCATCGGGAACATCTATGCCTACATCATGGGCATTGCGAGCGTGGGCCTCCTCGCGAACATCACCATTCAGGGAATGCGTCTCGTCTCGTCCGCCGGCGAGCAGGAATCCATCGACAAAGCGCGCAAGCGACTGATCACGAGCATCATCGGTGTGGGGGTCATCTTCCTCACGAAGGCCATCGTCACGGCTTCGACGAGCACCACGATCAGCGTGCTATCCGTGGAGGTGGCGGGCATCGCGAACTTCGCTATCTCGTTCGTGGGCATCCTGGCCGTCGGGGCCATTATCGTAGGGGGGTTCCTCCTCGTCATCTCGTTCCAGGAGTCTCTCAAGGAGAAGGCGAAGACGATGATCAAAACAAGCATCGTCGCCCTCGTGGTTGTCCTGCTCTCCTACACGCTGGTCGCAATGTTCATTGCCCCATCCTGATCATGTTCTCCTCCCTCCTCGACGGCCTCCTGTCCCTCGTCGTTCCCGCGGCGCTGGCACAAATCCCCTCGGCGGTGGTGAATTCCGTCGGAAGCTCTCTTCCGGTGATCGGGGGAACATTCGACGACATCGTGTACCAGGTGATCGGGGGGCTCATGAAGCTCATCGGCCCCGCGGCGTATGTCGTCATCGCCGTCACGGGTCTCCGGATGGTGATCGGGCAGGAGGATGACGCGCGGCAGAAAGCGAAGACCATCCTCAATGTCTGCATCGCAGGCATTATCCTCTTGCAGTTGATTGAGCCGATCATGAGTGCGTTCTTCGGAGGCGGCAATGTGGTGCTGAACAGTCCCGATGCGGGTGTCGCCGTCCTGTCCGCTCAGGTCCTCACCATCATCAGCTGGGCGCTGGGCATTGCCGCGGTGCTCGCCGTGACGATGATCATTATCAGCGCGGTGCGTGCCATCGCCACGTCCGGCAGTGAGGAAGGAATAGCAAACATCCGGAAAACGGTGTTCTCCGCGATCGCCGGTCTGATCATCCTGGGTCTCCGGACCACCATCGTCATGTCGTTCGCGGGCACAGGAAACCCCGGACCTCTCGTCGTGCAGATTGCCGCCGTCATCCAATTTATCCTGAAGTATGTCCTGATCTGCGCCATCGGAGTTCTCATCTACGGAGGTCTGCAAATCCTGACCAGCGGGGGCAGGGAGGAGGCCGTCACGAAAGCGCGCGAACTCATCGTTCGCTCTCTCATCGGCGTCGTGATCATCCTGCTCAGCTATGCGGGAGCTTCGTTCGTTGTGAAGATCTTCGGTGACTGACGGATCGTTACCGTAACGACCGCTACTTCGCGGCGATTTCGTTGCGTGTTTGTTGAATGTTCATTTCATTCCAGAGACTCGATGAGATTTCGAGTTTCAAGAACATCATGTGTTCGGATATAGGATGCTCCTTTCTGGACAGCGGTTTGCGTCGCAGCGAGTGTTGCGGGCAATCTCCGGTCGACCGGGAGGTTCTCCGGTCCGGCGAGGAAGGATTTGCGTGAGGGGCTGACGAGGATCGGACAGCCGAGATCGAGGAATTCATCCAGCCGGTTCAAGAGTGCGAAGGAGTACGAGGCATCGCTCGAGACGAAGTGACCGAGCCCGGGATCGAGGATGATCTTCTCCGGTTTGATGCCTGCCGCGACCGCAGCTTCTTTCCGTTCTTTCAGGAATGTCTTGATCGTCGCGACCACGTCGTCGTACGCGCGTGGTTCGATGGTTGTGCGTGGTGTGGAATCCTTGGCGTACATGAGAATAATCTGTCCACCCAATGCGGAAACAGCTGAATACATTAGTTGATCGTAACGCCCGGCTGTCACGTCGTTCACCATCGCCGCACCCGCCTCCAGCGCAGCGCTCGCCACGGCTGCTTTGTACGTGTCGATGGAGAGGACGACGTCGGGATATTTCTGCCTGATGGCATGGATCATGGGGATCGTTCTGCGCAGTTCCTCTTCCGTGGATACATCGACAGATCCCGGTCCCGTCGATTCTCCTCCGATCTCGATGATGTCCGCGCCTTCGTCCAGCATAGCTCCGGCACGCGCCACCGCCGCATCCAGCGTCGCGAACTTTCCGTGTTCCACGTAGGAGTCGGGTGTTGTATTGAGAATGCCAATGATGCGTACAGGGTCTTGGCGAGGGGCGGGATTCATCATTCGGACCTGGAAGGAAGAAGAGAATAACAGAATAACAGGGTTTGATCAGAGTGTCCCCGATGGAAAGGAGTCTCACCACTTCGAAAGAGCTTCGACCGTTGGATTCTGTCACGCAGGCCTTCCGGTAACTGTGAGCCTTCAATTCCGTTCAATACTTCCGCAGCACTCCCTGTTATTCTGTTATTCGGTTACTCTGTTCCTCTCTCGAACTGAACGACAAATCTGCTGCCGCCGAAGACGGTGTTACGCGCTGCTTCGATGTTTGCTTCGACTTCTGCAGATGACGGTTGTCCCCGTTGGTTCTTCTTCCAGAGGAGCGTGCGCAACGCAGCATCATCAGGCTCCCCTTCGCCTCTCGCAGCACATGCGTGCAGTTCCGTTTCGCAGTCTTCACTGGTTTCTGGACCGTAGTTTTGTGCAACCATCGCGAGGAAATTTTGCAGTCTTTTCGAAAGGGGAATGGGCTGAGATTCAAGCATGCTGTCATTGTATGCCGCGAGAATGAAAGTGCAACTGACGGGATAACGTCATCCGAGAAAGGAGAAACGGAGTCCGGGCATGTTCGAGCGGGTCGTGCCCTCACTCAGCACTCCCTGTTACTCTCTTATTCCCTTACTCTGTTACTCTCAAACATTCGTCCACGCCTTCCCGATGTACTCCTCCACGCACCGATGGCTGTTGAATGTACCCATTAATCCGATGGCTCTCTTCATGCGCCGGATCCACCGCTCGCGTCCCGGAAACTCGAACTCCGGGATCACCTCGTACTGTAGCTGTGTGTACAGGTCTTCGGCGTCGATCTGACGCGTGTCCTCCTGGTCCAGTGCGGAGGCCAGGGGGCCGATGCGCCAGCCTGCTTCCGGATCCCTCTCGTAGCCCTCGATCCACCATCCGTCGAGCGTGGAGAGGTTGAGGACGCCATTCAAGCAGGCCTTCATTCCCGAGGTGCCGGACGCCTCCAGGAGGCGCGTCGGCGTATTGAGCCAGACGTCCGCCCCTGCGGTGAGGAGCTTCGCGAGGTCCGGGTTGTAGTTGCTGAGGTATGTGATCTTCACATCGTTCCGCAGCGCCTTCGATCGTTCGATGATGCTTCGGATGACTCCCTGCGAGAAGCTGTCATTGGGGTGCGCGTTGCCGGCATGGATGATTTGCACTTTCCCTTTCGCGATGTCCCGGAGGCGTTCGAGATTGGTGTAGAGGAGTTCCGGCCGCTTGTAGGGGACGATACGGCGCGCACTCACGATGGTCAGGCGGTCCGGATCGAAGCCACCCTCCGTTTGTGCATTCACGGCGTCGATGAGCCGTTTCTTCACTTCCATGTGCGCTTTCCAGAGTTCTTCGTCCGTGAGGTCACGACAGTGTGCGTCGAGCAGAGCAGGCTTCTCCCGCCAGCCGGGAATACGCGCATCGAAGAGGTGGCGCATTTCGTGGCACGTCCACTTCTCGTGATGCACGCCATTCGTGATGTAGTCCACGCCGGCATTGCCAAGGAGCCGTTGCGATACCTGTCCGTGCACGCGCGAGACGCCGAACGTCGTGTGACTCATGTTCATCGCGAGGCGCGTCATGGAGAGGTCCTGCTCACCTGCGAGCTTCTTGATGTGCCATGGCAGCTGGTCGCCTGCAATTCTCCAGGCGAGGTCGTAGGGGAAGACATCGTGCCCTGCGGCGATGGGCGTATGCGTTGTGAAGGCGCAGGACGGCTTCACATCCTCATCCTTGAAGTCCCGCTCGCGCAGGAGCTCCAGCGTGAGGAACGCGCAGTGTCCCTCGTTGAGGTGAAAATTCGCGATCTCCGTGTAGCCGAGCGCCCGGAGCATCCGGACTCCGCCGATGCCGAGCACGATTTCCTGCCGGATTCTCTGTGCGAGGTCCCCGCCGTAGAGGTCCTTCGTGATGTTCCGGTCTTCCATGCGGTTCTCGGGAAGATTGGTGTCGAGGAAGTAGATGGGGACGGAGCTCTTGCGTCCGGAGAGTGACAGCTTCCAGCAGCCGACGCGCACGTCCCTGCCCTCCACTTTCACCGTGATTTTCTGCGCGAGTTTCTCCAGTTTCTTGCGCGGGTCCCACGGCACCTGGAGGTAGTTCTGGGTTCCGTCGGGGTTGAGCGACTGCTGCAAGTACCCGAAACGCCAGCAGCCCGTAATGCACGCTGCGCTCACGCCCAGGTCCGCCGCACTCCGCATTAGATCGCCCGCGAGCACGCCGAGGCCTCCCGCGAAGGTGGGGATGCCACTCTCGAGGCCGATTTCCATCGAGAAGTACGCGACGGTGAGGGATGTGGACATGGTGTGTTTGTTGAAGATATTATATCTTAAAATGAACATTTTGTCTAATACTATTTTGGCGTAAGGAAGCCAAAGATGCCAAGGATTCCAAGAAGTCCAGCGAAGAAAGAACGTTGGCATCCTTGGCATCGTTGGACTCGTTGGTGTCCACTCGCTGGATCTGGAGTCATGAATCCAAGTAAGCTTCCTTCCAATGACTTCCATCAATCCCCACATCTTCCGCGCCTACGATATCCGTGGCAAAGCCGACAGTGACATCACGAATGATGTCTGTCACAGGATCGGCGCCGCGTTCGGCACGGTGCTTCGTGAGCGGTATGCGATCGATCATCCGAAGGTCGTCGTCGGGTGGGACGCGCGGACGCACAGTCCCGGCTTCGCGAAGGCGATCATCGAAGGATTGATGGCGAGCGGATGTCACGTGCTCTCCATGGGTCAGACGCCGAGCCCGCTCAACTACTTCACCATCTGCAAGAGGGGATTGGACGGCGGCGTGCAGATCACGGCGAGCCACAATCCGGCGGAGGACAACGGCATCAAACTTCAGGTCAGGGATGCCGAGGCCTACAGCGGCGACGATTTGCAGGATTTACGAGAGAGGATTGAAGCGGAAAGCGGCAAGCGGTTAGCGGTAAGCGGGAGTGAAGAAAAGATCGATGCTGTTACTCCGTATCTCTCGTTTCTCAAGGAAATGTTCGATGCTTCCGCGAAGGGCTTGAAGGTCGTGATTGATGCAGGGAACGGCGTCGCCGGTCCCGTCTACAGTGAGGCGATCAAGCAGGCCGGTGCGAGGATTTCGGGGTTGTACCTCGAGCCGGACGGAAATTTCCCCAATCATCCCGCCGATCCGAGCCAGCGTAAGACGCTCAAGGAACTGCAGGAGAAGGTGAAGGCGGGGAAGGCGGACATTGGCATCGCCTTCGACGGGGATGGAGACCGGCTTGGGATCGTGGACGAGAAGGGGATGATTCGGACGCCGGACGAGATCCTGCTCCTCCTTGCCGAAGATCTCCTGTCGCGTCATCGCGGTTCCCCGGTGATCTTCACGGTCAGCAATTCCGGGATCCTGGAGACGGAAGTGCCGAGGCTTGGCGGGAAACCGGTGATGTGCAAAGTCGGGCACTCGTATGTGGAACATGCAATGCGGGAGAACACTGCACTCCTTGGAGGCGAGCAATCCGGGCATTTCTTCTGTGGAGAGGACTACTACGGTTTCGACGATGCTCTCGTGGCTGCACTGCGAATCCTGAAGATTTTGCTGTCGAAGAAGGTGCCTCTCTCGTCTGTCCTCAGCGCTTTTCCAAAGGTCTTCCAGGCACCGGAACGGCGTCCCTTCTGTCCGGATGATCGGAAGGGGGCGATCGTTGCGAAGGCGACAGAACACTTCAGGGAGTCCCTTCCGGTGAACACCCTCGATGGTGCGCGGATCGACTTTGGAGACGGCGCCTGGGCCGGGATCCGCCAGAGCAACACGAGTCCGAAATTGTCGATCTGCATCGAAGCGAGGTCGAAGGAAAAGTTGATCCAGATCGAGAACACGGTACTGGACTACCTGAGGGGATTCCCGGAGATTCAGTGGGATTAACTCTCAAATCCCAATTCCCAAACCCCAATCGGAGCACTTCGTCCTTGGGATTTGCATCCTTGGGATTTGGGGTTTCGATTCCTTGCTGTTTTGCTCCCTCCCAGTCTGGTTTTTGTGCTACCATCCCCTCGAATGTGGCCCTTTCGCCGTCGCCGGGATGAGAAGGTGGAGACGTCGCACCTCGCGCGCAAAGTCATCGTGGGGCTCGTGATCGGCGGGGCCATCAGTTCGATCATCGGGAAGAAGCTGCTCGACAGGAAACAACAGGAGCATGATGAAGATGATGAGAAGAAGGGGGAGAGCGAGGATCGGTAGAGATGAAAGTAAGAGAGAGTAAGAGGGGGGTGGAACCTCGGTTCTGAGGGATCTGAATTTTCGCTTGTAGAAGAGGAAAAATCAATGCCGTGAGCTTTCGATGCGCCATGGAATGTTCCTTGTCGCCGCACGGGAACAAGCTGCGGGTACTTTCATTTTCTTCCCCACCATTCCCATGGAAGCACAGCGCGGACAAGAGGATAGCGGCGTCATCGTCCCGAACGAGCTTCTCGAACATCAGCAGGGGCTCAAGCAGCAGCTGGCCCAGCTTTCGGAGCAGTACGGCATTCAGCTGAAGGCGTACCTGCCCAAGAATTAGGAAACCGAAGAAACCGACGAATCCGATGGAACCGAGGAATACAGCATCCTCGGCTTCTTCGGATGCGTAGGAATCCTCATTCGTCCAATTCCCCAACGAGACTTTTCTCCATGAGCTCCCGCAATCTTAACGGTGTCTTCGCCTGCTTGAGCGCCCACATGAACTTCACGGTGGCGCACTCGAAGGAGAGGTTCTTGCCGGAGATGATTCCTAGTCGCTCGAGGGCGAGCTGCTTGCGGAACTTATGCAGATCGATGGAGCCGCGCAGCGTCTGCGACACGATGACGATTGGAATGCCCGCATCTTCGACTTCCTTCAGCCAGGGGAAGAGCCGTTCCGGCAGCATGCCCGGACCGTAGGCACGGAGCACGATGCCGTGCGGTTTCGAGGCCAGCACTGCGCGGAGGTAGTTCTCGGAAATTCCGGGAGTGAGCGTCACGAGCACGACATTGGAATCGAACGATGGCCGGCAGAGGAGCGTTCGCTTGCGGCGGACGATGCGCCACGGGTGCAGACGGACGCCGCCCGAGGAGAAGTCCGCAAGCGGCGGAAAGCGGGGACTGTCGAACGTTTGAAGCAGAGATTCCTCCACTTTCTTGGAGCGTGTTCCGCGGAGTACTTTTGGCCCCAATGACACGCAGACCTCAGCGAGGTCCATCTGGGCGGCGCGGATGGCGAAGATCAGGTTCATGCGGCCGTCGCCCGCGAGCTCATTGATGGGCAGGAGCGCTCCCGTGAGGATGACGGGTTTGGAGAGATTCTGGAGCGCGAAGCTGAGGGCCGCCGCCGTGTAGCTCATCGTGTTCGTCCCGTGGACGACGACGAAACCATCGAACTTGTCGTAGAGCACGCGAATCTTCTCCGCGATCTCCTCCCAGTGCGCGGGCGTCACTTCCGAAGAACCGACATTGTCGAGCGCGAAGAACTCCAGTGCGACCTCGCGCTGCATCTCCGGGATGGCACGGTGGATGAGGCTCAGCGACTCCAGGGGCTCGATGCGCCCCGTCTTGCGGTTCATCACCATTCCGATGGATCCGCCGACGTAGAGGAGTGCGATTTTGGAACGAGCCATTGGCCTTAGGATAGTGGAGCTGTTTCAGTGAGGGAAGACTCGTGAACTACAAAAAGCCCCGCCCCCTCTGTCATCGTTGTCGTCCTGATGTCAGGAGGGGCGGGGCTAGCGCTTACCTACGAGAGGTAAGCAGTGTGCAGTGCGACTTTCACTGCATACTCCCTACCCTTCGCACGAGAGAGCGTGCGGCTCTGTGTTTGTGTTTTGTAGCCCGATGTCTCGGGCTTCGGCCTCCCGGTTTTGTGCCTCGGGAGCGGGCGTTTGTATGTTTGTATCCTCCGTCGTTTCCTCTGGGCGCGCGCATCCGGTGCAGTGCACCGCGCGTTTGCGTCGGGTTGCGGGGAGGTGAGTCGGATCCCTCCGAGGAGGGAACCTCTCGGTCGCGGTAGTCGTGTATGCCGCGGGGGGAGGCAGGGAGGGCGGAAGGCTCGTCGGCAAGCCCTTCGTTCTCCCTGCCAAGGGTAGAGAATTTTCAAGGAGCAAATCTAAGCAGTATAGCGAAATCCGGGGTTTCGTACAATGGGGAATCCTCCTATTCTAAGCCAGATTCAATGAGATTTCTGAGGTCCCTCCGCCGGCGCTCGCTGCGGCCGATGTTCCGGGGAATCACGCGCTACCTCTTCGGCAAGAGGGGCAAGCGCAGGCTGTTCGGGCTTCGGATCACGTACCGGCTGCGCATGATGATGGTGCTCGCCTCGGGTCGAGCCGCACCTCACCTCCCGCGCCTCCCCAGAGTGCGTCTCTGGGTGGACAGTGAAGGATTCGCCCGCGTGCGCAAGCTCATCCGGCGTGCCCGCCATACCGTGATCATCCAGATGTTCATCTGGAAGGACGACGCGCTCGGGCGCGAGATTGCGTCTCTCCTCGTTGAGGCTGCGGACAGGGGTGTTGCGGTCTACGTCACCAAAGAAGCAATGGGGGATATCTTCGAGACAGCGGGGGACTTCCTCACGACGAAAGCGAGTGTCGATCCCATATGGAAGCGTTTCTGGAGTCACAAGCGCATCCGTATCAGGCATGCCCGTTTCGATGATCATGCGAAGGTGTTCATCATAGACGGCCGTGTCCTGCTCCTCACGGGAATGAACATCGCGGAGGAGTATGACGGACCGTGGCATGACTACATGGTGGAACTGCGCGGCGGACATTTCGTGCAGCAGTACCTCTCGCACGGGGAGGAAGGGGCAACGACGACCGAACGTGCCCGTCTCATTCAGAACACCGATCGTCGCAAAGAGGTCCGGCAGACTGTCACGGAACTCCTTTCGTCAGCGAAGAAGACTGTGGTACTGGAGCAGGCGTATCTGGGCGACAAGCGAGTTCTCACCCAACTCGCGCGACTCAGCCACCATGGCGTCATCATCACGGTGATCCTGCCCTCTCAATCAGACGTGCACCATTACGGCAACATGCGCGCACTGGAGTACCTCCTGACGAACGGCTCGGCGCGCACCACTCGTCTCTTCCTCTACTCCGGCATGATCCACGGTAAGATCCTGCTCGTCGACCGCACACGGGCGTTCATCGGCTCCGCCAACCTGATCGCCTCATCGCTCGATCGCATGGGCGAGGTCAATGTTCTCCTCGAGGGGCGCATGAGTCACGCGGTCGCGAAACTGCGGGAGGTTCTGCGGCAGGACATTCTCAAGAGTAAGCCCGTGCATCATGTGAGAATATTCTGGATACAACGGTGGCTGGCGTGGATGCAGTTGTAATTCCACAATTTCCCACCCTCCTTCTCAACGTTGGTTGTGTTGAGAGAAGGCAGGAAAGGCAGGAAGGGCAGAATAGGCAGGAATGAAAAATCCGACGAACACTTTCCTGCCTTTCCTTACTTTCCTGCCTTCTTCAGGAGCCTCTCCACCATTTCCAGCAAACTCCTGATCGTCATATCCTTCTTGATGAGGAAGTCATCCACCCCGAGCTCCCTCCCTCGCTTACGGTAATCTTCCTGATCGAAATTGGTGAGGAGGATCACGGGGTAAGGGCGCGGCGGCGGCGGGAGTTTCTCCACCGTTTGCAGACCGTTCAGGATCGGCATGCCGATGTCGAGGACCACCAAATCCGGTTTCTTTGCGGCAATCAGCTGCAACGCCTCTTCGCCGTTGGCCGCCGGAGCGACATCGTAACCGAGGAGTGAGAACTTCTTCAGGTACACGTTCCTGAGGAGCGGGTCGTCATCTGCGAAGACGATGGTTGCCTTGGCCATAGGGCAAAAGTATACGCCTCTTGTCTCATATGATATTGACATTCTTCCTTCATGTTTTGGCTCAACGTTGAGCGGTAATTCTGCTATAATGATACGATACGCACGTGACGAACTTCCTCGCCGCCATTGGCGCGCTGCTCGCGCTCGGACTCCTCGTCTGGGGGATCCTCGTATTGCTCAGGTATTTCGAGGACAGGAAGCGTGAGAAAGAACTGGTGTTTTTGCAGCTCCTCGTGCCGAAGAAGGAGAGCAAGGAGGACAAAGAAGTGGAGAGTGAACAATTCTCCACGGGCAAAGATTTTCGTGAGGTGTTGGGCGTGATGGATCATATGTTCCAGTCGCTCCACAGCATCCATACGAGCCGCTTCACCCGCTTCCGCCAGGGGCAGCATTTCTTTGCGGTGGAGTATGCGGCACTCGCCGGAGAAATCCTCTTCTTCGTCGTCTGTCCCCGCCGTATCGCGCATCTCGTGGAGAAGCACATCACGAGCTTCTACCCGGATGCCATCGTGGACGAAGTGGAGGACTACAACATCTTCACGGAGGAGTCGGTTGCCACCGCGGAGATTCTCCTCCCGAAGAAGAAGTGGACCTCGGTGTTCAAGACGTATGCGCAGTTGAAGAGCGATCCGCTGAACAACATTACGAACGCGTTCTCCAAACTGAAGCTGGACGAGGGGGCCGCCGTGCAGTTCGTCCTCCGTCCCGAAGCCGGTGGCTGGCAGATGAAGCTGCAGGATGAAGCGAAGCGTCTCATCAATCCGAAGAAGAAAGCACTCAATCCCCTGAACCCTCTTACCTGGATCAGCGTGCTCTTCGACATGTTCACGCCGGGAGGCAGTGATACCGATTTGCATAAGATGGACAGTCCCACGGGGGAGCGCGTGTCGCAGATGGTGGAGGAGTACAGCAAGTCCATCGACGAGAAGGCGGCGAGCCATGGCTATCGTGTCGTCATCCGGCTCGTGGCTTCCGCGAAGACTCCCGTGCGCGCCCAGGCGATCCTCGATGACGTCGCAGCCTCCTTCGCGCAGTTCAACGACGTGCGTGGCAATAGCTTCCGCCGTCCGCACATTCTCGACCGGGAAGAGGTGATTCGTCGCTTCGTCCGGCGCTGCCCGCGGCATAGTCCGTGGTTCTCGCTCACAGCCCACCGGCTCCTCCTCGGAACCGCCGAGCTCGCGAGTTTCTTCCACCTGCCGAACATGAAGTACAACAAGGTGGAGACCATCAAGTGGCAGAATTTCAAACTGGCCCCCGCGCCGAAGAATGTTCCCACGGAGGGGCTCTTCCTCGGCTGGAACAACTTCCGCGGGGAGAAGCGCCGCATCGTGATGAAGAACGAAGATCGCTTCCGTCACTTCTACATCATCGGGCAGACCGGTACGGGCAAGTCGTCGATCATCCAGCTCATGGCACGGCAGGATTTCAATGAAGGGCGTGGCGTGGCGATCATCGATCCGCACGGCTCGCTCATCGAGGATCTGCTGCCCTACATTCCGCGTTCCCGCGCCGATGACGTCATCTACTTCAATCCGGCCGACACCGAGCGGCCCCTCGGACTGAATTTGTTCGAAGGGAAAACGCCGGAGGAGAGGGACCTCATCGCGCTCGATGCCATGAACATGATGGTGAAGATGTTCGGCGAGGAGATCTTCGGGCCGCGCATTCAGGACTACTTCCGCAACGGCTGTCTCACGCTCATGGAGGACGAGGAAGAGGGCGGCGCCATCACCGATCTCGTACGCCTCTTCACCGATGACGAGTGGCAGAAGTACAAGCTCGCACGCGTGAAGAACCCCATCGTCCGTTCCTTCTGGGAGAAGCAGATGGCGGCCACGGGCCAGCGCGAGAAGCAGGAGATGATCCCGTACTTCGCGGCGAAATTCGGCCAGTTCACCACGAACACGCTCATCCGCAACATCGTGGGGCAGACGAAGAGCGCCTTCGATATCGCCGATGTGATGAACAACGGCAAGATTCTCCTCATGAACCTCTCGAAGGGTCTCATCGGCGACATCAACTCCACACTCCTCGGTCTCATCGTCGTGAACAAGATTCAGGTGGCCGCCATGCGCAGGCAGCGTATGGAAGCAGGCGTGCGCAAAGATTTCTTCCTCTACATCGACGAGTTCCAGAACTTCGTCACTCCCTCCATCGAGTCCATCCTCTCCGAGGCACGCAAGTACCGTCTCGGCCTCATCCTGGCGCACCAGTACATCGACCAGCTCGAGAAGGAGAGCAAGATCGCCGGTTCTGTCAGTCTGAAAGGTGCCGTCTTCGGCAACGTCGGTACGATGATGTTCTACAAGATCGGCCCGCAGGACGCGGAGGTCTGCGCCAAGGAAATGGCGCCGGTCTTCTCCGAGCAGGACCTGGTGAATATCGACGCCTTCAAGGGTGCCATGAAGCTCTCCATCGACGGCCAGCCGTCGCGGCCGTTCTCGATCGATGTCCCGCGGCCATGGCTGGATCACACCTACACACGTGACGTGCAGGCGGCCGAAGCCTTCAAGCAACTCTCACGGTTGAAGTACGGTCGGGCGAAGGAGTTCGTGGACAGAGAAATCCTCCGGAGGATCGGTGGATGAAGAATCCATGGAGTTCACTTTCCAGCCACCGCATTGCTCACGGGCACGGCGTGCACGAGATAGCGCTGTTTGATCGAGTCCGGTGGCCAGCAGGTGTAGAGGATCAGCTCCTCGCCTCCGCCGCGGAAGGCATCTATGGAGTTGGCGGGGACCGTCTCTTTGGATGAAACCTCGTACGTGTGGAGCTTGCCTTTGTAGGTCACGTACACGCGGTCACCGACCTGGAGCTTGTTCACGGTGCGGAAGATCTTCGTGTACTTGGAGACGTCCCACGCGTAGCCGCTCGAATGGCCGTAGATCATGATCTTGCCGTCGTTCCCGGGGTAGCCGAAGAGGTGTCCCACCCCATTGGTGAGGACCGAGAGGAGGCCCTGGCTCGTGGTCGGATCCTGCGGGTGCGTGATGGTGAGATCGGTGATACCGAGCGCGGGGATGGTGATGGCGAAGGGCTTCTCGGACGGCGTCACGGGAGTCGGAGTCTGGGCGACAGACGCAGGAGGGACGGATGACGATTGCGCGATCTTCGGTTGGGTTTGAGTCACAGGCGCAGCCGAGGAAGACGCGGGCGTGATCACCACCTTGGGCGGCGTCACTTTCACTGCCGGCGGGGTCTCGACCACGACCGGCTGTATCGGCTTCACGACGGGCGGCAACTCGGCAACGACTTGATCCGAATTCCAGACGGGCTCAATGAACGCGGTGAGGCGCATCGCATGAATGGTGTCGAGCCGGTACGCCATGTCGAAGAACTGGCCGCGCGTGAGAGTGTCACCGAGGTGCAGATTCTCCCGCGGCGAGATGATGTTCTTCTCGAACGCCCGCGTCACAGGAGCGATGTACCACTGTGGATCATTGCTGCCGCTCTGGCGCGGTGCGTCTCCGTATGCGCGCAGCAGGAGCGCGATGGCCTCCTCGACGTGAATGGGTTCGCCGGGGCGGAGCAGGTGATCGGGGAAACCGGTAATGAGTCGCGCTTCGAATGCCGCCTCCACGTACGGCGCGTACCACGTGCGCTGATTCATGTCTTCGAAGAGAGCGATGGGCGGGAGATGATCGGCGAGTGCATGTGCGCGGGTGCTGAGTTCCGGTCGCATTTCGACGATGACCTTCAGAGCTTCTGCGCGCGTGATCATGGCGAAGGGGCGGCCGTCGTTCTGGATGACTCCCTTCACCGACAACGCGGAGTAGGCGTCGCTGTAGCGGGTTCCTGTAACATCCTCAAAACCTGCAGCCTGAACTTTCGGCAGGAATGCGATGAGGAGGAAGGCGGTGGCGAGAGAGAGGTAACGAATCATAAAGGAAGTAATTCTACATAATATATCAATAATGTCAATACCTATCCAAATCTCGTAACTGAAGCAAAGATTGGGCTTCATTCTTCGCAGAAAGGTCGGCATAATCAAGCAAAATCATGCCTCTTCGTATCGGAATCGTCGGGATGCCAAACGTGGGAAAATCAACGCTCTTCAACGCGCTCACGAAAACGAAGGGTGCTGCTGCTGCCAATTACCCCTTTTGCACCATTGACCCCAATGTCGGCATTGTTGAAGTCCCCGATGACCGCTTGAAAAAGCTCGTCGAGCTTGTGCATCCGAAGAAGCTCATTCCAGCGACGGTGGAGTTCGTGGATATCGCGGGACTCGTGAAGGGTGCGAGTAAGGGCGAGGGGCTCGGCAATGCGTTCCTCAGTCACATCCGCGAAGTTGATGCCATCTGCCACGTCGTCCGCGTCTTCGAAGGCGGCGATGTCATCCACGTCGAAGGGACCGTGGATCCCGTCCGCGACCGGGAGACCATCGAGACGGAGCTGGCGCTGAGTGACCTCGCGACCATGGCCAAGCGCATCGAGAAAGTCGAGGGCAAGGCGCGCACGGGCGACAAGCAGGGTGCCCTGGAGCTCGCCGCGCTGCGGAAGATCGAGACGGCATTGCAGGCGGGCAAGCCGGCGTCCTCGGTCACACTCTTGCCGGAAGAGCAGGAGTTCGCGCGACACTTTCAGCTCCTCACGCAGAAGCCGGTGATCTTCGCCGTCAATGCGTCCGAGGAGCAGGTGAAGTCCCTGCCGCCGTCGGAGGCGAAGAAGAAGCTCACCCTTCCTGAGAATACTGATGTCGTCGTGATCTGCGCGAAGATCGAGGAGGATCTGCAGGAGCTTTCGGCGGAGGAACAGCAGGAGTTCATGAAGGAGCTCAAGATCGAAGCGTCGGGTCTGGACCTCCTCATTCGCGCCGCGTACCACGCGCTCGGCTACCTCACGTTCTTCACGGCCGGGCCGGACGAAGTGCGGGCGTGGACGGTGACGCGCGGAGCCAAAGCACCGGAAGCTGCCGGCGTGATTCACACAGACTTCCAGAAAGGCTTCATCTGCGCCGAGACCATTGCCTTCACTGATTTCGTTGCCGCCGGGAGCGAGGCGAAGGCGAAGGAGCAGGGAAAGATGCGGCTGGAAGGGAAGGAGTATGTGGTGAAGGACGGGGATATGTTCAATTTCAGGTTTAATGTTTGAACCATTCTCGTTTGCTCGTTAGCTGGTTAGCTCGTTTCTATCCAAAGACTCAACCAGCTAACAATCAAACCAGCTAACCAGCTAACATATGCCGTTCATAGCCCGCCAAGAGCCCTTCACCTGCGAACACTGCGGCGCCTCCGTTTCACCTCTGGAGAAGGGGAGTTACCGCAACCACTGCCCTCATTGTCTCTGGAGCAAGCATGTCGATGCTGCCGGACCCGGTGATCGTGCTTCGGTTTGTCAGGGGCTCATGGAGCCTCTGTCTCTTGATCATGATGGCAAGAAGGGCTGGATGATCGTCCACCTCTGTCAGAAATGTGGGAAGCAGATCCCGAACAAAGCAGCACCGGACGACGAGATCTCGACGTTCGCGCCGGCCGGTACCTGAAGGATGAATTATAAAATTGATCAACTCTCTCCTCAGTGTCCAGCCCTCTTTTCGATTATATTTGCTTTCGAAAAAAGAAGGGATAGCATCCCCGATTGCTTGCGGCACGCGCGCCGCGTTCGCATTTTTCCATTCCTCCCATGCGCGCCTTCGTCATCCTCGCCCTCTTCGGCATTTTGTTCGTCGCATTCTGAGACGCCCTTCTTTTCGAGAAGATAAAGACAGATCAGTTTGAACGGAAGCGGAGAAGATAGAGTAACAAATTTATACATCTCGATGGATTACCCCGGCGTAGGCGTCTCCGAGGTTTTGTTTGATCGGCAGTTTCTCCTGTACCTTGCCCTCGGGAATCGCCGTCAATTGATCCTGATGGGTTGATGGATGCGCGGAGACGGTGAGCCTGAATTTGCCCTGTTCGAGCGCCTTCTTCGCATCGGGACTCGGCGTCGTTTCGAGAATCGCGTCGATGCCCTGCTCCTGCATGTCCCGCTCAACCTTTTCTTTCAGCTTCTCCCCGAACCTCGGGTCGCTCTCGAGAGCGAAGTGCAGCTCCGCCATCTTCTCCCCGCGGTCGAGTTCCCGTTCCAGATCCTCCGGACCCTTCACGACATCGCGCAGCCGTTCGTACTCCTCGGGACTGCGAAGACGCCTGCGGATCTTCTCACGCTCGTGGGAGGGGATGTGATCGAGGTAGGAGTCGGACATCGAGAGAATGGTAAATTGAAAATGGAAAATGAGAAATGGACAAGGCAGTGTCACCCTGAGCGTAGTCGAAGGGTGACAAAATAACAGAGCCTCCGTCATCCCGAGCTTGCCGAGGGAGGACCTTCTGGTTGCAGTGAATCATGGCTCGGTAAGCTCGCCATGACGAGGACGTATATTGGGATGTGTCATGGTTCGATTTCGCTCACCATGACACGCTTCGTCAACTGCACCCGCTCGTCGCCCCACAATCCAGACACACCTCACACGACCCGTTCCTCTTCATCCGCATGCTCCCGCACCCGCCGCACTGCGAACCCGTGAACCCCTGCAGCTTGGCCTGTGCCGTCTTCTCCGGTGCTTCCTCGATCTTCGTTACGGCCCCTTCGATTTCCCTCTTCGTCTTCTCCTCCACGAGCGTACCCAGATCCAGCTGACCGATGGGACGGCCTTCGTCGATCACGGGCAGGCTCATGGCGAAGGCGCTCTTGCTCATCGTCCCTTCGCTCCAGGCTTTGTCCACCAACTCCCCGTTGTGGAAGCGCTTGGCCTTCTCCTTCGTCATGAATTTGAGCGCGAGCCAGCGGCCCATGTAGTCAACGATGCTCTTCACCATCGGGATCTCCTTGTTCGCCGTGATGCCCATCGGCTCGAAGCGGGTATTCACGAGCTTTTCGCAGAGGACTTCCAGCGGTACGCCATACTGCAGGTTCATCGAGAGGCTGAGCGCGAGCGTGTCCATGACGCCCGAGAGCATGGAACCTTCCTTGGCGATCTTGATGAAGATCTCCCCCGGCGTTCCGTCTTCGTACATGCCCACGTGGATGTAGCCCTCGTGACCGGCGACGGTGAACTTGTGCGCGATGGCCATCCGCTCCTCGGGGAGCTTGTGGCGGCGCGGGACCTCCTTCACCACCACCCGCTCCACGATCTTCTCGATCACTGTTGTTCCTTCTTTCTTTTCTTCTTTGCTGTCCGAAGTGCTATTGAGGACCTGACTCAGCTTGCTGCCGTCGCGGTAGAGGGCGTTGGCCTTCAGACCCAGTTTCCAGCTGAGGAGGTAGGCGCTCTTGATGTCTTCCACCGTCGCTTCCGCGGGGAGGTTGATGGTTTTGCTGATCGCACCCGTGATGAAGGGCTGCGCGGCCGCCATCATGCGGATGTGGCCTTCAGCGGAAATGAGCCGGCGGCCCTCGCGTCCGCAGCGGCTTGCGCAATCGAAGACGGGGAGATGCTCGGGCTTGAGGTGCGGTGCCCCCTCCACCGTCATGTGGCCGCAGACGAAGACGTTGGCCTCCTCGATCTGCTCATTCGTGAAGCCGAGTGCACGCAGCAGGTCGAAGGTGGGATCGTCCGTCTGTGTGGTCTCGAAGCCGAGTCGCTTCATGGTCTCCTCTCCGAGCGCCCACTTGTTGAAGGCGAAAGAGAGCTCGAAAACCTGCGGGAGCGTCCGTTCCACCTTGGCGATGTCCTCCGCCGTGAAGCCCTTGCTGAGGAGGATCTGCCGGTTGATGTGCGGCGCGCCCTCAAGCGTGAGGGAGCCCATCACGTACTTCATGATGTCCCACACCTCGCTGTCGCCGTACCGGAGCGCACGGAGCGCCGGAGCCACGGATTGATTGGCGATCTTCATGTAGCCACCGCCTGCGAGCTTCTTGAACTTCACGAGTGCGAAATCCGGCTCCACGCCGGTGGTGTCGCAGTCCATGAGGAGTCCGATGGTTCCCGTCGGCGCGATGACCGTCACCTGCGCGTTGCGGAAGCCGGCGCGTTCGCCTGTCGTGAGCGCCCGGTCCCAGGCCTCTTTGGCGGCATGGAGCAGCTCTTCCGGACACGCCTGCTGGTCGATGCCGACGGGCGGCACCGCGAGTCCCTCGTATTCTTTCTGCGGGACATCGTAGGCGGCGCGGCGATGATTGCGGATCACCCTGAGCATCGCCTCGCGGTTACGCGCGAATCCCGCGAAGGGGCCCATCTCGCGCGCCATTTCCGCGGAAGTCGCGTAGGCTTCGCCCGTGAGGATGGCGGTGATGCCAGAGGCATAGGCACGGCCTTTCGTCGAGTCGTAGGGGATGCCCATGCGCATGAGCATGGCGCCCAGGTTGGCGTAGCCGAGGCCGAGCGTGCGGAATTCGTAGCTGAGTCGTGCGATCTCGCGGCTCGGGAACTGCGCCATGAGCACCGAGATCTCCAGGACGATCGTCCAGAGACGGGAGGCGTGGCGGAACCGTTCGATCTCGAAGGTGCCATGCTCCTCATCGAAGAACTTCATGAGGTTGAGCGAGGCCAGGTTGCACGCCGTGTCGTCGAGGAACATGTACTCGCTGCAGGGGTTACTGGCATTGATGCGCCCGTCCGCGGGGCACGTGTGCCAGTCGTTGATCGTCGTGTCGTACTGAACGCCGGGATCGGCGCAGGCCCATGCGGCGTAGGCGATCTGGTCCCAGAGTCCGCGCGCTTTCATCGTCTTGCAGGGGGCGGGGGCGCGACGCTCCGCTGCGGCCTTGCGCAGCTCCGTGCGCCAGTAGAGGTTCCAGTCGCCGTCTTTCGTAACGGCCTCGAAGAACCCGTGCGCGATGCGGACGGAGTTGTTGGAGTTCTGCCCCGAGACCGTCAGGTAGGCCTCACTGTTGAAGTCGGTGCTGTACCCGGCTTTCGCGAGGGCCGCGACTTTCAGCTCCTCTTTCACCTTCCAGTTGATGAATTCCTCGATGTCCGGGTGGTCGAGGTCCAGGGAGACCATCTTGGCCGCGCGTCGCGTGGTGCCGCCGGACTTGATGGCGCCCGCCGCGCGGTCGCCGATCTTGAGGAAGCTCATGAGGCCGGAGCTCTTGCCCCCGCCACTGAGCGGCTCAGCCGAGCCGCGTAATGCCGAGAAGTTGGTCCCCGTGCCCGAGCCGAATTTGAAGAGCCGCGCCTCCCGTGTCCACAAGTCCATGATGCCGCCCTCGTTGACCATGTCGTCTTTCACCGACTGAATGAAGCAGGCGTGAGGTTGCGGGTGCGTGTAGGCATCTTCACTCTTCTTCACCTCTCCCGTCTTCGGGTCGCAGTAGAAGTGCCCTTGGGACGGTCCTGTAATGCCGTAAGAGAAGTGGAGGCCGGTATTGAACCACTGGGGGCTGTTCGGCGCCGCCATCTGATGGATGAGCATGTAGGAGAGTTCATCTTCGAATGCCTGCGCGTCCTGCGGCGACTCGAAGTAGCCTTCCTTCTCCGCCCAGTAGCGCCAGCATCCGGCGAGCCTGCGGATCACCTGCTTCACACTCCGTTCAGGGCCGGTGATGACCTCGCCCTTGGCATCACGGAGGACAGCGCCTTTCTCGTCCGTCTGCGGCACGCCGGCTTTGCGGAAGTACTTGCTCACGAGAATGTCGGTGGCGACCTGGCTCCAGTCGGATGGCACCTCTGCGTCATGCATCTCGAAGACCGTGGAACCGTCGGTATTCACGATGCGGCTCGTGCGCTTCTCGTAGCGGACCTCCTCCAGAGGATCGGATCCGGGCGTGGTGAAGACGCGACGAACGCTGAGTCCGCGGTGCGTGCGATGTCCGGTGATCTCCTCCTGTTCCCGGTCCGTGGCCGGGAGGATGTTCTCTTCTTTCGTGGACGATTTGGCGGAGGGGTTCATAAACGGGCAACGGGGGAGGAAACACAACCTGTAGGCCCTCTAGGCGAACAACAACACAAGGTATTGTTCCACGTCGGCGGGGTCAAGCGCTTCGCTTCAGGAGAGGAGGGGGATGGTACCACGCGCACGCAGCAGCCGTGAACACCAAAATTCATGTGCGGGAAATTGCCTGTTCCAACACAGACGAATGACTGGAGCAAAGGAAAATGCTGTCGGGAAAAATTCACTCACCGACCAACATCACCTCCTCATCCATTACACCTGTATTCCTGAATGCCTCCCATGTCCTCTGTCCTCCCTCCACGAGGATGCTCGTCATGCCATGGAAGTCGCCTGAAGGAGAAGAGAGAGTTCCAAGAAGCATCGACATGTTGAAGGAGCCTCCTGCGAGTGGAACTTCCATGATCCGTACCCCTCGGGCTGTGAGCTTCTTCCTCCGTTCCTTATTCTCTGATGCCGTTACAATGATCGTCCTTGACGCATCATTATCCGTTATTACTTTCGCATTTTGAGGAATTCGAAGATGAGGATCGAGAATCACTATCAAATTCATAGGAAGCCCTGATTGATGAGAAGAAGTCTGAGCAAATCTTGCATCCAAAGTTGGATTATCCTTCACGATTGTTTCCACTCCGACGAGGATGGCATCATGCCTCGCGCGGAGAAATGTATGGCTCCATATGTCCTGTTCTTCCGTAGTGATCTTGAGAGGGGATTGGTCATTGTTGGTAATCTTCCCGTCACGGGTTTGCGCCTTCTTGAGGGTGATCCATGGGCGCCCCTTCGTCCTCATGGAAACGAAGCCCCGGTTGAAGTATTCGCATCGTGCTTTAGCGACAGGTCCGACCACTTCGATGCCGGCTGTTCGCAACGCCTCAATTCCTTTCCCGGCTACTCTGCTGTCAGGGTCAAACATGCCGAAGCAGACGCGCTTCACTCCCCGTTCAATGATGATGTCCGTACATGGAGGTGTTTTCCCATGGTGACAGCATGGTTCCAGATTGAGCACGAGGAGATCCGAAGCTTTGATCGGTTTATGAAACGTCGCGAGGAGGTCAGCCTCCGCGTGAGGCAGGCCGAATCCACGATGACATCCTTGCGCAATTATTTTGTTCTCTCTTACGAGAATAGCCCCAACCAAAGCACCATCTCCGACCAGTCCTCTTCCGCCTTCAGCGAGATGGAGGCAGTGCTCCATGTCATCTTCCAGCCGATTGATATCACTTGTTTGCATCGGGAGAAGGACGGCGATCGAGATACTTCTGAAGAACAGAAATTTGTTCACCATTCCTCGCATTGGTATGGGCAGAATCGGTATCTTGTACCGATACATTCATTCGATGGTGTCGGTGAGTGTGCAGGACACTTCGATAGCCGCCTTCCCCATTTTCCAGGTACTTTGCCACCCGCGTCACTGTCGTCGTACTTGCTCCTGTCTGGGAGGCTACCTTCCTATAGCTCATCCCCTGAGAGAGAAGCTTTGCTACCTCAAGCCGCTCGCTCCATTCCTGCAATTCACCGAGAGTGCCGATGTCCCGCAGGAAGTTGATGAGTTCCTCCTCTGTCTTACATGATTGAAGGGCAGACACCAGTGCCTTGAACCAAGGTTCCTTGCGGTAGCTGTCTTCGGTGAAGCGTCTCTTGATGCGCATAGGTCGAGACTAGGAGCAGCTCAGGGGAGTGTCAATGTGGTAGTACGGTAGAACGCTCACTCAATACTCAGCGTATCCAACACAATATTTCGCAAAATGAATGTGTGGCAGGCCAGGATGAAGTTCATGATCACTTCCCGCCCGTGCGCTCAGCAATGATCTCTTCCGCCCTGTTTTTCGGTACCTTGGCGTAGTGGGAGGGCTCCATGGAGTAGCTCGCGCGGCCCTGAGTCATGGAGCGCATGTCGGTGGCGTAGCCGAACATCTCGGAGAGCGGAACGTTCGCACTGATCACCTTGGCGGTCCCACGATCACTGGTCGAGAGGATCAATCCGCGGCGGGCGTTGATATCGCCCATGATGTCGCCGAAGAACTGCTCGGGCGTCACGACTTCCACCTTCATGATCGGCTCAAGGATCACCGGTTCGGCTTTGCGGGCCGCAGCCTGGAAACCGATACTGGCGCACATCTTGAATGCGAATTCGTTGGAGTCGACGTCGTGGTACGAACCGTCCGTGAGGTCCACTTCCACGTCCACCACCGGATATCCGGCGAGAATGCCGCGGCTCATGCCTTCCTGGAATCCCTGGTCGCAGGGTTTGATGAATTCCTTCGGGATGCGGCCGGAGACGACGGAGTTGGTGAAGACGTAGCCCTTGCCCGGTTCGAGCGGCCGGAGCGTGAAGATGACGTGGCCGTACTGGCCGCGGCCGCCGGTCTGCTTGATGTATTTCTCCTCATGCTCGATCTCCTTCTGGATCGTTTCGCGATAGGCCACCTGCGGCTTGCCGACATTCGCTTCCACTTTGAACTCGCGCCGCATGCGGTCGATGATGATGTCCAGGTGAAGCTCGCCCATGCCCGCGAGAATCGTCTGACTCGTCTCCTCGTCCGTCCGGACGCGCAGCGTCGGGTCCTCCTCCACCAGCTTCTGCAGTGCGATGCCCATCTTTTCCTGGTCGGCTTTGGTCTTTGGCTCGACGGCGATGTGGATGACCGGCTCCGCGAAGGTGATGGATTCGAGGCGGAGAGGCTTGGCATCGTCGCAGAGCGTGTCGCCGGTCCTGGTGTCCTTGAGCCCTATGACCGCGCCGATATCGCCCGCTTCGATCTGATCGATTTCCTGACGGCTGTTGGCGTGAAGGCGTACGAGGCGGCCAACGCGTTCCTTGTTACCGGTGCGACTGTTCGTGATGTAGCTGCCGGATTTCAGTATGCCCGAATATACGCGGATGAAGATCAACCTGCCGACGAAAGGATCAGTGGCGATCTTGAAGGCGAGGGCGGTCATGGGGTCGTTGTTCGAAGCACTACGTTCCTCATCAGCTTCTGTGTGCGGGTTCTTGCCCTTCACCGGCGGAAGGTCGAGCGGAGAGGGGAGGTATGCGACGACAGCATCCAGCACGAGTTGCGTGCCCATGTTCTGGAGCGAAGAGCCGCAGAGAACGGGGTAGAGCTTGTTCGCGACGGTCGCGATGCGCAGGCCCTTCACGATCTGCTCGTCTGTCAGTGCGTTATTCTGCAGGAAGGCGTCCATCAATTCGTCGTTGCTGTTCTCTGCCACCTTCTCCATGAGGGTCATGCGGTACTCGATGATCTGGTTTTTCATATCTTCCGGGATCGGAATTTCCTTCACGATCTCGCCGTTCTTGCCTTCGAAGGTGTAGGCCTTCTGTTTGATGATATCGATGATGCCGGAGAAGTCGGCCTCCGCACCGATAGGAAGCTGAATCGCGACAGCGTTCTTGCTCAACCGATCGAAGATACTATCGACCGACATGTAGAAATTGCCGCCTATCTTGTCCATCTTGTTGATGAAGGCGAGGCGCGGGACGTGGTACTTGTCCGCCTGACGCCAGACCGTCTCACTCTGCGGTTCCACGCCCTGTGATCCGTCGAAGACAACGACGCCTCCGTCGAGGACGCGCAGGGAACGCTCCACCTCTGCGGTGAAGTCCACGTGTCCCGGAGTGTCGATGAGGTTGATGGTCGTGTCGAGATCGCTCCCGTCCGCATTCTTCGTCTTCCAGTGACACTGTGTTGCGGCGGATGTGATGGTGATGCCGCGCTCGCGCTCCTGCTCCATCCAGTCCATGGTTGCCTCACCCTCGTGCACCTCGCCGATCTTGTGGAGGCGTCCGGTGTAGAAGAGGATGCGTTCACTGGTGGTGGTCTTGCCCGCGTCGATGTGGGCGATGATTCCGATGTTGCGGACGTTCTTGAGGTCCATGATGGAGGAAGGGTTACGGGTTACTTGTTGCTGGCTCGAAAAGAAGCAGCCGACCGTCGGATGCTCAACATTGAACATTTCGCATCCAAAGCCGGGATACTGTAATGGAAATGCGGGAAGGGTGCAAAGGCATTTATGAATGAAAGTGTGGCAGAAGTGATGTTTTTTCCACCTTTTTCCGTGCGAAAAAGGTGGAGCCAAAAGCGCGGGCGCGCCAAGGCTCCTCCGTCCGGCCCGGTCCCTCCTCTCCGGTTCCTCCCTGGCCGTCCGGAACCGGTTCGTCGGTATGTGCTGCGGCACCGGGCCTTCCCCTTCACCCCCCGTGGCGCGCCACTCCTCCTCGTAGATGAATGAATCATTGTAGTATTGGGGAAAGTCCAATGATTGGTGAAGAAATCGCGCGAAGCAGTGGGTCTCGTCCTTCGACTGCACTCAGGACGACCCAAACCTCTGGAACTGTGTTTCTCCCAGGAGACCCTGAGCCCCGTCGAATGGGTCGCGGGTCCCGAGTGCTTCCGCGCACCGCTGAGGGAAAAGTCCTTCGACTCCTCGCTTCGCTCGTCGCTCAGGATTTCATTCGAGGCTAGGTTCTGAGCCTGTCCCGAGCGAAGTCGAGGGATAGGTGGCCCTTCCACGCTGATTTCAGGGGAACAGGAATTTGCGGACACGATCAAGCGTACGACAGAGGAGTGGAGTGAGACCAAAAGGTTCATTGAGGAGGCAGCGCGCGGTTTGGGAGGGTTGAGGAAGGATCATGATTTCCTGTCTGACGCCCTGTTCGAATGCGAGGCAGAGTTCCAACTGTGCTGTGGGCGTGAAGAAGATGCCGTCCGTTGTTTCCCTCAAGGTTCCCAGTCGTTCCAGGAAATCGGTGACGGCTGCGGGGAGCACCGTGTCATGGAGACGATGCACCTGTTCCGTTGTCAGGCGTTCGTTCATTTCCTGTTCCACACGATCGAGCGCCCTGTCGAATTCGATCTCTGCAATATCCCGGACCGGTCCATGTTCGAGGAGTGAGAGAGGGAGAGAATCCAGAGAGAGATCGTGCGTTGTCATGATGTTGGTATGTGGAAGAGGAAAAAGGGTGCGTACATTATACTGATTTTTAGAAGATAGTCAAGGGTCAGCGTGGGGAAAAGTCATGAACTTGTGTGGTTTCGTTGCATCATCCGAGAGCGACTCTAGAATACCGGCCTATGACAACCTTCTCTCCCGCACGCAATGAACCGATCATTCTTTCCCGTTCCGTCGAAGCCAAAGTCTATGGCTTCGTCGCGCTCGCAATGGGACTCACGCTCCTCGGGGTCTATGCAGGCATCCTCTTTGCGACATCCCTGCTCTCCGGCGGCATGTTCTTCATCCTCGTCATCGCCGAGCTCGCCATCATCCTCACCTCGCGTCTCTGGGCCGACAGAAGCCCGCTCAATATCCTGCTCTTCTGCACGTTTCCTCTCCTCTCGGGTCTCACCGTTACCCCCATCATCCTGATGGTTGCCACCGGCTATGCGAACGGCGCGAGCATCCTGTTCAACGCCGTCGCCTCGACGGCCTTCATGACGGCAGCCGCCGCCGTCTTCGCCCGCACGACACGATGGAATCTCGGTGTCCTTGGGAAAACGCTCTTCCTCGGAATTCTCGGCCTCCTCTTCGTCGGACTTCTACAAGTGTTCTTTCCGAGCCTCCGCAGTGGCGTCATGGAGCTGGTCGTGTCCGGTGCGGGTGTCGTTCTCTTCGCACTCTTCACCGCTTTCGACCTCCAGCGAATCCAGCAACAGAGCAGGCTCGGAGCGAATCCGTTCCTCCTCGCGTTGAGCCTGTACCTGGATATCTTCAACCTGTTCCTGTACGTCCTGCGGTTCATGTTGGCGATTTCGGGGAACAGGCGTCAGTCCTGGTGAACGAACCGAATTGCCACAGCATGATCGATTGACACTAAGCCAGTGGCCCTTTATCCTCTCGGCCCATGGGAAAGAGACCTACCCCCAAACGGCGTAAGCCCAAGTCTGCAGGACGGACGCAGCACTCCGTGTTCATTCTCCAGGAAGTGCGCAGACTCAGGAATAAACAGAATTCGCCGTATTCGGTCCGAGCGGAGCCCAAGAACAAGGCGGAGAAGGCGTTGAAGGGGATCACGAGGGTGAAGGCGTGAGGTCATGGTTCGACAGGCTCACCATGACATAGTCTGAAGGCGTCTTTGAGGAATTTGAGGAAGTCGAGGAGGCCGAAGAAACCGAGAAACAGCTTGAAGAAACCACGACGAGTGCCGGGTATACTTGGTTCATGGAACTCGTCGAACCGTCTCTGCGCTATGCCGAGAGCTTCCTGGAGGCGATGGAAGAGTTTTCGGATCGGCCGGTTGCAGGTGCGTTCAGCTACCGTGACCAGTCACTCGTTGATTATCTCGAGAGCCTTCGGAAGGAGGCATCAGGAATCGATCTCCCCGAAGGGCACATTCCCGCTACAACATTTTGGCTTGTGGAGGATGGCGAGTACATCGGGCACGTTCAGATCCGACACCGGCTCACGACATCACTCGAGAAGTTAGGTGGGCACATCGGTTATGCCGTTCGGCCATCATGTCATGGGCGAGGATACGGGACAAAGATGCTCGCGCTTGCGCTGGAGAGGGCGGGCGCGCTTGGCATTAAGAGGGCGCTCGTCACTTGTGACAAGGACAACGCTGCTTCTCGGCGGATCATCGAAAAGAACGGTGGTGTTCTGTGGGACGAAGTGTGGAACGAAGGGAAAACGGTGCCTTCATTGCGATTTTGGATAGATCTGACGAACTACTCAAAGAATTGATACTTGGAGTTGTCCGTGATCGTTGGGAATTCTGGCTTCCTTGGCTTCCTCCCGATATAACCGCTACCATAGGCGCACATGGCAAGACGAAGACATTTGTCCCGCATCGCCGCTTTCCAGGTTCTCTTCGAGCGGGAGAAGCATCCTACGTGCGACTGTGACGCGGCGTTGGACCGCAATGCTGCGGAATTGGGCGAGATCGACAGGCCGTTCGCCGAGAAGCTCCTCACGGGTGTCATCGACCGGCGGGGGGAAGTGACGAAGGCCGTGGAGATTCATGCGCCGCAGTGGCCGCTTGATCGCATGGATCCCATCTCTCGCAGCATCCTCCTCATCGGTGCTTATGAGCTTCTCTTCGGCAACGACGCACCTCAGGCTGTGGTGATGAACGAGGCGATCGATATCGCGAAGGAATATGGGACGGAGGAGAGCGGCAAATTCGTGAATGGTGTCCTGAACGCGATAGCGCATGGTAAGTCGAATGGATAATTGAAAATTGATAATTGAAAATTTTGGGAGCATTTCGAGGACTTGGTTTCCTCCTCCACAATTCATTATCCATTGTCAATTATCCATTATTAATTTCTCAGGTCGTTCTTAACTTCCACAAACCCCACCCGCGCTCTACACTCCGACCATGCCCCAGCCTCCTGCCTCCTTCATGATGTTGGAGAAAGCCATCGGCGTGAAGTTCCGCAATCGAGATATTCTCATGCAGGCGCTCGTGCATCGATCGGCCGTCCGCGAGAGCGCGAAGCACGGGCACAATGAGCGACTGGAGTTTCTCGGCGATGCGGTGCTGGAGCTCGCCACAACCGAATTCCTCTTTCACCTTTCCGGAAAATCCGAGGGAGAGCTGACAAACTGGCGTTCTGCATTGGTGCAGGGCGACCACCTTGCGGAAGTGGGGCGGCAGCTGAAGCTGGGCGAGTACCTGTACATGAGCCGCGGCGAGGAGGCGAGCGACGGGCGCAACAAATCTTCCACGCTCGCGAATGCGGTGGAGGCGCTCATTGGAGCGCTGTATCTCGACAAGGGATTCGAGGAAGTGAGGATGTTCTGCCGGCGTTTCATCCTCGGCGATCTGCAGAAGCTGCTCGCTGCCGGCAAGCACCGCGACGAGAAAAGCGTCTTTCAGGAGCGTTCCCAGGAGCTCACAGGCGTCACGCCGCACTATGAGGTTCTGGAGGCCGAAGGGCCGGACCATGAGAAGAACTTCACGTGTGCCGTGTTCATCGATAAAGAGAAAGTGGCTTCCGGCAGCGGGAATAGCAAGCAGAAGGCGGAGCAAGCTGCTGCCAAAGCCGCCTTGAAAGTGAAGGGGTGGAAGTAACGTTTGCTGGGTAGCTCGAACGCACTCGTTAGCTCGATTCAGAATGCTTCCATTTCAGAAACGAGCTAACAAGCGAACGAGAAATGTTCCAGTGCATCAGCCCATCTTAATCTCAATATCCACTCCGCTTGGCAGACTCAAGCCTTGCAGGCTCTCCACCGTCTTGAAGGTCGTCTCCGTGAGATCAATTAACCGGCGATGAGTCCGCATCTCGAACTGGTCGCGGGCGTCCTTGTGGACGAAGGTTGAGCGGTTCACAGTGAACTTGCGGATACGTGTGGGGAGCGGAATCGGGCCGTGGACAACGGCGCCGGAGCGCTCAGCAGTCTCCAGGATCTTCAAGGCAGCCTCGTCCAGGACCGTGTGATCGAACGCTGAGAGGCGGATGCGGATCCTCGGTTCTTTCTTCTCCTCGGTCTTTGCGGCTGGTGCGGGCTTCGCCGCGGACGTCGGCTTGTGTGCGATCTTTTTCTCACCTTCGTCGTGCTTCTTCGCGGGTACGACAACCTTCTTCGCCGTGACCCCCTTGGAGGCTGCAGGCTTGTGCACCGGCTTGGCCGGCTTCTTCGATGTCTGCTTCTTTACGGGGGTCATGGGCGGAGAGAGGGAAAGAGCAAGGGGGGAAGATGCCCCGACGGGGCATCTCTTCAAACATTATTTGATGATTTTGGTCACGACTCCGGAGCCGACGGTACGACCTCCCTCGCGCATGGCGAAGCGGGTACCTTCATCAAGAGCGATCGGGCAGCCAAGCTCGACATTCACCTTGAGGTTGTCGCCAGGCATGACCATCTCGACGTTAGCGGGCAATTCAACCTGTCCTGTGACGTCTGTCGTGCGGATGTAGAACTGAGGCTTGTAGCCCTTGAAGAACGGCGTGTGGCGACCTCCTTCCTCCTTCGTGAGGACGTAAATCTCACACTCGAAGTTCGTGTGCGGGGTGATGGAGCCGGGCTTGGCAAGGACCTGTCCGCGCTCGATGTCCTCGCGTTCAATGCCGCGGAGGAGCAGACCTGCATTGTCGCCAGCCATACCTTCATCAAGCTGCTTGTGGAACATCTCGACGCCGGTAACGACGGTCTTGCGCGTGGCGCGGATGCCGACGATCTCCACTTCTTCATTGATCTTGATCCTGCCCTGTTCGATGCGGCCCGTAGCCACGGTGCCGCGGCCCTTGATGGAGAAGACGTCCTCGACGGACATGAGGAACGGCTTGTCCACCTCGCGCTTCGGGTCGGGGATGAAGGTGTCGAGCGCATTGAGGAGGTCCTTCAGGTGCTGAATCTCGGTGGCGTCGCCTTCCACGGCCTTCAACGCGGAGCCGCGGATGATCGGTGTCTTGTCGCCGGGGAATTCGTACTTCGTGAGGAGCTCGCGCACTTCCGTCTCCACGAGGTCGAGGAGCTCGGGGTCCTTCA
Source organism: Candidatus Peribacteraceae bacterium (assembly GCA_041666245.1). GTDB lineage: Bacteria > Patescibacteriota > Gracilibacteria > Peribacterales > Peribacteraceae > CAIKAD01. The sequence continues at coordinate 128,129 of JBAYHG010000005.1, forward strand.
CCATGTCGCACTTGTTGAGGTAGACGACGATGTACGGCACGTTCACCTGGCGGGCAAGCAGGATGTGCTCGCGCGTCTGCGGCATCGGACCGTCGGCGGCGGAGACCACGAGGATGGCCCCGTCCATCTGGGCGGCGCCCGTGATCATATTCTTGACGTAGTCGGCGTGTCCCGGACAGTCGACGTGCGCGTAGTGGCGCTTCGGCGACTCATACTCCACGTGCGCGGTGTTGATCGTAATTCCGCGCTCCTTCTCCTCGGGAGCGTTGTCGATATCGGCGTAGTTCTTCTTCTCTCCCTCGGGTGAGAAGTTCATGGAGAGGGCGGCCGTGAGGGTGGTCTTGCCGTGGTCGACGTGCCCGATGGTTCCCACATTGACGTGGGTCTTGGAGCGGTCGAACTTCTTTGCGTCTGCCATACGAAGAGAGGGAAGAGAGATTGTAAGGGCGCTTCCAAAAGGAGGACCTGTTGTTAGCTGGGGCAGTTTACGGAAGAAACCGCAGTGGCGTCAACAGAAGTTGGAGAAGAAGAGGCCTTTCTTCTAAGGAGTTTTGCACCTTCCGAATGCTAGGGGGAAAAACAATGGCTTGTACAAGAGAGAAATCCCAAATCCCAAGTATCAAATCCCAAGGACGTTCTTCGAGTTGGAAGCTCTTGGAGTTTGGGATTTGGAGTTTGGTGCTTCCTCACTCAGCAAGCATGCCCTGACTTTGCAGTTCCACCATCTCCTTATAAATGTCGCATGTCTTCATGAGTACTTCATGCGGCGCGCACGCGACGAGACGGCCCTCATCGAACACGGCGATGCGGTCAGAGGTGCGGACCGTGGAGAGACGGTGAGCGATGATGCATGCAGTGCGCCCGGTCACGAGGCCTTTGATTCCCTCCTGCACCTGACGCTCCGTGACGGAGTCGAGCGCGCTCGTGGCTTCGTCGAGGATGACGACTTTGGGATTCTTGAGGATCGCCCGCGCGATAGCGATGCGCTGGCGCTGGCCCCCGGAGAGGCGGATGCCGCGGTCGCCGATGAGCGTCTGGTAGCCATTCGGTAATCCGCTGATGAAAGCGTCGGCGGCGGCGCGCCGGGCAGCGTCGCGTACTTCTTCATCGGTGGCGTCCGTCCTTCCGTAGCGGATATTGGCGAGGAGCGTGTCGTTGAACATGATGTTCTCCTGCAGGACGAGGCCGACCTGTCTGCGCCAGCATTCCAGATCGAGTTCCCGCAGATCCACACCGTCCACCATGATCCGTCCGTGCGTGGCGTCGTAGAAGCGACAGAGGAGCATCGCGAGCGTCGTCTTGCCCGCGCCGGAGTGCCCGACGAACGCGACGTGCTCGCCCGCGCGGATCGCGAGGTCGATCGCATGCAGTACTTCACCGTCGTGCGGGGTGGCGGCCTCCTCGGCCAGCTCTTCACGGAGCTTCGTCTCGCTTTCCTCGCCTCCTTCCACAGCCTCCTCTTCTCTGCTGTGATCCGGAAGGAGCGAATCTTGTTCCTCTTCCGGGTCACGAACCGGTTCCGGAGCGGGGCCGGATTCCTCCTTCGGGACATTCGTCACTTTCTCCTGCTTGTAATTGAAGCAGAGATTTTCGAGAGTGATGTCTCCTCTCAACTCCGTCAGTACGATCGGATGTTCCACATTCCTCACCTTTATTGGCATGTCCAGAATGTTCTGCGCCAGTTTCACTTTGCCGGACTTGCGATTCCACTGTGGGAGGAGACTGCCGAGGATTTCGAAGGGCGTGAGGACGCGGAAGAAGGAAAACTGGAAGAAGTACAGCTCGCCGAGCGTCAGTTGATTCCGTACGTAGAGGAGGATGCCGACGGACGTGAGGAGGAGGCGTGTGAGCATGAAGAAATTCATACTCTCGATCACGGCCCACCGCCGGTTCACCTGTCGCTGCTTGCGGTGCGCCACCTTGCCCGAGTTCACCATGGACTGCATCTCGTAGCTTTCCTGTGCGTTCGACTTCACCGAGAAAATATTCGTGACGGCATCGTAGGCGCGCCCGACGGCTTCCACCCAGATCTTGTTCACTTCGTGCTGCAGTTTCGACGTGCGCCGGACCCCCACAACCACGATGCCCATATAGAGGAGGAGCGAAACCACCAGGATAGCGGCGAGAAGCGGCTGGATGAGTACGCTGAAGACGAGGAATGCCACGGCCGACAACATGGAGGGGCCGATGTCCGCGAAGAGCGCGCGCTGGAGGTCGAGCAAATTGTCCGCGCCTTCGTCCAGCACTTTCACCGTCTCCCCGCCTTTCACGGCCGTGTGGAAGGCGACATCCAGCCGGAGTGCGTGTTCGTAGACCTCTTCCCTCCTGTGGATGTAGAGGATGTTGTCCACCTCCCACGTGTAGAACTTTTCTATGCCGTCAACGACGGAGATGAGGACGAAGAGCAGGCCCCAGATGCCGAAGATGAGGGGGAGGTCCACTGAACCTCCATCCTTGATCTTCATGAGCTGGTCGATGGCATAGCTGGAGTACAGCGGCTCGGCCACCCAGAGCGCAGCGAGAAGCACGTGCAGGGTCATGGAGATGACTGTGAGCCTGGGTTCACGTTTTGCCTGCTGCCAGAGGAGGCGGAGGATGAGTTTCATGGAAGAAGCATTGTAGCCGTTAAACGGGAAAAATCGGAGGTTGTTTCGGAAATTGTCCGGAAATGTTCTGGTACAGTCGGCGCATGAGACCGACGTGTTCGTCGTTCGCAGATGCGATCTGGGATTGGTATTCCCGTCATAAGCGAGAACTTCCCTGGCGCGATTTGCGTGTGAAGGATGACACGAAACGTGCGTATCTGATTCTGATTTCCGAAGTGATGCTTCAGCAGACGCAGGTCCCGAGGGTGGAAATCACGTTCAAAAGATTTGTACGGACTTTTCCTTCTCTCTCAGCGCTCGCCAAGGCATCAAATCGTGATGTTCTGATCGCGTGGAGGGGGATGGGCTACAACAGTCGTGCTTTGCGATTGAGGGATGCCGCCAGGACGATCGTGGAAAAATTCGGCGGCGGATTTCCGCGTGACTTCGACGAGCTTCGTTCCATCAAAGGAATCGGTCCCTACACCGCCGCCGCCATCCGCAACTTCGCATTCAATCTTCCCACACCGTGTCTTGATACGAACATACGGAGGATTCTTCACAGAGTGTTCTTCGGGCCGGAGGGGAGGGATGGGAGGTGGAGGACAGGGGACGGGAGGTTGTTGGAGGTTGCTGCTTCACTGCTGGCTCAAGCGTGTCATCCTGAGCCCTTCGGCTTCGCTCAGGATAAACTTCGTCGAAGGATGGCACGTTCTTCGAAGTCACGTTTCGACTCCGCTCAACGTGACACATGCGACTGGCATTCGGCCCTCATGGACTTCGGCTCGCTCGTCTGCACGAAGAATAGTCCGAGATGTGCGTTGTGTCCGATGAAGAAGTTTTGTCCGTCTTTCGATCGCCTGAATCAGAAGCGGACAAGACATACGACACAAGACGTAAGACGCAAGGAGCCGGGCAGAGAGATCGCCGGGAAGTTCGTGCCGGACAGAATCATCCGTGGTCGTATCGTAGAGGAGCTGCGCGACGCGGAGGGGGGATTGAAGGTTCAGGACATCGGTGTGCAGGTGTGCATCGATTGGAATCCGAAGGAGCATAAGGTTTGGCTACAGAAGCTTCTGAAGAAGCTCGAGACAGACGGGTTGATCGCGGGGAGACGAGCGACGTACGTACTCGCGGACTAAAAAAAGCCCCCTTCCGGAGGCCTTTTCTATATTGTGTCAGAGGGAGGACGAAGAACCGAAACCCGATTGGTTCATCACCGGGGTGATGTATGACCAGTCCCCGGAGTCCACCTTGTTGGTCGAATCGACGTCGAAAGAAGAGTTGAAGCCGCTCTCGCCGGCGGATTTGCCATACGTTGCCTGGAACGCGGCGGTTGCGGCGTTGACTTCGCTCTGCGTCACGATGAAATTGCCGTCGGTATCAATGGCTGTGAGGGCTTTCACTGCATACACCACCTCGGACGGCACCTGATTCATCAGAGGTGTGATGAATGAGTAGTCACCCATATCAACCTTCCCGCTCCCGTCGACATCGAACTTCGCGTTGAATCCCGCCTCACCCGTGGACTTGCCGAACGTCGCCCCGAAGGCCATGAGACCTTTCGTCATCTCATCCGGAGCGATCATAAAGTTGCCGTTCGCATCGATGGCCGTCAGGGCATTCACCGCCCACTTCACTTGATCGGACGACTGACTGACGAGC
>JBAYHG010000006.1:0-131201 GCA_041666245.1 Candidatus Peribacteraceae bacterium
CCCACTGTGAGGGGACGGAGTGTGTGCCGGATTGCGTTCCCTCCTGCGGTGCGTGCGGGGATGACGGGTGTGGGGGGACCTGCATGGATACCTGCACGGCCGGAACCCACTGTGAGGGGACGGAGTGTGTGCCGGATTGCGTTCCCTCCTGCGGTGCGTGCGGGAGTGACGGGTGTGGGGGGACCTGCATGGATACCTGCGGATTGGGAACCCACTGTGAGGGGACGGAGTGTGTGCCGGATTGCGTTCCCTCCTGCGGTGCGTGCGGGAGTGATGGGTGTGGGGGGACCTGCATGGATACCTGCACGGCCGGAACCCACTGTGAGGGGACGAGCTGTGTGCCGGACTGCACGCCTTCCTGTCCCGCAGGATACTGCGGACCGGATCAGAACGGATGCGATACCACCTGCGGCTGCGACGAAGGTTTACAATGCGTGGGAACGGGCTGTGTGCTGGACTGCGTGCCTTCCTGCCCCGAAGGATACTGCGGCGAAGATCTGGCTGAATGCGGCACGACCTGCTCCTGCAGCGAAGATACGCAATGCAACCAGACTATCAATGCCTGTGTTCCAGAATGCGAACCTACCTGCCCCGGGGAGTACTGCGGCCCGGATCTTGCCGGCTGCGGCACGACCTGCGGCTGCACCGACGGAATGCATTGCGAATCATCGACCTGCCTGTCGGATTGCGTGCCTTCCTGCCCCATAGGGTACTGCGGACCGGATCTGAACGGGTGCAACGATATCTGCGATTGCGGAGAAGGCATGTACTGCCAGGAATCTGTCTGCTTGTCGAACCCGATTTGTCCGCCCCCGGGTACCCCGTCGGTCATCTGCTCTCCCGACACGACGGTTTGCCCACCCCCAGCACTCGCCGGGTTCTTCCCGTCTCTCTGGCATTTCCTCGGCTCGCTCATCGGATTCAATCCTCCACAACAGATCGCTCAGATGGAACCGTTATGTTGCTGTCCCATCTGCAACCACGACGGAACGTGCGACCCGGATGAATCTGCCGAGAAATGCCCGAGTGACTGTGGGCAGACCTGTGCCATATGCGTGTACGCAACAGGTGAGGATGTGTCGGCAGTGTGGAAGGAGAGGTGCGATGCCTGGCTCGCTGTACAGACAGATGAGAAAAAATTCTTGAAATCTAATATTGATCCTCTACCTGATCTGTCGCAATGCAAGAGCGTGAACTCAATGTACATTGGCCACGGACGCGGGTGCGAACAACAGCTGGATACTGCGTACCACGTCTGCACACTTTGCACGGGAGCATCGGATATTCGCTGCACGGATCTCGGCTGCGAAGGCGCAGCTGACGAAGCGGCGGCAGATGCGGAGATAAATGACTTCCAAAAAAAATTCCAGGGTGTCCCGGGGTGGAAGGTCGACGTTACTTTCAGCCAATCGAACACAATTCTTACGAGTGATGGCCGCATCTGTCGAGTGGTCAAGAAATGGACTGTCACCGCGAATAAAATCGATGAAGAGTACGGTCCCTGCTCCCCCAATGGAATGTGCTCTCCCTCTGGTGCTGTCGTGAAGTGCAAAGATCCCAACACAGGTGCCATACGGGAAGAAACCTGCTGTGAATCGTGTGGCGAAAACATTTCCCCCAATACCATTAGCGTTTGGTCGGATGAAGGAGACGCCTGTCCCGTCCCTCATGACTCTTCTGGGTCTTGCCCCGTTTGGAGCTTTGTTGGTGTTGCGCGTGGTGGATGTGAGAAGGCAAAAGAACATGTGCTAATTGATATTGCAAATTGTTTCTCTGAAGCGAGAAAATCCTGCAATTACGTAGAATACGGCCATTTCGTTCCAGCATATCCCGCAATAACCTTCACCAACATCGGATTAGGCTGCATGGCTTCGGCTCTAGCCACATACCAATGTTGGAATGCCTGCCTCTGGCCACCTTCAACTCCCCCCTAGACTTCCCATTAGGCTACTATGTTTCGACAGCGCCTTCTTCCCAAGACCTACATGCGTCCTTCCTCCAATCCTACTATCCCCGCTCGACTCTGCTGGCAGAGGGGGGAAACGCCGTCCCAGGCTGGCGATGAGCCCCTCCCCCGGGAGCGCCCACAAGCCCGCAAGGAGCTTGCTAAGCTCAGAAATGAGATCGCACCGGATGGGCCACTGCGAATCGGAGCGTTTGTCACCGTCGAAGGAAATGGAGCGGACGATATCCGGGAAGCGACGGTGAGCGCGAAACATCGGTCGATCCTCGAAGCGCAGGATGGGAAGACGAGCTTGCGCGTTACCACGACCAAGGAATGGAGAATGTTTACGGTCATCACGCCGAAAGGGGAGGTCGGGAACGTGGACGTGGCGCCGGGTGAGGGCGCCCTCTGGAAGGGCGAAGTGTTGCGGATCCTCCAACGTCAGTCCAAGGGCCTCCTCGTCGACCGTCTACGGGGGGACGACTACGACCGCGCCATGAAACTGGAACAGGCTGAGATGCAAAACGGCGCACTCAGTGATCTCGGCCGATGGTCGCGCCTCACGGAGGGGGAGCAAAAAACAGTGACCGATACGATCAGGGAAGCATTGGGGGTCACGGGCGACGTGCGCATCGGCGTGAGGGATGCTCCGCCGGTTGCTCGCAGGTATCCAAGTGTGGGAGTTACCGTTTCGTCGGCGGAGAAGCCGGGGGTTTGGCACGCCGTGTTCGACGTGGCCCGCAGCGGGGGCGGCATCGATGCGAACATCAGCAGGGTGCATGCGATGAACTTCCGTCCCCCGCTCGAAGAGATTCCGGCTTCAGCCCTGGTGCAGCAAGTCCTCCTCCTCACGCACTTCGAACGTCCTCTCCAGAACCCTGTGGTCACCATCGAACGACGGGGAGCACAGTCTGTCATCCGCGTCAGCGATCTGGGGGACAAGGGACCACCTGTCCCGGTGGCCGAAGTGACACTCGAAACGGCCTCGGGAAAGCTGCAGGGAGCCATCGTGCATCCGCAGCGGTAGCTGCAGCGGACCGGCATGGGGACATTGTCCGGTTGCGATCCGCCGTCACTGTACAATTGGCTTCCTGCCATTATCAGGCCATTGTTCGTATAGGAGACAATTTGCTTTATCAATCTAAGAGCGAACAATCGCCACATGTCAAAACTCATCCCACTCTCTGGAAAACTTATTTTTGTAGCATGTCTCATCTTGTTCGGTTCCCCGCGGGCCATGGCATGGACGTGCGGCGGATGCTCGGACATGGGGGGAGGAAATTGGATGTGTTCGGGATGTGAATCGGGAGACAACGAAACCGGCGCCTGCTGCGACGGAGACCCGTTCACCGCCGCCGGTCAGCCGCAGGCTTGCTCTGCTCTCACGCAAACCGCATGCACTGCAAACCATCCATACGGATCATGGATCAGCGGAGGGACATGTTCCCCGAATCCCTGCCCAGTCCCCAACGCGTCAGGGGCCTGCTGTGACGGGGACCCGTTCAGCGCCGCCGGTCAGCCACAAGCATGCACTCCTCTCGCTCAAAACGAATGCGCTACAAGATACCCGGCCGGATCATGGATGAACGGAGGAACCTGTTCCCCAAATCCCTGCCCGGTCCCCAATCCCGCAGGTGCCTGCTGTGATGTTGACCCGTTCGTCGGGTCCGATCAGCAGCAAGCCTGCAGTATCACTTCGCAAGCCGAGTGCGGTGCAAGTGGAAAATCATGGACGGGAGGAGAGTGCTCGCCGAATCCCTGCCCATACGGCAGATCGACAGGCGCCTGCTGTTATGGGGAAATGTGTGCAATCGCAGATCAGGTCACCTGCCAAGAGGGAGGAGGAGAGTGGAAGAACGGTGTGTATGGTTGTTCACCGAATCCTTGCCAAACCTCAAGCTCGGAATCAAGCAGTGAAAGAATTGTCTCCTGCTGCGTCACACAGACAGGAGAGTGTAGCGCGTATCCTCAGAGTACATGTGACACCGTTGGAACGGCCTACGACAGCATGGTCGTCTGTGAAATCAATTGTCGAGCATCATCGAGCTCGGAATCGGGAGGCGCATCTTCGAGTGCCTCACCTCCGCAATGCCCCTCCAATTGCCCCATTCTCGCGGAAGCCGGCAATTGTCCGCCTGGATACTTTCCCATCGACCCCCTCCCGACAGCAGGAATTTTCTTCCGCACATTCCACTTCATCGGGAGCATCCTCGGCTTCAACGTGTTTCCTCCCGTTCAGATCGCTTCGGTGAACGGATTCGAGTGCTGTTGCCCACCCGATCCCTGCAACAACAACCTCATCTGTGATGCAGGAGAAAACAGCACCAACTGCGCCTCCGACTGCCCGATCACCCCGCAATGCCCGGCAGAGGGATGCATGGTGTGCGGGTGCTCGGAATGGGGAACACACTGCGACACGGGAAGCTTGAACTGTGTGCCGGACGGTCCAGTGTGCGGCTCGAACAGCTGTGAACCGGGGGAGGACCAGAATACCTGCTGTACGGACTGCGGATGTCCGTCAGGACAGAAGTGTGAGGCGAATACGTGCGTGCCCGACATCTCCACCTGCCCTGCGGCCGGATGCATGGTGTGCGGGTGCTCGGAATGGGGAACACACTGCGACACGGGAAGCTTGAACTGTGTGCCGGACTGCAACGGAACAGGGACCTGCGGGGCGTGCGGGGTGGATATTTGCGGGAATGAATGCCCGAATACCTGCGGATGGGGAACCCACTGCGAAGGGAGTACATGCGTACAAGATGATGAATGCCCCTGGTGGAACCCGTGGTGTTGAACCCCGTTCTCTCATGTCTTCTTCCGCTCTTCGGGCAAAATATTCACTACTTTGACGCTGCTTCTTTGGCCGCCAACAATGTCTTGCTCGGGGGAGGCACTCCCCCGCTCTTCTCGAGCTTCGCTTCGAGATCCTTCATCCTCTCCTGCTCTTCGGGCATGAGCGTCTCTCCGACAAACACCTTCTTCCTGAACGCATTGAACTCATTCGTCCACAGCTCCCGATCCCGCCACGCGCGGTACGCTGCGAGCGTCATGCCGCGTTTCTTGGCTTTCTTCAGCTCTTCCTCCTCTTTCTCTTTGGCCTTTTCCGCGACCTTTTCCGATGCTTTGGCCGTCTTGCTCCCCGCGATCCACTTGGCGATCTTCTCCTCCACCACGGATGCGCGCTCCGCGTAGCGCTCACGGGATAATCTCCGGATCGTCTCGATACGCTTCTCATCCACTTCGACCGAAGGCGGCGGAAGCGTGTGAACGGAGAACGGCTTACTGGGGATCCCGCGGATCATGAGACGCGTGTAGGCGTGATACTTGGGGAGACTCAGGATGTCCTTCGGCAACACCATCTCCTCAAATTGCTCGCTCAGGGGCTCGGCATCGTCCGAACCGATCTGGAAGCAGACAAGAGAGCCTACGTTGCCGAAAACCGCATCCTTGAGCGCCGTGCTCTTGTCCCCGATGAGGAGCTGATTGACGTACTGATTGGCCATCGTCAGATTCAGGCGGTATTTGCGTGCCTCGGAGAGAATCGTCGCGAAAGACTCGGTGGCGAAGTTCTGGAATTCATCGACGTAGAGGAAGAAGTCACGGCGATCCTTCTCCGGGATATCCGCCCGGCTCATGGCATCCAGCTGGAACTTCGTGACCATCATGGAACCGAGGAAGGCACTGTTGTCCTCTCCCAGCTTCCCCTTGCTCAGATTCATGAGGATGATCTTGCCGCTGTCCATCGCATGGCGGACATCCACCTTGCTCCCCACCTGCCCCACGATGTTGCGAATGAGCGGAACGGAGAGCAGCTGCCCGATCTTGTTCTGCACGGCCGCGATGGCCTCGGTGCGGTACTTCTCGGACCAGGTCTCGAATTCATCCTCCCAGAACGATTTCACGAGGTGATCCTGCACGTGCTCCATCACCTTCCTTCGGAAGTTCGCATCGGTGAAGATCCGGAGAATCCCGAGCATGGAGTTGCTCTGGACCTCAATGAGCGCGAGCAGGGCATTGCGCAGGATGTACTCCATGCGTCCGCTCCACACGTCCGGCCACAGCTTCTTGAAGACGCTCATCATGCCCGACGCCACGAGCGACCGCTGGTCGGGATTGGGGCAGTGGAGCATGTTGAAGGACACCGGGAACTCCTTGTCCGCCGGGTCGAAGAGGATGACGTCATTCATGCGCGACTTCGGGACGAACTTCAGCACGGCCTCCACGAGATCCCCGTGTGGATCGATGACGGCGAGGCCCTTCCCCGCCTGAATGTCCGCATGAATCATGTTCTCGAGGAGCGTCGATTTGCCCATGCCGGTCTTCCCGATGGTGTAGAGGTGCCGGCGTCGGTCGTCGATGCGGATGCCGAACTTCTTGCGCTCGCCGCGGAACACCGCCTCACCGAGGACGGTCAAATCTGGTTCCGGATTTTCGGCATCCACAAGCGGCAAATCAACAGGAGGCTCCAACTTCTTGCTCACCACCCAGTCGAAATTGGGGGTCTTCACGAGGATGTTCGGCGCGTGCCACAGCGTCGCAGCTTCCTCCACGGAGAGGAGGGAAGGTTGTGCGGAGAATCCAAGAGGGAGGGAGGGGAAAACGTGCACCGGTCGCATCGCGAGCCCGTTGCACTGCGGAAGTGTGAACTGACGGAAGCTCGACGCGATCTCCTCCACCTTTGCCTCCGCGGCCAGTGCGTCCGCGGGACGCGCGACGACGTTCACACGGATCGTGGCAAGGAAGAGGAGACGGTTGAGTTTGTCCACGGCGGCGGTCTCCGGATCCTCACGATCATGGCTCCGCATTCCCGCCCGCGCCTCCTCGTCGGGATCGTCCGAGGTCGCCTGATCCTCACCAGTGAATAGCGGCACACCGATACGGGCGAACCACGTGCGCCATCCGCCCATGAGCACATCGACGGGGAAGAAAGCGAGCCTTCGCCATCCTTTGGCGAGATGCACCACAGAGAACAATCGCGCATACGAAGGGAAGTGACGGGAAAGTCCCCGACGAAGGAACGGAACGAGAGCCAGCGCACGACGGCGATACCGGGAACCGATCGGCTGGAGGAGAATCTGCACGTGCCCGCGCATGGGCCCCTTGTAGCGAACGAGCGTCGACGTGACGCCCGCGATCGTGTCCACGTGCTGGCGCGTCGCAAGGTCGATGAACTGCGGGTAGCGCTTGATCGGGTACACCTCCGGATCCATGAGAATGAGTTCACTCGAGAAGACCTGCTCCCCTTCTCCGGGCTCGAGCACTTGTGTCGGAACCTGCTCGATCTCCGCATCCGGATACTGGGCATAGAGCTGACTTTCGACGAGAGGTGCGGCGCGATCGCTCGCACGGGCATAGAGGGCGATCTTCCCCTCGCACGTGGCAATCTCCAACGATACGGGCCCGTGTTGGCGACGCAGCGAATGGAGCGCAGAGAGCACCGACTCCATCATGAGCGGCCCGCGGACGGCGCTCGTCTCATCCGGGTCTGGCAATGAGGGCCTGATTCGCAGTAACACTTCCTTGTTAGCCAAAAGCATGGATTCAGTATAGCGAGATCGAACGAATGGATAATGGATAATTGAAAATTGATAATGGATCCAAAAGGAGGCTGCCTAAGCAGAAATTATCAATTATCCATTATCAATTCCCCGCCCTGAGCAAATCCGCCACCAACTCCAGCGCAACGGTGTTGTACGCGAAATCCATCCGGAGCGGCCCGAGGATCCCCATCACCCCCTTTCCGCCGCGCAACGCGTACGCCGTGACCATGAGACTGCAGCTCTGGAGCTGCGGCAGGATGTGCTCCTCCCCGATGTAGTAGCGCACCTGATCATCGACATCGACATGCTCCAGAACACCTGTGAGACGCTTCTCGAGCACCTCGACCACTGTCGAAGCCAGCAACGGATTGGTCTGGAACTCCGGCTGACGGAGAGTATTGGCGAGTCCCATGAAGTACACTTCCGTCTTGTGCGGGACGGTGGCGAACGCCACATCGGGGATCATGTTGGCGAGGAGTGCCACGGCCTCGTAGGCCCGCTCCTGATCCTTGCGCTGAAAGTACTTCTCCCGGAGCGTCTCAAATTTCTGGCGCACTTTGCGTTCCGCGACGGAGGGCTGCATGAACTCCTTCACGAACGCACGGTAGCCTTTCACGGTCGGAACGCGCCCCGCGGAAATGTGCGGCTGTTCCAGGAAGCCCTCGTCCTCCAACACCCCCATCTCTGCACGGATCGTGGCGGATGACACGCAGAAATCGCAACACTGGAGGAGCTTCTTCGACCCCACCGGCAGCGCCGTCTGGATGAACTGATCGATGATGGAAGCTAGCAGCCTGCTCTGACGGTCGTTCATGACGAAAGCATAGCACTCCGAATGAGAGAGTGCCAGTTCCTCAACACCTCGCCATTATCGTATCCATTTGCTGACGAATGCGCGTGGAACGAAGAAGTACGGTTCCCAGAGCGGCTTGCACACGAGCATCATCATCTCCACGCATACAATCGATCACACGTTCCAATTGTCGCACAACCGGAGTCACATTTTGGTTCTCGGCATCCGGAGTTCCCAATCGCATACGCATATCTCTTGCATATCCACTAAGCACTGACGCCCATTGGAAACGCCGTTCAGGATCTCTCGTCCGTTTCAGCACTCCAAGAGCCTTCCCGAACTGAGCAGAGTCGACACTCAGTACCGGATCACACTGTATACGTTGCTTGCTCATACAATGAAGAAATCAGTTCTTCTTTCCGGCAGCCATGCGCTTACGGAATCTCTCCACACGACCGCCACGGGCATCCTTCTGCGCCTTGCCCGTGTAGATCGGGTGGCAGCCGCGGCAAACTTCCACGTGCTGCTCCTTGATCGTGCTCGGGATCAGATAGACGGCCCCGCACGTCTGGCAGGTCGTCTTGGCCTTCTCGATCAACTCAGGATGGATACCGGCTTTCATAGCTGAGCGAGTGTATACGAGTATTGGAGGTTTGCAATATTTTCCTTGAGGCGTGAGGAATATTGGAATATTCGAGTATTAGAGTATTAGGGCCGGAAAATGAGGACTGCGCTTCTTCCCGCACAACCCTCCTTAGAATTCCTAATACTCCAATATTCTAATACTCTAGTACTCTCGTTACTTCTTCTTCGATCCCCCCGCCTTGGCAGCGACCGGTTTCTTCGCCGGAGTTTCCTCCGCAGGCTTCGTTGACTTCTTCGCTGCGCGTTTCACGCGGCGCTCTTCTTTCTCCAGTGCTTCCACTTCCTCCTCGCGCAGCTCCTCCGCCGCCTGCTGCACCGCCTCCTCACTCTCCTTGTCCTCCATCACGACGCTCATCGTGGCCACCTTGTCCTTGGCGTTGAGCCGCATGACGATGACACCCTGCGTGGCACGGCCGCGGCTGGGGATATCGCTGAGCTTCATGCGAATCATCTGGCCCTGCTTGGAAACGCACAAAAGATCGCCATTCTCGCCCGGCTGCAGCACCGCCCCACCCACGATATCGCCCGTCTTCGCCGTGAGCTGCGCCGCCTTCACGCCCGTCCCTCCCCTCCCCTGGAAGCGATATTCCGTGACCGCCGTCATCTTGCCGAGACCGTTCTCCATGACGACGAGGAGATTTGAGGCACCCGGATTCTGGATGAGCGCCGCTTCCACCACGTAGTCTCCGGGCGCGATCTTGATGCCGCGGACGCCCGCCGCCGCGCGGCCCATGGAACGCACGTCATCCTCCTTGAACCGGATCGCCTTGCCCTTGCGCGTGAGAAGGAAAATCTCGTCCTTGCCGCTCGTCGCCACCACCCACTGGAGTTCGTCGCCGGAAGGCAGCTTCTGCGCGATGAGACCGGAGCGGCGGATATTCTCGAATTCAGAGATCTCGGTGCGCTTCACGCAGCCTTTGAGTGTCGCCATGAAGAGGAATTTCTTGTCCGAGAGATCGGACTTGAGGAAGGCCGTGATGCGCTCCTCGGGCTGCAGCTGCAGCAAATTCACAATGGCCTGACCTTTTGCCGTGCGCCCCGCCTGAGGTAATTCATACACCGGCATGCGGAAGACGCGGCCGGTATTGGTGAAGCAGAGGATGTCGTCGTGGTTCATCACGTGGAGGAGCGAGAGCACTTCGTCGTCGTCCTTCGTCGTCATGCCGATCACGCCTTTGCCGCCGCGGTTCTGCGCGCGGAACTGCGAGGGGGAGAGGCGCTTCACGTACCCGGCGCGCGTGAGCGTGACGATCATCGGCGCATTGGGGATCGTGTCCTTCGCGCTGAACGAGCCGACCTCGTACGGCACGATCGTCGTGCGACGCGCGTCGCCGTACGCATTGCGGATCTCCGAGATCTCGTCTTTGAAGATCTTGTCCACCCGCTTCTTGTCCTTGAGGATCGCCTCGCACTCGGCGATGAACTTCTTCTTCTCCGCCAGCTCATCCTCGATCTTCTTGCGTTCCAACCCGGCCAGCGTCTGGAGGCGCATCTGGAGAATGGCGTCGGCCTGCAGGACGGAGAGCTTGAACTTCTTCACGAGGTTATCTTTGGCAATCTCTTTCGTCTCGCTCTTCTTGATCGTCTCGATGACCTTGTCGATATTGTCGAGCGCGATCGTGAGCCCCTCCAGGATGTGCGCCCGCTCCTTGGCACGGTCACGGTCAAAGGTGACGCGGCGCGTGATGACGACGCGTCGATGATCGATGAAGATCTGCAGCAGCTCCTGCAAATTCAGGAGGCGGGGCTGGATGCCGTCCGCGAGCGCGATCATGTTGTACCCGAAGCTCGTCTGGAGATCCGTGAGCTTGAAGAGTTGATTGAGGACCTTCTGCGGGTACGCGTCCTTCTTCAGCTCAATGATGATACGGACGTGTTCGTCGCGGTCGGATTCGTCGCGGATGTCGGAGACGCCCTGAATGATCTTGTCCGTCACCAGCTCCGCCATCCGCTGGATCATCGCGCTCTTGTTCACCTGGTACGGGATCTGGTTGATGCGGATCTGGTAGCGGCCATTCACCTCTTCGATCTCCGCCTTCCCGCGGAGCACCACTGAGCCGCGTCCCGTGAGGTATGCCTGCCGGAGCGCCTCCTTGTTGTACACGATGCCGCCGGTCGGGAAATCCGGCCCCTGCACGAATTGGAACAGATCCTCCACCGTCGCCTTCGGGTTATCCACGAGATGGAGCAACGCATCGAGGAGCTCTCCCAAATTGTGCGGCGGGATGTTCGTCGCCATTCCCACGGCGATGCCGACCGTGCCGTTGAGGAGCAGGAGCGGAATCTTCGAGGGCAGGACCGAGGGTTCCTTGCGGGAGGAATCGTAGTTCGCGACGAAGTCCACCGTGTCCTTATCGATGTCCACGAGCATCTCATCCGTGATCTTGTCCATCCGGCACTCCGTGTAACGCATGGCAGCGGCGCCATCGCCGTCGATGCTTCCGAAGTTTCCCTGTCCGTCCACGAGCGTGTAACGCATGGAGAAATCCTGTGCCATGCGAACGAGCGCTTCGTACACGGACGAATCGCCATGCGGGTGATATTTTCCAAGAACGTCTCCAACAACGAGCGCCGACTTGCGGTACTTGGCAGAAGACCGCAATCCCAGCTGCTGCATCGCGTAGAGGATGCGGCGGTGAACCGGCTTCATCCCATCCCGGGCATCGGGCAGCGCACGCGACACGATGACACTCATCGCGTAGCTCAAGTAGCTCTCTTCCATCTCTTGAACGATGGGCCGCGGGGCCAGGCGTCCGATGGTCGAGATTGTCTCTCCTCCGCCGGAAAGAGGCGGCTGAGAGGGGCCGGGTTTCGCTGCAGGTTCAGCCATAGGCAGTGGGCTTCTCTCTCCGGATCATACAGAATTTTCTCCCGGATGAAAGGGCTAGAATGTACAATTTTCATTACAATTCGATTTAAGTCGCCATGACATTGACCCCGTGAAAATTGCTTCATACACTTGCCCGCCTCGTCCTTCTATGAACACCCAGGAACTGCTCCGACTCTGCGGATTCCCCGACGACGGGGATACGTATTCGGCCGATGCCACCGAAGAGTGCGTTCTCCTGGGTCTCGATCGTGTGAAATTGGAATTTCAAGGCAGACTTAGCCAAGTACTTTCCGTGGAAGACACTCTCCTGTTCATGGTGAGATTTGAGCAGCATCTGCAGAATATCTGGACTACCGCCTCCCGATTTCCACGCATACTGCAGCGAAGGGCTGAGATAGTTGGCCATATCCGATCGTTGCTTCGGAGCATGCCAAACGGCCTCGAGCGGGATGTGCAACTGTTCGGAGCATCGAATGACGAGAACCCACTCCAGAAGAAAGGAGTAGAATTGCCGGGATGCTCTCCGTGGTCGCCACCCCCATCGGCAACCTCGGCGACATCACCCTCCGCGCCATCGAGACGTTGAAGAGGTGTGATGCCGTCGTGTGCGAGGACACCCGCGTGACGGGGAATTTGCTGAAGCAGCTGGGGATCGGAGCGTGTCACGTTGAGCCCTTCGACAAGCTCAGAACAAGCTCCGTCAAAATGCGACACGCATGTCCACCCTTCGACTCCGCTCAGGGTGACACATTGAAGAAGGAATTTATCAGTTTCCACGGCTACAGCGACGAAGGGAAGCTCCACCACATTATGGAACGACTGCAGCGCGGCGAGCACCTCGCGCTCGTCTCCGACGCCGGCACGCCGGGCATCAGTGACCCCGGCTTCGCGCTGATTTCGAAAGCGCGGGAAGCGGGTATCAAGATCGAAGCCATTCCTGGACCGTCCGCCTTCCTCGCCGCCCTCTCCATCAGCGGCCTCCCCATCAACCACTTCGTCTACTTGGGATTTCTGCCACTCAAGAAAGGACGCAAAACATTGCTCGAGTCATTCAACAATGAGGAACGAACGATCGTCTTCTACGAATCCGTGCACCGCATCGAGAAGACGTTGAACGAGCTCGCGCACGTGCTGAAAGAACAGCCGGAACGAAAGGTCGTGATCGCGCGGGAGCTGACGAAAATGCATGAGGAAACCATCTCGACGACCATCCGTGACCTCGCCGCGGCGGCGGGTGCAGTGACGAAGAAAGGGGAATTTGTGGTGATCGTGGGCGCGCGACACTAACAAGAAGGCCGCCCCGGCGGCCCTCTCGCTTGCATGCGCGTTGTTCTAGAGCAGATTGTCCGTCGACTGCCCCTCGAACTCCTCAGACGGAACAGACGTTCCGCAGAGCTTCGCGTCACTCTTGAATTGCTTCCAAGCCGTCTTCTTTGCATTCTTGAAATTATTCCGCGCAGTCATGACGGAGGAACGATACGTCTTGTGAGCCGCCCTGATCGCCGTCTTGCGTTGAGAAGTATCGGCGATGGCCCAAGCGACCTTCAGTGCATCCTTGCGAACGGTGAGAGCGGACCTCGCAGCGGAGGTATAGGTATCGAACGCCGCAATGATGGCCGTGTCACGCTTGTCGACGGCAGAGATGACACAGGACACATCAATCTGCTTGTCATGCTTCTTCTTGTTCTTCGACGAAGAAGAAGACGTCGAAGATGAGGATGAAGCGAGAGATGAAGAGGAGGAAACTGAGGACACCGAGGACGAGGACGAGGAAATCGAAGAGGAGGAGGCATCGGAGGAGGAAGATGAGGAGGACGAGGAATCTGCCAGTGCGGAAGAAACGAGCATCGTGGACACGAGAGCCACTGCCATGATGCCGGAAGAAAGTGAACGGATGGTCATAGGAAACGGGGAAAGAAGTAGATACGCCGCTGAAGACAGGAGTCTTTACGAAGTCTTACGAACGATGAATTGACTCTCCGAGAAAATATGTCTGGAAGACCTGCGAGCAATTGTCACAGCCATACGGCCTTCCCATTCGCTCGACATGCTCTCACAGCAGACTGTCCGCTGACTGCCCGTTCGATTCTTCGACCGGCAGAGACACCTTGCAGACCTTCGCATCGGCTTTGAACTGCTTCCACGCCTCCTTCCTCGCAATCCTGAACGTGGAGTTCGCGGACTTGATGGAATCGCGGTACGTCTTCCATGCGTCCTTGATGGCTGCCTTGCGTTGCGTGGCGTCCGTGATGCCCCAATCACTCTTGAGCGCGTTCATGCGCGCGACGAGAGCGGTTCGCTCGGAGGCCGCGTAAAGATCGAATGCGGCAATGATGGCGTCATCGCGCTTGTCCAATGCGGTAATGACACAGGCGGAATCGATGGGCGGCTTCGACGAAGATGACGAGGATGTTGCCAGCGCGGTGGAGACGAGCATGGTGGATGCCAGCGCGACCGCAACAATAATGGTGAGACGCATGGGAAGAATGGAAGGAGATAAGGGACAAGTCACTCCTGAAGACAGCATGCTCTCAGAATCCTTCCAGAGAAATATGATCGATGATTTTCTCTCTCCCTCTCTCCGTTCCTCAAAACAGCACCTTGAGAGGATCGATGTTGGAACCGCTCTTGATCACTTCAAGGTGCAAATGTTCTCCCGTCGTGAGGATTCCGGCGCCCGGTGTGCCCGGTCTGCCGCCCGAGAGGCCGATGGGTTCCCCCTGCACGATCTCCTGCCCCTGCGTCACCACCACTTCAGAGAGGTGCCCGTAGAGCGTGGCGTACCCGCCACGATGACCGATGAGGACGTACGTGTACCCGGTCGCTCCGCCGTCGCGGACGAGGAAGATAATCCCGTCGGCCGCCGCCTTGACCGGCGTGCCCTGCGACTGGGCGATGTCCGCGCCTTCATGCGGAACCCCGAAGCGCTCCAGATAACCCGCATCGTGGAAAGTGGCCGTGATCCTTCCCTTCAAAGGCCAGAGGAACGCCGGCGTGTACGCTGTCGCGGAACCTTTCGCCGCCTGCGGATCGAGCAGCCCTTTCTCCATGAGGACACGCTCAGCCTTCTCGCGGAGTTTCGCATCAATGCGTTCCAATTGTCCCTGCAAACGCAGCACATCGGCGTGGACCTGGTCCATGATCCGCTGCGCTTCCTTGAGCTGCGCTTCACTTGCGGCGACGGTCCGCTCTGCATGTGCGAGAGTGTCACCTACTTTCCGCGCCTCCGCGCTGAGCGCCTCATGGCGTGCTTCGAGCGCGAACAATGCACTGCCACTTCCTGACGTCACACTTGCGATTTCCTGCTCCCGCTGGAGCGCCGTGGCATCCTGCAGAAGAGCGAGGTGCGTCAGGAGATCCTGCTGAACCCGCACGGACGCACGCTCATGGAAGAAGGCATCACGCGCATTTCCGGACAATTGTCTCAGGAACGGCTGCAGGAGACGCGGCCCTGTCTCCATCGCGAGCCGCTGCACAGAAAACTCCCGCATGTACTGACTGGAGAGCTCGAGTTGCTTCGCCTCGAACGCACGCAGGCGCTGGAGATCGACGAAGGTCTGGTCCGACTGGTGCCCCATGATCGCCACCGCGTCACGGAGCTTCCGGATCTCGAAACGCACCTCCCGCACCTCCTTGCCGATGGCGGCGAGACGTGCACGCGCCTCCAGGACGGTCTTCTCGCTGCGACGTCCCGTCGCCTGCGCGGCGCTGCGCGTGCGGTACGTGTCATTCGCCTTCTCGAGTGCGAGGGAGAATTGTTCTTTGATCACCCCGCGGACATCTCCACTGAGCACCGTACCGACGAGGGACGGCACGAGGACGAGGCCCAGGAGCATCAGGATGACGAAGCGGTTGTGATGTGTCATTTCCTTATAGTATAGCAGAATTCCGGAAGATTGGCAGTCCTCTCATAACGAGGAAATACCAAATCCCAAGCCCCAAGGAACCAAATCCCAAGAACGAGACTTCGATTGGGATTTGGGGCTTGGTACTTGAGGCTTCGGCAGCATGGAAAGAATGTGCTATCTTCTCCGTATGATCGCTCACCTGCGCGGCACGATCCACAAACTCGGCATCGGAGAAGTCATCGTGGACGTGGGCGGAGTCGGGTACCGCGTGGCCGTGCCGACCGGCGTGTGGGACGCGCTGGAGGAGACGCGACACGCAATGCTCTGGACCTCCTCCTACATCCGGGAGGACCGCTTCGACCTCTTCGGATTCTCCGATCGTCAGGGACAAATCCTCTTCGAAGAATTCCTGAAACTCGACGGCGTGGGACCGAAGCTGGCACTGGAACTCTGCTCCGTACCCAGATCTCTCCTCCTTCGCGCCGCACACGAGCAGGACGCAAGCACGCTCCAGAGCATCAAAGGTGTCGGGAGGAGAACTGCGGAGAAGCTCCTCGTGGAATTGAAGGCGCTCCTCGAGAGACATCCGGATATCCTCGGAACATCTTCTCCGGAGGACGTGCCGCACGAGTTCGATCGTGACGCCATCGCCGCCCTCGCGGCACTCGGGTACGAATCTTCCGTTGTCATCGCTGCGCTTCGTGCACTGCCGGCAGACATCAAATCGACGGAGGGC
Organism: Candidatus Peribacteraceae bacterium; assembly: GCA_041666245.1. Classification (GTDB taxonomy): domain Bacteria; phylum Patescibacteriota; class Gracilibacteria; order Peribacterales; family Peribacteraceae; genus CAIKAD01. Next base: position 16,338 of record JBAYHG010000006.1, read on the forward strand.
AGAGTCGCGGCCGCCCTGCGCTCATTGTGAGTCGCTACGGCCTTTTCGGCTTCCTCCCGATCGTTTCTCAACTGAGGTAGAACCTCCGTGCGGGTAGGGTGTAGAATCGCCCAACATGCTTCACGTCGATATCAATGGGACGCTGGCGAAGACCATCACGCCCTCCATGGGTATCCCCGACCAGGAGATGGTCGCCCTGCGGACCTCCATGCGGCGCTACGTGCAGGACTGGCTTGCGGAACGGCAGAAGGGACAGCACGTGTGGTCCATGGATCCGTACAACAAGCACACGGTGGAACGCGTGAAAGAAGCGGCGATCCGCGCGAAGGGCGAGGGCATCGAGACGGTCGTGTGGATCGGCATCGGCGGATCCGGCCTCGGACCGCGGGTGATTCAGGAAGTGTTCGAGGGGCCGGAGACGCTCGAATTCATCGTGCTCGACTCCATCGATCCGGCCGTGCTGGAGCACTACCTCGCCATCATCAACTGGAAAGCGACATTGGTCGTCGTCGCCAGCAAGTCGGGCGACACGCTGGAACCCATGAGCACCTTCTTCCTCTGCTGGGAACAGCTCCGGCGAACGAGGAAGGAACGCGCGGCGGAACGCGTGATCGCGCTCACCGATCCGGAGACCGGTTTTCTCCGCACATTCTGCCTGGAAAACGGCATCCAGATGCTCCCGATCCCCTCCGGTGTCGGCGGCCGTTTCTCCATCTTCACCCCCATCGGCCTGCTCCCGATCGCCCTCCTCGACGGAGACACGGAGAGCTTCGTTCGCGGTGCGAAGGAGATGGACACGCTCTGCCAGCAGACCGTCCTGGAAGAGAACCCCGCTGCTCTCCTGGCCGCCGTACAGTACGTGCTGGACACGAAGCGCGGGTACAACGTGCGCGTCATCATGCCCTACGGCCAGCGCCTCGCCTCCCTCGGACGCTGGAACCAGCAGCTCATCGCCGAGAGCCTGGGGAAGAAGGAGACAGCCAACCCCATTCCCCTCTCCGCCGTCGGCACGCAGGACCAACACTCGCTCCTCCAGCAGTGGATGGCCGGCCCCCGCCGCACGTGGCACCTCTTCATCCGCGAGATCGAGAAACCTCGCCTCTACCTGCCGGAGTCCCTCCCCGATCCGTGGGGATTCATCGCGGGCAAGACCATGGGCCAGCTCCTCGACGCCTGCTACGAAGGCACGAGCCGCGCCCTTACCGCGGCCAAGCGTCCTTCGGCGACCATCGCCCTCACCCGCCTCGACAGCTTTCACCTGGGTCAGCTCTTCTTCCTCCTCATGACCGAAGTCGTCCTCCTCGGCAAGCTCTACCGCATCGATCCGTACGGGCAGCCCGCCGTGGAGATCGGGAAGAAAATCACAAAGGACATCTTGATGCATGGGAGGGAAGAGTGAGAAATCCCAAGCCCCAAGAACCAAGGACGATTTTTTTCGAGAATCTTGGGATTTGGCACTTGGGATTTGGGGCTTTCGCGACTACAATGAGGGCCTAAATTCTGCTGTGAAACTTCCTCCTATCACCTCCCACTTTCTCAGATGACCAAAGCGATCTCTGACGCTCAATTCGAAATCGAAGTCGTCCAGTCGAAGGTTCCTGTCGTCATCGATTTCTGGGCTCCGTGGTGCGGCCCCTGCAAAGCGATGGGCCCCACCATCGATGAGCTCGACGCCGACTACGCAGGCAAGGTGAAGTTCGTGAAGATGAACGTCGATGAGAACGGGGAGTCCGCCGGGAAATTCAACGTGATGAGCATCCCCACGTTCATCGTCTTCAAGGACGGACAGCCGAAGAAGGCCTTCATCGGAGCGAGACCGAAAGAGGACATGAAACGCGAGATTGATGGAGCCATCGCTTGAGAAATGCCCTTTGGAAGAGATCTCGAGCGAAGGGAAAACGCAGACGAGTGGAACCCGGCGTAGCCGCGAACAGCCGCGCGATGTGAGACGACTCCTCGGTGCTGAAGCTCCCGGGGCAAAGCCGGGTGAAACGCGAGATTGACGGGGCTATCGCCTGAGGTCAGAGCATGTTGCATTGAGGGGAGAGGCAGGGCATTCTCTTGCCCGTGCGCTATGTCCTCAGCATCATCGGAATGGTCGGGGCGTTCTTCATGATGAAATACCGCGAGCGTGTGGGCGACCTCATCGGCGAAGCGGAGTGGATGAACAAAGTCGGTGGCGTCTACAACTTGATCATCATCCTCTCGTTCCTCATCTTCTTCTGGTCGGTTGCGGAGTTGACGAACACGACGCGGTTCCTCTTCGCTCCGGTGATGATGCTCTTCCCGGGACAGCAAACATCATCCGCCTCAATGGACTTCTAGAGGACAGAACGGCTCGAATGGAAGCTCAGGCTGCCAGCACGACGGAGCCCTGCTTCACCGGCTTATCCACTTTCATGCCGACAGTGTCGCCTTTCTTCGCCAGTGTGATCGGCGTGTGCTCGATCTGCATGGAAGCGACACGCTGCTTCAGCGCGTGCTTGCCCCGCTTGAGGACGACTCTGTCTCCTATCCTGAGCGGCGCCTTCAGCTCCACGATGGCCACGCAGATGCGGTCGTAGAAGTGCACCACCTTGCCGATGGGCTTGGCTTTCACCGCCTTCTTCGCGACCTTCGCCTTCTTGGCCACCTTCTTCTTCGCCGGCTTCTTCTTCGCGACTTTCCTCTTGGCCGCCTTCGCCGAACGTCTCTTCGCCTTCTTCACGCGTTTCGCCTTCGTCTTCCGGGTCTTCTTCGTCTTTCGGGCCTTCTTGCGTGCTGCCATAGGGAGGGGGGAATTTCCTCAAATTGTACCCTCGTCTAGGAAGAGGACAACTTGGGGAAACATCATCTCGTCATCATCTCATCCCGAAGCCAAAATCCACTCCCACGAGGGGTCGAATGGTGGAGCTGAAGGAAATGATTTTGAACTTTATAAAACCGTCATCAAGCGCCATTCATCTTTGGCAAAAAATCATTTAATATATGCCTGCTTCGTTTCAATGATGAAAAATCATCCTCAGAAAAAGATAATTGGCAGTTTTGGAAAAGTATCACTGCTCTATTTTCTTGAGAAAGTCATAGCCCCCACAATTACAACATTTCTCGCCTTTTTAGTCTTTCTGTTCGCTTACCAGACGATAAGCGGTATTCATCGCACTAAGTTTTCTCAGCAGCAGTTGCATTCGATCATTCAGGAATATTTAGGCGATGCTCGTGCTGATTACGATCTTTATAAGGCAGATTTTCACGGCTTCGGGGTTGAGAGCTATGTGGTAGTGTCTCGGGATCAGTCGCAGATCGATAGTAATAAGCCCAAGACACAGCCAAAGCTGATCGTATTCGATCAGATCCAACCAAATCCTTTAGAGCAGTTCCTGTTTTCGGAGAAATTATATCAAGCCTCGTTTGTGATGACTCTCGTTCCTGAAAAAGAATATGATCAGGATTTCGAGAATATGGAGTTTATAAAATACAAGAATTTCAGAAAGAGATTGGCGTTCTGTATCGGCATGTTCGATAAGAAGTGCGGATTTCTACAGTATAACAATGGGGAATACGAAGTAGTTAGTTTTGCTGACGATTTAACAGAACTATGCACGAAATCTGCCCTCGTAAATACTGTTGAGCGTGGATCAGTAAAATTGGCACAGTTGCCGAGTGATTCAAGATTGTACTTCAGGAGTGAAGATCGTGAGGCATATATTGCTGCACCTGTTTATTCTCGAAAGAAGCCCAATTATCAAGCTTATGGTGATAATGAATCGAAGGGGCAATTCGCAATTTGTAAGTACACCGGAATGATTGGTATAGAAAATTTCTCTCTCTATAATTATCAGTCAGCATTATGGTGTTATGTATCGAAGGGGAAATTCTACGAATCTGAGTTCCCTAACTACCATTTTGTTACTGAGGAACAGCGTCTCGCTTCTGAAAAAGAATTGGAGAAAGAAGTGGATAGAAATGTAGGTGTTCCATTCAACGAGTGGAACAACTACAGCGAGATGTGTGATGACGCAATATTGCCGAATTAACCTTGGGTAAGCTTCTTCGCCGCCATGCTGACTAAATCCTGTGCGGATTCCTTTCTAAGATCAAAGTAAGCAATTGTAGATGGCAGGCCTGTGAGTTCTGTATCGTCGATCTTCACTGGAAGAATGTAACCTTCTTTTTCGCGAAGCGCTCTTGCTTGAGCGTGCTGCCTTTCATGAGTCGTCCATGCTTTAGCAGCGTAATGTTCAGAAATAAATATCATGCAGTAGCGTCCTCGCTTCGAATAAACATCGGCGAGGTAGTCGTAGAGATTTGTACCCCAGAGATCAACTTTAATATCTGTGAACTGATCGAAGAAAACTTTGAAACCTAGTTCTTGAAGTCCGTTCGCCACTTGCTTCACCGACTCCATGTCTTCGCTAGCATAAGAGATCACGATATCATAATCGAAGGCACCTGTAGGCTGTTGTTCCTCATCACCTTTTTCCTCAAAGTCACCCGCGCCCATTTTCTTAATTAGCCCTAAATGATCAATTCCTGCGGCAGTGATATAGATGCCACCATTTTCGACAGTGAGCTGATTCACAGCCGTTTCCTTGATGTAGCCTCTTTCCTCTAGTAGCTCAGCATTATAGTGGTATTGATCTTTTGTTGTCCCGATCAGATCACAGAAGCCATCAACATCGATTGGCTCTGTCCTGAACTCAGTAGGGTAACGCCTTCTCAATCTATCAAGCGCTACGAGAATATATCGTTCTACAACATGATCTGCCTTAGGATCAGGGGGTGGAGTGGTGGTTAAAATCACTTCTGCATAGTTCTTTCCATTGTCATAAAGTCCTAGATCAATACGTGCCTTAGCCCTGCCAAAGACCTTATCTCTCAGAATGGGAAATACGTCCCTCGTTCTTAGTATGAATTGTACATATTCCTCAGTGAAGCACACCCGCTCATTAAATGTTTCTGATTTGCCGTTGGGCAATTCATTATAGGCATGGACGCGATAACATGAGTTCATGTTGTTCGAATCATCGAATCCATTTCCGATGAGTCGAAAGCCTCTATGGTTAGTTTCAACAACTTCTCTGCCAGACATAGACAGATAATAATGCAAACATAAAATGTGTACAGTCTCGGAGCAGCAAGCGATCCATTGCAATGGAGGATTTTGAACTCAAAGACGATTGCTACATAAAGCCATTCATTGAACTCAGTGGCGAGAAATCCATGAAGATACAAATCTCGATTTTGAATTCGCCTATAATCGCCTAAAACTCAAAATTCTTCATCAAAACGCATATTTCAAATTTTGAATTCCCTAATGGTGGAGCTGAGGGGACTTGAACCCCTGACCCCCTGCTTGCAAAGCAGGTGCTCTACCGCTGAGCTACAGCCCCATACGATCAGATATTTGAGAGATCAATACCGCGGGATCGAGCTGATGCACCTTGTTTCCTGACGCCGCGCAAGCGCGGCTTGGCGCTGAGCTACAGCCCCAGTGCGCGCAGTGTACCTCACGTCACGATCTTTTCCAGCTTCCCTCCCTCCACCGCCATCCTCAGTTCCATCCCACACCGCTCCCCGACGCTCATGGACTGCCCGTAGAGGTAGCCGGAGTACGGCGTGGCGCTGATGCCCGGCGAGCCGGGAATGCGCAGGGAAACATCGAAGATGACAATGTCTTCCTTCCCCTCTTCCGCCACCACCGCCCCCTGCAGCGCGAAGGGCCCGATGATCCCCTTCCCCGATGGATCCAGTTTCTTCGGCAGCTTCTGTGTCGCCTTCACGAACTTCTCGCCGAGAGAAAACGCCTTCTCGAGGATCGACTCCTTCACCGTGCAGGCGATGTGCCCCGTCTCGATCATCTTCAGCGGGACGTGCTTGCGCGCGATGTCCTGATCCGAAGCCGTCATGCGGAGAAACCCGTCCAGATTCGTCTGCCGGCGCGTGTCCGTGCCGAGCAGCTCCAGTTCCTTCGTGAGCGACGAGTAGAAGAAGTTGAAATTGATCGGCGCCCCGACCACAAACTCCTCGATCGTCGCCTGCCGCCAGGCTTCCGTCACCTTCCCCTCCTTTTCGAGCTTCGATCCCACGCGCTCCCATTCCGCCATGTTCTCGACGACGAAGAACGCACGCTCGTAGCCGCGCTTCGCCTCGCTCGCCTTCACGAGCACCGGTCGGTCGATGTCCTCGGGCCTGGCGAAGATTTTGGGTGTGCGGATCCCCGCGCGCTTGAGCAGTGTGTACTGATTGAACGCCTGATCGCGCTCCTCCATGCGAAGCAGCGTCCGCGAGCCGAAGATCGGCACGTGGAACTCGTTCTCCACCTTCGCGAAATCCTTGAAGTAGACCCAGAAGTAGCGGTTGTGGACGAAGATCGTATTCATTTTGCGGAGCTTCCGCTGCACATCTTTCTCCAGAATGTCCTCGAAGCTTTTCACGAGGATCACCTTGTCGATGCAGCCAACCTCGTTCTCGTCCTTGGGATTTGGGACTTGGGATTTGAGTTTTCGCGTTCGGAAATACTTCTCATACGTTTGCTCCCTCCCCTTCCGCGCGACGCACACCGTCTTGAACCCCCACTGCTTCGCGCCGTGACACACATCCAGCGCACTGTGGCCGCCGAGGACGCCGATCGTCAGGTTTTCCAGATCGTAGCCGGAGAGGAGATCTGCATTATTCATGGGAATGAGTGTATCAGATGAGGTTTGAATGAATAATTGATAATGGATAATTATCAATTTTCAATTGTCAATTTTCCATTCCGGCGTTCATGTGATTAGCCCAGTATCTCTCCAAGCCTGCCTGCCGTGATGGCGTCCTTAATATCTCGGGCGAGACGCCGGCCGGTGCTCATCGGCACATCGTACTTCAGGGCGGAATACGGTGATCCTTCGATGAAGGGATTGGTTCCGGCGACGATGCGCGCGCTGATTTCGAAGACGTAGATCTCGAGTTTGCGCGTGATGATCGCCTCGAGGCAGAAGGGTCCGAAGAGTCCTTTGCCCGCTCCCGGAAGCGATTTGCTGACCTCGACGACCTTCTCCCCCATCGTGAAGAACTGCGGCAGGAGCGATTCGCGGACGACAATGGGGATATTGCCGACAATCGTGTACGACGTGTGGATGTTCGCGGCCAATTGATCCTCGGCGCGGATGCGCCCGATGGAGTCGGCGTTGGACTCGTAGCGCTTGTCCATGCTCATGATCTCCAGCTCGCCGGTGATCGGAGAATAGAAGTAGTGGACGTAGAGCGGCGCCCCCACGATGTACTCCTGGATGACGAAGTCGTTCTCATCGGGGTACTTGCGGTTCTTCACCTCGTAGAACTGCTCCGCGGACCGGACGACGAAGTAGCCGAAGCCGCCGCCAGCCCCGTGAAACTTGATGATGACCGGACGATCGATGTCCTCGGGCTTCTTGAACACGCGCGGGAGGAGCAAGCCGGACTTGAGGAGCCACTCGCGTTCCATGCCGCGGTCGCTCTCCCATTCCAGGATTTCCTTGGTTCCGTAGTACATCGCGCGCAGATTCTTCACACGATCATGTCCGAGGTACGACACGAACGAACCGTGCGGAATCACGATGGCATTGCGCTTGATCAACGCATCTTCGAGCTTGCTATCCCACTCCTTCCAGTCGTCCACGAGGAGGACCTCATCCGCCACGGGGAAGCTCTCGTACACCCGCTCGGAACCGCGCTTGCAGACGACGAGGTTGCGCATCCCCTCGTCCCGAGCGCCCTTGAGAATCTGCAACGCCGAGTGACTGCCCATCGTCGCGATGACGAAGTCCTTCGGATTGGATGAAGCCTGCGCTGCAGATGCACTGTTCTTCTTCATGATATTAACGGAAATCCTAACAAATTGAGCAGGTCCGCACAACGTGATTCTGAGAAACCTCAAAATAAGGGCGCCACGCGGCGCCCTCAGTACTTGATTTGAAATTATGGCTTCGGATACACCCTGCCCCCAGCCTGCTCAGTATCACAGATGACACGGCGTGTGGTGCGCTCTCCGTACTGCTCACAATTGTTATCGACGGTACCAACAACGGACGATCCCTGTCCAGAAGCGGCAGCATGCGTAGCCTGAGTCGGGCAATACTGATTGATGAAGAACGGTCCGACAGCCTTCAGATTCGTCCTCATCTGGAGATTCACGTAGTTCACAGGAACGTTCTGATCGACAGAGTTTTCAAAGGCCGCAGCCATGGCACGGGCAATGGTGCACTCCTCCGAATCGACTACCGGCTGCACGGCAACGGGGGCGGACGATCGGAAGTAGGAGGACGAAGTAGAGAAATCATCCTTGCCCTGGGTCGTCGCCTCCGGCCTTCGCAGAGCGTCAGCACGGGGGAGAACCTGCGTAGTGATGGCCACACGGTACGCCAGGGCGGAGGCACTCACAGCATCAGGGTTGATGATGCCGAAGATGGCCATGCCAACGAGGAGCCCGGCTACTGCACCGCACACGGCGACGCTGACAGTACGTGTCTTCATAGAATGGTGGGGAAATGTGTGTTCGTCACCATTATAGGACAAATGGCGAGAATTCGCAATCTCTCGGCCAGCTCTTCAACAAGGTACTATTCGTTTCTGGCCGTTGCACTTCGGGATCCTCTTCATGCCAAGAAACACCTTGAGAGGTGTTTCCTTCCCCACCCCCTGCTCACTGACACCGAGGGCGAAGAGCGCATCAAACATGCGATGATTAATCTCATCCTCAATCGCGCGCTGTGCGGCAGACATGGGCGGAACTTCGATCACCTCTCCAAAGAGCATGACCGTGTGAATGCGCTCGCGCATTTCTTCCGTCGTCAGATCGGTCCGGGAGAGAATCTCGCGTGCCGTTTCCGTGGAGACGTCGGGATACAGGATGGATGAGCCGAAGATGGATGCAGCATCGGGAAAGGAATCTGTAGAAACAGGCTCTTCGGCGAGGGCTTCGGTGGAACTCATGGGGGAAAGGAAAGGAATTAAAATACATCGGCAAACTTCTCTCTCAACACACTGATGTGATTTCTTCGCTCGCATGCAGAACGAAGCTCTGCCTCGCACTCGTTGCGAGGACGATCTTCGACGATCGTCAGTGCTTCAGGCGGGATGATGTGCCCCTTTGCCCGGTTCAGCATACGGATTTCATCCGGTGTGTAGGGAGAAGGGTGACCATCGACGGCGATCATTGCGCTGTCTGGAGGAAGGAGGCATCGAACGTGATTCATAGAAGATGGAGAAGCAAAAAATTAAAAAAACGCCTCGGCACGGTGTTCGCAAACACCGCGCCCCGCTGGGAAGGGGGCATCGCCGGTTCCAGGTTCCTACGCGCGCACGACCCCTTCCTCCCTAAGGAGGAGAAGGAGGAGCCCGAGGCGAAGCTGCGTGCGCGACATGACCGGGGCATTGTAGGCGAAAGGTTCATTTGTCAAACGCAATATATTGAAAGAGAACAGTTTTACGCAGAACAAAGCGACGAAATCGGTGTTCGCTTCTCGAACAAATTACGGAACTTCCTGCATCGATATGCCTGATCGTGCGGGCAATGAGATGCCGGAGGGATCCCCTACGAATGCCTTCGCCTCACTTGGAGACGGAGGAGAACAGTAGGTAGGAGGATTATCGGTATCGTTCGTGAACAGCATGAGATGCTGAATTCTTCGTATAACCAAGCCATAAATCTATTATTTACAAAATATTCATTTATGATATAATATATACATCATTTCCCACACAAACATGGAAACACCGAAGAACATCGCGCGACCGCTGTTCGTTCTCGCGTTCGCCTCTGCCGTAACGTGCTTTGCCGCAGTGAACGGGAACGAGAAGCTCCAGGCATCCGTGGGCGACTTCGTCGCCACCGTGTCGTCGCAGCTCCATATCAACACGACAACGGAGCTCTCCCCCATCGGACCCTACAAGGCGAGCTGCTTCCTGGGCCAGATGGACGATGGTGTCGCCCCCAACTTCGACGATGCCGATGCGGGGGAGGGGTACGCGAAAATGAACCTGAGCAGCACCGATTATAAATCCTTCGAGGAAGTGTACTGCGACGAACCCGATTTCAGCTACCTGATACCGACGTTCTGCGAAGCAAACCCCGACGGTTCCTTCCAGATGCTTGTGGCGCTCTTCAACGAAGATGGCACGTTCCGAAAAAAGGGGTGCGGGATGTACGGCTGCAAGACAACGCCGTGCGCGGAAACCCTGAAAGGCGCCTGCATGGTGCTCGACGCCTCCCTGTACCCTGCCGCCGAAGGGAGTCTCCCCTCCTTCGGAGATCCCGATGAGGGCGAAGGATACGCCAAGGAAGAAGTGGGCAACTACTTCAACACGATGAACCGGATCGACTCAAATTGTGAGTATTTCAGCCTGGTGGACAGATTCTGTGCGTCGAATCCAGGAGCTTCCTACAAGAAACTCTCCGTGGGATACACGCAAGATGACGCAAACTCCTACGTGAATTGCTATACGGCGGCCTGCGAGACATTCACCTGCCCCGCCACCGGCTCCGCTACCGACACCCCTGTCACGGGCACAACAACGACCGGCGGGGATAGCGACGACGAAGAGGAAACCTATGGCCATCCGGCCGCCGGCTACGAGGACGAGGTGAAGGCGAAGACGAATATCCTCCTCCAGTCCGCCACCTTCTCTGACCCCGTTCTCACGGACTTCAGCGCGTTCAAGAATCCCTTCCCGGACACGGACCTCACGCAGCTGACCGGTCAGGCGGCGGCAGAGCTCTATCGGCGCAGCGCGCTCGGCGGTTTCCCGGATGGTGAATTCAAGAGCGATCGTCCGGTGAACCGCGCAGAAGCGGCGAAGTTCCTCCTGCTCACGCGCGACGAATCGGTGAAAGAGTCGGCGACGAACGGAACCTTCCCGGATGTCCTGAAGGGCCAGTGGTACACGAAGTACGTCGTCGCCGCGGCCAACGAAGGGATCATCGGCGGCTACCCCGACGGCACATTCAAACCCGGAAACCAGGTGAAGACCGCGGAATTCCTGAAGATGCTGACGCTCACCTTCGGGCTCGAGGAGAACATGAACTTCGCGTACACGGACGTTCCCGCAGACAGCTGGTTCGCCCCCTACGCGGGTATCGCCGAGGTGTACGAGCTCTTCCCAGGTCGTTCGACCAAACTGTCACCCGACAAGCCGCTGTCTCGCGGCGACGTCGCGGTGGCCATCTACCAGTACCTCGCACACCGGGAGGATTGAGATCTCACATCGAACTGAAAATAGGCTCCGCAAGACGCGGGGCCTTTTTCGATGCCACGAGAAAGGCGCGAGGAGACAAACGTAAGTTGCATCACTGACGCACCGTCCCTGCAACGGCGAATGCTGGAGGGGCACATCATCCGGAGTACTGTACGTGCGATCCCCTCCCTCCATTCTATGAGACACATTTCGCTCGGCGCGTTCCTCGTCACTGCTTCGCTGTTGCTCGTCACCGGTTGCTCTCCCTCCGCTCCCGCACCGAGCGGGACTCCCAACGGAGGCGCGGCCCCTGTTGCGCCTGCCACCGGGAAGGCGGACACAGGAAAGATGACGGATGATATCTTCGTGGAACTCAGCGCGCAGGAGATGTACCACGACGGGATCGACCCCGAGGCGTGGGGTGCTTCCGGCGGAGGAAGGGATCGCCTGTACGCGCGCTACGGCGTGACGGCGGAGCAGGCATCGGCGTTCGCGGAGAGCATCGGCAAGAACGGCGGGTACGACCGCGCGATCCAGCTGATGGACAGAGTGGACAAGCGCCTCAAGGAACTGCAGGCAGGGAAGTGAGACCTCTTCACAGAAAACAATCACGGCGGAGTGCCAAAAGCACGGAGCCGGATGGAGGTGCCGGCGGGAATTGCACCCGCGTATGGGGGTTTTGCAGACCCCTGCCTTACTACTTGGCTACGGCACCGTCGGTAGAGAGGATAGAGGGAATCCGCAGAGAGGTGAAGAGCGGAACTCCCCCTCCTCATTTCTATTTCTTCGGCTCCGTAAACGTCAGCGACTTCAGGATGAGGAGGAACTGCTTGTCGAGTGTGTCGGTGGGTGAGAGTGGCGAGAAACCGGTGACGGTATACCCCGTGCCGGTCGTCGTCCCGTCTCCCGACACTGCGCTGATCTGGTAGAAGCGCACGCGAGGCTGATCGCCAGCAGGCTGTGCGGTGTAGATGTGAATCTCCACGCTCTTCCCGTCCACAATTGCCGCCCGCACATCCACCAATTGGTACCCAGGGAGGGACGCCACCGAACGAATGGAAGACTTGCTGTAATCGGGGGAAGTGAAGACTCCCGTCAGTGGCTCGGCGGTGAGAATGACATTGGGAAATTGTCCTGAGACGGGCTTCACCGTTTGGAATGCGACGATCGCCTCGGGGGGGACGCCCAGAAGATCCAGTCGCTCACGATTCATTTCCTCCCAGCCGGACGGAAGGCACACACCGACACTGCCGTTCCAGAACTGCTGCGTACAGGTCGTCACACTCGTCGTGGTGCTGCTCGAGCCGCACCCGGCGAGGAAGAGGAGGAGGCCCATGGAACAGAGAATGGAGCGTCGTGCTTGCATGAGCGCATCCTAGTCGCAGGAACCCTCTCCCGCAAAAAACGTCTGAGGATGGGGACAGGAAATGTAATGGACAGAGGTGGAAATCATCGTGAAACGTGAAGCCCGTGCATTGAGGAAATGCCCCAAAAATGTTAGAATAATGCGATGACCAAAACACACATCCGATTCACAGCCTTACTGCTTTCCCTGGCCTTCCCGCTGACAGCATGGAGTGCGGGAATGCTGCGCATCGACGATTCCATAGCGGGCATCGGCATGCTCGTCTCGGCCTCGGGTTTCACAGGCCAGCAGAATGCAGACCTCGTTCTCATTCCGCCTTCCGGCGACTACGCCGTCTTCCCCCTCACGATTGATGAGACCGGAAAGGGTGAGATACGCGTGCCGGGAACGAGCGTGGAAACCGCCGGCGAGTATCGGGCATTCCTGGGAAGCGGCGGCGAGCGCCTCTCCTCGGACACCGTCTTTCAGGTGTTGCCAGACAGCGTGGATACCGAAGCTTCTTCCCTCAGCGCAAACCGCAGGACGCTTCGCGCCGACTCCTCGGACGCCGTCACGGTGACGGTGGCCCTGCAGGACCGCTACGGCAATCCCCTCTCCGACCGTCCGGTGGAACTGCGCGCCAACCCCGCGTCCGTCGTCATCGAGGAGGAACAGCGTGACACGGACGAGATGGGAGAGAAGATCTTCACCGTCACGGCATCGCGCGAGGGGAGCTTCACGCTCCGCGCGATCGACCTCCTCAGCAACACCCTCCTCACGCAGGTACTGACCATGAATGCCGGCGCGACATCCACCTCACCCTCTCCCTACGCCGCGCAACTGATACAGCAGGCTGAGGCTGCACTTCCGACGGCGAACGTGGCATTCGGCAAACAGACCGGCTTCGAAGTGACGGTTGAACCGCGGCGACTCAACATCAACGACCTCGGAAATCTCACCATCCGCGCAGTCGATGCCGACGGCAATACCGTCGAGGATTACGCGGGGACCGCGGATATTTCGTGTTCCACCGACCCGGACGCGATCCTCCCCGGCTTCAGCGACCGTCCGAAACATGGGAGCGTCGAGTTCATCAGCAAGAACCTCGGACGGAAGTTCCTCCCGCTCTCCGTGAGCTTCAAGCGAACGGGGCGTCACATCCTGCACGTGGAAGACACCGCGGACTCGAGTCTGTCCGGCGAAATCCTCGTGACGGTGACTCCCGAAGGCGCAACGGACCTGACTGAGCCGCTCACGATCACCTCCCACACGCAGAACGGCACCATCCGGGAAACGATCGTGACCGTCGAAGGCGTGGGCCAGCCGTACACGACCGTCGAGATAACCGGCGGCGTGAAGAAGGCGACGGGCGACACGGATGATCGCGGGCTCTTCTCGATCCCGGTGACGCTGGATCCGACCTACAACGAATACACGCTTCACATCTCGGATAATGTCGGCGACGAATACACACTCCACCTCGTACGGGACGCCGATCCGCCCGTGATCACATCGGCGACCTACGCACCCGAAGGCGCACAGGAAGGCACGCAAGTCCTCCTCGTTGTACAGGGCGAGCCGGGACTGTCGGACGTGAAGATGCGCCTCAGTGAACAGGAGTACACGCTGGCGGAAGATGATCTGAAACCCGGCGTGTACCAGCTGCTCTTCACCGCACCGGCAATGGGCACCTACCACCCGAGCATCCTCTCGCGCGACACCGCAGGAAACCGCTCCGAGCTCCTCACAACGTTCACGGTTAGCCCCAGCAAGCTCCCGATGGTGAAGCGCGTGAAGGTCAAAGCGCAGGCCGCAGGTGTAGATCTCTCCTGGGATCTCCTGACCACCGAAACGGTGGATCACTACCGCGTCTACGTCGGAGAAACACCGGAAGAATTCGGCAACACGCTCGACACCCCGGACGCCGCACAAGCCGAAGCGACCGTCACCGGACTCAAGGGCGGCGTGACGTACTACTTCGCCGTCACCGCCGTACAGGGAGAACGTGAGAGCGACAAGAGCGAGATCGTTTCCACCCGGGCTCTCGGCCTCTCCCTCACGCTGACACCGCAGGACGCCGCCCTCCTCGCGGAGTGGTCCCTCCCCGGTGAACTCTCGATCGACTCCTTCCGCATCGAGTACGGCGTCTCTCCGGACAAACTGAGTGAAGTACGAACGATGAAGGGAGGTGACATGACTGCAGACGAAAAACGATCTCTCACACTGCGCGACCTCCTGCCGGGTGTCACGTACTACGTGAAAGTGACGCCGGTCGCGGCCACCGGCGATCCTCTGCCGGAACTCACGGCCGCCGCGGAAGGCTCACCGCTCCAGCCCGGTGCATTCCACGCTGCTCCGCCGGACATGCTGCCTGAAGGGTCGGGTGCGCTGATCGGCTTCGATGACACGTTGGCCCCGGCCGCCCCGGAGCCTCCCCTCCTCGAGCGAAACGGTCTCCCCTCCTTCGTCTGGTGGACCGCGGGAGTAGCCGGTGCGGCATTCGTCCTCTTCGTGGCACACAGTCGCAGCAACAGAAAAAACAATGAACGGTTCCTCCGCGCAATGGAGGCGCGCTACCATTCCTGACATCGCCATGGACGCCTCCCGATCCAAGCCGCGCACGATGTCCATCGGAGGAGCCACGTTCGACCTCTTCGTCCGGACGGATCAGAAGTTCATGAAAGAGGATGGAGGGGGAAAGACATTGAATCTTCCGATTGGCGCCAAAGTCCGTGTGCTCGACGTCATCGAAACCTGCGGCGGTGGCGCATCCAATACCGCAGTCGGCCTCAGCCGTCTCCAGTGCGACGCGGCATTCTGCGGCGTCGTGGGCAGCGACCAGTGGGGAGAGAAACTCCTCAAAAATCTCCAGAGCGAACACGTGGATACGCGCTGGGCGACGGTGGTCGACGGTGAGACAAGCAGCTTCTCCATCATCCTCTCCGTCTCGAGCGGAGAGCGGATCATTCTGTACGAACCGGGTACCAACGAGCACCTGCATGACGTGACGTTCGACCGCGAGGAGATTCGCCATCGGAATTGGATCTTCCTGAACCACCTGCACAAGGACAGCATCGCCATCCAGGATGACCTCTCCCATGCATTGGGGCAGGCCGCAGGGAGCGTGGGACTCACGTGGAATCCCGGCGGCGCACAGGTGGAGCAGGGATGTTCGGCTCCCGCGCATCTCCAATTGCTGGGTCATACGTCGCTCCTTCTCCTGAACAAGGAGGAAGCGCTGGCCTTCACGAAGAAAGAGAATGTGGAGGAGGCGACGAAGAAGCTCCTCGACACGGGAGCGAGAATCGTCTGCATCACGGATGGTGGCAACGGAGCAACGGCGACAGATAAAAACGGGTCTTGGTATTGCCCGTCCAAAGGGGAAGATGTCGTGGACACGACGGGTGCCGGTGACGCGTTCGGCATCGGCTGCACGTGGGCTCTCGTGAATGGTTTTGACTTGCCAACAATGCTCCAGGCAGGTACCATAAACGCTACGAGCGTCCTCTCTCAAATGGGCGCCCAAGCAGGACTCCTCACAGACATCGAGATGCGTACCCGGCTCCAGTCCAGACCCCCCGATGTCAGTGCACGGAAGCACTCCTGATCTTCTCCCCTCTTCTATGTCCGACGACGCATTGGTACAGGTACAGGAACTCATCGACAGCGCGCAGGCATCGCTGAAGACGGCGCACGCGCTCCTGCGGGAAATGACCGGTGTCACCGATTCCGCCCGCGAGCGGCATGTGCTGCGCGCCGGGACCATGGCATCGGGTCAGGTAAGCGGAAGGGTGATCGAAGGCATCTTCGACGGGCAGAACATGGTGGACGCACGCGGCCAGACCTACCCGGTCCCCGCCAACTACGCATCGAAGAGCAAACTCGTGGAGAGCGACGGCATGAAGCTGACCATCACCGACGAGGGCAAGTTCATCTACAAGCAGATCGCCCCGGTTCCCCGCCGCACCGTGCTCGGCGTCCTCATCCAGGAGGACGGTCAGTACAAGGTGCTCGCCGAGGGCAAGGCCTTCCGCGTCCTCCTCGCTTCCGTCACGTTCTACCGCGCCGAAGTGGGTGACCAGGTGACGATCCTCTTGCCGAAAGACGGCGACGCCAAGTGGGGCGCCGTGGAAGCCGTGATCCCCAAGCACATCGCCGAAGCCGCTGCGAAGGCGCAGATCGAAGGCGAGAGCAGCCAGGGAGAGGATGGGGAATTGAGCCCGGCGATCGACAAGTAAGGCAGGAACGTAAGGAAGGGCAGGAACGTCAGCTTTGAACGAGTCTCGTGAGAAGGAAACTCAGTCTTGCGCAATGATCAATATATGGACGAGCAATTTCATCGGAAACCATACCCAGCGCACATGCGAGATTGATGAAGGTATCAACCTCAACAACGGATCCCCTTGCCCGAACATAGAAAAAAATCCTGTGCGCCTTCGTAGGCATCGCAGAACCCTCAGCAATATTCGCCATCACGGAACTGGTAGCTCTCCGCAGTTGAGATGTCATGTTGAACTGTTCACTCTTCGGCAAAGAGGCCGTTATTTGATAGATGGAAACGCAAAGTCTTTTGGCCTCCTGCCACACAATGAGCCTTCGGAACCCAACATCATTCGTTCGCATGTTGATAGCATGTGAAATCGCGGAACGAATATCCAGAACGGAATAATTATTCCTGGGGAGGGGGAGGCCGTTTTCAACAAACACATCAGCAGAAGAGCGTTCCTTGTACGCATGGAACGTCCCTGCCTTCTCTGCCCTTTCTGTCCTTTCTGCCTTCTCTGCCCTTTCTGCCTTCTCTGCCCTCCCACGAGAGGTGGCACTCCCGCCCGCCCTGCGCTACTCTCAGCACCCGTGTCCCTCCGCACCAAAATCCTCGGCCCCATCCTCGCCGCGATCATCGTCGTAGCGGCTCTGCTCGGCTTCCTGTGGCTGGAACGATCACAGGCACTCCTGGGACTCGGCGAGAAGCTCCGCGCTCCGCTCGACCTCGCCGCCAACCTCACGCAATCATCGGATGATGCCTGGACCGGCGACCGTGCGCTCCTGCATTTGCGTCAGGGCGATCTGCTCGCGCTCTCTGGCGACTGGCAGGGGGCGGAGAAAGAGTACCGGCAATCCGTGGATGCCGATGGCGGTGTGATGGCGTTGAAGAAACTGGTCACCGCACAGCTGCAGCGCAGAGACATCGCCGGTGCCGAGGGGACGGTGGAACGCCTCAGACGCGAGGGCGCACGAGCGGAGGACATTCTCCTCCTCGACGTCTCGATTGCGCTCCGGAAGAACGAACCGGACGCAGCGAAAGACCTCCTCTCGGAAGCAGGCGACTCTCCGCAGAAACACTACGGTGCCGCTCTCCTCGCCATCGTCAGCGGTGACCACGCGACGGCACAGGAAGAGCTCAAGGCCGTGGAGGCGGGCTGGGACCCGGTCCTCCGGGCGCAGGCTCGCACACTCCTCTCCGCATACGAGGAGTATGACCTCTTTCCGGAGAGCACGGCAACGCACCTCCTGACGCTCCTCTCCCGTGCGCTCGCACAGGTGCAGGAGTGCGAGATCGCCCTCCCGCTCCTCACAAACGTCACGGCGCAGCAGGATGACTACCGCGACGCATGGATCGTGAAGGGGTACTGCGAACTCGTGACGGAACGTTACGAACCTGCACTCGCCTCACTCGAACGTGCGTACGCGCTCGACCCGGAGAAACCCGAGATTCAGTACTTCCTCGGACGCACGTACGCAGCGCTCAAGGACTACAAGAACGCCGAGACCTTCCTGCAGTACGCACTCCGAAACGGCTTCCAGCCCGAGCGGGAAGTCCGTCGTGCCATCGCTGCATCCGCGCTCGCCTCCGGCAATACCTCCCTCGCCTTCGATCAGTACCGCGAGCTGGCCACGGCTTCCGGCTCCGACCTTGCGAGCATCGAGAAATTCGTCGGCCTCGCGCTGCAGGCAGGAAAGAACGACGAGGCACATGCCGCAGCCGTGAGCGCAACCGAACGGTGGCCGGACTCCGGCAAGGCATTCAGCCTGCTCGGCTACAGCGCCGCTGCGAAGGATCTGAAGGACGAGGCCCGCACGGCCTTCACGAAGGCATTGGAATTGGACCCGACGCTCGATGATGTGAAGCAGAAATTGGTGGATCTTTAGACTGCCTCTCCGAAAGAAGATCTGTCGCGTATTGAAATGCGCGAAGTTTTCTTTACACTTCCCGTTCCATGCCCCCCATCCCAGAATCCAAGCACTGGCCGGATGCATCTCAATTCACAGTTCTTGCGTATGAGGATCCACGTTTCAACGGTTGCTCCTGGACCGCCACATGCCTGGATGTCTACGTGGACGAAATGGGACCGACATGCGACGCAGCCGTACGGAAAATGATCGACAGAGTGCAACGAGAGATAGCGGACACTCTCGCGGAAAAGATCTCTCCGACGAGCGCTCCGGAGGAATATTGGAGGGCGGCCATGGAAGTGCCGGCTATCCCCTTCCCCGTCTCAGACATAAGGAATACCAAAGGACAACCTGTTACTCTGACCATCCACACGATCAGCTTCGATCGTTTCCGACGACTGCATGAAACCGTCTTCGGCGCCACACACTTCGTTCCCATACCGGACCTCCCTCCCGGTACACGCATCCCACAGATGTATGAGGACATTCAGAGGCAAACGATCGATGGAAACGATCCGGGCAAGTCCTCCACTCCGGGTGGGAGAGTGGGAAAAGAACTGAGACTCGACTGAGTATCACCGCATGTTCGAAGACACTGATACTCGACCCGACGCTTGATGATGTGAAGGAGAAGCTGGTGAGCCTGTAGTGCTCGATCGCCTACTGCTGCACCTTGGGATGCTTCTTCACGAGCAACTCCCCGCGCCAACCGATGTATGGACCGGTGGAAATAGGTGAGAGATCCGAAAGTTCAATGGTTTGAGTTCCAAGCCCATCCAACATGCCACGGATGTACGTCGTCTCGTCCTGAAGTTTCTTGCTCGTACGCAGGAATTCGAACCCCTCCCAGAATCCACTATGACGGAAGGCAAAGTTGTATGTCCAAGATCCCATTAATCCAACGCCAAGTTCGCCTGCCTGCTGAAGAGCATGCTGATATGAGTTACGCACACGATCATGAGCGGGTGAACTATCGAAGATGGTCTGGCAATGGAAGCATTCGCCAATGACATATGCGTCAGGAGTTTCGGCAAGGAGATCCGGGTACGCCTCGATCTCCTGCATGCGTGAGAGACTCCAGAGCGCATGAGGATTGAGTTCCGCATCACGGAGCGCGCGCTCGATGTTATTGAAATCCATTCCCTCTTGCCGAACGTATTGCCCCTCGGTCTCACTCATGAACAGTTCGCGCAGCGTTCCAATGACATCCTTGATCTGACGTTCGGTCAGCTGTTCTACCCCTTTCGGCGCCGGCCGCTCCTCTTCGAGAGACATCGCCACCCCGCATGCCAAGAGGCTCCGCAGACGCTGAGCAATTCCCTCCTGATACCCACGAAATGCTCCCCACGAATTGAAGGATGAGTAGCGACATGCCTCGCGCTCGACTCGGGGTTCCAGCACCTCCCTGTACCTCCGATGAATCTCACACATGGATTCGATCTCCACATCATCCAGATGGCCCCGAAGTTGTTCAATGAGCTCCCAACCGGAGAGACGGAGAGCATCATCGGGTTTCAACCCCAACTGTTCGAGTTCATTTACCGAATCAATATGTGACATGGGAGGTGAGGAAAGATGCCTCCATCATATGTACATTTCTCTTTACGTACATTTCCCGGATGTTTCGCCGCCATACACAAAGAACTTCCGCTTCGGATAGAGGAAAATATTGGTAATTCCTTTCTACTTCGCCGTGGAATTCCAGAGCGTCTGGTACTGGATCAGCCGAGAGCGCGCGAGATCGGGTGACTCGGTTTTGAGCACCTTCACCTGATTCTCCGCATCCTTGTAGAAATCCAGGCACGTGTTCCCGAAGAGGTAGCTGAATCCGCGAGGATAGGTGCTGTGCGGGATCAACCGCGTCTCCCGCTTCTCCCCCACATCCCGCCCGACGAGCTCCTTCGAGAAGAGAGAATCGTCGAAGATGACGGCATCCGCACTCATGCCTTTCCGCACGCGAGACCGAATGAAATCCCGCTCCACCTCCGATCCGAAGAAGTTCATCACGGCCTCGAACGATCCGACGCACCAAATGAAGTCGTTAATCTGATGCGGGATGGAGAGGTAGTAATCCGTCAGATCATTCCCCTCATACACGTCCGTATCCTCCGTCACCGTTGCGAGCGTCTGCAATTCGTGGAACTTCTCGGACATCCTCATGAACTTCCGGCCTTTCGCCGCGAGTTTCTGCGCGGCCTTGTCGAGAGTGACTGCAGTGAACGATGTGCTTCCACTCTTCTTCACGGGCACCACGAAACCCTTCTCCGCCAGTGCGTTCGCGATCTTGTATGCACCGGAGGTACTCAATTTCGCCTCCTGTTTGATCTGCTCCACGCACACACCGCTGCCCGACTGAAGAATCGCGCAGTAGACCGCGGCTTCCCCCTCCGTGAGGCCGAAATGCTCCAAAGATTTCCGCATGTATTCCCTCACGTTCATATCGAGGATAATACTATATTTATTATAATTGTCAATATCCGTAAAGTGCAATAGCTATCGCGAAGGCGGGCTTCGCCCGCCTGGAGCGATACCGCTGAGGGAAGGGTGGGATCATGGGAGGGACACCGTAGGTGGCCCTTCCATGCAAAACAAAAAGGCTCCTTTCGGAACCTTTTTGTGTTTGTCTTTCCCTTCTCGGGACTATCAACGCCGAATCACAAGAGTCGAGCGCTGAGCCGTTTCTGTGAAGGGGGACAGTGAGGGGAGGAGCCCTCGATTCTCTGCCGTGCTGGGGTTTCTTGTTTCTCCTCGGAACCCTCCGAAGTCCCCGGACCGGCCTGCCGCGAAGAGACGAGGTCTCTTGGGAGGCACTGGGGAGAAGCAGGAGCACGCTGCTGAAGCATCCTCACATTCGCAGCGCGACGTCGCAGAGCAGAGAGGGAGGTAGCCGCGCCATTTTGTGTGTATGTTTGGCGGTCCGTGCATCCCCGGATGCATGGAAATGTCCCGGCATGTTGACGAACCAGATCCCCGTCAGATGGCGTAAAGCCGAGCGTGAACGGGCGGATCGCCCTGCGGGACGGGCCGCAGAAGCGGCCACCCCTCTCTCCACTCAGAAGTGAGAACGAATCCTCACTTCTCGATGGTCGATGGTGTCAGAGAGCAGGGTCGTGTCGGTTCTTTTTGTGTGATCGCCCCGGGGCGGGTGTGTGTGGATGTGGCTGTCTTGATTTGCTGCACTCATGCCGTTCGCAAATCGGGACATCGTACACCCACATTCAGGATAGGCAATATTTTGGTATGGCCAGAAGGAAGAAGTATGATATGAATACATTTTGTACTCATGTTGAGGATCTCAGATCCTCCGCTACAGTAGGACAAAATGGCCACAACATCCGGAAAGCTCAGGCTCACTCTCTTTCTCACGGCTGGCATTGCCCTCTCCCTGATCATTCTCGGAGGCGGGGCGTACATCCTGCTCCGGGGAAATCCTGAACCGGCCGATCTCCTCCCCGCCGAGAACACCGTCGCGTACGTTCACGGCCTCACGGAGGAAGACCGGCTGCGCCTCCTGCACCGTTTCCCGCTGTTCTCCGAGATCTCCCCCCTCTCCGATCGTCCTGACGTGGATATCGCCATGCTCCGTCTCCCTTCCGGAGACTTCGGTTGGGTCAGCTTCATCAGTGGGGCAACGCGCTTGGCCATGAGCTCTGTCATGGAGCGCGATACGAAAAACTTTGCCGTACGAACTTCCTCGGAAGAAGTTGCATCTCTCCTCTCCGCCCCCGCGAGGCAATCGCTCTCATGGCAACCGGGCTTTCGGGTGCTCACGCACGCCGCCACCGGCAAGTGGCTCTATCTCGACACGCGCCTGCTCCTCGCCGCATCGGCAACGGAACCTGATCGCGCCCTCGTCGCCTCTCTCAGTGACCCCTTCGTCCTCATCGGTTTCTCCGGCAGCGGTGCGTCGCTGACCGCGCTGGCCCCCAGCCTCGGCTCTCCCGCCCCCGCTCCCCTCTCCTTCACGCCCGAACCGACATTCGCGCTCTCTCTCGAGCATCCCGCCGACATGCTGGAACACATGGCGCTCTCCGACACCTCGAAGGTACTGGGAGAAGGCGTCATGACCGCACAGTGGAAAGATTTGATGGGGGACGACGTGAGTCTGCGTGAAGACGTCCTGCCGCATCTGCGGGGAAATATTTCCTTCTTCAAGCAGGAAACAGGAACGGGCTCCATCCGCTTCCTCCTCTCGGCGGAGACGGAAGGAGACCTGAGGAAGACGCTGGATCGTTTGCATGAGAGCGCAGCGAAGCGTCTCTCGACCGGCATTGTCACCCGACGGACGCTCGAGCAGGGCTTCACCTCGGTGACGATCACCGATAACCCGTCACTCCTCTCCACATCGCAGGACACGGAGAACGGATGGGACGTTCGCCGGACGCAACGCAACGACACCCGCGACGGTCTCCTCACCGCTCGCCGCGGCAACCAGCTGATCCTGACGAATGACGCCGACTGGCTGGGACAGGTAACCAGCGGCTCCGCAGCAGCAGCCGCCCTCCCCGGCAATGGGAACCTGATCGCAGGCGGCTGGATGGACCGGGCTCTCCTCCGAACCGCACTCCGCGACGTTCTCGCCCTCCACACGGCCGACGCTCTCCTTTCAACATTTGCGCCCGCCTCCGATGCACTTCGTTGGTCTGTCCGGGAGAATAGTGGTCTTCTCTCAATCTCTCTGGAAAATCAATAGGGCCAAGACTAGAGTGCCGTCCTTGGGATTTGGATCCTTGGACTTTGGGGCTTTCGACGTGAAAAATCCCAAGTCTCAAATCCCAATCGGCGCTTCCACAACGGTCCACTCTCCCTTACACTCTCCCCACTATGACGTTCATCCGCATCGCCAAAATCTGCCTCACGATCTCTGCGGTCGCCGCACTCGCCTCCGCCGTGCTGCTCTTCTCTCCCGGACCGAAGTTCTCGATCGAGTTCACGGGAGGAACCCTCATGTCCCTGTCGTTGCCTGCCGGCAAGACGAAGGATGAGCTCAGCACCATCGCGAAGTCCTGGAAGACGGCAGACGGCACCTCGCTCGAGAACGTTGCGGTATCCGCGGTGAAAGACCTGGGTGGCGGGAGCTCCTTCAGCATCCGCATGCGTCCGCTCAGCAACGAGGAGCACGTCAGTCTCCTCGCGCACATCCAACAGACCTTCCCGGAAGCGAGGGAGCTGCAATTCAACACCATCGGGCCGAGCGTCTCCGCGAGCCTCAAGCGCAATACCTTCGTCGCCCTCAGCGTCGCATCCGTCATCATCGTCGCGTACCTCGCCTTCGCCTTCCGCAAGATGCCGCGCAAGCTCAGCCCCTGGAAATTCGGTGTGCTTGCCGTGGTCGCTTTCCTCCACGATGTGCTCATCACGACCGGCGTCTTCATCGTCATCGGACAGTTCACGAGCTTTGAATTCGACACGCTCTTCGTCACGGCGCTCCTCACCGTCCTCGCCTACTCCACGAGCGACACGATCGTCATCTTCGACCGCATCCGCGCCAACATGTCCTTCGAGAACCGGTCGGAGAGTTTCACCGACACGGCCGTGCGTGGCATGAAAGAAAGCATCACGCGCACGTTCGGAACGGGCCTCTCGACGCTCATCATGCTCACTGCCCTCTTCTTCCTCGGCGCCGAGAGCATCCGCTGGTTCATCCTCGCCCTCATCTTCGGAATCTTCATCGGAACGTACTCGTCCTTCTTCGTGGCAAGCGCGTTGCTGGTATTCTGGAAGTGATCAGGAAGGCAGAAGAGAGGTCATAGCCGTTCCTTCCTGCCCTTTCTGCCTTTCCTGCCTTTCCTGCCTTCTGTAGGATGCCTCAGCGCTTCCAAGACGACTTTCCCCTCTCCCATGTCACAAATCACTCCGAAAAAACTCTCCCAGAACAGAACTCAATTCACAATCTCGTTCTCGGACGAAGAAGTGGCGAAGACAGAGCAGGGCGTCATCGCAAAACTCAGCGCTTCGGTGAGGATTCCCGGCTTCCGCGAGGGGAAGGCCCCCGCCGACATGGTGAAGGAGCAGCTCAAACCGGAGGCCGTCTTCGAGGAAATCGTGCGTGCGCTCGCCCTCCCGCTGCTCCAGACGCTCCCGAAGGAGCACACTCTGAAGCCGATCATCATGCCGAAACTGCAGGTGGAATCGGCGAAACCCCTCAAGGTAACCATCACCTACGTGGAGAAGCCGAACGTCAGCGTGAAGGGAGCGGACAAGATCAAGATCACGAAGAAGGAACCGAAAGCGGACGAGAAAGACGTCGAGCGGATGGTGCAGTACCTCCTCAGACAGGAGCAGCAGGCCAAGGAGGTGGAGCGGGAAGCGAAGGAGGGCGATCAGGTGACGATCGATTTCCACGGAACGGACAAAGAAGGAGCGGAAGTGGCGGGAATCCGGACACGCGGATTTGGCGTCGTCATCGGGAGCAAGACGCTGCTCCCGGGCTTCGAAGAGGCCCTCGTGGGCATGAAGCGCAGCGACGAGAAGAAGTTTGAGCTCACCTTCCCGAAGGACTACCACGCGGAGCACCTGCGGGAGAAACCGGTGACCTTTCACACGACCGTCACGAAGGTGGAGGAAGTGACGGTGCCGGTCTTCGACGACGAGTTCGCGAAGAAGCACGGTCTCGGAGAATCGGCGCCTGCGGTCCGCGAACGCATCGGAGCTTCGCTGAAGGAACAGGAGCTGTCCGCCGACCGCGAACGCCGCGAACGCGAGCTCTTCGAAGCTATCCGCAAGGCGACGAAGGTGGATCTGGCACCGGAACTGATCGAGGAGACGGAACGCGGACTCTTCCTCGAATTCGAGGAACAGCTGCAGCAGCGAAACGTCTCACTGGAGGACTGGCTGAAGCAGACCAAGAAGAAGCCGGAAGACTTCGGCAAGGAAATGCACGAGCAGGCGGAGAAGCGCCTGCAACTGCGCTTCGGCGTGGAGCAACTCCTCGCCGACCGCACGATCGAGGTCAGCGACGAGGAAATCCAGCGCGAGATCAAGGCGGCGCTCGCGGGGGCGGAGCCGGCGGAGAAAGAGAAGGCGGCGGCGAGGTTCCAGAAAGGAACGGAGGACTATGAGCAGCTGGTATGGCGCAAGAAAGTAGAAAAACTGGTTGAAGAAATGCTCGCTGCTTAGAAAGAAGAGAATAAGAGAGTAACAGGGATTGTGAATATGGCCTCTGCAAGCCAAAATACCTTCGTTGCTCAATGTCTTGATGATTGTAGAATGTAAAGGCTCTTTCACATGATCGGAACACTGAACATCGACGTGAGACGAGCGCTCTCGGGATTGAGAAGTCCCCGGGGCGCTTGTCTCTGTCGAGACCGGTCCGCACCCGCGGTACGGGTATCACGTAGGAGGTTCGCACCATGTGCGCGCTAGAACGTGGCTTATCGAATGAGGTGATGAAGGGATTGGAGAGACATGAACTGACAACGAGGCTGGGAACTTTCATCGCAGAAGACACATGGGTCAGCTGGAGGCTCATGGTAGAGCTGCGACGAATCACTCCCTTGGAGCCCCCGGAAGAAGCTGTGGAACAGGCTGCCCGGGCACTGCTAGGCCCCCGGTTCGTCGGACGGAAAGAAACCTACGAGCTCTTCGGACTCGTGGATTATTCTCCGGCCGTGCAGGCGGACCGCTGGCAGAAGCTGGGGAGAATTGTGACGAAGCTGGAGGGACTGCAGAATAGAGAGCAATTTGTTCTGCTCGACGTCCCGCATGCATCGCTTTCCAAGCTCCGCCCGATCCTCCCCAAGGGCATGATCCCGGAAGCCCACAGGGAAGAGACGTGGGCGGACGAACCGATCCAAGGTGGACCGTTGCTCTTTCGGAGCGACATCGTCCCGGATGACACCACCAGAATGAGCGGGAAGATGCTCTTCACCTACGAAGAGACTCCCCACTTGGTAGAGCTTACATACTACAACTTGGTCGTGCATCTCCTGGGACTCGACCTCCATTTGGACGATGAACGGGTGCGATGCCAATCGTGCAAAAGAGACAAATTCTCGATGGTGCTGCGCCACAGTCTTGGACTCCGTGGGAGAAGACCAGAAGAGAAACGGGATCTCGGACGCATCGAGGTTTGGGGGCCGCGGAACGAAAGTGACATCTACTTCCGGGGCATGGAGCGGTTCGAGTAAGTTCCGATCGAAAGAGCGAGGCGCCTGGAAGGATCCGGGCGCTTTTGCTGGTTCTGAAGCCGTTCGAAGGTGCCCTCTTATTCTCTTATTCTCTTACTCCCCGACGCCGCCGCAGCCTTCTTCGACGTGGAAGCTTTCTTTGCCACAGGTTTCTCCTCCTCCCTCCACCACACCTTCACCTGCCGCCCGGGATTGGCGAGCTTGAGCATCCGGCACTTCGCCCGGTGCACGATCACCTCGCCCTTGCGCGCGACGGAACCAATGATGTCGCTCCTCTCCCCTGTTTCCGGTTTGCAGCATTTGGCGAAACGCAGCGGCATGGACATGTTCCCCTCGACAGCCACGGGGAACGCCATCTTCCTGAGGACACTCACTTTCCGCTTCGAGGGAAGCAACCGGACACCGGCAAGCGCATCGAGGTGCGGGAGGAGCGCGCCTGCCCGCTCCGATCCCTGCCCGATCTTCATGAGCAGGTCCTCGCGTTCCGAGAACGCCAGTTCCTTCCCATCATAGAAACGCAGGAGCGTGAAGTCGTTATCGAGGGCCGGCATGTGCAGGCGGCGCAGATCCTCATTGATCGATTCCCGCCCGCGCGCCACGTAGTCTTCGCGGTGGAGTGAGTAGAGGTAGCGCTTCAGACGCGAGCGGGAGGACGCCATCTTGAGGAGCTGCAGCCACTCCGTAGACGGCTTCGGCACGCGGTTCGTGAGCACTTCCACCACGTCTCCGTTCTCCAGTTGATAGTCGAGCGGCACGACCGCCTCGTTCACGCGCGCGGACCGGAAGCCGAGACCGAGATCTGTGTGGATCTGGAACGCAAAGTCGAGGGGAGTCGCTCCTTCCGGTAATTCGACGATGTCGCCCTTGGGTGTGAGGACGAAGATATGATCGACGAACGTGGGCGCGCCCTCGTCCTCCATTTCGTGCTGCTCCGTGAGAACATGATGGAGCGACACGCGGGCCAGTGCCTGCTCGGCAGTACCACCCTCTTTGTAGCTCCAGTGTGCGGCGATTCCGTACTCAGCCTCGCGGTGCATGGCGCGCGTGCGCACCTGCACCTCCGTGAACACCCCTTCCGGCACGCCCGGAAGCTTCCCGACGGTGGTGTGGAGACTGCGGTAGCCGTTCGGTTTCGGGAATGCGATGTAGTCCTTGAAGCGGTTGGTCATGGGCAGTCCGATGCGATGGAGGAACCCGAGCGTGCGGTAGCACTGCTCTTCGGTGTCCACGAGAACCCGGAGCCCGTAGAGATCCGGCAGCGAGTCCACCTGCGAAAGCGCTTTCTGCCGCATCTTGTTGAAGACGCTGAAAGGCAGCTTCTCCCGCGCGGCGACAGACGCAGCGATCCCCTGCTCCGCGAGCGCCGATGAAAGGAGATTGGCTGTCTGAGGAAGGAAGGGACCGTGACGCTTGCGGATGTGCGCGAGCTGCTCTGCTACGTGCTGAGCGTCCGCCGGGTAGACGATGGGGAAGGCCAGAGCCTCCAGTCGTTGCTTGAGGGAGTGAATACCGAGACGGGCGGCTACGGGTGCGAAGAGGTGGAGCACGTCCTGCGCCAGCTGCCGCCTGTCGTCCTGTTGCAGGAGAGAGAGGTGCTCGAGGGCGTACTGTCGCTCGCAGAGGAGGATGAGGATCACACGAATGTCATCCGAAACCGATACGAGCATGAGCCGAAGATCCTCAATGGAGTTGCGCCTCCCACGCATCGTGACATGCGAGAGGAGATGCACGCCCGAGATGATACGACGCACCTGCGGGCCAAATTGCTCCTCGAGTTCCGCGAGTGTGGTCTGTCGCGCCTGGAGCGCGTGCTGCAGGAGACAAGCAATCACCGTGTCTTCATCCGGCTCAAAGGGTACCAGCACCTGCGCGACACCCAGGGCATGCACAAGGAGAGGGACATCCGTCCAGTGATCCCTCCCGCGGTAGAGCTGCTCCGCCAGCTCAAATGCCGCTTTCAATCTGCGATCGTCAAACGAGGCCTCCCCCTTGCGGAGTTTGTCCAGGAGCGGTGTCACGGCGGAAGTCCACAGAGACATGAGAGAGGGACAGAACCGGAAACGACAGTCTATCGCACGGGCCCGCAAGCGCTCAACGAAGAAACAGGCTTTCCGCCCGTTCGTCAGGAGCGTTCCAGCAGAAGTGTGACAGGCCCGTCATTGGTCAGTGTCACATCCATCATGGCACCAAAACGGCCGTTCTCGACCTTCCGGATCCCGAGTGTTTGAAGTTTCTGTATAAAATATTTATACAGTCTTTCCCCTTCTCCCGGGCCGGCTGCCGCCGTGTAATCCGGTCTCCTCCCCTTCGAGACATCCCCGGAAAGAGTGAACTGCGACACGACGAGGATCTCCCCACCAACCTCAAGAATGGAGCGGTCGTTGATCTTCCCCTCCGGAGAATCGAAGAGCCGCAGTCCGCTGACCTTCTCCGCCAACCAGTCAGCCTGCACTTCCGTGTCACCCTTCATGGCACACAGCAGGAGCAAATAACCAGGCCCGATCGACCCGACGGTCTCACCGGAAACAGTCACAGATGCCTGCTTCACTCTCTGGAGCACAATGCGCATGAACGTATCGTAGCATGCACCTTTCCGTTCCTCATGGAGAGAAAAACATGGAGACGGAGGTATCTGTAAGTCTTCTTGACTTCCGGGTAAAGGTCACTAGACTGCTTTAGTCCGAAGACCGAGGGCACAAGGCCGCAGGCCGAAATAAGCCCCTCCGAGGAATACAGCATCGGTCACTCGGCCCCGGCTTGGTGGTTCGTGCCGTGTTCCTCGCTGGTCTCCCGGACATAGAAAGGGAGACCTTTCTATATCTGGGGGAATTTGGCTGCAAACCCTCTTACTCTCTTATTCTCTTACTCTCGAACATGGCTCTCACCAAAGCTCAAAAGGCCGAACAGCTAGAAGTCCTCAAGGACAAGTTCTCGAAGTCCTCCTCCGTCGTCTTCACGCACTACATCGGCATGAAGGTGCACGACGTCAGTGCGCTCCGCAAGAAACTGAAGGAAGTAGGCGCCGAGATGAAAGTGGCCAAGAAGACCCTCATGGAGATCGCCGCGAAAGAGAAAGGCTTTCCCGAGCTCCCCGCTTCCGTTCTCGACGGACCGGTCGCCTGCATCTTCAGCTTCACAGACCCCATCGCCGGAGCGCAGATCGCATTCAAGTTTGCCAAGGATCACCCGCAGATCTCGTTCCTCGGCGGCGTCTTCGAGGGCAAGCTGCTCTCCCAGGCGGAAGCGAAAGAATTCGCCCAGATCCCCGGCCGTCAGGTGCTCCTCGCGACCTTTGCCGGCATGATCCGCTCCCCACTCCAGAAATTTGCCAGCATCTGTTCTTCGCCGCTCTCCGGTTTCGCCCGCGCTCTGAGCGAGATGGCGAAGAAGAAGGAATCCGCCCCCGCTGCGTGATCCCTCTCCGCCCTTCCTTACTTTTCTACCCTTTCTTACTTCCTCTACCCCTTCCCTATCATGGCCGACATGACACTCACCGCAGACGAACAGAAAGTGATCGACGCGCTGGAGAAGCTCAACGTCATCCAGCTCAATAACGTCGTGAAATTCATGGAGCAGACGTACGGCATCTCCGCCGCCGCTCCCGTGGCCGTCGCCGCAGCTGGCGCCGCCCCCGCCGCAGCCGAAGAGGAGAAGTCCTCCTACAACGTCGAGCTCACGGACTCCGGCGCCCAGAAGATCGGCGTCATCAAGGTGATCCGCGAGATCACAGGCCTGCCTCTCGGCGAAGCGAAGGCCATCGTCGACTCCGCCCCCAAGATGATCAAGGAAGGCGTGGCCAAGGCCGATGCCGATGCGTGGAAAAAGAAACTGGAAGCAGCAGGAGCCAAGGTTTCACTCAAGTAATCGAATTCAGAAAGGCCCGGCTTCGCTGCGCTACGCCGCGGCATCCGGGTCTTTTCATATCCCGAACTCAAAGTCCAATCTCGGCGTAGCTCGTTGAGCGGGAGCGAAACGAACGAAGCCGGATGGAAGAAAAAGCTTGAAGCCGCCGGCGCGAAGGTTTCCCTCAAGTAAATCACTTCCTTTGTTGAATCCAGAAACCAGGGATCCTGCATCCTTGGTTTCTTTGGATTTCTCCAATTCTTCGGCTTCTTCCGCACTTTACGGCTTCTCCAAGCTCTTCCCGCTACATTGACACTACGTTCAATCCTCTCTACAATGCCCCGTAGCATATCCTTCGACCAGTACTATCGGTCTCCGAGAAACAGGATAGAAGGAACTATGCATTCTTATTTCCTTCTTTCTTTCTATGGCTGATCAGCAGCTACAGTGTCGCGATTGCGGCCAGACATTCACCTTCACGGAAGGTGAGCAGGAGTTCTACAACTCCCGCAACTTGAGCGCTCCTCAGCGCTGCAAGGACTGCCGCCAGAAGCGCAAGAACGAGCGTCTCACGACGCGCGAAATGCACGCGGCCGTCTGTGCCAAGTGTGGCGCGCAGTGCGAGGTTCCGTTCAAACCGCGACCGGTCGAGGAGGGCGGCAAGCCCGTCCTCTGCAAGGATTGCTTCTTCGCACAGCGGCAGGCCGCTGGTGCGTGAGATCAACTCTCGCAACCAAAGAACGCCTCCGGAATACGGGGGCGTTTTTTTGTTTGCTCGCGGCCGTGCGCGTTCGAAAAACGGGGTAGAGCCGCCCTGCAGGGCGGCTCTACAATCATGGACATGGACAACGGAAATAACCGACATGCGGAAATCGACATCGCGCGCACGGCCGCGATCGTGTTGATGACCGTCTACCACACAGCCTTCGACCTCTACGCGTTCTACGACTTCTCCATCGATCCCCTCTCAGACGACTGGTTTCTGCTTGAGCGTATCACGGCCAACCTCTTCCTCCTCCTCGTCGGCGTGAGCTTCGCCGTATCGTCGGGCAGGCGACAGGCACGGGGGGAGACGTGGATGATGATCTTCAGGAACTCCTTTCGAAAATCGCTCCTCGTCCTCGCAGGCGCCATGCTCGTTTCCCTCGCGACATACTTCATGGTCGGACCGCTCTACGTCCGCTTCGGCATCCTGCATCTGATTGCAGTCGCCATCTTCCTCCTCCCCATCCTGCTGCCGCTTCGGGAATGGAACGCACTCCTCGCGGTACCGATCTTCTTCCTTGGTCGCATCGTGCAAATGAGGACCGTCACGACGTCGCTGCTTCTTCCATTCGGCCTCGTTCCCGCAGAATTCGTCTCCGTCGACTACTTCCCGCTCTTCCCGTGGCTCTCGGCGATCCTCCTCGGATTCGCGATGGGAAATCTCCTCTACAACCGACGGATGCTGCGTTGGCACCTCCCGAACACGAACATCACGCGTTTCCTCGGCTTTCCGGGACGGCATTCGCTCGTGATCTACCTCGTGCACCAGCCGATCGTCTACGCCGTTCTGTGGAGCATGTTTCATGCGTAACCCTCCTGCCCTTCCTGCCATCCCCGCAACCTCTACAACTACCACAAACCTACGGTCCTCCTATACTTCCAACCATGACTCCCACATTCCTCACGGGCCTCCTCGGCTCCATCATCCTCGTCTGCGGCGCTGCCTATCCTGATCACCCAACGTCACATCCCACGCATTCGCTTAAAAACTGGCTCCTCGCCGTCGGCGGCTTCCTCATGCTCGTCTACTCCTGGCTCGGATGGCGGGAAGGCGGCCTCATCTTCTTCCTCATCCTGGAACTCTTCATCAACCTCTCAAGCATCCTCATGATGGCGGATACGCCGGACCGGTTCGATGCCTCAGTACTCTCCCTCGGCGCACTCGTCTTCATCGGATGGTCTCTCTCCCTCTTCGAAGGCTATCAGACAGTCATCTTCATTCTGGGACTCGCCGGTATCGCGATCGGCTACGCAATGAAGATCGGAACTTTCCGCCGCGAAGTCCTGCTCGCCTCCGGCAGCGCCCTCGTGGCCGCCTTCAGCTACCTCTCGGCAAACTGGATCTTCTTCTGGCTCAATCTCTTCTTCGCACTGTTCTCGGGGTACTGGATGTGGAAGCTGACGGCGCAGAAGCCGAAAGCAGCCATCGCCTGAGAAACCTTCCTGCCTTTCCTGCCTTTCCTGCCCTTCCTTACTTTCCCCGCAAGCTCTTTGGCTTCCACAAACATCAATACTCCCCTATACTCCCGTCGATGACTTTCCAAACTCGTCGCATCCGCGAGGAGAAGCGGCCGCGAGCGTTCCCGTGGAGCAAGAAAAAGGACAAGAGCACGAACGGCTCCACCAAGGCAAAAACCTCCGGCCCATCCGGCTTCCTGAAGCTGTGGAAAAAGATGACAGGAACGGTCGACGGCAAGCGCCTCACGATCCTCAAGCGCGTGACCGTGATCCTCTTGAGCATCCTCCTCGCCTTCGTCCTCTTCACAGGCGTCGTGCGCGCACTCGTTTCACTGAAAGTCATCAGTCTCACATCGTTCCTCAATACCGCAGGATCAGCTCTCCCGGCGGACAAGGACGGCTTCACCAACGTCCTCCTCCTCGGGAAGGGCGACGATGATCACGACGGCATCGATCTCACGGACACGATCATGGTAGCGAGCGTTGATCCCGAACATACGAAGAGCGCGATCCTTCTCTCCCTCCCGCGCGATCTCTACATGTTGTCCACCGAAAAGATGGGCAAGGGGCGCATCAATGAGCTCTACAGGAACTACAAGAGCTCCCTGCGCAGTGACGGAATGAGCGCAGCGGAAGCATCGAGGGAATCGATGAAGGAGCTGATGGCGGAGCTGGGACGGAAACTGGGGATAGAGATTCACCACGCCGTGATGGCCAATTTCAGCGGCTTCGAGCAGGCTGTGGACGCGATCGGAGGTGTGGATATCGACGTGCCCTACGACATCGTCGATAGGGAATACCCGGGACCGGACTACACGTACCAGACCTTCGAGATCAAAGCCGGCCCAGCGCACCTTGATGGAGCGACAGCACTGAAGTACGCCCGCAGCCGTCACACAACGAGCGATTTCGGTCGCTCCGCACGCCAGCAGCAGATCATTCAGGCTCTGGGGGGGAAGGCACAGGAAAAAGGAATCATCCGTAGCCCGGGGAAGCTGCTCTCGCTCTACAACATCCTCTCAAAGAACGTGGAGACGACGATGACCACGAGCGAACTCCTCGGTGCGGCCAAGATGGCACAGCGCCTCGACCGCACGAAGGTCATTTCGCTGCAACTCTCTGACCGTAACGGCCTCTACTCATCCCTCGCGGAACCGGGCGGCTTCCTCTACTCCCCGCCGCGCGATCAGTTCGGGGGTGCTTCCGTTCTCCTGCCCGTCTCCATCCC
This sequence comes from Candidatus Peribacteraceae bacterium, assembly GCA_041666245.1. GTDB lineage: Bacteria > Patescibacteriota > Gracilibacteria > Peribacterales > Peribacteraceae > CAIKAD01. The sequence continues at coordinate 50,455 of JBAYHG010000006.1, forward strand.
GGAATTCCCGGTGACGTGGAAGCAAGTCTCCGCCTTCGTGAACCTGCTCATCCATAACCGTACCGTGTTCCTCAACCCCTCCCGGATCATGATCCTCAACGCCAGCGGCAAGAGGGGCCTCGCAGCGACGCTGGCCAACGAACTCATCCGCTTCGACTTCTCCGTGGCCGACACGGCCAACGCGTCCATCGAGAAACAGAACGCAACGTTCATCGTGGGACAGACGCCCCAGGACGGGGAGGCGGCAAACTGGTTCTCGAAGCTCCTGAAACTGCCGCTCGCGAAGGATGCCAAGGGGCTGACTCCCGAAGAGCAGGGACAGGTGACGATCGTCATCGGGAAGGACTACAAGTTCACCCCGCTGCAGGATTTGCTCCCAGCTACCCCTTAGATGTTTCCTCTCGTCCCGCCCGAAATCCCAAGCCCCAAGCACCACGCACCAGGGAAGCGCGAAGGGAATACGCTTTTTCTGCATCCAGAAGAGCAATAGAATACCTTGGGATTTGAGATTTGGAGCTTGTATCCTTCCTCTATCACATGACCCCCCGGGAAATCATTGCAGAGGCCTGGACCATCACTCTGCGGGAGAAATCCCTGCGGCGCTGGGGGATCTTCAATTCCCTCCTTGAGACGCTCCTCACGACGAAGCTCGTCATCTACCAGGTCTGGTTCCTCATCTCCTATCTCCGGGGCAAGCCCGCCGGCTTCTTCGACGATGTGATCTGGCTCCATCAAAACGTGTCCACGGTCGCACTCGTCTCGATTGTCGGGGGCTTCTGCTTCCTCCTCGTACTGGAGTGGATCCTGCCCAATCTCGCACGCGGCGCCATCATCGGGTTGGCCGCGAAGGCCTACAAGAAAGAACCGGTAAAGGGCGGCCTCGTGCTCGCCATCTACAACTTCTTCCCGCTCTTCGCGGTGCACGAGTTCTTCTTCCTCGCGGGCTTCACGACCGTCCTCACCATCATTTCGCTCATCCTGCGCTACGTGATGACCGATCTGAAGTTCTTCATGATCGTGTTCATCGTCCTCTTCTGGTTCCTGAGTAACATCCTGAAATTCCTCTCGTCGTTCGCGGAACCCGCCATCGTCATCCATCGCGTGAGCATCTTCGAAGCCATGGGACGCAGCTTCCGGCTGATTCTGAGCTACCTCTCCCATGTGATGTTCCTCTGGCTCCTCCTCTTCGTCATCTCCATCCGCATCGCCTTCAACGCCGCACTCGTCCTCGTGATCCCGGGCATCGCCTTCGGCATCGGCTTCCTCCTCGCGCTCTTCTCCTCCCCCGTCATCGCCTACTCCATCGCCACGGGCGTCGGTTTGATCTTGATCCTCATCGCCAGCTACTTCTTCGCCTACCTCCACGTGTTCAAGGAAGCGGTGTGGACCATCACCTACTTCGAGCTCAAGAAATTCAAGGACCTCGTCATCATCGAGGATGAAGATGAGGACAAGGAGAAAGAGGAGGAGAAAGCCGAATCGTCCGGCCTGCCGGGAGCGGCGACGGCGTAAGCAGATACAGGAAACGCAATGAGAGACCGGACAAGCAGAAAACTCCTCTCCGTCCTTGACCGTGTACTTTCGTACACCTAGAATGGTGGACGTTCCCCCACCCTTCTCATGGCCTCCGACCTGACCCCCCACCAGCGCACGGTCTTGAACTACATCAGCGAGTTCCAGTCGAAGCGCGGGTACTCTCCCTCTCTTGCAGACCTGGCCGTGGCTTTCGGGGTGCGCAGTAAGAACGCCGTGGCAAAGGTCGTCAATGTCCTCACGCGGTCAGGACACCTGGAGAAGGATCCCAAAGGCCGCATCAAGATCCTCGAGCGCGAGGGGGAGGAATTCAAACCGATGGCTCTCCCGCTCTTCGGTCCCATCGCGGCCGGCTTCGCGGCACCGGTGGAGGAGCAGGCGGAGGAGGTGGTGACGCTGGAGGATTACCTCGTGCGCGACAAAGCGTCGACGTTCCTCCTGCGCGTGAAGGGTGACAGCATGATCAATGCAGCCATCAACGAAGGTGATCTGGTGATCGTGGAGCGGGGCAAGGAACCGCGCGCGAGTGACATCGTCGTGGGCGTCCTCGACGGCGAATTCACGCTCAAGAGGCTGCGCCGCGAGAAGGGCAAGTACTTCCTGCAGGCGGAGAACCCGAAGTATCCGGATATGTATGCGCTCAATGAGCTGCAGGTAGCGGGGATTGTGAAGGGATTAGTACGAAAGTATTGAGGTGACGTGTGAATTTTGAATTGTGAATTGTGCGTTATGGATAACGTGACTACCTCCACTACTGGGTCCCCCACGATCAAATCATTCATGGATTTGAATACATGGAAAAAGGGCCACCAACTTGTTCTGGAAATTTATAAAGCCACGGGGCTCTTCCCAAAGGAAGAATTGTTCGGGCTGAGCAATCAATTGCGAAGAGCAGCCGTATCATTCACATCAAACATCGCAGAAGGCTTCAGCAGGAATTCCATGCGGGAGAAAGTGCACTTCTACGCAATGGCACTCGGATCGTTGACCGAATTGCAAAACCAAATCCTCATCGCCAAAGATGTCGGCTACATGCCAAACGAGGTTTTCAGGCAGCTCTGGGATGATGCAATCGTCACAAATAAATTGATAAGCGGTCTCCTGAGGAAATCCAAAACATTGACAAAAACAGCATAGGCAAAATTCAAAATTCACACTGCAAAATTCACCCCCTTCAAATGCTCTGCCACGTCGACGCCGACTCTTTCTTCGCTTCCGTGCTCGTCCGCCAAAATCCCTCTCTCAAGGGGAAGGAGCTGCTGGCACTGGGCATGGGAGGAGGATGCGTTATTGCGGCTTCGTATGAAGCGAAAGCCAAGGGTGTGAAGACGGGCATGACGCTGAAAGATGCGCTGAAACTGGCCCCAAACGCCATCCGCATTCCTTCGGACTTCCAAGAAACAGGACTTGCCTCGCACCAGATCGAATCAGTACTGAGTGAGGTATGCCCCCGCATCGACCAATTCTCGATCGACGAGTGGTTCCTCGATCTCACGACAGTCCAGGGAGGCCTCCCGAGAGACCTCGGCATCTTCGCTTCGAACCTTCGCAAAATGGTCCTCGACCGCACTGGTTTCTCCATGTCAGTAGGTATCGCTCCCTCAAAGACATTGGCAAAAATGGCGAGCGAGTACCGAAAGCCGGGAGGGGTGACGGTTGTCCAAGCGTGTCACCCTGAGCGCAGTCGAAGGGCGACACGCGTCTCGAACGTGCCATGGTTCGACTCCGCTCACCATGACACATGCTCCGTCGTTTTACTCAAAGACTTCCTCCTCGATCGTCCCGCCGCCGCCATCTGCGGGATCGGACCGGCACGGATGGCTCACTGCCAATCCGAAGGCTGGACGACAGCCTGGGACATCGCGCAGGCCAATCCGGAGAAGCTCTGCAAGCTCTTCGGCAAGCCGGGGAAGGAACTGGGGGAAGAACTGCGCGGGATCCGCGTCTACGACATCGTGACGAACCCCAAGCCGCCGCAGTCCGTCTCCCGCGCCCGCAGCTTCGCGCCGACGAGGGACGGACGACTCCTCTGGGCGCACATCCTGCGTCACCTCGAGTACACACTCCTCAAGATGCGGCGGCACAAGTTGGCCTGCCGTGGTGTCTCCGTCTGGCTGCGGGACGGCGAGTACAAGTACCGGAGCTCACATTGCTCCCTCCCTCGCCCGCTCGACACCGAAGAAGTTGCGCAACCCTTCGTCCGACGCTGTTTCTCCGAACTCCACCGACCGAATGATTCCTTCACGCAGGCAGGATTGGCCCTCTGGAATCTCTGCCCCGGCGGCGTGCGCCAGTTCTCGCTCTTCGAAGCGCCAGAGAAGGCGCTCGCCGGAGAACGGGTGCAAGATTCCCTGGACGATCTTCACGAACGCTTCGGACGCTCTGCCATCACCCGCGGCTCGGCGCTACGAGCAAAGACAGGTACGAAGCGGAACTTCGAGGTACCGGTGTATGAGTGAGTCAGCAGGGCAGCCACTCGCTCCGCCTCTCCTCCTCCCCAATGACATGCGCATTTGTCGAGTGATCCTTCTTCCATGCCTCCCAGAATTCCGACTCGTACATTCCATCCACCGGACGAACGCTGACATCCGGGAATCTATGAAGGAGACTCTCGATCTTCTCCCGGAGGGTGCGTGAGCCCATCGTAACGCAAATGACGATGTTCCTGCCGCATGCATCCAAGAGTTCCGGATGACGCTGGAACGTATCCAAGAAGGTCCCCGTCCCAGAGAGAGGTTCCGGCACGCCATGCTCATTGGCACCCCATGTGTGCGTTCGGAAACAATCGAAGTGCTGTCCTGATTCCAGGAGCCGCCGAGCCTCATTGGAAGTGGCAGCCATCACGTGAGGGATCTCCAGCTGCTGGAGTCGCGTGTCCATGACTTCGCGCTTATTTACACTGGCAGTTTCGAGGAAGAGGAGAGACATAGGGGGCTATTTTCCACTTTAAACAGCGCATGTCAAACCTCTTCAGAATGGAGAATTAGCTGAGATTCTTCAGCCTCTCCTCCACCTTCTTCAGCTTCTCCTTCAGCTGCGTAAGCTTCTCCTTCTCCGCCTGTACCACAGCCTCCGGCGCGCGCGATGTGAATGATTCGTTCCCGAGCTTCGCCTCCGCAGATGCGATGAACTTCGAGAGCTGCTCCTGCTCCTTCGCCATGGCCGCACGCTCCTTCTCCACGTCGATCAGGCCTTCGAGCGAGAGATGCACTTCGAAATCGTGCGAGATCGCGGATGCAACGTTCTCCATTTTCTTCGTCTTCGACTCGATTTGAAGTTCATTCACGCGCCCAAGCCGCTTGATGTGGCCTTCCTGCTGAGAAAGGAGCTTCGCATGCTTCTTCGAAATGATCGTGACCTTCACTTCCTTCCCCTGCTCCACGTTCTGGTCGCTCCGGAGCTTGCGAATGGCTGTAATGACATCGATCAGAACCTGCAAATCTGTCTGTGCATCAGCGTCGTTGAATTTCGACTGAGCCTTCGGCCACGGCTCCTTGATGAGCAACCCGGCGCCTTCCGGCTTCACGGAACTCCAGAGCTCCTCGGTGACGAAGGGGCAGTACGGATGCAGGAGGATGAGGATCGTCCGGAGCGTATGCACAAGGACACCGAGATTGGCCTCCCCTTTCGAAAGTTCGAGGTACCAGTCACAGAAGAAATCCCAGACGAAGGAGTAGAGCTTCTCTCCGACATCGCTCAATCGATACTCCTCCAAGCCCTTCGTCACATCCTCAATCAACTGCTGAAGAGCCGAGAGCAACGCCCGATCCGCGAGCGTGAGGTCCTTGCTTCCCACCAATGAAACGTCGTGCGGATCGGCCTTCGCCTGCTCGCACTGCATCAGCACGAACCGTGACGCGTTCCAGAGCTTGTTGATGAAGTTGCGGTACCCCGCAATTTTCTCTTCGTAGAGCCGCGAATCCGCTCCCGGGCTCTGGCCGACGATCATGGAGAGGCGCAGCGCGTCCGCGCCGTACTTCGGGATGATATCGAGCGGATCGATCATCGTCTCCGGATCGCTCTTGCTCATCTTCTTCCCGTCACGCGTCCGGATGAGGCCGTGGAGGTAGACCGTCTCGAACGGAATGTCGCCCGTCGCGTACGTGGTCATAAGGATCATCCGCGCGACCCAGAAGAAGAGGATGTCATAGCCGGTCTCCATCACCTGCGTCGGGTGAAACTTCTGGAATTCCGGACTCTCCTTCAGCAATTCTTCCAGCGAAAGTTCGTAATCGTCGACAAGCGCGGGATCCACGAGCGTGCTCCACGTCCAGAGCGCGGAACTGAACCATGTATCGAGCGTATCGGGATCCTGCTCCCAATCGTTTCCCTCCGGAGCTTGAACGCCCACGTGCATATCCATCGCCCCTTCGCCCTTCCGGTACCACACCGGCACGCGATGCCCCCACCAGATCTGCCGCGACACGCACCAGTCGCGCAAGTTGTCGATCCAGTGGAAGTACACCTTCTCGAAGCGCTCGGGGACGATCGTGACGAGCTTCGTCCGCACCACCTCCTGCATGATCTGCTTCAGACTCATCTTCTTGCGCTTCCAGCTCACGACGGGCTTATTCACGTCGATGAACCACTGCTCCTTGATCTGCGGCTCGATGGCCCCCTTGCCGCGGTAGCTCACGGCAACACGGTGGATGTACTCCGGATCGATCTTCACGAGCAATCCCTTGGCCTTCAGTTTTTCGACAACCTTCGGCCGTGCCTCTTCGATGGGCAAACCGGCGAATTCTCCGGCGATGGGCAGGAGCTTGCCGTCGAACCCGATGATCTGCTCTTTGGAGAGCTTGTGGCGCTCGGAAAGGTCGAAATCCACGTGGTCGTGCCACGGCGTGATCGTCATGACGCCGGTGCCGAAGGTGGGATCCATCACCTTGTCCTTAATGACCGTCGCCGTCACCTCTCCGTTGATCCACTCGGCCGTGAACGTCTCGCCGTCCTGGTACTGCTTGTAGCGCTCATCATCCGGATGCATGACGACATACTTGTCGCCGAATTTCGTCTCCGGGCGCGCGGTGGCGATCTGAAACGGCCCGTACTGGAACGTGTAGAGCGGCGCCTTCTCCTCCCTGTACTCAATCTCGTCGTCACTGACGGTCGTCTGCATCTTCGGGTCCCAGTTCACGATCCTGTGCCCGCGATAGATGAGCCCGTCCTCATACATCTTCACGAAGACTTCGTTCACGCAGCGATTCAAAATCGGATCCATGGTGAAGCGCTCGCGCGACCAGTCGCAGCTCGCCCCCATCTTGCGGATCTGGCTGCGGATGACGCCGCGGCTCCTCTCGACGAATTCCGCGATCTTGCGCACGAGTTCCTCCCTCCCGAATTTCACGCGCGGGTCGGCGATCCCCTCCTTCTGCAACTGTTTGATGACGACGCTCTCGGTGGCGATGGCGGCGTGATCGGTACCGGGAACCCAGAGCGCTTCCTTCCCCCGCATCCGCTGAAACCGGATGAAGATATCCTCCAGCGCAAGCATCACGGCGTGCCCGAGGTGCAGCTGCCCCGTCGCGTTCGGCGGCGGCATGCTGATGGTGAAAGACTCCTTCTCGCTCGCCACATCAGCGCGAAAAGCCCCGCTCTCCTCCCACATCTTGTAGATGCGGTCCTCACAGGCCTTCGGATCATATGCTTTCGGAAGCGCCATAACGGGCAAAGTGTACTACTGAAATCGCGATCTGGCAGCCGAAGTTTCCGACCCCCGGATTGGTATTGCATATTTTTCTGTACTCCGCATACTGGCGCCAACGGGGAATTCGTTCCTTTTGTGTGATCTGCTTCCGCAGATCATAACGACACCGGAGTGTCGGGCTCCCCCCCCGTGGCCTGAGCTCCACATCTTGGAGTTCTCCTGGGCTAATAACCCGGGGGAAGAAGTACTATGTTCCGTCGTTTCGACCAGAACGTGATGGCTGCCGCCAAGAAGATGAAAGCCAACAGCGAGCAGGCCGACAAGAAGAACGACCGAACGGGCGCCCTCAATGGGAGCTAGCTAGCGCTCGTGCGCCTAGCAGCCCTCGTAGTTGAGCGCCGCATCCAGGGACGCAAGTCCCAGCTCCAACAGGAAGCGCTTTAGCGCCTCCAACCTGGGCCGGAATGGCGTACAGAGTGGACTCTTTCCATCTTTGTACGTCCCGGCCCTTCGTATATTTTGACAGAAAATTTCAATCCTGAAACAATCCACCCGGTTCCAGATCTTTCACAGAACCGGCCCACGACTTGAACGCATCTCTGTGAGAGCCTTGCGAGTAGGAAAAGCCCCCTCCATCTCCCCCTCGCTAGGCTTTCACTCGGATGTCTATGTCTGACCCTTTCCTTTTTGAGAAGGAGTACTTGGTTTCTGACCCTTTCCTATCCAGCAAAGGAGACCATTCCTATGCGCGGCAGAATCATGCGCCGCGTCTGACATGTTCCACAACTTAGCGACTTTTTTTCGTTTGTTTCCCGATCTGAGTGAAGCCGAACCAACGCGGGACAGGTCTGTGCCCCGATTATGACTGAAACGTTGTATCTAGAAGGAGAACTTGCCATGAAGCGCCTACTGTTTCTGATCGCCGCGATTCTGGCGATCACGACACTGGTAGCAGTGGAGACGACTGCGGCGATCACGATCGATCCTGCGGCCGCGAATGTGCAGTTGATGACGGCAAACGTGCAGAACGACGCTACGATTTCGGCGGCCAAGAACACGGTCGAGATGACCGCGGCCAAGCAGGCGATGGTGATCCCGAAGCAACAAGCCGACATGGGAGCCACCCTCAACTGTCCCTTCGCCGGCACCGCCGACAACCTGGTGAGCGCGAACCTGAATCAGGCCGCCGCGTCCAAAACTTGGAGGCATCGCGTGGCCGCAAAGCTGGCCGTCGGCGCTGCCAAGCTCGTTCTCTAGTCGTGAGAACTACCCCCTCGTAGGGGGCCTGAAGCGCCTGTTTCCTGGTTGATCTGTTCTGGAACCCCTAACCGGCCCTGGGCTGCTCACACTCCGTGAGTATGCCCAGGGCCCTAACTATTTTTTCCTCACCCTTTCCTCCCCCTCAGCAAATGAGAGGAGCATTTGCTGTATAAAGGTTATTTGTAGTCCCTTCCCCCGCGGGGAAATTGGATGGGAGAACAACAATGCCGTAGTCCGGCTCCATCAGTTACAAACATCAAACAAATACAACATTGAACAATCTCGCTGAAGCGTTGGGTGGCTCCGACGGGACCCAGTCATGAACCCCTCCCCCACGGGGAGGGGTGCCCGAGCGAAGCGAGGGATGGGTGGGGGACCAACCGTGCCGAAGTCCGGCTCTGCCGGACTGGAGGCACACCCTGAAGGAGGGTGTCCGTGAGGGAACCTTGGTTCCCTCACGAAAAAAAACGACCGCCTGCTTAGGGCGGTCATTTCAAGTGGATGAAAGAGCAGAGACTTCGGGCGCCTTGCGGCGCAAAAGTGGACAGGTTATACACGGCCGAATTTCCGAATGCAAGTGACCGAATGGAAAAAAGTACAATTTTCTTTTCAGACCGCTGCCAATGCATATACTGAAGAAACCATGGCAAGAGAACATCGCCTCCTCCGCCACCGCTCCAACCTCGGCCGCCTCGCGGATCAGACGGCAAGGGAATACCTCACGCTACCACCGGAGAAGCGCAATGCCCTCGATGTGACCACGCACGCCATCGGTGCCGTAGGGAATATCGCAAGCAACGCGCTTGAAACGCTCTTCAAGGATGGCGCACGCTGGATCGAAGGAAGGACTGATCCCGTCCCGTCTCTCCCGGAAGGCCACTTCGCACGAACGAGGGAGGACATCGGCGAGCTCTTCGGTGTGTTCAAGTATCCCGTCTCCGCCGTCGCAAGCGTCGTGAAAATGCCGGGAGACGTCGCGATGGATCTCTACGACACCGCCATCGGCAATTACCACACGGCCGCCTGATGTCCGTCGAAGGAGCACTCCACCACCTCGGCCACGCCATCACGGCACCAGTTCTGCATGGGTGGAGCATCCTGGAGATCGGACTCGGCGCCGGGCTGCTCTATATCGGAGCGAAGATGGTGGGATCAATGGTCTCGAATACACGTTCCAGGGTACGTTCAGCATTGAACGATATGACCGGCTTCTGAGGGAAAGCTGCTACAATCCCCTCGATGCCCACCTTCGATTTTTCATGTGAGAAGTGCAGCCATGTATTCGAAATCTCCCGCCCCTTCGGGAAGAAGGTTCATCCTGTATGCCCTTCGTGCGGGAATAAGAAGACGAAGAAGCTCATCTCCCCTCCCCTGATCCACTTCAAGGGCAGCGGGTTCTACAAGACGGATTCCGTCGCGAAACCTGTGACAAAGAAACCGAAAAAGGAAGAGACGAAGACGGAGGTAAAGACGGAAGCAAAACCGGAGACGAAAGCGGCAACGGAGAAGAAGGGCAATGCTGTATGAATATTCTTGTGAGCTGGTTAGCTCGAACATTCTCGTTAGCTCGTGTATTTCTGAAGGAGCTTCTTTGAAGAAACGAGCTAACGAGCAAACGCGCTAACGAGAACGTTCACTCCGACACGCCCCCGAGCAACCGTCTCCAGAGACACGGTTCCCGTCATCACAGGTTTCGCCGCGCTCGCGGATACCGTTGCCGCAGCGGGTTTCGACCTGGCAACTCGCGGAGCAACCGTCGCCGGAGACCGTGTCGCCATCGTCGCATTGCTCCGCCCCATTGACGCGGCCATCACCGCAGCGCGGCCAACGGCAGAGACTGTCGCATGCATCGCCGTCGAAGGTGTTGCCGTCCTCGCACTCTTCGGCTGACTGCCGGACTCCATCGCCGCACGTTTCCAACATACAGACGCCTGAACAGCCATCGTTATCAAGTGCATTCCCGTCGTCGCACTCCTCTCTGCCATTCACAACCCTGTCTCCACAGATCGATTCCCAGAGGCACGTCACAGAGCAACCGTCGCCATTCTGCACATTGCCATCGTCACACTGTTCCCCGGATTCGACGCGCCCGTTGCCGCAGCCTTCGAACTGGCAGATGTGCGAACACCCGTCGCCATCCGCCTTGTTTCCGTCATCGCACTCCTCGCCCTCCTGCAGCACGAAATCGCCGCAGAATTCCAGTTCGCACTGGAAGGAGCAGCCGTCGCCATTGACCGTATTCCCGTCATCGCACTCTTCATACTGATTGCGCTGTCCGTCACCGCACGGCTCGATGGTGCAGGTCGCGGAGCAGCTGTCACCCGAGATCGTGTTCCCGTCGTCGCACTCCTCCAGCCCCTGCAGGTATCCGTCAGCGCACTCGGCGAACGCCGCATGATGGCGCGGAAGGACGCGGGCCGAGAGTGACATGGCACTCACGGCGAGGAATCCCGTGGCGAAACCGCTCAGGGCGATGAGAGAGACACGAAGGTGGCGCGAGACCATGGTTGGAGTGGGTATGTATGTATATTATACGATAATTTTAGTATATAGTAAATGACATGAATATTGGCCTACTGATCAGAATATTTGAGTATTCGAGTACTAGAATATTAGGGGATCGGCTCTTTCAGTTGCCCGATGATCGACTCCGCTGACTCCCCGGCACGCAGAAGAGCGCGAATTCTGTTCAGCTTTGCAGCCTTGAGAGGATCCTCGGCTACGTCGCTATCCGGTATGACTTTCAATCCCTTGTACTTGCATCTCACGGAACCAGAGATCTCATCGAGGACCCGCAAAGAATCGGGGCCACCGCTCTCAAGAACATACCCTGCAGTGTGAGAATAATATTTCTGAGACGGATTCCTACATCGCCCCACAATCGGAATGCGATCCTTGAGAGGAGCGAGGACGTAATCTCCGGGACGGGCGACATCTTCTGCAATCCGATGCCTGGGATGATCGATGCCTTCGACGGCGCGTACGTGTGTTCTTCCCAGAAAACTCCCTACTACTCGAGTGAGCACAGTGGATAATTGCTCACGAAGAGGATCCTGGACATCGAGAAACACGTGTAAATCGTTCTGCTGCACAAGAGGCTCAATCGCCTCGCGAAATTCAAGACCACGCGCGGCCCGTGATTCCTCCGCTGGCTCGGAAGAGACGTACTCCCCCTCTGCTGCCCGTCGGATCAGCGATTGTATCACCTCAAGCGTATTAACCGCACGTGATACGCAATTCATGATCCACATGATTGTCAAAGGCACGGATTTTTCCAATGGTATTTCCTGCTCTCCTGCGATGAGAGCCCCCACAATCGCTGCGCGCCGACACGACAGTCCCTTCTCATCGGAAGTATATAACCAGTGATGCAGGCTCAGTCGCGTCACTGCATCGAGGTAGTTCTTTCGATATTTCGTTCGTCTTTGATAGGCACAGGAAAATTCAGCAAAAGCGGGGTACATGTCCTGGCTATTTTCCTTCTCGAAGGTAGAGGGAAAAGGATATGACTGCTTTGCCATATTACAATTATTAATAATTTATCTTATTATGTCAATTTCAAGCCAAATTGAATAATAGGGCTCCTCTTCAGAACCCTAATATTCCAGTACTCAAGTATTCCTTCTGCGGAACAGCCGAGAAACATCCCGTCACCTCCGCATCGGTCTCCCTCCTCCAAACCCGCCGCGGGGCGGTCCGCCCGGCCTTCCTCCCATGGGAGGACGCGCAACGAAGCCTTCGGGCGGAGGTGTCATCTGGCGAAGCGACAGACGCGTCTTGCCTTCCGCCGCATCGTACTCGATCACCTTGGCTTCCAATTCCTGCCCCATCTTCACCACGTCCTCCACCTGCTCCGTGCGCTTCCACTGCAACTCGGAAATGTGAATCATGCCGTCCTTGCCGGGGAGGAACTCCAGGATGGCACCGACACCCGGGATAATGCGAATGATCTTGCCCTTGTAGACCTTGCCCACCTCCGGCTTCTCCACGATGGCAGCGATCCACGTCTTGGCCTTCTGCATCGCCTCACCATTGATGGAAGTGATGAAGATGAGACCCGAATCCTCGATGTCGATCTCCACGCCCAGCTCACCCGTGATCTTCTGAATCATCTCGCCGCCCTTGCCGATGACGAGACGGATATCCTCCGGATTGACCTGCACCGTTTCGATGCGCGGCGCGAACGGTGAGAGGTCTTTCCGCGGTTCGGCGATCGCAGCAAGCATCACCTTCAGCACCTCCGCCCGTCCTGTGCGGGCACGTTCGATTGCCTCGACGAAGACCGAATCGGGCAATCCTTTGATCTTGATATCCATCTGAATGGCCGTGACGCCCTTCGACGTGCCGCAGACTTTGAAGTCCATATCACCACCGAAGTCCTCTTCGTCCTGCAAGTCTGTGAGGATCACGTACTTCCCCTTGGATTCATCGGAAATGAGACCCAACGCAATCGCGGAAACGGGCGTCGTGATGGGGACACCCGCCGCCATGAGCGCGAGCGTGGAACCGCATGTGGCGGCCATGGACGAGGAACCGTTGCTGGAGAGGATCTCCGTGACGGTGCGGATGGTGTAGGGGAACACTTCCTCCTTCGGCAACACCGGCATGATGGCGCGCTGCGCCAAATTGCCGTGGCCCACTTCGCGGTTGCCCACGAAGAGCCTGTTGCTCGTCTCCCCGACAGAGAACGGCGGGAAGTTGTAGTGGTGCATGTACCGCAGTTTCCGCTCACCCTCCATGCCCTCCATGATCTGCTTGTCGCCCGGCGCTCCGAGCGTGCAGGTGGTGAGGCCCTGCGTCTCGCCGCGCTCGAAGAGCGCAGAACCGTGGACGCGATTGGGGAGGATATCGATCATGGCCGCGAGCGGGCGGATCTGTTCAACCTTCCTGCCGCTCATGCGCACGCCCTCCTCCAAAATCAGACGACGCATTTCCGCCTTCACGATCTTGTCGATGAAGACGGCGCCGTTGGCGTAGAGCGCCTCCTTCTCCACCATCAGCGCCACATCGGCGCCGTACTTGGCCCCCGCTCCGATGCGTGCCGCCTCGGCGAGCTCGTTCAGAACCGTCGGCGTGAAGCCCGTCGTACCCTCGCCGAATTTCTCGCGGAGCTTCTCCGCGGCCTCCTTCATGAGACCGTTGAAGATCGCCCTGCGTTCATTCTTGGCCATCGGCGTCTTGATCGCCTTGGTGATCGTCGGGAGCGCCCATGCCTTCAAATAGTCGTACGCCTCCTGATGCATGAAGGGCGGCGGCAATTCGAACTTCTTCTTGCCGACCTCCTTCTGAATGTCCGCGAAGGACTTCGCAATCTTCTGCGCCCACTTCTTGCCAAACTCAATCGCACGGAGAATCTCGGCTTCCGGTACTTCATTCGCTCCCGCCTCGATCATCACCACGCGCTCCAGAGAGGCCGTGAGGATCATGTCGAGATCGCATTTCGTCCGTGCTTCCCGCGAGGGATTGAGGACGAGTTCGCCACCGACGATGCCCACGCGCACCGTGCCGATGGGCCCGTCGCAGGGACAGTCGGAGAGCGCGACGGCGAGGTTCGCGGCGTTCGCCGAGGCGATGTCGTGCTCATGTTCGAAGTCGTAGCTGAGGATCGTGCAGAAGACCTGGATGTCTTTGTGCAGGTGTTTCGGGAACATCGGGCGCAGTCCGCGGTCGATGACGCGCGCGAGCAACACGTAGTCATCGGACGGCCTGCCTTCGCGCTTGCGGAAGCGGCTGCCGGCGATGTGGCCTCCTGCGTAGTACTTCTCCTGGTAGACGACCTGGAGCGGGAGGAAATCCACGCCTGCGCGTTCGTTGACGGAGATCGTGCAGTTGCCCATGGCAACGGTATCGCCGATCTGACAGAGCACGGTTGCATTCGCCTGATTGGCGAGGGCCCCGGTGCGGAAGGTGAGCTTCTGATCGCCGAGCTCAACGGCAAACTCGCGCGCGGGCGAGAGGGTCTGCGGAGACATAGAGAATGAGGGAAAGGGACGCAAAGCGCCCTTCCTCCAAGCGGGATCCCCCACTCTATGTTGGATTCACATTCGGCCCTTCGGACTGTCACCCCGAGCTTGTCGAGGGGTCGAACGTAAACCCAATCCGGCGAAAAAATACCGGAAAGCGGGAGAGGACGAAGGAGGGAAAGAGCGCGGAAGGATTATACGCCTGCCGGATGAGAAAGAAAGCGGAGGAAATCGGTTTTTGACGTGTTTCATGCTTCAACCAAAGAATCCGGTACCCGAACCCCGGACAATGACACATCGGGAACCTCCACCGAGAGAGGAACATCCTTCACAACCCCGATCTCCACCCGCTGTCCGTTCAAATGAAGCGGTGTTCCGGGCGTCCTCTTCCCGTCCAATCCTGTACATGCGCCTTCCGGGAAGAAGTACCTGCCGGGAGAGTGAGGAGCACGCTCCAAAGACGGAGTATCGACATTGCACGGATTCCCCGTCACAAAGCGCGGATCTCTGCAATTGCCGGAATTCTGTGCATCACAATTGCAGAATACGATCGTCTCGTTGGGCCCGAGCTTCCCGACCAGTGTGAGAGCCAATCGGACGCCGTCACTGATTCGCCCCAACGCCTGTTCATCAACGTGAAGTGCCGCGCACATTCCCCGAACCGCCGCCATGACATCCTCCACTTCTCCGCTGAACGTACGGACTTCCCCTCCAGACCGGATACTGACCGAGAGGAGCTGCTCCGCCGTTGATGAAAGATGATGTGACTCCATGTACCGTTACAAGAGTACACGACACTCAGAATGACCTCAAGGGAAAACCGAAAAACAGCGCTTGTGTTGAAAATTCCCATCATTTTCCAGGGTTCGGCTTCGCGCACCACAGGTTTTCAATTGCTCATTTCTTCCCGCCCTTCCCCAGGAACAACCGGAATCCCCCGCTCCCGTACTTCAACATCCTCGATCCCCTCGTGATCTTGCTGATCGAGAGGTGCAATTTCGCCGCGATCTCGCGCTGCGGCGTCCCCTTGGCGAGCTCACGAATCAGCTCCCACCGCTCAGCCACGGAATCCAGCTCCTGCGGCGTGAGGATATCGCGCAGCAGCATCTCGGCCTCCTTCACATTCTTGATCTTGGCGAAAAGCTCGAAGACGTCACGGAGATGTTTCGGGGGAACAGACATTGTCTATAGATTAGCTCTATAGTGAAGAGTTTGTCACTCCCGTCTGCGGGGATGAGAATATCAGAATAACAGAGTAACAGGACATCTTCGAACACGGCAAAACCCGCTAAGCAAAGCCCTCTTATTCTCTTACTCTGTTACTCTCTTACTCTTCAGCATCAGCAGGAAGGCCTCACTTCTTCAGGCCATGCTTCTCAAGAACATCCTGATACTCCGTGGGCTTATTCATCTTGAGGTACGTGAGGAGCTTGCGACGCTGCGCCACCTTCCCCAGGAGTCCCCTGCGAGCGGAGTGGTCCTTCTTGTGCTCCTGCAAATGCTCCGTGAGCAACTTGATCTCGCGCGTGAGGATCGCGATCTGCACCTGCGGGGACCCGGTGTCCTTGGCGTGCGTGCGATTCTTCGAGATGAGGTTCTTCTTCACGGTGCGCTTGAGTGTCATAAGAGGAGTAGGAACAAAGTAACTCACCGCCGCGCCGCCTTCGAGCCGGAGGCTACAAAGGAAGCGAGGACGGATGGGGATTGTAATGATGATTTGGCAAAAAGCAAGGGATTCACCAAAAGAAGGCAGAATTTGCGGAGAAATGCCGTCTGACGACGCCCGTAAAATGGGAAAAAGTGGACAAGCGTACACCCTGTGCTAGAGTGGCCGCCTATGGATATAGCTACTTATCTTCTCTCGGGAGCAATACTCGTGGCCGTGATATTTTTTGGAATAAAAAAACGATCAGCCACTAGTGATCCAAAACTTATTGAAGAAAACGCGAATTTGAAGGCATCCAATGAACAGGCAAATAAATCTATTGGAAGCCTAGAAGAGAAACTTAAGGAAGCTCAGACGAAACGTGATGAATTCGCAGGTAAGAACAAGGGTATGTATTCGGAGAACACGGAGCTCAAAGCTTCGATTCGATCATTGACGAGCGATAAACAAGCCTTGGAGAAGAAGGTTACCAAGTCTGAAACAGAACAGGAGCAGAGGCAAAATAAATATGAGGAAATGGTCGCGAATCTGGAAGCCGCAAAAACGGCACTCGATGACGAACGAAACCGAGTCCGTCATGAAGACGATGAAAGGCAAAAGCACCTCGAAGAGGAACGGGACCGAATCTGGGCAGAACACGAAAAGAACGTCATCGCCGAACTTGTGGAATTATGCAAACAACCTCAATACTCCTTTTCTTGCTTCACCAATACAAGTCTTCCTCCTGATCTCATTGATGGATCTCTCAAACCGGATTTTATGATCGAATTTTTAGGGCAATACGTCATATTTGATGCGAAGAAATCCAAATCAGAAAGCCTCCAGACATACATCAATAACACCATCAAAAAAACGGTGCAGAAGGTAAAAAACAACGACAAGATCGCTCCTTTCATATATTTGGTCGTTCCTACAGAGGCAATTGGAGAATTAAAAAGTCATTACTATGTTCATGACGGATTCACGCTCTATGTTATTTCTCCTGAGGCCCTCGCCCCCATCCTCGCAAGTTTGAAAAAAATCACTGCCTACGAATTTGCAGAACAGATGGACCCCCAGAAACGAGAGAACATCGTACAGTGGATCGCAGAACTAGATTTTCACGTCAATCTTCGGAACGCAGCCGATATCATTCTTACAAAGATGGGGGCTGATTTGCTTGAGAGAACACAACGCTCGGACCCTCAATTGGCAGAAGAAGTGGCCATCAAGAAACAACCAATGAATGCAAAAGCGTCTATAGCGGCTTCCGATTTAAAGAAACTCGTTTCGCAACTATCAACTCAAAGCTTGGAGGTGCAAAAACTAGTCTCGCCAAAAGCAGCCGTAAAAGGGAAAACTCTCAAAGACGCAGAGTCATTATTAAGTGATTCTATGTCTTGAAGAAAGGGCAGCAACGTGTCGCCCTTCGACTACGCTCAGGGTGACACGCATTTTCCCTCTTTGTACTGCCAAAAAATAACAACATACAAAGCCTTCGTTGACACCGAACAGGCAACTTCCTACTGTTGCCCTGTCATGCATCGCAATTTGGTCGTCGTCGCCCTCCTCCTTGCCGTCCTTCCCGGATAGGCGCGAGTGTGTGACCCGATCTTCCCCCACCTCGCGCGAGCGGGGTTTTTTGTTTCCGTTCCTCTCCCTTCCCATGGCAACCGCAGAATTGGATTCCGCCGGCATCGACGAAACGTTCGCCGAGGAATCTCCACCGACCGATGAAACGCACCAGCCGACGAATGAGCGGCGCGCCGAAACTCGTCTGACGAGCGGGAATGACCGCTGGTACATCCTCCCCAACAGCTCGAGCGAGAACAGATTTTTCCGGCATCGGATCTTCCGTCTCATCCACGATGGCAACACGCAAGAGTACATTCAGCTGAGCGCGCAGAACGACGGTATCAGCGGATCGACTGTCCTGCTCCGAGGCGGCATCCTTCATGATGCCATGAAGTACTGGACGACGCTCACGGCACCGGAGGACGTTGATCGGGTCGCGGGACAACTCCTCAGAAAATATTTGGCGATTCTCAATGGAAAGCAGCGACACGGATCAGGCGGGACGGTAGAATGACGCCCCATGCCACACGGAAAACCCGCGACAACTGACCCGATTCTCGGCACACTCAACGAACCGCAGCGACAAGCCGTCATCAATATCAAAGGTCCTTCGCTGATTCTGGCCGGCGCGGGCAGCGGCAAGACGAAGGCACTCACGCATCGCATCGCATACATGATGGAGCAGGGTGTGCAACCATGGCAGATCCTCGCGGTGACCTTCACGAACAAAGCGGCGACGGAGATGAAGGAACGAATCAAGAACCTCCTGAAGATCGCGCACTCGGAAGAGCCCGTCATCGGAGAACGGGGCGTCGGACGCTTACCGGTGATGGGAACATTCCACTCGATCTGCGCCCGCATCCTCCGCCGCGACATCGAGAAACTGGGACGCGACCGCTCCTTCGTGATCTACGACACCGACGATCAGGAGAAACTGATGAAGGAAATTCTGAAGGAGATGCACATCGATGAGAAAGAGCTGAAGCCGCGCGCCGCACTGGGGTACGTCGGACGATTCAAGTGTGAGGCATTCTCGCCGAAGGACGCTGCCCCGCAGGCGACCACCGCACGGATGCAGCAAATCATCACGGCGTACGGCCGCTACCAGCAGGCATTGAAATCCGCGAACGCACTGGACTTCGACGATCTCATTCTGGAAACCGTGCGCCTTTTCCGCGAAGTGCCGGAGACGCTCGACCGCTATCAGGAGACGTGGCGCTTCCTCCACGTGGACGAGTATCAGGACACGAACCACGCGCAGTACCTGATGATCTCGCTCCTCGCGCAGAAGTACCGCAACCTCTGCGTGATCGGCGACCCCGACCAGTCGATCTACGCCTTCCGCGGCGCCGACATCCGCAACATCCTCGAATTTGAGCAGGAGTACCCGGATGCGCTGCGCATCAAGCTGGAACAGAACTACCGCTCCACGCAGATCGTGCTGGATGCCGCGAACGCCGTCATCAAACCAAACCCCATGCGCCCCGAGAAGGAAATGTGGAGCGAGAAGAAAAAGGGCCCCCTCGTGGTCGTGCACGAAATGCGCGACGAGCGCGCGGAGGCGGCGGAAGCCGTGAAAGAGGCAGAGAAGCTGCGCAGCGACGGCGTGCCGCTCAACGAACAAGTCATTCTCTATCGCACGAATGCGCAGTCCCGCCTCTTCGAAGAAGCCTGCATGCGCGCGGGACTCCCCTACCGCATCGTCGGCGGCGTGAAATTCTACATGCGCAGGGAGGTGAAGGACGTCCTCGCCTACCTCCACGTCCTCCTGAATCCGCAGGACGCGGTCTCACTGCTACGGATCTTGAATGTCCCGTCGAGAAAGATCGGCCAGACGACCATCGGTCACATGCAGGCATATTCATCCGCCAATCGCCTCTCACTCTGGAACACTCTCAGAACCGCGGGAGAAATCAAGGAACTGAATGACGGCGTGAAAGCGCGCATCGAAGGCTTCGTTTCATTCATCGAAAAGCACGCGAAGAGCATCGAAACGAGCAATGTTTCGGTACTCACCGAGCGCCTCCTCTCCGATCTCAGCATGGAGAAGTGGCTCAAGGACGGATCGGAGGAGGGCGAAGAACGCTGGGGCAACGTGCAGGAATTGCTCTCCGTCACGCACAAGTACGACACGCTCGCGCCCCGTGTGTCGCTGGAGAGCTTCCTCGAGGAGGTGACGCTCGTCTCGGAAGTGGACAAGCTGAGCGACGTGAAGGACGACGCCCTCACACTCATGACGCTCCATCTGTGCAAAGGACTGGAATTCGAACACGTGTGCATCGGCGGCTGTGAGGAAGGCATCTTCCCGCATTCCTCCTCTACCTACGACCATGAGCAGCTGGAAGAGGAGCGTCGCCTCATGTACGTGGGCATGACGCGCGCGAAGAAGCACCTGCGGATCTTCTTCGCCAGAAGCCGCATGCTCTATGGCAACACGCAGAGTAACGCACCCAGCCGCTTCCTCGACGATCTGCCGAATGACAAAGTGGAGCGCCGCTCCGATGAGCTCCTCTCCGCCTTCGCCTGGGCCACGGAGAGCGGTCACGTGAAGGCCACAACACTCGATTCAAAGGGAAAGTGGACCATCGAGCCCTACCGACAGAAGGACATCGACGTGGAATTCAACCAGGACACGCTGGAGACCGACGTGAATCAGGACGACACCTACGGCGAGGGCACGCGCGTGCGTCACCCCGTCTTCGGCGAGGGGAAGATCGTCGGCAAGCGCGGTGATATCGTCTCGATCCTCTTCAAGGACGGGAAGAAGAAGGACTTTGCCCTCTCGATTGCGCCGCTTCAAATCCTCGGGTAGCCCTCACTGCAGAGCGCTGCTCCGGAGTGCGAGGTCGATGCGCTGGAACGAGTTATTCATGAGCACCTCGATACGCGCGATTGTCCGTCGCTGTACTTCCGGACGTTGTGCACGAATACAATTTTCCGCCCCTCCGAAGTCCACGTAGAATTCCTGTCCGAGCTCGGGTTGGAGGATGTCCAATCCGTCTCTTCTTCGTTGAGCTACGAGCCGCAGGGCATCACCGAGCGCGATACGGGCCGCATCGGGAGCCTCCCCTGCCGAAGCGGATAGAGGCAACGGGTTGCCGGCATCATCTGTGGTTTCAGTGGATGACATGATGGGGGTGGGGAAAGAATAATCAGAACTGCAACCGCTGGAATGCGGCATTGGCACGGATGATGGCGATGAGGAGGTCCTCACGCTCTTCGAGACGCATCGCCTGCATCTTCGAAACGATACCGGGAAGGTTTTGTTGCGTGTCTTCGAGACAAAGTGCCTCGGCGATATCGCCGGGGAGTTCACACTGATGCTCGGTACATCCACGCAAGAGCGCGAACACGGCAGAGCGGATGAAATTGCGGTTCTCGACGAACGTGGTCCGGAAAAACTCCCATGCCTCTTCGCCGTGGAGATCGGGCAGGCGGCTCTTGGGAGAAACGAGGTGGGAATCCATTGATGATGGCTCTTCGAGGATGGCGGTACTCATGGGAGAAAGTGAAATGCAAAATACAAAAAACGCCTTCTGCTGGAGGAAGGCGGCGTGCGGATCAATGCTTCAGTTCTTCTTCATGCACGGCGCTTCCTCGCCTGATAGGCGTAGAAGAAGTAGCCGTACGAGAAGGTGCTGCAGTGGCTCATGTCCGCGGGAATTGTAGCCGCAGGAGGAGGAAAGTCAACGCATTCACGCGGGAATTTCCGCTGCGAGCTGCGGTTCGGAGGCTTCCGATGAAGCGAGAACCATCTCCGCAAGGATCTCCTGTCGCCGGTAGAGATCAGGATCGGCGAGGAGCGCATCCTTCATGCCGATCGCGTTCTGTCCGCTCTCAGGGAGCTGAAGGGCGGACACGAGACCGGGAGGAAGAGATTCATCCGCGCGCACCAAATGCTCCATGAACCTGCTCGTCACTTGCCCCACGAACCAGGGATCGGACACCGAGTACCTCCCGAGAACGGGCGGCACACTCCTCGAGTGCATCCACTCGATTTCCTGCAGCGCAGGATGGTGATGGAGCAGGCCGGCAATCGCTTCGAACCTGCCCCGTTCGCCCTTCCCCGCATCGACGGTCGCCATGAAGTCGTACTGTTTCTCGCCGCGCGTGACGCTGTCGAGCTCGAGGAGATTCACGCCCATGGGAGAGAGCGGCTGGAGCACGTCACACAACACCCCCGGCTTGTCGTGGGTCCGGAAGCGGAAGCTGTGGTACCGGAGAGAGCAATCCAGTCGGTCTTGGCCCAGCACGGCCGGCGGCCCTTCACCGTCAGAAGCCGCCGCACTCTGATACTCCGGCGAGAACGCGATGTCGTCCCAACTCCCCACCCAGTCGAGAGATGCGACAGCGGCGGAATTCGCGAGCGACTGTGCCATGCAGCGGACTTCGCCGGGCGTCGACGTACTGCCGTCCGTTTCCATGTAGAACGCACGCCGCCCGCCGTTCGACCGCAACGAATGGAACGACTGCAGGTTCACACGCATGCTTTTGATGATGCCGAGGATCGTCGCGAGCACGCCGGGAACGTCCTTCTCCGGCCTCAGGAAGAGCGCATGGTAACGGCGTTCCGGCTGCACGGCATGCGTTTCCCCGTTCGGAACGACGACGAGGAACTGCGTGACGTTCTGCTGCGGCGGAAGGTTGGCAACGCTCTCCCCCTGAAGATCCACGAGACCATGCATCTCGATGGCGGATCGCGTGCCCAGCGCGATGTGCGAGAGATTCGTGACGCGTTGCAACGCCTGCGCCGTGGAATCCTCGGCGACGCACTCCTCAAGTGCCGGCAGGCGGTCGCGGTTCTGAAGGAACTGATTGCACTGCAGGAGAGCCTGACGATGCGAGTGAACATGTGTCACACTCCGCAAATCGGTCCCCGCTTTCCCGCCCGCCCGCATGTCCACACAGAGCCGCACTTCTCCCGCCACACGACGATCGTCCGCCTGACGCAGGAGCTCCAAGTGCTGTTTCACAGGACCGCTCCCGGCATTCTCGACCGGCAGAAGGACGGCATGCCCCTGTCCGAGGCGGGACCACGCATCGATGATCCGCTGATGAAACTCGAGAACGAGGTCCGGAATCTGCTGTTGGAGGAGCAATGCCGCTTCGTGGGAGAAGCTTCCTTCCTGCAGGAGGTGCAGGTGCGGTGAGGGGCCGAGACGGGAAGAGAGGGATGGGGACATGGATGCGAAGGGAATGAATGGAACACGAAAAAACACCTCCGTTCAGGCTGGGGGGAGGCGTCCTGCGTGAGTTTCCTTTCAGATCACGCGCGCAGCACCGCCCCCTCTCTAAAGAAGAAGGGAACGAAGGCGCCGATAAACGCGCGGGATAGAACCATTTGTGAAGACATCGTACCGCTCCCTGAACTTCTGTCAATCTTCGTGAAAAATCCCAGTGACGAAATACACTCTCACAATGAGAACTTTCGTCCAACAGTTCATCGACGTATGATCGGTCTATGACTTCCAATGCGCGCACCAACATTTCCTCAGGTTCCAAATGGGAGCCGATGATCGGGTATTCGAGAGCGGTTCGTGTCGGTCAGCATATCTTCGTATCAGGCACGACGGGAACTGATGAGCATGGGAAGGTCGTCGGGCCGAATGATCCGTACGCACAGACGAAACAGGCATTGAAGAATATCGAAACCGCACTGCAGAAGGCCGGAGCCTCTCTCGGCGACGTCGTGCGCACACGTATGTTCGTCACAAATGCGAAGGAGTGGGAGAAGTATGGAAAAGCACACGGCGAATATTTCGGCGAAATCCGACCCGCGACGTGCATCGTGGAAGTGAAGGCGCTCATCTCACCGGAGATGATGGTCGAAATCGAGGCGGATGCAATCGTCTCCGCTTGATTACGCGCCTGCCCCCGCAGCTTCGCCCTTGTACAGCAATGCCGCTTTCACCGCACTGACGAATAGCTGCGTTTCCTCATCAACAGCGGAATCCGGAAGGACATCGACGCGATCTCCTGGCAATCCCTCCGCGTGACTCACGAGTACTCGGACCTGATGCCCCTTCTCATCCGAAATAACAAGAACCTCGCCACGCTCCAGCGTCACATCTCCGGCACCCGCATCTCTGTCATCGGGAAATACACGAAGCTCTCGCGGTATCTCCGTTCCGCCGGAAGAGAATCTGGCTCCCGGGATCGCCTGGGCCAACTCCGCAACGATCTCGCGTGCGGCAGGCGTTTGAATCGTTGGTTCCGGTCGTTCTGGGAGCATAGAAATGGCGGGGAAAGGAGGCGAATGCTACCATGATTCACGCCACGAACAAGGAGAACAGAATTCCCGCAGCACCATGAAGAAACCGCCCTATTCCAACATCGTCGTGAAAGTGGGCACCCATGCGCTCCTGACCCCCCGCCATGCCCTCGACACCGGGGCATTGCAACGCCTGGTGCGGCAGACAGCGGCTCTGGTAAAAGACGGCACGAGAATCACCATCGTATCCTCCGGCGCCGTGGCGTGCGGGAGGAGCCGTCTCGACCGGGAGAAGTCCGCCAAGGAGACCGTAGGTGACCGTCAGCTCTTCGCCGCCGTGGGACAAGTCGATCTCATGCTCCAGTACCGGGCAGCGGCACAGGAACACGGACTGACCATCGCTCAGGTGCTCGCGACGAAAGAGGACTTCCGCACGAGGGACCACTACACGAACATGCAGTGCTGCTTCGAGACGATGCACGCACAGGGCGTGATCCCCATCGTGAACGAGAACGATGTGGTGGCGGTGGAGGAGCTGATGTTCACGGACAACGACCAGCTTGCCGGGCTCGTGGCCTCGATGATCGGCGCGGAAGCCGTCGTCATCCTCACGAACATCGACGGCATCTATGACCGCCCCCTCGAGGAACAAGGGGCAAAGCTGCTCCCGACGATCAACCCCGGCAAGGACATGGCCAAGATCCGCATCGGGCGCACGTCGTCTCACGGACGGGGCGGCATGCAATCGAAACTCGCAACGGCGCGCCTGCTCTCCACGCAGGGCATCCGGACGTTCGTGGCCAACGCGTCCGTCCCGGACGTGCTCCGGAAGATCCAGGGCGGCGAGCATGTGGGGACCATCGTCCTGCCGATGCGGCGATTTGTTTCGGGCACGAGGCGCTGGCTCGCCAGCTCCGCCGAACACAAACGGGGGAGCGTGACCGTGGACACGGGAGCGGGGAAAGCTCTCAACGCCGAACAGCCTGCAAACCTGCTCCCCGTCGGCATCCGGTCATTCGACGGGACATTCTCCAAAGGCGACATCGTTTCCGTTCAGAATGGAAAAGGCGAGACGATCGGTGTCGGGATGGCAGCCTACGGCTCAACAGTGCTGGCGAAATGTATGGGGAAACGGGGGCACCCCCCCTTCATCAGGGCCGACTACTTCTTCCCCTACATGTCATGATGACCACAGCGATCATCGGAGCGGGCAATATGGGCTCGGCACTGTATGGCGGTCTCAAGGCCGCCGGAAAGGCTGCAGACGTCTGGCTCTGCGACGGACAGGAGGACAAGCTCGCGCAGGCACCTGCCAATCGCCGGCTCACGGATCCCGCGAAAGCAACAGCCGACTGCATCGTGCTCGTCGTGAAGCCTCAATCCTTCCCTGACCTCATGACATCCGTGGGGATGCGATGGAAAGACAGCTTCGTGATCTCGGTCATGGCCGGCGTTGGGATGGACACGATTGCGAAGGCAACCGGCGCTTCCGCCATCATCCGGTCCATGCCCAATCTTGGCGCACGGGTGCGGAGAGGCATCACGGGATGGTTCGCCTCTCCCGCCGTCACGTCTGAACAGAAGCGGCACTTCGAGGACATCTTCTCCTCCATTGGCATGACGGTGGCACTCAAGGAGGAATCGATGATCGACGGATTCACGGCCGTCGCGGGGTCCGGCCCCGCGTACGTCTTCCTCCTCGCGGAACTCCTGGAGAAGGAAGCCACCGCACTCGGCATCGATGCCGCGACGAGCGCCAGCATCGCGCGCGAGCTCCTCGCCTCCGGAAGTTTGCTCCTGGACCAAGGTGAAAAAGGTGCAGCCGCATGGCGCGAGGCGGTGACCTCCAGGGGCGGCACGACGGAAGCGGCGCTCGGCATTCTCAAGGAGCGGGGGTTCGCAGACATCTTCCATGATGCGATCGCGGCCGCGGCGGAGCGTTCCCGTTCCCTCTCGAAGCAATGAACCTGACGGCGCAATTCCAATCGGCCAAGGACGCGAGCAGACAGCTGGCACGTGTGCAGGATGACGTCATCAACGGCGTGCTGCAGAAGCTCGCCACGAATCTCGAGAAGGACACGCCCGTCATCCTCGCCACGAACGGGAAGGACACGGCGAAGATGCGCTCCGAAGATCCCAAGTTCGATCGCCTACTCCTCACAAAAGAGCGCATAAACAACATCGCCAAAGATGTGCGCGCCGTAGCGAAGCTCCCGTCGCCCGTCGGGAAGATCCTCGAGGAACGGACGCGGCCCAATGGCTTGCATCTGCAGAAAATCTCGACGCCCCTCGGCGTCATCGGCATCGTGTACGAGGCGCGGCCCAACGTGACGGTGGATTCGTTCGCCCTCTGCTTCAAAACGCGGAATGCCTGCATCCTTAAAGGCGGGAGCGACGCCGCGGCATCCAATGACGCCATCGTTGCGACGATTCGCCGAACGCTGCGCGAGGCCGGCCTCCCCGAGGATTGTCTCGTCCTCCTCCCCCCAGACCGCAGCGCCGTCGCGGAGCTGCTGCACGCCAGAGGATTTGTGGATGTCGTGATTCCGCGCGGCGGACAGAAACTCATCGAGTTCGTGCGTGAAGAAGCATCGATTCCCGTCATCGAAACCGGCGCCGGCATCGTCCACATCTACATCGACGCCTCGGCGGACATCAGCATGGCTGCGTCGGTGATCTTCAACGCG
This sequence comes from Candidatus Peribacteraceae bacterium, assembly GCA_041666245.1. Taxonomy (GTDB): domain Bacteria; phylum Patescibacteriota; class Gracilibacteria; order Peribacterales; family Peribacteraceae; genus CAIKAD01. The sequence continues at coordinate 76,976 of JBAYHG010000006.1, forward strand.
AAGACGCGCCGCCCGAGCGTCTGCAATGCAGTGGATACCGTCCTCGTTCACAAGGACATGCTCCCGAAGCTCATCGATATCGTCGCGCCGCTCCGGGAGAAAGACGTGCGGATCTTCGCGGATGAACGGGCATTCAAGCACCTCGAGGGAGCGTACGACAAGGCGCTCCTCGAACGTGCGAAGGAAGAGCACTTCGGCACGGAGTTCCTCTCGCTGCGAATGTCCATCGCGACCGCGGATGACCTCGACGCCGCACTGGCACACATCCGCAAGTATTCCTCGGCCCACAGCGAATCCATCATCGCGAAGGATGACGCCATGATCGAACGGTTCCTGCGGGAAGTCGACGCCGCAGCGGTGTACGCAAATGCCTCCACGGCGTTCACGGACGGCGGGGAATTCGGCATGGGCGCAGAGATCGGCATCAGTACCCAGAAGCTGCACGTCCGCGGCCCCATGGGCCTCGAAGCGCTCACGAGTTACAAGTGGGTGGTGCGGGGGAAGGGGCAGGTGCGGAAGCCATAGTTTGGGAATCTCTCTCACATTCCAAAATCTCTTGGGGGATGTTGCACAAAATAAAAATACGTATAGAATGATCGTTCCTATGTCAGACCTCGACCTCGATAACGTCGTTGTCGTAAAAGTCGGCTCGAGCGTGATCGCCCACGAATCGGACATCGATCTGACGGCAATGCAGCGGATCGTGAACGACATCGCGGACATCGTTCTCTCAAAGATCGCACACGTGGTACTCGTGACATCCGGCGCCGTGAGCATCGGCAAGCGCCGGATGGGGCCAGATGCAGTTCGAATCCAAAAAAAGGGCGAAGCATCGATCAGCCAGATCGCCTACACCATCGGCATGTCGGAGCTCATCTCTGCATACAGAAACCTCTTCACTACGCGTGGAGTCCACATTGCCATGGGCATCATCACCCGGCGGGACTTTTCCATCCGGGAACGGTACGTGCAAACGCGCGATGCACTCCTCTCCCTGCTCTGGATGGGACATGTGCCAATCCTCAATGACAACGACCTCGTGGATCAGGGGCAGCGTGGCTTCTCCAATAACGACCACCTTGCTGCGTACGCGGCTGCACAGGTCAACGCGCGGCGATTGGTGCTCCTAAGCGACGAAGACGGCCTGATGGATGCTCCGCCGAGCCAGAATCCCAAGGTTATCACCCGAGTAACAAATCCTGTCGATGCGAGGAAATACCTCTGGGGAAAAGACCGGAGGGATGTCTCGAAACTGGAACCCGGAGCCGGTGGCATGCCCAGCAAAATCGACACGGCGATCCTCATGAATGAATTTGGCATTCCCATGCATCTGGCAAACGGACGGAAGCCGGGAGTACTCAAGCGGATTCTGAACAATGAGCCGGAAGGAACAATCTTCGCAGATGAGGAACAGGGAGGCAGGGAGTTCACCTCGATCCAGCGATGGCTACGAGCAGGCGCGGAACCGGTAGGGAAGATCCACCTAAGTACCGTGATCGCGGATCTCCTCCGGCATGGGAAACGCTCTTCCCTGCTCAGCATGGGCATCGAAAAGGTGGAACGCCCCTTCAGGAAAGGCGATGTCGTGGAAGCGTTCGATGAATCCGGAGTTCTGCTCGGTCGCGGGGTCGCCGAAGCGGATTCGATGGACTTGAAAGTTGCAGACGAACGGATTCTGGACGGTCAGCAGCAATCCCCGACCGTCATCCACTGGAAGAAGTACCTCTCTCTCCTTCAGTCGCCTCCTCTGGAACAGGAATAGTATGGGTTCCAACGCCACATGGTCCACTGCATCGATCAGTCAGAGGCTGTCGAACCCCTCCGGGAAGTACTCGTCGCGCTTCTCGTCGAACTCAACCGGCTGTCCGGACGCCGGACCGGCGCATCGCATGACGGAGCATTTCGCCTGACGGAAGGCCCAGCGGCTTTCCGAGTGCAACAATGGAATGGGCTCACAACATGGCTGGAGCGGCAATTGGAAGAGAACCCGCTCCATGGCGAAGAAATTCGTCGGCACCAACAGGAGATTCTATCCGCGCTCCGCACTGCCGGTCAGGAGGGCCTGGTCGAAGCGTTCAATCGGATAATCGGTGGGACACCGGACTCTGGAGGCAGTCCCCCCTCCGTGATCCACGGCACCGTCACGCAGCGCGCCCGCGCTGTAGCTGCCGTACTGAACGCACCACCACAGATGCTCCACATGACCTTGCTGCAATCTCCCGACGAGAGCTCCGCTCTGAGAACGTGGGAGAAGTTGCAGGAACACGAGGGTTACCTCTCCCCCGACATCCTCGTCCAGATCATCCTCAACACAGGGTTCCGTGAAGTAATCCTGCAGGCATGGAACATGCTGAAAGGCATGGTGGCACTGGAGAGAAAACACCTGAACTCCCTCTCGACGCACGCGCCTCTTGATGCCGTCCGAACGGAGGCTCAGGCGCTGATCGGGATGTGAATTTCCGCTGTCTTGAGCCATATATGTGATATCTCTTGATAGATTGACACGAAAAAAATTTCCTTGCATTTCAAGAGTACAATCCATGATTAGACAGCTTCCGCTGTTTGTGTTCTTTGGCACCAAAGGTCCACAGTAACCAACAATCGGAGTGAGAAGCAATGAACGAGCCTTCCTTACCGGCTGCGTCTCAACGCAGCTTCCTCTCTACATCCCCGTTCCAGAAGAAGGAGTCTAACCATGAGTGAACAGACACGCATCACCCCCCGCAGCAAGGACTACTCCCGCTGGTACCTCGACGTGATCGCCGCCGCCCGCCTCGCCAGTTACTCTGACGTTCCGGGCTGTATGATCATCGAGCCCAACGGCTGCGCCATCTGGGATCGCATCACCGAGATTTTCGGCACGCGCATCCTCGCCACCGGTCACCGTAACGTGAAGTACCCCGCGCTGATTCCGCTCTCGCTCCTGCAGCGGGAAACGGAACACGTGGAAGGCTTCGCGCCCGAACTCGCAATGCTCACGAACCTGGGCAGCACGAAGCTGGAGGACCCACTGGTCCTCCGACCGACATCGGAAACCATCATGTACGCCGACTTCGCCAAGAGGGTGGCGTCTCGATCGGATCTTCCGATCATGATCAACCAGTGGTGCAACATCTGGCGCATGGAACGCCGCACCCTCCCCTTCCTCAGAACATTCGAGTTCTACTGGCAGGAAGGGCACACCGCGCACGCCACGGAAAGCGAAGCGCGCACGGAAGTGATGAAGATGTTGGATGAGTACCAGCGATTCCTCGAAGGAACGCTGGCCATTCCCTGCATTCCCGGGAGGAAACCTCCCGGCGAGCGATTCGCCGGCGCCGTAGACACCTACTCCATCGAGACGATGATGCAGAGTGGGAAAGCCCTGCAGTCCGCGACGTCCCACTTCCTCGGGCAGAATTTCGCCCGGGCATTCGGGATCAAGTACCCCTATGGAGAGGGGCAATCCGAGTTCGTCTACCAGACGAGCTGGGGCATGAGCACGCGCATAATCGGCGCACTCATCATGTCACACGGCGACGACAAGGGGCTGGTTCTCCCACCCCGCATCGCCCCCGTGCAGGCTGCCATCCTGCTCATCGTCGATAGCAAGACGACATCAGACGATCGTGTGAACGGATTCACCTCCGCAGTCCGGCAACAACTGGACAACGCCAGTGTCTCCCAGGTTCTCGACGTGACGGATCGCAAGCTCGGTCTCAAGCAGTTCGACTGGGAGAAACAGGGCGTCCCCCTGCGGATCGTGGTCGGCGCCTCCGAGATCGAACACTGCAATGTCACCATCATCCGGCGCGACACGTCGGAGAAGATGACTGTCCCCCTGGGCGGCCTCGGCGCAGCGGCGAAGCTGCTGCTCGGGAGGATGCAGGACGATCTCTTCGCTGCAGCACAGGAACGCCTCCGGGCAAACTCCCGCGTCTGCAGGACACTCCCGGAAATCCGTGAGGCCTTCAAGGATGGAGGAACCCCCTTCGTTCATACCGGATGGGCCGGAAGTCAGGAGGACGAGAAGGGCGTCAAGGAGGCGGGAGATGGCGTGACGCTGCGCTGCATCCCGCTGGAGAATGCTATGGAGCACGTGGAAACGTGCTTCCTCACAGGAAGGCCCGCCGAGCATCAGGTGATCCTCGCGAAAGCGTACTGACCTGAACATTTCCGACATGGACGGAACCGTGGACCTCTCACGAAGAACACGGCCGCTGCACGACGCAGCGGCCTGTTTTTGTGATCAAAGAACTACTCTCAGGGTGACACACTGTCTATTTTCTGCGAGGCTAACTCCATGCCATCCCTCCGCGAGGAAGTCTCGCAATTCCTTCACCGTCACGGCCTCCGTCTGAATACGGACCTCGGCCAGCACTTTCTCGTGGATGAGGACGCATTGGAAGTCATCGTGGAATCTGCGGACGTGCGGCCGGGGGAGACGGTCGTGGAGATTGGCCCGGGGATCGGGATCCTGACGAGGGAGTTGCTGCGGAAAGAGGCCACTGTCATGGCTGTCGAGCTGGACCAGCGACTGATCCCGCTCCTCCGACAATTCCTCTCAGAAAAGCAGCCAAGCTCCCCTCTCCCTACGGGGGAGGGGGTGGGGGTGGGGGCTCTTACTATTGTTCAAGCCAACGCCCTTCACGTTTCCATGCCTGAGTCGCCCTACAAAATCGCGGCCAATATCCCGTACCACATCACCTCTCCCCTGCTCCGCCACGTCTTCCTGGAATCCGCCGTGAAACCTTCCTCCATGACAATCCTGATACAGAAAGAAGTGGCGCAGACCATCTGCAACGGCGGCGGCATCCTCACGATTCTCGTGAAACTCTTCGGGAAACCAAGCTACGTCGCGGATGTGCCGGCCGAAGCTTTCCTCCCGCCGCCAAAGGTTGACTCTGCCGTCCTGCACATCGACTGTTTTGAGAAACCGCTCACGGATCCGGCGACGATCGACCGGATTTTTTCGCTCACGAAGACCGCCTTCGGCCAGAAGCGGAAGATGCTCCGAAACACACTCGGCCAGATGCCGGACGGGATGGAGAAATTGAAAGGAGTAGGAATCGATCCGGAGAGAAGGCCACAGACATTGAGCGTGGAAGAATGGATAAAACTTGCTCAACAATTCAAACAGTAACAACCGACAAGAACATGGCGAGGCCCCGCAACCGGGGGGTGAAGGGGCATGGGAGCGGAAGATGTTGCGGGAGCGTTTTCTTTTTGCCCTTTCTTTGTGGCCATGACAAAGAAAGGGCATCTCCTAGCGTTCCATGACAGAGAAGAACGTCATCCGTGGCTTCATGCAGCGACAAACACATAACAAACAAAAACAAATACCATCGCGGTGTATCACGGATAGAAGGATGGAAAGAGAAGATATGTGTATGAAGCCTTCCCGCCTCTCACTCTGCTTCCTCCTCTCCTTCGTGGGAGCAATCTTCCTCCTGCAGTTCGATCAAACCGTGAGCCTCTCCCCACTCCTCTGGATCCTGCTCGCAGTGACGCTCATCGCTCTGACGACCGCGTGCGTCCGCAGACGTAACGGTTTCTTGCTCTGCGCTCTCGCCTGCATCATCGGAATCACGGTAGCGACGGCCTCCGTGTGGCGCATCACCCGCCCGCTCCCGCCGTCGCACGTCGCCAATCTGGCAACCGGGCAGATCCTCACACTCACGGGAACGATCACGGAGGAGCCGGACCGGAGAGCGACGCTCTCGTCGTATGTGGTGTCCGTCGATAAGGTTCATATGGGAACCGGAGCAGAGTTGGATGTCCATGGAAAAGTCCTCGTGCGCCTGGGAGCGGGAAAAATGCCGCTTCGCTTCGGGGACAGGATCTCTGCGAACGGAAAGCTGCAACCTCCCTGGAACATGAGCGATTTTCGCATGGATCGCTCGCTCGCGCGCCGCTGGATCTACGCCATCCTCACCGGAGCGGACGTGACGCGTCTCGGCGAAAAGAAGGGCAATGTCTTCCTGGGAACTCTCCTCTCGCTGAAAGAACGATTCGAAGGCCGCATTGAACGCCTCTTCCCGGAGCCGCACGCCTCGTTCCTCGAAGGCCTCCTCACGGGCTCGCGCCGCGGTATCCCGAAGGAACTGACTGTGGACTTCAACACGACGGGCCTCACGCACATCATCGCGATCTCGGGGTACAACATTACCATCGTCCTCACGGCGCTCGGCGCGCTGCTCTTCTGGATCCCACTCAAGCTGCGCTTCCTGCCCTCGATCCTCGCTCTCATCGCCTTCACGCTCTTCACCGGCGCCTCGGCCTCAGTAGTACGTGCAGCGATCATGGGCGGCATCGGACTCTTCGCCGTCGAAGTCGGAAGACTGCCGCAAGTGCGCATGACGATCCTGCAGGCCGCGTTCCTCATGCTGCTGTGGCAACCGATGTACCTGTGGCACGACGGCGGCTTCCAGCTTTCCTTCCTCGCTGTCATCGGCATCGTGGAAGGGAATGCCCTCATGGAACGGATGCTGAGGTTCATTCCCTTCGAAGGCATCCGCGAGTCGCTCCAGACGACGCTCGCCGCCCAACTCCTCACGATCCCGTGGATCATGCTCCTCTTCGGCCGCCTCTCGCTCATCGCGCCTGTCGCCAATCTCCTCGTCGCGCCACTCATCCCGCTCACAATGCTACTCGGCTTCCTCGGCGTCACACTGAGCTTCCTGATCCTCCCACTCGGCCAACTGATCTCCTACGGAGCCTGGGGAACGCTCGAGCTGATCATCTTCATCGTGCGAACGCTCGCGCAGGTTCCCTTCGCCTCGCTCGATACCAAATGGGCGGGGGTGCCGGCTGTGCTGACACTGTACGTCGTCGTAATTCTGTTCCTGCTGAAAGATAAACGCCGACCCTCACGAGAACTCACCACTCATAGAGAAGCACTCTCTTCGTCCTGCGCCCCCACGGTATCTTCTCCTCCCGGACCGGCTGCTTTGTCGGGAAGGTGAAGGCATGGGAAACAACGCGCGTGCCGGGACGCAATACGCGATCGAAGATCGGCTCCAGCTTCCGCATCATGTCCGGTCCGAGGTAGAGGAAGATGACGTCCGCGACGGAGAGATCATCCTTGAGTGCATTCCGGAAACGGAAATGAACTTTTGCACCGGAAAGGAAGATTTTGAGCTTCCCGTAGAGCCAGATCCCGAGCGCATTCTCGTAGCCGATGGCCCGTATGCCCGGAAAATGCTTCTTCGCCGCGACGAGCACACGTCCATCCCCCGCCCCGATGTCCACCACGGTCTCATCCCCGCGGAATCCCGCGAGACGGACCATGGAATCGACGATCTTTCTCGGGGTGCCGACGTACGGCACCTGCGTCACGATGTGCGCGACCGCCGTGATGACGTACACCACGATGAGCGCCGTGACGGCCGCGAGGACGATACTCTCAAGCATGGAAGCAGCCTATCACGTCCTCACGCCTACTTCCTCTCCTCCAGCGTCACCGTAATCGTCATCTCCTTGCCGTCCCGCAGGATCTTGAGCGCGATCTTGTCGCCCGGCGCGTGCGCCGAGACGATGGTCGCAAGCAAAACCGTGCCAGAGAGTTTCTGACCGTCTGCTTCCAGGATCTGGTCGCCCTCCTTGAGACCCGCCTTCTCCGCGGGAGAATCCTTGAGCACCCCTGGCTCGTTGTCTCCTTCACCCTTCACGATCAGCACGCCCTGATCAGAAGCGAGCTTCTGCTTCTCCTTCATCTCCGGCGTCACGGGTGCGTACCGCACCCCGATGTACGGCCGCACGATGCGTCCGTTCTTCTGGAAGCTGGCAAGAACGTTCCGCAACTCGGCTGCGGGAAGCGCAAAACTGATGCTCTGGGCGCTCTGCGCGATGGCGGTATTCATGCCGATCACTTCGCCGCGGGAATTGAGGAGCGGGCCACCGGAGTTCCCCGGATTGATGGCCGCATCCGTCTGAATGATCTGATCGAGACGCTCGGCGGATCCGTCCTCCATCCCGCCCGCCGTGATGGAACGCTGGAGACCGGAGACGACGCCCACACTCACCGTATTGCGGAATTCCCCGAGCGAATTGCCGATGGCAATGGCCGTCTGACCGAGTTGAAGATCATCGCCGGCGGCGATGGTGAGCGGCGTGAAGCCGCTGCCCTTCACGCGCAGCAACGCAATGTCATTGGATGGATCGGTGGCCGCCACTTCCGCATCCAGCTTTCGTCCGTCATTGAGCAGAACGGTGTACTGGCCCTTGGCATCGGACACGACGTGCTTATTCGTGAGGAGGAGTCCGTCACTGGTGACGAAGAACGCCGTTCCGCCGCCCACCTCCTTCTCCTGCGTACCATTCTGCTTGTACTTTGGCACCTGGAACTGGAATTCGCGAAAGAGCGGATCGGAGAACATATCGCCGAAGGGCGACTGATACTGGTATCCGTCCTGCTCGAGAATGGGCAGTTCCTCCGTGATGATGACACTCACGACTGATGGTTGCGCCCGCTTCACCGCATCGATGATCTGCTGTTCCTGCGTGGAGAAAACGCCGGACGAAGGCAATGGGAGCGCGGGCATGGAAGAAGCTGTACCGCCTGAGGAAGAGGCGGACCCTCCCCATGGCCAGAACCGCCACTCGGCATGGCCGACGGTGACGACGAACACCGAGAGGAGGGACACAACACCAATGATGAACGTTGTTTTCACTGTGGTATGCGTCATGGGATGAACGGGAAAGAAAAATGTTGATGAGAAAAAATTCTAGGAAGGCAGCCTCCTTAATGCAACGGATTGGCAGGAAATCGAATACAGAAGAACACCAAGCGGAAATATCGAGATGGCACGACCATAATGTCAACTATACAAAACTTTCAGCGTGGACATCTTCTTTTGGAACTTGCAGCTTCTCGAGACACACCTGCTTCAGCTCCTTCACGATCTGCTCGCTCCCGCAGAGGTAGATGCTGCATGGAGAAGCGTTGATGATCGTGCAGGCGCGGTCCGGCACCGCCCCGCTCTCGCCGTGCCAGTCGATCCCGCCATCCAGATACGAAATGTGCGCGTGGAAATTGGGGTGCTCTTCTTCCATCTTCTTCCACTCCTCCTCCCAGAACATGTCCACCTTCTTCAGCACGCCGAAGAGGAGGTGAATCTCCCTCTTCTCGCCCTGCTCAAGCAGGAGGGAACGCGCTTGCGAACGGAATGGCGCGATCCCCGTCCCCGTCGCGATGAAGAGGTAGGGCTTCGCCGTCTTCCGGTCGAGCGTGAAGACGCCGCACGGCCCCTGCATCGTCATCGTCGTCCCTTCCGAAACGACATTCTCGAACCATGCTCCCGCGCGACCGCCCTTCACGATCTTGATGACGAAGAGGAGCTCCGGATCATGGGGAGCTGAGGCAATGGAGTAGGCGCGGTTCTGCACGTCCGCGGGATTGCCCGCCGCAGGCACCACGAAGAACGCAAACTGCCCGGCGGTGAAGGTGAATCCCTGCGGCTTCTCGACGCGGAATTCGTAGACTCCGGGCGCAACGAGCTTCTTGCCCAGACAACGGACGGTGAATGAAGGGAGAGGCATGGGAGTCGCGGGAAACCTTACATAGAAAGATATCCACCGTCCACGAAGAGTGTCGCTCCCGTGACGTAGCTCGCTTCCTTCGAAGCGAGGAATACCACCGCGGCTGCAATCTCTTCCGGCCTACCCATGCGGCCGATGGGCGCGCGCGGCAACGAAATCTCCTTGCCGTCCGGCTCCTTGCCGCCGCGGGCCATCGGCGTGTCGATGCCACCGGGACCGATGACATTCACGGTGATCCCAAGCGGCGCCCACTCGATGGCCATCACCTCGCTCATCCCCACGATGCCGCCCTTCGATGCCGAGTAGTGCACGGCCCCGGGCACGCCGACGCCGACCTGCCCGCAGGCGATGGAAGCGATATTCACGATGCGACCGTACTTCGCCCTGGCCATCTCCTTCGCCGCGCGCTGTGCGCAGAGGAACTGGCCGCGGAGATTCACGGCGATCGTCTTGTCGAAGTGTGCGACAGGCATCTCCAGCGCGGGCATCGGCTGGTAAATGCCGGCGTTATTCACGAGGATGTCGAGCTTCCCGAACTTCTTGATGACGGCATCGAAGACGTCGTTGATGTTCTTCTCATCCATAACATCCATCACGAACGCGACTGCCTTCCCGCCTTTCGCCTCGATCTCCTTCACCACCGCTTCACACTTCTTCCGGTCGATATCGGTGACGATGACTGTCGCACCCTGTCCGGCGAGCGCGATGGCATCCGCCTTTCCCATGCCCTGCTGCGCGCCGGTGACGAGGGCGACCTGTCCGGTGAGATCAAACATAGAAGAGAGGAGAATGGGACAATTACGATTGGGATTTGGGGCTTGGGATTTGGGGCTTCGATATGGCAACAATCAACTTCTCCCCCCACGCCCGGATTCTCTCTCCCTGATCGTACGGTTCGTTGACGATGACGAGTGGCGGAAGGAGCGGTGTGCCGTGATGATCTTTCTGGAACTTGAGCAGGTGTTCCGCGGCGCGGGCGGTGTAGCGGTAGCGCTGATCGCCGAGCGCGACGAGCGCGAGCGGCTTCCCCTTGAGGTCAATGTCCTTCGCGCGGTCGAAGAGGAACGCCTGCATGTGCGGGTTCAGCCGCCCTTCGCTGCCGCCGGTGTTCCAGGTGCCGGAACCGAGGAGCAGGATATCGCCCTCAAAGAGATCCTCAATATTTGCCTTCTCGGCGCGTCGCAGAGAAACATCGATCCCCTTCTCCCGGAGAAAAGCCGCCAACTGCTCCAGAACGAACTCCGTGTGTCCGCTGGTCGAAGCGTAGATGGCGTGCAGGGAGGACATGCGCTTAGGTGAGGATTGTAGCGTTCCCGTGCCAAAAACAAAAAATGCTGGCAAGAATCGTTGACGAATGCTGTCTCCCGCATTGTAATTTCACATTGTTATGGTTTCATTCTCATCTGAGAACGACGCAAAGGCCGCAGAAGCCCGACGCCTCGCCCCCCTCCGGGAGGAGCAAATCCAGGGAATGAGCATACGGAGAGAGAACGTGCGTCACGACCTCGCTCAAGCTCTCAATGAGCTGACCGACGAAGCACTCCGTGATGCCTATCCGGGATACTGTGCCTTCGTGCGCGACTGGAATACGAGCAAACGAAAATCCATGCGGACACTCACATTCGAAGCATTCTGCGAATGGATGCGCTCCGATCCAAACGAGGCAAGAGAAAGGATTCGGGATTACCGCGATGGATTCGCGCGCACGATGGAGAGAGCGAAACAGGACGGAGAAGCGGCCGAAGGATTGTGGAGCTGACAACTCACTTCTTCTCCCCAATCTTCGGCAGATCGCACACGATCCGCCAGTCGTGTACGAGGTGCTCGGGCGAGTGGCCGGAGACCCACTGATCGATGGATTCGAAAACGTCCAGGTACATGTTGCGCATCGTCTCGTCCGCGTAGAACGCGATGTGCGGCGTGGTGACGACGTGCGGGTGGGAGATGAGCTTCTTGTTCTCGCTGAAGTTCTGCTCGTGCTCGAGGACGTCGAGGAGAGCATAGCCCACTTTTCCGCTGTCCAGAGCGCGAAGCAAGGCATGGGAATCAATGAGAGACCCGCGGGCTGTATTCACCAGTATCGTCCCGCCCTTCATGAGACTGAACATCGCATCGTTGATGAAGTGTTCCGTCTCCGGCATCCCCGGCACGTGCAGCGTGATGACATCACTCTTGCTCATGAGCTCCTCGAGCGGAACGTAGCGCACACCAAGCAAATCCTGGAGCTCCAGCGCGCGGCACGTATCAGTAGCGATGATTTTCATGCCGAAGCCATGCGCGATCTGCGCCACGCGCCGCCCGATCTTCCCCGTCCCCACGATGCCGATCGTCTTGCGACGAAGCGCCATGCCCCGGAGCCCATGGTAGTCGAACGTCCCGCTCTCGACGCGCTTCTCCGCCTCGGGAATGTGCCGCATGGTGGAGAGAAGCAGTGCGAAGACATGCTCGGCGATGACATGTGAGCCGTAGTCCGGCACGTTGCACACGGGAATGCCGCGCTCCTTGCAGGCATCGAGACTGATGTGATCAAACCCGACGGAGCGCGTGCAGAGGAATTTGAGCTTCGGGAGCTTCTCAATGAGCGATCGCGGGAACGGCACCGTGATGAACGTCGTGATGATCTCGGCCTCCGCGCAGGACTTCACCACCGCATCCTCCTTGAGGGCATCGAACACGAGAGCGTTTGGAAATTTCTCCAGCACAAATTTCCGGTCTTCCTTGTCGACGTCAAGGAAGGCGATCGAAGGAGTTGGGGGCATAACGGAGAGGAGGAATTGGGGGAAGAGTAGCAGAAATCTGCCCACAGGAATCCACCATTCCACGCCAAACAGGAATTGCGGGAATGGACGATTTGATGTAAAATAGAATTAACATTCAATACACACAACATTCATGGATGCATCAGCTGCAAATAAGATAGAAATACTTCCGGATAGCCTGGAAGCGACGCCACAAACGCTGGAAGAGCTGCGGAGTCAATTCAATGATGTCCGCACCGCTCCACCTGACAGACGAATTGGAATTCTCCGTGCTGCGCACGACACGCTTGCAAATAAGCGCTTTACGAAGGAACAGAGAGAACTCATCAATCAAAATCTCCGGGAGCTGCGGAAGACAACAGTGGAGAAGCAGGCGACAGAATTGGTGGACGATATGTTGAAAGTGAACACATTGGATACGAAATCAAACGTCTCAAGCGCGCCGGAGTCGGCGAAACGTGCACTTCCCGCAACACCTGAAGCTACATCTCCTTCGAAACCGGAAACCGCCCCAACCGCAACACCCGAAGCACCCACATCGCCTGAACAGGCAATATCGTACTGGGAGCGGCTGAAACATTGGACGAAGGAACACAACCTCGACCCTCGCGGCTGGTCACGGGAAGGCAAGATCGCCGGGGCTGCAACCTTAACACTTGGAATCTTCGGGCTGATTTACTGGTTGCGGAAACGAAAGAAGAAAACAGCTGAGCCGGAGGAGGGCGAGGAGGCGGGAAAGAAGACGGCAAAAAAGACCCCCCGCTGGCTTCGGGCGCTCATCTGGGTTCCCATCCTGGGCGCGATTGGATTCGGAATGTTCAAGCTGTACGAAAACTATGAGGGCGTAAAGAAGATGCTCGGCGATACCAAGGGAACAGTGGAGAAAACGGTGGCAACTGCGGCAAAAGTGGAGAAAGCAGCAGAGAAAGGAATGAAATCAGGGTGGGATGCTACGAAAGAAAGCTATGAGAATACGATGGGCAAGGACGGACGCGAGATCGAACAAATCAGGCAACGCCTGAACAGTGATGAATGCCGGAACAACCCCGCACTCCGTGATGAGCTCCTGAAGGTGCTATGGTACAAACCGGCACAGTTCTACATCTTGGATGGATCGCTGTATATGTTGCACCAGGGGGGGAAAGTCCTCCTCGGAGGTTGGGAGCTGGGCAAGGCGTTCATGAATGTGAAAAACAAGGGCATTGATGAAGTCATTCAGGTGTACGTGAACGGAATTTGTTTGTACGCAACGAGCTGGGCTGCGGTTGATTTTCTGTGGTTGGCTCCTGATTTTGGGGTGAAAGGAGCAGCACTTCAGGCAGGAAAGAGAACAATCGGCTGGCCGTACGAAATCTGGCGAAAAGGAGCAAGGCAAATAACAGGATATCTCCTGCCAACCGCAGGGGGAGAAATTGCTCGGACTGAATTGAAACTTGGATTCTCCAAGGGATCATATTTATTGAGACGGATTCAATCCATGAATTTCGGAACATGGGAAGAGCTGCATCTGTCGAATCTTTACCGAGAATGGAATTCCTACAGCGAAATGATGGCAAAGATAGGAAAGATGAAAGGAGGAGAGGACGCAGCAACCGCAATAGCAAACCGCATGAACTGGATCGAGAGACAGTTCCTGAAAGGATTTGAGCAAAGCAAGATAACACCAGTTTGGATGGAAGAAATTCTGAATCTTCTCGGCGGGAAGGGGCAGGCATATCGGAATCAGATCGCGTCAAAAGGCGGCCTCAAGCTTGAGTCGCTCCGTGATATTTTAGAAAAGGCGAGCCTCAGGGATCGAGAAGCAATCGCAGTAGCCGAAACACAGTTGAAGACTCCGGGGGCACACACCGCTGCCAGGGCGTCGGTCCCCGAATCGGAACCGGCTCATGCAGGAGCACGTAGCGGACATGGCTCTTCCGGTTCTTCCGAGATTTCACGCAGAGCCTCGTCCGCAGCTTCCGAAGCGGGAGAAGAAACCATGGAACACGCCGCCGGGATTCCGAAAGAATGGCTGACACACCGCCAATATCCGGCGCTGCGCGTGTTACGCAGCCGCTTCACCGGCGAGGGCACGGAGCTCTTCGACACGGCGCTGGAGCGCGCTGCACGGGCAACGGCGGGAGACCTGGGCAGGACAATTGAACTCATGGGCGATCTCAATGTCGTGAAGGCATTGAGCAACACCTCCCCGCAGATCGAACGCGCCATCCAAGTGGTCCTGCGGGATGCGAAGGACGTGAAAACAATCGTCCCCGCCCTCCAGAGGGTATCCGCCTACATCTCCTGCCTGGGGGAACGGTTCTCCGGAAAGCTTCTCGACGAGGAAATTATCGCGACGGTCGCAAAAGTCGACATGCATCCCATCGCACTCAAGAATCTCATGAAGAACAACGGGTTCGTCAGCTCTCTCACGGATGTCCTGAAACAACCACAGGGTGAAAAAGCTGCTGCACAAATGATCGAACACACCGCTACGGGAGCGCGTGTCGCGGGACGCGGACTGCTCGCGCTCGGAGCGGGCGTGGAAATCGGCATGGGAGTCATGGATTATCTGGAGTACAAGAACGCAAAACAGCGACTGGAAGAGCAGGTACAACGCATGCATTCGTATTTCTCAAATATGGAGGTATTCGAGAAGACGGCGAAAGGGTACCGGCACAAGCAGAGCGGACTCCTCATCGATATCGAATCAGTCACTGACCGCATTCACGCTCTCAGCAATCCCGCACTCTCACGCGTCCTCATCGACGGATTCAGTGCAACGAGCACCGCGCTCATGGCGGGATTTGCACCCACTCTCGCCTTCGGGCCTGCGGGCATCGTCCTGATGGGCACTGTGCTCGTGGTCCATGGCGTCAACGGCATCCGGGAAGACACGCTGAACCGTCAGTTTATCCTGGACATGCCAACTCCGGTTCTGGAAATGCTCGGAATGGAAGGGACTGTGGGGGAATCGTCGTTCGGCATGGCAAAGAAAGCTTCGACATGGATGTGGTCTGACATTTCCCAGTCAGGAAACAACGAGATGGAGAAGCGCCTCCTCCGCAAGAAAGCGTTCCTCTGCATGTTTGCACAGGAGCTCCGCTCGATGGCACAGACACGTCCTGACGCATACAGGGAAATCATGGGAGGGAAGGATATCTTCGGCCTGCTGGACGAGGGGGGAGAGTTCTTCCGAAATGATTTCGAACAGGTGATCAAGCCGTTCCTCGCCGCACGGCTGTTCCAACTCTCCTCCGGAAACGCACGCTGGTCGGAATTTCGCGACCTGAAAATCGATGACGGATTCCTCTTCGGCTCGGAGAATGTCAGTCCGGAAAACCTTCAGAAGGCCCTGCACGAAGCGCTCTGGTTCTACACGCAGGATATCCGGGAGAAGAGGTATCGCGCCGCAGTGGCGGAGAGAGCCAGTCTCCCGTCCGCGACGCCGGGGGAAGCAGCCATCGCAAATACTGTGGATCTTGACCAGTGGGCGGCGATGGAACTGCAACGGAACAATCTGCAGAAACGGATTGCGGATACAGAGGGACAGAGCGTCTTCGGCGTACAGGCGAAAGATCTCCCGAAAACGGGACCGGAAACGCCGTCAACGGCAGAGAAGATGTTGCTCGGCGCCACCAACAGGCTCGACGCCGCGGCGAAGCCGCAGATGATGAACGTAGGAATGAACGAGTTCGCGTCCGTCGCAATGGTCGAGCCAGTGAGACGCAATATGGAGAGTAACGCCTTCCTCGTCGATCTCCCGCAGAACGTTCTTCCTGCAGAGAAGAATCGACAGCTTCCGCTCTGGCAGATCGGCACGAGTGCCCCCGAAAGTAAGACCGGGACCCCCGCAGAACGGTACAACCGCTTCATGCAGATCGGCCGGGCAATTGAGGATCGCCGCTGGCGCACGTTGATCACTGAACCGGGGAATAAGACCCGGTACGAGACTCGATCTGGAGACGTTCCTGTCAGTGACCACAAGATCGTGGAAGACTACTACCGGCTGCTCTGCCAATATCCAGAATTCGACGAAGGAGGGACAATGCGATCACTCCTTTCTACAAAGCTCGGAGCGGGCATCGGCATATGGAGGCCCGGCGGATCAGCCTTCGGAGAACGGAACCGTCTCCTCAACGCAATCGACACGCACCTGCAATCGCTGGAACAGAAATTCAACGCATTCAATCCCGTTGCACGTGAGAAGCAAGCCAACATCCAAGCATCTCCGAACCAACGAATGCTCTTGACCCTTCCCGGGCTGCGCACATGGAAAAACGATACACAGTATCTACACGCCCCTGAGTACCGCACGCCGGATAGTGACGACAACGTCTCCGCCATACATGTCGTCTTCAGAGGGAATGATCAAATATTGAAAGCGAATACACCCGTGCCCCACGGCAGCGACGTAGCGGTCACACCTTTCATCATCCCGGGTCTCGGTGCTTTTCACTGCGAAGCACGACTCGGAACGGAAGGCAGGCCAACCTTCAAATGGACGTTCATTGGGTCCTCTACTGAGAAATGTTACGTGTACCGCACGAATGAGCAGAGCATTGAACAACCTGGCCTGTGGATCAACCTGGAGAAGCAGGAAGAAGAGGCTTACACATGGAATATTTTCGATAATGACACGTACCGCTTCCCTGCCTTGCAGGTTCAAGCGACCGTCCAACTGAAAGATGGCACGACGATGAATGGAGAGGCCAATGAACTGAAGAAGTACCTATCCGTGGAGAAACAGGGTGGAGCGACATTGCTTTCTGTGCTCCCCGAATCTTCTCGGGACATCGACACCATTACCCTCGTCTCCCCCCTTGTGAAGAAACGGGTGATCCTGAAGGTGGAAACGAAAATCTGAAAATTGGGAACCGGTCAGCGCTCCCGCTCCGAACTCTCCCTGCGGATGTGCTACCCTACCGGCCATATGGCCGACCTCCCGACGACGAAAGAAGTGAACCGTACCGTCCGCACCTTCGCGTGGGCATCGTTCCTGCACGACGTGGGTTCGGACATGATCTTCTCGGTGTGGCCGCTCTTCCTCACGCAGGTACTGGGCGCCAACCGGACAGCCGTCGGGCTCATCGACGGGATCTCCGATGCACTCGTCTCCATTTCCCAGGCTGTCTCGGGCTACATCAGTGACCGCATCCGCAAACGGAAAATCTTCGTCTGGACCGGGTACCTCTTCGGCGCGGTCGCCCGCCTCGGCTACGCGATCGCACCGTCGTGGGGATGGGTGATCCCCTTCCGCATCCTGGACCGCACGGGGAAGATGCGCGGCGCTCCGCGCGACGCCATCGTGTCGGATATCTCCACGCGCGAGAATCGCGCCTCGCACTTCGGACTCATGCGCGCGATGGACAATGCCGGCGCGGTTGCTGGTGTCCTGCTCGCCATGGTGCTCCTCCGTTACGTCGGACTGCGCACCATGTTCATCATCGCAGCCATCCCCTCTCTCTTCGCCTCGCTCCTCGTGATCCTCGTCATCCGCGAACGGCGCCTTGAGGGTGTGAAGATCTTCCGGGGCATCCGGTTCTCCGACATCGGCAGAGACTTGAAGATCTACATGATCCTCTCTGGAATCTTTCAGCTCGGTTCCTTCAGCTACTCGTTCCTCCTCCTCGCCGCCGGGACTCTCGGCTTCCAGATGACGAGCGTCCCCGCGCTCTACCTTCTCTACTCGCTCGTCGCCGCCATCGTCTCCCTCCCGGTCGGGCGCCTGGCGGACAGGGTCGGCCGCAAGCCCCTCCTCTTCGCCTCGTTCGCGATGTGGATCTGCGTCCTCGGCCTCTTCCTGCTCCAGCCTTCACCCTCTCTCGTCGTCCTCGCATTCGTGCTCTACGGTCTGCATTTGGGCATGCTGGACCCGGTACAAAAAACGTTCGTGGCGGAATTGGCGCCGAAGGACTACGTGGCGAGCGCGCTCGGCGGCTACCAGCTGGCAATCGGTCTCGTGAGCCTGCCGGCTTCGCTCTTCGCGGGAATTCTCTGGGACCGTACCGGATTCGCAGCCCCTTTCCTCTTCTCACTCGGACTCACGGCTCTGGCTGCGGTGCTGCTGGTGTTTGTGAGGGAGAAAAGAACAATCTAGAAACAGCGAACAAACAGCAAACAGAAACGGGTGGGAGCCGCGCGCCTCGATGGGGGTGAAGGGGCGGTTCGACAAGCTCACCGTAAACTCCAAGATTTCTTGCCCTGAGAAAGAAAGGGCGTCTCGGAGAACGTCTGCCGACTCCACAAACTTCTTCAGCCGCATGTCGCCCTTCGACTCCGCTCAGGGTGACACGCCAAATCTCACTCACATATGAGCTTCGTTCGTTCGATTCCCCACTCTCTCTCCCGTCATCCGCTGCTGCTCATAGACGATCAACGCAACGACGGCGATATCGAGGAAGGTGAAGAAAAGGAGAACGAGGGAGTGTGTCTGCGTGAAGCGAAAGAGCTGGTAGCAGATGAGGATGCTCATGAACGTCGCGGAGACGGGGAACGCCCACAGTTTCCCGCGGAGGAGCTGCGTGACGAGAAAAATCTTGATGATGCCGTGTGAGAAAAGGTAGAAGGCGATGAAGTGCTGCGTCCTCATGGAGATCCCCCTGAGCGATTCATACAGCACATTGGCGAGGACGAAATCGGGATCGCGTACGAGCGCATTGTGGAAGACACTGAGGATCGTGTGTTGCAGCGCAATCTTCGGAACGGCAACCGCGACGATGCCCAGGAGCACATCGCTGAGCCCCCCGATACCTTTCGAGATGACGCCGATCTGGAAGAGCCGATGACCGAGCTTCTCCTGACCCATGGGCGACAGTTTGAATGTGCGGGAGAACAGATGCAAGGCACAGACTATTCCTGGAATACCCCTCAATCTCAGTCCCTCAAAAATATGAAACAACTGCGCGAAGCGGCGGGTCTCGCGGGCCCCGACGCTGGAGCGCACCGCTGAGGGAAGGGTGGGTTCGTGGGAGGGACACCGTAGGTGGCCCTTCCGCGCCTCACTCCGGATCCGCCAGTTTGATGGAATTCTCTTCGAATTTGGCAAGCACTTGCTGCAGGATCCGTGTCACGACAGCCCGCCGCTGCCCGATGGGTGCCGGGAAACAGAGGAGGAACGTGAGGTGCGCCTTCTCATTGAGTTCCATGTACACCCGGCACGCGGGCGACACCTGCGAGAAGTAGAACCCCCGCATGCGCCGATCCATCTGATTCCTTGCCTGCTCGGCGAAGCGCTGTGCCTCCTCCACGAGGATCTCCTCGAGGAGCTCCTGCGCACGTTTTGACTGTGTCGGATCCGCGATCCTCACGGGAATCTCGACATTCTCAAAATCGGACGTGCTGTTGAAATTGGTGAGAGGGCCGACGAGGAACTGGGCATTGGGGATTCGCACCACCTTCCCCGCCTCCGATACATCCTTCATCTCCGGAGACCGGGAGACAAGCATGGTGGTGAAGAGCACGCCGATATCCAGGATGTCACCCGTATAGTCACCGATCGTCACCCGCTGCCCGAGCTTGAGCGCGCCCTTGTACGTGAGCCAGCCAAGGAACGATTTGATGACGTCCTGCAGCATGAAAACCAGCGCCGCGCCGATGACG
Organism: Candidatus Peribacteraceae bacterium; assembly: GCA_041666245.1. GTDB lineage: Bacteria > Patescibacteriota > Gracilibacteria > Peribacterales > Peribacteraceae > CAIKAD01. The sequence continues at coordinate 96,835 of JBAYHG010000006.1, forward strand.
GCGAGTACTGTCGTGAGACCGGGATTCTCGAGGAAGATCCGCTGGACCAGCCAGAAGAGCAAACTCAGGTACACGACAACCGTGAACACCTTGCCCAGCGCATAACGTAACCCGCGATGCGGGATGCGGTAGAGGAGCTGCGTGCGCACGAGCGTTTCGGCCCACACCACGAACACGACGATCGCGAGGTACCACAGGATCGTGTAGAGCATCCCGAAGGAAGCGGCACGCTGCTCCGAAAGGAGTTTGCTCAGACGCGTCTGCTGCGCGGAGAGGGCATTGGAAAATAAGTCGATCTCCTCCTCCAGCACCACCTTGCGTGCGAGGAGTTCCGGGAAACTCTTCGTGAGCATGAAACGGCCGTCTATGGCGCCAGTACCGGTCGTCCCGCCCGTCGTGTACACCTTCTCCTCATCCTTGAGCAGGTTCAAATCCACCGTGGCCTCGTTGAGGCGTCCGCTGAGATCATCCACCACCTTGCGCTGACTGTCGATTGCCTTCGCAGGTTCCAGATCCTTTTCCGACTCCGCGGGCTGGACCAGTGCATTCACCTCCTTCTCAATCAGCAGGCGGATACGCTGTCGCTCCGCAGAAATGAGCGGCTCGTACGTTGCAGCCTGCCGCGACCCTTTCTGGGCCTCCATCTCGTACCGCTCGAGGCGGGAGAAGTCCACGCTCATCCCCTGCGCCACTGCCGCCACCGGCAACCCGAGAGAGGCCGCGAAGAACATGCCGGTGAGAAGAATCCTTATCCTCTTCATCGCAAAGGAGTGTAGCAGAGGCATAAAGAGGTCAAGGGAAACAGGAGAGAAGATCCTATCGAACGGATATTGACAATCATGAACGGACAGGTAGCATCGCCCCTCAACATTTCGCTATGCGAAGTATTCCCTCCCGCGACCTCATCGGCATGACCGTCGAATTGGGCCGTATGATGCGCAAAGCGTCCGGTCGGACACAACCCGGTACGAGCGTCATAAAGCTCTTCGCGCTGGAAGCTGTGAGCGACCATCCGCATGTCACCATGAGCGATTTTTCCCGCATGATGAACGTTTCTCCCTCCACGGCCAGCGCCTTCGCGGACCGTATGGCGGCAGACGGCCTCGTGTGCCGCACGCAGGATCCAAAGAACCGCCGCCGCACCTTCCTCCGTCTCACGCCGAAAGGCCGGAAGACGCTCGCGGCCGGTCGCAAGGACAAGGCGGCCCTGCTTTCCCCCATCTTCTCGATCCTCACGCCGTACGACCGTACCACGCTCGCTCGCATCCTCTCCACCATCCTCCATCGTTCCCGCTGATCCTATGGACACCCCTCTCTCCTCCCCCGCCGCGCCCCCTCGGAAACCGGCCATGAACCGCCGGCAGATCACTGCGGGCCTCCTCATCGCCACCGTTCTCGCCGCCATCGGAGGGATCTGGTACGTCCTGGAACAGCAGAAGTATGTCTTCACGGAGAAAGCGGAAGTTTCGGCCCCCCTCATCCAGCTCGGCGCTCCGGTGCCGGGCATCCTCATGCGCGTGAGCGTGGAAGAGGGCGACACACTCCAGGCGTCGCAGGTCGTCGCCAGAGTGGGCGATGAAGTGATCCGCACGCAGGTCGCGGGAATCGCCGTGGCCGTCCAGAAGAATATCGGCGCGGCATTCGCGGCGGGCCAGGCGGTCGTCACCATGATCCAGCCGGAGGAACTCCATGTCATCGCGCGCATCGGAGAGGACAAGGGGCTGAAGAACGTGCACGTCGGACAGGATGTGATCTTCACCGTGGATGCCTTCGGATCGAAGAAGTTTCAGGGAACGGTCGAAGCAGTGAGCCAGACGAAGCGCCAGGGCGACGTGGTCTTCAACATCTCCGACAAACGGGAGGAGAAGGAATTCGACGTGAAGATCGGCTACGACCACGAGCTGAACCCGGGTCTGCAGAATGGTATGTCGGCGAGGGTATGGATTGTGAAGTAATTGATCTGTTTCTCCTTCCATTCCCGCCTGTTCGAATGACCAAATCCCAAGTCCCAATCACCAAGACATTCTCGAAGAGTCGTTCTTGGGATTTGGGGCTTGGGGCTTGGTGCTTCCTCATGTGACATCATGAACTCCGCCACTCATCACAACGGCATTCCCAAGTGGCTCATCCTCCTCACGGTGATCATCGGGACCTTCCTCGGGCGCCTCGATCAGACCATCGTCAATCTCGCGCTACCGGACATCATCGATGATTTTCACATCACCGTCTCCGCCGCCGGATGGATCGCCACGGCGTACATCCTGGCCAATGCGGTCTTCGTCCCCATCTGGGGCAAGCTCGGCGACACGCTCGGACGCAAGAAGATCTACATCCTCGGTTTCTCCATCTTCATCGTGGGTTCCATCCTCGCCGGGTTCGCGTGGAATCTGCCCTCGATGATCGTCTTCCGGATCATCCAGGCCATCGCGGGATCCGCCGACTACCCCACGGCCATGTCCATCCTCGCGGTGACGTACGCGGAAGGGAAAGAACGGGCGCAGGCGCTGGGCCTCTGGTCAGCCTCCTTCGCAGCCGCCACCGTCTTCGGGCCGCTCCTCGGCGGACCGCTCATCGACAATTTCGGCTGGCGCTCCGTCTTCCTCATCAATCTCCCCGTGGGCATCGTCGGCCTGCTCATGGCCATGGCGTTCATCCGCGAATCCAAGTCGGAGAAGAAACCCGGCGCCTTCGACGTCCGGGGCGCCCTGATCCTCGGTATCGCGCTCTCCGCTTTCGTGCTCGTTCTCGACAAGGGTCTCGACTGGGGCTGGTTCTCACTGAAGAGCTGGATTGCGTACGTCGTCACGGTTGTCGGGACCGTCGCGTTCATTCTCGCGGAACATCACCATGACGAGCCCATCGTGGACCTGAAGTTCTTCAAGAATTCCGTGTTCGTCCAGACGCTCCTTAATAACTTCATCGTCTTCATGGGCATGATGGGATCGATCTTCCTCATCCCCATTTTCGCGCAGACCTACATGGGCCTCGACGCCACGCAGACCGGATACCTCTTCATGCCCATCGCCGCATTCATGATGATCGCTTCGCCGCTCGGGGGGTGGTTCACGGGAAGAGTGCAATCGCGCTACATCATCATGTTCTCCACAGCCATTGCGGCGTTCGGGCTCTTCCTCTTCACCGGCCTCGACCCGCGCTCCAGCGTCTTCGATGTCATCTTCCCCATGAGCGTGATGGCCTTCGGCATGGGCTTCGGCATGGCGGAGCGCACGAACATCATCGCCTCGGCCGTGCCCGCGGAGGAAGTCGGCATTGCCTCCTCCATTCTCGCGCTCGCCCGCAACATCGCCGGCGCCTTCGGCATCGCCGTCTTCGGCACGATCCTCACCAACACCACGGAACGCAACGTCCTGCGGATCTCGGAGCTGAGTTCCCTCTCGGACAAGGCGGACCCCGCCGCGTACGGCACCTACGTCGCGCTCATCGGCCTCAAGGCGCAGATCGACGCGTACCACACCGTCTTCCTCGTCTCGGCCATCGTCGTCGCGATCGGCGCCTTCCTGGCCCTCACCATCGGGAACGTGGAGGTGAAAAAAGGCGCGAAAGTGCACGTGGAATGAGGCTCCAAAGTCATTGACAAGTGCACAGAGATCCATATCCTGCCCGTCTCATGAACGGGAATACGTCCGACTCCGGCCCATTCACAACCATTGCGCATCTCCTGTTTGAAGCGAAGGGACCGGCGGAAGGAGATGACTCGATGGACCTGGTGCTCAACGAGCAAAAGCGCGACGTGCGCACAGAGCTGGAACAGGCGCTGGCAACACTGAGGAATGCAGGGGTGCCCCCCCTCAAAGTGGAACACATCGGACCGAGCGCAATCTTGAAGGTGCGCCATGCGTCCCACTACCAGATCTGTCTCATTATCAGCGCCCTGAACCGTATCGGAGAGGTCACGATTCGCTTCCCGGAGAGCGAACATCCGTAAGAAACTACAGAGCACGACGTGAGGAAAAACTGGTATACTGATGGAGCGACCTGATCTTTTTTCCCGTGGCCCCATCGTCTAACGGTTAGGACACAGGATTTTCATTCCTGTAATCGGAGTTCGATTCTCCGTGGGGCTGCCATTTCAACCGAAGACAGTCACTTACCTAGTGCATACTCGATGCGCTTCAGCACTCCCGCCATGGCATGATCGATAGTTGCAGCTTCGCGATTCGCTTCTGCGATCATTCCCCGTTCAAAATATCGGTGCATCCACTCCGTTTGAGTTGCTATAAATTGAAGATCACTCCGCAATGCTTGCTGATCAGAACTGCTCATTCTTCGGAGAGCAGCTTGAACCAATGTTTCGGAAAGTGATGATGCCATTAAGTATAATGTAACATTATTTTATGATACAGGCAAGTATGGCTTAAATAAGCCATTCTTGCTACTTCCTATTTCTGCAAATATGTAGTATAATATTCTCATGAATAACACACACACTCACACGATCGCCCGTCTCGCTCTGGCCGTCTTGGTCGTGACCGGCATGTCCCTCACGGGGCTCGGAACGAAGACATATACGAACGCACAGGTCGTGCGGATGCACGACGGCACGGAAGACCGCGTCTGGCGTGGGAAGAAGACGCAGGGCCAGCAGCTCCACCAGGCTGCGATGCCGGCATGGCAAGCGCAGGAACATGCTTCCCGAACGCTCTTCTCGGGCATGCTCCTCATCCTCGGCGCTTTCCTCCTCTACGTCGTCTACGTCGTCCGCATGGAAGAGCTGGAAGGAAAGAAGACGGCATGGCGCAGGTTCGTCCGGTGGTTCGAACGAAAGCTTGATGTGCCGATACGCCATCGGGGTTAAGCGGAACATGCACCGCAAAAAAAGAGCGACCGATGGGCCGCTCTTTCAAAATCCCTTGAGGGGAATGTGTGTGAATTAGCAGCAGCCACCGGGGCCGAAACCACAATCACAACCGGAACCACAACCTGGGCCTGTCATAGGAAAGGGTGGAAAAGAAGTAAGACTGGGGAATGATACATACCTTGGGGGGAGGTGTCTAGCACTCTTCCTTGACGAGTGCCAACACCGTTTCCTGCTCCCCCATATCCTGGAAACAAGGGTAGGGAAAGCCACTCTGCGGAACAACCGGATAACGAAGAAAATATTTGTAGAGCATGGCGTTCCACCGACACGCAGAACGCCATTTGAGCAGGTCTAGATTCAAGAAGGAATGAATGGATAATTGATAATTGAAAATTGATAATGACCTGAAAAGATAACTGGAAGGATAATGATTGCATGGAAAGAGAAAATCCTCTCCGGCAAAAAGCGTATGCATTCGCATTACATACTGTTCATTTCTGTATCTCTCTTCAGAAAGAAAGGGAATACGTGCTGAGCAAACAGTATTTGAAGGCAGGCACGAGTATTGGAGCCAATATCGAAGAAGCGCAACAGGCTCAGAGCAGAAGAGATTTTGTGTCGAAATTATGTATTTCTTTGAAAGAAGCATCTGAAAGTCAGTATTGGCTTCGCTTCATTCGCGACAGCTTCCCCAACACCAAAAAAGAAGCGGGCCAACTACTCGGAGAATTGGATGAACTCCTCAGACTCCTTACCGCAATCATAAAAAGTTCACGAAGAGAATAATTCTCAATTGTCCATTATCAATCATCTATGAATTGCTCCGATGAGCTCCTTGATGTCCTTGACGCCGTTGGCTGTCCCCCACGCATCCATTTCATCGCAGACTTTCTTGAAGACGTCGGCCCCCCTCTTCCACATGGCCGTCCCGATGCCGATGAGGCTGGCCCCTGCGAGCAGGAGCTCTATCGCATCTTCTCCCGTGGAAACACCCCCCGTCCCAATGATGGGAAGTTTGCCCTTCGTCGCCGCGTACACATCCGCGATACAGCGCACGGCGACCGGCTTGATGCCCGGCCCCGACACGCCACCCACGCGATTGGAAAGCACAGGCTTCCGCGTCTTCAGATTGATCGACATGCCGGGCCCGACCGTGTTGATCACGGTGAAGCCGTCGGCACCGGCATCCGCGCACGCCTTGGCCACCTCCGCGATGGAGAGCGCCTGCGGCGAGAGCTTGATGAAGACGGGAATCTTCCCCGCCGCAGCCTTCACTGCCCTGGTGACGGAAGCCGCCGCAGAAGGACTGCACGCGAAGGGCTTTCCGAATTCATCCTCCACATTGGGGCAGCTGATATTCACCTCGAAGAAATCGGGATTCAGGGGAAGAATCTTCTCCGCTGTCTTCCCGTAGTTCTCGGCGGACTCCGCGATGATATTGGCGATGAGCGGCACGGGCTTCTCCTTGTTGTACGCCTCGATCTCCGCGTACGACTTCGCGGGATCGTCCGGCACCCCGACGGCATTGATGGTCCAGTGCTCCGTGGAGAAGGCCGTGGGCTGCGGATGGCCTTTGTGCGGATGGAGCCAGAGTGACTTCGTGGTGACTGCCCCCACTCCCCCCTTCGCCGCACCCAGCATCCCGCTCGCGGCCGTGCTCCCCAAAATGCCCGAGGCGAGAACGGTCGGGTTCCCGAATCGGACTCCGAGGATGGTCTGGGAGAGGTTCACCGCGTGCAGTATAGCAAGAACTGTGGAGTGCGCACCCGATCATCAGACACCAGCTCCCGATTCTCCGTCTCCTATGCCCCTCGGAAGATAACGACGCACTCTCCAGGGTTGCTTCGTGTTCAGAGGGAATGCCTCATCAATCATCTGAGAGCCCACGGAATAAAGCGTCTCTGCAATCGTCAGTGCGACATGCAACATGTTCCTCGTCTCCCTGAGAAGTTGATCCACATCCGTCGATGCATACTCGGCAAGTGTGTACACATCGGTCGTTCCGTTTCTCCGAATTTCCCTTCTGGCGGCCTGTTCGCCGCTGCCCCTCTGTAATCGGTTACGATATCGTTCGAGGGCGGCATGGATGGCACGGAGAATTGTTCCGTGGAGTTCCCAAATGAACAACCGCGCTTCGTCGTTCGCCTCGATCTTGCGATGCTCCGCAGGCTGTTTCGACGCCACTGCCACGGCCGTTTCCGGTTGCGGATTCGAATCCGTTTGGCGCCACTCCGGTCCCACCGTTGGCAAATCTGCATCGTGAGAATGATCGGCACGAATGAGAATGGGGATTCCGTGCTTGCGCATATCAGTCCCGACCGGTGACATCCGGATGTTCGAAACAGGACCATGCCATGCCTCAAAATATGTCTGCGCCAGTGTCGGGGTCGTCTCTCCGTTGCATCCTTCCGGTTTCCATCCCGGCCCCTGCGACATGAGCGCATCACAGGCACTCCGTACATCGTTCAACGTGACTTCGCCGGGGGACTTCCCGGTACGGAGCGCATCCGCTGTGCGCAGGACGAGATCGCTGAAACGAACGGCGACTCCCTGTGCTGCATCAATACCTTCTGGCTTCATATATTTGCAATATAACAGATATTTCTGCATTTGCAAGTTCTTTTCCCTGTACATACTGGAGCCAAAATCTCCTTATGCACTTCTCACCGCTTCCTTCATAAACGCGGCAAAGAGCGGATGCGGCTTGTGCGGGCGGCTCTTGAACTCCGGATGGAACTGGCTCCCCACCATGAAGGGATGATCTTCAATCTCCACGATCTCCATCAGGTCGCCCTTGGGGGAGTCACCGGAAATGATCATACCGTTCTTCTCGAGCTTCGCCCGATAATCATTGTTGAATTCGTAACGATGACGATGGCGTTCTGAGATTTCCATAACACCATAGGCCTTCTGCGCCTTCGTCCCCTTCTTCAGTTTGCACGGATAGGCGCCGAGCCGGAGTGTGCCGCCCTTGCTCCTCTCCTTGTACTGTCCGGGGAGGAAGTGCACGACGTACTTGTCCTTGCTCAGCTTCCCCTCTTCATCGAACTCCTCGCTCGTGATCTCGGGATCTTTGAGCGCGTGCCGCGCGAACTCGATGGCCATGATCTGGCTCCCCAAGCACAAACCGAGGTACGGCACTTTCTTCTCCCGCGCGTACTTCGCCGCGAGAATCTTCCCCTCGATGCCGCGCTTCCCGAACCCGCCGGGAACAACGATGCCCGCACACTTCTTCAAGTTGCTCCACACTTCCTTATCATCCTCTTCAAGTTTCTCCGAATCGATCCAGACGACCTTCGCCTTCCGGCCGTTGAAGACCGCGGCGGACTTGAGGGACTCGATGACGGAGAGGTACGCGTCGTCGAGGTGCGTGTACTTGCCGACGAGCGCGATCTCGATCTCCTTCTCCGCCGCGAAGTAGCGCTTCTCTCCCGCCTCCCATGCCTTCATGTTCGGCTTCACATCGCCCAATTCCAGCTTCTCCGCGATGATCTGCGCCATGTCGCAGCTCTGGTACCGAAGCGGCACATCATAGATGGAACTGACGGTCTGCGCAGGAATCACCGCTCGACGATCGACGCCGCAGAAGTGACTGATCTTGTCGAGAAGCTCCTTGGGGATCTTCTTGTCCGCCCGCGCGATGATCATATCCGGCTGCAAACCGATCCGCCGCAATTCCCGGATGGAAAGTTGCGTCGGTTTCGTCTTCACCTCCTTGCTGGCCTCCAAATACGGCAGGAGCGTGAGGTGCGCATGGAAGATGCGGGACGGTCCCAACTCAGCGCGCATCTGCCGCAACGCCTCCAGGAACGGCTCGCCCTCGATGTCGCCCACGGTTCCGCCGATCTCCACGAGCATGATGTCGGCCCCACTCTGCTCCGCCGCATCCTTCATCCGATCCTTGATGGCGTTCGTGATGTGCGGCACAACCTGAATCGTCTTCCCCAGGTAATCGCCGTGGCGTTCCTTGCCGAGCACGGACTGGTAGATCTGCCCGGTCGTGACGGTGGAGAGCTTGCTCATCGGCTCATCGATGAAGCGCTCGTAGTGACCCAAATCCAGATCCGTCTCCGCGCCGTCGTCCGTCACGTAGACCTCGCCGTGCTGGAAGGGGCTCATCGTGCCGGGATCAACATTGAGGTAGGGATCAAGCTTCTGCACAAACACCTTGAACCCGCACGCCTTCATGATCGCGCCGATGGACGACACCGCGATCCCCTTGCCGAGCGAACTGCAGACCCCGCCGGTCACGATGATGAAACGGGCGTGGGGAATCGGTGGTTTCTTCGCGGGATTCATCATAAAGAAAATGGGCAGTCCGGGGGGTGTTATTTCTCCTGGAGCCCGCCGTGGATTCTACGCTTTTGAGCCAGGCGCGCAAGCTTTGATTTCTTGTCAGATAGGTTTGACTACAACCGAATAACCCATAGATTGCCCTCAGATGAGAGCGCTCTCTTAGTTCTCATTCGCCCCCAGGCCAACGGTCATTATCCGTCTATCATGAAGCCCCCGGCCTGGGGGCACTCTTCATGAACATCACGTGTCCTGAACCTACCGAAGGACTCACCATGACGCTTATGCCATCGCCTCTTTGACCGCCTTCGTCCCCTTCTTCATGGCCTTGGCAGCCTCCTTCTTCCCCTCCTTCATCATCTCCTTCATACCCGCTTTCGCCTCCTTGAGTTTCCCGGCAGCGAACTTCTTGGCCTTCGCGAGATTCTTCTGCACATCATCGCTCTCCACGAACCGCTTCACCTCTTTGGCCACTTTGGAACCGTCCTGCTGTAAATGCTTGCCGAAGACTTTGGCCGCCGCTTCCGGATCTTTCGCTTTCGTCAGCTCCGTGCGGAGCTTCTCATTGCTGAGGAGATAACCGGCGAGCGCACCGCCGACGGCACCGAGGAGAACGGAGAATCGCTTCATAGATCTTGTTGGGAATGATGGCTGATTATAGGAGCAGAACGGAACGAGAGCAAAGAAGAACGAGGGAAAAGTAACTTGAAAAAACCAAAGAGACCGACGGAGACGAGGATTACTTCGATGTACGCTAGACTGCTTCCATGTCGCTTCCCACTTCTCCATCCATCGGTGAAGTTGTCGCAGAATTAAGTGCGACGACAAGTCAGGAAGAATGCCTGCAGCGGGCGTACGACATCCTCGCCACCAAGTACCACGGCGGGCACGGGAAAACCTACACGCGCATCTGGAGACTCTGGCCGCAGGCTCCAGAAAAACTTTGGACGAAGAGCGGCTTCCTCCACTGCACGAATTTTAACAGGCTCCTGCGGACACTGCTCCTCAGGAGCGGGAAATTTCGCGCGGAGGACGTGCGCACGCGCTGGACACTCATTGCCATTTCACCGCATCAGTACAGCCGGGTGCGCATCGGCGACCGGTGGATCAACGTGGATGTGTGGGCGAACACATTCGGGATCAGGTTTGGGGACTATGCACATGGATTCCACTATTAGTTTCTGTATCTCGTTAGCTGGTTAGCTCGATATATTTCTACAAGAATATTTCTTGAAGAACCAGCGAACGAGCCAACACGCAAACGAGAAATGGTTCAAATCTTCTTTCGTAGCTCCCTCAATTGTCCCTCACTCAACACGTCCGACAACTCCGCATCCGTCGCCTCCCGAATCCCGGAAACCGAGCCGAACTTCTGCAGGAGCTTCTTCCGCGTCTCCGGCCCGACGGCGGGAATCTCGTCGAGGATCGTGGCCTGCGCCGCCTTCGCGCCGCGGCCTTCGCGATGACGGTTGGCGAATCTGTGCGCCTCGTCCCGAAGCCGCATGAGGAGGAACTTCGCGGGTGAGTCCGCGGCGAAGATGATCTCTTCCACAGCATCCGGGTTCTTCCTGGAAGACATGAACACCTGCTCCTCCCGCTTGGCCAATCCGATGACGGGAATCTCGAGCTTGAGCTCTGCGAGGACTTCCCTGACCGCCGAGAGTTGCCCTTTGCCACCGTCGATGACGAGGAGATCGGGTTTGGCCCCGAGGGAAGCATCGTATTTGTGCTCTGAAAATATGTAGACCATCACCACGCCCGGCGGCACACCCTTCTTCTTCGCCGCTCTGTGATGCTTCTTCACAATGATGCCCGGCGGCGTATCGACGTGCCGGAAGCCGAGCTCTTCGTAGTACTCCACGAGCGATGTCTTGGCCGTGATGTACACCTTCTTTGTGTTCTTCTGCATGCTCAGCAATTTTCTCACGAGGAAATGTCCGAGCTTCTGCCCGCGGGAATCACTGTGAACCCACAGACTCTTGAGCTCCTTGTACCCACCGGCATGTTCCACCGTACGGCAGAACCCGACGATGGTGTCGCTGTCTTTCCGGGCAACGAGGTACCGCCGGAAATCAATGTCCTCATTGTTGATCTCCTGATAGTGCTCCTCATGAAGTTGCACGATGCGTTTCTGTTCGGCTTTGCGCACTTTGCCGAACGTGATTCCCTTCTTCTTCCACTCGCGTTCCTCCTGTCTGAGATCCGAGAGAAGGTGACGTAACCGTCGTTTCAGGACTTCTTTCAGTGCTTTGTAATCGTCCACCTCGCCGTTCTTCAGGGATCGCAACGTGAATGACCGGTACTGGTCGCTGCGAGGCTTGCCGTTCACCATCACACTCATACTCCCGACGGTCTCCGTCCCGCCGAGGTGTGAAATGTCGTACCCTTCGATGCGCGCAGGGGGATCAGACAAATCAAGCGCCGACTGCAATTCGTTGAGCGCCGATTCGACGTTGCGTTTCTCGGCTTCCCACTTGGCTTCGCGCTGCCGCGCCTTCTCGCGAACATTCTTTTCCGCGAGTTGCAGAAGGTGCGACTTGCGACCGCGTTCAGGGAGAAGAATGCGAACTTTTTTCCCCTTCTTCGTCGAGAACCACTCCTCCAGCACGCTCTTCTCCGCGATCTCCTCCGACACGATGATCTGGTCCGGGATCTCCGAGCCGTCACCGTAGTACTGCGGCAGGAACTGTTCGAGGACGCCCGCGGGATCTGAAGCATTTCCGGAGAGCGAGAAGAACTGATCGCCGATCAGCTTGCCGCCGCGCCGCTGCATCACCGTCACATCCGCGCGCCCGGAGAGAACAACCACCGCGATGATGTCGGAATCCTCGCCCGAGGTGTCAGAGATGAGTTGCTTGCCCTGCAGCTTCTTGAGCGCCGCGATATTGTCACGAAACTGCGCCGCCAATTCGAATTTCTTCTCCGCCACAGCCTTCTTCATTCGCTCCTCGAAGAGCGGACGAACGCTCTCGTAATCGCCCTTCAAAAATCTGATCACGCCCTCGATCGACTCCTTGTAGTACTGCTCCGGCGTCCGCCGCCCGTCGCACGGTGCGCTGCACTTCTGGATGTGAAAATCGAGGCACGGCGTGGGCCGGTCTTTGTGCTTGCAGACAACCTCAAGCGGAATACCTTCCTGCCTTTCCTGCCCTCCCTGCCCTTTCTTACCTCCCTGCCCTCTCTGCCCTTTCTTCAACTCAATCTCCATGGAGCAAGTTCTGAAAGGAAACACCGACCGCAACATGGTGAGCATCGCACAGAGCTCCCCGCCGCTCAGCATCGGACCGAAGTACTTGGCACCATCATCCTCCACCTTCCGGACGGACTCGACGCGCGGGAACGGATCCTTCAGGGTGATCTTTGCATAGATGTAGTTCTTGTCGTCCTTCATGAGGACGTTGTACTTCGGCCGGAGCTTCTTGATCTGGTTCGTCTCGAAGATGAGCGCCTCGAGCTCGGTATTCGTCACCGTCACTTCGAAATCCGCGATCTGCTGGAGGAAGCTCTGCTTCCACGGACCGGCCGCCGTGTCCTTGGTGACGTAGGAACGGAGACGATTACGGAGATTCTTCGCCTTTCCCACGTAGAGCACCGTCCCCTCCTCATTGAGCCAGCGGTAGACACCGGGGTCTGTCGGCGCCGACGCCACGCGCTTGCGCAGGGCCGCCAGGTTCCCGTTCGTCACCGGTTTGCGCCTTGCCCTGAGCGAAGCCGAAGGGTTCGATGCCGCCATGCGCACAGCATACCGAAAGCGATGAGGATGCCGAAGAGCCCAGCGATCTCAGGATGCTGACGAGTTTCCCCCCGGCATCGTCATAATCCCCCAACGGTTGCGAACGAGTACCAAATACCGTACCCTCCGCGGGAAACCGGCATATTGCCGAGATTGCCATTTTTCTTCCCCTCCCCCGTATGGTTCCGTTCAATGTTTCCCTCGAGCTCTTCGCCCCCGTCGTGGCGCTCATCGGACTCGCGTACAGCCTCGTCTTCTGGAGCGCTCTCAAGCGCGCGGACAACGGCACGCCCGCCATGCAGAAGGTGGCGCACGCCATCCAGACCGGCGCCAACGCCTTCGTGAAGCGCCAGTACCGCACCATCGCCCTCCTCACCGTCATCGTCGGTGTCCTCATGATCGCCATCTACGGCGTCACGGGCGGAGCGGACGGCTGGAAGAACGGTCTGGAAGTCGGCACATCCTTCCTCCTCGGCGCGTTCCTCTCCGGCCTCTCGGGCGTCGTCAGCATGATCGTCGCCACGAAGGCGAACCTGAAGACCGCCAGCTCCTCGCAGCACGGCCTCAACGCCGCACTGAGAATGTCACTCCGCGGCGGCACGGTATCAGCCATCGTCATCACGGCACTCTCCCTCCTCGGCATCAGCGGCCTCTACCTCGTCTACCGCCTCGGCTTCGGCTACGAGAGCGTCGCCATTCCGAAACTCATCACGGGCTACGGCTTCGGCGCCAGCTTCGTCGCGCTCTTCGCGCAGTTGGGAGGAGGGATCTACACGAAAGCGGCGGACGTGGGCGCGGATCTGGTGGGCAAGATCGAAGCAGGCATCCCGGAGGACGATCCCCGCAATCCCGCAGTCATCGCTGACCTCGTGGGGGACAACGTCGGCGACTGCGCAGGACGCGGCGCGGACCTCTTCGAATCCATCTCCGCCGAAAATATCGGCGCCATGGTGCTCGGCGTCGCCGCCTTCGGCCTCCCCGGCATCATGTTTCCGCTGATCCTCCGCGCCATCGGCCTCATCGCGGCCATCATCGGCGTCTACACCGTGAAGGCAAAGCCGAATGAAGTGCCCATGAAGGCCATGATTCGCGGCTTCTGGGTGACGACGGTCCTCACGACGCTCGCCCTCTACGTCACCACGCACTACCTCCTGAACACGAACGGCACCTCCGGCCTCTGGTACTTCTTCGCCGGCCTCGCGGGCGTATTCACCTCGGTCGCCTTCGTCTACATCACGGACTACTACACGAGCAAGGAGCATCGTCCGGTTCACGCCATTGCGGACGCTTCCACAACCGGCCACGCCACGAACATCATCTCCGGCACGGCCATCGGCATGGAGTCCACGGCTCTCTCGGTGCTCGCCGTGTGCGCCGCACTCTTCGTCAGCTACGAGTGCGGACTGCAGACGGGCGGCGGCCTGGCGAGCGGCATCTACGGCACGGCCATTGCGACCATGGGCATGCTTGCCGTCGTCGGCTACGTGCTGGCCATGGACATGTTCGGCCCGATCACGGACAACGCCGGCGGGATCGTGGAGATGTCCAAGGCGCCGGAAGCCTACCGCGTCGTCACCGATGAATTGGACGCCACGGGCAACACCACGAAAGCGCTCACGAAGGGCTACGCCGTCGGATCGGCCGCCCTCGCCGCCTTCCTCCTCTTCTCCGCCTACATGGAGGAGAAACACATGACATCGGTGAACCTCGCGGACATGAAAGTCTTCATCGGCGCCTTCCTCGGCGCGATGGTCGTCTTCTTCTTCACTTCGCTTACGATCCGCGCCGTCGGTCGCGCCGCGAGCGTCATCGTCGAAGAAGTGCGCAAGCAGTTCCGCGAGAAGAAGGGCATCATGGACGGCACGGAGGAGCCGGACTACGCCGCTGCCGTCGACATTTCGACGAAGGCAGCCCTGAAGGAAATGATCCTCCCCGGTATCGTCGCTGTCGTCTCCCCGATCATCATCGGCGTAGCGCTCGGCAAAGAGGCAGTCGCCGGACTCCTCATGGTCGGCACCATCGTCGGCGTGCTCATGGCCGCCTACCTGAACAATGCCGGAGGCGCATGGGACAACGCGAAGAAACTCATCGAGACGGGATTGCACGGCGGCAAGCGCAGCCCGGCCCACCAGGCGGCTGTCACGGGCGACACCGTCGGCGATCCGTTCAAGGACACCGCCGGCCCCTCGCTCCACGTGCTCATCAAGCTCTTCTCGACGCTGACCCTCGCTCTGGCCGCTCTCTTCATCTGAACGTCCAACATGGATTCACGAAACGCCGTCCCGGGTGGGACGGCGTTTTTTCGGGATTGCGTCAGGCACTGTCGACGGAATCCCGGCATTACTCGGGGCGCCGATTCTCCCGCCTGGAACGGAGGAAGATCAGCACCTCCTTGATCCGGCCATCCACACGCAAGACTTTACGACTGATCTCCTCGAAGTCCGGATAGAGGTCGAACCACTGCCGGCTCGCGGACTCCACCGCCTCCAAGGCGACTGTCTCGCTGTAGGGCCCCTCGATTGTCACGACGAGACGGATCGAAGGGCCGTCGCCTTGCGTCCTCTGCACCCGCACTTTCCGTGCCGGTCGCTCCCAGTTCGCAATGACGGCCAGGAACAGACACACTGCGGAAACCTTCCACCAGACATTCTTCATGGCACATCTCCTATTGGCCGAAGAAAGGGAATGAGCAATCAAAGCCTCCCGGAAGGGAGGAGATGTAGTCTAGCCCTTCGCGCCGAAAGGCGCGCCTTTTCCCCGTTTACGCTACGCTATGCGCGGACCCTCCTGCCTTTCCTGCCCTTTCTGCCCTCTCTGCCTTCCGTCACGGCCATCGTCCTCAACTACAAGACGCCCAAGGACACGATCCGCTGCGTCCGGGCACTGCTGAACCAAACCATTGCCAAGCGTGTCACGGTGAGCGAAGTCGAACCGCAACACGCGGTTCCCATGTCTTCCCTCGACTCCGCTCGGGATGACACGGGATTGGAAATATTGATCGTAGATAATCATTCCGAAGACGACTCCATCGGCGTCCTGCGCAATACGTTCCACCATGTCACACCGAGCACCGTCGAGGTGCGCATGCTCGAATCGCGACGCAATATCGGCTACGGGCAGGGCAATCAGACGGCAATCGCGCAAGTCGAAAGTGCCTTCATCCTCATCATCAATCCCGACAACGAACTGGAACCGGAGGGGCTGGCGAAGATGCTCGCCGCGATGGAAGCGGATCCTTCGATCGGAATTCTGGGACCGCAACTACGACATTCTGACGGAACGATCCGCGACTCTTTCCGCACCTTCCCGACCCCCGGAGACATCTTCATCAAGCGAACGTTCCTCCGCCACCTCTTCCCGAAACGCATGCGCCGCTACCTGCAGTACGACGAGGACCGGTCGAAAGTGCGGGAGGTGGACTGGCTGGCAGGCGCCTGCCTCCTCATTCGGCGCGAGCTCTTCGAACGACTCGGCGGCTTCGACCCGCGCTTCTTCCTCTTCTTCGAAGACACTGATCTCTGTCGCCGCTGCCGCGCCGCCGGCTCGAGGGTCATCTACTTCCCGAATGCGTTCGCCACCGACCGCAAGCACCGTCTGAGTCAGGGTGGATTCCTGTCGATTTTCACGAAGAAGACGGTGCGCATTCATCTGGTCAGTGCGATGAAGTACTTCTGGAAGTGGAGGGGCGCACGGAAAACATAGGAAACAGAGGAAGCAAAGGAATCACAGGATTGTTCGAAACAGATCCGTTTTGCTGGATCCTTTGTTTCTTTTGTTTCCTTTGACTCCTTTGATTCCTTCGTATTGACCCGTCAAGTCTCCTCCACTACCCTAGACCGGCTCTATGGACATGATCTCCCTCCCAGCAACGGCGCGAGAAGGAACGGACAAACCGAAGAAGATGCGTCGCGGCGGCTCCGTGCCGTGCGTCGTGTACGGACACGATGTGAAAAACATGAGCGTCGTCTGCGAGGAGAAGCTCCTCCACCGCACCTTCGTGAAGGCCGGGGAGAGCACGCTCGTGGAGCTGGACGTCGCCGGGAAGAAGATCCCCGTCCTCTTCAAGGACATCGCCTTCGATCCCATCTCCGGCCGCGAGCTCCACGCCGATTTCTACGCCGTGAACCTGAAGGAGGAGATCGAGACGCAAGTGCCCGTGAAATTCGTGGGTGAGTCCATCGCCGTGAAGGATCTCGGCGGTATCTTCGTCACGGCGCACGAGCACGTCACCGTACGCTGCCTCCCGACCGACCTCCCTCACGAGCTCGTCGCGGACATCTCCAGCCTCGCGGAGCTCCACCAGAACCTGTGCGTGAAGGACCTGAAGCTCCCGAAGGGCGTGAAGGTGAAGGAGGCGGGCGACACCGTGATCGCCACGGTGCAGGAACCGCGCAAAGAAGAGGAAATCACACCGGCCCCGACCGCGGAAGGCGCCGTACCGGCTGAGGGTGCCGTGCCCGCGGAAGGAGCCCCGGCCGCAGGAGCGCCTGCTCCCGGAGCAGCCCCGGCTGCAGCCGCAGCCCCGGCCGAGAAGGGCAAGGGCGAAGGCAAGGGCAAGAAGTAGAGACGCACAACTGCGCATCTTTTCACTCCTGCTGCTACGTAATATTTGTCGCATGACAAATACATATACATCCACATACAAATCGGTATTGAATGAACCGCGCGAAGCGTTGGGTCTCGCGGGCCCCAACGCTAGAGCGCACCACTGAGGGAAGGGTGGGTTCGTGGGAGGGACACCGTAGGTGGCCCTTCCACGCTATTCCTCTATAAATTTCGGGCGCTTATCAGTGATCGCACACATGTACGCTTTCCACAGACTCACGTGCCGAAGGAAGCGGAGCTGCATCTCCCAGAGCGCCTTGCTCCGGCGCCCGAGGACGATCATGTAGAAGAAATGCAGGAACCTGATGACACAAACGAGGAAACCCCACGTCATGAGCACCCACATTTCGATGAGCATCCAGAGGGGACGGAGGAAGAAGAGGCGCGAGATGCGCTTGCTGTAGGTCGCGTCGAAATGGAGGGTGGAAGACATGAGCGGACAGTAGACGCGGACGAATCAGGAAACAATGGCGCCCTCCCGGTCCCATGACGAAATCCCAAAACCCAAATTCCAAATCCCAAACGAAATCCCAAGCATCAAGACATACTCAGCAAATCGTCCTTGGGATTTGAGTCCTTGGGATTTGGGGCTTCGGCCTCAGCCTCATCGTGAAAGATTCGCACTCGCAAGTCCCTTTCCCGTGTGCAAATCCTTGTAGCGCTTGATCTGCGGCTCGAGCTTCTCGATGCAGCGGTCCACGGCATCCAGCGGACTCACCCGGCGCGACTCCGCGCGAAGCAGCTTCCCCGGCAGCGTGATCGTGATCATCACCTTCACCTGGTCGCGGTCCTTCTTGGTCGGCCGTCGCTCCGTCTCCACCCGGATCACCGACGCCTCATCCTTGAGTCTGCGACAGTACGTCCCGAGCCGCCCGATCTTCTTTGCGAAGAAGAGGAGATCGCGGTCCGTGAGCTGGATGCCGCGCTCGACGTGCTCCACGGTGATGCCATGTCCGGGGGTTGGTTTCATAGTGGATGAGAGGGGAAGATGGAGAAAGTCACGATACCACAACCGCCTCCCCCGGCGACGAAGCGCCGCTACTTTCCCGTCCCAAACGGCATTGCAGGAAAACGGCTTTTGGCGTATAATTAGAGGAAAGAAACACACATTCCCATCCAAACATGAGTACTGCAATTCCACACAACGAACTGACTCCCGAGCAACAGAAGGAACAGCGGTTCAACGAGATCAGGGAGAAGGCTCCTCAGTGGAAAGAGAGCACCCAGGAACTCGCGAAGAAAGCGGAGCAGGCGCAAGTCAGCGCGGAAACAAGCAAGCAAATTGCCGACCTCCACAGAGAAGTGAAGAGCGCGAATGAGCAGCTCGACCTTCTGACGCCGAGGGGCGACGCACTGCATCAGGATGTCGAACGCATCGAGCAGCAGCTCAATAGCCTGCTCGCGGTGGGAGCGGCCGCAGAGTCCGCAACGGTCCAGGCAGGGCCGCTCGGCTGGGTCGACAAGCTCATCGGATGGGTCGATAAGTGGTTCAAGCCAATGGTTGAGAAAATCAACAAATCGCCCGCGACGAAAAATTTCCTCCTCTCGTTCGCAGGATTCCTGGGCTTCCGTGCGGGGCTCGAGCAGTACCTCGGAACTCCTCTGGCACCCGAGTGGCAGAAAGACATGGAACTCATCATGGAACAGCTCAAGAAGAACCCCCGCCTCACGTTCAAGGAAGGAGATCCCCAGGCCAAGGGGGAACAGCTGAAGAAGTTGCATGTGCTGTACGAAGCCAGAGCGGAGAAAGACCGGGTCCTGGGCTTCAAGGACTACATCGGCGCGGCCATGGGCAGTCTCAATTCCTCCCTCACTGAAGTGACACTGGAAAGCCTCATCGTAACGGCGGGTACGTACAATGACGCCAAGAAGAAGGAGGCGACAGTGATCGCTGCCGCCCCCACGCCAACGCCCGGGATGCCTCCCGTCGCACCAACCGCGAAACCCGGGGGAACGACACCGCCAAGCGCCTGAAAACATCTTAGGAAGTCTCCGTATTGTTCTGCGCCACGAAAGCCGCGTACACTTTCGCCATGTCCCTCACCCTCCTCCGCACCTATCCGTTCCTGATCCCCCTCGTCGTCCTCCTTCTGAGTGAGATCGTGAAAATCTTCACAGAGCAGATGAAGACGGGGCAGTGGCACGCACGCCTCTTCGTCTCCGGCGGCATGCCGAGCAGCCACTCCGCGTTCGTCACGTCGCTCATCATCATCGTCGGGTACAAGCAGGGTCTGGAATCCATGGAGTTCGCCATCGCCTTCGTCTTCGCGTGCATGATCTGGTACGACGCCATGAGTTCCCGCAGGGCCATCGGCGAGCAGGCGAAGATCCTCAATCGTCTGCAGGAGTGGCAACATCTCACCGAGCGCCTCGGGCACTCCCTCCTGGAAGTGATCGGCGGCATCGTCTTCGGCGCGGCAGTGACGGTCGTGGGGATCTGGTTGGCCTCATGACAACGTCATCCCGAGCTTGCCGAGGGATGAGGAGAACGTTGGCGCGGCTATGAGTCATGGTTCGGCAAGCTCACCATGACGCTTGCCTTTCCTGCCCTTCCTGCCCTTCCTGCCTTTTCTGCCCTTCCTGCCTTCCCCCTGCTACAATCAAAACGACAAAACGCCTCACTCCTTCATCACTCCCCACAATGTCTCGCCTCGCCGATCCCGCCAAAGATTTCCCACAGTGGTACCTGGATGTCATCGCCCAGGCCGATCTCTCGGACTACTCCGAAGTGAAGGGGTGCATCATCTTCAAACCTTACGGGTACGCTCTCTGGGAAGGGATCCAGCATGACATGGACCGGCGCATCAAGGCGCTCGGCGTGGACAACGTGTACTTCCCGCTCCTCATCCCCGCCTCGCTCCTCGCGAAGGAGAAAGATCATGTGGAAGGCTTCGCGCCGGAGTGCGCGGTGGTGACGGAAGGAGGAGGGAAGAAACTGACGGAGGCGCTCTACATCCGCCCCACGAGCGAGACCATCATGTACGCCACCTTCGCGAAGTGGATCCACAGCCACCGCGACCTGCCGCTGAAGATCAACCAGTGGGCCAATATCGTCCGCTGGGAAATGCGCACGCGGCCCTTCCTCCGCACGCTCGAATTCCTCTGGCAGGAGGGCCACACGGCACACGCGACGATGGAGGACGCCGACGAGATGGCCAACGCGGCGCTGAAGATGTACGAAGACTTCGACCGCGACTTCCTCGCGCTGCCCGTCGTGACCGGGCGCAAACCGGATCATGAGAAATTCGCCGGCGCCTACTACACGATGACCACCGAAGCGCTGGCGCGGGATGGCAAGGCCATCCAGGCGGGAACATCGCACAACCTCGGACAGGGCTTCTCCGAAGCCTACGATGTGAGTTTCCTCGATGCCAATGGCAAAGCGCAGCGCCCGTGGATGACGAGCTGGGGCGCCTCCACCCGCCTCATCGGAACGATCATCGTGGTGCACGGCGACGCCAAAGGACTGCGCCTCCCCCCTCCCCTCGCGCCGATCCAGGCCGTCATCGTGCCGATCTACAAGAGCGATGAGGAGAAGGCCGCGGTCCTCAAGGCTGCGGGAACATTGCAGGAGAGCCTGAAGGCGACGATCCGGATCCGCCTCGACGACCGCGCGGAGAAATCCCCGGGATTCAAATTCAACGAATGGGAAGTGAAGGGCGTGCCGATCCGCCTGGAGCTGGGGCCGAAGGATCTGGAGAAGAAGCAGGTGATGGTCGTGCGCAGAGATACCGGCGAGAAGACGCCCATGCCGCTCGCCTCCTGCACGCCGGAAGCGATGACTGCGCTCCTCGCGGATATTCACAAGACGCTCTACGCGCAGGCCAAGGCCTTCATGGAGGAGCACACGTCATCGGCGGAAACGATGGATGAGTTCACGAAGCTCATCGAGGGGAAGGGCGGCTTCGTCTGGGCGGCGTGGGACGGGACCGTGGAGTCCGCGGATGCCATCAAGCAGCAGACCAAGGCGACCATCCGCATCCTCGGTGAGCAGAAACCGCCGAAGGGCGCGAAGGACATCCAGAGCGGCAAGCCCGCGACCATGATGGCGCTCTACGCGAAGGCGTACTGAAGCAGTGTCACCCAGAGCACCTTCCTGCCCTCCCTGCCCTCTCTGCCTTCTCTGCCTTCTCTGCCTTCTCTACCCTCTCCGTTTTTCCGCTTCCCCTACCCAAAAAATACAAGCCGAGATGCTTGCATATCCTCCCCCTCCTGCTAGCATTTCCCGGCTTGCACAAACGCTCCTCCCACACCGTCCGGTCGACCCCGGTATCTTGCATTGCTGATACACATCTCCTGCCCCTCGCTCTGGAGCACGCCTCCGTGCTTCCGCAGTGGCTGCGATCTTTGCCTGCAGAGGAAGCCGCCCAGCTCTACCTGCCCCTCGCACGCGAGTTTCGCCGGGCATTCGCGGCCACCAGGAACGAACTCTCCGAGCGCAAACCCGAGCTGATCATCCACCTGGGCGACGTGACGTACGGCACGGACAGGGGCGGCCTGAATCACTCCTCGCTCCTCAAGGAATCGCGGCTCTGCATACAGAGCCTGCGGGACATCGGGACCACCGTCCGCGTGACGATCGGCAATCACGACACCGGCCCCGCCACGGACGAAAATCTCCTCTTCGGCGAGAGTCTCTCACACTGCGAAAATACCTTCGGCCCGCTCTTCTGGAGCGAGATCGTGGAGGGCGTGCTGCACATCGGTCTCGCTGCGCCGCTCCTGGATTACTCCGGAGCCGACTCCGGGATCCTCAGCCGGAAAGACGATCAGCTCACTTTCCTCCTCGCGCTCCTTCGCGCGAACTCTCTCCCCTGGGTCCTCTACGTCCACAGTCCGTTCTCGCTTCGCGCCATCGCTCCGAGCCTCGCCCCCTTCCTCCCCCGTCTGCGCGCCGTCGTCTGCGGCCACCTCCATCGCCCCATCACCGGCGGGTTCCTGCGCATCCTGGAAGGTCCCGTCGCCTCCTCACCCGCCTACGGCACAATCCTGCGGAACGTGACCATCTGCCCCTCCGTGGCGCCGCTCTGGTCGCCCGGCTACAACCTTCTGCACCTCTCCATGGGCGGGCAACGCATGCATCGCACCCACCAGCGCGTCGCGAAACCGGACTCGAGCGAATCCATCCCCAAAGCCTCACTGGCCCGGTGCCTGTGGGCCTTCATGACGATCGGCATAGAGGCGACGGTGGGGGTGGGATGAGGAAGGTGTCACCCTGAGCGGAGTCAAAGGACTTCGTAATAGTTTATTCTCATCAGAACATTTGAAGTAGTGTTTCAAATATACTTCACACAATCCTCTCCCGCCCGCTGACCCCCTGCATGATGCTACGGAGCGTCGAGAGCCGCACCTGATACTGCCCATTCTTCGGCCGCTTCTTGCCCTTTAACGTGTGCCACACCCGATCACCGGGACCGTTGTAGACCTCTTCGAAAACACCAGTCGGCTGCAGCTTGAGAACGATCAGGTGCTGCGGCTCGCTGGAAATCGCCACGCATCCCCGTTGCGTCGCCTTGATCTGAATGAGGCGACTCCCCTTCCGCGCATCATGCGTCTTGTTCGACGAAGGTAAAAGCGTGAGCTTGTACCGCTCCTCCGCGAAGACTTCACCCAAACTCCCGACGATGTGACCGTCCAGCGTGAAGTGACGACCAGGAAAGCGGCGCTCAAGCTCCTCAACGATATGGAAGAGACGACCGATGATTTTCTGTACACGCAGCATAGTTCTATCTCGAAAGAACCCACCATACTCCTCCAATAAGTATGATGAGTGGCACAACCACAAAAAGGAACAACGCCGAAAGCTGCCATCTTAAGAACCAATCCCGTTTCATCCTCCGTAAAAATGCATAATACATCTTCTTATAGAACGGCCATCGACGACGAATGGGCAGACGTTTCACTGCATGGATTGCCCTCTTTTGGACTTCTTTGAGGGCAGCAAAGGCTTCCTGTCCATGCCCTGCACCAACATGCTCTCGCAAACGCTTGATGAGCGCACCAGTGAACTCTTCCGTATAAAGCCTCGTATCTAAATCATGATCGTGGTGTTTGCCATAGAGAATTCTCTTTGCCTTCCGAGAAAGGTGATGAGCATTATGCAAATATGCATATGCCTCGAAAACAAGGAAATCCGGTGGTAAATCACATACTTCAAGAACTTTGCGCATGTGCCTTCGATATTTCTCAACCTGCGAACGAGGATGCTCTTTTTCTACACACTCGTTTCCAGCCCCAACTCGCACGTATCCCCTCTTCCATGAACGACGCAGAAAGTCGCATGACCACTGTTTTAGCTCCAACAATACTACGTGTGTCTTTCCCGCACTGTCCTGCCCACAGATAACCATATCCACCCTCGAAGGACATCTATCACGTGAGGGAGGACAATACTCGAGCAGAACTAACTGATCTCTCATTCCAGCGGAAGCCATGACACGTGCCATCACCGGCAATGAACGTTCCCAAGAATGCTCTTCCCTCGGGTCAGGAACAGAGAGTAAATGAGATATAAATCTCTCCTTCAACAAAGAGGCAATATGTTTCCCGTCCATTGCATCCTCGATGAAATCCTTCGCGAGTTTCGCGTACAACCAGTTGCCCTCAGGAAAACAGGACGAGTGCGTTCCTTGCCCATTTGAGGGAATGTTTGGCATGGGCAATATAATTGAATCGCTCGTAGTCGTCCGCGAAATGTAGGCGTGTATTTAGAACAATGCAAATTGGCACGACTCAAATAACGACTATCGTTTCTCAATAAGATTTATTGTCTTCCAGCTAAGCCACCCATCCAATGCAGTATTAATTAGCCGAGAAAACTCTATGAACATCTGTAGCAGTTTTCGGTATTGATCCTCTGGCAAATGATCCTTGGTAGAACTGATCGCAAAGCCGACCGTTCTTCCTTCGATGGAAGTAGCTGTAAGTGTCAGGTGTTTTGTTGATAAATGCACATAGTCGCATAACTCGGAGTAGATATCATGCACGCGAGGAAATATCGGCTTAATCTCTTCACAAAGATTCCAGTCTTTCATCTGCTGCTTACCGTCTTTCATCATTTTAATTTTGTCGAACTGAGCACCCCCTAACCACTCCTGCAATATTCGATGCCTTTCGGTGGGATGCTGGGCAATATAATAAAGGCGTAACATGCTATCTAATTGAAGCCTTACTAGAGCCGCAGCTGCGACAAAGTTCCATTTCTCGATCAACCTGATAAAGCCATCAATTAGGCTAACTGACCTATCTGAAATTGCGTGAAATAAGGCATCATCCTGCATGTATTTGCCGTCAGCTGCCTTCCAAATATTTCCAAGAGTGATTGTCTGTTTGTTGCGCTCATCCATCAAAACCGTCAATTCACGCAAAAGACTTGGATACTCTTCAAAGAGATCTTTCCGCGGTATGGGTTCATTATCACTCATACAG
The DNA here is from genome assembly GCA_041666245.1 of Candidatus Peribacteraceae bacterium. Lineage (GTDB taxonomy): Bacteria > Patescibacteriota > Gracilibacteria > Peribacterales > Peribacteraceae > CAIKAD01. The sequence goes on from JBAYHG010000006.1 coordinate 121,713, forward strand.
AAGATTCCTCAATTATTATTGTCTCTTTCTCATTTAATCCATACAACTCATACACCAACTGATCGATCTGCCGATCCGTCGCTTCGATCTGGCGCTTGAGGGATTCTTGTTCGTGGGGAGTCTTCGGATGGAGCTTATTCAGTGAAATCATTTTTTCCACGAGAGCTACCATTTGGTCGTACTTTTTCTTTTCCGATACTTTCGCAAGATCAAGAGAATGAATTGGAAGCGTTTCTAGATATTGAGTAAATGCTCTCAAATATCCTCCCCGGAAAGAAGAAGAGATATTTCTGTAGACAAAATTCATAAGCGACGAATTCAGAATCCCCATCAAATATTTATCGTCCGTTGGAGTGAAATATGTCGTGTTTGCAGAATAAAACTTTGCTTCATCGAAAGTAAAACTAAGCCTTGTGGCGATATCGGGGAAAACTAATTTCGGCCTCTCAAACTCTCCGTAATAACCACACGCTCTCAGCTCCCACCAATATTCGCCTTTGTCATAGCGCTTCTCGGCACTTTCCTCGAACGGTCCAATGTGCTGTGTAATAGCTGGATAGTTCTGCTTAAGCCAACCCCACGCATTCTTCGCATTGCCACTTTGCTCTCTTGTCCACCCCCGAGGCATCAAAATTATATATTTCCCTGACGGCAATGGCACATACCGCTTCACGTCCCTTCCGACGACGAATGGTTTGATCAATTCCGAACTTTTCTTATCTTCTTTAATTAGTCTCTTCTTCGTCTCTTCATCAATCACAAACGCCTCATTCAGACCTGTCAGAACTCCACGAAATATCTTTCCACCAACACATTTCTCCAATGGAACCCCTGTGTGCATTAGCTTTTCCAGTAATTTCTGCTCCAATTCGCTACCAAGCGACCAGCCCCCATCATTCAGCGCCTCCTGGCTTACCGCATGTTTGTGCCCCTCGACATACGCACCCAAATCACGGAATTCCAATGATTCCATTCGGACCGCATTTAATGTCCTATTAGGCTTGTCCTTTTGGACAAAGATAATGCATGGGTACGTCGTTGCGCCCTTGAAAACCTGAAGGTCCCCAAAATCCACTACCAGCTCCACACGCCGTGCCTTCAACCAATCACGTAGGGGCCGTCCGTAATTCGCGCGCATCCATTTGTTCGCAACGATGATCCCGAAGGAACCCCCCTGTCTCAGAACATTCAATCCCCGCTCAAAGAAATACACGTAGAGATCTGCAGCACTGTGGAATACCTCGTAGTGCTGCCGGTAGTAGGGTTTCTGATCGGAAATCATCTCCTGCCGTACATACGGCGGATTCCCGATCACCGCATCGAATCCCGCATTCTTTCTTTTGAAAACCTGCGTGAATGACGACTCCCAATCGAACACGTTGATGCGGTACTTCTCCTCTTCATCCATCTCAAACATGCCCTGCTGCTGTCCTGCATAGAAATCCGGCCCGATGAGGGAATTGCCGCATTGGATATTTTTGCCCAAGTCCGGCAGCACGCGTTCGCGCATACCTGCAAACTGGTCCTGGATGCTCACCTGCGACTCGCCCTCCAATACTTTCAGGAGGAGCGAGAGCTTCGTCACTTCCACAGCTTGAGAATCGATATCCACGCCGAAGATGTTTGCGAGGAGGATGCGCTTGCGCTCGGCGGTACAGAGGCGCAATTCACCGCTCGGAGTTTGAATGAGCTGCTTCTTCCACTTCTTTGGATCTTCCGAGTACTGCTCCAGATGCCAATTGAGAAGGAATTGATAAGCGCCAAGGAGAAAGGAGCCTGAACCGCAGGCGGGATCGACAATCTTGAGATCGACAACTTCCTTCGGCGTCTTGCCTTCGAGCAGCTTTCCCACCGTATGCTTCACGATGTACTCCACGATGTACGTGGGCGTGTAGTACACGCCGCCCGCTTTGCGCACTTCCGGCTTCTCCTCCACCTTCGCATGATGCCCGTCCGTGAGACGGATCACCTTGCCAAGGAAGCGCTCGTAGACCTGTCCGAGGATGTCGGCGGAGAAGACGGAGAACGCGTATGGACTCTCGGGATAGTAAAGATGGGAGATAATCTTCTTGAGGACATCGTCATCGATGGAGAGTCCTAGCGAGAGTGTATCGGCCGCTTCACCCTCGCCGTCCTCATCCTTGAAGTGGAAGAGTCCGGAGTTGTAACGGTCGTCCGCATCGCGGAAGAGCTTCTTCAGTCTTCCGTAAATACCGGGGCCGTTCGTCTCGCTCTGGAGCCGAAGATCCGGCTCTACGCCACGGTCCTCGCAGATACGCAGGAAGATGATGCGGTCGAGGGTGGCTTGGACGGCAAAATTCAATTCGCGTTGTGAAAGTTTCTTGTTATTGACCGCAATGTTCTTTGCGAGCAACTCCCGCCACTCTTCGATTTCCTCAAGGAACGCATCATCCACTTCTTCTGTGCCCCTCTTCAGCTTGCTCGCTTCAGCAAATTTGTCGAAGGAGCCTGACTCGATGGCCTCCGGGGAAAATATCGATGCGATCTCGTCCCACTTCTCCACCAACTGATCGATAGTGTAGTACGCGATGCGCGCGACGGCGGGACCGTCTGATTTTCCGGGCTTGATGCGGCAGTCGTAGACGGCGAATTCCTCGAAGTCAGTGAGAATGCTAAGCGAAAGCTTCGCGGACCATCCGTAGCGACGTATCTGATACGCAGGCCCTACATCATCTTTGATATCCACGGATGGCTTCTTGGCTTCGACGAAGTACTTCCGGATACCGCCAACCCTCATGCAGTAATCCGGAGCTTTATGAACGCCCCCGATCTGAATGGCATCCTCATGGATCACATCTTTGTATGCCTCGGATTTTCCTTTCTCATTGTCGATGTCCCACCCGAGCGCCTTGAAGAAGGGATCGATGAACTCCCGGCGTAACTGCGTCTCGTTGTAGTGCCCGGCGACGTACGACTCGCGATGTTCTTTGAAACGGTCGATGAGCTGGATGATTTTGGCAGGAGCCGCCATTTGCTGAGAGGAATTGGGGAAATGGTAGCAGACTTTAAAATAACTAATGGCAATTTCTCACATTCACGACGCTCCACTTCCGTTTCTCTGCTACCCTCCTCACTCATGGAAAAGTATCCGCAGTTAACCATCAAACCCGGCTTCGAAGTGCACCTGAAGAACCGCCACCACGCGATCTTCAAGAACGCCGTGATCACGGACCCGGTGGCGAAGGATGGCGACATCGTGGAAGTGAGGAGCAGCTACGGCGACTTCCTCTGCTACGCCACGTGGAATAGTCAGGCCTACATCTGCGGGCGGGCCATCTCCTTCGAGCAGGGCGATCCGCTCGAAGCGATCCGGAAAAATATCGCGCGCGCGGTCGAGATGCGGAAGAGTTTCTTCGCGCAGGAAGACACCGATTGTTACCGCCTCGTGAACGCGGAGGGCGACGGGATTCCGGGGTTGATCGTGGACCGCTACGGCGACACCGTCGTCCTGCAGCTCACGACGCTCGGGATGGATAAGCTGCGCGACATGCTCGCGCAGACGCTTCGGGACGTCACGGGCCTCGGGAAAGTCTTCGAGAAGTCTTCGGGCGCGTCACGGAAGAAGGAAGGACTGGAAAATATCGAAGGCTGGCTCACCGGCGGAGGCGAGACGGTCGAGGTAACAGAGCGCGGCTTGAAGTACGTGATCGGCCTTCTGGGAAGCCAAAAAACCGGCCTCTTCCTGGACCAGCGCGAGGAGCGTTCGCTCGTGCGCTCCATCGCGAAAGGCAGAACCGTGCTGGACGTGTGCAGTTACGTCGGCGGCTTCTCATTATCAGCCTTGAAGGGAGGCGCTCTAGCCGCCGATGCCGTGGACTACGATGCAGTCGCCCTCGAGCGGGCGAAGGAACACATGGAGATGAACGGTGTGGAGGCGGACACATTCACGACATACGCGGAAGATGCGTTCAATTTCCTCCGGCGCAAACCGATGCCGCGCCCGTACGACTTCATCATCCTCGACCCGCCGGCCTTCGCCAAACGCAGTGCCGATCTGGACCCCGCGAAGAAGGCGTACACGGATCTGAACCGCATGGCGATGCAGGCCCTGCCTCCGGGCGGGCTCCTCCTCACGTGTTCCTGCAGCTACCAGATGGATATGGAGCTCTTCCAGACGGCGATCTTCCATGCCGCGCGGCAGGCGAAGCGCGGAGCGAAGATCATCCAGCGGCACCGCCTGGCCTTCGATCATCCGGTGAATATCTATCACCCAGAAACTGAATACTTAAAGAGCCTTCTTCTGTGGATCGAGTAAACGTGTCACGTTGAGCGAAGTCGAAACGCGACACGTTGATCAGAAACCCTTCGACTCCGCTCAGGGTGACACAGAAGCTTGTTTCGGTATTTCAAGCATCGCCGAACGTGTCACGTCGAACGGGAGAGGAGATGTTTGTTGTTTGTATATGTGTTCATGGAAACAGAAACAAGAACAAACACACGGCGAGGCCGCGCAACCGGGGGGGTGAAGGGGCGTGCGGAGCGGAGAATGTTGCGCGGGGCGTTTTCTTTTTGCCCTTTCTTTGTCGCCTGACAAAGAAAGGGCGGACAAATGTCGCCCTTCGACTCCGCTCCCATCTTCGTTCGGCTTCGCTTCGCTCGCCGTAACTACGCCGGGCAAGCAGGGTGACACGAGGCTATACTTTCCCCATGCGCTCCCCTCTCTTCCTCCTCCTCGCCTCTCTCCTCCTCGTTTCCTGCGCCCCGATCCAACCCGGCACAGGTACCGGGACTTCCTCTTCCTCTTTCTTCGAAGACAGAAGCGAAGGATCGTCCGCATCTTCTTCCTCCGGCGCACTCACGAGCATGTACACGGGCTACGGCTACTCGATCCGGTACCCGGATGGCTGGACGGTGAAGACGAAGGACGCCCTCATCACCGAAAACTACGAAGCGAACGGAACCTCCTTCAATGCACCACTGGAAACAGGATCGAAGCTCCGCGAAGCGAAGATGCACGTTGCGGTACAGGACTCATGCCCGGGGAGCATCATGATCATGTCGAGCGGCGAGCAGATCGACGGAGCGCTCTTCATCACACGCTCCTGGGACGGCGCCGCGGCCGGAAACCGATACGAGGGCAAGACATGGGCGGGAACCATAGACGGCAAGTGCTACCTACTCACGGCATACCTGCACAGCTGCAATCTGGGCCCCGACTGCGGCCCGATGTACACGAAAGAATGGGACAAGGCGGCGTACATGAAGACATTTGAGGAGATCGTGAAGACATTCCGCCTTCAACCCTGACCGCTGACAGGACATCCACAAACAGCACACAACACACGACGAGGCCCCGCGCGCCACGGGGGGTGATGGGGAAGGCACGGTGTACCGACGAACCGGTTCCGGACGGCCAGGGAGGAAACGGTGAGGAGGGACCGTGCCGGGCGGAGGAGTCTTGGCACGCGGTGCGCTCTCTTTGCTACTTTCTCTGTCGGGCAGACAGAGAAAGTAGGATCTCTCGCCCTGACAAAGAAAGGGCAGAAGGGTGGAAATCACGTATAATGCAGCTCATGCTTTCCTACTTTGTCATCCCGGCAATTGCCCTCCTCACCGCCTCTCTCGGCGGCTTCCTGACCTCCTCGAGCGTCAACACCTGGTACGCAACCATCGCGAAGCCTGCGTGGACGCCGCCAGGCTCCTTCATCGGCGCGGTGTGGACCGTCCTCTACATTCTCGCCGCGGCATCCGCACTCATCGTGTGGAACACCTTCCCGCGCAATGACCGCTTCTGGTGGATCATCGGGCTCTTCCTCGTCAATGCCGCGCTCAATGTGCTCTGGAGCTACGTCTTCTTCGGGCGCCACTGGATCGGCACCGCGATCTTCGAAGCGGTTCTGCTCGGCCTCTCGGTACTCGCGCTGATGCTCCTCACGTGGACACAGTCGAAGACGGCATCTCTCCTGCTGCTGCCCTACCTCCTGTGGGTTTCGTTCGCGACGTACCTGACGTACTCAGTGTGGGCATTGAACAAGTGAGACCACTATCCCTCTCCCGCCGGGAGAGGGGATGTTTTTTAACGAAAACAGATACAACCAACAAATACATGGCGAGGCCGCGCAACCGGGGGGTGAAGGGGCGCGTGGAGCGGAGAATGTTGCGCGGGGCGTTTTCTTTTTGTCCTTTCTTTGTCGCCTGACAAAGAAAGGACAGCTCGAGTGCTACACTCTCTCTTAACTTCCCTCCCCTCCATGTCCCGTCGCGCCCTCATCACCCTCGCCGCTCTCGTGATACTCCTCTACGGCCTCGGCTTCCTCACGTACACCATCAACGAAACGGGCTTCTTGGGCGCGTCGCTCTCCACGCAGAAACGCGGTGAGCGGCAGAAGAAGCGCGGCGGCTGGCTGGCGCCCATGCGCTCCTCCACCGCTTCCAGCACGATCTGCGCCGCGCATGAGGAATGCACGACCATGGGAAAGGCTCCGCCCTGCGGCTCCCCGCAGCGCACTTGCAGCAAATCCAGACGCGGGAAACAGTGCGGCAAGTCCGGCTCGGAGATCTCGTACTGCTACTCCTGTCCGGCACCAACGTGGGTCGACTCCTCACACCACAACTGTCCGTAGTTTTGAACGAACCCGCAGTCCGAAGCTACGAACATGCATCGCCACCGCATCGAGCGAGGCAGAGACTGAAAAATGACGGGAACACTATGGAAAAATTTGACAAATGTTTAATTCCCCATAAGGGAGAAAAGACTAGCATTCCCCTTAATATGCGCTTAATTTAGTCTTTGATTTCTTCCCCTTCCCCCCTATGACCGCGTTCCGCCTCTCCCAGCCGCGATTCGCGCGTTTTAATCTGTTCACACTCATTTCCTACCTCGTCTTCAGTTCCCTCTCACCGGGACTTTTGGCGTTTGTGCCGGTGGCGGCAGCGGTGAATCCTCCGATCTTCTACGACAGCTTCGGAACGGGAACCACAGATAGTACATTCGATGAAGCCCCAGTTTGGACAGAGGGCGGCGGCCCGGGAGGTGGGAACAAAGCAGAAAAACGAGCCGCAGGAACAGGTAACGATTCTGCAAGCCTTGATGGCGGCAGATTCGCCATCGCATTCGGTTCGAGCAATTGGATCTGCACAACCATCAACACGACTGGATACAATTCCGTGAATCTTTCGTACTACTGGAGGGGAGATGAAGATGCTGGCGGAGCAAGCGACGACGGAATCGTCGAATTCAGATCAGCGGCGGGCCACAGCTGTAGCGACAACCCCAATGGGACGGGATGGACGGGCCTCCAGAATCACGACATGAGAAACGACGGTTCCTGGACAGCGCAGACTGCATTCAGTAACGCAGGATTTAATAATACCTCCTTCCTTCTGCGCTTCAGGACAGCAACGAATGATTCTGATGAGCATTTCCGTATCGATGGCGTCACTGTGACCGGTACGCCAATCGTGGTGGACACAGATAGCGACGGAGTTCCTGATTCCACGGACAACTGCCCTTCGGTGGCCAACCCCAATCAGGAGAATGCGGACGGCGATTCCACGGGGAATGCCTGCGACACCGATGACGACAACGACGGTGTTGTGGACCCCAGCGACGGCGCTCCTCTCAACCCGAGGGTTTGCGAGGACACGGATGCCGACACTTGCGACGATTGTTCGCTGAATCCGACCTCGACCGCCTCCCCCACCCCGTGGCCGGCCTACACCCCGAGCGTCGCAAACGATGGACCGGATGCGGATGCAGACGGCATCTGTGACATTAGTGATCCCGTTATCTGCGGGGATGGTGATGTAGAAGGAGCGGAGGCATGCGACGATGGAGACACTTCCAACGGCGACGGCTGCTCCTCCACCTGCACGGTGGAAGCCAGCTGGACCTGCACCGGGACTCCGAGCGTTTGCGTGACGGCCTGCAACAACGGCCTTGATGATGACGGAGACGGAGCCATCGACTACCCAGCGGACTTCGCGTGCTCCTCGGCCACGGACACGGACGAGGGAGATGTGCTCGCAGCCTGCCAGAACACCACCGATGATGATCAGGACGGTGCGACGGACATGGCCGACTTCGCCTGCGCTTCCCCGCAGGACAATAACGAAGGAGATGTCCTCGCTCAGTGTCAGGACTCGACGGACAACGACGGGGATGGTGCGGAGGACTTCCACAATGACTTCAGTTGCGACTCCTACCAGGACAACGATGAGAGTTCCCCGCTGGCGGCCTGCCAGGATGGCATCGACAATGACGGAGATGGCGCGGTGGATAGTGCGGACTTCGCCTGTCTCTCCGGATTGGGCGGAACGTACAACCCGCAGGATAATAATGAAGGAAATGTCTTCGCGGCTTGCCAGGACGGACAGGACAATGACCAAGACGGATCCTCCGACGCGGCCGACTTCGCCTGTCTCTCCGGCCCCGGCGGAACGTTCAACTCGCAGGATAATAATGAGGGAGATGTGCTCACACAGTGCCAGAACAGCAGTGATGATGATCAGGACGGTGTCTCAGACTTTCCGGCCGACTTCAGCTGCGTTTCGCTGCAGGACAATGACGAAACGAACGATAAGTCGCAGTGTCAGAACGAGACAGACGATGACGGTGATGGAGTTACGGATCTCGACGATCCGGGTTGTGTGACGAACCAGGATAACAATGAAGCCGCCGCTACCACCCAATGCCAAGATGGCGTGGACAATGATGGCGACGGAGCGGTCGACGGAGCAGACTTCGCATGTGATTCACCGCAGGACAATAATGAAGGGGACAAGCTTGCGGAGTGCCAGGACGCGGTCGACAACGATCAGGACGGCGTTTCGGACATGGCCGACTTCAGCTGTGCATCGAACCAGGACAATGACGAAACGAACGATAAGTCGCAGTGTCAGGACGGCATCGACAACGACGAAGACGGCCTCCTCGACATGATCGATCCGGGCTGCGCGACGAACCAGGACAACTTCGAGGGCGACGCGACCAGCGCCTGTCAGGACGGCGTGGACAATGATCTGGACGGCTTCACGGACGCCAATGACGAAGGCTGCTCTTCACCGCAGGACTTCGATGAGACAAACGAAGCTCCCCCGCACTGCAACGGCCTCGCGGCCACGATCTACGTGGGGAACGGCGGTGTCATCGTGGGCGGACCGGGCAACGGCCAGACCTTCACCGGCACGCTCAACGGCTCCGCAGGTGCGGACGTGATCGTCGGTACCGAGAACGGCGACACGCTCCATGGTAAGGCCGGCGACGATACCATCTGCGGCGCACAGGGCGACGACACGATCACCGGCGATGATGGCGCCGACACGCTCTTCGGAGGAGCGGGAGATGACACGCTCAATGGCAACGATGAAGGGGATACGATCAACGGCGGAGAGGGCGCAGACGTCCTCAACGGAGGAAACCAGGATGACACGCTCAATGGCGGAGAGGGAAATGACACGCTCAGCGGCGGAGACGAGAACGACACGATCAACGGTGATGCCGGTGATGACACACTCAATGGAGGAAAC
>JBAYHG010000007.1:0-128761 GCA_041666245.1 Candidatus Peribacteraceae bacterium
GAGGGGGATGAAGTCGGTACCTTCGCAGAGCGCACTGAGGGGAGTGCTGTATTCCTTCTCAAGAGCATTTTTCACCGTATCGGCCATAGTCTTGATGACATCCGTGATGTTCTTGCCTTTGAACTGATCAAGCGTCTTCTGAACCGATGCTGTGGCGGAGAGGCGCTTGTCATTCGAATTCCCCCAGAGGCCCATCTCCCGGATGACGCCGTTCTTGAGCTGCACATGTAGCTCAGGATACGATTCACCGAGCTTGTTCTCCATGATCGGCATAATTTTCCTGTCCACATGGACCGAAGCCATGATGCCCGTTTGGTCGGGGAGGGGCTTGAATTGCGTCTCTAAACAAAGAGCAGTCAGATCCAATGGCTTCTCTGCGGGCTTCGAAACCTCGGGAACCGGGAACAAATTCATCGCATCCGCTGAAAGCTGTTTGAGGAGAGCGGGTGTGACAGTTTTTCCTTTGTACTTAATCAGCAAATCTCCTCCAGACCCCGTTACCATGTTCTCATGATTGATGAAGAAGAGATCCCCGACCTTCCCGTTTTGAACGGACACGCGAAGCCCGATAGAAGAACTGTTGATCGTTTTGCCCAATGTCGATTCCCAGAGTTCTTTGTCCTTTCCTCCAAAGAGCGTCTTATCGATACAGGACGGCAGAGATTTGCTCTGGGAAAAACCGCTGTCGCCGCACATCTTCTGAACATCGACTCCCTTGGGCTTCTCCGCAGGTTTCGCCGCCGCCTTCTCGGCAGGCTTCGCTGCTGGTCCTGGTATCCCCCGCGGCATGAAGAGCTTCTGGACATCCTCCGTTGTCATGGAGGTCTCCGGCATTTCCGGATCATGCAAAGTAGCCGGGGCAGAGACAAGGAATTTCCCCTCGCCCTTCGGCACGATGGAATACTTCTGGTCCACGACGGTAACCGTCAGAACTCCGCCCTCGATGTTCTTCGTACCCGCATACACAAGCGAATCGCGCAGAGCCTTCAACCTTGCCTCCATTCCCTTCGCATCCAAATCGGCTTTCACAACTTTCTTCTCCGGATCCTTCACGGGCTTCGCTGCCGGTGCATCCCCCGCGCCTTTCGGCCGAACAAACCCTCCGGATCCACCTCCTGCCGTTTTCTCCGCCAGTTTCGCCGTCATCTCAGCAGGCTTCACTTCTTCCGCGCCCACCTCCTTTTCATCAACTTTCGCGACGACTCTTCCGTCAGAGAAGAACGTAATTTCAAACTGTTTTCCTGCAGGCTTCCCGCTCATGTGTATCGTTCCATCCTCGTCGACTCGCAACGTCCTCTCTCGACCGTCCCACTCCCCTTTCTTTACCTGCGCTTTGCAGTCATCCAAAAATTTCTTCCGGACTTCTTTCCCCAACCCATCCAATTCCCCCTTCGCCCCCCCTGCGGCTAATTGGTAGAGTGAGCGTAACTGGCGCACATTGTCCTCCATATTTGAGACCTCTCCGCTGCAAGCGGACTTGGCTCTATTCCAAATGTCGGCAATGATCGCGTTCTTCAGCTCCTCCCGTTCCTCCTTTCCGATCTGCGCCGCTGATCGTTCGAGTTCCCCATCCTTCAGTATCACCTTCCCCCAGTGCACCTTCCATGCCGCCAGTGTATCCGACGGAATCTCATTCTTTGAAATGTTCGTCAGATGCAGTTCTCCCCGGTGCTTCGCAAGTGTTGAGGCAATAGCCTTGAAAGAAGCAGGGGAGAGGTTGGCGAATGTCAACTCGCCCGGCCAGGCGGCGAGCTTCTTTGCAAGAACGGCAGGAACGGACACGAGTCCGCAGAGCGAGAGCGGTCCCTCGTGCTTCGCGAGCTCGGACGCCGTGGATTCGTCCAACTCCTTCATGCCTTCGATCGAGAGCCAGCCTTTGTGTCCCTGGAGAGCGCGGGCGGAATCCGGCGTGAGCGTGATGAGCCCGTCGAGTGAGAGAATCCCTCCTTCATGGCCCGCGAGACGCGTGGCAATCGGTTCCTCCAACGTCTTCAGGCCTCGAAGACCCAGATGCATCCGAAAACCCGCCAGCGCGGCTGCCGTGTTCTCACCAAGACTCGTCAAGCCGTTGAGCTCGATGGAACGGACGCGGGAATTCAGAGCCTTCGCCGTGGCTTCGTCCAGCGTCGTGAGGCCATTGAGCTGCAGACTCCAGCCCTCGTACCTGGAGAGCTGTGCAGCGGTCGCCTGATCCAGTTTCTTCAAACCGTTGAGCCGCAGCGATCGAGCATGAGGATCGAGCGCCTTCGCCGTGGCTTCGTTCAGCGTCGTGAGGCCATTGAGTTCCAGCGTGCCCGTATAGCTGGAAAGTGCGGAAGCGGTGTTCTCATGTAAAGTCTTCAAACCGTTGAAGGAAAGTACTGCCGGATATTTCTTCGCAAACGCTGTCACCTGCTCAGGCGAGAGAGACGTCAGATGATTCAGCATCTCCTGCTCCGAGAACCCCCTCGGCGCGCCCCTCTCTGAATGCGAAGGTTCGGTAGCCTTGGACCCGGTCGCAACTTCCGGGGGTTTGGGAGCCGCTTCCGCCGCAGGGGTGGGAGCAGCCATGGGCGGCGTTGCTGTGGCAGGAGGAGAAATCTCCGCAGATGCTTTTGCTTCCTCCCCTCCGGATCTTCGTCTCCATGCACCCGACCCTTCTTCTCCCCGCCGTACCGGCGCGCTCTGCGCTGCCGCTCGTTCAGCACCGGGAGGGAACGTTGGCGGGAAGCGAACTCCTCTGCGTTCTACCCATCCTCCTGACAATTTCTTCCCCGTTTCCGTCGGAGCAGTCGGCACGGAATCAGGATCGATGCCACCCGACTCCAGCACCTGAGCGACGAACGCGGGAAACTCCTCGGGACCCGGCACGATTTCCTTGAGTGCTGCCCTTCGGCGATCACTGTTTTCGATCCCCAAAGTGTCCCTGTTCGCCATCTTCACGACACTGCGGTGCAGCTCCTCCATCTTTCGCGCCTGACTCACATTCCAACGGCGGTAGTCCGGTTCCTCCTTGATCCACTGCTGGACCTTGGCGAACTTAGGCAGCATGTAGCGGGAATCGGAGGAAATAATCTGTACCAGCTTGTTCTGCATGCCATCAATTTCCTCAGGAGTAAACGTGTACTCGATCGGCTTCTGGTACTGAGGCACGGTATCGACCAAAGCGGAGAACTTTGCCCCCTCTTCCTCCTCCCGCGCGATGCGTGCATCCTCGAGCGGCGAGCGCGGTTCCGACGCCCCTTGAGGGACGGGAGCTGCCCTCTTCACGTAGCCGCTGTAATTCAGGCGCGCGCCTCCCGTGAGACGTTTCTTTGCCTCCGATGTTCTGTACTCTTGTCGAATGGCTTCCGCTCTGGAACCGCCGATCCCCTTCTCGGCGATCTCGGCATTCAGCTGGTCCTCGCCCGTCGCTTTCTTCGCTTGTATTCGTCCCAATTCACGATGCGCCTGTGCAATGGTCTTGCTCCCCATATCATCCCTCCGCGTGCCTGGGTTTTTTCGAAAATCCGGATCGTACTCCTCCCAGTACGTCGTCTTCGTCGCCTTGTCGTAGCGCGTGCGGAAGCGGCGCTGTCCTTCCTTCTTCTTCGCAAATTTCTGGATATCCCCCTCCACTTTCTTCCGCAGCTCCTTCTGGTGCAGGTGCTCCGACGGCTTCGCAACGAGCTCCCATTCCTGCAGCAGTTCTTCCAACTCATTCAAAGGCTTCTCGATATCCCACCGAAAATTCTGGAAGACGGCTTCCTGATCGGTGTGAGTGGTGAGAGTCGAAGTCCGACGAGACGGATCGTTGAATGGTCTCATCTTTGCTTCGTACTTCTCGCGCAATGCCTCCCACTCCCTGCGAAACTCCTGCGCATTCTTCGCGTACGGCCCCTTATCATGGTCGGCCAGCTTCTGCTCCACATCAGCAGCCCGCCGGAAGAGATGCTCCGCGCGCTTGAGGATCTCTGTTTCCCCTCGAGATTTTGCCTCTGCTTCACCCCTCATTCCTTCTGGAGCATTCCGTACGCGGTCCCATATCAACCTCGCCTCGCCGGTGCGGAAGGGGAAACGTTGCCTCATGGAGTTTGAGAAAAGAACGTGTCATCCCCGATACCCTGCATCTCTCTGGCGCGTTCCCTCCCCTCCTGTTCCTCCCGCCCAATCCTCACGATCGCATGTTCCGTCTCCGTCACGAGAGTCTCACCTGCCGTGAGGAATTCCTCCTGTGCTTTCGTCATTTCCCCCATCTGCACGTTCAGACTCTCCAGATGCCGAAAGAACTCCTGCCGGTCTTTGTCCGGGAGGAGCTTGGCGATGGCTATGGCACGGGAACACTCCGCTTCCGGAACGTACGCGAGGCCCTGCAAACCCTGGGTAAATTGAGCGATAGTCATGATGTTTTTGTTATCAGAATTATACTACAGAAAGCCAAAAAGCTCAATACTGACTTCTCCGCTGCCGCTGGAGCCTCAAACCAGCCGTGATGGAACGTGTATGACCTTCATTCCATGTCCTGTGGAAGAGAGAAATGCTTCGATGCCCGATCGGGAAATCACGAGCGTCGCCGTGTTCACGAGAGGATGGCACTGGTATGAATCCGCGTTCGCAATGTCCTCATCCATGAAGAGCTCGACCGCCCGATCCGTGTCATGAACGAGCCCGAGAATGGTGACGGACCCCGGTTCAACGCCGAGAAATTTCTTCAGCCGTTCGGGAGACGCAAATCCGAGCTTGCGCGAACCGATGATCTTCGAGAGCTCTTTGAGATCGACATTCTTCTCATGGCTCACCACAACCAGGAAGTGTCGCTTTCCCTTATCGTCGCGAAGGAACAGATTCTTCGTCCCCTGCCCGGGCATGGGCGGGAGCTTGGCGGCCTCGTCGCAGGTGAAAACGGCGGCGTGGTCGAAGCGCTGGAATGGAATATGACGCTCGGTGAGAAAAGAGTCGATATCCATACGTACAGGATGCCAGGGAATCCAAAGAAACCAAAGTAACCAAGGAGTGCTCTTCGACGAGATCCTCGGTTCCCTTGGATTCCTTGGTTTCGTTGGTTTCCTATCGCACCGCCTTCAACAACGTCTCCACTCTCGATGTCTCCTCCCACTTCACGCCGAGATCTTCGCGGCCCATGTGTCCGTAGGACGCGAGCTGCTTGTACTGAGGCTTGAGGAGGTCGAGGTCGCGGATGATGGCGGCGGGACGCAGGTCGAAGACTTCCTGAATCGCCTTCTCGAGCGCGCGGTCAGACACCTTGCCAGTCCCGAACGTTTCGCAGTGAATGGAGACAGGCGCGGCAATGCCGATGGCGTAGGCCACTTGCACCTCGCACTTGCGAGCAAGCCCCGCACGAACGATGTGCTTCGCGATCCATCGCGCGGCATACGCAGCGCTGCGGTCCACCTTGCTCGGGTCCTTTCCGGAGAACGCGCCGCCTCCGTGCCGGCTGTATCCGCCGTAGGTATCCACGATGATCTTGCGACCCGTGAGTCCGCAGTCTCCAGGGGGGCCTCCGATGACGAAGCGACCCGTGGGATTGATGTGGAATTTCGTCTTCGCGTCGCACAGATCCCCGCAACAGGGCTCGACGACGTGCTTCTTGATGTCCTGGAAGATCTGATCCTGCTTCACGTGCTCGGCATGCTGCGTAGACACGACGATGCACTCGATACGTTCCGGCCTGCCGTCATCACCATACTGAACGGTCACCTGGCTCTTGCCATCGGGACGAAGGTAATTGAGTCCGTTCTTCTTGCGCACGTCAGCCAATTTCTTCGTCAGCTTATGCGCGAGGGAAATCGGAAGCGGCATCAGCTCCGGCGTCTCATCACAGGCAAACCCGAACATGAGTCCCTGATCACCCGCGCCCTGCTCATGCACCTTGTTCTTGTCCGTATCCACGCCCATCTGGATATCCGCACTCTGCTCGCCGACGGAGACGATGACAGCACATGCTTTGTGATCGAAACCGTATGTAGCGTCATCGTAGCCGATCCCCTGGATCGTCCGGCGCGCGATCTCCGCGATGGGAATGTAGCCGCGCGTGCGCATCTCGCCCGCGACGATGACGAGCCCGGTGGTCGCGAGACACTCGCACGCGACGTGCGCGTCGCGGTCCTGCCGCAGCGCGTCATCGAGAATGGCATCGGAGATCTGGTCGCAGAGCTTGTCGGGGTGACCTTCGGTGACAGATTCTGAAGTGAAGAAGTGGGACATAGAATGGAGTGGTAGGTGCAGGCGTTCCCGCCTGCACACGCGGCCGTAAGGCCGCGAAAATGGAGAATGAGGACGATGCAAGAATGAACGAAAATCGCTTTCCCATGCAGAGGAGAGAAAGCGTCGGATTGGCTATCTTTCCCCTGAGGGGGCTGGAGTTCCCACCTTCTCGGCTGCTTGCCCTGAGAGACAAAGCGACGAAGGGTTGGGGAGCGCTTCAACGGGCCAGTTCCCTCAGCGCTTCTCTTGATAGGACGATGATGTGGGCAAACTTTATCATTCTTTTGACCGTGCGCAAGTGAAGAGCGCTGATTCCTTCCTGTGGTCTGAAATGCGCTACAATCCTGATTCCATGCTCGCTGTAAAAAACCCCTTCACCTTCATCCTCTTCGGTGCCTCCGGGAACCTCGCGAAGCTGAAGCTCTACCCCGCACTCTACGTCCTCGCGCTCAAAAAGCGGCTCCCGGCGGACTATGCGATCGTCGGCTACGCACGCACGGCGATGGACGATGCCTCTTTCCGCGCACTCGTGGAGGAATCCATCCGCACGGATATGCCGGAGGTCACGGAGACGGCGCTCGCCGGATTCCTCGCGCACATCACCTACGTCACGGGGAAGTACGACGACGTGAAGGATCTTCGTGCGCTCACCGAGCGGGTGAAGACACTCTCGAAGGAATGGAAGGACACCGTACGCCTCGCGTACCTCTCGGTCCCCCCGCAGGTGGAAGCGGCGCTGCTCCAGAGCATGTGCGCGGCGGGACTCCACAGCGGAGAGCCCTTCCGCTGCATCGTCGAGAAGCCCGTGGGACATGATCTCCGAAGTTTCGAAGAGATTTACAAGCAGTTCACGCACTGTGTCGACGCCACGGAGATCTACCCGCTCGATCATTACTTGGGAAAGGAAGCCGTGCGCAACGTCTACTACCTGCGCTACGCGAACCCGCTGCTCGAACGTCTCTTCAAGCACACACTCATCCGTTCCGTGGAGATGACGGCGACGGAGACACTGGGCATCGAGAGCCGGGCGGGCTACTTCGAGCATGTCGGCGCTTTCCGCGACATGTTCCAGAGCCACCTGCTCCAGCTCTGCGCACTCCTGACGATGGACACGAAAGACACGGAGGAGCAGATCGGCAAGAGTCGCCTCGAGGCGCTCGGCAAACTGTACCTGCCTCCCGCAAGTTCATTGGACGAGGTCGCGATTCAGGGACAGTACGTCGCAGGCGTCGAGAATGAGAAGGAAGTGCACGGCTATCGGGAGGAGGACGGCGTGGACCGGAACTCACGGACGAATACATACGCCGCATTGAAGCTCCTCTCCCGCGAGTCGCGATGGCAGGGCGTGCCTTTCTACCTGCGCTCCGGCAAGAGACTCCGGCGCAAGGAGACGCGCATCTCCATCCTCTTCCACGAGCCGCGGTCCGTGGGCAGAGGCAGCGCGCCCAACCGGCTGGATATGATCGTGCAGGGGGAAGGAGGCATGAAGTTTCACCTCCAGACGAAGCTCGGCGGTACGGAACCTGCGTTCCGCCCGCTCATCCTGGAGGACCCGCTCGTCTGCGTGGGCGACTGTCTTCCGGAACACGCGCTCCTCATTCTGGAGGCGATCGCGGGGAAGAAGACGTGGTTCCTCTCGCCGGAGGAAATCCGCACCGCATGGCGCCTCACCGATCCCCTGCAGTCCCACTTTGATCATCCGAACACGCCGCTTCATATGTACCCCTCGGGATCGGACGGACCGAAGGAGGCGGAGGAGTGGATCCGGAGAGAAGGGCTCAACTGGTTATGAGATTCTTAGGCTCTTTGTGCTAGGATGCCTCGGCATGCAGTACGAGCTTCTGGAAACAGCAACGGATGAAGCGTTCCTGAAAGAAGCGACGGACAAACTGGAGAAGGCCATTTCCCAGACCCTCTCGACCACCGGCCGCTGCGTGTTGGGTCTTTCCGGCGGCACGACGCCGCTCCCCATCTACAAAGAACTGAGCAAGCGACCGCTGGAGTGGCAGAACGTGTGGGTCTTCCTCGTGGATGATCGCTTCGTTTCCCCCGACGAGTCCCACAGCAATCTGCGCGCCATCAAGACGACGCTCCTCGACAAGGTCGGGCATCCCGCAGAGCAGCTCATTGCACCGGATACGTGGCAGCCGCTGCCCGAGTGCGTGCACCTTTACGACAAGAAATTGCAGGACCTCCTCTCGAAGGGCGAACCGGACATCGCGGTATTGGGTATGGGGGAGGACGGGCACATCGCTTCACTCTTCCCACCCGTCGCTCCGGAAGCCATCGATGGTGAAGCGCTTGTTGTCGCCACGCATAATGAACATGTTCCGGCTCCGGATCGCATCTCTGTGACACTCCCCTTCCTCAAACGCGTGCAGCTGCCGTTCTTCTTCCTCAAGGGCCGCGTGAAGCGGCGGGTTTGGCTGAAGATGCTCAAGAGTGAGATGGATCTCTCGCGCTGGCCCGCACAAGCAGTTCTGGGAACAGGAAGAGCTATGGTTGTCACCGGATGGTCTCCAAAAGAAGTGAACCTGTCACCCTGAGCGACCCCGCGCATGCGGGGGAGTCGAAGGGTGGCCGGCGCAGGCGGTGCTCGGAACAGGGCGAGCGGTTGTGGTGACGGGGTGGGCGCAGGCGGCGGAGCCGGGGAATTGACAGCGTGGTGATGGGGGGCATGATACTGCCGTGAGAGAAGCCTGCCCTCCTCGCTTGAGCATCCTGGTATCGGTGCACGAAACGGAGAGAATTCAGCTCTTCCTGGATTCCCTCACATGTTGCTTCAGCCAACGAATCCGCGATCTTGCTGAGCAGCGAATCGGAGAAATTCCGCCTGATAGTTTCTTCGATCCATGCGTCGTCCTTCAGGCAGCTTGCGATCAGTACGAAACAGAAGAACGCCCCCATCTCCTCGCGATGTCACGGATACCGTTTTGCCCACATATTGAGCTCGCTCCCCCGCCCGGACCATTGAAGCGTGGACTCTCTGCGGCGCTCTCGGCTATTCAATCCCTTCTACACAGATCTAGAAACACGGACACGGTCAATACACTTCCTTGAGATAGCAGGATTCGCAATACACCTTCTCCTGCCGTGCCGGCACGTAGGTCGTCTGGATGTCCTTCCCGCACTTCATGCACTCGCGCGCCCACAATTTCCGCGGATTCCTGCGTGAGATGCGATCGAGGTGGCGCTGCTCGAAGCTGAGACGCGGCAGAGGAAGTTTGTGCTCACGATAGAGCCGCAATTCCTCGGGGATGATCTTGTACGCCTTCCCCGTCTTCTCGCAGAGGAGAATCTTCTTCGTGATGTCATCTGAGGCATCTTTGATGTCCATGGGAATCTGAGTCGCCGGCCCTTGGTACGCGGATGTCTGTCCTTCTATGTCATCCCGCCACTTCCAACCGCGGCCAAGCGTTTCCCGCTTACTCAAGGGGAAATACTCCTGCGCGACGGTCTCGTTGTACCCGAACGGACTGAGCTCCGCAGGGAGCGGCTGCCCCCATTCACCACTCTTCTTCATGCGCTCGATGATTCTCTCTCGCAGCGCGCGGTACTCCTTCTCGGTGTACTGCTTGTTGAGGATGCAGAAGCGCTTGCGCGTGAGCGCGGAGCAGGCGAAGCAATCCTCGCAGTACTGGCAGTGATCGAGGTACTGGGAATTCTTGGAGTAGAAGCTCACGAAGGTGAACTGCGTGTTGTACTGGTTGATAGTGCTGATGGTTCCGTACGTGAGCTCGCACTTGTCCACCACCACGTGCCCGTCGAAGCAGTCCTTGGATTTGAAGCTGAAGATGAGGTAGCCGCAGTCCTGCAGATCCGCGCTGTCGTAGCACTCGACACAGTTCCCGCAGTTCACGATATGATCGCCTGTGACGTTCTCGTTCCCGTTCCCGTCGATGGACTGGTGGATCTGCTGCAGGGCGGCCCTCTTGCGGAACACGGCCTCGGCAGCCCGGAGTGTGGCCGTATTGCCCGTATTCAACTCCGTGAGTTTACGCGTGTAGTCCTCTTTCGTGTGCTGCTCATTGAAGATGCAGTGTTTCTTCCCGCGCAGTCCGAAGCACCCGAAGCAGTCGCTGCAGTTCTTGCAGTCGGAGAGGAAGTAACCGTCCCGGCAGTTGTGGCACTTCTCACAATGCGCGAGGTTGTAGGATTCCGAGCAGTCGATGCACTCGATGAGGAGTGTGCTCCGGACGCAATTGAGGCACTCCAGACAATCCTTGCAGCTGTCGATGGCGTAGGAGTAGTAGCAGTCCTCATTGTGATCCGAAACGAAGATCATGTAGCAGTTCTTGTCCTGCTGCGCGCCGTTCGTGTAGTCGCTGTTGACGTTCTGCGACGTGAAGAGGGAAAGCTTCGGCGTGGAACGGATCAGTGCGTCGAACTGCCCGAAGAACGGCCGGTTGAAATCGAAGTCGCGTCCCTGCTCCATGGCATCCCACTTGTCCGTGTGCCACTCGTGCTGGTCGTAGACCTTGTACGGACTGTCGGGCGCATACACCGAGATGATCTGTTTCCCCGTGAGGTCGCACTTGCGGTGGTAGAGCTTGCGCTCATTGCGCCACGCGAATCTTCCCTGCATGCGACACGCGGGGCAGAGCGTCGGTTCAGGGAGATCAACTTTCTTCAGGAACTCCTTCTCGAGCGGCTGGGTCATGAATGCCGATCGGCAACGGGTGCAAGTTGGCATGAGCCGAGGAGAATCAGAGGATTGTGTGCATATTCCGACGCAAATGTTCACGTCCGAGATTTATTTGGTCAGCGCATATACCAACTGTTTCCTGGCGATAGATCTGCGACGGCGTCAGTCGGCTGAGGAATTCTTCGCGATCGATCAGGTCAGAGGGATCGATGCCGCCCAGGCATTCTAGAGTCGCTGCGTCCATTGGTGAGGAGGAAGGATGCATTCATCATATTTCATATTGTAATTTCGTCAATACAGTCAAAATAGTATGACGTTCGAAAATTCAGAATTGACATTACTTTAAGCCAAAATTATACTATTCATTAGTTGTAGTAATTCCGTTACAACATGCTCATCACGGATCTGGAATCCATGGGCCTGCGGGAAGACGAAGCGAAGGTCTACTACGCGCTCCTGCAACTCGGCGGGAGCTACGTCAGTGCCATCGCGAAGAAGTCCGGCATCCACCGCGTGCAGTGCTACAAAGTCCTCGACGAGCTCGTCGCGAAAGGGCTCGTGAGCAGCTTCCTCAAGAACAAGATCAAACATTTCTCGGTCGAGAGTCCGACGATCCTCGTCCGCAAGCAGCGCGAGAAACTGGAACAGGCAGAGCGGCTCCTGCCGGAGCTCCTCTCGGTGACGAACGCGCTCGCTTACAAACCGAAGATCCAGTACTACGAAGGCGTGGAGGGGCTCAAGAACATCATGGAAGAGACACTCACGGCCAAGGATGAGATGGTGGGATACACCAACCTGCGTGATCTCCCGCTCGTGCTCCCGGAGGACTACTTGCGGGACTATGCCGCGCGGAAAATCGCCAAGCACCTCAAGACACGCATGCTCTCTCCCCATCTGCCGGAGGCGTTAACGTACCTGCAGACCTACTACCCCCGCGGCTTCGACCCCAACCTCGTCGAAATCCTCTTCGTGAACCCGGGCGAATTCCCCTTCGAGTACGAGATCACGATCTACGGCGACAAAGTGGCGGTCTTGTCCCTCAATCCGGAGGAACGTATGGGGCTCATCATCGAGAGCCCGGTGTACGCGAAGACACAACGGGCGATTTTTCAGTTGGCCTGGCTCGGAGCAACGAGCTTCGTGGCGAAATGAGCGTGTCATGGTGAGCGTAGTCGAACCACGACACGCGATTAATAGACTTCTTTCAAATAACACTCCTCACACAGAATCCTCCCGTCGTACTCCTTGGGCCAACTGGTCTCCGTCTTGCCTCCGCACTTGCCGCACGCAACGGTTCGCAGTTCGCCGTCGAACGGTATGAGCCGGAAATTGTCCTGCAGCCGCCGCATGTAGTACGTGTATGGCAGCGGCACGCCGAGATCCTGCACGAATGCGATGTCCTCCTTAAGGATCTGGAAGGGCCGCTTCGCGACCGGATCCCAGAATGCCCCCTTCGTCACACACTCATCAGCTTGATCTGACCGATCAGGAATCTCACCTGCATCCCGCGCATCGGACACGCGCTCATTCTTCTCCTCCTGCATCCGGAACCCGAGCTTTTCCCCCTCAGTCTTCGTGAGCGGCCAGTAGAATCCCGCGAGACTTTCTTCGTAGGAATTCGCGGCGAAGTGTCCGGGGAAGAACTGACCGTACTCGCCCGAGGTCTTCATGGCCGCGATAATTCGCGCCTTCTCCTTCTCATACTCCGCAGGGTCATACTGCTTGTTGAAAATGTGATACTTCTTCCCGACCAGTCCGCAACACCCGAAACAGTGCTGGCATTGGAAGCAGAACGCGCAGTAATCCACATACTTGCACTGAATGACATTGTAGCTGCAGGTCACTGCGTAACAGTGGTCTTGTGGAGAGGAGGAATTGAAGAGGAGTTCGGAATCCGCAAAGACACTGACACAATCGAGACAGTCGCGATTGTGATCACCGCAGCGAAACACGTTCGCGGAGTCTTCCAGGCCGTTCGTGGTGAAGAAGCAGTGCTCGCAATTCTTACACTCGTGAAGGTAATTGCCCGTGGAGTCCTGACAGAGATCGAGGAAGAGAGCGCGGTGCCAGGCCCGGGAACGAAGCATGACGAGGAATGCAGCTTTCGCCCGCTCGAACGTCTTCCGCGAACGCAGATCCCATTCCCTGACCTTCTTCTCGTATGCCTCTTTCGAGAGCTGTTCGTTCCCGAAGCAGTACTGCTTGTTCCGGAGGTTCGCGGAGAACATGCACTGCTGACAGTTGCGACAATCGTAGAGGAAGGCGCTCTCCGAGCAGTGCCAGCAATTGAAGAGAAAGATCGAACGAAAACAATTGTGAGAATTGATGAGATCGACGCAGCGCTCACTGTCGAACACGAACGTACAGTACTGATTGTTCTTCGTGTAGATGGCGCGGTAGCAGTACCGCAGATCCTCGCAGCTGTATCCCGAATGGCAGAGGTAGCAATTTTTGCAGTACCACCAGTCGTCCGTGTACTCGCAGTTCTCGTTGCCCGTCCCGATGTTGTGGGGAATGGGAGAACGACGAAAGAGCTCCCACATCTGCGGAAAGAGCGGCTTCGTGAGGTCGGCATCCAACGAAGGCGGATCGGTATGTTTGATCCACTCGTCCTTGTGCCACACCGGATAGGGGCAATCTTCCGGAAACACGGAGATGATCTGCTTCCCGCTCCGGCCGCACGTCCTCTTGTGCAACGCCCAGTGCTGCCAGAAGGCTCCGAGAAGACGGAAGCGGGCGACAGGGTGGAACGTTGGTTCGCCTTCGATGCCCAGCTTCTTTCGGAGCGCCATCTCGCGCGCTGAGGTAGTGAAAGCCTTGCCGGTTAAGGGACAGATTTTCTGCATAAAGCGTGTCACCCTGAGCTTGTCGAAGGGTTGCCGGTGAGGGGACAGGTCTTCGGCATCGCAGGAAGAAGTGTACCGAGGGATCGCACGGGCGGCGAAACACAGTGAATCGAAATGATGTTTTGGCTTCAGGAAGGCCTGCTCCTATGACATTTCTTTTCAACCTGATGAAAATTACCTGTTCCAGAGCGTCTCGAAGTGACTGCGATGCGTCGCGACGAGCTCCGGCTGCCGGATGACGATGACACGGGGATGTTCCGGGTCACAGAGGAAGTGACTGACCTGCCTCTCCCCGATGATGAGGAAATTCTCCATGATGGGGAGCGATTCTTTCAGCACGAGTGTCCGCTTCTCACGAGAGTCATTTCGCTGCACCTCCTCCGCCTCGCTCGTCGGGATGTCCAAGACACGCGCAAAAATATTGCGGGCGAGGCGTCGGTGAATGAATGACCGTTCCTCCGGCGACTCGTACCCGAACCCCGCCGTCTTCCACATATTCGCCATGTTGCCGATGTGTAAGTACTCCTCCTCAAGAACATCCGGCATCTTCAGGTACTCTTCCTTGAACGCGTCCCGCCCGTAGCGGATCTCAACATCCTCTACATCATGTTCACGCTCGGCATCCATGTACGGGAGCAGTGTATCCAAATCACGCAGTTCCAATTCGAGCCGACGTAATTTGCGTTGCTCATCGGAGACCGCCCGTGTGAGTGCACGTAGCGTGAGCGGCTCGAAAATTGCTTGCCGTCCATTTCGCATTGTCCGCTTCACGAGGCCGCGTTCCTCAAGCTTCAGGAGCGTCCGGTACACCGTGATATTCGGCAATTTCGCACGCTCGCGAAGCTCCAGGATCGTCGTCCTGCGCAGAACGAGGAGATGCAGGTACAGCGCGATCTCCTTCTCGGAGAGGTCGGCATGCTGCAGGAGTGTGCGGAGGCGTCGGCGCATGGGGAGAGTATACAATACTTTACGTACTTAGTAGACCTCCTTCAAGTAGCATTCCTCGCAGTAGACGGTTTCAGGTCTGTCAGGAGCATAGGTCGTCTGGATGTTCTTGCCGCACTTCGCACAGGTTCTCTGCCACAATTTCGACGGATTGCGCCGCGCAAGACGCTCCAGATTCCTGCAATCCGGGCACCTGCGGGGTATGGGAGCGCCCATCGTCCGGTAGAACTGCAATTCCTGCGGAATGATCCTGTAATTCTTCCCGCACGTGAGGCATGCGAGCACCTCGTTGATGATCGTGTCCGATACGTCGCGAATGTCCTCCGCGAGATCCCCCAGCTTCACGGTTTCCTTCCCGCTCGTCCAGGGCAGAGAGTCCCGCCAGTTCCATCCGCGGGAAAGCACTTCCTCTTTCGAGAGAGGAAATGCTTCCGGTGCAGCTGTCTCGTTGTAGCCGAAGGGCGAAAGGGCGACGGGGAAGAAACCGCCGAACTCGCCCGCGCCGATCATGTGCTCCAGAATTTCCCCACCCAAACGGCCATACTCCTCCTTACCGTACTGCTTGTTGAGGATGCAATGCTTCTTGCGCCGGAGCGAGACGCAACCGAGAAGGAAATCGCTCGAGAGGCAGTTGTCGCAGTAGAGGGCGTTGTGTGATTGGTTTGCGAAGATGGAGAAACAGTTCATGTTCCCCTCGTCGCCTGTGATGCAGTCATAGCACCACTGCGGCGATCCGGACTGCAGGATATCGTGGCACCAGACCGGGCCATCGGAACGTTCGATCCACCGGGAATGCTGCGCGTTCGTGCAGACGAACCCGAGGACATCCTGACAGTGGAAGAGGTGATCGCCTGCGCAGCTTTCGCAGTTCTGCAAGTTCATGTCTCTGCGGGGAATCTTCTTGATAAAGTCGGAGAATTTCGCCTTCATGCCTTCCATGCCCGCGTGGGTGCTCAACCCTGATGCGGCGACGGCGCGTTCATACTCGTCCTTCGTGCGCTGTTCGTTGAACACGCAGTACTGCTTCTGCCGCAACCCGGCACAACCCAAACAATTGCTGCAGCCCTTGAGATCAAATCCGAAGGCGCAGTCCGAACAATTCTCGGAATTCTGAAGGAAGCGGCACCGGTAGAGGCGCTGTGAGTCCGTACACTCGTACGCAAGCTCGGTGCCGAGCTTCACGCCCTCGCAGTCCACGCAGAATTTTGACTGGTCGCAAATGCGGCAGTAGAGACAGTCCTGTGCCTTCCACATACCGATGCAGAGGTAGCAATTCTTCGCATAGGCCACATCCTGGCAGTACGCGCTGTTCTCGCTCATGACGCCGTCGTCATTGACCATCGCACGCTGGGGAACCCGGTCATAGAGGGAACGGAACTGCTCCAAGAATGAGCGCCCGGAATCGAAGGATATCCCATAGCTCAGTGGATCCCATTGGTCGCTGTACCAGCAGGAATTGCAGTAGACCGGATAGGGATTCCCGAGCGAGTGGATGGTGACGATGCTCTTCTTGCACAGATCACATGCACGGTGATAGAGCGTACGCTCATTGCGCCAGGCAAGCCGGCGCTGACGACGGCAGTCGGGACAGAGTGAAGGAGGCGGAATCGGCCTCTTCTTCCCCGCGAATACCGGCGAAACCTTGTCGTAAAACGCGAGGTCATCCCCAGGTATTTCAAAGGCCATTGAACAATGTTTACAAGTCTGTTGCATGATAAATTTGGAATGTCACCCCGAGCGCAGTCGAGGGGTCGAACGTCGTTTTACACTGGAGACAGGAACGCTGCATTGAAAGCAGTATATTCTCTCGCAAGGTCCAATTCCCAAGCCCCAATTACCAATCGATCCTTCTTTCGCTCAGGACAAATTGGGATTTGGAATTTCGTTCAATATCCGTATCCCTTCTCTTTCTTGAATGGCACTTCTTCCAAATGCTCCGTCACCTCTCCATCCTCCACGGAAATGAGATCGAGACGGAATCCACGCGCCTCCTTGCGCCACGCCATCCAGCGCTTGGCCGCACGCATCACATTCGCCCGCTTGCGGTATGTGGCAGCGAGAAGCGGGGAAAAATCGTCATAGTGCTTCGAACGCGTCTTCACCTCCACGAAGACGATGACGCCGTCCCGTGGATCGAACGCGATGATATCAATCTCTTCCCTCCCCATCGAAACGTCTCGACCGAGGACGGCGTAGCCGAGTCCGCGAAGATAGTGAATGGCGATGTCTTCACCCTCCTCTCCAACAAGAAGGTGCGCGGGTTTCGACTGGGAGAAGGGAGAGCTCATATCTCTATTCTCGATGATGAATGATGTATGGAAATCTCCTCCACAAATATTTCGCGGATGCATAGGTGCGAAGAGCCCTGCTCGAAGCCAAGAAGCAGGTTCCATGATGCCTTGGAACGTCCTCAATAACGACTGAAAGGTGTACGATCGTCCATCCCTTTTCCTTGCCGGGGGAGTGGTGGACGGCTGTACACTCCCGCACGAAGCATTTTCTTCTCCCAGCCGATATGCTCACGTCTTTGGCATCCTTCGCGACCGTCGGGCTCAAGAGCGAACGCATCACCGTCGAAGTAGGTTCCACTCCCGGCGACCACCACATCTTCATCGTCGGCCTCGGCGACGCTGCAGTACAGGAAAGCAAACAACGCGTCCGGATGGCGTTACGTTGGAGCGGCTACCGCCTCCCCACCGGCCTCACCATCACCGTCAATCTGGCTCCTGCGGACCTGCGCAAAGTCGGCCCCCGCTACGACCTGGCCATCGCGCTCGGCATTCTCCGAAGCACGGGCCTCCTCGATCTTGATGAAGCTTCACTGAAAGATACCGCCGTTCTCGGTGAACTCGCACTGGATGGCAGCCTCCGCCACGTCTCCGGCGTCCTCCCCGCCGCCATCGCCTGCAAGCGCTGCGGCATCAAGAGGCTCGTCGTCCCGGCCGTGAACGCTCCGGAGGCGGCGCTGATCCCGGACGTGGAAGTGATCGCGGCGGAGAATCTCACCGACCTCGTCGCCATCTTGAAAGAGGAGAAGGACCCACCACGCATCGAACCACCGGCCTGTGCCGCTGAGGAAGCGGGAGGGGACACCATCGATTTCAGCGATATCCGCGGGCAGGAGCACGCGAAACGCGCCATGGAGATTGCCGCAGCCGGAGGCCACAATGTGCTGCTCTGTGGTGTGCCCGGCGCCGGGAAGACGCTCCTAGCGCGCGCCTTTCGCTCTATCCTCCCTCCCCTCTCGCAGGAGGAATCCATCGAGGTGTCGCAGATCTACTCGGTCGCCAATCTCCTTCCCCGGGATGCACCACTCCTCCGCCACCGGCCCTTCCGCGTCGTGCACCACACCGCGAGCGGAGTGAGCATCGTGGGCGGCGGGCAGATCCCCGGTCCCGGGGAGATTTCGCTCGCGCACCGGGGTGTCCTCTTCCTGGATGAATTCGCCGAATTTCCCTCGCAGGTGCTGGAGGTGCTGCGCCAGCCGCTTGAAGATCGCACCATTACCATCACGAGAGCACAGGGAAGCGTCACCTTCCCCGCCGACTTCATCATGGTCGCGGCCATGAACCCGCCGGAGTACGCCGCAGGCGGTGACCGGCAGAAGATCGCACGACGCATTTCGGCCCCGCTCCTCGACCGCATCGACCTGCAAATCTCTGTCCAAGCCGTTCCCATCGAAGATCTGCAACGGCCGCCGGACCGGGCCGGCGCCACCTCCGCGGAAGTCGGCGCACGGGTCACCGAAGCCCGCAGACGACAGATGAAACGTTTCAGCGGTCTCAAGATCCGGACGAACAAGGAAATGAACGTGAAGCACATCGACCGCTTCTGTCCGCTCGATGAGGCCTCCGGCAAGCTCCTCAAGCGCGCCATGCAGCAGCTCTCGCTCTCCGCCCGCTGCTACCACCGCACCATCAAGGTCGCACGCACCATCGCCGATCTGGAAGGCAATGAAGCGATCGAAGCGGCCCACATCGCAGAGGCGCTGCAGTATAGGCAGCAGGTGCTTGGATGAGGGAAGAAAAGGCAGAGAGGAAAGAAATGAAAGAAAGGTGCCTTTTGTACGGGTATCCCATCTTCCTTTTCTGCCCTTCCTTTCCTTTCTTTCCTCTCCCTGTACGATAGGACCATATGCATTTCGCAGATGCCCTTACGGCCGCAACGCGGATCAAGTCTCCGGTCTGCGTCGGTCTCGACCCGCAGCTCGGGAAATTGCCCGCCAGCCTTCCAAAAACTCCAGAAGGCGTGGAGACGTTCTGCAGAGGGATCATCGATGCAACGAAAGACATCGCTGCCTGCGTGAAGCCACAGATGGCGTTCTACGAAGTCCTCGGCTGGAAGGGAATGAAAATCTTCTTCGATGTCTGCGCCTACGCGAAGGAGCAGGGCCTCCTCGTCATCGCAGATGGCAAGCGCAACGACATCGGCTCGACGTGCGAAGCCTACGCCGACGCGTACCTGAGTCCGGGTTCTCCCATCGATGCACTGACGGTTTCACCTTACCTCGGGAGCGACGGGATCAAGCCCTTCATCGAGCGCGGCATGAAGAATGACAAAGGTCTCTTCATCCTCGTGAAGACGAGCAACCCTTCCTCGGGCGAGCTGCAGGATCTGCCCGCAGGAGACGAAGCCGTGCATGAGCACCTGGCGCAACTCGTCGAGAGCTGGGGCATGCACCACCTGGGAACCGAATCGAGCCTCTCCCTCGTAGGCGCGGTCGTGGGGGCAACGTATCCGGAGGAGCTCAAGTACCTGCGCACTCTCATGCCGCACATCCCGTTCCTCATCCCGGGCTACGGAGCACAGGGCGGAACGGCAGCGGACGTCGCGCATGGATTCATCCCGGACGGCACCGGCGCCATCGTGAATGCCTCCCGCAGCATTATCTACGCGAGCAAAGGGGAAGATTGGAAGGAGGCAGCGCGAACGGCAGCGGAACAGATGGCGGCAGAAATCGCCAAGGTAGTTCGGTAATGTAACCCCCTCATGCCTCACGCCTTCCATGGCGTCCCCTTCGCAATGGGCGCCTCGAGTTCCACCCACGTGAAGTGCCCCGTGCCGTCGGTCCAGCGGATGTCGCCATTCTCGCCGAGAGCCCCTGGATTATTGAGGTCAATTTCCAGGTAATTATTCTGCGCCCCCTGATCCAACGTGACATCACCGTACAGGAAGATCGTCGGCGAGAAATTCGTGCTGAACGCTGTCAGATCGTGATCGAGATTGAGGCAGCTCAGGACATTATCAGAGATGGAACACGCTTTCTGAATGGTGCCATCACGGTTTCGAATCCCCCAATTTGTGACACTGACCCCTGCGGACTTCGATAGCTGGAAATCGAGATTTTCAATGTAGGGATCTGACCCGCTGATGGAGGACCCGATGAACGTAAATGCGGCGAGCTGGCGATTGATTCCTATGGGAAGAAGTCCTTCTTTATCCATGGCATTACTCACGCTCGTGATTCGCGCCTGCACTGTCTGGTGCCAGGGAAAGGAGAATGATTGCGGCGCAGTATCGTACGTCGTCGAGCTCCACTCGCCTATAACCGAGATCTGGAACGACTCGATGTGGATCTGCTTCTCAGATTGCCCCCCTTCATCACGCTTCTTGATCTGGAGCTCCACCGCGAGAACACGCTCCACGTCTTTCGGGAACCGGTACATCCCACTTCCAGTGAACGATCCTTTCCAGCGACGCTTCAGGGAATCGAAGACATCGATGGAGAGCCTCCCGACCTGCACACCATCCTTATCAACCAGGTACACACTGTCGACGCGATCCGTCACGTCCGCATCGAATGTGACGGACGCATTACTGAGGAGCGTCGGTTCGAGCGTGGCGGTAAACGTGCCGCTGGCAACAGGCTTCGTCCGCTCTCCGAGCATGAGAAGATGATTGCGCGCAGGGAGATCCGGCAGGCTGCTGGCCGACGAGGAACTCGACGCAGGCACACTCGAAGCTGATGAAGAAGGAGCGGAGGATGATGAAGAGGATGGAGTGGATGACGAGCTTGCCGCCAACGAAGAACTGCTGAGCTCACGGCCCAGTTCCTTCGCGCGGTACAGAGCCAATTCTCCTTCGGACTCGGCCACGAATCCGGCGAGAAGCCGCGCCATCTGACCGCGGGTAAGCGGGGAATCGAGACTGATGCTGACCGGAAGCGTCGTTCCGCTCGCCGACGCCGCTCGCACGAACGGTTCGTACCAGGCCTCTCTGGTCACGGGTGCCGCGACGACATACCCATAGACCCCGTCGAGAATCTTGAGCGCTTCAACGTAGTTCACTGCATTTTCCGGATGGAACAGACCATCCGGGTATCCCTTCACGATTTCCGCCTCCTTCGCCCCGCAGACGTACCCGGAGAACCACATCTCTGACGTGACATCCGGGAAACAATCAGTGGACACGAGATCCGCCGCATCAGGATTGGCACGAAGTGCCAACGCGAGGAATTCTGCACGATTGAGCGTGCGTTTCGCGGCAAAGGACCCATCCGGATTCCCGTGCACGACACCGAGGTTCGTCAGCATGCTGATCGCCACCGACTCGGCCCGGGAGAATGGTGCGTCCGTGTAGCTCACGCTCCTGTCCGTATAATCCAATGCAAGGGTAAGGGCAGGAACGATGAGGAGAGAGACGAAGAGGAGGCGCTTCATGACAGACGGGGGGAGTGAGCACGAAGTATACTCCGCAATGGAATGAGAGAAACCCACTGGCGTCAAAAATTGAGGGGGGTATCCCGTCCTCTCCTACGCAACGAGGATGTACATCCAGACAACGAGAACCACAATGATGCGATACACGCCGAACGCCATGAAGGAATGGCGCTGGATGTAGCGAAGCAGCCAAACGATGGAGAGAAGCGCGACGACGAAGGAGGCGGCGGTTCCCGTACCGAGCAGGGCGAATTCCTGTGGCGTGAAGCTCCACGCGGATTTTGCGAGGTCCAGCACCGTCGCGGCGGCCATGGTGGGAATGGCCAGGAGAAAGGTGAAATCCACGATGGTTTTTCGTCGGATGCCAAGGAGCAACCCGCCGACGATGGTAGCCGCTGAACGTGAGACGCCTGGAATGATGGCAACGGACTGGAAGACGCCGATGAGCGCCGCCTGACTGTAGGAAATTTTCGCCGGATCGTCTGCCGCGTCTGGCTTCTCCCTGTGGAACCATTCGAAGACGACGAGCGCGATGCCGCCGAGGAGGAGCGTCCACAGAACCAGCGGGACATTACCGAGGAGATAGCGCTTCGCGAACGAATGAACGACGAAGCCAATGGCTGCTGTTGGAAGAAACGCTACAAGGATCTTCGGCCATACATCCCGGCGCGTGAGGATGTACCTCGCATACAGGACGACCACGGCGAGGATCGCACCGAGTTGGATCACGATCTCGAAGCTCTTCTGAAACTCCGTCTGCGGAAGCGCAAAGAGTGCAGACGTGAGGATCAGGTGCGCGGTAGAGGAGATCGGGAGGAACTCCGATATGCCTTCAACGGCTCCGAGAAGGACGGCATGGATGAGGTTCATCGTTGGAAGTTAAGCATGCCGCGGTTGTCGCCGCCACTTGCCGGTGGGGATTCCTCGAAGGAATCTTCGGCGGCTGCGTGAGTTCGTAAGGACGGCTCCAGCGAAGAAGGAGCGCACGAACAATGTCGCGTATGGCACGGGGGCATAACACGACGATCCGATTCTTCTCCACCCTCTCCTTCCTCATCTCCCTCTCCCTATCCTGCACCGCCAGCACAATATCGTGGATCGTCGCATCCCCATTAAATTTCACATCCGGTGCCGATGTCACCTCCGGTGAAGGCGGTTGTTCTTCGTGTTTGCCGCACTCAGGGAGAGTTGCCACAGACACCGAGGCAGTATGGGCAGCGCCCCCACACTGTCAATGGCCTTCCGAGGGTATACAGATTCGCCCGTTCTCGCAAAATCCTTCACTCATTTCGCGATTTGCTCATCGCTCCATCGCAGACCTTTGGGTCCTTCGGAGGCATGGTAATTCCCCCTCGAGTGGACGATACTGCACGCCGTGCAACGCTACATCGGACTCACCGGCTACATGGGAAGCGGGAAGGGGGAGCTCGTGAAACTCCTGCAAGACTGCGGATACACATACATCTCCCTCTCGGATGTCGTGCGCGAAGCGGCGACGAAGAAGAAGCTGCATCACACGCGGGACAACCTGCAGAAGATGGGCAACGAACTCCGGAAGAAGGGAGGCGCAGGCGTGCTGGGAGCGAAGGTGCGAAAGATGATCGAGAAGAATCCGGAGAAGAACTGGGTGATCGACGGCATTCGTAACCCCGCCGAGATTCTTGAATTGAATCATCTGCTGGAATTCCAATTGATCGGCATCACGGCTTCGCCGGAGTTCATCGTGAAGAGACTGACCGCACGGAATCGCGAAGGCACCAAGCTCTCCAGGGAAGAAATCCTGCAGAAACTCAATCGGGAGAAAGGCATCGGTGAGCCCCCGGAAGGCCAGCAGGTAGCCAAATGTTTGGAGGCGTGCGATTTCCTGATCATTAACGAAGGAACGCTCACTGAATTGAAAGAGAAACTCGAACATTTCTTGCATCTCCTCGACGGTACTGAGCGCCCGAGCTTCCACGAAGTCTTCATGGAGATCGCACACACCTGGGCCAAGCGCGCCACATGCCTGCGACGGAGAGTCGGTGCCGTGATCGCCAAGGACAAGCAGCAACTGACAGCCGGCTACAACGGTGCACCGCGGGGCGTCCCTCACTGCGCGGAACTGGGCGGGTGCCTGCGGGCGAAGCTCGGTATCCCTTCCGGGCAGCGCGCGGAAATCTGCCGGGGCACGCACGCGGAGCAGAACGCCATTACGCAGGCGGCCAAATTCGGCATCTCCATCGAAGGCGGAACGCTCTACTGCAACTGCTTTCCCTGCGTCATCTGCGCGAAAATGATCCTCAATGCAGGCATCACGACCGTCGTCTACGACTCCGATTACGATGATCCGCTGAGCAAAGAAATGCTCGGCGCACAGAAAATCCTGAAGATGGTACGGTACGAGGGAAGACGCTTCCATTGAGCAACGCCACTGAGGGAAGGTTGGCCTCCTCCTCTACGCAAAGTGGTGCTCCTGGTAGGAATTGAACCTACATTTATCCCTTAGGAGAGGATCGTTCTATCCGTTGAACTACAGGAGCAGGGATGGAAATAGTATAGAGGAATTCGGACAAATGAACCGGATTCCGAATCCCGAGCTTGCCCTGAGCTTGCACTGAACGCAGTGAAGTGCCAAAGCGAAGGGTCTCTACTTCCTCAACACCACGACCTCCCTCCCCTCCTGAGGCAAATTTCCTTTCAGTTTGTACTCCGCCATCGTCCCGTCCGGCTTCGCACCCACAGACTTGGCGATGGTATCGAACGCATTTTTGTCCTTGGTCGGGATGAGGATCAACACACGCGGTTCAAATTCATCGATGAGTGTCTGCGCCACTTTCGCGTCATCCGTGGGGAGCACGAGAACATCCACATCTCCCACCATTTCCATCTGCTTGTCTGTCCAGCTCTGCAGGGGGGAAGAGAGAAATCCGACACGAACGCCATCTTCATGCAGCACATACGACACCTGCTGCCCTTCGCCATGACCGATGCCGCGGATGGAGACGCCCGCCATGTTGTACTCACCGGGCCACGAGACAACACCCTCCCGTGCCGCCTCTTCCGGAACAGTGAGGAGTGCCAGGCCGCCTTTCTCCGGTTCGCCGAATGCTGTGATCGACTTCTCCGCACCGGAAACGCGAACTGTCGGGCCGCCAAGGGAAGTGAACGTCAGTGCCATAGCGGAGCTATAGTAGTGAAGATTCCGGGTGGGAGCAAAGGGGCCTAAATAGAGGGCAGGGAAGGCAGAAAGGGCAGAGAAGTGAACGACGTCTCTGCCTTCCCTGCCTTTTCTTACATTTCTGCCTTCAATCAC
Source organism: Candidatus Peribacteraceae bacterium (assembly GCA_041666245.1). Classification (GTDB taxonomy): domain Bacteria; phylum Patescibacteriota; class Gracilibacteria; order Peribacterales; family Peribacteraceae; genus CAIKAD01. The sequence goes on from JBAYHG010000007.1 coordinate 24,571, forward strand.
TCGTCTCCACCCTGACAATATCCGCCCCCAGGGCCCGCAGCTTCTCGTCCAACCTGTCATATCCCCGCTCGATGTATCGCACATCCGTGATGATCGTCTCACCTTCGGCACAGAGCGCAGCGAGCACCATAGCCGTCCCGGCCCGTATATCGTGACTGGCGACGGTGCGCCCCTTGAGCATCGTCGGACCGATGATGAGCGCCTGGTGTGCATTGAGCATCTCCACGTGCGCCCCCATCTTCTCCAGCTCGTAGAGATACCCAAACCTCCCTTCATACAAACGTTCGAAGATGCGTGAGACACCTTGCGCCTGTGTCATGACCACACCCATAGGCGCCTGCAGATCGGTGGGGAAGCCGGGGAAGATATTGGTGCGGATATGCATGGCGGAGAGACGCGAATTCTCCCCGTCCACAGTGAGGATCTGACCGTTCTGATCGCATCGCCACGTTGCTCCGGCGCGTCGCAGGACATCCAGGAAAGACGTGAGATGCGATTCCACCGCTCCATTGATGGTGATCTTCCCTTTCGTGACGAGCGCTGCAATCGCGAAGGCGCCCGCCTCCAGGTAATCCGGCGTCACCGTATGTTCGACAGCCTTCAGATCTTTCCGTCCGCGCACAGTCACTGTGTGTGATCCTTCCCCGGAAACCTCCACTCCTGCGGCCTGTATGAACGTTTCGACGTCGCGCACATGCGGCTCCGCAGCCGCAAGTTCGATCGTCGTCTCACCCGGGAGAAGCGACGCAGCGAGAAGAATATTCTCCGTTGCCGTGACGGAAAATTCCGGGAGGATCACGCGTGCGGGACGCAGCTTTCCCTGCAAATGCAGCACTTCATCGGTACTCATGTCTTCCGCCCCCATCTGGAGAAAGGCTTCGATGTGCGCCGCCACCGGCCGCTTGCCCAGCACGCACCCGCCCGGGTACGACATCTCCGCTACACCGAACCGCGCAAGGAGAGGTCCGAGGAGCACGATGGAACCGCGCAGCTGCGAAACATACTCGGCGGGAATCGGACGGCTCTTCACCCCTTCCGTCCGAACACGAACCACACCGTCCGCAAAGCTCGTGTCGGCGCCGAGGAAATCCAACACCCGCAGAAGCGCCCGCGTATCGCGCAGGTCCGGCACGTTGTAGAGAACCGTCTCTCCGGGGAGGAGTAGTGTTCCGGCAATGAGCGGAAGCGCAGCATTCTTCGACCCGCCCACGGTGACTGAGCCATGGAGCGGTTTCCCGCCGCGGACGCGATATGTGAGGGACATGAGAGCTGTCAGTGTAGCCCAAACAGAGGTGCAAAGGAACTTGCACGGAAAACCCAAGAAAGCCCCAAATCCCAAGCCCCAATCACCAAGAAAACCTGTGCAAAAACTCGTACATGGGATTTGGGTTTTGGGGCTTGGAATTTTCTTTTGAGATGTTCACTTCCTCTTCTCATGAAGAACCACTTCCAAGAGGAGGAGCATGACGCCAATGGTGATGCAGGAATCCGCTACATTGAAAATCGGGAAACTCCCGACTTGGAAGTAATCCGTCACAACGCCATCGCGCATCCGGTCGACGAGGTTCCCCAGCGCCCCGCCGAGGATGAGGCCGAACGCGTTCCGTGAGAGAGGCGTCTTTGAGGAACGGAGCGCGAGGAGGAAGACGAGGACAATGGCAACAATGACGAGCGCGCTCTGGAAGGAACCGAGTGCCGTGATGCCGAAGGCAATGCCGGGATTTTCGGAATGAACCAACCCGGCGAACGAACCGAGAATGGGAATCCGGGCAATGAGAAAATGATCCGCAAGAATTTTTGAAACCAGGCTGGCGGTGAACGCGACGGTCGTGACAGTTTCAAGACGCTTCATGCCATCAGTATGACGTGAAAGATTGAAAGCCCCAAATCTCAAGCCCCAATCACTAAAAAATCTGCTCAGTAATTCGTTCCTGAAATTTGGGGCCTGGAACCTGGGATTTCCGCAGAAGGTCTGCTGTATACTCCGATCCCATGCTGAAGAGAATCGACTTCCTGCTCCTCGGGATCGCCGTCGTGCTCACGCTCTTCGGAATGGCCATGATTGCGAGCGTCAGCGTCTTCGAGAGCTACCAAATCACACTCCACTTCACCGAACTGGGATCGATGGCCGCGCCGACGAACTCCTTCTACCTCCTCCGCACATTCTTCCATGTGCTGGAAGGCCTCGCTGCACTCTTCGTAACGACCGTCATCCCCTACCACTTCTGGGAGCGCCACGCACGCACTCTCTTCTTCATCTCGCTCGTTCTCCTCGTCGCCGTACTCATGCCGGGTCTGCGCGCGGATTGGGGGACATCGAGCAGCTGGCTTCGGATCGGTCCTCAATCCCTCCAGCCCTCTGAAGTCTTCAAGTTGACCTTCATCTTCTACCTCGCTGTCTGGCTCCAGAAACGCGAGCAACTTATCGGCACATTCAAAGAAGGATTCATCCCCTTCGCGACACTCCTCGTCATCTCAACGTTCATCATCGCCATCGAGCCGGATCTCGGCACCTTCCTCATCCTCTCCGGCATCGGCTCGCTCATGTTCTTCGTCGCCGGCGGCAATATCTTCCACCTGTTCCTCGGCGGCGGCCTCGCTGCAACGATGGGACTGCCTCTCATCCTCCAGAAAGACTACATTCGCTCGCGCTTCTTCGCCTTTCTCAATCCCACCGATCCGCGCATCGCGGAGACCATCGGATTTCAGATCAAGCAGGCACTCATCGCCATCGGCAGCGGCGGCTTCTTCGGTGTCGGCTACGGCAAATCCATCCAGAAATTCGGGTACCTCCCGGAAGTGCAGGCCGACATGGTTTTCTCGGCTATGGGAGAAGAACTGGGCTTCCTGCGGCTCCTCATCGTCCTGGGAATGTACGGCGTCCTCATCTATCGCGGGTTCCGCGTGGCACAGCACGCACCGGACCGCTTCGGATTCCTTATCGCCACAGGCATTACCTGCTGGATCGCTCTGCAAACGGCTGTGAACATCGCCGTCAATATCGGCCTCTTCCCTCTCACAGGTCTCACGCTCCCCTTCATCAGCTACGGAGGCTCATCGCTGGTCTGCATGCTCGCCGCCGTCGGCATCCTCCTCAATATTTCCATGCACTCCGCGGAACACGGACAGACTGTGCGTCGTGAAAAACGACATGCCTCCGGAGTGCTTTCCTTCATGTCATGACCATTCTCTGTATCGGCGGCGGATCCATCGGACACACGGCACCATGCGTGGCGGTCGCGCGGGCGCTTCGCTCCCTCGATCCGGGAATCAATGTGCACGTGGCCTGCGCGGACAGGGAAGAGGAGGAACTCTTCCTCACGACGGAAAATTTGCCCCATACGACGCTCCCGCTTCCCCATCGTGGCTTCCTCTTCCCGCTGTCACTGCTACGAAGCCTGCGACAATCAAAGAGGCTTCTGCGGCGTCTTCGTCCGGACGTCGTCTTCTGCAAGGGAGGAGCGCTCTGCATCGCACCCGCATGGGCAGCGCATCGAATGGGTATCCCCATCGTCCTCCATGAGTCCGACGCTGTCATGGGCCGCGCAAACAGACTGATCTCACGCTGGGCAAGAACCGTGTGCCTTGGGATGGAATCGGTGTCTGGATCTCGCATTTCTAATTCCACTGTCACAGGCAACCCCATCCGTCCCGAACTCAAACACAGCAACCGCGAGGAGGGTCTCCGCATCACCGGCTTCTCAGGTACACGTCCGATTCTCCTTGTTCTTGGGGGGAGTCAGGGTGCCGAAGCGCTCAACGGATTCATCCGAAACCATCTGCCAGAGCTCCTGAAGGTCTGCGATGTCGCACATGTGACAGGCCCGGGGAAGGCGAGCGCCGGGGTGCAGCCCGGCTACTGGTCGTCGGCCTTCGCTCTGCGCGAGTATCCGCACCTCTTCTCCCTCGCTTTCCTGTCGCTGAGCCGCGCCGGCGCGGGAACGATCTCCGAACTCGCCGCCAATGGTGTCCCCACGATCCTCATTCCCCTGGAAGGCCTGGCGCAGGATCATCAACTGAAAAATGCGGAAGCGGCAGTGGAAGGTGGGGGATGCCTCCTCGTAAAACAGGAAAGAATGGAAGCCGAACTGTTGTCAGAAATCCGTCGACTCCTCTCCGACGAGAGCGCAAGGAAGAAGATGTCGGAGAATATCGGGAAACTCCATCGATCGGATGCGGCAGTTTCCATCGCCCACTTCATTCTTGAAGAGGAGGAAAAGAACCAGGAGCCGGGGAAATAAGAGACAAGACGCACGGAAGAGCCAGGAGTCAATATTTTGAATATTTTTCCTTGAATCTCCCCTGTCCATCGAAATCTTGATACTTGAATCATCCAAACATACGTTCACAACGACACAAAATTGTATTCATGAACCTTGCGCCTCGGAGAAGCGCTGAGTAGTCTGCCGCCCGGTATGTATAGATTCATCATCCCGCTTTTCGCGTTGGCTTTTCTGCTTGTGAGCTGCGGCCCCAAGCAGCCTTCCGCCCCTGTACCGACAGGCGCCGCGTCCTCCTCCCTCTCCGCTGACATGCTCAAATTTGATGGCAAGATTCTCACGGGCAAGCACACCGTCGTCCTTCATACCTCCAAGGGGGATGTCACGCTGGAACTGGATGCCGATGTCGCACCGAAGACGGTGACGAACTTCGTCACGCTGGCACGGAATGGCTACTTTGATAATCTCACCTTCCACCGTGTCATTCCCGACTTCATGATCCAGGGCGGCGACCCCTCCGGCAACGGGACGGGTGGCCAGAGCATCTTCGGCCCGACCTTCGCCGACGAGATCAATGCGAAAAGCTACGGCTTGGACAAGACGACGGTCGGCGAGAACGCGGAGGGGATGCCCCTCCCCGAAGAGACGAAGAAGAAGACGCTCGAGCAGTACTTCACCGACATGGGGTACACGTTCGATGCGAAGTTGAAGTCTCTTCCGCTCGTTCGCGGCGCCATCTGCATGGCGAACCGCGGCCCGAATACGAATGGCAGCCAGTTCTTCATCATCCAGGCCAAATCCACGCCGTGGCTTCATGGCAAGCACACCGTCTTCGGCATGGTGACGAAGGGCATGGACGTTGTGGATGCCATCGCCAAAGTGGAGCGCAACACCTCCGACCAGCCGCTCGTCCCCGTGACATTCACGGCGGAAGTGGTGGGGGAGGCGGCTGCCTCGTCGGCCGCGGTCTCTTCAGCAAAGAAGTAATCTCTCGCGCCTTAGGCGTACCCCGCCTCCGAATCCCGAATTCCTCATCCCTAATATTCGAATACTCTAGTATTCTGGTACTCGATGAGAACCAGATTCGCCCCCTCCCCCACAGGCTTCCTCCACGTCGGAGGCCTCCGTACAGCGCTCTACTCATTTCTCATCGCACGGCAAACGAAGGGTGCATTCCTCGTCCGCATCGAAGACACGGATCAGGAGCGGAGCGTCCCGGGTGCTGTGGAGAACATGCTGCAATCCCTCGCGTGGGCTGGCATCCATCCGGACGAAGGTGTCATGGTGAAGGACGGCCTGATCGCGCAGAAAGGATCATACGGCCCCTACATCCAGTCCGAACGACAGGCGCAGGGGCTCTACAAGAAGTATGCGGATGAACTCTTGCAGAAAGGCTATGCGTACCGCTGCTTCTGCACCTCCGAACGACTCGCGGAGATGCGCGCGGCACAGGAAGCCCGCAAACAGGCGCCGATGTACGACCGTGCCTGCCTCAAGCTCACGCCGGAAGAGGTGGAGCGAAGAGTCGCGGCCGGCGAGCCCCACGTGATCCGCATGAAGATCCCGCATGAGCGGACGATTGCCTTCGACGACAACATCCGGGGCACGGTCTCATTTCAGGGGCACACCGTGGATGATCAGGTCCTCCTGAAATCAGACGGCTTTCCCACCTACCACCTCGCGCACGTCGTGGACGATCACCTGATGGAGATCGACCTTGTGCTGCGTGGGGAGGAATGGTTGAGCTCGCTTCCGAAGCACCTCCTCCTCTTCGAGCAGCTCGGCTGGAAACCGCCGCAGTACGCACACGCCCCGCTCCTGCTGAATAAAGACCGCACGAAACTGAGCAAGCGGCAGAACGCTGTCGCGGTGGAGGACTACATCGCCAAGGGCTACCTCCCGGAAACGATGGTCAATTTCCTCGCGCTCCTCGGCTGGAATCCGGGAACGACGCAGGAGATGTTCTCCATGGAAGAACTGGTCGAAGCGTTCTCGCTCGAGCGTGTGCAGAAGGCCGGCGCCGTCTTCGACACCGAGAAGCTCGACTGGCTTCAGGGCCAGTGGATCAGGAAAATCTCGCTAGGGGAATTCTCCGATCGTATCCGGCCCATCGTGGCGGAGAAATTCCCCGCCGCCATGAAGGACAAGCGTTTCGATGAGAAAACCGCCCTCATCCGTGAGCGCATCACTTTCTTCGCAGAAGCACCCGCGATGCTCCGCTTCTTCTACGAAGCCCCGACACCCTCGAAGGAATTGCTCGCCAACGCGAAGCAGAAGGTGACGCCGGAGCTCCTCCCCCGCGCACTTGAGGCAGTGGAGAAGATCCTGCGTAATGTTCCAGAGAAGGAGTGGAAAGAGGAAACGCTCCTCGGCGCCTTCAAGGCAGAAGTGGCAAAGGGCGAGTGGAAGCTCGGCCAGCTCCTGTGGCCGCTGCGTGTAGCACTCACCGGCGAGCCCTACAGCCCCGGCGCCATCGAGGTGGCGTGCGCGCTGGCACGTGAAGGTGGAGTGGGGGAAGTATTTTTGCGACTTGAAAGAGCCAAATCCTCTGCCAAGTGATGAAGTTCCTCGAAAGCGTCAATGTCGGCGCGAAGACGACGATGAAGATCGGCGGTGAAGCGCGCTGGTTTACGGAACTCGCGACGAAGGCGGATGCGGAGGAGGCGCAGCGCTTCGCGAGAGAGAAGAAGCTGCCATTGATCGTCCTCGGCGGCGGCGCGAATACGGTCTTCGCAGACGGTCTCATCGAAGCATTGGTCGTTCGTATCACCGCGGACAAACTTGAAATCAAGTCTCCGAACGTTCTCGTGGAGTCCGGCAAAATCCTCGCCACGCTCATCAACGACTGTGCGAAGGAGAATCTGGATCTCTCCGCTTTGACCGGAATCCCCGGAACCGTTGGTGGCGCGATCGTCGGCAATGCCGGTCAGGGACCGAAGGGTATCTGGATGAATTCCTTCGTGACGTCGGTGACGGCGCTCATGAACGGTGAATGGAAGACATTCACCAACGCCGAGTGCGACTTCCGCTACCGCGAAAGCATGTTCAAGACGATGCCGGGTGTGATCGTCTGGGAAACGACGCTGCACGCCCCATCGAAGCCCGAAGCCGAGATCAAAGTGGAGATAGAACAACTCCTGAAGAAGCGCTTTGCTGCACAACCTTCACAAAGAACCGCCGGCTCCTGCTTCAAAGCGACAAAGGAGGGGAAACCTGCGTGGCAACTGATCGACGCGGCCGGCTTGCGCGGGCTCAAGATCGGCGGCATACAGGTGAGTGAGAAGCACGCCAATTTCCTTCTCAATGTCGAGCATGGGACATTTGAAGATGTCCTGAGCGTCACGAAGAAGATCCGGGAGAATGTTCCGGACATTGAAGGAATTGAAATGAGACTCTACGGCCGGAACGGTGAGATCTCCACACCTTGATCATGCATTTCCCGTATGAAGCGTTCCCGGATTTTGCGGGCAAGCGACGGGGAAGCCGATCCATCTCCCGTAATGGAATACACGTCAGCACAAGCCTGCTTTGCACGTTCCGCAGTAAAGAGTAATCCAAAACACTGGCCTCGGATGACCATACAAAACAGGAGTACATTTTCCTTTGTTTTGGATCTGACTGCCGCTTCCCGCGTCGCGAGGAGACCTGAGAACAGAGCATGAACATCGGTCAGATGTTTCGCCTCAGTACCCGACACCCCGAACGTATGTACGAAATACGGGATGTTGTTCAATGAAACCATAAGTATATTTTTGATAATTTTTATATGTATGTCAAATACTATTTTTTGGCTTCAGCTCTATCCTTTCCACTCATGCACGGTTCCGACACCGGTCCACGCATGAGCAACGAAACCAAACATCTTCAAGATGGAATGAATGGCCCGACAGTGGCAGCATTGTGGGCTCATGTGATGGCACGCCGCCGATGCGCGATACTCATGAAAAGGGAATCTTCCCTACATCTCCTCTCACACGAAGAGACGCAACCGGGACAGCCGGTTCGGCATCCATCGCATCCTACATAGACCACAGAATAACCTCCCCTCCCCCACGGGGAGGGGTTTTTCGCTTGCGAAAATGGGGGTAGGGGAACTACTGCGGCGAAGCGCGGGTCTCGCGGGTTCCCGCGCTGGAGCCGCACCTTGGAGGAGGGTGTTCATGAGGGAACCTTGGTTCCCTCATGCCTAAAACGGCAGATCTTCGACCTTGATCTCCGACGCGTACGCAACTTCCGGCGGCGTGATGTCGGAGGATGGAGCCTCGTCTGCAGGACTCCGCGCCTGTCGCTGACTGACGGAAGCTGCATCAGCCTGGATGGAAGCATCGGCGAGCGGGTGGTGACTGCCGAGGAGACAGACCTGATCGGCGACGACCTCGGTGGTGTAGCGCTTCTGCCCGTCCTTCGTCTCCCAGCTGCGAGTCTGTACGCGGCCGGCCACGTACACACGGTTGCCTTTCTTCAGTGTCTTCGAAACCTGTTCCGCGGTTTTGCCCCACACGACGACGTTGTGAAATTCACTGCGTTCCTTGTCCGTACCTGTGGCCTTATCCCGCCAACGATCGTTGGTGGCGACACCGAGTGTCAGGACCTGCTGGCCGCCGGTGGTGGTGCGGATCTCCGGATCGCGCGTCACGTTGCCCACGATATCCGCACGGTTGAGAGAAGGCAGGACGGATGCCGCACCCTCGGGCGCGGGCAGCTGCCCATCCTTGGGATCGAGGAGGATCAGGTCGAGCGCAACGATCTTCGTCTTGCTGCGCTTCTCCCCCGTCTTCTCATCTTCCCAGCTGTCGGTCTGGAGTCGTCCGGAGATGAAGACCTGGTTCCCGGCGCGCAGGAATTTCCCGACGACATCGGCCATACCGCCCCATACGGTCACGGTGTGGAAACCTTTTCCGGAAAGTTCCTCGCCGCTCTCTGACCGGAACGTATACGGCACGACGAGATTCAAATCCACGACACTCGTACCTCCGGGCGTCTGGCGGGGAGTGAGAGGTTGTGTCTGATAGCCGATGAGGCTGACGCGGTTGTAGGAGTACATGCGACGGCGGGGGAAATGGGATGAGAGGAGGCCACGGGGCCGATGGAGGCCTCCCCTTGTACACCTCCCGGATCACACGGGGCAAGGAATGAAGGGAATTTACGAAAAAACTGTGGCGCGATGTCATTTCTTAATACATGGGAGCGCATGGGCGTGTTCCGTCAACGCTTCCTCGTGCCCGCGGTATCCCGAAGCGCCAAACAGGCGACTACAATGCCAACCAATCATGTACCTATCCCTTTGGAAAAAATCCGCGCGAAGCGGCGGGTCTCGCGGGCCCCGCCGTTGGAGCGCTCCGTTGAGGGAAGGATGGGTCCGCGAAAAGGACACTTCCACGCATGGGGTGCCCCCAGTCACGTGGCTCATGATTTCGGCCGTTGTGACGTTTCTTGCGACACAGTCGGCACCCGCTTTCGCGCGTTACACCGCTCCGACCACGGAGAGCATCCTGGGGAAGTGCCAGGGAAACAACCAAACAACCTGCGTGATGAAGGCGGTGCAGAATGTGATGACGAACGACATACCGAAAGAACTCAAGACCGCCAATTGCGGCTACCCGCTCCCGGAGGTTCCGGAAAATGACAAAATTACCCTCGTGAAAGGTCTCCCCATCGTGCCTTTCCAATTCCGCGGTACGAGCCCGAGCATGGAAGGAACCGAAGACGGCTTCCCCACGGACACGAAGGGCTACAGCTTCGCCTGGGGCAAGAATCCTGAAACCGGGCCGCCCAAGTTCATGCCGTGGTGCTCGGCTCAATCAAAAGACAAGCATCTCTGCCACACCCCCGAGACTTGTCAGGCAAACTGCAAGTTCTACAACGGAAACAGCTTCAAATTCAACGTGTATCGACATACGTGGTGCTGGCAGGATGTGTTTGATATCGTGCTGCAAATAAACGTCAGAGTGTACGAAAGAACCGAGGATCAGATGACTGATTGCGACTCATGCAAACCTGGCTGGCATCAGCTTGAACCGCCGTCCACCTACAATGGCGAGAAAGCCTACAAGCTCGTCGGCGAAAAATACATCTGCACGGGCGACTACCATCAGCAGGTCGACGTGGGATACAACCTGAATGTCCCCGGACTCCCCACCATCCCCTTCTCTCCAAAATGGATCCAGCTGCCTGATGGATTTGAGTACGTGAATAAGCCTATCAAGGATCTCAAGTATGGATGGGTATGGAATGACAAAACGGGGGAACCGAAACTTGATCTTCCAAACGATGACTGTAAGGCCTTCTGGAAGGGGGTGGAATCTGAGGAACATCCAAACTGCGTGATTTGCACGGGGAGCGAGTGCAGAACGGAACCCCCGAAAGGTCCGCCGTACGATCCCGGAGAAGGAAAAAACGCGGTGTACAAAGCATTCTTCCGGAGGTACGAGGGGTCACATGTTCTCAAATACATCAAAGGAGCTGAAACCAAAGAAGCGATGGAGGAGAAGCCGAAAGAGGAGAAGAAAAAGAAGACAGAGGAAGAGGTGGGAACGGGGTATCTGGGAGATGATGCTCCTGAGACGGACAAAGAAAAGGAGGCGGCGGCGAAGAAAAAGGAGGAAGAAGAAAAAAAGAAAAATTCGAGCGTCAAAGTGGGGTGTTATGGGTGGTACACAGAGCCACAGAGTCCTTCAATCTTCCCCGATAAAACGGATTTGAACTGCGTCGCGGACGATCTGCGCCTGACGACCGTTCTGAATCAGAGAAAAATGACGCTTCCAGAGAGTGACTTACCCGTGCAATTCAATCTGAAAGACAATCTTCCCACCCCGCCCAAAGATGCTCCGGCGGGAGGCTACAGTCTGGAATCAGCGAAGAAGACCTTCACATGGCTCTTCACGGCTATTCCCCCGAAAGTGATTCATCGCACGCCTTTCGGAGAACAGCCGTGGTACGTCACGGAAATGCGGAGACTCCAGCAGAAGATGAAAGACTATCCCCCCACGGTACAGGTCATTCTTCCCACGCTCGAAGCGAATGAAAAGTCTCTGAGTATGGATTCGTCGTCGTCTTCTTCCGCCTCCTCCGACGCGCCGCTGATCGATATGACCGTGCCGCTCGAACCCGGGCTTGTTGAGGTCATCCGTGATTTCCTGCACCAGTCCCTCCTGTCCCGTCTCGAGGAACAGACGATCCCCGTGGTCCTGCCGATGCTTTCGGAAGAGGAAATCCAATCCGCACTGCAGGCATGGGAAACATGGAAAAAATCGCGTCTTCTCGCGGAGAAGACTGCGAAAGACGGCGGGAAAAGCATCGAGAGTGCCGCGGGGAAAGCTGATCAGATCATCACGAAACTTCAGGAGTACCGCAGCTCCATTCATCGCTACCGCATCCTGCGTGCCATGCTTCCGGAGTATCTGGCGTACTTACTCACAGAACGGAAGAAGCTCACGGACGCTCTCGATGAGTGGATCAACTCCCGCATGGAACCCTACACGCAGGCTCTCGGCGAACGGGAACAGATGTTGGGTCTCCTCTCATCCTGGGAAGGCCTGGAGTACGCCTACACGAACCTGGGTGTGACGAACTCACGTTACTGCAAAGCCGATGCGACCACTCCACCACTCCCCTGGATCATGGAAGCGGCGGACGCTCGTTACTTCTCCTTCCCCGAGGTTCCCTCCTACCCGCGTCATATGGTGTTTGATTTCAGCGATATCTTCTTCGACGGGGCAAAACAAATCGTCTCGATGCCGACACCTGTGCTGGAACTTGTCCGCGTCACTCTCAACATCCCCATGCCGCCTCCGCCGGATACGGAGAACGTTTCTATCCCCAATCTCCCCTCTCTCCCGCAGTTGCCCGCGATGCCCGCTCCGTCCGCCTCTCTGGTGGTACAGAAAAATTATAAGAGCGAGGCTGTTCCGCCGCCGTTCCCCTACGATGAACTCAAAGAAAGCTTTGATATCGCTGCCGGCATGATCAATTACGAAACGAAACTCTACAACGAGTACCTCTGGGTGAAAGCAACCAATAAAAAGCTGTCCTGCCTGACGCTCGGCAGCGACGGTTGCGTCTTCCCGGAAACGTATCTCTGGCACGTCTTCATGCGCATCTGGTCTCCGGTGGGAGCATTCCTCAAATCCTATCCGGTACCGGAAACCCCCGAGGTTGCGAAGAATCAGGGCTTCATGGGTTATGCCTCATCCCTCTCCTCCGACCCGCCTTGCGCCCCCCTCGACGACCAGTGCCAGATGCGGGAATCTCTCGTTCGCAAAAGCTTGCGTATTACGCTCCCCACATCCGCTTCCGCCTCCTCCGTTCCGGAAACCGGTTCGGGGTTAACGGCCGCAGATCGTCTGCGTTCCATTCTGCGCCTCAAGACACTCGATCAATGGGGCCGTCTCATCCCTCAGGTACAGAATCTGTACAAGATTTCCGGCCCGCAGGAACTCTACGACTCCTTCCCCGTCCCCTTGGAAGCCACGATCGATTACCAGCCTCCACTCTAATCGTTCCATGCACCATCGTCTCTCGCTCCTCCTCGGCCTCCTCCTCGCTCTCGCCACCTCGGCGCCCGCGATACTGCATGCCGCTGACCCGGTGGCCGCGTCGGCTGACACCTGCATTCAGGACATCAACCAGTGGCTCAACCGCGAGCGCTTCACGTACCACTCTGTCCTCTTCGGCGTCCGCAACGCGAAGAGCGATCCTGTCGGTTCGACACGTGTCGACCAGCAGGGAGTGTTGTGGATCAAGAGCAATACGAATCGTTGGACTTCCCCGCCTCTCGCGCGGCGCACGGATGCCCAGATGGACCGGACGACTGCCTTCGATCCGCTCTCCGTGATTTCCAAGTCCTCTTCCTCGTCACCGGCGGTGCGATCGGGAATTTTTGAAACGCAACAGGCTACGACTTCGGAGCTCATCCCGGCACTGCTCCAGAGCTTCCGGGCCTTCGAATGCCGGGTAGAGACGGTCTGTGAATCTGCAGAGCGCGCACTCTACCTTGCAGCGGAATCAGACTCTTCGGTTTCCACCACGCCCGGCAAAGGCGTCCCCGGTTGCCGCATGGGTCTCGCTCCTGTCGACCCTCTCCCCGTCTCCTGCCGACCGACACTTCTCACGATCCTCCCCGATTTGCTGCAGGCCCGCGGGTACTGTGAACCGGCGAAAGAAGAACTTCTCAGGTTTGAGGAACAGGAGCTCGCCTTCCTCGTACACTACGATGCGGCACACCGGAGCTTGCGCCAATTCGGAGGCTATCTGGAGCCGCTCTACGAGATCGTGCGCTTCCCCTTCCTCACGCCGCTACGCGAGACGGCGCAGTTCATGAATATATGGAATCGCATTCCGTGTTTCGAACCGTACTGCTCGCAGGAACGCGCTTCATCATCGTCGAAGAGCATTCCGAAGTCGAAGAACTAACGCACATGTCCTTCCCTTCCCGTCTCCGTCGGCCTTTCCTCGCCCTCCTCCTGGCTTCCTGCCTCCCTCTCCTGTTGGTCTCCTGTGGAGCGCCGCAACAGTGGGATCCGACGGGCGGTCTCACTCCCGCTCAGAAACCCGGGACATCGACGGGTCGCACGATTCCCGGTCTCCGCCCCTGCGGAGCGAACCCGGATCTCTTCCCGCAAAACTACGAAGACCCGGAAGCAAAAGCATGGGATCAGCAGGTCACGCAGAGAATCACCTTGGCCATCGAGATGACATACCAGAAGCAGAAGTCTCCTTCCTGCGACGACGATGGGAAAGCTGTGCCGCTGGTCCAGACCATCGCGAAGAGTCTCCCTCAATGGAAGGATCTCAACCGTACGCCGACAGCCGCCGACACCGGTGATGTTCTCCTGGACTACCTCGATGCCTACGGCTGCGCGCTCAAGGCAAAAAGCGCCACAACGATTGTGAATGATCTGCAGGTACGTGCCAACCAGCTGGAAGATCCACTCACGTATCCGGAAGCTGTCGAAAAAGCACTGGAATGGCGGAAGGAAGTGGAGGAACGGCTGGGAGAAGAGCGAGAAGCTCTGCGGCGCACGCTGTTCCTGCTCCAGGGGGGGAGCCGCATATCGCCCCTGGAACATTCGCTCGTCTGCCTCACGCGCGCCAGCAAGGATCTTCGCAATGTCCTCGGCCTCCTCGCGGAGGCCGCCACCTGCATTCCCACCCGCACATGGGATGTGCAGGGCTGGCTGCGCTTCATCCCCAACTCCTAACCTGCGCTTCCGACACCTGTTCATCGGCTGCTTCCTGCTCACCCTCCCGGTCACGGCCGGTGCGGCGACGCCGCTCTTCCAGCAGGTCTACGAAATGGTGCAGAAGGAACGCATCACGACACCGGTCGCCACGTACGTCGCCGGAGTGTTCAATGCTCTCTACGAGTCGGCCTTCAAAGCTTCGGGTGCAGGAAAGGATGCCATCAAGTCCGATGATGTGAAGGAGGTCCTGCGCAGCGGTACTTCAGAAAAATTCTGTTCGAAGGTGAAGATGGGTCCCTACAACAACGACTGTGCCGTCCTCGTGCAACAGATCATCAAACTGGCACAGCGTGAGAGCGGTATCGTCCGGCTCGGACATCGCTTGCAGGCCATCGCGACGAGCTACGAGGAACCTATCACGGCATTCAGTATGCAACCGGCGAAACTCATTTCCGGCTTCGCGGAATCACTGGCCGTCTGGGGAATCTCGGGGGAGCTCACGGAGAGCAACGCTCGTTCAATCCGCATGATTCCTACGCCATCGGACATCAAGAAGGATGCCGATGCCGTGAAAAAGGCACTCGAGAAACTCAAGGACGGGGACAACGAAGAAGCGATGATCGCCGCGGTCTGGCGCTACCAGTACGGACTGAAGTTTGTCCAGAAGTACAGTCCCTTGTCCTATCCGGACGGTGTGCAGATTGACGGTCGCGGGACGGAACGCCAGCACCTCCTCAACCGTCCGAAGGATCTGGAGAAGAAACTGCAGACGCTCTTCGAGTCGATCGACAAGCGTATCGGCGATGAGGAAGATCAAATCTCACTCCCCCGTCGGCAGGAAGTGCTCTACTTCCACATCCCGCTCGATAACAACATCAGCATCTGGGCGTACTTCCGCAATACAGACGACGACACGATGGCGGAAACACTGTTCCCGAAGAACATCGGGCTCCAGTGGGACATGGCTCTCGAACCCGTCTTCCCTTCCATCCTGTCGATGGGAAACAATGCCCCCATTCCCGGAGGTTTCTACCCGCCCGCACCGGAACGGAAGAAGAACACCCCTCCGAAGATCCCGGGCGTCATCGCGCCGCCACCCTCCAAGGGAACGAGCTGGGTTGTCCTGCAGAAGGGAGGCGGCGGACTCTGCTATTCCCTGAGCGGACGCATGGGCTACCTGTGTCGCGAACCGGTCGTGACCGTGGGGGAGGAGGGACACAACTGCGAAGAGGCAACTCCGACTGCATCGACCGGCACGATCATCCTCACCTCCTGCACCCCGAAGGCCGCACAAACGTGGATGCAGTCACAAGATGTCTGCGCGGAAATGCGCAAGCAGGCCGGGACGCTTTTCCCCTGTGCTCCGGGGAGCCAGTCGCTCTACCCCTTCACCGTTCTCGGTCACGCATGCTTCATCAAAGAGTGCGGTCAGCGATCGTACGGCATCAAACTCCTCCCCGGACGGGAACCGCTCGTCTCACAGGAAACGACCTCCCCCTGGGGCATGTGCATCAAACCGCCTGATCCTCTCCCGCCCCTGTCCTATCCTCCGAGGATCATCACTGTCCCCTCTTTCCCGCCCTACAATCCCGCGGCACGTTCACATGAGCTCACCCTCCAGTACTGCCAGAAGACCGGCAACCCGCCTCTGTCGCCCCCGTCCCTCTGCCAGCCGACTCTCCAGCCTGCGCTCACCAACCCCACGAGCCAACTCGCCATCGAGGGGCTGTTCATTCAGAAGAGCGCGGATACGCGTACGATTGATGAGTTTGCCGGCAGCATCGAAGCGATGGGTATGGATGTGAGCATGACGCTCTACGGGACGTACCTGCGTCAGGTTGCCGCCGCCCTCACGAGCGCCCTCGGAACCACGAAATCCCTGCTGGAGCAACTTGCCGGCAGCAAATTCCCGACGCTCATGTGTCCGCTCAATCCCGCCGAACCCGCCTGCTGATCATGCTTGTCCTTCCCCTCCTCCTATCGTTCCTCGTCCTCCCCTTCCATGCGGTGCCCCTCGACGCTGCATCGGTTTCCCTGGGGCTGCCTCCCGCTTTCTCCACTCCCATCTCCATCCCCGCATTGCAGGGCGGAGTATCAAATTACACGCGACTGGTCGTCATGCGGGCACAGCGGGCACAGACGTACATCAAGGAGCTGCTCAAGAATCAGAACCCGAGCGATATCTGGACAACACAGGATCAGATGACCTGCTACGACCAGGCGAATTCCGGTGTCGCCGACGTGCGTGTATCCGCGTACTTGTACGAAGCGGAATCCTCGCGGATGGAATCGACTGCGTGCCTGTGGGTCGATCGCCTCCTCATCCTCAACGAGATGGAACATGTGCGTTCGCTCATGCGCCAAATGTGCGACGAGAAGAAGCCGGAGCTCATCCTCTCGCATGGGGCGGGACTCTACACCTTCCTCGTCGAACGTCTGCAGGAACTCGACTGGGGGGCGTTGCGCGCCGGGTACGTGGACGAGAAGTGGAAGAATGTCTACGGTTTCGATGACCCCCCGCTGCGGAAACTCCTCGCCAAACAAACGCTGTGTCCTTTCAGCACCAAGTACTTCGATGTGAGTGCAACGTCGAAGAAATATGGCTGCACTCCCGAACTCATGAAGAGGGCAATGGAGCTCTTCCCGAAGGGCACCCAATGGGATGAGGCCAGGAAAGCATTGGGCGCGGAGCAGAAAGCTCTGGCCGACTTCCTTGGCTACAGCTCCTCTTCAGCTCCCAGTAGTAATCCTTCTTCCCGCGCCATTTCCTACGCCGACCAGAAGGATGGATGCCAGACCACCTGGCCCAGCGACCTTCGTTCCTGGATTTCGAGCCGGTTCACCCCGCCCCCCGGCGCCCGCATCCTCTCGCTCGTCGGCCTGCTGTGGAATGTGGAATTGATGCGCCCCCCCGCCTACGGCACCTACAAGCAGGGATGGGGATTCGGCACGGATCTCCTCAACCCCACACTCTCCTCCGAGGCACAGCTCTTTAGTATCGCCCAGCTCCAAGCCAATACTGTCGGGCGGGCGAGCGCACTGGAAGCGCGCAGCATCAAAGCTTCGTTCGCAACTTTCGAGGGCGCGATTAAGTCGATCTCCCGTTTGGCTTCTCAGTTGGGGAAAGGGACGCTGCGTTCCCTGGTCTTTGACTTTGCCTACTATCTGCGCCGCTCCTGCATGGGCCGCGTATGCAATGCCTCTCTGGAGCGGGTGATGCGCATCGCGACCACGGATGAATGTTTCCCGTTCACCAAAGGGCAGTTGGACGAGAAAGAAGGGGAATCATCGAAAGACCGTGAAAAGCGTTTCGCCGACATCAAGAAGACCTGTCAGCAGAAAGCGGGAACGACGCTGGATTTCCCGAAGGCACCGGTGGTTCTTCCCTAGACTCCCCCAAAATCGAAAAAGTGACCGCAGGAAGCGAAATGGTTTACTATGCTCCGGTGAAAGCCGCTGATTTCGTTCACTTGCACTGCCACTCGATGTACTCCCTCCTC
This sequence comes from Candidatus Peribacteraceae bacterium, assembly GCA_041666245.1. Taxonomy (GTDB): domain Bacteria; phylum Patescibacteriota; class Gracilibacteria; order Peribacterales; family Peribacteraceae; genus CAIKAD01. The sequence goes on from JBAYHG010000007.1 coordinate 42,472, forward strand.
GAGGCGTTGCCCTCGCCCGGGGAAATCGTCGCACGGGCGAAGGAACTCGGCCAGACAGCGGTGGGACTGGCGGACAAGGGATATGCCTACGGTCTCATTGAGTTCTATCAGGAAGCGCGGAAACAGGGGCTGAAGCCTCTCCTCGGCATGGATGTGTACATCGCTCCGCGCACGCGAAGGGATCGCGAGAGCGGGACCGACACCAAGCGCAGTCCCTTAACCCTCCTCGCCGAAACGCAGGAGGGGTACGAAAACCTGCTGCAACTGGCGACACTCTCCGCACTCGAGGGCATGTACTACAAGCCTCGCGTGGACCGGGAGCTCCTCACAACGTACGGAAAGGGCCTCATCGCACTCTCAGGGTCACTCAGCGGCGCCTTGCCGCAAGCCGCACTCGCGGAAGACGGGGAGCGGATCGCCGCCCTCACAGAGGAATATCGCGGATATTTCGGAAAGGACAATCTCTATTTCGAGCTCATCGATCTGCCCGCCGTTCCCGGCCAGGCGGAAGCAAACCAGCAACTGATCCGGTGGGGGAAAGAACTGAATGTCCCCCTCGTCGCCAGCTGCTACAGCCACTACTGCCGGACGGAGGATGCGGAAGCCCACGACATCCTCCTCTGCATCCAGAAGAACGCACATGTCTCCGATCCCGGCCGCTTTTCCATGCGTGACAGTGACTACTCCATGCGTTCGTTCGCGGAATTGGAGAAGGCGTTTTCGCACGTGCCGCAGGCTCTTTCCGCCACGAGAGAAATCGCTGACCGTTGCGCCGTCGATTTCACCTTCGGCAAGTACAGGATTCCCCGCTTTCCCCTGCCGAAAGAGCTGACGGAAGAGGGCGAGTTGACCCGTCTCGCGGAAGAAGGTTTTGCCCGTCTCTACCACAGCCCGACGAATGAGCAGCGCGAGCGGCTCGCGTACGAACTGACAATCATCAAACAGGTCGGCTTCTCCGGATACTTCCTGATCGTCGCGGACTTCGTGAATGAAGCAAGACGGCGTGGCATTACCGTGGGGCCCGGACGAGGATCGGCGGCGGGATCTCTCGTCAGCTACTGCCTCGGCATCACCGGCATCGATCCGTTGGCTCACGGCCTTCTCTTCGAGCGGTTCCTCAACCCCGAACGCATCTCCATGCCCGATATCGATCTCGACTTCGCGGACACGCGCCGCGACGAAATCCTGGAGTACGTACGCGACAAGTACGGACGGGATCACGTCGTGCAGATCTGCACCTTCGGAACGCTGGCCGCACGTGCCGCCGTGAAGGACGTGGGCCGCGCCTACGGTGTGCCGTTCCTGGAGATGAATAATCTCGCCAAGCTCATCCCGGACCGCCCGGGGACGAAGCTGAAGGATGCAATGGAGATCACGGAATTGAAGGCGATTTACGAGAGCAACGAAACGTACCGCCGGATCATCGATGCCGCGCTGAAGCTGGAGGGTAAGACGCGGCACGTCTCCGTCCATGCGTGCGGCGTCATCATCACGGAGGAACCGACGGCGACGTACACCGCTCTCCAGCGCGCGCCGAAGGACGAGGACACCATCATCACGCAGTACGGCGCGAAACCCCTCGAGGCTCTCGGACTCCTGAAGATGGATTTTCTCGGTCTCACGAACCTCACCGTGATCCAGACGACGCTCGAAATCATCGAGCGACTCCACGGCACAGTCATCTCGCTCTCTGCGCTTCCCATCAATGACCATGCCACGTACGAGCTCCTGCAGCGCGGCGACACCACCGGAGTCTTCCAGCTGGAATCCGCGGGAATGCGGCGGTATCTTCGCCAGCTCAAGCCGACGGAGTTCGGCGACATCACAGCCATGGTGTCGCTCTACCGGCCGGGCCCCATGGAATGGATCCCGCAGTACATCAAGCGCAAGCACGGGCAGGAGGCGGTGTCCTACCAGCACGACGATCTGAAACCGATCCTGGAACCGACCTATGGCATCGGCGTCTACCAGGAACAAGTGCTGCAGATTGCACAGGCGTTCGCCGGTTTCACATTGGGTGAGGCGGATCTCCTGCGCCGCGCCATCGGCAAGAAGATCGTGAAGGAGCTCAAGGCACAGCGGGAAAAGTTCCTCTCGGGTGCGGTCAAGAAGGGGTACAAGAAGAAACTCGCTGAGGAGATCTTCGACGACGTCATCACGCCATTCGCTGGATACGGATTCAACAAGTCGCATGCCGCAGGCTACGCCCGCATCGCATTTGAAACGGCGTACCTCAAGGCTCACTACCCGACGGAGTTCATGGCGGCGCTCCTCTCCAGTGACTCACAGCGAACCGATCGCGTGATGATCGAGATTGAAGAATGCCGGCAAATGGGCATCGCCGTCCTCCCGCCGGATATCAACGAATCCCTGCGCCACTTCACCGCGATCCCCCCGCAGGGGAAGAAAGCTGTGAATGGGACCTCCCCCATCGGATCCATCCGCTTCGGGCTCTCTGCCATCAAGGGCATCGGCGAGAGCTCAGTGCAGCAGATCATCGACATCCGGGAAGCGGGTGGCCCTTTCCGCAACATTGAGGATTTCGCGAGACGCCTGCCGGGCAAGATCCTGAACAAGAAAACGGTGGAGGCACTGGCCAAGAGCGGTGCGTTGGATTCGTTCGGCGACCGGCGCACTCTCATCGAACACTACGAACTCATCACGAACTACGCGAAAGCAGCGGGCGATACATCGCACGAGCAAGGTGACCTCTTCGGAGCCCTCCCGGAAGCCGCGGAGTCTGCCGTCATCACGTTCCCGGAAACACCGAAAGCCGCGCCCGCGGAGAAGCTCGCCTGGGAGAAGGAAACACTCGGCATGTACGTCTCAAGTCACCCCCTCGCGGGACTGCGGAAGTACATCGGCAAGAAGGCGCAGCTCATCGGCAATCTGACGCAGAAGGACGCCGGCAAGAAGATTTCGCTCGCGGGCATCAACGAGGGGCTCAAGAAAATCGTGACGAAGAAGGGCGAGACGATGGCGATCCTCACGTTGGAGGACCCGACGGGAAAGATGGAGGTGACGCTCTTCCCGCGCACGTACGTCGATGCCGCGCCTCTCCTCGAACAGCCGGATACTGTCCTCGTCATCGGCGGCATCGTGGATATGCGGGGTGGAGTCCTCCAGATGCGCGCGGACGCCCTCAAGCGCGCCTCACTCCAGACGATGATTAAGCGCGCGAAGGAGGAGGGATTCTTCGATGAGGAAGAGGCACGCTCCGGCATCGCCCCGCGGAAGATCGAAAGCAGTGAGGAAACGGTGGAGCTCGTCGATGAGGAAGGCAATGTGATCGCCGGCGAGCAGGTGGCGGTGACGGAAAATGAGCCGGCGGGTGATGAATATTTTGGTCCACTCGGGAAGTGGATCGTTGCGGGGATGAAAACGAAGGAACCGCTGGAGCGGCTTGAGGGGAGCGGAGAGGAAACAAAAGACCGCACTGAGAAGGCTGCCCATAGCTCAAAACCCACAATGGAAAGTCCGGGGGAGAAGCCTGATCCTTCCATCTCTATCCATACCGTCGACTTGCCACCACGCGCACCGCGACAGATGCTCCTCGACCTCAAGAAAGTCTTCGAGACGTTCCCGGGCAAAGAGAGAGTCCAGCTCAAGATCGGTGGCCAACTGGTCTCTCTCCCCCTCACGATTACCATGTCGACGATCCTGGAGAAGAAGATAGAAGATGTCATTCAGAAGTATGCTGACGCCAGGATTAGTCATTGATCATGATGGAAGAAATTATCAATTTTCCATTTTCAATTATCCATTCGCATGCGCCTTCTCAAAGAATCAGATGAGGCTGTCAGGAAGGCACTTGATGTTCTGCGGAACGGCGGCGTGGTCGCCCATGCGACGGAAACGTGTTACGGCTTCGCCTGCGACCTCACGAATCCCGCTGCTGTAGCCAAACTCTTCACGGTCAAACAACGGCCCGCTGACCAGCCCGTCTCCACCCTTTTCCCGTCCGTTGAGGAGGTGAAGAAATACGCCGTGTGGAATGATCGCGCGAAGGAGCTGGCCAAGAAGTATCTGCCGGGACCGCTGACATTGATTCTTCCACTACGCTCCGACGCGCCATGCAAACTCTTTCTCACCCAACAACAAACAACACACAACCCTTCGTCCCCCGCTACCGCGGTGTCCTCAGGGCAAGCCAGCAAACGAGCTAACGAGCGCGTTCCAGCAAACCAGCTCACAATTGGCATTCGTGTCTCGAGCAATTCTCTCGCCGCCCGTCTCGCTCAGGAATTCGGGAAGCCTCTCTCGACAACCTCGGCAAACCTCCACAGCCAACCTAATCCCTACTCCGCTCAGGACATCATCGCGCAATTCAACGGGGCGGGACTCCGGCCCGACCTCATCCTCGACTCGGGAACGCTTCCGGAAACGCCGGCATCTACAGTGATCGATCTAACCGAAAATGAAGGAAAGCGTCTCCGGGAAGGACTCATTGAATGATAGCAAAATATTAGATTTTCTGTGATAATATCACTCCATGAGAGAAACGCTTCCTGGTTCTATGAACGGCACGATGGTCTCCCTCGGATTGCATGCCTATGCGAGTCGCACACTGGCAAAACTCCCGGAGGTCACAGTTCTCCTACGAAGGGCAAGGGCGGTTGTTCCTGAAGCATTCTACGCTGCAATCGACAATATGCTGGCCGGAGAATGGGGCAACCGCAGACAGGCCATTGCGACAGCTCTCACAATCGATGACACGACGGAGGCTCTCGCTCCTGATGCCGAACAGCTTTTCCGCGGACACTGCGCTTCCAATGCGAAGGCCGCGCTCCGGTCACTCTGCACAATTATTCCTCTCACCTCACCGGAAAGAATTACTGTTGCTACGGACATTGCAGAAGCTGCGAGACGTCTCCAGGAACTCATCACGCGTGCCGATGCAAATACTCCGGCACACCATCCTCTACTCCGCTGACAATGCACTGCCCGCGCTGCAAATCAGAGGATACGAACGTCATTGACTCGCGCCTGAGCGAGGAAGGAAAGGCCGTGCGCAGGCGGCGGGAATGCCCCAAGTGCGCGCACCGCTTCACCACGTTTGAGCGGCAGGAACTCAGCAATCTCATCGTCGTGAAGCGCGACGGCACGCGGGAGCCCTACAGCCGGTCGAAGATCGAGCGCGGCATCTGGATCGCATGCACGAAGCGCCCGATCACGCAGGAACAGATCAGCCGTCTCCTCGGAAAGCTGGAGGAAAAGTGGGGCGGCAACCGCAAGGAAGTTGCCTCGAGCACCATCGGCACGGATGTGATGAAAGAACTCAAGCGACTCGATGAAGTGGCCTACATCCGCTTCGCTTCCGTTCATAGGGAATTCAAAGATGTTGAGGAGTTTAAGCAGGAATTGGGGAGATTATTTAAGTGATTTCTGGAGACAGTTGACATTTTCTCAGCATATTCTAGCATTTCAATATGGAAGAACGGCCTTTCCCTCAATGGGATGAATTGCAGCGACTCACCGCACCGATTTCTCTTCTGAAACAGACGGCAGAAAAGCTGTCTGCACAACCGGAGAAAAATATCGTTCAGGAAAGAATCTGTGCATTCCAGGCTGATTTGGCGAGAGCGCTCTGCCCTGAGAATCACAGCATCTTGCAGAGATATCATCGCACGGCTGCCATTCTCGGCATTACCCATAATGGACTACAGGAAGCACTCAAGTGCCTGCTCGTCATGAACATGACAAAAAATGCATTCCAATTGGATGAACCGGCGATTCGATCGGCTGTAGGTGTGTATGTATTAACAGTCGCTCAGAATCTTAAAAATTCCTGGGATTGGCACATTGATCCGCCGAATAGCAATAGAGGAATAGCTGCACTCATTTTCCTCCGTCTTTTTCTCCCGTTGGTGCATCCGGATCAGACAGAAAGCATCCAAAATTTCATAGCATGGTTCACGAATCCCATGGATCCACAGCAACAAAATCTACCCCAACAGACACCCCCGAAATGAACACGACCAGTATCGAATAACCAAAAAGCGGGAGAAATCTCTCATACGCTTCCATTCGCCAAAAGCATCCTTTTTCCGTATACTCTGCGCCTATGTTACGTACACACACCTGCGGCGAACTCCGCCTCAAGAATGAAGGGGAGAAGGTCACACTCTGCGGCTGGGTCCATCGCCGCCGCGATCATGGCGGGCTGATCTTCCTGGACCTGCGCGATCGTTACGGCATCACGCAGGTTGTGACCGGACCGGAGGACAAGGAAGCGTTCGCGGCCGCCGAGAAAGTGCGCCCGGAATGGGTGCTGAAGATTGAGGGGACAGTCTCCAAGCGCAAAGAAGGCGCGGCGCGGAAGGACAACCCGACGGGAGACATTGAAATACTGGTTGCAAACGTCTCCGTCCTCAACGAAGCGAAGACGCCGCCATTCGAGATCGATCAGGAAACGGAGATCAATGAGGAACTGCGCCTGCAGTACCGCTACCTCGACATGCGGCGCATCAAGCTGAAGGACAATCTGGTGCTGCGCCACACGCTCCTGCAAGCGACCCGCCGCTTCTTCTACGACCGCGACTTCATCGAGATCGAGACGCCGATCCTCATCAAGGGCACGCCCGAGGGCGCGCGCGAGTACGTAGTCCCGAGCCGCGTCTATCACGGTCTCTTCTACGTCCTGCCGCAGTCCCCGCAGCAGCTGAAACAACTCTCGATGGTCGGTGGCCTCGACCGCTACATGCAGATCGCACGCTGCTTCCGGGATGAGGACTTGCGCGGTGATCGGCAGCCGGAATTCACCCAGATGGACCTGGAGATGTCCTTCGTCACCGCTGAGGACGTGATGCAGATCAACGAGGAGGCGCTCATCGCGATCACGAAGGAAGTTCGTCCGGACGTGAAGATCGCGAAGACGCCCTTCCCGCGCATGAGCTGGGAAGAGGCAATGGGAACCTACGGCTCCGACAAGCCCGACCTTCGCTACGAATTGAAATTCACGGACGTCACCGACCTCTCGAAGGACAGCGGCTTCGGCGTCTTCGCCAACACGGTGAAAGCGGGCGGCGTGGTGAAGGCGTTGCGCGTACCGGAGGGCGCGACGTTCTCACGGAAAGAAATCGACGACCTCACGGAGGTCGCCAAGGTCTACGGCGCCAAGGGGCTCGCGTGGATCAAGGCGGCAAAGGGAGGATATGAGGGCGTTCCTGTGGAAAAATTGGGCAAGGAGATCACGTTGAAGATCATGGAGAAAGCGGGGGCATCGGACGGCGACATCGTGTTCTTCACCGCGGACAAATTTGAAACGGCCTGTCTCAGCCTTGGGGCCGTGCGGAGTGAGATCGCGAAGAGGCGGAAGCTCGCGGATCCCACGGTCTTCGCCTTCGCCTGGATCACAGACTTCCCGATGTTCGAGATTGAGAAAGAAACAGGTGAGCTGCAGGCGATGCACCACCCGTTCACCCGACCCAAAGACCGCGATCTGCCTCTGATGGAGAAGGAGCCGCTGAAGGTCAAGGCCGAGGCCTACGACATCGTCCTCAACGGCTACGAGATCGGGGGAGGCTCCGTTCGTATCCATGAGCGCGGCCTCCAGAAGCGCATCTTCGACATCCTGAAGATCAGCGATGCGGACGCGGAACGCCGGTTCGGACATATGCTCCGTGCCTTCGAATACGGCGCCCCGCCCCACGGCGGCATCGCCTGGGGGTTGGACCGCATGGCCATGCTCTACGCCGGCGAGCCGAACATCCGCGAAGTCATCGCCTTCCCCAAGGATCAGAAAGGCAAAGATCTCCTCCTTGGCGCTCCGTCGGAAATCCCGGAGAAGCAGCTGAAGGAGCTCGGGGTCAAAATCATGAAGTGAGGCGACGTATCTCGTATTGCGTATAACGTATTACGTATCCACAGACCCTATTCTGAAAATACGAAATACGAGATACTGAATACGTAATACGCATTATGGCTGACGCTCAACCTCCATCATTCATCCCCCCGCGCAAACTCGGTCAGAAGCTGACGCCCGAGGAAAAAGCGAAGGAGCAGCTGCTCAAGTTTCAGCAGGAGAGCCTGAAGCAGGTTGCGGAGGATGAGGCAAAACGGAAGGAGAAGAGCGCGCAACGACATACGGAAAAGGAGGAATTTGAGAAGCATGGGGAAGAGGCGACGGAGGCGAGCCTCGCTGCGAGCGCCCGCGAGAGCGCGGAGAAGAAGGCATGGCGGAAGGAGCGGCAACGCAAGATCCAGGAAGCTGAGGAGGAGAAGCTGCGAAAAGTCGAGGAGGCGCGTCTGGAGAAGGAGAAGAAAGAGAAAGCAAATGCCGAGGCCGCGAAGCAGAAGGAAGGCATGGACCAGCTCCATGAGCTCACACGGGAGAAGGCGCTGCGCGAGCGGCTCGCAATGGAGAGAGAGCAGGAGAGGAAGATGAAACTGGAACAAGCCGACGTCCGCGCACGAGAGGAGAAGTATCGCCTCGGAACAGCAGCGGACCGGGAGAAAAGCAAGACGGACAGTGACCTCGGGCTGAAACTCGACAAGATGAAATCAGAATTCGAGGACGCCCGGGATGATCTGCACAAGAAAGGCGAGGTGGAGAAACTCAAAATAGACATGGAGAGGCGCAGCCGTCTTCAGCGTATCGAGCAGTTGCCTTCCGCGGGGTATGCGGCCGGGAAACAAATCATCGAACGGGAAATGCAGAAGAAGACAGCAGAAATCGACCGCAAGCGCTCGGAGGCGCAGGCGAAATTGGCCGCAGATTACGCACTCCATAGGCGCAAGGAAGAAACCGACACGCAGAAGAAGAAGTCAGACATCGAACGGACGCTCATCGAGAAGCGCCAGAAGATCGACATAGATCTTGCGACGGAGAAGCAGATGATCAACAAGGAATACCATCACGTATCGTAAGGGTGGGCAGTCCCTCACCAACGCGATACACTTGGGATGTGCCCAGGTGGCGGCCCTTCGACTGCGCTCAGGACCGTAGCCCGCACTCTTCCTTCCCTTGATGTATCATCCGTTTGCCTTGCCCAGGTGGCGGAATGGCAGACGCGCCGGCCTTAGGAGCCGGTGGGAGCAATCCCTTAGAGGTTCGACTCCTCTCCTGGGCACCATAGACAGAATACAGATAGGCGATATAATATCGTGCTATGGATTTTCAATCATTTGGAACGCCCGATGAGGAGGGTGTCATGGAATCCCTTGATAAATATGGTGCCAAATTTGCTGTGTTCAGTAGCATCCGGGATGCCCAGAGCGGAGCGAGAGAATTCATTGCCAATGTCTTCTCTGTGAATCGACTGCATAAGAATCAGGTTGATTCTATTCTTGAGGCAGCCCCTAATCTTCATTTTGAGGGAGCTGGAGTAATTGATGGACTAGTTGGCCATCCGGAATTGGAACACCCCAAGCCAAAATGGGGTGCGACTTCCTGTAGAGTCAGAGGTGACCGACCTACAGACCCCGTGCTGGCGCAACGGCTGCTGGAAGAACTTGCAGCTTTACTTGCGAAACCAAGAGGCTAAATACGAGAAACAAGCGCTTCAACTCTTGTTGTTGGTATCCTCCATCTTTCTTTATAAAAAGAGAAGATTCGTGGCCTCGGCAAGACAAAAACTAGCGTGTAATAAATCGAAATACCCTGGCTACCATCCGGCTTCGTTCCATGCTGTGTGCAGCCGATGACGGATGCCACGACGTAGCGGGTATTTCAATGGCCCTCTGCCACGCGGGCCCTCTCACATGTTCCCTTGAGTGTCAGCAGGGACGAGAGGAAGAGTCCTATTCCTGCGGTCGTCATGACAACAGGATTGTCCGGCTTCCCCATGACGGCGAGAAGTGAGAGGCACTCAATGATCTGCTTGCTCTTGCCCCAGATATTCGCCTGTATTTTCCGAACATTCTCACCTTGAGGCATATGTTCGGCGCCATCAGAAGGATCTTCTCCTTCTGTGAGAGTTCTGAATTGCTCACGGGGCGCTCCCCGCTGGGCCTGCGAAACAACATTACACGCCATGCTCGACGCCGCTCCCGCGATGAAGACGCCTGCGGCGCCCGTCGTGTCAGGTTGCGAGAGGAGAAGCTGAATCTTGAGCGCAATTTGATACGTGAGTGGAATGAGATTGCCCAGCTTGTCGCAGAGCGTGTCGTAGAGCATGCCGGACTTCGACACGGTGTTTGTGGCACGCGCCACCGCCCCATCGAGCGCATCCGTAGTGCACGACACGGCATACGTGACGGCGCCCGCTGTATGGGACATCTGATCAAGAATCACTGCGGCGGCGGAGAGCGGGACGCGACTGAGGGAAATACTTTTCGCGGACAGAACGCTCCCGACGACGCGGAGCCCCTTCTGAATAAGTGGAATTCGCTCCCATGAACGGAGGAAGGATGTGCCGACGGAAGGTGCTTGCATTGCCATGAAAGGGGAAGAGAGTAACTCCTCCACATTCACCGCACAATCCCCGGGATCCCGCAATGGAGCCGCACGCTCGGCTTGGGTAGAGTGGGCGGGTCCCCCACCTCACCTATGGAATTCGAACACGAGAAACGCCCACTCCTCCTCGTCCCTGCCCTCGTCATTGGTATCTGCATGATTCTCACGGCACTCGTCGCCGGACGCTACATCGTGAAGGCGAAGGCAGGAAATAGCATCGATGTCACCGGCTCCGCGCAGCGCATCATCGATTCAGATGTCGTGAAGTGGCGCATCACCCTCACGCGCACGGCCCCCAAGGACACGATGGGTGATGGCTACAAGTTGCTCAAGAGTGACCTGCAGGCACTGCAATCCTTCCTGAACAAGAACGGCGTCGCGAGCGGCATTACTATTGCTCCCGTGGGGATCGAATCTGTGATGAACTATGGGTACGCGGAGAAAGGCTCAGAAGGACCCGTGGCGTACACGTTCAGACAGGAAGTGACGGTGGAGTCACAGGACATCGCAAAGATCACCAGGGTGGCGCAGGACGCGTCCTCGCTCATCAGCGGTGGAGCGCTGATCTCCACGGCATCGCTTGAGTACTTCTACAGCAAACTGCCGGAGCTGAAGATCGCGATGCTCTCGGCTGCGACGGAGGATGCGAAGAACCGCGCGGCGGGCATCGCGGAGAGCGCGGGCGCCTCGCTCGGAGGACTCCGCTCCGCGAGCATGGGCGTCTTCCAGATCACGGCACCCAACTCCACGGAGGTTTCCGACTACGGGATGATCGACACGGCTTCGGTGAAGAAGCAGATCACGGCCGTGATTCGGGCGAGCTTCACAGTCAGGTAATTTTCATTTGCTCCACACAATCTCTTGAGAGGAGCCAGTTCATGTCGCCGAACTCCTGTCTGAGCGCTTCCACGTCCCCGGACGGAAGTTGCTCCATGAGATACCGCAGCCCGACCACGGAAGCCACCGTCCCCGGATTGTGTCTGGTCAGAGTAGGGTGGAGAGTTTTGATTTCCTCAAAGAGCCGCTCGCGCCTCTCGGGGTCCCCCGCCTCCGCCAACGACTGCCCGGCGCACACGCAGGAACTGATGCCGATGAATTCCATGCATTCTTGCCGTGTACGGAAGATATCAGCTGCGATCTTCACACGACCCAACAATTGCTGCTGTAGCGCTTCTGGCGCTTCCCGCATGCCCAACCCTTCTTCGACATGATTGGCCACATCGGCCCATGGCGTCCTCTCGGCACCAGTGGACGGAACTCCTGTGTTCACGCAGGTATCCTTGCCACCTACGCTCCTCCCGTCAATGAACAACGCCATTGAGCTGATTTCTCCCTTAGTGGCTGCGCATAACTGATGGAAGGAAGGAATGTTCCTTGCAGGGACACTTCATGACGCGTACGGTCCCCCCGTGCATCCGATTGCCGCCCGCATGAGCTCCTCTTCCTGGTCCTGTTCCTCCGGACAGAGAGGGTGAGTTGCGTGCATGCAGCTTCTCAGCCCTCTCCCGCAAGAGGGTCTTTTTTTTATTTCCTCCTTCCTCCCCATCATGGAAATCCTTCAATTCCCACACGAAGAAAAGCCAGGAGAATCGGCTGCGAGCCTCACACTGAGAGCAATCGTCCGCATCCAGGGCGAACGGTACATCGGAACATTCCGGAGGAATGGGACACCAGAGCCCCAGGAGCAGGATCTCATCACACTCGATCCTCTCCCCGAACAAGCATCCGTTTAGTCTCCTGAATACTGACAATCTCCTCCCCATAGCCCTGCCTCTTCCTCCTCCGCCTTTCGCTCCAGCGCGTTGTACAGCTCCAGACGCGGATGCGGGAATACCTTGTAGCTGAAGGCGTAGCCGTCACGGATCAGGCTGGCACCGACGTCTTCCCCGTTCAGAGAAACGTACCGCAGGAGGCGCCCGTACTTGTCCTTGTTTTCGTCAGGCTTCTTCTCGAGAACGACATCGTTGCCGAGCAGGATCTCCTTCATCCTGTCGCTCGCCTCCTTCCCAAAACACTGAACAGGCTTCCGCGGATCCTTCGTTTCCGGTGTATCGATGCCCACGATCCGAACTCGCTCGCGGCTGCCCCCCGGCATGCGAACATCAATGGTGTCTCCATCCACCACATTCACAACATGTGCGGTGACCCGCGACGCGCAAGCGACGAGGAACAACGGGAGAAGAAGGATGACGAATCGACGCATGCGAGCACGATAGGGCTCCATCCTGAGCCGTGGGATGGCCAAGCAAAGTGATTCAAGGGTATGGAATCGTTTTTGCTTGTATATAAGCCATAAAATACGTTCTGCGCATTCATGGAACTCCCCTACTTTTCCATGGGTTCACTACTCCATCCCCAATGCCAGTCCATTACAATATGAGTTCTATGCTCAGCAATAGGATTGCCACCCCGAAAAAGACAATCGGAAGAGCCAAATCTCTGCGACGCCAGCAGACGCTCGGCGAGAGAGTGCTGTGGGAAGAGTTGCGTGCGAAGCGATTTCATCAAATCAAATTCCGGAGACAGGTTCCTCTGGGTCCTTTCATTGTGGATTTCCTCTGCCCGGAAAGATTTCTCGTCATCGAAATCGATGGATCGTCACATGATAGCGAAGAGGCGAAACGCCGCGACAGACGAAGGGAAGCCTTTCTCAGGAAGAAGGGATTCTCGATCCTGCGCTTCGGAAACGACGAGACACTGGAATCAACGAAGAATGTTCTGGAGACAATTGGGGAGCGGCTTGGAGTTATACCGGGTGATTGATGAGAGAATGAACTGGTGTTTGCTTCGCCCTCTCCCTAGCCCTCCCCCGCTGGGGGAGGGAATGTTTGCTGTTATGTTTTTTTCTTTCCAACAAGGACAAAACTCCCTCTCCCTTCGGGAGAGGGGCGGGGAGAGGGGAATTAATCAGCTGAGATTTCCTCCTTTTCCTCTGCCACTCTCTTTGGCTTCTTCTCTTTCTTCAATGTCCCCACCTCGTTCGTCAGTTCCTCGATCCAGTGTTTCCCTTTCGCCCTGTTGGTGAGGAGGTTTTCATTGATGCGGAGTGTCGCCCCGCTGATCTTCCATTGAGGATTCACACGCAGGAGCTGCATGATTTCCTTCGCCGTCACGCGCGGGCTGAGCGTGAGAACGACATCGCGCTCATCCTTCGACACGTCTTCAACTTTGACGCGGATCACTCCACCCGTACGGCACGCCATCTTCAGGCGCAGGACCCGGAAGAGATTTTGCACCTGCTCGGGCGGTTCGCCGTACTCTTCCTTCAGGTCAGCCTCAAATTCCTTCAGAATGGCCTCCTCCTCGCTCCCGGCAAGCTTCTGGTACACGGAGATCTTCTCCTGCTCATCGGTGATGTAGAAGGACGGGATGAAGGCCTGGACGGGCACGGTGATCTCTACCTCCTCTTCCACCTCAGTCTCCTTCACGCCGCTGCGGAGGTCGTCCACAGCATGCTTGAGCATCCGGAGATAGTGGCTCACGCCTACGGTCTGCATGGTGCCTGACTGGCTGGCGCCCAGGATCTCGCCCGCGCCGCGGATCTCCAGATCCCGCATGGCCACCTGGAAGCCGCTCCCGAGTTCACACGCCTCGACGATGGCCTTGAGGCGTTTCTTGGCATCGTCCTTGAGCTTCTGCGTGTGGTAGAGGAAGTACGCGTACGCCTGCAGCTTGCTGCGGCCGACGCGTCCGCGCAGCTGGTAGAGCTGGGATAAGCCGAATCGCTCCGCTTCATTCACGATGAGCGTGTTGGCACGCGGCAGGTCGATCCCGTTCTCGATGATGGTGGAGGAGACGAGGACGTCCGCACGCCCCTCCTTGAACGTCAGAATGCGCTCCTCGAGCTGGTCCGGTGAGAGCTGGCCGTGGCCGACAACGAATGCCGCCTCCGGCACGAGCCGCTTGAGCTTGTCGCAGAAGGCGTCAATCGTCTCCACCCTGTTGTGCAGGACGAACACCTGCCCCTTCCGTTTGATCTCTTGCACGATTGCCTCGCGCACCAGCTGATCGGAGTACTTGCGCACCTCGGTGATGATGGGGAGACGGCCGGGAGGCGGCGTCGTGATCGTCGTGATGTCGCGGAGCTTGTGGAGACCGAGATTGAGCGTGCGGGGAATGGGCGTGGCAGTGAGTGTCAGGATGTCGACCGACGCGCGCAGCTCCTTGAATTTCTCCTTCTGCTTCACGCCGAAACGCTGCTCCTCGTCGATGATCACGAGTCCCAGGTTGAGGAACTTCACGTCATCCTGCAGCAGCCGGTGCGTCCCGATAATAATGTCGATATCTCCCTTCCGAAGCTTCTCAATGATGGCGGATTGTTCCGAAGGACTCCGGAAGCGGCTGAGCATCTCCACGCGTACAGGCTTGCCCCCCGGCCGGGCCGCGAGGCCGCCCATGCGTTCGGTGAACGTGTGGAAGTGCTGGTCCGCAAGGATGGTGATGGGCGCCATGATGGCCACCTGCTTGCCTCCGGCCACGGATTTGAACGCGGCGCGCATGGCCACCTCTGTCTTGCCGAAGCCGACATCCCCGCAGACGAGCCGGTCCATGGGATGTTCACTCTCCATGTCCTTCTTGATATCCGCGATGGCCGCACGTTGTCCGGGCGTCTCCTCGTAAGGGAAGCGTTCTTCGAACGTATGTTGCTGCTCAGTATCCTCACCGAAGGAGTGGCCTTTGCTGCGAGCACGCTTGGCATAGAGATTGAGCAGCTCCTTCGCGATTTCCTTGGTCTCCGCACGCATCTTCTCCGTAATGCGCTTCCACTCCACCGTCCCCAGGCGTGTCAGTACCGGCTCTTCTCCCTCCTCATGCACGAATTTGCTGAGCTTGTCCGCCTGATCGACCGGGATGAAGAGCTTGTCGCCGCCGGCGTAGCTGATTTCCAGGTACTCCCGCGTGACGTCGTCGATCGTCTTCTGCGTCATTCCCTCGAAGTGGCCGATGCCGTGATCCATGTGCACCACGTAGTCGCCCGGCTGGAGCGACGTGATGAAATCCAGTGCAAGTTTCGCGACACTCCGCTGTTTGCCGGCTTTCTTCAGTGTAAATATTTCCCGGTCCGTGAGGAGCGCGCACTTCAGATCCGGGTTCTGGAGCGAATGGGGGAGAAGATCGCTCTCCTCGGCGGAAATGAGCGTCACGGCGCCCTCGCGTCGCTCACCCATGGACACGGAGATCCTCTCTTCCTGGAGGATGCCCTGGAGCTCTTCCGCACGCTTCGTGACGATGACGAGGGACCATTCCTGCGTCAGTTTGTCGCGGATGTCATTCAGGAAATCTGTGAGCGTGTAGAACTTGAGCACCGAGAGGTATCGCAAATGCGCGTGGTACTCCGCAGTTTCCGGGAACGCGGTAAATGACAACGTGTCCGTCCCCTTCGGCGCCTCGAGATCATCCTGATCATCCAGAATGAGGAGCCTTCCCTTCCCCGAAAATTGCTCCATGAGCGGCTCCGTCCGCTGGAAGAGGGCGGGGAAGATATCCAGCGTCTTGCCCGCAGGCTCCGTCTTCGAGAGGTCATCCTTGTCCACGGCGTAGATCTTCTGCACACGATCGAAATCGAATGCGACGCGATAGGGATGCTGCGCCTGAATGGGGTAGATATCCAGCGTGTCACCGATGCGACGGTATTCCCCGGGAAACAGGTACAGATCCTCGCCATGGGAATACCCGCGCTCCAGGAGTGCCTCCACGAACTGGGTGAAGGGCGCCTCTTCCCCTTCTTTCAGTGTCACTTTCCGCTTCGAGAGCTCCTTGAATGACGGGAATGCAATGTCCCATGTGGAACGTTCGGCGAGGAAGACTCCTTCACTCTCAGATTGCATCAGCGCGAGGAACATCTGCAGCCGCTCGGGCATCACCCGCCCCTCCAGATCGAGAATGGGCAGAAGGAAATGCGCGGGCTGCCCGAAAAATTTCAACCAGTGCTCGATCCCTTCCGCACTTGAATCATGCGGCGTCACGAGGAGACCCGTCATCGGACGAAAGGACAGAAGGTGAGCGAGGAGCAGCGCCTTTGCCGTTTCATTGCTCGCACCCGAAATAACCAATCGATGCTTCGCCTGCAGAAGCTCGGAAAGCTCCTGATGTGTTTTCGTTCCGAGAAGGAGAGATGGTTTCATACGATTTCTTACCAAGATGATTGCCCCCTCTCACACAAAAATGTGGAGGAGACAGAAAAAGTGCGTCTGCTTCTTTTCCGCGATGCTGAGGGAATTATAGGAGGAATGTGGCGGAGCGTCAACAGCTCCAGGAGAAACGTCATCAGATTTGTGTGTCGGTAATTTCATCCAATGGACGCAGATCATGAACAGAAACAGACAATTGTCGCGAAGCGCGGGTCTCGCGGGTTCCCGCGCTGGAGCGACACCACTGAGGGAAAGGGGGAGTCCGTGGAGGGGGAAACCGTAGGTTTCCCACCCACGCCTTACTCCTCCTGCATACGAAGCGGCATGATCAGGTGCAGGAACCGTGAATTGTCCGGCAGTGTGAACACGGCTGGATGCAGGCTGTCAGTCACTTTCATGAGGAGCCCTTCGCTCTCGATGTGGGAGAGAAAATCGAGGAGGTAGCTCGAAGAGAGCGCGATTTTATTCTCGCCACCCGTTACTTCCGCGGAAAGTTCCGCCTCATCCTTCCCCACCTGCGTCTGGGGCGTCGTGATGCGTGCCGCGCCTTTGCCTACATGAAACGTCAGGTTGTTATTCATTTCCTTTGCGAAGTAGTGCAGGCGCTTCACCGCGGTCAGGGTCTCTCGCGTATCGAATCGGGCGGAAGTCTTCGTCTCCTTCGGGAGGATCTGCTTGTAGTCCGGGAACTTCCCGTCAATGAGGCGCGAGAGGAGGCGCACGTTGCCGGCATGGATCTCGATTTGCTGCTTACTCATATGGATGGTGATTTCCATTCCCTTGGCCTTCTTGGATTCCTTCTCTTCCTCCTTGGCGTCCTTCCCCTTCCGGTCCTCCGGATTGCGCAGGGCGGAACTGAGAATTGTCCGGAGTTCATCCAGGATTTTGGCCGGGATGATGCAACTCACCTCGCTACTGTCCCCCTTCGTCTCGATGGTGTACTCCGAGAGCCGGTAACTGTCGGTTGCGACGAGAGTGAGTTTTCCTTTCTCTTTCTGGAAATACACACCCGAAAGAACCGGCCTGAGCGTGGTCCTTGCAGATGCAAATGTCACCAGATGCAACGCAGCAAGCAGCGGCTCCGCCTCAAGCGTGAATGATGTTTGGCGATCTACTGCCGCAATAGTTGGGTATTCACTCGCCGCTTCTCCTGCAATAACAGTTTTTGCATGTTTCGACGTGCACTTTAGTTGTGTTCCTTCACTCGTCTCCAGTAAGACCTCAGGGTCATTGTTGTACTGGGCGAAGTTTAAGATCGCTTTCGAAGGAATGGTGATGGATCCTTCATTTTCAATCTTGGCATCAAAATGTGTGATGATGGATAGTTCCAAATCCGTTGCGCTCACGGTGCACCGCCGGCCTTCCGCTTCCAGGAGAATGTTTCCGAGAATCGGGAGAGCCTGCTGCCCACCGATAGCACGACTCGCGAGATGTAGTGCAGAAAGAAGATCTTGAGTTTCACACAGGAATTTCATGGCACTATAGGAAGAAAGGAAAGGGAGTGTAACGAATTAGTCATCATCATACCATCTTCACTTTCTTCCACAGTTATTGTGAACACATGTGGAGAGCTGAAGATAACTCTCAGGGATTACAGGAAAGGAGTGAAAGAAGCTGAAATGCAGTGTCCACAGGCTGTGGGGAGGATGTGGAAAACTTGTGGAGAAATCATAAGGGGATGGGGAGGAGAGGGGAAACATTGAATATTGGCTTGGGGGAGACAAGAACGAGAAACTTCACGTGGAGAACTCCTTGCGAAACACTCCTTCCTCTTCCCAACGTTATCCACAGGCAGTGTGGATAACTTTTGTATCCGGATTTTCAAGATTTCCTCTCTGCTTTCGCACGAAAGGCCTTTCGTTCATCAATGCCAGGCACGGTCATCTTGTTTTCGCGCACGTGCGCATCGCCACCCTTCATACAGACGAAGCTCTTTTCCGGGACATCCTCCTTCACGTACGTGCCGCCCGCGATGAAGGAGCCGGAACCGATTTTCACACCGGGATTCGATCCCACACGGATGCCGATCCTACAGTCGTGCCCCACCATCAATCCGAGCTTCGTGAGGCCGGTAGGGATCAAAGTATCGCCATGCTTCGATGTGATTTCCCCCTCGTCGAGCCGGAGATTCCCAACGACCGTTCCGCCGCCGAAAGACACATTCTCACCGACGATCGAATCCCCGAGGTACGTCATGTGCGTCCAAACGTCTTTCGTCAGGAGCGAGCCCTTCACCTCGGTTGCGAAGCCGACGATGCAATTTTCCCCGATGCTGGACCAACGCACGAGGGCCCCGTTGCCGATGATGGCGTTCTTCCCGATGTAGCTTGGTCCGATCACGGAGGCATTCGCGAAGATCTTCGCCCCCTCATCAATGATCACATTCCCTTCGATCGTGGCGCTCGGATGGATCTTCGCAGTCTTCGCGATGGAAGGCTTCTCGATGGTCCTGAGCAACATTTCGAGGAGCGGAAGGAGATGCCACGGATACTTCACCGCCTGCCAGGCACCTTCGTAGGGCACGACGACGTAGCGTTTGGTTTTGAAAAGTTCTGCCAGCGCTCGCTCGTAGCCATCATCCTTGGAATGGTCGGACTTCTTCAATTCTGCGAGGAGTGCCTTTGGATCATTGTGGACATGGGCGACGATATTCACGAGCTTGCTCGGCTCGTTCCCTTCCCCCGGCTTCTCGACGATGCCGGTCGCTTTCCCCCCTCTCACCGTCAGATACCCGCCAGGGAAGTAGCGCTTCACCTTCCGCGCGAGGATCGCACCATCGACACCTTTCTGTGCGGCTGCTTCACGCAACGCGCGGTATGCCTCAGGCTCGATCACGTCGTTGCCGCTTACAATCATCACAGGATCTTTGATCTTTGGCAGTGCAGAGAGAAGCGCCCCCTGCATCCCAAGTTCCAGATCTTTCTGGCGGATCTGCGGGAGACCCGGGAAGAGTTTCTTCATGTTGTGTCCGTTGTGGTCCCCCATCACGAGCGTGATGTCCCGGCAACCGCCTTCGCGGAGCCTTCCGATCTGGTGTTCGAGGAGAGTTTTTCCGAGGAGCGGGACGAGACTCTTCTCGGCGAGCGGCCAGAATCGGCGGGAACGGCCGGCGACGAGGAGGAGGGTGTGCATCGAGGGTAGTTTATTAGTTTTGGAGCTTCTTAGGAAGGTGGTAGGTGGCTTTCCTTTGCCTTCAAAGACGTCGCAAACACCCCTTCTTTTGCCAGGTTATGAACGTCAGGAACAGTCTCCGTCGCCTTTGAGTCTTCAATAACGAATACCGTCCTGCTTCCCGCTTCGATCGTCGCTTTCAGCGATGAGGATTTGATCCCGTCCGGAAGGGGCAATCTTCCGGGGAAAGAAACGGTGACCGACGGAGACCGGAGGATGACATCCGGCAACGTCCGCTTCCCGGTGGCGAGGAGCGAGAGAGATATCCCGCCGCCAAGGTCGATCCTGTCGCCGGAGACTCCCTGCAGGAGCGGCACATTCGCCTCGGTCAGGATGGAAACGATCGCAGCGGCGTCTTTTGCCTCGCTTGTTCCGACGACGACCCGTTCGACGGAGAAGCGTCTGAGCACCTGACGCAGGACTGCGGCGTTGATGCTTCGGTAATCTGTGAGAACGAGGAGGGCGATGTGTCGGCGGAAGAACGGGATGAGTTTTCCTGTCTCTTCGAAGATGTCAGTCCTCTTCCCGCCGCCAATGAGGACATAGTTTCCTGCGTCCGTTCTGATCAATGCCGCCGTCCCTCCGCCGGCCGGGAGGAGACTGATCTGCGCCGGTGCCGCGGTGAGCGTCAGCTCCCGCCATCCGAGGAAGGCGAGGCCGGAGAGGACGGCGAGGCCGAGGAGGAAGGGGCGCAGGGCGCTCGGCATAGCGGGCTATGATAGCAAATTGTAGAGACGCCATGGCATGGCGTCTTTACGACCATAACCCATATCACTTCCGTTGCCCCCGCGCCCTGTGCCACCCGGCAATCGCACCGGCTGCAAGGAGCGCTGCTGCCGCTGTCGGTCCGGAGCCTGTGAGCGGCTTGCCGCTTCCCGTGGTGCTGGCGAGGAGGACGGAGACAGGCTGCCCACGGATGATCTGACCGTCGGTGGTGTGCGCCACGATCGCCATGACGAAGTTTCCGGCGGGGACATCCTCGAAGCGGATCATGCGGGCCGTTGCAGGCAGTCCCTGCGTGGGCGTGAAGGTCTGGCCGCCATCCGTGCTCTGCATCACTGCGAGGGAGTCGAGTGTCGATGTGTCGCCCTTCACTTCGAAGGACATTTCAAGCGTGAACGTCTTCCCGTGCTGCTGCTGTCCGATGACCTGCGGCGTTTCGAGCGTGAGTGTCGCCGGAGGAGTCTGTGTCGGCAGAGGTTCGATCGCAGGTTCCGGCTCGGTCGTTTGTTCCGGGGTTGTCACAGGTTCTTCCTGAGGGGTGGGGAGAATCCCATTCCCGGCGATGAATGTGATCGTGCTGGATGCCGGGTCGAGGGGGATGGGAGTTCCTCCCGGAGCCGGGACGGAGAAGACCGCGGCGGCAGAGACGACGTACGCTCTCCCGTCGATTTGCGGGTCCGTGACCAGAGTGATGAATGCGCCCTGCAATGCGATGGATCTCACCGTGAGAGACGCACCGGACAATTCGAAGATCTTGAAGGATGTGGAGGCGGTCTCCTGTGCGATGGTGACGGAGGTTGAGAACGTGAGGAGGACGCCTGTCGCAGAAATGCTCTGTGCGAGGAGGAGGCGCGGCGCCTGTTCGTTTCCGGTCGTCGTCTTGAGGAATGAAGATGCTGAAGGCGATGGCGTGTTCACAGCCTGGCTGTCGGAACCGTCGAGCTGCACAACTGCTTCGGCTCCGAAGGAGGGACTCTCCTCTCCCGCATCGTTCACCGCTAGGACGGAGACGTAGGCTGCGGGGAAGGGCGGGAGATACGTGAGTGTCAATGATGTCTCCGTTCCTTCCGTTGTTTCGAAATCGTCGAAGGCGCCGTCATTCTGGAGAATGGAAGCGTGGCTGTAGTACACCCGATAGCGCGCGATCCCTTCCGTCTCTGCCGGCGCATCCCACGAAACCTGAATATTCCCGTTAGAGTACTCCGCCCGGACGCCGGTGATCAGCGATGGCTGCCTGGCGGCTGCGGCCAAAGGCCACAGGAGCAGGAATGAAACGAGAAGAGTGCGGAGAGAGGTGCGCATGTGTATTTGTGACTTCTCATTATTCTAGCACAAAGGAGCTTTTTCAGCAATTCCCCTTTCGGAGGCTGTATTTGCTTTCCCTTCAGTGGAAGACGGTCCGGTTCACATGGAAAACGTTTTTCTCACCCTGATCACCCAGAGAACGAGGAGCATCCAGGCACCCGAAAGACCGCCGATGAGGAAGGTGTGGTACGGCGTTGAGAGGAAGGGTTTCGCAAAGATCAGGAAGGCGGCCAGGAGGAGAGAGAAGGCGATCCACTGCAGCCACGCGACGCGCGGCAGGCGAATGGGCATCGCGCTGAGGGCCCATGGGAGGAGCGCAATGGCGAGGAAAGCGTGGACACACACGGACGTGATCGCGGCGCCGACGAAACCGAGAATGGGAATGAGGAGAAGGTTGCTAGCGAGGGAGAGGATGGCACCCGCTCCGAGTGTCAGCAGGAGCGACTTCCAGCGGTTGGCAGTGAGGAGAACGTAGAAGGAGAAGAGGACGATGCCGTTGAGGAACATCGAGGCTGAGAGGATCCAGAGCGCCGTGTCGGAACCCGGAGCGGCACTCGTGCTGAGGTAGGCTTGCGTGGTGAGGAGGCGCACGAGCGGCACGGGCCACTGTGAGGCGAAGAGGAACATTGTTGAAGAGAGGAGCAGGATCGCGAGGAAGACGCGGCCGAGCAGGTGGCGCGTCTCTCCGCCCCTCGCGGCGCGCTCGCTCAGGATGGGGAGCGTGGAATTGAGGAGAAACGTCGGCAGAATGTAGGCCATATCCATCATCCGCTGCACGAAACCGTAGTACGCGTTCTGCAGCTCAAAGTCCTGCGGGCGAAGCTGCGCGATGAGCGTGATATCGAACTGGCGGTAGAGGGCGATGCAAAGGTACGCCAGCCCGAAAGGGGCGGCTTCCCGCGCAATGCGGCGCATGAGGGACGGATCCCAGTGCATGCGGAGCGGAATGAGACGGTGGCTGAGAATGACCGAGAGGGTGAGGTAGACGAGCGCGCCGGCACCGCCGATGAGGAGGAATGCGAAGAGGATGCGCGGATCCGATGTTCCCCGCACGCCCAGGAGGATGAAGAGGCCGATGAGCGAGAAGGTGAGGACGCGCTGCGCCACCTCCGCCACGAAGACGAACTGCATCCGATAGTTCACCTGGAACGCGGAACGCAGAATCCCGCCGAGCAGCGTGAAGAGAGGAACGAGCGCCGCGATGCTGATGGCCAGCGGCAGCGGTGTGCCACGCCAGTGGGGCGTCGCCCATGCGATGGCGAGTGCAGCGGAAAGAGCAACGATGACTGTCACAAGACGCAGCAGGAAGAACACACTCATCGTGCGGCTCCTGTCCTTGGCCTTGCTTATCTCCCGCACCGCGATGGCGTAGAGGCCGAAGTCCGCGAGAATCCCGAAGAGCTGCAGGAAACCGTAAGAAGTGTTGTAGTCCCCCGCCAGCTCCTTGCTGAGTCCGATCGCCACACACTTGATGGTGACGATGGACATCGCGGCCATCGTGAGCTGGCTCGCGATCTGCCACAGCGTGGACGCCGCGATCTTCTTCACGCTTCCCCGCACGTGCACGGCCGGAGTCTCAGGTGCGAATTCGGTCACGGCGAGGATGGTAGAGGAAGGAGGGCAGGAAGGTAAGGAAAGGCAGGAAGGGCAGGGAGGACAGGAAGGTACACAACAAAAGGACCCTCCTGCCGGGGATCCTCGATGCTCATGATGAGCCGCCGTGGGTACCGTTCGTGTTTTGGAGAGACGATAGAAATCCGAACGGCAGTCAGCACAGGCTCCTGTTTCGATTCTTCCATGCAGGAGGGATATGTCCTTGTCAGCTACCTTTCATCGCCAACAAGGAGGCGGGGATAGTAAGGGATTCTTTTCTGAAGTCAATTTCATAGGTCGCCCCCCATTTCTTTTGGCTTCAGATAAACAAAACCTCAAGCACCGAGGATCCAAATCCCACGGGCGGATTCCACGTGTGTTTTTCAGAATGTGAAGCTTGGGATTTCCCGCCGCCTGCGCTAAGATCCTCCCAACAACATGCCGCTGAGTATCCGACACCTCACGTCCACAAAGCAGCTCACGAGAGCCGACGCGGATGCCATTTTGGCGCGGGCGCAGGAGATGGACAAAGTTCTCGCGAGCAAGAAGCAGGATGAGCGGCTGAAGGGGAAGATCCTCGCAGCGCTCTTCTACGAGCCTTCCACCCGCACGCGTCTCAGCTTCGAGACGGCCATGCTGCGGCTCGGGGGTCAGGTGATCACGGCGGACGGGTTCCAGTTCAGCTCGCTCTACAAGGGTGAGACGATCGAGGACACGATCACGATGGTCAATCAGTACGCGGACATCATCGCGATGCGCCATCCGGAACAGGGAAGCGCCGATCGGGCGGCTGCGGTGAGTAAGGTTCCTTTCATCAACGCGGGTGACGGTCCGGGCCAGCACCCGACACAGGCACTCCTCGATCTCCTCACGATCCTGCGGGAACGTGGCACGATCGACGGGCTCAAGATCGCGATGGTCGGTGACCTCAAGTACGGGCGCACCGTCCACTCCCTCACGTTCCTCCTCGGCCTCTACAAAAATCTGCAATTCACATATGTCTCTCCGAAGGAGCTCCCTGTTCCGGAGAAGGTGACGAGTTTCCTCAAGGAGCACGAACTGCCCTTCCAGGAGACGACGGACTTCGCTGCTGCGTTCGATGCGGATGTCGTCTACATGACGCGCATCCAGAAGGAGCGCTTCGCGGATTCCTCCGAGTATGAGCGCCTGAAGCACGTCTACGTGCTCAACGCTTCGCACCTTAAGGGAAAGAAGGCGACGGTGATGCATCCCCTCCCCCGCGTCGGTGAGATCGCACTGGATGTGGACCCGCTCCCGAATGCCGCCTACTTCCGTCAGGCCCGCAACGGCGTGCTCGTGCGGATGGCATTGTTGGAAATGTTATTGGGTGCATGATATCGACGATGAAACCCCTTCTCATCCGCGACGCAACACTCGTCCATCCGATGACGACGGAGAAGGTGGATGTCCTCGTCGAGAACGGAACAATTGCCCGGCTGGAGTCGCACGATTCCACGATGTTCTCCTCGCCTTCGGCCCCGGATGATCCTGCCGGTGTGATCGAAGCGGCAGGCTGGTTGCTCCTGCCCGGGCTCATCGACTGCCACGTGCATTTGAGGGAACCGGGGCTCACGCACAAGGGAGATATGGAGACGGAAACGCGCGCCGCTCTTCATGGTGGCGTGACGACTGTCTGCGACATGCCCAACGCTGTTCCGCCGACAGTCACGATCGGCGCTCTCAAGGAGAAGATTAAACTGGCCAAGCGGATCAAGGACTGCGATATCCGGTTCTTCTTCGGCGTCGCGGAGATGGCGCATATCGAAGATCTGGGGAAAGTGTGGGAGGACGAAGATCTTCGCAAGCATCTCGTCGGCGCGAAGCTCTTCCTCGACCACTCGACTGGCGACTTGAAAGCGAGCCCGGAAACCGTCGCAGAAGCTTTTCGCGTTTGCGGGGATCTCGGGATTCCGCTCACAGCCCATTGCGAGAATCCGGGGCTGAACGCGGCCGCAGATAAGGCGAACAAGCGGACCGATATCGCCGC
The DNA here is from genome assembly GCA_041666245.1 of Candidatus Peribacteraceae bacterium. Taxonomy (GTDB): domain Bacteria; phylum Patescibacteriota; class Gracilibacteria; order Peribacterales; family Peribacteraceae; genus CAIKAD01. The sequence continues at coordinate 67,799 of JBAYHG010000007.1, forward strand.
GCATTCCATCGTTCGTCCTCCCGAATCGGAGGAGGTCGCCGTGCGAGGGGCCATCGAACTGGCGAAAAAATATGGAACGAAATTACACATCGCGCACATTTCCACAGTGCAGGGTGTGGAGTGCGTCCGCGAAGCAAAGGCTGCCGGCCTTCCCGTCACGTGTGAGGTCGCGCCGCATCACCTCTTCCTCACCACGGACGATTACGCGACGCTCGGGACACTCGCCAAGATGAATCCGCCGCTCCGCACTGCCGAGCACCGCGACGCGCTCTGGGCGGGGATCGAGGATGGCACGATCGACTGCATCGCCACCGATCACGCGCCGCACACACTGGAGGAAAAGGAGACCAGCGAGGCGCTGAAGGCGCCGAGCGGCGTTCCCGGCGTCGAAGTCATGCTGCCGCTCCTCCTCACGGTTGCCGCGCGCGGTTGGCCTCATCCAGCAACGAAGCGGCCACCCATCCATCTGGATAAGGAAGATATCGTCCGGCTTTGCTTCGAGAATCCGAATCAAATTTTCGGTCTCAAGAAACATCCGGTCAGCGAGGGGAGAAAGGCCGATTGCATCCTCGTCGATTCGGATGAGGAGTGGACGATTCGGGGGAAGGAGCTGCACAGCAAGTGCAAATGGACGCCGTACGAAGGGTGGCTTGTCCGCGGGAAGGTTGTTCGTGTTATTCGTTAACTTGTTATGTTGTTAGCTGGTTAGCTCGTTTTTGGCTGTCCGTGCTTGTCTTTGCTGCTTTCACGGTTATTCTTGGGTCATGCCAAATCCCAATGGTCCTGTGTCCGGCGATGATCAGCCCGCAACTCCCGAGCAAATCCGACAGATCGCGGAGCTGGAGCAGAAATATGCGAATCAAGGCGTGTCGATTCTTGCACAAGACGGCGTGACGTTGCGCATGACGGAGGCTGTCGCAAATCATGTTCTCGGCGTCTTCGCTGCCATAGAGGATCTGAAGGCCCATCCCGAGCGGATCCATCACATCGCTGCGTAGTACAGGAACGAGCTAACCCGCTAACGATCTAACGAGAAACAGTTCATAGTTCGGCAACCGCCTTCAACTCCCTCATACTCTTCACGACGATATCCGCCTTTTGGATTGCCTCATCCGGCGTGAATTTTCCGTGCACGATGCAGCAGGGCATGCCCGCGGCCTGCGCCGCTTCCACATCGAAGAGCTGGTCGCCGACGTAGAGGCAATCTTCCGGCTTCACCTTGAGCCGGTCCGCGGCGAGAAGGAGCCCGTGCGGATGCGGCTTCATGAATTTTCCCATGTCATCGCTGGTGATGATCGTTTGGAAGTAGCGGTTGTCCCCGAGACGCTCGTCGATGGCATCCGTGTACGATTTCCATGAGCCCGTGATGAGACCGAGAGGGATCTTCCCATACAAGAAATTCAACGCCTCTTCCGCGCCTTTGCACCATGTGACCTTTTCCTTCAGCAATGCGATGTAATGCTCGTCTCTGGAGCGACGGAGCAACGGCACATCGTCCTCGGTGTAGCCGAATTCAGCTATCCAATCCCGGAAATGCATTGCCCGGCCGTACCATTCACGGAAGTGCTCTTTCCCGACAGCGATCCCGATACTCCGAAACGCTTCGATCACGGCCTCGCCGTAGAGGTCGATGCTATTGACGAGCGTGCCGTCGAGGTCGAAGAGGAGGGCGCGGTATTTCATGGCAAACGTGTCATGGTGAGCGTAGTCGAACCATGACACTTGTACCATGGGGGCTTTCGTCATGGCGAGCTTGCCGAGCCATGACCACTTGCGCCTCATCCCTCGGCAAGCTCGGGATGACGGGCTCCTTTTTCATACTGTCACCCTTCGACTACGCTCAGGGTGACACGCTTTACACCTCCATCATCAGCGGCACCACCATCGGTTCCCGATCCAATTTGCGATCGAAGTACCGGTAGAGTGCGCCGGTGACGGCCCGCTTGAGCGCTTTGCGTTCCTTCTCGCCGCGGTTCAATTCATCCTCGTACGCCTTGCGGGCGGTCTGGACGATTTCGCGGGAGATCGTCGCCTGCTCGGACCCGTAGATGAGTCCGCGCGAGATGACGTCAGGATCTGCGACGAGACGCTTGCTCTCGTTGTAGCACTTGAAGAGGACGACGATGACGCCGTTCTCACTCATGACCTTGCGGTCGTCGAGGACGCGCTGGCCTTCGCCGGCGGAGCCGCGGCCGTCGATGATGACGTCCTTGGCTGCCATTTTGCTCTTGCTCTTGCGCACATCGCCCTTCGCGTCGAATTCCAGGATCTCCCCGTTCGTGATCTCATGGATCTGGTTCTCGGGGTAGCCGATGGAGCGGGCGAGATCCGCGTGCGCGCTGCGCATGTGCGGTTCGCCGTGTTCGGGGATGACGTGTTTCGCGCGCACGAGACGGTGCATGAGGAGCAGGTCGTTTGCGTAACCGTGGCCGGTCGTGTGGAGTGCGAGCTCGGCACTCGTCTTCACGGTCGCGCCCTGAAGGTGAAGATTATTCACCACCTTCGCCACGGCACGCTCGTTCCCGATGATCGGGTTGGAGCTGAGCACGACCGTATCGCCTTTCTTCACGGCGATGTGGCGATGCGTACCGAGACCGATACGCGCGAGACCAGCCATTTCTTCGCCCTGGCTGCCCGTCGTGAGGATCAGGACTTCCTTATCAGGAAGACGGTCCATCGCGGGGTTCACCTTGCGGATGAGGCCGCGGGGGACGTGGAGGTAGCCGAGATTCTCGGCGATCTCGAGGTTCGTCTCCATGCTCCGTCCGGCGATGAAGATCTTGCGGTTGTACTTCCGCGCATGCTCGATGATCTGCTGCATGCGGTTGATGAGCGAGCTGAAGGTGGAGATGATGATCCGGCCCTTCGCATCGCGGATGAGACCGTGGAGCGTCTCGGAGATTTCCTTCTCGCTCTTGGCATTGCCTGGTCTCGTCGCATTTGTAGAGTCCGCGATGATCGCGAGCACGCCCTTGTCGCCGATCTCGGCCAGACGCGGGAAGTCCGCGGGAGGCTCATTCATCGGCGTGAGGTCGAACTTGAAGTCGCCCGTGTGCACGATGGTGCCGTACGGTGTGTGGACTGCGATGGCCGCTGAATCCGGAATACTGTGCGTCACGCGGAGGAATTCCACTTCGACTTTGCCGAGGCGGATTTTCTCGCGGAATTGCACGGTGTGGAGGCGCGTCTGTTGCATCAGATGTTCCTCGTCGAGTCGCTTCTTGATGAAAGCGGCCGTGAGACGCGTGGCGTAGAGCGGCGGAAAATGCAGTGCGGGCAGCAGGTGTTGCACGGCACCGATATGGTCCAGGTGTCCGTGTGTGAAGAGGATCGCTTTGATGCGGCTCTCCTTTCCGCGCAGGGACGAGATGTCCGGGATGAGGTAGTCGATGCCGAGCATGTCCTCGTCCGGGAACTGCAATCCGAGATCGATGAGGAAGATGTCATTGTCCACCTCGATGACGAAGCAGTTGCGCCCGACCTGCTCGAATCCACCCAGCGGGTAGATGCGCAGGTTGCCTTTGCGTCCTTCCGGTTGGACCGGTCCCTGTGTCTGTGGCCGTATGACTGGGGCCTGAGGTCCGTTCTTCGCAGGTTGGAATCCCCGTCCGTTTCCCTGTCCGACAGGTCGGCGGCGGAAACGATTGCGCCTGAATGAAGGGGGGCGCTGCCCCTGTGGCCGTTGCTGCTCCGGTCCGGGGGATGTCTTTGAAGGCATCGATGGAACCTGAGCCCGCGGAGTGACCGTGGGACTCCTCTGTACGTTCTGTTCTCCTATCATGTCTGTACTGTGTAGTGGGTAAGAAATTCGTAACTGTTACCAGTGTATGCCTCCTCCAACCCAAAAGCAAGCTCCCGTATGTCGGGAACATCATATTTTGGCTTCAGCTCAATGAATTATTAGACACAAGATTCTGAGAAGCAGATGGTTGCACGCCCTCATCCTCCTTCCGACGATACACCGGGACAATCCTTTGGCTCCGATGCTTTGAGTGTGCTTTGCACTTTCTCGACGATCCCACTTACGATCTGATCGTTGCGTGCCACCTCCTCAGTGGGGTGTAGCGTGCACACCGATCCGAGTATGTGCTGTTCCGCTCCGATGTTTGCCTCCAGCGAGTAGCTGCTGTCACACATGAAAAAGTCACTGCTGCTGTCATTGTTCGCGCTGAAAAATTCGGAGGAAACGACGTAGGCAGCGATTGCGGAGAAATCATCTCTTGAAATACTCCCCTCCTGGCACCCCGATCCGCGTCCCTGATGCTCCGCTATGGCGTCTTCGATACGGAAACTTCCGTCAGCATTCAAGACGAACCCCTGCGACAAGCCAAAGGATGAGAATGTATACCGTATGAAATCACTCTCTTCGGCTTCGGGCTCAATCCTGACTTCCGCTTCGTTCTCAGCTTTGATGCCAGCTCCGGTTCCAGGAACTGCCGCATCGGTCTCGATATTCTCCTGGATCACATCGGAATCTCCCCCGTCTCTCGGCGCATGGCGCCAAATAGCATAGCCCAGCGTGCCTGTCGCCGCGGCGATGCTCAGGAGAAGGATGGCAAATCTTCCATTCACGCTTCGAGTATATCGACTCTGTGGAAATCTGTCCTTGCCCCCTTCCCAAGAGGTACGGTAGCCTTTGTCACTGATGGACAGCACCGTCTACACAGGCGTCACGAAGACAGGAGATCGGACGTCGGTCGAGGCCAAATCCTTCGTTTCGAAGGGTGGCGAGACCGTCTTCCTGCTTCTGCAGGTACAGGCCGGGGAGCGGGAGGCTCTGACGCTCCTGGAGGAGTGCGAGACGGTCGTTCGTCATGCGCTTCTCGAAACCGAAGGTGAGGGTTGGACACGACTCGATGGAGCATTGAAGGAGATGAACGGTCTCATGAAGGGGCTGTTCCTCGCGCGGACGCTGGAGGAGGTCCACGCCATCGTGGGATTGGTCGATGCATCCGGGACTCTCCATGTCTCCTCTGCGGGACGCGGGGAGGCCTACCTCGTACGTGGGGGGGCGGCAAGCCAGATCACCGAGTACACCCGGGGCAAACCTCTCTCTGCGTTCGTGCATATCTCAAGCGGGCCGCTGGAGGGGCATGATGCCGTCGTCTTCTCCACACAGCGTCTGCTGAGAGTCTTCACTCCCGCGCAGCTGGCACAGACCGTCGTCCACGGAGAGCGGGCAATTCAGGAGATCACCGACAAGCTTACCGATGAGCGGGAAGAGGCGGCTGTCGCGCTGCTCCAGCAGCCGGGTGCCGTCGCAGCTTCCGAAGAGGAAGAAGAAGAAACTCCGGCGCGGACTGCCGCGTTCCCAAGCCGTCGCTACGGTGCACGACGCTCGAAGTCATTTTCACTCTCGATTCCCCCCTCTGTCACCCGCGCGTTCACATCCACAGGAAAGCTCGTCCTGCCCTTTCTTTCCAGGATGGGTCGCAAGAGTCTCCATAAGCTCTCTTCCTCCTCTTCTATGATGCAGAATCTGCAAGAGAGAGTGGTGCAATTCAAGAGCGACCTCAAGCATCCGCAGCGAAAGAGACGCGCTCATCTGCTCCTCGTTGCCGGGGCGGTGGCCGCCTTCCTACTCATCTTCGTCATTGTGCGGCTCTCCACTGCGAGTGAGCGGAGCAAGACCCGCACCGAGCTCTCGGCACTCATGCAGAAGATCAGCGAGGAGATCAAGACGGCGGACAATCGCCGTATCGCGGGCGATACTGACTCCGCCAATCAAATCCTCGACCGTGCCGATGCATGGGCGAAGCAGGTGATGGACAATGAATCCGGCCTTTTCCGCGTGGAGGCGCTGGACCTCCTCGATCGCATTCGTGCGAAGAAAGAAGAGATTAACAATATTCTCCGCGTATCCCCGCGCGTTCTCGTGAATGTTTCGGCCAAGGATGAGAGTGTCGCACTGCAGGGGTTGATCGGGGTGGCGGATGGAGAATTCATCGCGTACGACCGACAGCACTGGTTCCACATTATCCTCAACGGCGTGGACGACGGGAAGGCCGTGGCCGATGACGGATTCATCATCGCAGGGACGGAATTTGCGCGGATGAAGTCCCCCGTCTTCCTCACGACGGGTTCAAGTGTCGTGGAAATCCAGGGTAGCCAGCCGGTTTCCATGAAGACGGAGGATCCTGCAGGCTGGGCTACGGGCAAGGATCTGGAGGCCTACCAGCGCTACCTCTACATTCTCTCCTCCACGGACAACCAGATTTACAAGTATGAGCGCCTTCCGAATCGGTACGGACCGGCTGCACCGTACAACATCAATGGCGACCTCTCGGGCGCGCTGGACATGACCATCGATGCGAGCATTTACGTGCTCAAGGAGGGTGGCACGGTCGTTCGCCTGATGCGCGGCGAAGCAAAGCCCTTCATCATCCGTCACATGCCGGATGGAGCGTTGGCAACGACGACGAAGATGACGAAGATCGCCGATCGCAACTTCTACTTCCTCGACCCTGTGAAGAGCCGCGTGATCGTTGTGGGCGATGGTGGGGCGACGGGCGAAGCCGGCTACGTGAAGCAGTATGTCCTCGAAGGGGAGCAACTCGGAAAGTTGCAGGATTTGTACGTGGATACGGAGGAGAGCCATTTGTACGTAGCGGATGAGAAGCGCGTGTACGTGATTGATCTCGTGAAGTAGAAGGCAGGGATGGTAGAAAGGGCAGGGAAGGCAGTGAAGCGCTTTCGAAGAAGACCTCTCTGCCATCTTTGCCATCCCTGCCCTCCCTCCCTTTTCGTCGATACATTGAAACACTTCCACTACCATTCGTTCCATGAGAATCCTTCTCTTCGGCACCTTCGATCATCTCCACCCCGGCCATGAATTCCTCATTCGTGAAGCGATGAAGCGAGGTAGCGTGACAGTTGTCGTCGCGAGAGATATGAACGTGGAGCGAATCAAGGGGCGATTGCCCAGGCAGAGTGAGGGGGTGCGAAAAGCCGCAATCGAAAAGAAGTATCAGGAGGTCACGGTCATCCTCGGCGACCAGGAGGACTTCCTCGCGCCGGTCCGTTCCGTGTATCCCGATTTAATCCTCCTCGGGTACGATCAGAAGCTGCCGCCGGGGATTTCGGAAGCCGATCTCAGGATTCCTGTTGAACGAATTCCAGGCCATGAGACACATAAGTGGAAAAGCAGTCTCGGGAGGGGATGAGCGCATGGCGTCCAGACTGGATTTCTGCTATACTGAGCAGAAATCAACATGAAGCTTCCCATGTTCCAGCACCGCCTTGTCCGCCAGCTCTTTGGGGGCATCGCCGGCATGCTCGTGGCGTTGGCAATGTACGAGGGATATGCACTTGCCTCTCCGCTCCTTGCCACTCTCCTGCCGGAGGCTTCAACCTCCCCGGATGCGGAGCAGGAGCAGCGGCAGCAGGAGCGCATCGACCACATCGTGCTGGAGGTGAAACAGATGTTGGAGAAGTAAAAGAGCAATGATCGACAGTGTTTTGGATGTTGTGTTCCATCACACACCATCTAGTTCGCAAGGGAAGGAATGACCGAAAGGGCAAGGCTGCGTGGTAGTGTGGGGGTTACTTTCCTCCCCCTTCCATGGTCGATTCTCTCGGAACACTGCTCTCACGGAGCACGGCGTTCTTCCAAAAGAACATCGTTCCCATCGTCGTCGCCTCGCTCGTTGCCGGGGTCGTCATGCTCGTCATCTCCCTCGCGTTCGGACGCAGTGTCTTGAAGGAGTTTGGAGGAGGCCTTGGCGATCTCAATGCGAACCGTACGAGAATGGAGGATCTACAACGGCGGGTGCAGGCCGGGGATCCGGCAGCGCTCCAGGAGATTCAGCAGGAAGCGCAGAAGGCGATGGGCGCGCTGACGGGCAATCCCGCCGGCATCGCCAGTACGGCACGCTTCGGCATGCTGGCCGCCATCCTGGTGACTATCGTCAGCCTCGTTCTCAATGGCTACATTCTCCTGCTCGTGGTTGACGGCAGGGGACCGAAAGAGGCGCTCACGAGGCTCGGAGCCGTCATTCTGCCCTTCCTCGGTCTCATGATCTGGGTCTTCATCCGGACATTCGCGTGGATTCCCCTCATCGGCATCGTCACTGCCATCATCCTCGGGCCGCGCTTCGTTGCTGCCCCCGTTCTCCTCGTGAAGGAGAAGAAGGGTGTCCTCGAGAGCGCGAAGATCAGCTATGCACAGACAGGAGGTCTCTGGGGTAAGATCTTCGGCAACCTCATCGCCGTCGCGATCTGCACCATCGTCGTCGCCTGGGCCGTGAACTTCGTGCTCAGCATCGTTCTCAGGGGCGCGAGCTTCTACGTCGGGCCCTTCGTTTCGGCTTTGGCCGGGGCGTACCTCATCGTCTTCATGACATACCTGAGCCTGGCGATCCTCGAAGCCAAGAGAGTCTGATGCATCCGACAGTTTCGTAGCGTTGCCCTTCGACGGAGTTCGGAGGTGAGCGCTATGCTGTCCCCGTGCTCAACCTGCTCACCTTCCCGCTCCTCTCCTCCCTCCTCTTCCTGGCAGTGGGCGCCGCCTTCGGCAGCTTCGGGAACGTGCTGATCCTGCGCCTCTCTGCGGGCAGGAGCATCCTCGGACGTTCAGGATGTCCACGGTGCGGGAAAGTGCTCTCAGCCTCCGAGCTCGTGCCGGTTGTGAGCTTCCTCTTCCTGCGCGGGAAGTGCGCCGGATGTTCCGGAAAGATTTCATGGCAGTACCCGCTCGTCGAAACCGGTTCGGCTCTCCTCTTCCTCCTTGCGCTCATTCTCCGTGAGTTCACATTTCTGCCGTCCATCGTTCTCGCTCTCGTTCTCTGGCTCTTCTTCCTCGTCGCCGTCATGGATGCGCGGCAGGGGGCGGTGAGCGATGCGCTCACGTTTCCCCTTCTCCTCCTGAGCCTGCTCTATGCGTTCTTCTCACCACCGTTTCATATCGTCGCCCCCCTTCTCGGAGCGGGGTTCTTCGCGTTCCAGTGGGTCCTCTCGAAGGGGAAGTGGGTCGGCAGCGCGGACATCTTCATCGGCGCCGTCATGGGCTTCCTCCTCCTCGACTGGCGCATCGTGCTCCTGGCGCTCGCCGCTTCGTACATCTTCGGTGCGCTGGTCGCCGCGGTGCTGATGCTCCTGAAGAAGAAGACGCGCAAAGATCACCTGCCGTTCATTCCGTTCCTCGCCGGGGGGACGATCCTGATGTTGATGTGGGGGTATGAGGTGCTCAATGTCCTCATGTCTTAAATCCCCATTGAGGTTGTGTTGGTGGATCATTTTGATATGGCCCGCGACAGAAGTCGCGGGCCGTAATCTTTTTGCCAGCCATCCTGGCCCTACATGAGGGTCTCCGCCCTCATTCAATCTCAACGTTCATCGACGGTCGAGAAACTCTGGGATTGAATGAGGAGAAGAAGATGAACTGACCGATCCATTTTACTCATTTAATCTCATTTGTCAATGTATAGAAATATGGCTTACAGCTAAGGAAAAAGCAGCCAATTTCGTTCGCTTTCCCCCATCATGTCCGTTTGCCCTTCCATCGACGCCAGCATCTGTTTCATCGGGATGGAGGCTCTTCCCCTATACTCGCTCCGTGAAAATCGTCGCCTCAAACCGTCGGGCCACATTTGACTTCGAAATCCTTGAGAAGGTCGAAGCGGGCATCCGGCTCACGGGGCAGGAGGTGAAGAGCTGCCGCCTGGGTCACGTGAATCTCGCGGGATCGTACGTGTCGTTCCTCGGAGGCAAGCCAATCTTGAAACAGGCGAAGATCGCGGCGTACAAGTACGCACTGCCGCTCCCGTCCTACGAGCCGGAACACGATCGTCTGCTGCTCCTCAAGAAGAGAGAAGCGGAAAAGCTCGCTGCGGCGACGGCAGAAAAAGGAATTTCCATCGTGCCACTCGAGATTCACGCAGGAAAATTCATCAAAGTGTTGCTGGGCGTCGGCCGCGGCCGCAAGCGCTTCGACAAGCGGCAGAAGATTAAAGAGCGCGAGACGTCGCGAAAGATCAGAGAGGGAAAGGAATACTGAGCATTCAGTAAACAGTTCCCTAGATACTTGCATCCAAATGCTGAATACTTTGGCTGTGTCTCTCCTCCCCGCTCAAATCACAAAGGCCATCGAGGAGTTCAGCAAACTCCCTGGCATCGGGCCGAAGTCCGCGGAGCGACTGACTTTTCACCTGTTGCGCAGCTCCAAGGCGAATCCTGAGAATCTCGGCAAGGCGCTCATCGACATCAAGAAGGAGCTGAAGTACTGCCGCACGTGCCAGATGGTGACGCTTGAGGAGGAGTGCGGGATCTGCAGGAATACGACCCGCGATCGCGGGACGATTCTCGTCGTGGAAGATCCGCTGGATGTCGTCGCGTTCGAGAAAGTCAGTTACAAAGGTCTCTACCATGTGCTCCATGGCGTTCTCTCCCCCATCGACGGGATGGGTCCGGAGCAGCTGCGCCTGAAGGAGCTCGTGGATCGTGCGAAAAAGGGCGGGGTCGAGGAGGTGATCATCGCGACGAATCCCGACGTAGAAGGCGAGGCGACCGCCAGTTACATCAGGACGCAACTTGCGTCATTTGTTCCGAAGATCACGCGGCTGGCGCATGGCTTGCCCATGGGGGCGGATATCGAATTCGCGGATCAGGTGACGTTGAGAGAAGCCCTCAGCGGGAGAAGATCTCTTTAGGGTTGAAGCCAGTCACCCTGAGCTCCTTCGACTCTGCTCAGGACCGAAGGGTCAGGCCGCAGGAGCCTGTGATACGGGTTGCTCTGCCTGCAATTCATTCGCGATGTTTTGGAGGGCGCCCAGCATACTCGCGAAATCCTCGGTGCGATTCCGGACATCCTGTGCGCGTTTTCCATTCCGCGAGATCTGCCTGATTGCATCTTCGTACCATTCCCGAGCCCCTCTCTGCACAGCCTGAATATCAGTTGCGACAAGATCAGTCATTTTCCCGTGGAGTTCCAGCAGACCCTCCCCGAAAGCGAGATCCCAGGCAGTGCTTCGCATGGAATCCCCTGGCATATCGGGCTTCTCTCGATTGAGCCGCTCACGCAATATCTCAATATTCAAGTGACTCCACTATAGGGTGAAGATGCGCAAGACAGGAAGATGAAATTGGCTGGGAAATCTCATGTTACGGCCTTTTGCCACAGGACTCTTCCCCCTATACTCGCTTTCGATTCCTCACCTTTTCCCTGATGAGAACTTTCCTCCGTTTCAGTGCGATTTCCGCTGCCGCGAGCCTCCTCCTCCCGCAGGTCGCCTCGGCCTTCTGCCCGCTGTGTACCCTGGCGGTAGGTGCGGGTGTTGGCCTCTCCCGCTGGTTCGGCATCGATGACACGCTCACCGGTCTCTGGGTGGGAGGGTTCATGGTTTCCATCACCGGATGGACGATCGACTGGTTCAATCGGAAACACATACGTTTCAAAGGGCGCATCATCCTCACAACACTCTTCTACTACGGACTCCTCCTCCTTTTGCCGCTCTATCTCTGGACCGACCTCCTCACGCATCCGCTCAACACGCTCTGGGGCGTCAATCGTCTCCTCCTCGGCATCATCGTGGGGAGCATCGTCTTTCTCGCCGCGGGATTGTGGTACGGCGCGCTCAAGCGCCGCAATCACGGTCGTGCATGGTTCAAGGGACAGAAGGTTGTTTGGCCGGTCGGGTCATTGATCATTGCCACGGTCGTCTTCTACGTCATCACTCTGTATTCCCCCACTATTCTATGAGTACACAGTCCGACGCCGTTTCCATGCAGAAGCTCAACGAGTTCATCGCGAAGGTGGACCACATGAAGAAGCAGGAGAAGATGGACCTCTCGAGCGATCAGGATCTTTCGATCGCCATCATGAATCTGATCTCCATCGAGGAGCACTTCTTCTTCTCCGGCGCGAAGACGGAGAAAGAAGGGTACTTCGATCTGATTCTGGAGGTGCGCGAGATGCGCAAAGTGCTGCTCAAGAAGATCATCAAGGAGTACGAGGGTGAGGTGTGGTGCATCTCGAAGCACCTGCTCGCCGGATCGATGCGTTTGATGGAAGTCGGCACGAAGGCGCTCTCGGGCGGCAACAAGGAGGAAGCCTACGATCTCTTCCGCAAGAGTTACGAGCTCTACTCGCTCTTCTGGGGGTTGAACATGAAGCTGATTCCCGCCGATGGCATCACGAAGATCGATGACCAGGCGATGAACAAGCATGACACGGAGAAGACAGGGTTCATGGGGAAGCTGGGTACGCTCGTGAAGAAGGCGATTGATTGTTGTTTGGAGTAAGAAGAAGGGCTTACCGAAGCTGAAAAAGTATCTATGCCCACATATTTGCATTTGCTAGAATTCCACCTTTCCCCCCTTCCCCCTTGTCAGGTATCGACTCCTGTCCCCGTTGCCCCGGCTTCTGCATTCAGTTCCCCGATGGTCATGATGCCGTTTTCGATGCGACGCAGACGAAAGTGATGGGAGACTTTCAAAAGATGGTGGGGATGAGTGCCTCCTGCGACCTCAAGACAGAGAGGATCATCCCACACGCCACGCTCACGGACGTCGCGAGAAATTGGCAGCGCTTCAGGGATGCATTCCAATCCCTCGGCCTGATCACCGTGCGCCGCGGGAAAGCAGGGTGCGCGGAGAGGATCAATGCCTGAATCCTCTCACGCCGGTCACGACCATCGCGATTCCCAGTTCATTCGCTTTCTTGAAGACCTCTTCATCGCGGATGCTTCCTCCCGGCTGCACGATGGCGGCGATGCCGTGCTTGGCGGCTTCTTCCACAGAATCCGGGAACGGGAAGAAAGCGTCACTGGCCATGACCGCGCCCTTTGCTTTCTCTCCGGCTCGCTTCGCCGCGATCCAGGTCGCGTCCACGCGTGAGGTCTGGCCGGAGCCGATGCCGATGGTCACCAGATCTTTCGCGAAGACGATGGCGTTGCTCTTCGCCTGCTTCACCGCCTTCCATGCAAAGAGAAGATCTTTGATCTGTGCAGGCGTCGGCTTCTTCTCCGTGACCGGTTTCAATTCTTCGGCTGTCAGCACCCGCGTGTCGGCCTCCTGTATGAGCATTCCGTCGAGAACGGAACGGTAGAGGATTTGCTGTTGTATTCGCTTGCCATTCGTTTGCTCGATGACGCGGAGATTCGGCTTCTGTTTGAGGAGTTCGAGTGCTTCCGGTTCGAAGGCCGGCGCGACGATCACTTCGGTGAAGATCTTCTGCTCGATGAGTTTCCGGACGATGCCAGCGGTGCAGGGTCGGTTCAGAGCGATGATCACGCCGAACGCGGAGAGTCGGTCGGCATCGTACGCGCGCTGGAAGGCTTCCGTGATGTCCGTGTGCGATGCGATGCCGGAGGCCGTGGTGTGCTTCACGAGGACGGCTGTCGGGTCGTTGAATTCGTGGACCGCGGACCATGCCGCATCGGCGTCGAGAATGTTGAGGTAACTGAGGGGTTTGCCCTGGAGCAATTTTCCCCAACCTTCCGTATCATGGTGAGCCTGTCGAACCATAGACACGGAACCGTGTGTCGACCCTTCGACCCCTCGACTACGCTCGGGGTGACACGCTTTGTCTGCTTCGTAGAGCGAAAAATACTTTCCCCACTGGTGCGGGTTTTCCCCGTATCGCAGCTCTTTTCCCCCCTCAAGCATTACGCCGCGGTATGAACCCTTCGAGAGATACTCGGCGATCATGGCGTCGTAAGACGCGGTGTGGAGGAAGACTTTGGCCGCGAGCGCTTCGCGCAGTTCCTGCGATGTTTCACCCTTCTCCTTCAGTTCCGCGAGGACGCGGTCGTAATCCGACGGATCACAGATGACCGTCACAGATTCACTGTTCTTCGCCGCTTCGCGCAGCAGCGTGGGGCCGCCGATGTCGATCTGCTCGATCATCTCCTCCCGCTCCTTCCCCGCCCGTAGCGCTTCCGCAAACGGGTAGAGATTCACGACGACCACATCGATGGGCTCGATGCCGAGCTTTTTCGCCTGTGCTGTATGTTCCTTCGCATCCCTGCGAAAGAGGATTCCACCTGCGATCGCCGGATGGAGCGTCTTCACGCGGCCGTCGAAACACTCGGGGAAGTGCGTCACATCCTCGACGGACGTCACCGGGATGCCCTGTTCCTCCAAAAACTTCTTCGTCCCTCCCGTGGAGATCAGCGAAAAATCCGCATCTATCAGACCGCGCGCAAGGGATGCAAGGTCCCTTTTGTCGGACACGGAGAGGAGAGCGCGTCTCGGCATGAGAGCGCAAGGAGTCTACCGTATGGCTCCCATATGCGGAAGGGCCAATGGAGCCAAAAGAACGTCGGAAAGCGGGGCGGCGGCTCGTTGCCCGAACGGAGGTTTTCTGCTACACTATCTGGAAATATCCATATCTCTTCTCATGCCCAAAACAGACTCGCGCACGATCCTTATCGTGGAGGACGAGAAGCCCCTCGCTCACGCACTGGAGCTCAAGCTCGGTCATGAGGGGTATGCGCCGACGGTGGCACTCTCCGGACCGAAGGGGCTGGAGGAGGCCCTCACCGGAAAGTACGACCTGATTCTCCTCGATCTCATCATGCCGGAGGTCGACGGCTTCGCGATCCTGCAGGAGATGGCGACGAAGAAGGTGAAGACACCGGTGATCGTGCTCTCCAATCTCGGACAGGATGAGGACAAGAAGAAAGCGGAAGGATTCGGCGTCATCGCGTACTTCGTGAAGGCCAACACGCCCATCGCCGATATCGTGAAGAAAGTAAAAACAATACTGAAGTAACAATTCAAATTCCCCCCTTCGTTCACCTCACGCCACATGCCCGACAAAGATACAGACCTCGGCAAAATCCTTCTCGCACAGAACTACGTTGCTGAAGAGGAAATTAACAAAGCATCGGAGGAGAGCCAGCGACGGGGCGTCTCCCTCAAGGGCGTGTTGATGGAGATGGGACTCCTGACCGAAGAGCTCTACGAAGGGGCGATGGCGGAGTACTTCAAGCTCCCCTACCTCGATATTCGCTCTCTCCAGATATCGTCCGAGCTCGTCTGTCTCCTCCCGGAGGACGTGGCCCGGTCGCTCTCTGCGGTCGTGGTGAAGAACGACAACGGCAATGTCACCGTGGCGACGTCGGACCCGTCCAACCCGGAACTGGAGAAGACGCTGCGGGCGAACCTGGGACAGCAAACCGTTTCCGGCATCGCTCCCAAGACGGATGGGAAGAAGGCAGGGTTATTTTCCCGGGAGAAGAAGAAGGAAGAGGAGCACAAGCCGTTCACCGGCAAGATCGAACTCGCCTATGCGCCGCGCAACGGCATCGAGAGTCTCTTCATGCACTACCGCAAGCCGCTCGCCACACGCTTTCAGTCGATCATCAACGAGCAGAAGAAAGTGGCGCCGGAAATCATCACGGAGATTTTCAACGACGCCATCGAGCTGCGCGCCTCCGACATTCACTTCGAACCGCAGGAGAAGGAGGTACTCGTCCGTTTCCGTGTCGATGGCGTGATGCACGAAGCGGGCCGCATCCCGAAGGAGTACTACGAGGGTGTCGTGAACCGCATCAAGATCTCCGCGAACATGCAAACAGACGAACACTTTACCGCGCAGGACGGCGCTATCCGCTACCTGACGCCCAGCGGCAATCCCATGGACATTCGCGCGTCGATCGTCCCCATTGTCGATGGCGAGAAGATCGTGCTGCGCCTCCTCTCGGAGTACGTCCGCACGCTCACCCTGAACGATCTCGGCTTCGGCGAGGAGCACAGGACGATCCTGGAGAAAGCCGCGCACAAGCCGTACGGAATGATTCTTTCCACCGGCCCCACGGGCGCCGGCAAATCGACGACACTCTATGCGCTCATGAAGCTCAGGAACCACCCGGACGTGAACATTTCCACCATCGAAGATCCGGTGGAGTACAAGGTGCCGGGCATCAACCACATTCAGGTGAATGCGGAGACGGGACTCTCGTTCGCCAAGGGATTGCGCGCGCTCGTTCGTCAGGACCCGAATATCATCCTCGTCGGTGAAATCCGTGACGGGGAGACGGCGTCCATCGCCGTGAATGCGGCGCTCACAGGACACTTGCTCTTCTCCACACTGCACAGTAACGACGCGGCCACGGGCATTCCCCGTCTCCTCGACATGGGCGTCGAGCCGTTCCTCCTCGCATCGACGCTGGAAGTCATGGTCGGGCAGCGGCTCCTTCGCCGCATCTGTCCCCAGTGCAGGACCAGCGGTTCCCTGACGCTCGCGGAAGCGCAGAAACTCTTTCCCGGAGCCGAACATTTCTTCCAGAAAGGGCCTGTGCATCTCTACCACGGGAAAGGGTGCGATGCGTGCGGCGGCACGGGGTACCGGGGGAGAGTCGGCATCTACGAACTCCTCGAAGTGACGCCCGCGATCCGGGAATTGATCGTCGCGCGGGCCTCCAGTGCGGACCTGAATGCAGCCGCGGTGAAGGAGGGCATGATCACCATGTTCGATGACGGCTTCGCGAAGGTGATGACGGGGATGACGACGGTGGAAGAGCTCCTGCGCGTTGCCGCACCCCCTATCGTCCCCCATGACAAGAAACATATCCAAGAATAGTGCCGGCCCTCATCCTCCTCAGGAGGTGGATGCCTCCACCGAGGTTTCTCCTGTCGTTTCCGCAGAAACTCCGGAGGATAAGACGGCGGGCAAGCAAGAAGCTACGGCGGTGCCGAAGGAGAGTTCTGCTGAGGCAAAAACGGCTCCGTCTGGCGGCGTTATCCTGCCTCCTACGGCGTCTCCCCACGCCGCGGAGCCGACCGTGGTCGTCGCTGTACCGAAGCGCAAGAAAAACAGGACCCTCCAGGAATTTCTCGGTGCGCTGTCGCACTTCGGTATGGGCAAGGAGCGCAATGCCATCGTCCAAAATTTGGCGACGATGCTCAATGCGGGCCTCACCCTCGTCGATGCGTTGCGTACGCTGAAGGAGGAAGCGCGCGGTCGTGCATCGAAGAGTCTTCTCCAGCGCCTCATTGATCGTGTCGAGAGCGGGCAACCGCTCTGGCGCTCCATGGATGAAGAGCACTTCTTCGCTCCCGATTCCCTCGCGCTCGTGCGTATCGGGGAGGAGGCGGGCGATCTGGCACAGAATATGGAGTACCTCTCCGTCCAGCAGGAGAAAGATCAGGCGCTCAGCGGCAAAATCAAGATGGCAATGATCTATCCGGGCATCGTGCTCACCCTCCTCATCGTGATGGTACTGGGCCTCGGGATCTTCATCCTTCCGAACCTCATGAAGCTCCTGACGTCCATGAACGCCGAGTTGCCGCTCGCCTCACGCATCGTCCTCGCCATTACGAACGCGATGTCCGCGCACGGTGTTGCCTTCATCGCGGGGACGATCATCGTGTGCATTGCGATGGTGCTCCTTGCGAAATACTCGCCGCTCAAAGTGGGATTTCAGTGGATCACCTTCCATATCCCCGGCATCGGCCGGTTGATGAGGGAAGCCACCATCGCGCGATTCGGCGTGATCCTTGGAGGGCTCCTGCGCGCCGGGGTTCCTCTTCCGGAGGCTTTGCGGTCGCTTGCCGATGTCACCACTGTCATCAGATACAGCCGTCTCTACAAGACTCTCTATGAGCACATCAACATCGGGGACAGTTTCCAGCGGAGCTTCGCCGCCATTCACGGGAGCACGAGACTTCTCCCACCCTCCGTTCAGCAGCTCGTGATGACCGGCGAGCGAACGGGAACATTGTCAAAGATCCTCCTGAAAGTTGCGGAGATCTACGAGCATAAGGCCAATGAAACGGCCCAGAAACTGCCGATTATTCTGGAGCCGATGCTCATGCTCATCATGGGGCTGCTCGTCGGGGTTGTCGCGTTTGCCGTCCTCCTCCCCATTTATGGAGTGGTGGGGAAATTGGCGCAATGATCGTTGTGAGCTCGTTGATTCTGTTAGCTCGTTAGCTGGTGAGCAGCTGACCGTATTTCTTCAACAGACAAATGGTGAGCGATCAAATGAACCAGCGAACAAATACCAACAAGCTAACCAGCTAACATTTACGTCAACTCCATTCTTACTACGCATCTTCCTGCAGAGAAGGCAACATGTAGGATGAATTCGTTTCCCACTTTCCCCCTATGCCTCGCCGCGGTTTCACACTCATCGAAGTTCTCCTCGTCGTCGGTGTCCTCGGAGTCGTCAGTATGTTCTCCGTCCCCGCGTACCGTACCTACCAAGCGAGGAGTGACCTGAATCTCGCTACCGAGCAGACGATTCAAGGTCTGGCCCGTGCCAAGTTGCTTTCGCAGAATGCGGAGGGAGATTCCGGTTGGGGATTCTACGTCCCTGCAGGTGTCCTCTATCGGGGCGCTGGATACGGAGCGCGCGAGGCGGGTGCCGATGAAGTCTTCCCCATGCCTTCCACTG
This sequence comes from Candidatus Peribacteraceae bacterium, assembly GCA_041666245.1. GTDB lineage: Bacteria > Patescibacteriota > Gracilibacteria > Peribacterales > Peribacteraceae > CAIKAD01. Next base: position 86,137 of record JBAYHG010000007.1, read on the forward strand.
TCTCGGTATCCGGTTCCATTCTCGATGTGTCGTACTCCAAACTGGAGGGGAAACCCAGCGCGACGGGGAGCATCATCCTCACGGCTGTGGACGGACAGCAGCGGATCATCGTCATCACGATCGTTGTGGGGAGGGAACAGCTCGCGGCCGTGCCAGGGCAGCTCTCCAGCTCCTCGCTCGCTTCGAGCAGTGCAGCAAGCAGCGTTCAGAGCAGCGGGGCATCGAGCGCGGGAAGTGTGTCGAGTCAGGCGAGTGCACAGAGCTCATCCGTGAGTAGCGGCGCAGGCGGAGCAGGAAGCAGTGCCGGGGGAGCGTTCACGATTTGCCATAAACCCGGGACACACGCTGAACAAACCATGGCTGTCCAACCGACCGCCTGGTCGGCGCATCAGCGCCACGGCGATACAGTCGGTGCCTGTACAAATTCCAGACCGGGGAGTCTCTGTCCCTCCCGTTATCAAATCAGCGCGAACGGGACCATCGAAACGGTTACATCTCTCGCCACGACGGTGCGTGTGATCGCCACGGAGCTGACGTTCGGTGCGGGGGGACCGGATATTCCGGTGAAGCTCTGGTACACGAAGAATGGCGGCAGCAAATGGACGTCTCTCTTCAGCGGGAATGCGGTGTCTCCGGGGCAATTCCAGACTGTGCAAATACCCAATGGCTCGTCCTTCGCCGTGCGCATTCGCGGCACGTTTCGGCTTCTCGGGTGGCTCCTGTTCGATGAGAAGACAGAGACGAATGATGGCAGCGATCACACGATCATTCTGCGAAACGGTGATCCGCTACCGGCCTACCTGCCGTTCCCGAGGCAGCAGAGTCTGCAGTCGATCCTCGCGGGCTACCTGGATGCGTCCCAGCACATCTCCATTCCCGCATCCTCCCTGATCGTGCTCACCGAATTGAGCGTGATCGACTTCCCCGTGACGATCAGTGAGGATTTCCAGGACACCGTCCTCCTTCTGGAGTTCGCTGGAAGCCCAGCCTGCTGATATGCCACGCATTCTGCTCCGCGCCCGCCGGGGATTCCTCATTCTCGAGGCGGTCCTCGCGATCGGCATCTTCACGATCTTCCTCGCTGCTTCCGGGGGGCTCCTCCTGCAGGGGCAGGAGCGGACGTCATGGGCGGGAGACAGGGTTCGTGGCGCATATGCTGCATTCTCGGCGCTGGAAGGAGCACGCAGCATCCGAAGCGGCGGGTTCAGCTCACTCCCGGCAGGCACGCATGGTGTGGTGCTCGGACCGAGCGGATCTTGGATACTCGCGGGGAGTGGGAACACGGCCAACAACATCACGACCACACTCACCATTGCCGATGTGGAGAGCAATCACAAAACACTTCGTGCCGAGGCCTCCTGGCCGCGGGGAGCGGATGGGTCGGGGTCTCTCGTGCTGGAGGGGGAAGTGACGGACTGGCGGGAAGTGCATGGAGTCGGCGACTGGTCACAGCCACAGCTCCTCGGGAGTGCCGAGTTGGGCGGGCAACCCGCCTTCACCTCGCTCGCTCTCAAGGGAACGATTGCCTACGTCGGGGTGGCGAGCGATCCCGGTCTTCTCCTCTTCGATGTCTCTGATCCCTCTTCCCCTTCCCGCACCTCGACATCATTCACGGTTGGTGTCGGGGCCCATGCAGTCGCCGTCCGTGGCGATCGGCTCTACGTTCTCACGGACGATACGGCAGCGGAACTGCGGATGTATAACATCACCACTCCCGCATCGCCTGTCCTCACCCCCATCGCTTCATACAATCTGCCTGGCAGTGATCGCGGGCTCTCACTTTCCTTCGGCGGCAATCTGCTCATCGTCGGCGCAAAGGCTGATGCCACAGAGCAGCAGATGTACCTCTTCGATGCGTTCGACACGTCTGCGTTCACGCTCCTTGGTTCCCTGCACGGGAGCGGGGATGTGTATGCCGCGGGTTCTCATGGGACCACGGCCTACCTCGCAACCGGCAATGTTGCGGCGGAATTGGGTGTGGTGGGCATCTCCAGTCCGGCGCTCCCCGTCTTCGCTTCGGGCGAAGGATACAACGTCACTGGAAGCCTGACCGGGCTCTCCATCGCGGTCACGGGAAGTTCCGCGGTTCTGGGGCAAGCGAAAGGGATGAGCAACGTCGTCGTCTTCGATGTGTCTGCGGGTGGCATGCCATCGGCTCCGCGCTATCACCAGGGGAGCGGGAGCATCGTCGGGGTCGGGAGTGAGCCGTCCGGCTGCTTCGCGTTCCTCGCCGCAGCATCGGGTCACAAGGCACTGCAGGTGGTGCGACTCTCCGATCCCTCGTTGCCGGAAGTCGCTTCCTACAGCGCATCTTCCCTGGTACCGGCGACAGCGCTCCTCTACGACCCCGGTGAAGATCGCCTGTACCTTCTCACCGCTTCCTCGCTCCGGGTTCTCCGCTCGGGAACCTCCCCCTCTCCCTGCCTGTGAATATTCTCCGTTCCCGCGACGGCTATGTCCTGCTCATCTCCGTTCTTGCCATCGGCCTGATCGCCTCGAGCACAGTGGCGTCGCTCCTCCTCCTCGGCGGTGCATCGGAGAAGACCGCCTGGTCCACGTCGCTCTCGCTCCAGGCCATGGAGAATGCACGAACGTGCGTTGAGCGGGCATTCCTGGAACTGCGGGCGGATCCGACGTATGCGGGCGATGCATCCCTCACACTGCCGAACGGCTCTTGCGAGCTGCGTCCCGTCGGAGGGACGGGAAACGACACACGCACAATCTGCGCGTCCGGTGAGAAGATGGGAGTGACCCGTCGTCTCGAAGTGCAAGCCGCAACCATCTTCCCCCGTCTCGAGATCGATTTCTGGCGCGAGGTCGCTTCCTTTACGCTTTGTCCATGAAGATCATCACCATGCGTTCCGGCACGACAATCATCGAACTCCTGATCTTCACCGCGATTTTCGGCATTCTTGGCACGGCTGTCCTGCCCCTCCTCTTCCTCTCCTCAGAGAAACGCCTCCTCCAGCAAACGCAGGCGCTCGTGGAGAGCAACGGCACGCAGATTTTCAAGCAGATCGGTGCGAGCGTGCTGGAAGCGGAGACTATCCTCGATCCACCCGTACAGGCTTCCGGCTCGGTTCTCACGCTCCAGACGGGATCAGGGGCGGAGAGCCCCGTGATCTTCGCCGTGAACAGCGGATCTCTCCTTCTCATCCGCCATGCCACGCAGGAAATTCTCTCCTCCCAGCAGATCCACGTGGAAGACTTTTCCGTGCAGAACACATCCTCAACCGCGCAGAGCATCATCGTCTCCTTCACCCTCTCCCGGATAACGCAGATACAGCCGGCACATACTTACAGGCGCTCATTCCAAGCGGCATTCACCCTCCCTCCGGTCGATCACCCGTCCGGCGGTTCCTGCGGGTGTGCGTTGCCTTCCTGTGTGGCGGGCACGAGTTACACATGGCAGGTCTGTGAGGCGGGATGCCTGACAGTGTCGACGGCGCTGGAGTGCGGAACATGAGGAGAGACGTAAGATCTCGCGTCTCTATGGTATGGAGAAAGTGACAAATTTCTGCTATAATTACATGAAAACACACACTATGCCTCTCCCGCGTCTCCGCCGGCTTCTCTCTGGTGAGAACCGGAACATTCTGCGGCATTTCCCACCGCAACGGACGTCCATCCGTCGGCGCATTCTCCGGCAGTCGTTCCTCCTCACGGGATTCACCGTGGCAGTGCTCTCGCTCCTTTCTTGTATCGTCGCGCATTCGCTCGTCAGCAATCGTGTCCTCGGGCAGCTCTCTTCCACCGTCGCCTCACGGGAAAACCTCCTGTCGCGTTCGCTCCAGTACGATCGGGAGCGCACGGCGCTCCTCACGACGGGGCAGGAACTTCGCGTCCGCATCCTCACGTCCGGCCCACGGGTGCTGCCGGACCTGTGGTCGAAGCTCCTGCAGGAAGACGTGCCGGCGCGAGGCATGACACTCTTCGATGCAGGGGGTGCCATTCGGGACGCGGTGGGCATCGCTATCCCCGCTCCTGCCGTTCCTATTTCATCCACGAAGCTCCAGCCCGTCATGAACAAGCTCGGACGGTGGGATGCGACGGTGGTGTATGCCCCTGTCCGCGACAAGCAGAATCGGAATATCGGGACGCTCGCCATCCAGTACGATCCTTCTTCGCTCCTCAAGCAACTCGCTGCGAATCCTTCCCTTGGAGACAGCAGCGAAACACTCCTCCTGCGTCCTGAGAAAGGCGGCTCGATGATCGTCTTTTCCTTCTCGGAGCAGCGAGTACGTTCGGAAGGCAATGCCATCATCTACCATCCGCTCTTCTGGAAGGCCGCGACGGACGACGGGGAAGTGTATACGGGTCCGGATGAACACGGAGTCACGATTCTCGCCGCCTATCGGAATGTCCCAGCCACAGGTTGGGGTCTTCTCCTGAAGGTGAATAGTGCTGACGCATTCTTCGGGTGGGGGCGTTTCGCCGTCGCCATCCTGGTCATCGATGTCTTCCTGCTCCTCCTCTCCGGTGTCTTCGGTCTCATGCTCGCGAACGAGCTCTCCTACCCGCTCCTGCAACTTGCGGAGAAGATGCGGCGGCTCAAGCCGGGACAGTGGCAGTTCCGCCATTCCATCAAGACGGGGGATGAGGTGGAGACGGTGGACTACGCGGCGTCGGAGCTCTCGAACAAGCTACGGGAGAGTCTGCGAAGGATCGAAGGCATGAAGTCCGAATTCATCCGTATCGCGAGCGACCGCCTGCGCACGCCGCTCTCCACCATCCGCTGGTACCTGGAGCTGATTCACGGTGACGAATATTCGAAGCTCTCCGGCGCCCAAAAAGAACAAATCAAAGAGATGGATGATGCCGGGAGGAAGCTCAACACACTTCTCAATGACCTGTTGGACTTGGGAAGTTTCGAGAAGCTGGGGGAGCGAAACGCAACGAAGAAATCAAAGAAGGACTGAAGAAGTGGAGCCGCCTCGGGGACTTGAACCCCGGACCTACGCATTACAAGTGCGTTGCTCTACCACTGAGCTAAGGCGGCAAATGACTATGGAAAGCCTACGAATTCCTTGAAGAAAAGGCAACGAGAAGAGATAATAGTGGTCTGCTCCTTCGATGATCGCCCCGGCGTCGCCTTCGGGCTATGCCGTGGGAGGAACGTCCGGGCATCAATGGAACGCCATGCGGCTAACGGCCGTCCGTGCGTCATATATCCGGTAAAGGCGCATGCGGACCAGTGCCACAGTGACGAACTTCCGACGCACCATCTCCGCAAGGAGTCCAATGCCGAGGAAGGTGAAACGGCTCGGAATGACCGAGCCCAGCCCCGCAAGGGACTGGAGGTAAACTCATGGTGATGCAAGGAGGATTTGGGTCGGGGGAACCGATGATGGTTCCGTCATCCCCCTGACGCCTCTGCCTGAGACGTCGAGCAATCGTCGTCCTAGAGAGATGATCATCCTCGGATGGAGCAATCCGTCCGCAGACAGAACCCGGCGTATGAAGGAGCAGACTGCTGAAGACGCACCGCGTCTTTGGCATTGACTTGTGTGTTAGAAATATATAACATCCATCCATTCCCCCCTTACCATGACCCTCAAGCAGTACACGGTTGCGCGGATGATTATCGCCATGATCCTTGCCGCGTTCATCGCTTCGTCCGTCGTGCGCGGGGATTACCTCTGGCCGATCGTCGCCATGGTGGCGGCCATGCTCCTGCTCCTGCTCGCGCGTCGCCGCGTGAAGGAGGTGATCGCCGATGAGCGTGACTATGCCATCGGGGGGAGAGCTGCTCTCTGGGCCATCCAAATCTTCTGCATGGGGGCCGTCCTTCTCATGTTCGTCCTCCATGCGAAGCGCGGTGCATATCCGGAGTTCGGTGTCGTGGCATCCACGCTCGCCTACGGTTCCTGCATCCTCATGCTGCTCTACTCCGTCCTCTTCCGGTGGTTCCGTCATCGTTCCCCATGAAGAATCGCATCAGGGAACTTCGCACGGCCAGGGGTCTGACGCAGGAAGCGCTGGCGCAGGCCTGTGGTGTGCGTCGCGAAACGATCGTGTTTCTGGAGCAAGGGAAATACAACCCGTCGCTGCGGCTCGCACATGATGTGGCGCAGACATTGGGCGGGAGAATAGATGAGGTATTTTCCTTCGAGAGAGAAGAATAATGAATATTATTAGAGCCCTGTCTCAAGCCATAAATCGGTGAGAACCTGGGGTTGCATCTTCGCGGGTTCTGCGCCACCCTTTGGGCAATGAAAAAGTCCGAGGCGATGTTCGGCCTGGTCCGCATCCCCCTGGATGCCCTGGCGGTCGCCGCTGCGTTGCTTCTGGCCTTCCGGCTGCGGCAGGACAATTTCGATCTGTTGCCATTCACGCGTCTCCTCGAACCCGCACGTTCCCTGCCGGATCTCGGGTACTTCGTGAAGTTCTTCGTGCTGCCGGACATCCTCCTCTTCATCGTCATCGCTGCGGTGATGGGGCTCTATGCGCTGCGGTCGACCATCGGAGCATGGGCGGAGATCGGGCGGGTTATCGTGACGACGCTGCTGTGGGTCGTCATCATCAATGCATGGTTCTTCTTCGTGCTGAAGGAGCTCTTCTTCTCCCGTGCCGTGCTCCTCCAGTCCATGGTGTTCACCGTGGTGTTCGTCTCGCTCCTGCGCGCCGCTCTCGTGCTCCTGCAGCGTGCGATGCTCAAGGAAGGCGTGGGGAAGATGCTCGTTGTCTCGCTCGGAGCGCGGCAGCTCGTTACGCATGCCAAAGACATGCTCACGAACGACGAACACTACCACTACCTCGGGCATCTGCCGGATCTGGATGCGCTCAAGCGTGTGCTGCACCAGCAGCAGATGGACCTCGTGATTCAAACCGATCCCAATGCGGGGAGTGATGAGACGTTGCGCCTCATCGAGTACTGCCGCAGTCATCACGTGGGCTACGGTTACCTGCCGCCCGTGCTCGCGGATGTGCCGCATCTGCTCCAGGTTGAGCGGCTTGGGCTGCTGCCGCTCGTGCGCTTCCAGCCGACGCCACTCGACGGGTGGGGGCGAGTCTTCAAGCGATTGTTCGACCTGCTGGTCAGTGCGGTGGGACTTGTTGTCCTCTCGCCGTTCCTTCTCCTCATCGCGATCAGCGTCCTCATCGATGGCGGATTGCCTATCTTCTACATTTCCACTCGCGTCGGAGAGTATGGACGGCGGCTCGTGCACCTGCTCAAGTTTCGCTCCATGGTGTGCAATGCCGATGCGCTTAAGGCGCAGATCCTGGATAAGAATCACCGCACGGACGGTCCGCTCTTCAAGATGCACAATGATCCACGCGTCACGCGCTTCGGCAGGATTCTCCGTCGCTGGACTATCGACGAACTGCCGCAATTTTGGAATGTGTTCAAGGGCGACATGTCGCTCGTCGGACCGCGTCCGCATCTGCCGCAGGAGGTCGAACGGTACACGCCGGAGCAGCGGCGCGTCTTCGCGGTGAAGCCGGGGATGACGGGATTGGCGCAGGTCAGCGGCCGTTCCAACCTCACGTTCAACGAAGAGGTGCAACTCGATCTCCGGTACATCGAGGAGTGGTCGATGCTGTTGGATCTGTGGATTCTGTGGAGGACGATATTTACTGTTCTTTCGCGTAGGGGGGCTGATTAACAAAACCACCGCCCGGAGGCGGTGGCTTAGGAGAAGAATGCAGGAGGAAAATTAATTTTCGCGAGAGGCAGGTGCTCCGAACACAGAGGCATAATTGAAATCAGCGCCCCCGGGGACAGGTCGTCTGTCCATTGCGTCATTGATGTCAGGGGGCATAGGTCCCTCCATGCCAATGCCGAGTGCACAGATCCGATCTCCGAAAGTATCTGAGGCAGCCGTGACGGTTTGTGCCGCGGATTCATCGGTTACGGCTATCTCCGCATCCGGGGCGACGGGCAAATTTTCACGAAGGCCACCTTGCTGTGTCATGGAAAAGGAGGGGAAAAAGTGAAAGCAATGTAACCATACCACTTCCAGGTGTCCAGTGTCGCAAGCGACAGATCCTCTTGCGAAGAAATCAAGATATGAGGGTTGAATACGAGTCTCCTAAAACATCGACATCTGCCCTTTCCCCCCACCCTTCTTTGTCACCTTCTTCAGTGAAGCATTTTCCATTTTCAATTTTCCATTACCCATTTCCTTCTCATCACTCTTTGCAGAGAATCTGCTCAAGTACGCGATCACGTCCTTCCCGTACCCCTTCGTCCTGATGCGTTCATCGATGGTGAGAACGTCCGCGTCGGTTGTCTTGAACCGCGCGAATGTGCGGAGCAGTCGGAAGAGGCGCTGGAGGAGCCGCGGGAAGAAGTAGTCCTTGAACCCGTCGCGATACCGGGCGGCGCGGCGGGAGAGGATCGGGTGACTGTAGTAATCGAAAGGCAAGTGCGTGATGACGAGGCGTTGCACGGTATCGGGAGGCAACTCCAATCCTTCGAACAACCATGGTGTGATGAGCCAGAGCGCGGGGGCGGGGGCGGCGAGGAACTCCGCGCGCATGCGGCCCATGCCGCCGGAAACACCCTGGCAGACGAGCGTAATGCCCTGTGCCTCCAACCGTTCGGTGTACCGCACGTACGCGTTCTCAATAGGTCCTTTCCCGCTCATGAGGACGATGGACTTTCCCGGAGGCGGCGACGTGAGAATGGGCTCCAGCGTCGAGATGGGGAACGAGAGGGCGATGGGTGCGGCTGGCGCGGTCTCTTCCACCTTCACAGCCAGCGAATCCGGGACGATCTCGTTCAGAGTCTCGGATTGCCCCGGGGGGATGAGGAGCGTCGTCGGATGGCGCAGGTACAGGAGATCGCGCAGCGTCACAGCCACGCTCTCCGGTACCGATTGCAGTGACTGGAAGCCGTCCATGCGCTGCTCGATCCACGCGAAGCGCTCGGGGAGATTGGCGGGATCGAGGATCTTCTCCAGCCCCTCGAGCTGCACGGATGTCTGCGGGGGGAATGTCTCCGTCTTGCAGATCTCGGCCAGACGCTCGCGCAGCCCCTTCGCCTCCGGCGTCTTCAAGTCTGCTTCATTGAGCGTTCGCGTGTCCTGTCCCTGTCGTGTCTTCTCGATCCAGAGCTGCAGGAGATCCAGGAAGCGCGTGAGTTCCATGCTGTGTTCCCCTGCGGCACGCAGATCCTTGGTGTATGCGTACCAGCCGTAGGCTTTGGTGGCCGTATCCTCCAACATCGAAGCGTCGTCGATGATCACAGCGTCGTCCTTCCCGATCATTGGAGCTTCTGCGGAGTCTGCTTCCTCCAGGAGTCGAAGCAGTTGCCTGTGATCGATGAGGACGACGGACGGCAAATCTTCGAATTGTTTCTTGAACGCCTCAGATTCTCCGGTGCAGGCGATGCTCCCGCGCCAGATCGCATCCTCCCCGCCGTGGAGCGGGAAATCATTGCGGTGTCTCGGCTCGTACCATGCGAGTTTGAGTGCGAGCGTCGCCTCATCCGCAGTGAAGGCTTCTGCTTTGCCGAGCCGCTTCGCAGCTTCCTCATCCAACAACTGACTGAAGTGGTACGCGATGCGGACATCCTTCGAGCGCAGGAGTTTCTCCGGCAGTCGTCGTACGAATGCATCCAGATTCTTCACGGCGATCCAGTGCGTCCCCTTGGCGATGATCGCCTTCTCAACGGTCTCGAGGACGAAGCTGGGGTCGAGAGATTCTTCGATGAGCTGGATGTCCCCGGGTTTCGCTGCCAGTTCCGGGACGGTTGTTTGCGGCAGCGGGAGAGGAGGTTCCGTTGGGAGTTGCTTCAGCCATGCGGGGGCTTTCTTCTTCGTCGCCTTCGGCAATACTTCGAAGAGGCGGCGGTAGCCCTCTGTGCTCTTCCCCATGACGTCCAGCGCCTGCTTCTGCATCGCCGGCGTCAATTCCAGCAGCCGCTCCCAGCATCGGCTGAGGAGTTCCAGCGTCGCACGCACATCACCGAGCGCGCGATGTTTGGGTGAGTGGTTCAAGTTCAGCACGGTGCTCAGGTACTGCAGCGAGTAGCTTTCCAATTCCGGGAAGACCAGAGATGCGAGCATCGACGTGTCGATCCACGGACGCTCACTGAGGTCCAGGCCCTCACCCTTCAGCATGCCGATATCGAAGCTGATATTTTGTCCCACGATGATCGTGTCCTCCGGGATCCTCGAGGTGATTTCAGCGAGTTTCGAAGCGAAGGCCGGTTTGCCAGTGAGGTCGATCGTGCGAATCCGCGTCAGCACTTCCACGTGCGGCGGGATTTCCTCGGCGTAGAAGAGCTGCTCGTAGCTGTCCGTCACTTCCCCGTTTTCCACCCGCATAGCCGCGTACTCGATGACGTGATGAACCCGCGGCACCAAACCGGTCGTTTCCGTGTCGAGGACGACGAGGGGGAGGGAGGGGAGTTTCATTCTGAGTCAGTGTACACGCCAAAGCGTGTCACCCCGAGCGTAGTCGAGGGGTCGAAATGGACACGCGAGACGCCCTTTCTTTCTCAAGGCGAGAAAGGCGCGCGTGCCCACAATTTTCTATTATCACGCAGCCTCCGCCTTCTTCTTCCTCTTCGGCTTCTCCGTCTTCACTTCTTCGGCAGCAGGAGCCGGGAGTTCCGTCGAGGCGTCGGCGGCTGGCAGCTCCTTCGTCGTGTCCTCGGCGGGAAGTGCGGCAGGCGCTTCGGCAACAGCTTCAGCTGGAGCCTCACCCTCAGCGGGTGCTGCGGAAGGCCCTCCTCGCAACTCCGCCAGCTTCGCCTTGAAGGCCGGGAGTTCCTCGTAGTTGTACATATCCAGCTCGTAGCCGGTGAGCTCCGTCGCGAGGCGGATATTCTGCCCCTTCTTCCCGATGGCCATGGGACGCTGCGCCTCCTCCACGAACACCGCGGCGCGCTTCTTGATCCTCCGGCCGGCCTCGTCGAAGTGCTCCTCTCCGTTCACGATGATGACGGCGGAGATGGCGGCGGGCTGGAGCGCGAGCGAGATCAGTTTGATGGGGTCATTGGACCACTCGATCATGTCCACGCGCTCGCCGTTGATCTCCTCCATCACAGCCTGGATGCGCACGCCCTTCTGTCCCACACATGCCCCGATGGGATCGATGCGCGGATCGTTGCTGACCACCGCCACCTTGCTGCGGAAGCCCGGGTCGCGCGCGATGGCGCGGATCTCCACGTCGCCGTTGCGGACTTCGGGAATCTCCAACTCAAGGAGCTTCTTCACGAGCTTGCTGTGCGTGCGGGAGATCCTGAGCTGCGGTCCCTTGCCGCTCATCTCGACGGTCTCCAGATACACTCGGAGACGCTTGCCCGTGTAGTAGTGCTCGCCGGGGATCTGCTCACGCCACGGGAGCGACACCGTCATGCCTTCGATCTCCAGCGTGACCCAGTTCGGGTCCACCTTCGTCACCGTCGCGGTGAGGAGCTCATCCTCGCGATCCTTGAACATCAGATAGAGGCTCATCTTCTCCGCTTCCTGCAGCTTCTGGAGGATCACCTGCTTGGCGGCCTGCGTGGCGATGCGCCCGTACTCGATGGGCGTCACATCGATGGTGATCTCGTCACCCGGCTCGGCGTCCGGTTTGATCTTCCGCGCGTCCTTCACCGAGATCTCGAAGTTCTCATTCTCCACGTCCTCCACCACCTCCTTCACGAGGAGGATCGTCGGGAGGTCTTTGCCCTCCTCCAGATCCACACGGATCTCCTGCTCCTTGTTGCCGTAGTCCTTGCGGTACGCGGTGGCGATGGCCTGCTTCACGGCTTCGATGACCTGATCCGGGGAGACATTCTTCTCGGAACAAATTTGATTGATCGCTGCTAGGAATGATGCGCGCATGTTGTGGAGGATTAGAGTATTAGAATATTAGAGTATTAGGGACTGGAAGCGTCATCCTGAGCTTGTCGAAGGATGGCGGGATCGAAGAAGGCACCATTCCGATCATCCGGAATAGTGTGGGATACGAGTAACGATGCATTCATTATAAATGAGCTTTTCAGCCTTGCAAGCAGGATTTCGTGTCAAATCTATTGGCGGGATGGTTCTTTCGGGACGTTCCTGATCTGGTACAGATAGGGCGAGTCGAAAACGGACGTTGTGAGTGCGATCCGGTTGTACATGCGACAACGCTGCATGCGACTGACAATCTCGATTCTTTCCTGGGGGGTTGGGAATGACCTGACAAAGTCCGACAAGTTTAGGTAGCAGAGGATTAAATTGTCATCCTTTGCCTCCAAGGGGAGATTTTCCAGTGTTCTCTTCGCCGTCTTTTCGACGGCTGCGCGGAATTGCTGCCAGGCAGTTCGTGCTTCGTCGGGAAGGCTTTCGGGAGTCATAGACAGGAGAGAGAGAACTCCTTCTTGGTTGCCTATGCAAGCAATGGAGGGTTTTATCCGCGAATCCCACTCAGGAATCCAATCCCCGGAGAAACGCCTCTGCGTGCTGTCCTCTCGTCGTTGGCAGATGTGCAATGAAATCGTATGCAAGCCGCTTCCATCCTTTCGGGACGAGGCGTAGCTCGGGGCGCATGTTCTCAAGGGTGGCTGCCGATCGGCCGAGCGTCTCCATCCTCTTCAGGGAATCCTCCATTGTCATGGTGTGACGGTGCCACGCCTTCGCATCCGGCTCATAGAAGAGGCGCACGCCGGCATCCCGGAGCCTCATCCCCCACTCGACGTCTTCCCAGCCATAGAGATTGATCCCTTCCATGAACGGAATGCTCCTCGCGATGTCTGTCGGCAGGCTGATGTGAGAGGCGTAAGTGAAGCGATGCTGATCCTGTTTCAGCACGAACGCGTGTGTCTTGAGGAATGAAAATCCAAATTGCCATCCTGTCTGATCCAGCCAACGCATGACCGGAGTGATTTCCACCGAAGGATCCCAGGCGACGTACCCGAGGACGGCTCTGTGCCCTTTCCCCTCGGGAGAAGTCTGGAGCTTGAGATGGATCTCGCAGGCATCGGGGGCGAGGTGGATGTCATCCCCGATGAAGAGTACGTATGTTCCTTTCGCCTCCCGCACTCCTCTATTGCGTGCTGCGCCCTGCTGGCTCTTCGGGATCGAGAGGAACGTCACCGGCACTTGGAAAGACTCCTTGGCGATTTGTTGCGTTTCATTGTCCATCTCTCCGTCACTCACGACGATCACCTCGAGCTGGTCCTTCACCGTCTGCTCCTCGATGTGTTGGAGACATTCGCGGAGGATGGTGCCGCGCTTGTAGGTTGGGATGATGATCGAGAGGACGGTTGAGGGCATGTACATATCGTACCGTAGGATGAATGTAGAATTTGGAATTATGAATTTTGCGTTAATGTTCATTGTTTTTGTTTGCACAATTCAAAATTCAAACCTCAACATTCATGTTTCTTCAGCTATCATTGTTAGGTCAACATGAAAACGCTTGTCATTGATCTGGCCTCCCATCAAGGACTCCTCACTTGCATCGATGGAGCCAAGGTTGTGTCGAAGAAGGAAGTTGATCACCGGATCAGCGATGCCGAGCTGATGCCGATCTTTGAGGGGGTGTTGGAGGCGGCAGGATGGGACAAGCGTGTCACCCTGAGTCCTTCGGCTCCGCTCAGGACAGGCTCCGTCGAAGGATCGACACGCGGCGGCAAACGGTCGCGTTTCGACTCCGCTCAACGTGACATGTTTGCCATTAACCGTATTGCCTGCGTCATCGGGCCCGGCGGCTTCACGAGCCTGCGGGTGGCGGTGGCGTTTGGGAATGCACTCTCCTACACCCTCGATGTTCCTGTCACCGGGATTCATCTCAGTGATTTGTACCTTGCTCGGGAAATCCCAAGCCCCAAGAACCAAATCCCAATCGTTTGGGTGCATTCGACGAAGAAGAAAGAGCTCTTTGTTCGGGAGCCGGGGAAGGAACCGGAGTGGCTGCAGCTCGAAGAGTTCCTGGCGAAGATTTCTGAAGGCGTTCAGTGGATGGGTGAGCTCATCCCCGAGCACGAGGCGGAGGTTTCGAAGCGCGGTGGGACAAGGGCGGAGTTGCAGACCGTCGAATCCATCCTGCCCGCATTCGTCGATGCCCTGACGTACGAGAAGAAGACACTGGAGCCGTGGTATGGACGGAAATGGTGAGCAGGCTCAGAGCCGCTCCAGCGTCACCCGATACTCCCGCTTCGGCAAATTCGTGAATGTGTAGGTCAGCTCCTGAGGAAAAGCGCAGAACATGGGGTTGAACAGGCGTTCCCTGTACTGGATAGCGAGAGCATCGTCATGGAGCGCATACGTGCCGATGACGTTGCCGAAACTCGCGCAGGTGATCCGCACAGTGGCGTGGACCTCGAAGGTGTCGTTTCCCTGCCACGAGGATTCCGGCACGCCGCAAGGCACATTGCCGCTGTCCTTATCGCAGAAGTCACGGGGAAGCATCTGATGGGAAAAGCGCAGGTGGGGGCCGCCCATCATGGCGCGCACGGCATTCCGTATGCTCATATCCCATCCCCGCCACATGAAGAATGCTCCGACGAGCAGGAGAAGGGAAATGATTGTCAGGATGATGGTGGGATGGCGACGAAGGTGCATTCCATGTGAGACAGTAGTCGTGCGTCCTTCTTCGGACAAGAGACGTTGGAGCCGTGGTATGGTAGGAAATGATAGAAGGAGTACAGTATTGAACATGTCTATTGGTTTGCAGCTTCAGAAGATTGGATTGAGGTGGGGAATCACGGGGTTCGTGCTGGGGGGGCTCTATCCTCTGGTTTCGTCTGCGATGCCTTCCCAGACGCTTCTTTGGCTGCCCCTTGGGATCGTTAGTTTTCCATCGATCATTGTTTCTCTCCTCATCACAACAAAAATAGGAATATCTCCTCTTTCATGCATTGGTGAGGGATGCCCCCCATTCGATGAACGTATCTTCAATATTGCTTCGGCTTTCCTCATAGCGCTGTTCAATTTCCCCATCTTCTATGTCATTGGGGCATTGATTGGCTGGATCTTGCAAAAGGCGAGGCCGGTTCCCAGCGACACCCAATCCCCAATTCCCTGATTCTGAAAGAAGATGCCCAAGTCGTGGTACGGGAGGAAGTGGTGAAGGTTTGGGGCTCTTGTACATCCTTTCCGAATCCCCTGAAAACTCTGTCCATTTCTGCTATCCTTCGGCGTCCATCCGGCTTCGCTGCGCTTCGCCGGGACGCATGATTTCCATCCTCCATGACATTCTTCGATACCCTGAACAAACTCCTCGGCGACCCGAACGTGAAGGAGCTCAAGAAGCTCTCGCCTGTCATCAGGCAGGTGCGGGAGGCCGAGAAACGGCCGGAGATCCGTGCGCTCACACTGGAAACACTGCCTGCGAAGTCGCAGGAGTTCCGCGACAGGATTCAAAAGGGCGAGACAGTCGATCAATTGCTTCCCGAAGCCTTCGCCACGGCGAACCGCGCGTGTGAACTGCTCAAGGCGTCGGGGCAGAAAATCTCCATGGGCAATCAGGAATTCGGCTGGGACATGGTGCCCTTCGACGTGCAGATCATGGGCGGTGCCGCGCTCCATCGCGGCTGCATTGCCGAGATGAGGACAGGCGAGGGGAAGACGCTCGTATGTACGCTGCCGGTTTATCTGAATGCGCTCGAGGGCAAAGGCGTCCATGTGGTCACGGTCAATGACTACCTCGCGAAGCGCGACGCGACGTGGATGGGCATGCTCTACAAGGCACTCGGGATGAGTGTGGGAGTGATCGTTCACGGACTCACGACGGACGAGCGGAGGGCCGCCTACGCGGCGGACATCACCTACGGAACCAACAATGAATTCGGCTTCGACTACCTGCGCGACAACATGGCCACGTCCATCGCACGCCAGGTGCAGCGCGGGCTTCACTACGCCATCGTGGACGAGGTTGACTCCATCCTCGTCGACGAAGCGCGCACGCCGCTCATCATCAGCCAGCCCGCGGACGAGAGCACGACGAAGTACGTCCAGTACGCGGGGCTCGTGTCCAATCTGCAGGAGGGCACCGACTTCACGCTCGACGAGAAGCAGCGCGCCGCAGTCCTCACGGAGGACGGTATCAAGAAGATGGAGGGGCTCCTCGGCGTCGAGAACATCTACACCGAGCGCGGCTTCGAGGAGGTCCACCACATCGAGCAGGCGCTGCGTGCCCACGCCGTCTACAAGCGCGATGTGGATTACATCGTGAAGGACAACGAAGTGATCATCGTCGACGAGTTCACGGGCCGCCTCATGCCGGGGCGTCGCTACAGCTACGGGCTCCACCAGGCCATCGAGGCGAAGGAGCATGTGGCGGTGCAGCGCGAGAGCAAGACGCTCGCCACCATCACGTTCCAGAACTACTTCCGTCTCTTCAAGAAGCTCGCGGGCATGACCGGCACGGCGAAGACGGAGGAGGAGGAATTCGAATCCATCTACAAGCTGCGCACGATCGTGATCCCCACGCACCGCCAGATGATCCGCGCGGACAAGGCGGATCTGGTCTACAAGACCGTGTCGGCCAAATTCCACGCCGTAGCCAAGATCGCCAAGGAGAAGTACGACCGCGGGCAGCCGGTGCTCATCGGCACGACGTCCGTGGAGAAGTCCGAGGCGATGAGCGTCCTCCTGCATGATCTCCACGTCCCCCATTCGGTTCTCAACGCGAAGCAGCATGAGAAGGAAGCCGAGATCGTGGCGAAGGCCGGACAGAAAGGAGCCATCACCATCGCGACGAACATGGCGGGCCGCGGAACGGACATCAAGCTGGGACCCGGCGTCACGAACCTCGGCGGCCTCACGATCCTCGGCACCGAGCGCCACGAGGCGCGCCGTATCGACAACCAGCTGCGGGGACGTTCCGGACGTCAGGGTGATCCCGGCGAGAGCCAGTTCTTCGTCTCCATGGAGGACGACCTCATGCGCCTCTTCGGCGGCGAGCGTCTGAAGAACATGATGGAACGACTCAAAGTGCCCGACGACACGCCACTCGAAAGCAAGATGGTGAGCCACTCGATCGAGGGCGCGCAGAAGAAGGTAGAGGGTCGCAACTTCGACATCCGCCGTCACGTTCTCCAGTACGACGACGTGATGAACAAGCACCGCGACATCATCTACAAGCGCCGACAGAAGGTGCTCCAGAAGATCGCCGCTGCGGGGGACGCTTCCGGGAGCGCGGAGACAGCGCCGCTGCATCAGGAGATCCTCGAGGGCATGAAGGCCGACGTCGATGCGATTCTCGTCGCTCACGCCGCCTCCGACGATTTCGAGGAGTGGAATGTGAAGGGTCTGGTCGACGCGGTGGCGGTGCTCCACAGCGATTTCAAGCGTCTCGTCACGGAGGAGTCGGTCAGGAGTTACAAGGACAAGGAGACGCTGCGCGAAGCACTCCAGGATCTGGTCCTGAAGTTCTTCGAGCACAAGTGCGGGATCTTCGGGCAGGCGACCGTGACGAACGCCGAGAACCTCATCACCCTGCGTTCCATCGACTCGCACTGGATGGACCACATCGACGACATGTCGCATCTGCGGGAACAGGTGGCCTTCGCCGGCTACGCGCAGCGCGATCCGCTCATCGAGTACCAGGATCAGGGCTTCCGCCGTTTCCAGCAGCTCCTCGCCACCATCAACGCCACCATTACGCGCACTATCCTGCAGGCCGACTTCGCGCCGTTCACCCCCGAGGCCGTCCGTCTCATGCGGGCGCAGGAGGATGCCTTCGAACGCGAGCAGGGGCAGACCAACGAGGCACAGATCGAGGGGGAGCTGACGCAGACGGGCGTGGATGCCGCGTCATTCATTCCCACTGCAACGGGTGATCAGCTTCCGGCAGTCAATGCTCAGTCCGGAGGAACTCCCGTCGCGGCGCAGCGCGTGAAGGCCGAGCCGATGCATACCGACAAAGTGGGGCGCAACGATCCATGTCCGTGCGGATCGGGGAAGAAGTACAAGAAGTGTCATGGGAAGAATGAATGAGGTGCGATTTGACACGCTAAGGGATGAGTATAAAATATCCGAGATGCGCAAAATACTCCTCTTTCTCCCACTCCTGCTCCTTTCCGCATGCTCAACGTCTCCCGGCGTGACGGATCAGCAGACGAGCAGTTCTTCGAGTTCCTCCACACAATCAAGTTCGGAGGCGAGCTCCATTTCTTCAGAGGCCAAAAGCTCCGTCGCCCCCGCTCCGGTCTCATGGAAGACCTATGAGAACGCGAACCAGAAGATTCGCTTCTCCTATCCCCCCTCGTACACGATCGTCACCGACAAAGTCTGGCAGACCTATACGGGAGGCAACACGTGGTACCGCATCGAGTTGCAGGATTCCTCTTCCCCGCAGCGTCCGTTCTTCATCCTCGAAGTGAATGCCGACGGGTACGGCCCGTTTTTCCCCGACTCAATCTTCACGCTCGGAGACCAGCCGGACGGAACCGTGCGCGTCGTGAGCGAAGAAACGCAGGGGGAGAGCGAGTACAACGACAAAGACATTGTTCTTTTCATGGCGAAGCCATTTGAGTCCCGCAATGGGAATTGGTATTCCATGCGTTTCTCGTTCAAGGAAGGGAGTGAGGATTCCACACCGGTGTTTCGAAATATCATCGAGAGCATGCGGTTATCGGGAGTCTGAATCTTCGTCAATATTGACGCGAGTTCTTCATTGGAAGCGTGCTAGCATAGCTTTCCCATGCCGCTGGACACGATCATCGGCCACGAGTCGCAGCTCCAGGCCCTCCTCGCGGACAAAGAGGCGGACAATGTGGCGCACGCGTACCTCTTCGCCGGGAGGAAGCACTTGGGGAAGTTCACGGTCGCGAAGCGGTTCGCACAGGAGCTTTTGACCGTCGATGCCGAGAGCGATGAGGAGAAGATGAGACTCGGTCACGACATCGATCGCTTGCTCCATCCCGACCTCTTCGTCATCGACCGGCTCTGGATTGAAGATGTCTGTGAGGATTTTGAGGTGATCGCAAAGTCATCCAATGTCCCGCAGCAGGATCGGATGAAGAACGGCGCGAAGACCGACACGATCGGCATCGACGACATCCGGGCGCTGCAGGAACGCCTCCACGAGGTGTCCGGCGGCCGCTACCGCTGTTGCCTCATTCGCTCCGCCGAACGCTTGCATGAGGAGGCGGTGAACGCGCTCCTGAAGATTCTCGAGGAGCCACCTCCGGGCGTTGTCTTCCTCCTCACGACGGAGTCGCTTCCGCAGCTCCTTCCCACACTCATCTCCCGCAGCCGTGTGTTGCGTTTCGCGCCCCTCCCGACGGAGGAGATGATTCCGCTCGTCGCGGGTATCGCGGAGGATGATGCGCAGTTCCTCCTGCGTCTCGCACAGGGGGCGCCGGGGGTGATCCTCAGCATGAAGGACGATCCGGATCGGCTGCGCAGCGAGCGGCAGGGATATGCGGCCGCACTTCATTTCTGGAGGTCGCACTCGCTCGGCGAACGCCTGCGTCACCTGCAACCGCTTTCCGAGCGAGGAGAAGAGGCCGAGCAATTTCTCCTCCACCTTGCGCTCGCGTTACGCGAGGAACAATCGGCGTCCTATCCCGAGCAGGCGATGGCACTGCGCGCGCTCACGGCGGATCTCCGGACCAATGCGTCGAGGCCGCTCCTGCTCCAGAGGTTTGCATTGGCTGTGAGCGCAGAATAAGCCTCTTCCCCTTGCGGGAAACTCCGGTTTGTTCCCTTGCTTCACTTTGTCTGCGGTGATAGGCTCTCCCGGTCAGTTTCATATGATCTATTTCACAGTTCTCACGGTATCCCTGTTGGGGATCGTCACGCTCCTTGGCGCGCGTGCCTTGCTTCGCAATCGCGCCGTCCGCCGCTTCGTCCGTTCGATCAAACAGCGCTTTCAGAATGCGGAAGATCGGGGGGCGCAGTTCATCGAGGAACGACGTGTTTTCCGTCCGCGCAAGAACCCCCGGGTGTCCGCCATCGAGATGCAGCAGGTTCGATCATTAGTCCGGCAGGCGGAGAAAGCATTGGCGCAGAACAAGATCGAGGATGCGGAGCGCCTCTTCATTCAGGCGCTCACTGTGCAGCCCCATGCTCTCGACGTGCAGGCACAGCTGGCCAAGCTCTACCTCACGAGCGGGAGAGAGAATAAGGCAGAGGCGCTCTACAAGGAGCTCCTCGGGCAGCGGCAGGACGTTTCATTCTTCAGCAATCTCGGTCTCGCGTACTACCGTCAGGCCAAGTACGTGGAGGCGTGCCAGTCCTATCAGGAGGCTCTCAACCGCGAGCCGCAAGCCCCGGAGCGCTCTTTCGCCCTCGGACGCGCGTGCATCGCCGCACACCGCTTCGAAGAGGCGGCGCCGCTCCTCGAGAAGGCTTCCGTTCGTCTCTCGCGAGACACAACACTCCTCCACCTCCTCGCAGAGTGCTACATGCAGCTGGGACACAGCGACAAAGCGGAGGAAACCTACCGAAGAATTAACAAACTCGAACCTTACGATGAAGAAGTGAAGGCGAAGCTGCTGTCACTCGCAAGAGTTTAAGGGATATCGAGAGTCGGTCCGGGAGGGGACGGCTTCTGCCATTGGATGCGAACAGCGAGAGGCAGGTTCAGTGCTTTCATTTTCTCCTGCACGGCACTCCGGATCTCCAGCATGTACGCGTTCGCCTGTCGGGTGCTCTCCGGTTTTTCCCGTCCGAAGCGTTTGGTCGATGTCGTGGATCCCCAGCCAATTCCAAGAATGTTTATGTTGGAGGCATCTCGCGTCAGCACCCCCGCACCGTCGAAATCCACCAGAGCATCATAGCGCTGCCGTTCCTCAACAATAATGGTGGCGAGTGCTTTGTCATGATCGATCTCTTGCGGGAAGAGGTAGGCGGTCGATCCACTGCCCGGTTCATGGATGATGCCGAATTTCACGAGATGGATATTCGTTTCGTCGGTGAAGGGTCCGGCCAGGTACGTGAGGAGCTCCTCGACGGAGAGATATTGTTCTGAATATTGCTCAAGGGAGACAAGCGAAAGTTCCATGAGCCATACACCCTATTCTCCTTCCCCGGAGGGGCAAGGGTCAGGAAGGGTGCAAGTCTTCTTTTTTGGAGAGAAAGCCAAATAATCGTCATGCTTCGGCGATCTCCACTGTGACGTCGCCTTTCACCACGGCCTGGCAGCCGAGCCGTTCGCCCTCTGCGATGCCCATCCCCTCCTCGCGATCCGTCTTTGCTTCCAGATTTTCCGCTCCGGCCTTCACCTTGCAAGCGCAGGTATTGCAGAAGCCGTTACCGCCACAGGCGTGCTCCAGGGGGATATTGGCATCGAGTGCGATCTGGAGGATCGTCTTTCCTGCGTCGGCGGTGACGACTTGCGGAGTTCCTTTGACGATGAAGGTGACGGAGGGCATAGGGGAGGAGAACGAAGTACGGGGTACACAGTACGCAGTATTTCATTACGCTACAATAGCTCCCCATGCCGAAGCATCCTCTCCTCCTCGATGTCCGGAAGCTCCACGTTTCCGTGGCCGGAAAGGACGTCGTGCGCGGGATCGATCTGCAGATCCGGGACGGCGAGATCCACGCCATCATGGGGCCCAACGGCTCCGGGAAGTCTTCCTTCGTTCATGCGCTCATGGGCCACCCCGCATTCAAAACCAATTCCGGGAAAGCTCTGTTCCAAGGGAAAAATCTTCTCTCCCTCGATCCGACGGAGCGCGCGGTACGCGGGCTCTTCCTCGCGTTCCAGTACCCGCGTGAGATCGCCGGCGTCACGCTCCGAAGCGTCCTCTTCGCGGCATTCAAAACCCAGTCGGCGGCGAGGAATCCGGAGAAGAAAGTTCTCTCCCCCGTGAAGTTTCAGGTGTTTCTGGAAGAGAAGATGCGCGAGTTGCACATGGACCCCACCTTCGCCGAGCGTTCCCTCAATCAGGGATTTTCCGGCGGGGAGAAGAAGAAGGCCGAGACGCTGCAGATGGCGGTGTTGCAGCCGCGGCTCGCGCTGCTCGACGAGACGGATTCCGGCCTCGATATCGACGCGCTCAGGGTTGTCGCGGAAGGCGTGAACCGGATGCGGTCACCTGCATTCTCCGCAGTGATTGTCACGCACTACGCGCGCCTTCTCGAATACGTGAAGCCGGACCGCGTGCACGTGATGGTCCGGGGAAAGATCGTTCGGAGCGGAGGTGCGGAGCTCGCCTATGAGCTCGAGAAGGAGGGATACCGGAAGTATGGTGTCACGGAGGAGGGGCAGATTCCGCTGGAGTGAGCGGATATTGACATGTCATTCCTCTCAGAGAACACTGCGGGTGTATGAGGTCAACTTCTGAGGGAATAGGAAAAGCAGTTTCTGAAGAAAGGAGAGAAGCGGTTGTGGCGGGTGATCAGGCGTTCAACAGATTGGGGAGTGAATGTCTCGCGAAAATTGCGCAGGCTATCAAGGGACGAGGCTGTTCCGTCCATGTCACAATTTTCGAATCAAGTGAACAGCCGGGGAAAGAACGGGAAGTGATCGTGCCCAGGGGGACGGATCTTGGTGCGGGCTACGCGGACCTGCAATCCGATATGCAGGGGGGAACGTCCCTGCCGGGGAACTGGCAGTAAGATTTCGGCCTCCAAACTGTAGTGCCTGACAGGCTCCTTGCTGTAGTGTGTGGCACACTCCTTTCCCCCACTCCTATGCCCGATGAGCAAACACTTCGTCTGCGTCCTCCCGTCTGGGCGCTCATCCTCGCCGTCCTCATTGGCGGCGGTTTCTATCTCGGCGGCAAGTGGATCGAGGTGAAGGACCACACGCCGACCACCATTACCGTCTCCGGCGAGGGCAAGACCTTCTCCGCGCCGGACATCGCTGAGCTCACCTTCGGGGTCACGACCGGTCCGCAACGCACGGCGAAGCAGGCCATGACGATGATCAAGACGTCCATGGACAAGGTCTTCAAGGCCGTGAAGGACGCCGGCATCGCGGAGAAGGACATTTCCACCGAACAGTTCAGCCTCTCGCCGCAGTACGACTGGAACGAAGGCCAGCAGACGCTGCGCGGTTACGAAGCATCCGAAACATTGCGCGTGAAGGTCCGCGATCTGGACAAAGTGAGTGACGTGCTCACTGTGGCGACTGACGCAGGTGCCAACCAGGCCGGCGATGTGAATTTCACCATCGACGATCCGGAGAAGGTGCGTGCGGAGGCGCGACAGAAGGCCATCGATCAGGCGAAGGCGAAGGCGGTGAAGCTGGCCAAGGAGTTGGGCATGAGTCTCGGAGACATCAAGGGCTTCAGCGAGGGCGGCGGCTACTCTCCGCCCGTGTACATGCGCAATTCCATGAAGATGGATGCGGCGAGCGGCGCTGCCGAAGCCATCGCCGTTCCCCTTCCGGCGGGCGAGCAGGAGGTGGATGTGCAGGTATCCATTACGTACGAGTTGAACTGAGGAGTGCACGAAAAAACGTCAGCCGCGCCTCCTCGGAGGCGCGGTTTTCGTGTGCATGCCAAACTCCCAGCGCGTCATGCGTTGGGAGTCGGCTTTGGCAGAGTTCGGCAAACATCCATGTCATCAGAACGCATCCCAGAATTTCTGGAGCGGCTCTGAGAGTTTTCCATCTGGCACTTCTACCACGACGATGGCGGTGTGCTGGATGCTGGAACGAAGGGAGAAGCACCCCAGTTCGGGGTTCTCGAAGCGTACCTCCCAGGTATTGCTGCGGGGGTTCCTGCCTACCGTGGCTTTCCATTTTGCTTTACTCGATCGAAGGTCGATTTCTGCAGCCACCGTTTCCAGCGATCTGGTATCGGCAGCGTCATAGTTCGGCCAATGGATGTCGAGTGCTTGGAGCAATTCAAGGCATAGCCGAGGTGGTGTGGTGAAATGCAGGGCTTCCATTCCGCTCAGGAAGGTTTTCCGATTTAATTCCGTGTTCAGTGAGAGGAGTTTATTCATTGGGTCTCTCCATTCAGAAGGATGTTCATGGTTTCCGCTCCCAAGCCGGACTGACTCCGGGCTGAAAGCGGAAACCACATATGCCGTACGCTGCCAAAGACCAAGCCAGTATCCGGAGATACTGGAAAGAGAACTTTACGCTGGAATTTCAGCAGGTCAATGCCAAGGATGGCCTTGAAGCCATACGAAACTCCCCCGACGCCGGTGTGGCGACGGGGGAAGTTCTTTGGCTGCATGTTTACGTTTCCGGGGTGGCTGGACTCAGGCAACCCAGGATGTGCAGGATCACGTCTCTCGCCTTCAACGGGGCGAGGGGCAGGAGGGCAGAGAAAATCTGGAAAGTCCTGTGCAACTCGGACACGCTTTCGCATTCGATCTCGAGGACGAGCGACGGGCCGGCAGGGTCTTTCGTCATGCTGACGTCGAGCCCCTTGCAAAACAGCGCAGCGTCGTTGCCGATCTGTCGGCCGCCCATCACTTCGGCGAGTTGTGCTGTCTCTTGCTTCAGGCTGTTTGGCTCCTCGTCTGCGTCGTACTCGGAGTTGACGAGCAGCCCCAGCCGACTGAGGACCCGCGCGACATAGCGGGGCATGACAACCTTGTCGAATGCGCGCCGGAATCCCTCCGCCACTGCGGCGGAGACATCGTCGGTTGTGCAGTCCAGAGTGACTGCGTAGTTGTGGACGGGCATAGACATTCTCCTTACATGAAACGTGGTTATTTTCCTCGGCCTGGATTCCGCGGGAACCCACGATGAGGAAAACAACAGCATGCTACCAAAGACCAGGCCAGTATCCGGAGATACTGGAAAGAGAACTTTACGCCAGTCTTCACAGGCTGGCAATCGGCGCAGGGGGGGCAGAACACCGCAGGGCTTTGCCAAAATCAAGTGATCGTGGAGGAGATTTCGTGTATACTGTGTAGAAATGCTGCACACACCTTTCTTCGATCTCGCCGTCATCGTGAGCGTCGTCACGCTCCTGGCGCTGCTCATGAAGCTCCTGCGGCAGCCCGTGATCATCAGCTACATCCTCGCGGGCGTGCTGCTCTCCCCCTACGGGCTCAACATCGTGAGCGCGGAGAGCGGGAACCTGGAGATCTTCTCGCAGATGGGCGTCAGTTTCCTGCTCTTCATGGTGGGTCTGAATCTGAGTCCCAGGATCGTGCGGGAGATGGGCAAAGTCTCGCTGGTCACGGGTGTGGGGCAGGTGGTCGTCACGACGGCACTGGGCTACGGATTGGGTCGCTGGTTCGGCTTCGACTGGCTCACGTCGCTGTACGTCGCCATCGCCCTCACCTTCAGTTCCACGATCATCGTGATGAAGATTCTCAGCGACAAGGGCGAGCTGGAGACGCTCCACGGTCGCATTTCCACGGGCTTCCTCATCGTGCAGGACATCATCGCCATGGTGCTGCTCCTCGGCGTCTCCTCGGTGGCGTATGACGGCGGGACGTGGGACATCGTCGTCGCGCGCATGATCCTCCGAAGTGCCGCGTTCATCGCAGTGCTCTTCACGATCGGCATCTACGTCCTGCCGCGGCTGCTCAAGGCCGTCGCCGGCTCGCAGGAGCTGCTCCTCCTCTTCTCCATCGCATGGTGCTTCGCTCTCGCAGCCTTCTGCCACGCACTGGGGCTCTCCATGGAGATCGGCGCGTTGTCGGCGGGCATCGTGCTCTCCCTCTCCCCCTATCGCTTCGAGATCGCCGCGCGCCTGAAGCCGCTGCGTGACTTCTTCATCGTCATCTTCTTCGTGCTTATCGGGTCGCAGCTCACCTTCACGGATCTGCGCTCGCTCCTCCTCCCCATCGTCGTCTTCTCGCTCTTCGTCGTCATCGGCAATCCGCTCATCATGCTCGCGATCATGGGGGCCATGCGCTACACGAAGCGCACGAGCTTCAAGACGGGACTTGCTGTGGCGCAGGTGAGCGAGTTCTCTTTCATCCTCATCGCGCTCGGCGTGAAGCTTCAGCATCTCCAGCCGTCCGTCCTCTCCTTCGTCACGTTCATCGGGCTCTTCACCATCGCGTGCTCCGCGTACTTCATGCACCACGCCGATACGCTCTATCGCTGGTTCCAGAAGCCGCTCTCGCTCTTCGAGCGGCGCGGGAAGAAGGCGGATGAGCACCACTATGCGAAGCACACGTCCTACGACATCCTCCTTCTCGGCTACGAGCGCGTGGGAATCAATGTCATCGAGGCGCTCAAGAGGACCGGCAAGAAGTTCCTCGTCGTCGACTACAACCCGAATACCATTCTGGAGCTGGCGAAGGCGGGCATCGATTGCCGGTACGGCGACCTCGCCGACAGCGAGTTCCTGGAGGAATTGAACTTCGCGCAGGCAAAGATGGTCGTCTCCACCATCCGTGACTTCGACACCACGTCGCTCCTCGTGCGGCGCGTGCGCTCGGCGAATGCGAACGCCATCATCATCGCGCTCAGCCAGCAGATCGACGAGGCGCTGCACCTCTACGAGCTCGGCGCGAGCTACGTCGTCACGCCGCAGTTCCTCGGCGGGTACCACGCATCATTGCTCATCGAGGAGTACGGCTTCGACATGCAAAAATTCCTCCTGGAGAAGACGAAGCACTTGAAGCACCTGGAGCACAGCAGGAAGAGGATGGGAAAGGCATAGTGTCACCCTGAGTCCTTCGGCAAGCTCAGGACAAGCTCCGTCGAAGGGTCGACACGTAGTTGCCCTTTCTTTGTTTGGCGACAAACGGAGGGAAGAAAAGTCAGGGAAGGCAGGAAGGGCAGGAAGGGCAGGAGGGTTATTCTGTTACACTGGCTCCTCTGATGGCCTCAAAGCCCCTCTTCTCCGGCCTCTCGCGGGAGCTCTTCGACTCTCACAACCCCGCGCCGTACATGAAGGGCAGGAAGCCGGGGCTGAGTGAGAAGCTCGTCCGGCAGATCAGCGCGGACAAGGGTGAGCCGAAGTGGATGCTGGAGCACCGGCTGAAGGCGTTGAAGGTTTTTGAACGGAAGCAGATGCCGACCTGGGGTCCCGATCTCTCAGGTTTGGATCTCGACCGGATCGTCTACTACGCCCCACCGGGGGCGGGGAATGTCGACAGCTGGGACGAGGTGCCGCCGGAGATTCGCCGCATCTACGATCGCCTCGGCATTCCCGAAGCGGAGCGCAAGGTGCTCGCCGGCGTCGGCGCGCAGTACGAGAGCGAAGTTATTTATCACAAGTTGAAGAAAGAGTGGGAGAAGCTCGGCGTGATCTTCCTCGACATGGACGAAGCGCTGCGCCGGCACCCCGCGCTGGTCCGCAAGTACTTCATGAAGGGCGTGCCGATTGACGACCACAAGTTTTCCGCTCTGCATGGGGCTGTCTGGTCCGGCGGCACATTCCTTTACGTGCCCAGAGGCGTGCACGTGAAGGATCCGTTGCAGGCCTACTTCCGCATGAACGCGCCGAACATGGGTCAGTTCGAGCACACGATGATCATCGTGGAGGAAGGAGCGTCGGTGCACTACATCGAAGGGTGCTCCGCGCCGAAGTACGGCGCCATCGGGCTGCACGCGGGGCTCGTGGAGATCTTCGTGAAGCCGGGTGCGCACTGCCGCTACTCGTCCGTGGAGAATTGGAGCCGCGACACCTACAACCTCAATACGAAGCGCGCGTACGTTTCCAAAGATGCGGTGATGGAGTGGGTCGGTGGCAACATGGGCTCCGGCACGACGATGCTCTACCCGTGCAGCATGCTTACCGGTGAAGGCGCACGCTGCGATCACCTGGGGCTGGCCTTCGCGAACGCGGGCCAGTGGCAGGATACGGGCGCCAAAGTCCTCCACCTCGCACCGCACACGTCGAGCAAGGTCACGAGCAAGTCCGTGAGCATGCGCGGCGGCGTGACGATCTACCGCGGCCTCCTGCATGTCGCGGAGCACGCGCATGATTGCACTTCGAATGTCGAATGCGACGCACTGCTCCTCGATAGCCAGAGTCGTTCAGACACGGTCCCGACGATCCGGATCCGCAACGATGACGTCACGGTGGCGCACGAGGCGCGCGTGGGGAAATTGTCCGAAGAAGATGTCTTCTACCTCACGTCGCGGGGGCTCACCGAAGACACTGCGAAGACGATGATCGTGAACGGCTTCATCGAGCCGATTATCCGGTTGCTGCCGCTCGAGTACGCTCTTGAAATGAATCGGTTGATCGAACTTGAGATGGAAGAAGCGGTGGGGTGAGGCGGAAAAGAGAGCCAAAGGAAGGCCAGAAGCCGCTATACTACTGGTCCATGGTGCCTCTCAGGCGTCCCCGAAGGCTTTCCGCTCAGGTCATCCGGATTGCGGCCGGGGAGAAGACCCGGGAGATCAAGGAGCTCGTCGTGAAGAAAGCAGAGACGAAGATCGTTCTCGGTGCGGGATCCTCAGTCACGCTCTTCCTCACCGTCCCCAAGCGTACGCGCGGCAAGCGGTCCATCGATGTGACGCTTGGGAAAGCCGCAGAACTCTTCCTACTCCTCATACAGGAGCAGTCGGCGGGGTTACAGATCGAGGAGCGGATTTCTGTGGGGGCAGAGGCTTCCTTCCATGCCTTCAACGTGTCGCTCGGAGGCGCAGAGCAGACGCTCGTGTCACACGTGAAGGGAGTCGATGGCAGGAGCACGATCGATTGGATTGCCCGCACGTCGGGGAGAGAGGAAGCATCCATCGCGGCGACAAACATCTTCTCGTCTGCGCTCGGGAAGGGTGATATCACGATCCGTGGCACAGCCGAGGATCACTCTCGTCTGCGCGTTACGGGACGCATCGATGTGGAGAAGCGGGGGGGCGGAACAGAGGCGAGGCTCGATCAGAACATTCTTCTCCTCGATGCCACGGCGAAGGCGGATGCCGTTCCCATTCTTCGGATCGAGACGGACGACGTGAAAGCCGGCCATGCGGCGAGCGTGACGAAGGTTTCCCCCGAAGACCTCTTCTATCTGGGGACGCGCGGCATCAAGAAGGCAGAAGCGCGTCGCATGCTCATCCGGGGGTTTCTCCATGCACTCCTCATACACGTGGAAGACCCCGGGCTGCGGGAACGGGTGGCGGCGGGGCTGGATCGACGCGATTAGTTGCACTTGAAGCACCTGCCGTCGCAGGTTCCCGTTCCGCATCCCATGGATTCGGGCAGGTATGACGCGGAACAGTTTTCGGGGAGCGGAACAATGTTGCACGTGGCGCCGTCATAGGCCCGATCGCATGTGTATCCCTGCTGACAATCGACCCATGTTTCCTGCACGCAGCGATAGCACGCTCCGACGCAGGTGGTATCGCCGCAGGTGTTCTCGTACTCCGGGACGGTATCCCCCTCACAGGGGGTCGGAATCACCTGATTGCACGAGCCGCCGGATCTCGTCACCAGACAGGTGAAGGACGACGGGCAGGCTTCCCATGCAGGTCCGGCGCTGGAGGAAGAAGGAGCCGGTGACAGAGAAGAGGCAACGGAAGAAGCGGGCTGGGATGAGACAGCCGGAGTGGAGGAGGTGGGAGGACAGATGTAGCAGTTGCCGATGCAATTTTCGTTGCCGCAGATGATCCCGGATGATGCGCTGGAGCAGGCGGGAGGAACATCGATACACGTGTCATTGCTCCATTGAACGTCACAGAGGTAGTTGGTTGCGCAGCCGAACCAGGGGAAAGAGGAAGAGGATGCGGCCGCAGAGGAGAGGGCCGAAGAAGCAGCGGACGACGTCGAGGCTGTGGAGGAACTGGAGGCGGAGGACAAGCTCGTGACGCATTCGTAGCAGGGGGCGGCCGAGGTCTCGCGGCAGAAGAGCCCACCCGCTTTCTGGCACCAGCTGTTCCCTCCCCTCCTGATGCACTCGTTGCCGCTGCAGATGACCGAAGACGGGTACGACACACTCGCCTGCAGACTCAGCCGTCGGTACGCGACGATCCCGATGGCGATGACCACGGCAATGCCAAGCAGAGTGAGCAGAACTCTCCGTTTCTCCATGGGACCATCCTAGGGTTGCACCCTCCTGCGGGCAAGAGCAGAAAGCGTGGAAGGGCCACCCAGGCCACCCCGCACTGTCTCGCTTCGCTCACCAGTCCGGGGACCCCGGCGGTGTCCCTCCCGCGAACCCACCCTTCCCTCAGCGGAGCGCTCCAGCAGTGGGGCCCGCGAGACCCACTGCTTCGCGCAATGATGCAATGCACATAGACAATATCCCTGGCAAAAGGATGTGGATCAGGGGCGAGAATTTCTATTCAAGTGAGACACTAATGCAGACACTTACAGCTTACACATCGGGTCCCTGTGGGACAGGTGTACCCGCTGTCGCAATCCTCGCCGGAATCCAGCACGCCGTTGCCGCAAACCGCTGGGGAGGGGAGACGCTTGCAGAGGCAGGTAGTGGAGCACTCGAAGCCGGTCGGACAGGGGACGAAGCTCTCGCACATCTCAGAGCCTTCCATTTTCCCATTGCCGCACTTCTGGGAGGGGAGCGAGGAAGAGGCGCGGCGGAAAATGCAGGCACACGCTTCACATTTCTTGCCGTACGGGCAGCCCACGTTCACTTCACAGATCTCTCCCGCATCGATCTTGCCGTTGCCACAGAGACCGGACGCGGAAGACAGCGACCGGCTGGAGGAGAGGACGGTGGAAGAGTTCCCGGTCACACTGGAAGGGGAGAAGAGGAATGTATCCAGCAAGCATTTGCATGTAGTGCAGCGGTATCCTTCCGGGCAGGGAAATCCCTTATCACACAACTCCCCTGCATCCAGCTTTGCATTGCCGCAGAGGAGCGGGGAGGATGACGATGATGCGTAATTGTTACACAGGCAATTGCTGCAGCCGGAGCCAACGGGACAGGCGATGCCACGCTCGCACTGTTCGCCCGGTTCCAGGATGGAATTGCCGCAGAGCGTCGTCGAAGAGGCGGCGAAGTGGCGGATATTACTGACGCCGGCACCGGCCAGCACGCCGACACCGACGAAGAGAATGAAGAGCTTCCATCCGTTCATGCGCGCATCGTAGGATCGCTCTCACGGCCGCACCATGGAGAGGACTTTACAGAAAGAGGGAAACATCGATTCCTCACATAGAAGAGGTTGGGGAATTTGCATCGGAGAATGACGGTTCTTCCACAACCCGTTTACGGCTGCCTGCGTTTACGCAGCTCATCGGCGACGTCCCGGAGCGTGACGTTCTGGCTCCGTTGCAGGACGAGGAGGTGATAGAGGAGATCCGCCGCTTCCTCGATCGTTCTCTGCTTCCCCTCTTCCCGTGCGGCGCGTACGACTTCCTCCGCTTCTTCGAGTACCTTCGCGCCACAGGCGGCAACACCGCCGCGCAGGAGTGAACAGGTATAGGAATCGTTCCGGGATGATGCCGCCCTCTCATCAATCGTCCGCTGCAGGAGACCCAGTGTTTCGACGGGGAGCTCCGCTGCGTTCGCGAAACAGGAGGGTGTTCCGTTGTGGCATGTCGGACCCCGGGGAATCGCGCGAAGGAGGAGGGTATCGCGATCGCAGTCGTTCACACACTCGACAAGACGGAGATCATTTCCGGACGTCTCCCCTTTCCGCCATATTCGTTTCTTCGAACGGCTGTAGAATGTCACGAAGCCTGTCTTGAGCGTGCGTTGCAGTGCCTCCTCGTTCATCCAGCCGAGCATGAGCACCTGTGCGGTTTGCGCATCCTGCACGATGGCGGGGAGGAGCCCGCTTGGAGTTTTTTGCCAATCGAGAGTGGATGGATTGATCATAAACGTACGGGGAAAGAGTTCGTTGCGAGAGCTTGTTTCACGTCACGTATCCGGAAGGTTTCGAAGTGGAAGACGCTTGCAGCCAGGAGAGCATCGGCGCCCGCCCGTGCCGCTTCGACGAAGCTGGAAAGTGTTCCACCCCCACCGGAGGCGATCACGGGCACCGACACGCGTGCTTTCATGCGCGCGATGAGCGTCGTATCAAAGCCTGTGCCGGTGCCGTCCCGGTCGAAGGATGTAACGAGCAACTCTCCTGCGCCGCGCTTCACGGCTTCCTCCGCCCAGGCAACCGCGTCTCTGCCGGTATCCTTCGTTCCTCCATCAATGAGCACCGTCCAGTTGCCGTCGCTCTTCCTTGCGTCGATGGCGCAGACGGTATTGGCGCTCCCCAGTTGCGCGGCCATATCGGAGAGGAGTTCGGGGCGCCGTATGGCCGCTGAATTCACGGCGACTTTGTCCGCCCCTGCACAGAGCAACATGCGTGCGTCTTCGATCGTGCGTATGCCGCCGCCGACTGTGAAGGGGATATTGACGCGTTCCGCGACGCGTGCAACGAGTGCGGTCGTTGTTTGTCGTTCCTCGCGGGTTGCCGTGATGTCGAGGAAGACGAGTTCGTCCGCGCCTTCGGCGCAGTAGCGTTCCGCGAGGTCGGCGGGATCACCCGCATCGCGGAGGTTCTCGAATTTCGTTCCCTTCACCGTGCGTCCGTCCGCGACGTCCAGGCACGGGATCACGCGGATTGCGAGGTCGGACGCTTCTGCGCGGAGGAGGGTTTGCAGTGTTACTTCCCCTCCGATCAGCGCTTTCCCCACGACGGCTGCGGTACATCCGGCGTCCCGCAATGCACGGATATCGGCGGGCCCGCGGATGCCGCCGCTCGCCGTGATGCGCAATGTCGGGAATGTCCGGCACAGGCGCCGGTAGAGGTCCGTGTTCGGTCCTTCGCCCATCCCATCCCGTGCGATGTCGGTGATCAGGACGTCGCTGATGCCGAGCTCTTCCACCCGCTGCAGTGCCTCGTTGAGCGTCATTCCTGTTCCCTCTCGCCACCCTTCGATGCGGACAGTGCCGTCACGCACGTCGAGTGCCGCGACGACCCCGTCGATTCCGAAAAGTGAGATGGCCTGCCGAACGAGATCCGGATTGGTGAAGAGGGTCGTCCCCAACACCATCCGGTTCGCACCGGCTTCAAAGAGTGCGGACATGTCGCGGAGTGTGCGGATGCCGCCGCCAACCTGGAGATCGACATTCGCCGTCCGGGCGATCTGTCGCACGAGCGAGAGGAACGATGCCTGCTGACTTCCGTCGCGGGCACCGGACAGGTTCACGAGGTGCAGGCGTGCAGCTCCTGCGGACGCGAACGTTCGCACGAGCGCTGCAGGATCAGCGTCGAAGCGGCTGACGCGGGCGAAGTCGCCCTGTCGCAGGCGCACAATGCGCCCGTCGAGAACGTCGATGGCGGGAATTACTTGCATAGAGAGGCGAAGGAAAGGAGGGAGCGGTCGCCGGTGGCACCGGATGTTTCCGGGTGCCACTGAAGGCCGAGGAAGTTGCGTTGCCGGACGCCCGCGCAGAGATCGCTGCCGTATCGCGCCGTCATGGTGATGACAGACGCATCGGCGGGCTCGCAGCAGTAGCTGTGGACGAAGTAGGCGTAGTCGCCCGTACTCAAGCGATTCCATCCCATGTGCGGTGTCGTCACGCCCGGCAGGAGCGCGCGGACGCGCCCGGGGATGATGCCGAGGCACCCGGTCGGGCCTTCCTCGGAAGCATCGAAGAGGAGTTGCATGCCAAGGCAGAGACCAAGAAAGGGTTTTTCGTACGCGCGCAACACGTCGACGAGTCCTCTCCTCTCCAGATTCTCCATTGCCGCCCGAGCCGCTCCCGCGCCGGGGAAGATCAGTCCGTTCACCGTGGCGATGTCCTCCGCCGTCGTGACGATGGCGGAGGGGATGCCGAGGCGCGAGAGGGCGCGTTGGACGCTGCCGGTGTTGCCGGCGCCGTACGAGAGGATGCCGATGATGGGAGATTGCGCAGTCATAGAGAGGTTCCCTTCACGCCGGCTGTCGTGCCGGCTCTCCAGGGATTGGAGGAGAGAGATTCTTTCAGGGCGAGGCCGAAGCTGCGGTAGATCGCTTCCCAGGTGTGGTGCGGGTTCTCGCCAGCCAGAGCCCGGATGTTCACCGTCGCGCGTGCACCCTGCGCGAAGCCGCGGAGGAATTCCGCCATGTCGGCGGCGAGCGCATCCTCGACCTGCACGACGTCCGCCCCCGGAGCTTCCCGGAAGTTCAGTGTCGCTACAGATCGTCCTTCGAAGCTGACAGAGGCGATGGCAAGCGCTTCGTCGATGCCGAGGACGCCGCTTCCGGCGCCGTTCACGCCGTCGGCGGTGCGGAGTTCGATGAGCTTCGCGAAGGCCATGCCGAGCACGATGCCCGTGTCTTCCGCGATGACGTGCGTCAGGCGGAACCGCGTCGTTTCATAGGACGCGTCGATATTCATGCACGCGCGCCAGGCGATGGTCTCGATCATGTGATCGAGGAAGGCGATGCCGGTGGCCAGGCGATACGCTCTGCGCGGTCCTTCTTCCAAGGTGACGCACACGAGGGATTCGCGCGTGCGACGCGAGAGAGAAGCGCAGTTCTTCTCTTCCGATTGCCAGGTGATGCCAAGGGGATTCATGAGAGGGGGGGAATTCAGGAACGGAGACGGATATCGACAGCTTCGCAGTGCGCTTCCAATCCTTCGACGGCGCTGAGAGTGCGCACGATGGGGGCGAGAGAACGCAGCCCCCGTTTCGTCAGGATCTGGTACTCACTGGTCTTGAGGAACGTCTCGACGGACACGGGTGATGCGTAGGCGACCGCGCGGGACGTCGGCAGGCAGTGGTTCGTTCCGCTCGCATAGTCCCCCACGGGGACCGGGGCGTACGGGCCGATGAAGATCGAGCCGGCGTTGCGGATGCGTTTGCTCAGTGCTTCGGCATTTCGTGTCTGGATCTGCAAGTGCTCGGCGCCATACTCGTTCGCCACGTCGGCCATTTCACCGCGTGACTCAACGAGAATGATGACTTGAAAACCGTTGTTCAGCGCAGGTGTGATGAAACGCGCGAATCGCCGTCGTTGCGGTGCCTGTCGTCGTACTTCTCCACGGATTTCCAGCGCGAGTTTCCGCGAGGTCGTGACGACGGGGAAGCAGGAATCCGGACCGTGCTCCAGTCGCGCGAGGATGTCCGCCGCGATCCACGCGGGGTTCGCCGTCTCGTCCGCGAGGCACATTCCCTCGCTCGGGCCGCTCAGCATGTCGATGCCGACCTGTCCGAAGACCTGAAGTTTCGCCGCTTGTACCCAGGGGGAGCCCGGCCCCGCGATTTTGTCCACCGGGCGAATCGACTCCGTTCCGTACGCCATGGCGGCGACGGCAGCGACGCCTCCCACGCGGTAGATCTCGTCCGCGCCGGCCAGATCCGCCGCCGCGATGATCTCATTGCCCGGACCCGTGGGCGGGAAGAAGACGCAGATGCGTGGGACGCGTGCCGCTTTGGCGGCGACTGTCAGGATCTGGCTGACCGTCGGCAGAGGCGCTTTCCCCGCGGGGACGTAGAGCCCGACACTCCCGATGGGATTTTTCCGGACGCCGGTGCGAACCCCGGGGACGGTCTCGATGCTCCAGTCCGCGTCTCTGAAGATCCGCCGTGCCTGTTCCTTGTGGAAGGCTTGTGCGATGCGTATCTGGCGTTTCATTTGCACGAGCGTTTGTTCGGGAACGGCAGCGTACGCCTTCCGGATATCCTCCGGTGTCACGCGGATTCGTTCCGCCGAGAATGCGGGATCGTCGAATTTCTTCACATACGCGACGACCGCCTTGTCTCCGCCTTGCCGCACGGCGTTGATGATCGTTCGAACCTTTGGAGCGATCTTCTCGATGTCGGCCTGTGCTCTGCGAAAGATCCGTCGGCGCATCTCTCCGGTGAGTGCGGAGTTCTCGATGATCGGGATCAGGGGGCAGGAGGAGGTGCGCATGGGGAGAGCGGAGAATCAGGAGAGGAATGACGTGAGAGCAGAGAGGAAACGGGAGTTTTCTTCGGGAGTTCCCGTCGTGACCCGCAGAGATTCCCTGCCATTGATCACGCCGGACGGACGCACGAGGATGCGTTCGGAGTCGCGCAATGTTTCGTAGAGCGTTGTCCCGCTCCTGCCGTTTGGCAGCCGGAGGAGGAAAAAGTTCGTGATGCTCCGCGGGATCTCACACCCGAGTCTGCGGCAGCTCCCGGCGAGCGCGGCGGTGCGCACGGCGAGCGTCCGGACGGTTGCTTCCATGCTCTTCCGGTCCCGCCACAGCTGCAGCCCGATCGTCTGCGCGGGCGCGTTCACGTTGTAGGGGAGCTTCGTCTTCTGGAGCCGGGAAATCAGAGAGGCATTCCCCAGTGCGTAGCCAAGGCGCAGACCCGCCGCACGGTATGCCTTGCTGAAGGTGCGGCAGACGATGAGATTTTCAGCCCCTTCGCGCACCAGCAATGTGGCGGAAGGAATGTCGTTCGCATCGGCGAATTCTCCGTACGCTTCGTCGACGATGACGAGGCCGGGGAACGTGTTGGCAATTTCTGCGATGCGTTCGGCGGGGAGTGTCGTCCCCGTCGGATTGTTAGGTGTGCAGAGGAAGAGGATCGCGGCATTCTGCGGGATGCGGCGGCAGAATTCATCGGGCAGTTGCCAGTCCTCCGTCAGGGGGATTTCCGCATAGCGTCTCGCCTGCACGAGAGCCCGGTAGCGGTAGAGCGGGAAGGTCGGGCCGGCCGAGACGATGACGTTCCCCGGTTCCGAGAAGGTCGTGATCACGAGATCGATGATCTGATCGATGCCGCAGGCGCAGAACACCTGGTCGGCGACGAGACCGAACCGTTCCCCGATCGCTTCGCGCAGCGCGTCGGCCGTGGGATCGGGGTAACGGTTGATGTCGGGCAGCGCACTCCTGTCGTAGTCGGGCGCTTCGGGACATTCGTTCGCGTCGAGGAACGTCCATCCTTCCCCTTTGGCGAGCATCCGCGCGGATGCGTACGGCGGCAGGGTTGCGATGGAAGCCGGAGATGGAGGGGGGATGTTGCGCATGATCAGCGGATGAATTGTTCGATGGAGGAAGAGACGAGGATGTCGGTGCCGCCGAACGCACGCAGCCGTTCCGCGATGTCCCAGAAATCGTCTTCGGGAACCACGGACCGCACGGCGACGAACGCGGGATCGGCCAGGGGGACGACGGTGAAGCTGCGGCAGCCGCGGACGAGTGCCGTGAGAGCGGGGAGGGACGTTTTCGGCGCATTGAACATGATGTACTTGACCTTGCGCGCCTCCTGTACGCCCTTTGCCCGCAGGAGCAATCGATCGATGAGTGCGCGCTTCTCAGGGTTTTTTCCGCGTGTTCCGACGAGGAGAGCGCGGGATTCCGCGATCGTCTCGATGGTGCGCAGGCGGTTCGTGCGGAGCGTGGAACCGGTGGAGACGAGGTCGCAGATGGCGTCCGCGACTTTCAATGCCGGCGCGATCTCCACGCACCCCTTCAGGACGACGACTTCCGCCTGCAGCTTCTTCTTCCGGAGGAACGCTCGCAGCGTGCGGGGATAGGAGGTGGCGATGCGCATGCCCTCCAGCCTGTCCGTTGTATCGATGGAGGATTGCTCCGGCACCGCGAGCGCGAGTGAGCAGAAGCCGAAGTCCAGAGGGAGGAGCCGCTCGACGCCGCTCCCCCGCTCTTCGAGGACATTGCTCCCCACGATGCCGAGGTCCGCCACACCGTCCTCCACGTACTCCGGTATGTCGTCGTCGCGCAGGAAGAGGATGTCGGCGGAAAGATTGCGGCAGGGCGTGAAGAGACGGCCCTGATACGATTCGAATTGCAGCCCCATTTGTCGTAGGAGCAGCAGCGAGCCCTCGGAGAGGCGACCGGTTTTCTGGATGGCGATGCGGATGGTTCCTTCGGGAGACATGGGAAAAGGGGAAAATGCACAAAAAACCCTCCAGCGAGGAGGGAATGAAGTCGAATCGGTGCGTGATCGTTCACGCAGGCATCGGCGCCATTCTCCCCTCACGGAGATGCGTATGATGATGCCCGGCGGCGGAGGGGAGACATGTCATGCGAAAAGTATAGCGACCGTAGTGTGTTAGTCAAGTGAAACAGTTTTTAGGCTTATATATAACGAAAACCGGCCACTCTCAGAAGAGAGAGTGGTCG
The DNA here is from genome assembly GCA_041666245.1 of Candidatus Peribacteraceae bacterium. Lineage (GTDB taxonomy): Bacteria > Patescibacteriota > Gracilibacteria > Peribacterales > Peribacteraceae > CAIKAD01. Next base: position 123,843 of record JBAYHG010000007.1, read on the forward strand.
GTAGATGTCTCCGCTGACCCGGGAGACGGGGGGAACATCGGTGGTCCTTCAGCGAATCCGAATTCGGTTCGGAGAAGGGCCGAGAGGAGGAGGACTCATCGTGGGGGCGGGAAGAGACGAGACAGTGGAAGAGGAAAAAGGAGCGATTCCTTGCGCTCTCTTCGGCTCCTCCACAGATGGCTTCGAAGGGATCGTAGCAACGCCAGGTGCCTCCATTTTCTTGATGCCAAGATCAACGATCTTGGGCACCATTTCCTGGTAGAAATGCCACGAGTCTGGGAACCAGACCGAGTAGACGGCTCCCAAGCAAAATCCCAACCAAAGGACTGACAGCGTTACGATCGCCATGGCCAGTTTGAACACAGAAAGCCTCCAATACAGTTTTCGAATAGGGTGAAAGATCGGCCGACGTAAAGGATACTTTACAAGAATATTGCATGGGCACAAGGGTCTGAGTTGCGCTTGCCCTTGCGGAATAGTAAAAGAAACCGGCCCGCGAGATGGGGCCGGTGTTGCTGGCAGTAAGGACTGCGAGCCATCGGTTAGCACGAGATCAGCCAGGGCTTCGAAGGCTCTGCCTTCGGGAGCTCAGGCTCATTCTGCAGGGGCCACTGCGGAGTGAATTCGCGGGGGGTTGGCGTGCGCGCCGGGGGTGGGGCTTCGGTGGCCGGAGATCGCGGGTGTTTCCATTCCGGGAACATCCAGCTCGTCCAGAGCCAGGGGAAGAAAGTGATCCCCAGAAACGCCAAGGCCATCGCCTCCACGAGGAGTTGTCCGAGCGGTTTGTACTGTCCCATTATTGATTCCTTTCCATGGAAATGGGGTACAGCGAAGAAAGAAAAGACCGATGTGAAGAATACTATACAACTAAATTACTGAAGTGCAAGAGCAGGGAAGTGGCTTGGAGAAGAGCTTAGGAAGAACCCGAGTGCATATTCATGGGGATCGGACTACCATCGGCCCCTTCATGACTTCGAGACGACTCCTCCCGGCGGCTGAAACATTTGGGCGGTACCGTCCGGATGGACAACACCAGGTGGCCGAGCATGTGGCGGAGGCGCTGGAGTGTCTGCGGCAGCAGGTCTACGAGCATCTTTTCCTCCTCGTGGAATTCTCCCGGGGGAACGGGCCGTTCGGAGGACTCCCCCAGCATGAACGGTACGATCAGGCCTTCCGGAGCCTTGCAGCGGAGAAAGGGATCCACCCCGATTCGGCGATGGCAGGGGCATGGAAGGAGATGACAAGCGCGGAGCTCCTGCGTCTCGCGGGGCAGCTGGGCTCCCATGCAACGACGAGCCCCGCCGCTCTCGAGGAGCTCAGAACGCATCCGCACCTCTTCCAGATGATTGAGTGGGACGAGCTCGGGACGCGGGCGACGAAGCGGCTGAAGCGCCGGGGAATCGGGAGGAATGTTGAACTGGTCCGTTTTACCTTGAAGGAGTTGCTCACGATCAGAGGGATAGGCGATGGGGTGATCGAGGAGATTGAGATGTACCTGGCGAGTCGAGAACTGACCTTGGCGGGTCAGTAGATACTTCGGAGATCAGGAGCCGGTACTCAGCCTTCCTGTATCATCTGCGCATGCGCACGATGCATGTTGCAGAGGAGATCGCCAACAGCGTCATCCACGGCATCGGCTTCCTCCTCTCCGTCGCGGGGCTCGTCCTGCTGATCGTCTGGGCGGCAGACGTGTCCGCGTGGGCCGTTGTCGGGGTGAGCATCTACGGCACGACGCTCATGCTCCTCTACCTGATGTCCGTCCTCTGCCACAGCCTCTCCGCCACGCGCATGGCGAAGATGATGGAGCTCATCGATTGCTCCGCGATCTACATCCTCATCGCGGGGACGTACACACCCTTCGCGTTCACGGCCCTTCGCGGCGGATGGGGATGGAGCCTCTTCGGCACGGTCTGGTTCCTCGCCGTTCTCGGCATCATCATCACGTTGTTCTCGCTCCAGCGCGGCTCGCTCATCCTCTACCTCCTCATGGGATGGCTCGTCGTGATTGCCGCCGCGCCGCTCATCCGGCACGTCCCTCAATCCGCGATTGGCTGGCTCCTCGCTGGAGGCATCGCGTACACGGGCGGTGTAATCTTCTTCGTGCGGAAGCACCTCTTTTCGCATGCTCTCTGGCACTCGGCGGTCCTGCTCGGGAGCGCGTGCCACTTCATTGCGGTGGCGATGGTCGTGGGGAGGTGAACCTCGCGCTCAGATGAAATACATCTTCGGGCTGCTCATCGTTCCCTTTTTTCTCTTCTTCTCTTTCCCCTCCTTGCCTGTGCGATGGCTTCCACCACAATTCCCTTCGCCACGGCGAGATATGTCTCCTCGCGTGCGGGGTCGACCCCCCGCATGTCACAGACTTCGTACTTGGAGAATCCACCCGCTTTCTGGATCTGTTCCCGGTAGAGATCGTAGCAATCGAGATGTTTTTCGATAGACACCCCTTTGTTCCAGATCATGGCCAGAAAAACACTGAAATGGTCTTTGATTGCCATGACGACTGCGTGCCGCTCTTCCGGCGCGAGTTGTTCCATTGCCTGCTCGTCGACCAATGTTTTGAGCAGGGATTCCATGTTGTGGTGGAATGCCCTCGTCAGGGCGGCGATGCTCACTCGCTCCGCCCGTGGCGCATCGGGCATCTTGTCGACCAGCTGGTCGAAGTACGGCTTCTCGTCGGTTTCGGGCATAGGAAGAGAAAGAAAGGCCGGTATTGTAAGGATCTGACTGCGAGCGTCAATAACTTTTTGAGCATCCGGAGGCGGTATTTCTCAATCGCCTCCATTTCCCGCCTCCTGCGCCCCCGGTTGCGTGGCCTCGCCAGTTTGATGTTTGTTGTAGGGATGGAGGCGGAACCTTCAAACAAACAAATCACCCCCCCGAACCCCACCGACCGCGCGGCTGCTTCGTTTCCTGTATGTTCGTCACCCCAGCCGCTTCGCACGCCTTGCGGCAAGCCATGCAGAATCCATTGCCGAGACTCCTGAGCAGGGTGCGGCAGCTTGGGTTTTCCGCTGCATGCGCCTGCAGCAACTGTTCGTGGATTTCTGTACTTGCAGCAAAAGTTCTCATCACCGTTGCCGCATCGGGCGCTACGGTGTCGAGGCTCGTGCGTGTGCCATCCTCCTGTCGCTGTCCTGTGTGATGGCAGCGCGTATGTGAATCAAACTTGCAGATTCCCTCCATAAGAAAATTGGAAAGGGTCTTATCGTAGCCCTATATATTGCGCTGTCAAAAGATCCCACGCCGGCCTTCTAGCTCCCCGAGGGCAGGGAGGGAAACGAAATTCGTTTCTCCCCCTCCTCCCGCCTGCCCGTCCGTAGCTCCGAAGGAGCGAAGGAGGGTGGAGGAGGGGTTAGGGGTGGAGGCTGAACACTCACAACAAACAAAGCCCCCCAAGCCCGCGCTTCATGCATGGTCCGCCCTTTCTTTGTCACGGCGACAAAGAAAGGGCAAAAAGAAAACGCTCCCGCAACATCCTCCGCTCCATCGCCCCTTCACCCACCGGTTGCGGGGCCTCGCCAGTTAGTTGTGTGCTGTTTGTCTCTACACCAATTAAAAAACTGTCGCGAAGCTGCGGGTGGCTCCGCCGGGTCCCGCAGCTGGAGCGACACCGCTGAAGGGAGGGGTTATCCCGAAAAGGGGAACCGTAGGTTCCCTATTTCGATGTTCACAACATTGTGTAGTAGAGAAGTCCCTTGCGAGGCCCAGTACTTTGCCCCCTTCGAGGAAAGGGACGAAGCACTGGGGATGCTCCTCGTTCAATTATCTGCATGGTGGCGACAGCATCTGCCAGAGCATGCTTCGCACCGTGACCGCGCCGAAGCGCGTCACAGGCCAGGTAACTCCCTGGTAAGGAGATATTCCATCCGCAGGTTCTCCTACGGATACCTTGTTACGACTTACTCCCAGTCAGCAGTTTCACCGTGGTACCTCCCAATTAAGGTAAAGGTGCTTCGGGTGCCCCTGCCTTCCATGAGTTGACGGGCGGTGAGTACAAGACCCAGGAACGTATTCACCGTGGCGTAGCTGATCCACGGTTACTAGCGATTCCAACTTCATGAAGGCGAGTTGCAGCCTTCAATCCGAACTGAGACCGACTTTGATGGGATTTGCTTGCCCTCGCGGGTTCGCTGCCCTCTGTATCGGCCATTGTAACATGGGTGTAGCCCCAGGCATAAAGGACACGCTGATCTGACGTCATCCCCACCTTCCTCCGCCTTGGAGGCGGCAGTCTCTTATGAAAAAACAACATAAGATGAGGGTTGCGCTCGTTTGCTGACTTAACAGTACACCTCAAGGCACGAGCTGACGACGACCGTGCATCGCCTGTCTTAGGGTTCCTTGCGGCACTCCGACATTTCTGCCAGATTCCCTAGATGTCAAGCCTGGGTGAGGTTCTCCGTTTACCATCGAATTAAACCCCATGTTCCACCGCTTGTGTGGGTCCCCGTCTATTCCTTTGGGTTTTAGCCTTGCGGCCGTACTTCCCAGGCGGCGGGCTTACCGCGTTAGCTTGGGCACAGGAGCAATTGATAACTCCTACACCGAGCCCGCATCGTTTAGGGCGTGGACTACGGGGGTATCTAATCCCCTTTGCTCCCCACGCTTTCGTCTCTGAGTGTCAGTACACCCCCAGCATCCTGCCTTCGCTTTTGGCGTTCCATCGTGGATCAACGGATTTTACCCCTACACACGACATTCCAGATGCCTCTGAGTGACTCAATCCCGCTAGTTTCCGGCACGGTGACAGAGTTGAGCTCTATCATTTAACGCCAGACTTGGCGAGACACCTACAGACGCTTTACGCCCAGTAATTCCGAGTAACGCTTGCATCCCCTGTCTTACCGCGGCTGCTGGCACAGGGTTAGCCGATGCTTTCTCCTGAGGTACCGTCAAAAATTTCGTCCCTCAGAACA
>JBAYHG010000008.1:0-90449 GCA_041666245.1 Candidatus Peribacteraceae bacterium
CACGGTGGATAGAGGCCAAACTGTCTCACGACGTTCTGAACCCAGCTCGCGTACCGCTTTAATTGGCGAACAGCCAAACCCTTGGGACCTTCTCCAGCCCCAGGATGCGATGAGCCGACATCGAGGTGCCAAACCGATCCGTCGCTGTGGGCGCTTGGGATCGATCAGCCTGTTATCCCTAGAGTAACTTTTATCCGTTGAGCGACAACCCACCCACGTGGTGAAGGGCATATTACTAGCCCGGTTGCCGGATCACTATCACCGACTTTCGTCCCTGTTCGACCTGTAAGTCTCACAGTCAGGCTCACTTGTGCGATTACACGACCGCTCCGATTTCCATCCGGAGCTAGTGAACCATTGCGCGCCTCCGTTACATTTTAGGAGGCAACCGCCCCAGTTAAACTACCCGGCAAACACTGTCCCCCGCTCTGTTTCAGAGACGGGGTGAGCGACGTCGGAACGCGAGGGTGGTATCTCAAGGTTGACTCCACCCCGGCCTAAGCCGAGGCTTCAAAGTCTCCCACCTATCCTGCGCACGCAAACCAACGACGCAATGTCAGCGTATAGTAAAGCTTCATAGGGTCTTTTCGTCCTACCGTGATCTACCCGGCATTTGCGCCGGGACTGAAATTTCACCGGACCTCGCGTCGAGACAGTGCCCATACCGTTATACCATTCGTGCGGGTCGGAACTTCAAAGAGGTTCCTTCTGATGGTGAATCAGAAACCCCGCGCATGCGGGGCGCACAACCCACTCTTGCGAGTGACGCCTGTTGTCACCCTGAGCTTGTCGAAGGGTGCTGCGTCGCGATTCTGACGCGCCCCATGTCGCCATGGGGATCGGACTATATCATCGACTCATTGCTGAGCCGCGTCGCGTGTAGTCTCTGAGGATCCTATTCCAATTCATCTTCATTAGCCTCTCCACCAAGTATCACAATTAACCTTTGGCGAAAGGGTTCTTCGAGCTTATCCATCTCTTCAGGTGTCGCACCCCTTACCGCCTCCTCCGCTTCTGCAAGGATATTCTCGATTTCTGCTGCAGTGAGACTGTCGATAATCCCATCTCGGAGCAACTCCCACGGGAATATTGTTTCTCCTAAGAGATCATCGGCTTCGTTCTCTGCACAGAATTGTTCAAATTCACCCATACATTGATTGGAATAGTTTCCTGCTGATTGGCCGCAGGAGACAGATTGTTACGTAGTTAACAATAATTGTCAATGACGTACTGCTCCATACTCGGCTATTCCAGCATATAGCGACGTTTTACACTGTTCGTGGACTTCTGGTGCCGCGAATCTAACGGAATGATTCATATGTTCTATTGAACTCGGCTTTCTCCTTTTGCCCATCCCTCGACTTTCGTCAGGGATATCACACGTCTCGAGTGCGAGACCGCTTATCAATCATGACGAAACTCCTCAGTGCTCCCGCTTGCGCGGGATTCGGGCAAGTGTAGATCGACCACCCGACAAGGAATTTCGCTACCTTAGGACCGTTATAGTTACGGCCGGCGTTCACTAGGGCTTAGTTTGGAAGCTTTAACACCTCCTTACGTGACCTTCTAGTACTGGCCAGGCATCAGCCCCTATACATTGCCTTACGGCTTAGCAGGGACCTGTGTTTTTGATAAACAGTCGCATGGGCTCTTTTGTTGCAGCCACGGACATTGCTGTACATGGCAGTCCTTATCCCGAAGTTACGGACGCTTCATTGCCGAGTTCCTTAACGCGAGTTTTCCCGTTCACCTAGGTCTACTCGACCACCCCACCAGTGTTGGTCTGCGGTACGGTTTCATGAGACTCTCGAAGCGACGATTTTCTTGGAAGCAGAAAGAGTCAGACTCGACCCCTAGAAGGAGCCATTTGGTATCGACGCTCAGCTCAGCCCGAGGATTTGCCTTCGGGCCTCAACGCTTTACGTCTTCCACGTGCAGTCAATAACACGCTCTGGTCTTCCCACTCCGTCACGCCGCTTCTAGGTTGAAAACATCCTGAACGATTCACATGCCCCCGAAGGGGTAGAGGCGAATCGTCCGATCAGTCATCTCCCTTGGGCGATTCTCATGAAGTACAGGAATATTGACCTGTTGTCCATCGGTTACGCCTTTCGGCCTGGCCTTAGGACCGACTAACCCCACGCCGATTGCCGTTGCGTGGGAAACCTTGGGGATTCGGCGGGCAGGGTTTTCACCTGCCTAGTAGTTACTCATGCCAACATTCTCGCTTCCGTCCGCTCCACAATGCCTCGCGACACTGCTTCGCTGCTGGACGGAACGCTCCTCTACCACGCCCGCATGCCCGAAGGCACGCGAGTGTTCACCGCTTCGGTGTACCGTTTAGCCCCGTTGAGTTTTCGGCGCACAGATGCGTCGACCAGTGAGCTGTTACGCTTTCTTTAAAGGATGGCTGCTTCTAAGCCAACCTCCTGGTTGTCGAAGCACCTGCACTTCCTTATCCACTGAACGGTACTTGGGGACCTTAGCGAATGATGAGGGTTCTTTCCCTTTCGACGATGGCAGTTCGCTGTCACCGTCTCACTCCCGTCGCTCTAAAGACTGGTATTCGGAGTTTGTCAGGATTTGGCAGGTCGAGAAGACCCCCGCATCCAAACAGTCGCTCTACCCCCAGTCGTATACGACGAGGCTGCCCCTAAAGGCATTTCGAGGAGAACCAGCTATCTCCGGGTTCGGTAAGCTTTTCACTCCCATCCACAAGTCATCCCAACGTCTTGCGATACGTTATGGTTCGGGCCTTCAGCCGCCTTTCGGCGACCTTCACCCTGCTCATGGATAGCTCACCCGGTTTCGGGTCTTGTGCCAGCGATAGACGCCCTATTCGGACTCGCTTTCGCTCCGGCTCCGGCTAAAACTGCCTTAGCCAAACCGCTGACAACAAAGTCGTTGGCTCATTATGCAAAAGGAACACTGTGACCCCTTGCGGGGCTCCAATTCCTTGAACGCATCACATTTCAGAGACTATTTCATCCCCCTTTCGGGGTGCTTTTCACCTTTCCCTCACGGTACTATCCGCTATAGATCTCTGCATCTGTTTAGCCTTGGATGGTGGTCCACCCGGATTCAGACCGGATTTCACGTGTCCGATCCTACTTAGGATACTCCTACCGCCCTCCCGCATTTCGTCTACGGGGCTCTCACCCTCTTTGGCCGCCCGTTCCAGGGACGTTCGCCTATGAGGGAGGTGTCGGATATCGGAGTCCTGCAACCCCTCGTGCAAGCACGAGGTTTAGGCTGTTCCCCTTTCGCTCGCCACTACTTGGGGAATCTCTAATTTGATTTCTTTTCCTTCGGTACTGAGATGTTTCAGTTCCCAAAGTGACCTTCCCGCTTGCGCGGGATCATGGAACATAACTTCCATGGGGTTTCCCCATTCGGAGACCTCCGGTTCATAGCGCCTGCCTAGCGGCTGGCCGGAGCATTTCGCAGCTGGCTGCGTCCTTCATCGGAATGCAGAGTCGAGGCATCCATGTGATGCGATGAGTAACATTTTTCTCGTGCCCCGCTTGCGCGGGGCGTTTCCTGTTCATGTGCTACGCCATAAGCGCGGCACAGAACTGGTGAAATTCATGTAGATCTTGATCAAATTCTATCGAGCCGATGCTTTCAAGGAGCATGGGGTGGGAAATCACCCGGCAACCTCTCATCCTTGCGGATAAAAAAGAGCGGGTGGCTCACGCACACCCGCAGAATTTCGTCTCGAAGACGGAATACTACGGGTAGTCGCGATTCACCATAAGCTGGACCATTGTAATGAGACATCGGGAAGGGTCAAGGACATCCGATCACTTTTTGGCGACAAGTAGATGCCATTCACGGCTCGGTTCCTTCTTCAAGAATGCCCTTCATTCTCTCTCCTGCATGCATGCAAGCAATTGCCACAGAATCGCCTTCTGAAAGCTTTTCCTCAGGCACGGAATCAAAGAGCACATAGTGCGTATCGAACGGAGGCGACGAATCGATGACGTGAAACTTCATGGAGTGGGAGCACAACAAACCGTACGGTCGAGAATGGAAAGATGGAAAAGCCCTACACAGCCACCTTCGGCTGTTCCTTCGCTCTCCGTTCCTTTTCACCATGCAATGCCTCCCTGAGGAACAATTCCCGAAGGAGCATTTCCGCTCGAGAATCCTCGAGTCGCGTGATGGAATCTGGCGAGGTCAGACCTGGATCAGTATCAAGCAATCGGCGACGCTTCTCTGCAGCCATGTGCGCACCCAGAATCTCATGCTGCAATTGCTGGGGCAATTCCGCACGAAGCCCATCAATGCGTTGCTCGGAATCCTCGATAAGCCTCCACATGCGCGGACCTCTCCCCTTCTCTGTCTCCGCACGCCATGCGGAACCGAAGCGACGACGAGCCGCATCATCCGCCCCCCTCGCACTCTCGAAGTCGGGCGTGAGACATGGCTGTCGGAACCTTTCTGTGTGATCGTGCGACATGGGGGGTGGGAAGAAAGGACGACAATGTACACCCGCTGGAGACGAAGACAAGAGCGTACGAAAACAGCGTGCCATCCCTCGACCCTTCGTCTCGCTGCGCTCACTCAGGGCAAGCTGGTCGGGATGACACGCTGCTAATTATCAATGAATCATGCGGCAACTGCCTCCTCCACCGGCGCCTCTGCGGCGTCCGTCTCGCCGGACTTGCGGGAGGAGAGCAGCACGAGCCGATCGACGATGATCTCCGTCTGGCTCTTCTTCTCGCCCTTGGCGTTCTCGTAGTGGTTCGTCTGCAGACGTCCTTCCACGTACAGCGGCGCGCCTTTCTTCACGCGCTTGCCGGAGAACTCGGCGAGGCCGCCCCAGCAGACGAGGCGATGGAATTCCGGCTCCCGCTGGATCTGCCCTTGGGCATCCTTCCAGGAGCGGTTGGTGGCCAGCCCCAGGAGGGAGAGAGGCTTGCCGGCCTTGGTCGCCTTCACCTCGGGGTCGCGCGTGGCGTTCCCGAGGAGGGTGACGCGGTTCACGTTGAACATAAAAGAGTAGGGGAAAGAAATACAGGAGGCATAGCCTAAGGAAGACTCCGTGCGGGGAAATGACCTGCGGAATGTATTGTTTGGCTTACATCAGATTTTCCGCTTCAGGAAGAGGAGCTGGACGTTCTATGGAGACGTGGAACGCTTGGAGGAATCCGAAGAAACATCGAAGAACGGCCCCCTTCCGGAGACCGTTCTTATTTTCCAGCCCCCTCCCCTTGTTCCCCTCCCCCACTGGGGGAGGGGCTGGGGGTGGGGGGTTTTACGCGTCTTCCATCGCCTCCTCGCTCGCCGCATCCTTCATCTCTTCCTTTGCCGACTCGCCGGAGGCTTCGACATCCTTTCCCTCTTCGATACCACCTTCGACTTCTTCGACGGTCTCGGTGCCCGTCACTTCGAGTTCGGCGATCTTGTCGGTCGTGGGCAGCATCTCCTCAGCCTCCTCCGCCGCTTCGACGCGGGAACCCATCTCTACCACTTCGACCTCCCCTTCTTCGACGGTCACCTTCTCCTCGGGCTGGACCTCCTCCTTGAACTTCAGGAGCTCAACCTTGAGACCGAGCGCCTGGAGCTCTTTGACCAAGACGTTGAAGGACTCGGGAATGGAGGGGCGACGAATGGGCTCGCCCTTCACGATGGACTCGTACGCCTTGGAACGACCGATGACGTCGTCGGACTTGATCGTGAGCATTTCCTGCAACGTGTAGGCCGCGCCGTAGGCTTCCAGCGCCCACACTTCCATTTCTCCGAAGCGCTGTCCTCCGTGCTGTGCTTTGCCTCCGAGCGGCTGCTGCGTGACAAGGGAGTACGGACCGACGGATCGGGCGTGGATCTTGTCCTCAACCAAGTGGAGCAGCTTGAGCATGTAGACCATGCCGACCGTGGTCTCGTGGGCGAAACGTTCGCCGGTACGCCCGTCGAAGAGCTGAACCTTGCCCGTCCGGGGAAGATTCGAAGCTTTTAGGAATCCTTCGATCTGATCTGTGGAAATACCGTGGAGCGTGGGCGTGGCGATCTTGATGCCGAGGAGCTGGCATGCCCATCCGAGGTGGGTCTCCAGGATCTGTCCGATGTTCATACGGGATGTAACGCCGAGCGGGTTCAGGATGATATCGACGTGCGTGCCGTCCGCGAGGAACGGCATGTCTTCACGGGGCACCACACGGGCGACGACTCCCTTGTTGCCGTGGCGACCGGCCATCTTGTCCCCTACCTGGATCTTGCGCGTCTGCGCGACGAACACCTTGATCTGCTTGATGACGCCCGTGGGCAACTCATCGCCCTCCGCGCGGTCGAAGACGTGCACGTCGACGACCTTCCCTCCGGCGCCGCCCGGGAGGCGGAGCGAGGAATCCTTCACGTCCTTGGCCTTGTCGCCGAAGATCGCCTGCAGGAGGCGCTCCTCCGGCGTCAGCTCGGTCTCACCCTTGGGTGTGATCTTGCCGACCAGGATGTCGCCCTCGTGGACGGTGGCACCGATGCGCACGACGCCGTCCGGAGCGAGATCTTTCAGCTTCGCCTCACCCACGTTCGGAATATCGCGCGTGACGAGCTCAGGACCGAGTTTCGTGTCGCGGATGTCGGTGACGTAGGACTCGATGTGGATGGAATCGAAGTCGCCGCGCTGCACGATGCGATCGGAGATGATGACGGCGTCCTCGAAGTTGTAGCCCTCCCAGGAGAGGTAGGCCACGAGCAGGTTCTGCCCGAGTGCCAGCTCGCCCTGCTCCACCGCCGCGCCATCCGCCAGCGGGTCGCCTCTGCGGACTTTCTGGCCACGGAACACGCAGGGGCGCATGTTGAAGCACGTGCCCTGATTTGAGCGGAGGAAGGTCTGGAGCTTGTGGGTGACTTTCTTGCCCGAGCGATACACCACGGAGACGAGCTGCGCGTCCGCGGCCGTCACCTCTCCCTCCTCCTCCGCAAGAACCGCATGTCCGGAGGCGCGGGCCGCGAGGCCCTCGATGCCGGTCCCCACGAGCGGGGAGTGCGGCCGGATGAGCGGTACCGCCTGTCGTTGCATGTTCGTTCCCATCGAGGCGCGCGTGTTGTCGTCGTGCTCGAGGAACGGAATGAGTGATGTGGAAATCGAAAGGATCTGCCGGGGGGAGACGTCCACGTGCGTTACGTCGCGGACGTGCGCCAGCATGGTCTCGCCCGCTTTGCGGGAAGGAATGCGGGTCGTGATGAACTCACCGTGCTCCGTGTAGTCGGTCTGCGCCTGCGCGATCATGAGGTGGCGCTCCTGCTCCGCATCCACGTAGATCACTTTGCTCGTGCAGTACGCGCGAACCGGGACCGTCTTCAGGCCTTCTTTCTTAAGGAGTGCGATCACTTTGGACGCCATCGCCTTCGTGTCGACCTTGTCGCCCTCCTTCAGTACGACCTTGCGCTGCTCCTTCACCGTCACGTCGAGGATGCGGCCGACGAGACGGTCGGGATCGAACGGCACATCGTGCTTCACCTCCCGGTACGGCGTCTCGAGGAAACCGTACTCGTTGACGCGGGAGAAGCCCGCCAAGTGCACCACGAGACCGATGTTCGGGCCTTCGGGTGTGGCGATGGGGCAGATGCGGCCGTAGTGGCTGGTATGAACGTCGCGGACGTCGAAGCTCGCGCGCTCGCGGGAGAGTCCGCCGGGGCCCATGGCCGAGAGGCGGCGCTTATGCGCCAGCTCGGCGAGCGGGTTCGTCTGGTCCATGAACTGCGAGAGCTGCGAGCTCGCGAAGAACTCGCGCATGGCGGCCGTAATCGGGCGGCAGTTGATGAGCTGGGTCGGGGTGACGGTCTCCAGATCCATGACGGTCATGCGATCCTTCACGATGCGCTCCGTGCGTACGAGACCCACGCGGTACTTGTTCTGGACGAGCTCGCCGACGCTGCGGACGCGGCGGTTACTGAGGTGATCGATGTCGTCCGGGATACCGTGGCCGTTATTGAGCCGGACCATTTCCTTGATGATCGACACGAAGTCCTTCACCTGGAAGACGCGGTGCGCCTCATCACTGGGCGTCGTGAGGTCGAAGCGGCGGTTGAGCTTGTAGCGGGCGATGTTGCCCATGTCGTACTTCTTGAAGTCGAAGAAGAGCGAATCGATGAGCTGCTTGGCGTTCTCGGGCGTGGCCAGATCTCCGGGGCGGATCTTGCGGTAGACGCTCTGGTAGGCCTCCTCCACGGTACGCAGCGGGTCTTTCTCGAGCGTCGTGAGGATGTAGTCATGCTCCTGCTCCGTCACATCCTTGAAGAGATCCAGGATCTTCGAGTCGGTCTCGTAGCCGAAGACGCGGAGCAGCTGCGTGACGGGGATCTTGCGCTTGCGGTCGATTTTGCACGTGATGATGCCGCGGCGGTCGGTCTCGATCTCCAGCCACACGCCGCGCTTCGGGATGATCTTGGCGGCGTGGTACTTCGGGTACTCCGGCATCTTCGAGAAGAAGACGCCCGGCGAACGGACGAGCTGGTGAACGACGACGCGCTCGATGCCGTCGACGATGAACGTGCCGCCCTCGGTCATGAGCGGAATCGAACCGAGGAAGACATCCTGCTCCTTGATTTCGCCCGTCTCCTTGTTGATGAGCTGCACGTGACCCTTCATGGCCGCCTCGAAGCTGAGGTTGCGGCGGCGGCAGGTGTCCGGATCGTACTTCGGCGGATCGAACGAGTGGCCGAGGATGCGAAGTTCCATCTTCTTCCCCGAGAAGTCCGTGATGGGGGTGATCTCCTCCAGCAGTTCCTTGAGCCCCTCCATGAGGAACCACTTGTAGCTCTGGATCTGCATCTCGATGAGCGAGGGGACGTGCGCTTCATCCTCTTCCTGCACGAGGAACACGCGACCGTCCTGGACCTTGGCAGGATGAAGCTCCTGCGGCAGGCGGCTGAAGACCGCGGGCGTGCGACCGGCGACCGGCACCACGTGCGGCACGAGCCGGGGCAGGACATCCGTCGTGACGTGCATCTGGTAGTTGCGCTTCGGAGGCATTTTCACGGGCGGGCGGACCACCGGCACCTCCTTCGCCACGGCTTTCGCGACGACCTTCGGCTCCTGTTTCTTCTCCGGCGCACGCACGACTGGCTTCTTGATTTCCGGCTTCTTCTCCACCTTTTTTGGAACGACTTTCGCGACCACTTTCTTCGCAGCCTTTGGGGCTTTCTTCACCGCCTTCTTGGGTGCGGCTTTCTTCGCCTTGGGCTTCAGCTTGGGTTTCGCTTTCACCTTCGTCTTCACCTTCTTCGCGGACTTCGGATGGGACTTCTTCGCAGGTTTCTTCGCAGGCTTCTTCTTGCTGGCCATAACAAACGGGTGGAAAGGATGAGATCTCCTCGCGTATGCACGGCGAAGGAGACGAGGGAAACGCTGCACGGCTCTCAGAACGCAATCGGAAGCCGCCGTGCGATGTACGCGGGCAGTGTAAGGCGAAAGAGAGGCAAGTCAAAGGGATTTTCCGGTGATTTCAGCCTTCCCTGGCAACTCACTTCGCACCTTTTCCACGCCTTTCTTTTCCCCTGCCGGGAGCGAAACGAATGGGTAAATATGCAACGATATCCTCCCTCTCCATTCCGAGAAAATCCGTCAGCTTCTTCTGACGATCCGGATCTGCCAGTGCCATACCAATGAGTCGTTCGCAGATTCCCGTATCCACGATGTCCTCAAGTTCAGCAGCAAACATTTCACTCAGTTCCTCCGAAGCTCCGTCGAGAGCTGCAAGAAGATCATCCACGGTCGCCTGCGAAGCCGGAGGCAGTTCGAGATACCGCTGCTCCGACTGTAGTTCCTCCGCAGCCAATTTTCTCGCACGTTCCGCCTGTATCGCTTCCTGTCTCTTGTGATCGAGACCCTCGAAGAAGGAGATGAGCTCGGGAGTACCGAGCTGTTTGTTCTTCATGAGCCGCGCAACGACGCCATAGTTTTGCAGGAGGGTTTCCCTCTGAAGAGCAGAGAATGCGTATGCCTGGATTTGCGATTCCGGAACACCTAACGTTCTCCCCTTGTCGATCACAAGAGCTGGATATTTACCGTACTTGTTTGCGAAAACCTCCCATTCGGGATTCGAATCCGCCTCGGCCATGAGAACATTGCCAAATGCATGTCGCAGTTTCCCTGTCGCTTCCGCGATCTCCGAGAAACCAGGACCGTATTCAGCCTGCCCTTCAGAAGCTGCATTTTCCGGGCCTTTGACCTTGTGTGTCGCCATCGAGACAGTATAGCTGAAACAAGCCTTCTCTTCCATTCCTCCTTGCCCTCTCTGCCCTCTCTGCCTTTCTTGCCTTCCTTGCCCTCTCCCAACCCTCCCATTCTGAGCACAATCTCTACACCAGCTTCTGCGACCGCAATGTCCACGCGCACAGCTTGAAGAGCAAGCGCACCCCAACGTTCGCATCCCACTCATCATCACCCGGCGCCACCTCGACGAGGTCGAACCCGACGATCTTCTTGCCGGACTTCGCGACGGCCTTGATGAGGAAGAGAGCCTGATTCCAGTTGAGCCCGCCCGCAACCGGTGTGCCGGTGTGGGGACAGAGCCCGGGGTCGAGCGCATCGATGTCGAAGGAGATGTAGACCTCCTTGGGGAGCTCGGCAACGATCTCCTCGCAGATCTCCGCCCAGCGCGTGCCGGAGAAGAGACGCGCCCAGTTGTCCTCGTCGAAGAAGGTCTTGATCCGGCCCTTGCTCTTCTCGATCACCTCCATCTCCTCCCGGCAGAAATCGCGGACGCCGACCTGCACGAGCTTCGCGACGTTCGGAATGTCTTCCGCCACGTGCCGCATGATCGAAGCATGCGAGTGTCCGAGGTCCTCGAAAGCCTTCCGGAGATCACAGTGCGTGTCGAAGTGCAGGACGCCCATGCCGGGGTGCGCCGCAGCAACGGCCTTGATGGCGCCGAAGGGCGTGGAGTGCTCGCCGCCGATCAGCCCCGGGATCTTCCCCTGCTTCAGAATCGCCATCGTCTGCTCCTCAACAAACGCATTGACCTTGTCACTGAGCGCGTTCACTGCATCTGCATCCTTCCGGTTTGAGGCATCAGCGAATCCCTTCTCCATAACCTTTAGGGCATGCTCCTTGGCTTCAGAATTCCATCGTCGCACGTCCTTAGATTCCGGAAGCATCGCGATCCTCGCCCGGTAGAGCGAGCCGATCTCACGGTCGAAGAGATCCACCTGCGTGCTTGCCTTGAGAATGGCTAAAGGGCCTTCGGCCGTCCCGCCGCCATAAGATACCGTGGCCTCCCACGGAACGGGCAGGAGCACGATCTCTGCCTCCTCCGGCGTGCATGGGAGTCCGAAGATACCGGAGCCGCGTGCCGCCGCCCCCAAGTGATCGAAGAGAGTATCGCTATCGATGGAGGAGTCATTCTTTGCTGCCATGAATGCGGGGGAAATTACGGTGGAATGATAGCGTGTCATGGTGGCTATGACACGAGTCGCCCCTCGACTACGCTCGGAGTGACACGCTTCCCTCCTCAGAAGCTTGCGAAAAATTCATTGACATCGAAGGTGACAACCCTATAATCCGCGCTTGTTTCCAAGATTATTCACGAGATGACCCCTCCATCTGAGCCTCCCGGAAGTCACTGGAAGAAAGCACCGCGCGCAAGCCGCCACCAGCGGATCTCCACTCGCTACATGCGTGACCGGTGGGAGCGTTTCCTGTCACAGGATCGCCGTGGAATGCTCATGATCGAAGGGGTGCCCGTGGACACGATTGTCGCGAAGTACGGGACGCCGATCTACGTCTACGTGGAGAGCGAGATTCGCATGCGTGCGCAGCGCTTCAAGAAGGTCTTCGGCCCGGAGATCGGCTTTCAGTTCGCCGTGAAGTGCAATAGCAATCTGGAGATCCTCCGCATCCTGCGCGAGGAGGGATTTGAGCTGGACTGCTCGAGCGTCGGAGAGCTGATCCTCGGTCTGCTCGCCGACTTCAAGCCCAAGCAGCTCTCCTTCACCAATCTCTACAAGAACGAGCAGGACCTCTTCTTCGCCACGAAGATGGGCGTGCAGTCGATCACGGCGGACTCCATCGAGGATCTGGAGCAGATCGCCAAGACCGCCAAGAAGCTCAAGCGGCACATCGACGTAGCCATCCGGGTCAATCCGATGCTGGAGATCGGGCACTACTCCACGCGCGACAACAAGTACGGTATCCCCATCGGGTACATCGACCGTGCCATCGAGCTCGCGCGCAAGAGCCCCTTCGTGGACCTGCAGGGCTTCCACTTCTTCGGGGGCTACGTGCACGAGACGCGTGTGTACAAGGCTGCGGCACGCATCATGGTGAAGCTCGTCCGGCGCTGCCAGGACCGCGGGATCAAGATCAAGAGCCTCTCGCTCGGCGGCGGCTTCCCTGCGGCCGTAGGCGACGAGGAAGCGTTCCCCATCGAGGACATGAAAGGCTTCCCGAAGTGGTTTCAGGGCCTCCTCCAACGCAACGCCATCGATCACCCTCTCCGGCTCGTCTTCGAGCCCGGGAAGAGCATCGTGCTCAATGCCGGCATCGGACTCACCAAAGTCGTCAGTAAGAAGCGCCTCGGCCTCAAGAAGCGCATGGTGGTGGTGGACTCCTCCGCGTACAACTTCGTCCCGGACGCCCTCGTGCAGGAAGGGCTTCACTACGACCTTCTCCCCGCGTCCAAAATGAACTCCCCGCGTATCCACAAGCTGACCGTCGGGGGCAATACCTGCGACGCCTGGGAGATTATCTCGCGCGATCTGCACATGCCGAAATTGCGGGCGGGGGACCTGCTCGCCATCATGGACGTGGGCGCCTACGCGCAGGTGATGGCCAGTAACTTCAACACCATCAAGCGCGCCGCCATCGTCCTCATCCACCCCGACGGCTCGACGAAGCTCATTCGCCGCCGCGACCGCTACTCGGAAATGTTCGCGCCGGAGCTTGACGTGCTGAAGCTGGCGGGCCCCGACGAGCTGGAGCGCTACAACAACCTCTACCGCGTGAACGTGGACAACTACTGGCGCGGGCAGGGGAAGAAGAAGAACGGGAAGAATGGCAACGGAAACGGCAATGGCCAGCTGAAGAAGAGGTTCAAGGAACTGGAGGGGATGGGGAGTCGTTAGCTCGAACGTTTCTCGTTAGCTGGTTAGCTCGTTATTCTTCGAATTGGCCGATCAGCAAACAACCAGCTAACCAGCTAACGAAATAACGAGCTAACGAAAACCTCAACCCCAGAAACAACCGGACTCAACCTTAGGCAATCAAAAACTTCTGAAACTGCCACGGATCATCATCCGCCGGCGTGAAGTTGTTGATCGTTTTGGCCGCGAGCGTGTCATTCCCGTGCGGCATCCAATCCAGCGGAACAGAGGGCATCTCGCCAAGGTACGGCCCTGCGACGCTCAAGATCTCCTCATGCGGAAGCTGGTCGGGAATCAGGACACCTTTCGTGGGGTTCTTGATCATCCAGAAAACGGCTCCCAGAACCGACGCCGCAACCTGCATCGTCGTGGCATTCATACCGGGGACGAGCCTGCGTGCTTCTTCAATACTGAGAACGGTCCCCGTCCACCAGGATTTGAAATCATGGCCCATGAAGAGGCACCCGAGCTCATCGAACCCCGAGACGATGTCATCATTCATCACCCGCATCTTCTCCTGCTTCACGTAGTGACGATTCCTGAGCGCGTGGAGCGAATCGATGGCTGCGAGACTGGGGCAGTAGGCGTAGTGGACCGTGGGCCGGTAGACGGGCGTGCCGTCGAGGCCGTTGACGGTCAGGTAATCGGAGATCGTGAAGGCCTCGCCGTGACGCACGATCATGCCGACGATGTCCTGGCTGGGCACGCGGGAACGAACGAACGTGTTGATGCCGAAGCGCGCCATGCAGATCTGATTCCGGGGCCCACTGACGTGGATGCGGGCGTCCGGGGGCAGGATGCGCTCGTGTGTCCCCCACCCCATCTCCGCAGGGGCGGTCCCCTCTTCGTAGAAGCCCTCGACGCTCCACGTGTTCACGAACTCGTCGAAGTCGTGGGGCTTGTTAGAGATCTGCGTGTCGATCTCGCTGATGTGGATCACTTTGACCGAGAGGAGCTGCGCGAGGCGGGGATACGCACCCTCGGCGATCGCCTGCCGGATGTCCTTGATGCGGGAGTCATTCGGCTTCTCCGCGATGAGCTTCTTCGCGATATCCAGGAGTCCCCGCTTCGTGAAGTGCGAGACGAGTCCCGGATTGGCGCCATGCTCGATGATCGCCGTCGGCCCGGGCTCCTTCCAGCTGCGGATCATTTCCCGGATGGCCATGTGGCGCACGTAGAGCGTCCGGTCGGTCGTGAGCTTCACGTCCCAATTCTCGTAGGGATCCCAGAGCTCCACGGATGTATTGATGTACAGGACACCGTGCTCATGACACCACCGCAGGATGTCGGTCGCGCCGATGTTCCACGCGAGGTCGATGAGCATGTCGCCCTTGCCGAGGTACTTGCCGAACTGCTGCCCCATCGTCGCCCGCTCGATCTTCTCGCAGACAAACTTCACCCCCTCTTTCAAGGCAGATTGGAGGAGCGGATGCTTTCCGTAATCCACGAAGTCCATCACGGTGATGCGGTCTCGGGGCATGTCGATGTGCCGCAGCAGTATCGGCAGCGTGCACTGGGCGACGCCGCCGTACCCGAGCACCAGAATACGGCCCTGAAAGGAGGTCCGGATACGGCCGGCGAGAGACTCGACCGATTCCATCACCTCACGCGGTGACCGGCGTGGCAGCCGTGTTCAGAACGATGTTGCGGTTCGAGAAGGCCTTCTGGTAGTCCTTGGGGAACTCCTCGCAGCCGCGGAGCACACAGTGCGCGTTGTAGGACGTGCCGCCGAAGAACTCGATGGCGTAATCGATCATCGCCTGCGCATCGTAGAATTTGCAGCTGAAGACGTCCAGGTACACCGAGTTCGTGGCGTTGGCGAAGTGCGCCGAGATGAGAGACGTCTCGATAAGCTGCGTCATGGAGAAGCCCGCGACCGCCTCGGCCTCGCCGAAGTGGACCACCACCGTATCGCCGAAGCGCTTCATGTCGATCCTCCGGGAAAGCTCTGCCGTGAAATCCTTGATCGCCTGCGCATCGCGAATGGGTGCCGGATTGCACCCGTGGAGATCGAGGGAGGTCGCCATACCCCAAGCTTTGCTGTTTTTGTATTCCGCTGCGGTCAGCGGTGTGAATCTCTTCAGGGGAGTATCGGAGTGACGGACAGCTTTTGGTGCGCGGACAGAGAACGTCCGGGAAGCCGAGTGGGCCATGTCAAAAGATTGAGAAGAGAAATATGCCCGAATATAGGCTCGTGACTTCGCATGTCAATAAAAATTTCGCCCTCTGAGGCTCGCAATCTGTCGCTGAAAAAAAATCATCCGTCACCCATTTCCACGATGTGCCTTCACTGAGCCACGCATGGACTGCCGCTGCCGCACGCCGCAGAGAATTTTCTTCAGAAAAAAAATCTTGCGTTGGAAAAATAATCTTTCATCGATGATGGATGGAAGAAAGAAAATGGAGAAAGGATAAGGAGGGAAAGAAAGGTGACCGAAGAATATTTCCCCCTCTGTCTTTTCTTTCTTTTCTTCCCTTTCTTTCCTCCCGATGGTCATCCCTTCGCGGCCGCGAACCTGCGTGCAACTTCATCCCAATTCACGACATTCCACCAAGCATTGATGTAGTCAGCACGCCTATTCTGGTACTTCAAATAATAGGCATGTTCCCACACGTCCAGCGTGAGGAGGGGAACCTTGCCGACGGAGACGGGTGAGTCCTGGTTCGGCGTCTGCATGATCTCCAGCTTCCCCGTGTTGGAAACGAGCCATGCCCATCCGGACCCGAACTGACCCATCGCAGCCGCGGTGAATTTCTCCTGAAAGCCTTCGAGCCCGCCGAACGTGTCCCGCATCGCCTTCTCCAGGTCCCCCGTCGGTTTGGCACCTTTGGGCGGGGCCATGAACGTCCAGAATATGCTGTGATTGAAGAAGCCGCCCCCGTGGTTGCGGACAGGCGTCTGTTTGTCCTTCGGTAATGTGTCGAGGCTCCTCAGGACGTCCTCGATGGGTTTGTCCGCAAGATCGGTCCCGGCGAGAAACTTGTTCGCATTGTCGCAGTACGCCTGGTGATGCTTGTCATGGTGGATGTGCATCGTCACCTCATCGATGAAGGGCTCCAGCGCGTCGTAGGGATAGGGAAGGTCGGGGAGGACGTATGCCATAGGGAAGAATGGGAATGAATGAGGAACGGTATCGGTTTCTCCTCTTGTGGGCAATCAACAAGACCAAAGTCTTATCCTCTCAGAACCCCGAATTCCTTCTATACTGTCCCTGATGGAAATCCGCCTCCTCACGACTCCCGGGGAACTGTCGGCCTACGACCTATGGGTGAAACATCACCCGCAGGGCAGCCTGTGGCAGTCCATTGAATGGAAAGGCTATCAGGAGGCATTCGGGCGGCAAACGCGCGTCTACGGGGCAATGGAGGGCTCTCAGATCCTCGCAAGCGCCCTGGTGATCATCGACCGGACGGCTGGGGGATTCTGCACGTGGGATATTCCCCGCGGACCCCTCGCCCTTGGAATGGAAAATGAGAAATGGAAAATGGGAAATGAATGGAAACCATTCTTGGACCGCATCATCTTGAGTGCTCAAAGAGAAAAATGTCTCAGTCTGTTCCTGTCTCCCCCTGCTCCATTTTCAATTTTCAATTTTCAATTTTCCATTCGCCCCTCAGGGCGCCACGAACAACCCGAAGCCACACGGATCTTGGATCTGACACAACCGGAAGAAGCCCTCCTGGCACAGATGCACCAGAAAGGCCGCTACAACATCAAAGTGGCTGAAAAACACGGCGTGCGCGTGGAGGAGTCCAAAGACATCGATGCCTTCTACGCGCTCCTGAAGGAGACCGGCGGTCGAGACGCTTTCGGCATCAAGCCGAAGACTCACTACGAGGCCTTCTTGAAGGAACTGCCGGGGAGCTTTCTCCTGCTGGCGTACGCAGCGCAGAACGACAGCGTGCGCCCTTCTCCCGGAACGGGGGTGGGGATGGGGGCGAACAGCCCAGGCTACAAGGAAGCCCTCGCCGGCCTTCTCGGAATCATCTGGAATGGAACCGGAGTGTATTACTACGGGGCGAGTTCCTATGCCCACAGAGCCCTCATGGCGCCCTACCTGCTCCAATGGGAGGCGATGAAGCGCTGCAAGGCCCTCGGATGCGTTTCCTATGATCTCCTGGGCATCTCTCCCCCGGGAGCCCCCCAAAGCCATCCCTGGACCGGAGTATCGGCCTTCAAGGAGAAATTCGGCGGGACAGTCGTCACATATCCCCCGGAGCAGCAGATCGTGCTACGGCCCGTATTGAATAGCCTCTTGGGGCTGAAGCGGAAATTCTTTGGATAATTTGCTTCCCCTTCCCCTCCCCCATGGGGAGGTCGGGTGGGGGATGAGTGCGGCGAAGCGCGGGTCTCGCGGGTTCCCGCGCTGGAGCCGCACCTTGAAGGAGGGTGTCCATGAGGGAACCTTGGTTCCCTCATGCATCAAAAAGAGCCCCCTCACTCTAGAGGGGGCCCTTTCGTGCCTATTTTGGGCAAAGATCACACGATGATCAGCTCTGGTAGTTCGTGGAGTTGACGGACGTGTCTGAGTACTCGACCCAGTTGAAGTCTTGTGCGACGGCTGTCTGA
The DNA here is from genome assembly GCA_041666245.1 of Candidatus Peribacteraceae bacterium. Taxonomy (GTDB): domain Bacteria; phylum Patescibacteriota; class Gracilibacteria; order Peribacterales; family Peribacteraceae; genus CAIKAD01. The sequence continues at coordinate 17,657 of JBAYHG010000008.1, forward strand.
TCCTCGTAGTCGGACCACTGCATGTGGCTCGTCGTGGAGGAGAACGTCGAGTTCGTGCTGGACGCGAAGTCCTGCAGAGACACAAGAATGTTCGATGTGTTGGTCGCAACGACATCGGGGTTCGTGACATTCGCCCTCAGGACGAAGGTCTTGTTCGAACCTGGATCGATCTTCGTGTCGACCGTTCCCGTGCGGATATTGTCGCATTGCACGAGGAATGCGCCGGAGTTCGACATGACGATCGGAGTACCGGCTGTCGTGAACGTGTTACACGCGTGGGTCGCCGATGTGTTGGCCTTGTTGTAGAAGACCCAAGAAGTGTAATCGATGGCAACGTTCGTGGCGGTGACGTTGAAGATCACGCCGGAGAGCGTGAACTTGTTGAGACCGTTCTTCGTGTTGTTGTTCGTGAGAGCGGAGAACTTGAAGACACCCAGCTCCTTCACGCCAGACGGCACGTTGGAACCGTTTGCATCCGCGTTCGCGTTCACGATGGAATCAAGCTTCGAGAGAACGGTGATGTTCTGTGCTCCGGCAATGTACGTCCCGGACGACGTGACCGTCGATGTACCGATGAAGACTTCGCCATCATCGGTCTGATCGTCATCGTTGCCCGCGAGGTTGTTGCTGGAATCCACGCCGCGTGCGCGGACCGCGCCCGTACCCGTGGCGCTGCTGTTTGCAGAGTTCATATCGATCCAGAATGACACACCGGTTCCGGAAGTGGCTCCGGACTCGTCGCCCTTCATGCTGGGCTTCACGAGCACATTGACCTCGTCAGCCTTCGGCACAACGAGTTGCTGGCTCTGCATGCTGGCGCAGAAAGTCGTGACTTGCGCTTGAGCAGCACCGTTTACGAGACCGGGGTTGAAACCTGGGACATCATCCGATCCACAGTTGTTCGTCGTGGCGGAAGCGAAAGGTGTCGTCTGTCCGACCTTATAGAGATCGAGACGGTCGACCGACTTCGCCTTGGAACCGGAGGACGTGAGCTGGAGGTTCGTGATGTCGATCGGCTCGTTGATCGCGCGGAAGTTCAAGCTGAGGACGGATTCACCCAGCGCACCAGCGAGGAGCTGGCGGCTGCGGATGGTCTCCTTCTTCGTGACGAAGAGTGTTCCCTGCGAGACCAGGCTGTATGACGGGGAATTGGCTGTCGTGACCGTCACGTCGCATGTGCTTGCGCAGGTACCGTTCGTCTTGATGCCGGAGAGGCTCGTGCCGCGATCGACGGTCTCCGCCTCAACGTAGGAGGTGGAACCCGTTGCGAAGCGCAACTGGAGCGTCGTGGCGGTCGTGAGGGACCCCGCGATGTCCGCGTGGACCTCGAACTTCACCGTCTGCTCTTTGCCGACGACGAAGCCGCCGTTTGTGATGCCGTCGAACGTGATGGTGTTGGCGGAGGCCGACTTCCCGCTGTCGAGGATCGTATCGACCGTGCCGTCGCCATCCGTGTCAACCCAGAGTCCGTAGTTCACGCCGTTCTGGAGGGCTGTTGCACCGCCCACCGCCTCGAAGATAGCCTTCGTGAGGAGAACGGACTTGGCCTCACCCGCGCGTGCCTCGAACTGGAGGAGACGGATGTTCTTGGCGTTCTTCACTGCGGTCTCCGTGCTCGTGAGAGACTTGACGGTGACCGTGAAGGACGCATCGGCGATGCGCTGCGCATTACCGACGATGGTGCCGCGAGGACGAACATCCTGGACCTTGTCGCTCGTGGAGAGACCCTCGAGTTCCAGGTTCCAAGTCGTGGTCGTCGCGTTCGCCGTGATGCCGTTGAAACTGCATCCCACCGTGTTCGTGGCGTTGCTGATTTGAGTGGGCTCACCGCAGATCAAAGCCCTGAATTGATCACCCTGTGTGGGGGAGACGCCTGTGCCGTTGTCGGTGAAGTCGACCTTCAACTGCCAGTTCTCCGTGCCATTCACGGTGAAGTCATCGAAGCGGTAGATCTGGAAGGTGGCTGTCGTCGCTCCGGCGTTGGTGCCGAATTCCGTGGAACCCGTCAGTTGGACGCCCTCGATGGAGCGGCCCGTCGTGGCGTTGCGCAGAGTGACGCTGCTCATCACTTCACTGATATCGTCGAAACTCGTGCCATTACCATGGCCAACGGCCAAGGTCGCACCGGTAACGGTGTTGCCCTGAACCGCGATGTACATCTTCTTGACGTTCACTGTCTCACCGCCCGTCGTGAAGACGACGTTGGCGAGGACCGCATCCGTCTGGTCGCGTGTGAAGGTCTGCTGCGACGGTCCGTTGATGGCGATCGTGAACTGTCCCGCATCGACCGTGATGGACGAAACGGTCCCCGTGGGCGTACCCACTGAGGAGCCATAGAGCTGTCCGTTGACGCCGTAGCCGTAGAGGGAACCGACCGCGAAGATGTCCGATGTTTCGTCGAAGTCGATCTGGACTGTCTTGGCTGCGCCGCCGACGAGATCACCGATCACTTCGAGGGTGATCCTGTCGCCCTCGAGAACGGTGAAGGGCGGGCTGAATGTGAGCGCTGCGAACTTGCTCCTGAATTGATCAACCGAGTTGGTGATGACGGTCTTGTCCGTGCGGCGGATGCGGATGTTCGTGACATCGCCGTCGGAAACCGTGCCCGCCTGATGGAGGGTCATGGCGTAGAGCGTCTGATCCTCGATGGAGTTCGTGGAAACCTCGAACTTACCGAGAACGACGTCCTTGTCGCCGACTTCCAAAGCGGAAGGCGTGACGGTGCGGTACGCCACAGAGAGCGTGCCGCTCGTGATTGCTCCCACGCGGAAGCTGTTACCCCGGAGGGGGAAGTTGCCCGAGAGCGACTTCGCGTTCGTCACGAGATCGGAAGCGAGCTCCACTGCGAAGTTGTGCTCCGCGGAAGCTGTAGCCGAAGTCGCGATGTCCGCAACGACATCGACCGTGACGGTCTTGCAGGCCGGCACGACGAGGGGGGACACGAAGCGAACCTCAGCTGTCTGGTCCTTGGAATCGATGGTGCGCTCGCGGGAAACGCGACCGCCGTCGATCGTTGCGTACACGGCGTCGATATCTCCTTTGTCACCGAAGCCCTCATGGAGGACGGTGAGTGTCTCGACTGTCACGCTGTCATCGCAGGAAGCCGTGAGGTCGAGGGAGAGCATCGGAACGGTGTGGGCACCCTTGGGTACCGTGTCACCGATCGGGTTGCTGGAGGAAACGGTCACTTCGAGGGTGCCGTTGCCCTGCGGGAGGGCGCTGTATCCCATGAAGGTGGCCGTGTCCGAGAAGGTGTCGCCATCGGCGGTCTTCATGTTGGAGACCGTGAGGGCGTACTCCTTATTGGCCGTCATCGCGGAGGAGAAGACGAGTTCGACGGTCTTCTCGCTCGTGAGCGTGGCGGACGTGATGGTCAGAGCCGGAGAGACGGCGTAGTTGGCAATCGTCTCGGCGGCGGTCTTGTCGACAGCGACGTTGAAGTCAACCAGCACTTTCACGGTGGAAGCCGCGGAAGCATTGGAAACTGCCGGTGCAGCGGTCTGTCCGCCACCGCAGTCAGTGCCGTAGGCGAGGCCCTGATCAACGCGGTTGAGCATGACGACCATTTCTGCGCGGTTCATATTGTCCGTCGGGCGGACGCGGCCTGTGGCCCCGTCACCCTGGAGGACGCAGTGGTCCGCAGCGATCTGGATCGCGTCGGTGTACCACTGACCGGATGGGTTGTCGACGAACGTCGGAGCGTCAGACGTCGACTCGAGCCCGAAGGCGCGAACGATGAGTGCTGCCGCCTCGGCGCGCGAGACGTTGGAGGTGGGCCGGGCGTAGCACGGGTGGCTGCCGTAGCAGTTACCGTCGCCCTTGACCCAGCCTTCCTTGCCGGCCTCCTCCATGTACCCGTAGAACCAAGCTGACGCCTTGACGTCGTCGAAGCTCGGAACTGCCGGAGCAGTGGAGAGGATTCCGCCGTTCAGCTCCACGACGAGTTTCGTGAACTCAGCGCGGTTGGCCGTATCGGTGGCCCGGAAATTTGGCTGTGAGGCATCGAGGTAGCCGGCGTCCGTAAAGGACTTCACGGCCTCCTCATACCACACGCCTGCGGGAACGTCCGCGTAGGCGGCGATTGCTGTCGACACAGTCGAGAGCATCATCGCTACGGCGGAGAACCCTGCGAGGACTTTCTTCAAACGAGAAATGTCCATAAGGTAGGGAAGAAAAAGGAAATAAAAACGAAGGGAGATGAAGATGGGTATTCGTGAGGAAGGGGAGTGCGACTCCCTGGCGTCTTTCGCCTCGTGTCGTGAGATGAGCGCCCGCCGCCGGAAATGTCCGGGGAATAGGGGCACTCTTCTCCTTAAATATAAAGAGCACACACCAAGTGAAGACACCTTATATATAGGGAATCGTAATCGTCCCCTGAGAAGAGGACAGATCAGCACTCTGGATACGAGACACGACCCTGCCCGTCTCGCAGCACAAAGGAAGCGAACGGGAGGATGTGATTCTTGTCCTGTTGGACAGGGCAAGCTGCCGAATTGTCAAGGAACACGTACGTATGATCCTGCCCACCTTCTGCTGAGCAGATCAGCGGGATACTAGCGAAACGGCTCCATTTGAAGCAAGCCTCGCAGTCTCAAAGGTGGCAGGACAGAGAACGCAATGGATCCATGTGCGTTACGCACGCTCAGGAGCCATGTGGGGCTTTAAATCAATAATTTTTGCAGCAAATGCGATTTTCTCCGATGATTTCACACGCGAAATGGCTGCTCTCCTCGAAATTTCATCTCATGTAATTGTTGTTGCATTTGATGGCTTTTCGTTCAAAGAATAATTTTTGTGCACGGTTATTTGTACAATCAGTCAACCCCATTTCACATATTCCCCGCTTGTTGAGCTCCACAACTTCAGCTTTTGCTCTTCTATAAGCCATTCTCTTCATTTCAATGTTCTTAATCTCAGAAACGAGTCACAGGGGGCAAAGGAACGATGTTCATTTCCCTTCACCTCCGACACCTTATATATAGGAAGAGGTGCTAGATGGACCTTATGTAAAAGAAGATTTACAAAATATGCAGACCGTTCGTGACGAGTTGGAGGATTCCGAAGAGTCCGATGAAGCCGAAGAATCCGAGGGATACAACAAACAGAGAACAGTACATGGCGAGGCTCCGCGCGCCACCCTTCGACTCGCTTCGCTCGCTCAGGGCAGGCGGATCGCGCGGCTTGCCCTGAGCGGCTCCCCTAGAATGCGAGAGGGAGGAGACGAAGTGGAGAGTTTTCATTGCTACTTTCTCTGTCGAGCAGACAGAGAAAGTAGGGAGGTTCATTCGATCACTTCTTTCTAACCTTCGTCCCCTCTTTCGTGTCTCTCACTTCGAATCCCCTGCTCTGCAATTCATCGCGCAAACGGTCTGATTCCTTGAAGTCCTTGCGAAGACGCGCGGCATCGCGTTCCTTCGCGAGATCCTGAACCTCCTCCGGAACGGTCTCCTCCTCCGGCTCGAAGCAGCCAAAGGTTTTACGAACCATCGCGATGAATTTTAATGTCTCATTCAAGCCCTGCGCATCGAAATATTTTCCAACGCGCGTCGCGTTCATTGCTTCAAATATGATGGCAAGAGCTGCGGGTGTATTGAGATCCGCATTCATTGCATCTGCGAATTGATCAGACCATGACGACACTGTTTCAGCCGGAAGAAGATCGTCCACTGACGTCACAGGCTTCATTAATGTCATCCAACTCATCCACTCCACGATCTTCCGTCTCGCCTTCCGCGCATCTTCCAACCCTTTCTCCATAAACTTGAGCTGCGTGCGGTAATGGACCGAAAGAAACAGGTACCGGAGGTCCAGGGGGCTGAATCCCTTGGCAACAATGTCCGGTACGCTTAGCACGTTGCCAAGACTCTTGGACATTTTGAGCTCGCCCATGTCGATACGCCTTTTGTGCAGCCAGAAGCGGGAAAATGGCGCTTTGCCACTACACTCGCTCTGCGCGATCTCGCACTCGTGATGCGGAAAGATGTTGTCCTCGCCGCCCGTGTGGATGTCCAATTGCTCACCCAGGAACTTGCGTGACATGGCGGTGCATTCGATGTGCCAACCGGGGAAGCCCGCCTTCGCATCCTCACCCTCCGTGTAGATCCGCTCGCCTTCGGGATACGTCCACCGGAGCAGGTGCTTGCTATTGTCACCGACACACTTCTTCCAGAGCGCGAAATCCGCGGGGTGGCGCTTCTCCTCATTCACCTCCACGCGTGATCCCGCTTCGAGAGCGTCCAGCGTGTTGCCGGAAAGTTTCCCGTACTCCTTGAACGTGTGCACGTCGAAGTAGATGCCGTCGCCGGTCTCGTACGCGTTTCCGTTCTTCATCAATGTCTGGATCGTCGCGATCATCTCCTTGATCGTCTCGGTGGCTCGGGGGCGCGCGAAGGGTTCCTTGATGCGCAGCGCCGCCTCGTCGGCGAGGAACTCCGCCTCGTACTTTTTGGCTACATCAAGCGGATCTTTCTTCTCCTTCTTCGCCTGTTTTTCGATCTTGTCCTCGCCTTCATCGGCATCGGCAACAAGGTGGCCAACGTCCGTAATGTTCTTCACGTGCTTCACGGAGTAGCCCTTCACCTCCAACCACCGTCGCAGCAAATCCGCCATGAGGAACGACGAATAATTTCCGATGTGTGGCCGTCCGTAGACTGTCGGCCCGCAGGTATACATCCGGACTTTCTTCGGCTCGAGCGTCGTAAACTCCTCCTCACGCTTCATGAGCGTGTTGTAGAGACGGAGATTTGAAGAGATGCCGGACATCGGGACCAGTATAAGGATGGAAGGACTTGCCGCATATGAAATTGCCAGGCGTTCGAGTGAACGCCTGGCGGGAGCCGCAAGAGTTGCGACCCCTGAATCGCCAGAGTGGCGATTCTAGACCGCCCTAATTGAGGGCGACGACTTTGGCTCCTTGTGTTGGCCACAGAGGGACATCTCTGGGAGCCAGCACCTCAACATGAGCCGTACGGTCCTCGATCCAGGTCAGCTTCACCGTGATGAAGCCCGCAATGATCACCGTTTGATCAAGCTTGCGAGTGAAGACCAATGGACCCTTGCGACAGTTCTTCCCTGCGGCGGGAACTTCCCCCCGGCAAACGGGGAGATAGGGAGCACGGATCAACACTTTGATCCTCGTCGCTCCGACTGAAGCAACAGTCACTCTGGACTTTCGACCGATCCGGATTTCGGAGCCCGCAGGACATGTGAATGTGCTGGGCAAGAAATCAGATGTGACCATGTCGCAAATCCTCCATGAAAGGAGCAGGATCCTTCTCTCCCCTTCCATGCGTGCAAGCACGCCGCGTCTTCATGACGCTACTGAGGAGATACGGACTGCGAGAATACTAGAGGACTAATGCTAAATAATCAAGTTTTATTATATTTGTCAAATATAGAGATTATGGCTATTTAAAAGAAAAAAACCGGCGGGATGAGCCGCCGGTTTCCTCAGGCCTAGGCCTGAAATTCGTTTTCTCTTCTCGCCCATCCGGACCGTCAATCCACGGGCTCTCCGGAGGACGCGGAATCAGGCGGAGATTGGGGTGCTCGAGGAAGTCCGGCAGACGTGCCTATGAGCTCGCTACGTACGATGGGCACTTCAACTGGAGCCTCGATGCCGAGGCGCACGTGGCGACCCTTCACCTCGAGGACCGTGACAGTAATGCCTGAGCCGATCTGAATCTTTTGATCGGCTTTCCGTGTGAGGACCAGCATTGCAAACCCTCCATTGTTGGGACCAGACCGAGTATAACTCACGGCACAGGCAAGGTATCTCCTTGCGTCCGCCGTGAGTTATCGGGCAAGTGTGAGAGAACGGCTCCCAAACAGAGTCTGGGAGGCCGGCATTCTAAAGCGAGAACAAAAGGAGTAAAGCCAAATACAGTGAAATCGCTGCATCGCTAGAGAGTCAGGAAACGTCGTGGTAGGATTTTGCCACTCTTCCCCTTCACTCTCATGGATCTTGCCGGCATCAAGAAACTCCTCGGTGACGAGGCACACAATCTCCTCTCCCACAAATGCACGACAATTTCCAAGGAGCGACTGCACCTCCCCGGCCCCAAGCATATGGAGGATACGTTTAAAATATCGGACCGCTCCGCGACCGTGCAGAAGAATCTGAAGACACTCTACGGGCACGGACGGCTCGGCGGCACGGGTTACCTCAGCATCCTCCCGGTGGATCAGGGCATCGAACACTCCGCCGGAGCATCATTCTCGAAGAATCCCGACTACTTCGACCCGGAGAACATCGTGAAACTGGCACTGGAAGGCGGCTGCAACGCCGTTGCTTCGACCTACGGAGTTCTTGGTGCAGTAGCCAAAAAGTACGCATCGAAGATCCCCTTCATCGTGAAGATCAACCACAACGAGCTCATGACGTGTCCGAACAAATTCGACCAGATCATGTTCGGCACAGTGCAGGAGGCGAAGGACATGGGAGCACTGGGCGTCGGCGCCACGATCTACTTCGGGTCGGCGGAATCTGGCAGGCAGATCGTGGAGGTGGCGCAGGCCTTCGCGCAGGCGCACAAGCTCGGCTTGTTCACCGTGCTCTGGTGCTACCTGCGAAACAAGGAATTCAAGAAGGACAAGGACTACCACGTCTCCGCGGATCTCACGGGGCAGGCCAACCACCTGGGCGTCACGATGCAGGCGGACATCATCAAGCAGAAGCTCCCGGAGAATAACGGCGGGTTCAAGGCCGTGAGTCCGGAGGGCAAGTACGGCAAATTCGACGAGCGCATGTACACAGACCTCATCACCGATCATCCCATCGATCTCGCGCGCTGGCAGGTGGCCAATTGCTACATGGGCAGGATCGGCCTCATCAATTCCGGCGGCGCCAGCGGCAAGAATGACCTCGCGCAGGCCGTGAAGACGGCCGTAATCAATAAGCGCGCAGGCGGCACGGGTCTCATCTGCGGCCGCAAAGCATTCCAGAAGCCCATGGACCAGGGGGTGGAGCTGCTCCATGCCATTCAGGACGTCTACCTGTGCAAAGACGTTACTGTCGCGTGAGCTACGACTTTTTTGCTTGAACTAGGGCTCTATGGGATTTGACACACAAATCATTTCAATTTTTAGTATATTATGACAAGCTGATCGCGATGAACTTCAACCGTGTCAGTGTCATAGGGATCATCAATACGAATGGAGAAGAAAATAAACCAGTGTGGAGATACCGTCAGGAAGCTGCGGATCTTTTGAAAGGGAGACTGAAACTGCTGGGGGTAGAGGATGTGTTCGTCGACGATTATAACGGAAAAGTGGATGAGGACACGGGAGAAGGGGGAACCTCGATCTGCGTCATCGGCATCCTTTGCTCGCGAGAGCAGGTTCGACGAGTCGTGGAGATTGCGAGAGACATGTGCGATGGTCTGTTCGCCGAGGTCGTCCCGACTGATCTGGTGGATACCGCGCAACCCGAAGAACCTCCGGCATTCGCCTTCGGAATGCCTTGAAAAATCTCCGCCTCCAAGCTGCTGGAGTGAATGCGAGGGGAGATAATACCGCAGTTTTCCGCAGGGGGAAGGTAAACACCGGTACAAAAGCAAGGATGCATTTGACCGTGGAGACACAGACGGTATCGTACCGGCCTTCATTCTTTCCCTTCTCCATGCCACCACTCAACGAGGCACAGAAACCTTGGTACTACTCCGCCAACTCGTACAGCGCGAAAATCGCCGGTCGTCCCAAGGAAATCGAGAGAGAAGATATTCCCGGTAACGTACAGCAGAGGCTTGATACTGCCGGTCTCCTGGCCGTGGCCCGCCCTTTTGATAATCAGTCGCGCACCTTCCGCATCGAAACCCACCGAGAGGTGACCTGCGACCAACTTGCTCAGGCACTCAAAGGTCTCCCCGTGCATCTCCAACTGACCCCCACCGCCCTATCGATGTGCTCCGGAGATCCTAAGGTGCTGGCAGGACTTGCGGCGGGGAGGCAATCCGAAGCGTCTGCTGTCGCAACTGAAGGGCCGGTGATCATCCCATTTGCACAGCCGAACACAACGGAAGAAGCAGGAACGACGGAAGAAGCCGCGGAGGGTGGAGCCTGAGCACACGTCGAACTCCTCGGGTTCTTCAGTATTCCTCTCTCCGGGCAGCCTCAAACCCTCAGGTGTTCTCGGTTCACATACCACTGCTGCCCGATGCCGAAGAGCGTGGAAACGCCCCAGTAGAGCGAGACGGCGGCGGGGAACTTGATGGCAAAGAAACCGATCATGAGCGGCATCATGTAGAGCATCACCTTCTGTTGCGTCTGCATGGCGGAAGCGGGCGCAGGCGGCTTGCCACTCGCAGCAGCCTTCTTCGCCTGCTTCTTGTCCGAGATGGAGAAGGCCATCTTCATCTGGAGGAACTGCAGAATGACGAGCGTGACGGGGAAGATGATGACTTCCGGCTGCAGGAGATTGAGACCGAAGAAATTGGTGCCGAAACGCCACGGCAGATCCTGGTACATCGGATAAATGAGGTGTCGTGAGAGTTCCAGCACCGACCCGTCGCGGATGACGTAGAAGAGACCGATGAGGATCGGCAGCTGCACGAGCGTCGGCAGGCAGGTCTGGAACGGATTGATCTTGTGCTCCTTCCAGAGCTTCATCGTCTCCTCCTGCTGGCGCTTGGCATCATTCGGAAATTGCTTCTTCAGCTCGTCGAGCTTCGGCTGCAGCATCTGCATCTTCCGCTGTCCCTCCAACGCGTGCTGCGTGGGGAAGAAGAGGAGAAACTTCACGAAGAGCGTGAGGATGACGATGGCGACGGCAAGGTTGTGATTGGGAACGATGGACGCGATGAAGATGAGAAGATTCAGGAACGGCTTCGTGACGAACGTGCGGAAGAGCTTCGTCATGGCTCCCGGCTCACTCAGCGTGAACCGCGCTGAGAGCGTCTGTTGAGGTTGGATCTTTTCTCCTGTGGGTGACACGAGTGTCCGATCCAGCCCCACACCGGCGAGAGCCCCTGTCTGGCCGTAGACCGGCAGGCGAACCTCATAGATGCCCGTTCGCGAGAAAACGGAGAACTGCCACGGTGAGAGGGGAAGCTGTGCCTGCTTATGGGCCGCGACACTTGCAGCGGGAGGAACGCAGGGGACGGCATTCTGCGACGACGTGATGGAGGAGAGCTTCTCTCCGCTGCCGGACCCCTCCACGAAGAAGATATCAGCGGGCGGGTTAGGACAGCGGTCTATCAAGAACACCCCTGTCTGGGTACCGTTCTTAAGGGTGAGAATGGGATGATGACCCACAGTAATGCCTGGCACCGTGAGCGTGAGCGATCCGGGACCTTGCTGCTGCGTCTGCGGAAAGAAGGTGCGCAGGATGAGCTGGCTCCCCAGGTACACGATGGCGAAAATCAGCGCGAACTGGAAGAGCGAGGACGATCGTTTGGGGGCAGGGGCGGCCATGAAGACGGAAGGGAAGAAAGGAACGTACGGACGTCGTGCTGGATGTCTGCAAAAGGCGCTTCCAGACTAGAGGAACGCGGGGAGATCAACAACTGGACAGTGGCGACACTTTGAACTCCCTGTAGCTCGGTGCGCCAAGCCTCCCTGCAGCGCCTGCGCATGCGGTTTCGCACGACGGCGGACTTGTGAAGCTTCGTCGAGGCCAACAGGCCGATATACACCGCGGAAACGTCCGGATTGACCCGCGGGTCGCGCGGAGCTCCGGGGACGAAGCGGATGAGCATCGTACGACCCTTCCAGACCCTGCCGAGTCGGAGAACACGATCACAGACTTTCCTGCCGCGGAGTCGGGAGAGTTTCACAGAGGATAGTATGGAGTACGTAGTACAAAGTACAAAGTTCGCAGTATGATATATATATAACTCTGGGCTACATACTGCGTACTACGTACTATATACTTCGCTCCGCTCCATATCTTCACTCTCACAATGAAATGTCCCATCTGAATCCCGAACAAGTCCGGCATATCGCGAAGCTCGCACGACTCCGTCTCTCGGACGAAGAAGTGGCGAAGTTCGCCCCCGAGCTGAGCTCTATCCTCGGTTACGTGGACAAGCTCTCAGAGGTGAATACGGAAGGTGTGGAGCCGACCGCACAGATCACAGGACTCTGCAATCGTTCCCGCGCCGATGACATCCGGAATGACATCGCGACACCGGATGCACTCCTCGCGACGAGCCCCCTGCCGATCGCAGACCATCAAATCGTCACGCCTTCCGCCCATGGATAAGCTCTCGACCCTCACGATCGCACAGGCTCATGACAAACTCCGCACGAAGGAGATCTCCGCCGTTGAGTTGCTGCAATCCTGCATCGAACGCGTCGAGAAAATAGACAAAACACTCAATGCTGTCGTGCATCGAAATTTTGAGAGAGCCCTGACCGAAGCCAAGAAGATCGACGCGAAAGGGGATTTTTCGAAGCCCCTCATGGGTATCCCCTACCTCGCCAAAGACGTCTTCTGCGAAGAGGGCGTACCCACGACTGCCTGCTCGAACATCCTCAGGAATAAAGACTACATCCCGCCCTTCGACTCGACGACGACGAAGCGTCTGAAGGCCGCTGGCGCCATCAGCTTCGGCAAGACGAACACGGATGAATTCACCTGCGGGGGCAGCACCGAATGGAGCTGCTTCGGTCCCTCGAAGTGTCCCTGGGATGCGACGCGCGTTGCCGGAGGTTCTTCCGGAGGCTCAGCGGCGGCCACGGCCGCGGACGAGTGCCTCTTCGCGCTCGGCACGGACACCGGCGGTTCGATTCGCCAGCCCGCGAGCTACTGCGGATGCACCGGCATCAAGGTGACGTACGGCCGCACGAGCCGCTCCGGGGTGATGAGCTTCGCGAGTTCGCTCGACTCCATCGGAACCCTCGCGAAGACCGCAGAAGACGCCGCGCTCATTTTGAAGGCGATCGCCGGCCGGGATCCGCTGGACGCCACGACGGGCGACGCGTCCGTTCCCGACTACGCCTCGACCCTCGCGAAGGGCGTGAAAGGCATGAAGATCGGACTGCCGAAGGAATACTTCATCGAGGGGATGAGCACGGACGTGGAGAAGGCCGTTCGTGAGGCGGCGAAGACGTACGAACGCTTGGGAGCGACGATCGTCGACATCAGCCTCCCCTTCTCCCCGTACGCGCTGGCGACGTACTACATCATCGCCCCCTGCGAACTCTCGTCGAACATGGCCCGCTATGACGGCGTGCGCTACGGCCACACCGTGAAAGCGCCCGGGAGCCTCCTGGAGTATTACGAGCGCGTTCGCAGCGAAGGATTCGGTCCGGAGGTGAAGCGCCGCATCATGATCGGCACCTACGCGCTCTCGGCGGGCTACTTCGACCAGTACTATCGCAAGGCACAGAAAGTCCGCACGCTCATCAAACAGGACTTCGAGGAAGCCTTCAAACGCGTGGACGTCATCCTCGCCCCCACCGCCCCGACTCCTGCATTCAAGGTCGGCGCCCACACGAATGATCCCGTGCAGATGTACCTGGAAGACATCTTCACTGTCCCCATGAACATGGCTGGCATTCCCGGCCTCGCGATCCCCTGCGGACAGTCCAAGGAAGGCCTGCCCATCGGCCTACAGCTCGTCGGGCCGCACTGGGGCGAGGAACGGCTCTTCCAGGCCGGTCACGCGTTCCAGAAGGCAACGGAGTGGCATGCGAGGAAGCCACGTCTCTGATCGGTGGACGTACATCTATGCCGGAGTGAGGAAAGAAAAGGAAGAAAGGAAAGATAGGGCAGAATAGTCTTCTTCGAGAAAATCCTTTCTTTCCTTTCTCCCCTCTCTCACTTCTCATTTTCCTTCGATCGCCTCCACCAGATCAACAGGCTCCATTTTCACCCTTCGACAGCGCTCAGGGTGACACCCTACTTTCCTTCGACTGCTTGAAGAAGTTCCTTGGGCTTCATTCGTAACTCTCGGACGGATTTCCAGAAGAAGTACCCGATGACGCCGAACGTCATGACCGGTGAAACCCACGCGGGAATGTGCACCCCAAAAGAGTCCGCCAGCATGATGACGCCGAGGAAGAGGATGGAATACATGGCACCGTTCTTCAGGTAGAAATACTTCCGCACGCGTTCGATATTGCTCACCGTGATCTGCCGCACCACGATGGCACCGAGACCGTTGCCGAGGAGAATGAGCGGCACGCTGAGCGTGAAGGCGAAGGCGCCAAGCACGCCGTCGATACTGAACGTCGCATCGATGACCTCGAGGTAGAAAATCTTGCTGATATCCGAGAGGCCTTCCTTCATCAGTTCCTTCTCGCCCTTCTCCGCGTTCTCCTTGAATCCGTGCGTGATGAAGAATGCGGTGGAACCAACGACGGCACCAAAGGCCATAATGGGATTTTGCTGTATCGCAAACCAGACGATGCCCGCGAGGATCACCGACACGACGGCAAAGAACCACACACCCTGCGTGAAGAAGAATTTCTCCCCGATGAGCCCGAACTTCTTCGGCTCAAGGAAGAGCCAATGGAAGAAGAGGAAGACGAGGAACGTGCCGCCGCCCGCGAGCAGGATCGGCGCGGAGGATTCGATGGCCTCAAGGACGTGGGGATCATTGGAAAATGTCGCCGTCAGCGAACCGAGGAAACCGAGCGACGGCACCGTCGCCCACACGATGAGCCACGGGAGGAATCCGCGGATGACGAACACGGCGAAGAGGATCCCCCAAAAGAGAAACCACTTCCGCGCGCGCTTGCCCATGGTCGAGAGCACCTCAGCATTGATGATGGCGTTGTCGACGGAACTGATGGTCTCGAAGAGGCAGAGACCTGCTACGGTGAGGATCATCGAAAAGACATTCATCGCTCTCACTGTATCAGCCACGCGAAAAAGCCCGAAATTTGCACAAGTTCTTTGACACGAAGTGCGGTTTCCCCGTCGTCTGAGCGCCCATACGAAGCCACACTTGTAGTGCAAATTGCACTTGTATCCCCTCCCCTTGCCCCATACCGTCCCGTGTTACGAATGGAGATGGGGAACCTCATGAATCCTTGACATATTAGTAATTGTAGTGTAGTACAGATACATGCCAGGAGACGTTCTCGCCTTCGCCGGAATGGTCCGAGTTACCGGGATCGAGGATCCCGACAATCCGACGGCTGTTCTGGGCGCACAGGATTTCCCAGCGGAAATGAACCGTCCAGGGTGCCCCGATTGTCCCCATTTAAAGGGAGGAGGCCTTCTGAACGTCTTCAGAACGAGGGAGGGTTTGTACGCTCTATGCGGGGAAACGGACACCATCGCGAATGGCATGAATGTTGGATGTAAACACCGTCCTCTGAAAGCGTGTGGTCTTCAGCGGGCAACAGCCGTCGTCGATGGTATGGCGGAGGAAGTCCGTGTGCTCAATGATGATGTCGTGCGAACGAACGTTACGTTTCACAAGCTGAAACGACCCGTACGCGAAGAGGAACTGGACGAGATCCTGGAGGAAGAACTGGTTCCCATCGCCCTTCACATCGCCCGAAAAACGACAGAGCTTCTCGATGATGAGCCGACAGGAACAGCCCGAGTCCAGGACATCATAAAGAAGATGCAGCTTGAACGGGCGACACCCCAGCAGCGCCGCTGGCTCCTGCGACAACTCCTCGAACTGTACAGAACTGTCGCGCAGTGAATCCATTCCGTTATCCGTCGATGAGCTTCTTCAGCCAGAGCCGGATGGAGCCGAGATCGATGAAGTGATTGTCCTTCGCCATCATGTGGAAGACCATCCTGAATGTCTCCCCCTCCGTCCATGTCCCGTCCGTGAACTCCACGTACTTCGTCGTCCAGTCGGACGAGGCGATGTTGGCCACGGATCCCGAGAGCGTCACGGCAGCATCCGCCGTATCGTAGACACTGACCGTGAAGGCATTGTCCGCAGTGTCGGCCGTGTCCGTCTTGTAGCGCAACTGCATAGCCGAATCCCGCCAGCTCAGGAAGGAGTAGGGGACGGTCGTCCGCAGGGTGATGTCGTAATCTTGGAGCGTTGAGATCGTGGAAGTCCATTTGTAGTAATTGGTGGTGACTCCGTCCTCGTCCGTGACGAAGAGTCTGCCGACGTTGCTCGTCCCATCACCAAGGTACGATGCGCCTTCGAAGGTGGGATTGAAGTCTATGTACTCGCTCTGCTCCCGGTCATCGACGTTCATGGACCGCCGGTCTGTGACGGTCGTCACACCAGCTTCAGAAGTGACAACAGTGGCGAGGGGAATGAAGCTGCGATCTGTGGGGAATGTAGCTCCGACATTGGCACCCGTCGCAGTCATGAAAATATAGTTCGTCGTACTCGGTTGAACCACAATGTTACTGCCTCCGTCGTAGCGGATGAGTGTGCCATTGATACGGTAATCTCCCGCCGCCACGGATATCGTGAGCCCGGCGCCGCTACTCACCTTCAGGTGCGTTGCGTCACTCGCGAGGTTCGAGATATCCACGCCGTTGATGGTGCCGCTGACGGTCAAATTCCCCTGCACGTTCACATCCGTGGAGAATTGGAACATCTGGGCGGTATTGAGGAATTCCAATGTCTGTACGCCGCTCGCATTGCCGAACGTCAGGACGGCATCGACGGCCCCGTTGTCACCGTTCAGCGTGAGATTGTCCTCTGTGAGGATCGCCCCCGACGTGCTGAGCGAGCTGTCCACCCCGCTGAGCGTCATGGCGCCACTGCCGGTGAGGGAGAAGATTTCCTCATCCGCGTTCCAGAAGTTCATGAGCTGTCCCGTCCCCACCTGCTGTCCCCAGAGGAGGGGATCGTCCGTGCTGTACACGGACTGCGTGCCCGTCTCGAAGTAACTCTTGGACGGGACGCACGTACATGCGCTGTACGTGCCACTTACCCCCTGCCCCGTCGTACACGCATCACCTGTGTGGATCTCACAACCATTCCCTGCCCCCAGAAGTGCCAGGTCGCTGTTGCAATCGTTGTATCCGGAGGAACACTGGCAAACACCGTTCCCGGCACTGCAACCGTTATAGACGGCGTGCGAGGCACACGTCCCACCGTTCAGGATCTCGCACCCGTCGGTCGCATCCGCCCCCTCCCCGTCGCAGTCGAGGTAGTTGGTGTCACACTCCACACCGCATGCTGCGATGTAGTGGTTGTTCGCCCCCGTGGGGTAGTTCGTGGAGTTCGTCAGCACCTCGCAGTCCGCAGCGTTGCCGTCGCAGGTCTGGTACCCCGAACGGCAGTTGCCGCAGGAGAACGTTCCTGCCCCCGTGCAGACCGTCAACTTGTTCACGGGATTGGCGTAGCAGGTGGCGTCTCTGTTGCAGAGCCAGTTGCCGCTGTTGTCACAGAAAGGCTCGGCGGCGTCTTCCGGCTGGGCGAAGCAATCGATGATGTAGCCACCGGTAAGGCTGGCGGTGTACTGCGTCGTGGACGTCTGTCCCGATGCGGGGGCGGACATGCCTGACACCTCGTAGCAATCAATATTGTTACTTCCATTCACACCGCAAATCCTCTTGGTCCCCGAGCATTGCTGGCCCGGGAACTGCGTATCATCTGACGCAGGACAATCCGCAGGATCATCGACGTAGTGAGGTGTGATGGTGAGAGACGCTGTCCCTGAACCTGCGAACAGCAGGAGGACCACGATGGCCGTCCTGATGATGCCGTTGCGGATGGCACTTGTGCGTTCCATGGTTTACCGGCAACAGGAAATGGGCTGCGGAACGGAGCAATTCACGAGGAATCCCTTGCCTCCACCAGTGGCGATCGTCGCGCCATTGTCCGTGCTGTACTCCCACCACGCACCAAGGTACGTAGAGCTCGCCGTGGTCCAGCCGTTGCAGTCATTGGAATTTGACGTGTATCCCGGGGGACCCTGCGCCGCCCAGCCGAATGCCGCCCCCGCGAAGGCATTAATATTCTGATCGATGGTGGAAATGATCTCCGCCGAACGACACATATGGCTGCCGGCAAATGCCTCCGTGCAGAGCTCGTTCGCCGCCTGATAGCCGACCAAACTCCCCGTGCTGAATGATCCCGTCGTGGAACCGCTGGTGAGGCCCACGAATGCACCCCCCTTGGAGAGACTGGTCCAACCGTTCCCGTCGTAGGCTTGCATGTCCGTTCCCGTCCACCGGATGGTCCCTGCGCCTGTTCCCGTTCCGGGCGCGTAGTTTCCCACCACGATGGCGCCGGACACGCTCACCGTATCGGAGAACTGAAACTGCTGCGCGGCATTGGAGAAAGTAAGCGTCTGGTTGCCACTCGCGTTTCCAAATGTGAGAACAGCGTCCGAAGCTCCGGCATCATGATTGATTGTGATGCCTTCATCGGTGGTGAAAGCGCCCGTCGTGTCGAGCGTGCTGTTGATCGTGGTGGCGCCGTCCAACACCGTCGCGCCGCTCACGGAAAGAGACCCCGTGGCCGTCACGTTGCCCTGGATGTAGACGCTGCGCGTGAAGTCGAAGCGTGTCTCCGAGATGTCGTAGATGAGCTTCTGATTGCCCGTAGATCCGAACCGCAACTCCACATCAGTCGTCCCGTCTCCCTCGTCGATCGTGTTGAAGGACTCAGTATTGACAAGGAGGGTCGGATTCCAGATTGAGGTCGCTTGCGCAGTTGGTATCGTTCCCATTGTAAACGTAGTTGCCAGGATCACAGAGAGAACTCCTGCAAGAATGCGTGTTGGGAGCGAGCGGAGAGTGGATGTGTGTGTATGCGGCATATGGATGATACTTCCACACATTATAGATTTTTTTTGAGAATCTGTCCTACATGTGTAATTGACTAATTACTATAATCTTATTGTTAAATACTAATGTATATTTACAACAACATATAGCTATACCACATGCAACATCAACAGAAGCATTTCTCACCCGCTTTCATTCTTCATGTAAATGATCTTTCGCAAGAAAAAGCATCTGACGCAAAGGATTCATCTGGAATCTATGGCGGAGCCGACGGGTCTTCTTCGCGAGCTACGAAGACCGATATGAAACTGAGTCATTCTGCGAAGCTCTCTGCTTTGCGTAGCTTCGCAGAGCAAAGTGCGAAGCAGAATGGCGGAGCCGACGGGATTCGAACCCGCGACCTCTTCCGTGACAGGGAAGCGCTCTAACCAGCTGAGCTACGGCTCCTGGAACTTACGTATAGAAAGACCAAGGTCACTTCCCTGAGCGTATCAATTCCTTCCCTTGAGCACAATGCTTTGCCTCCTTCCCTGGTGTTACAGCGTCGCAGCCAGCACGTTCGCCACGAGCACGCAAAGTCCCGCGATCATGAGCCAGACGAAAATCCCGGTCCACAACTCATTGGTATGCAGATAGGCTCGCAGTGTCCCGCCGTTGCTCTTGAAGATTCTGAACATGGGTGTTTGTTAGAAGTATTATAACATAATTATGTAAGGAGTACAACTCCCAAATCGGCCCCTGGATTCACCACGGGGGAAACCGAAGAAACCAAGGAATCCAAGGAAAACGATGAGAAGCCGATCGAAGCACTCCTCGGATTCTTCGGTCTCTTCGGATGCCTCGGATTCCTTTTCTGCAGAACTACTCCAGATATAACAACGGATTCTTCTTCACTCCATTGACCCTGACTTCGAAGTGAATGTGGATACCGGTCGGTCCGTACACGAGACCTGAGTTCCCCATGAATCCAATCTGCTGCCCGCGAGAGACACGTTCCCCGTTCTTCACGAAGATCTGCTTGTTGTGCGCATAGAGCGTCACGAGGCCGTTGCCGTGGTCCACTTCGATCACGTTGCCGTAACCGCCGTTCCAGCCCATGTCCGCACGAATGACGACACCGTCCTCGGAGGCGAAGATGGGGCCGCCACCCTTCGTCTGCATATCGATAGCGAAGTGCCGCGCATTGAAGTACTGCGTGATGAGACAGCTGGAGCAGGGTGTCTGCAGGACTGTCTGTGTGATGACCGCACTCACGATGGGTGCCAGCGGCCTCTCCGGCGTCTCGGTCTTGCCGCTGTTCGGCACAGTGAGACGCAGGTCTATGTCTTTGCCCGTCAACTTCTGCCCGAAACTGAGATTGCCGGTGTCTGCCGCGGCGATGGTGCGGTCGCCGAGAACGGGCTTGCCTCCGGGGATGATGAGCTGCTGACCGATGGCGATGAATCCGTCACGGATGTGATTCTGACGGGCGATGTCCGCCTGCGGAATACTGTAGAGATCTGCGATACGCGCGAGTGTCTGCCCCTTACGCACCGCATGGAGCACACCATCCACCGGGAGGATCACCAGTTCCTGTCCGGGCTTGAGCGTGGAGGTATCCGGGAGATCATTGGCCCAACGGACAGTCTGAGCAGAGATGCTGTAGCGCTTCGCAATGCCCTCCAGACTCTCACCATCCTTCACCTTGTGAATGATGCCCTCACCGTACGCGAGACGCGATCCCTGCTGCCCCAGGGACGACGTCTTCATGAGGAAACCCTCCTCAACGAAGAGGAACTGCTGCGCCGCCAACGGCGTGTCATCTTCGAAGGCCTGCGCAGTCCGGGGCACATACGGGGGCAGGAACATCCCGAGCACGAAGAACGCGACGCAGAGCAGCTTCACCCGCACGGAGAGCCAGTGGACGAGAGGGGAGCGGACCATGATCGGTTAGAGCACCGGAAGAGCGGCGAGCAGCGAACGCATATCGGCCCAGCGCTCGCGGGACCCGAGCAGTACGGCAACAAATTCCCTCTGCCCCTCACGCACGATCGTGAGCAGGCACTGCCCCGCATCATCCGTGGTACCGGTCTTGCCCGCAACCACGGGGCCATTGGACCGAAGGAGCAGATTGGTCGTCTGCAATGCAATCTCACGCCCTCCCAGAGACTGGATGACAGCGGAGGAGAGGGAGAGGCGCCGCTCGAGCTCGGGACGACGCAGGACGAAGGAGGCGAGCCACGTGAGATCCTGCGGCGTGGACCACTGCGCAGGATCATCCAGTCCTTCCGGATTGGCGTACGACGTGTCGCGCAATCCCAATTCCCCCGCCCGTTCGTTCATGGCTTCGACGAACGCGGACCGTGAACCGCTATGGAACACGGCGAGCGCTGCGGCGGCATCGTTGGCGGAAGGGACGAGGAGCGCCGTGAGGAGATCTCCGACGGTGTAGCGCTCTCCGGGTACGAGGTGCACCACGCTCCCCTGCGTCAGCGCGACGTCCGCAGGCACGGTGACGACCTCTGAGAGCTCGTGATGCTCAGCGATGAGGAGTGCCGTCATCAGTTTCGTGAGGCTGCCTGTGGGACGACGGTGCCGGGCATTGACGGAGAAGAGCGCCTGTCCGCTCCCGAGATCTGTGAGGAGAATCCCCGACGCCGAGAGGGGGGAGGGGAGACGCATGAGCACCGAGGCGCTGGCCAGGAGCGGCAGCGGCGCGGAAACAGCAAGCCGACTCAGTGCGACCTGATCGCCGGAGGAGATACCCCCCACCGGCAGCAAGCCCATCAGGAGCACCGACAGGATCGTTGCGAACATCCGGGACATTCTAGGGAGATTCCACAGCTTTCGGAAGGGTCAGAAGGAGCGGCAAGCGCCACTGATGCCTCTCTGTCAATTCCTTAAAATGGCGGAGGAGTATGCATCAAAAACGATGCTGGGGTCACACGGACGATGTTTCAGGAACTACGGAAACTTCAGCTGGGCCTCCTGTCAATTTCTCTAGGCAATGATCCCCCCACTCATCACTTGTAGATGACCCTGTCCGCGAGGCGGAGATCGACGTACTGACGGACGTCTTTCCCCTGTACTGATTTGAGGAATATCCGGTAACGGGCGAGTTGTTCTTCGAGAGTGCTCTTCATGTCGAGCCAGAGTGTATAGGCCGAAGATGAGAGGTGGATTTCCCGCGCCCGCAGATAGGCAGTGCGACCTGTGATGGAGAATCCAAACTGTTCATGGAGCTGCTCACTGGCATTGTTCATGCGCTTGAGGAAATCAACCGGGAGCAGAGGAGCCGAGGGTGAGGGACGCACCGCCCAGTCAACGATCCGAATGAGCGGCAGCGATGTATCACCGGCAGCCGCGAAGGGGAGCGAGACGAAGAGGCCGTTGTCCGTCAGGTAATCGTGCGTTGCTGTCTCCTGAATACTCCCGCTCCCCGCCGCCGGTCGGGTCACTGCATCCGCTTTGGCATCTCCCACTGCATCCGGCTCCCCGATCTCGAGACGCGCAACGAGCGGATGGAGTTCGATCGACACCTGCAGTTGTGACGGATAGCGCTTCCCGATGGAGACGGATTGCACATCCGGCAGCGCACGCATGACAAGCGTCTCCACTTCGTGGGACGTGAGGAAAAAGAGGTGACGTCCGAACATCGGGCGCAGCGCCTTCTGAATACGCTCGCTGTCGATGCGGGGATCGGTGCGCCGTACGCGGATCTCGCGAATGTGAACGAGCGGAGAGAAGAGGAGCGCGGAGAAGCCGATGATCGCCATCGCAAGCAGCGCAATCCACACCCACCGGCGCAGGAAGAGGATACTCTGCGCGGTCGTGCGCTCCGCACGGCGGAAGAACCGTGTCCAGCGCTCGCGGGTGTACTGCCGATGGCGCTTGTGCCGCTGCCGGACGAACGCGCTCGTGCGTTTGCTTGCAGGACGACTGAACCGCCGCGGGAGGTGGCGGGGAGGGAGGAGCATCGGGAGCCATGATAGAGATCGACCGTGACGGGAGGAAGCAACGCCCCTTGCGGGAGAGAAGAAAGAAATGGGAGAAAGGAAAGAAAAGAAAGAAATGCTGATTCCCTTCCTCTTTCTCTCCTTCCTTTCATTTCTTTCCTTTCTGCCCTCTGCGAACCGGGGCTATCATCCCTTCATGAAACTGGCTCTCGTCGCAGACTGGCTGACAGTATTCGGTGGCGCCGAACACGCCGTCGCGGAGTTCCATCGCCTGTGGCCGGAAGCGCCGATCTTCACGACCGTCGCCAACCGGGGGAACATCGGCCCGCTCGCAGACGCCGATATCCGGACCTCACGGCTCCAGCCGTGGTACCGGATCGTCCGCCGCCATCAGCTCCTCCTCCCGTGGATGCCGCGCGCCGTGGAAGACATCGATCTGCGCGGCTACGACGTCATTTTGAGTTCCTCGCACGCCGTCGGAAAAGGCATCATCCCTCCGCAAACGGCTCGCCACATCTGCTACTGCCACACGCCGATGCGCTACGCGTGGGAGATGGAGGAGACGTACCTGGAGGATTTCGGCGTGCCGCGGATCCTGCGCCCGAAGATCAAGCGCATGCTGGCACAGCTTCGACGGTGGGATCTTCAGACGGCCAAGCGCGTGGACCGTTTCATCGCCAACTCGACGGAAACGCAGCGACGCATTCAAAGAATCTACGCGCGGGATTCGGTCGTCATTCCTCCGCCAGTCGAGGACAGATTCTTCGCATCGGTGATGCAACCCGCGCAGGGACGCGCGGGCTACCTTGCCATCGGCCGGCTCGTGCCGTACAAGAAATTCGATCTCCTCATCGCACTGGCCAACGAGCTGAAGCTGCCGCTGACGATCGCGGGAAGAGGGCAGGAGGAAGCCATGCTGCGCAGGATGGCCGGACCGACCGTGACATTCCTCGGCTTCGTGCCGGACGAAAAACTTCCCGAGCTGTACGCTTCCGCGAAAGCCGTCCTCTTCCCCCCGCATGAGGACGCAGGGATCGTGCCGCTGGAAGCGCAGGCTTGCGGGACACCGGTGATCGCCTTCGGATCAGGAGGCGCACTGGATACGGTGAAGGACGGCGAAACCGGCGTGTTCTTCAAGGAACAAACCGTCGCTTCGATGGCAGACGCGATCCAACGCTTCGGGTCGCTCGCATTCGATCCGGAGAAGATCCGCGATCATGCGCGGCAGTTCTCGGCGGAGAGGTTCCGGGAACGAATTCGAAGCGAGGTGGAACGCTAGATACGGCGCTCATCCCGCATCTCTCCGACCAACTCCTCGAGAACATCTTTCAGCGTGACGACCCCCAGCACCTTCCCGCCATCCGCGACAATCGCGAGGTGCAGACGCTTCTCCTGGAGCTGTGCGAGCGTATGGTCGAGGCGCATGGAGGGGGAAATGAGGAGCGGCTCGTGGAGAATGGTCGTAACGGAATCCGCTCCGCGTCCGGCGACCAGAGACTTCAGGAGATCGTGGCTCATGACGAAACCGACGGCATGACCGGAAGCGTCCAGCACCGGGTAGCGGTGGTGCGGCCATTGCCCCGCATAGTCTGCCGCCTCGGCGATCGTTGCCGCGTCCGGAATCTGTGCGAAGACTCCCGCACGCACCATGATGTCCTTCGCGGTCTTGTCATTGAGGACGAACGTGCGACGGATCATGCGCATTTCGTCCTCCTCGATGTACCCCTGCATCGCCCCGATGCGCACGAGCGCCCGTATCTGCTCCTCGGTCCCCGTGGGACGCGGCCCCCCTTTGCGAAACGGTTTCACGGCCAGCTCCAGGAGCGTCACGATCGGGGAGAGGAGGATCGTGAGCGCGAGGAGGAAGGGTGAAGCATATCGCGCAATGGCAGGCGCATGCCGCGAACCGAGCGCCTTGGGGATGATCTCGGAGAAGAGGATGGTGAGCGCGGTGAGGACCGCCGTGAGGATTCCCAGCACCTGACTGCCGAAGAGCTCAGCGGCACGGACGCCGATGAGCACCGGGCCGAGGATGTTCACGGCGTTCGTGAGAATGACAACGACGATCACCGCACGGGTGAAGCGCGGGAACAGGCGCCGGAGCGCCGCGGCGCCCCACAGATTATGGGCGACCACCTCCCCCACCTCCGCCGCGGAGACGCTGAGGAGCGCGGCATCGAGGAGCGAGAGTGTCCCCGAGAGAGCGACGAAGAGAACGATGAGAATGAGGAGCGCAAGCATTGAAACTGCATACTACCAGATCGCACTTCATCCGATCGACAGGATGATGGAAAGGAGACCGGCACCGAAGTGCCAGTCCCCATTTTCCAATCTTCACAATAATCTCCCCCTCGTGCTTAATCGCGTTCGATGTCCGATACGCGGATGGCCAAGTCGTAGTACCTCCGGGTGGTCCGGACGTCCTGTTCCTGCTCGGCCAACCGCACAAGCTTCTCCTTGGCATGGATGTGGACCAGAGCATTTCGCAAGCATACACGTCGCCAGAAGCTCTTAGCCTGATCCAGATGCTGCTCCACGGCCGCGGCAAACGCAGCCGGGTCGCGCTCGACCCGGATGAGGTCTCTCTCCATCCCATCCGTCACATCATAATGATGGGCCTGAAGGGCAACGGCTCCAATAACTACAACAATAACCACCACAACGCAGCCCCCCACAAACATGCGATCCATCATGATTCACCACCTCACCGAAGATTGGAATGATCGAAGGGTGCGACAGTGGCACCCTTTCTTTTATGAGAATCCCCCTTTTTTCTGTTTTTGGCAACTACCCCACTCATTCCTTTTCTCTATCCTGTTCTCATGGCACGCGATCCCCTGTCGCACAAGGGCGAGAACGGCAAGGTGGCTGTGATCGGCGGCTCCGCCCTGATCCACGGTGCCCCGCTCCTCTCGGCGCTGGCCGCGGAAGCGAGCGGCGCGGATTTGCTCTACGTCTTCGTCCCGCGGCTCCATCAGGAAGTTGCGCGCATGACGTCGCTGAATTTTCAGGTGCATCCCTTCGCCGGGGACGACATCGCGGACAGGGACGTGGAACCGCTACTGGAGTTCCTCGCGACGATGGACGCCGCCATCATCGGACCGGGGCTGGCGAGAACTCCGGCAGCATTGAAGACGATCCGCACACTGATCGCCGAAGCGCCCTGTTCGCTCGTCCTGGATGCCTCGGCACTCCAGCCGTGGACGCTCGAGGCTGTGAGAGGGAAAATCGCCGTCCTCACGCCGCATTTGGGAGAACTGGAACGCATGGAAATCGAGGTGGAGGAGATCGGAGCGACGGCGAAGGACGCTGGCGTCACGATGCTCGTGAAAGGCCATGAAGACCTGATCGCCGGACCGGACGGGAACGTCGTCACTGTGACCGGTGGGAACGCGGGGCTGACCGTCGGCGGCACCGGCGATGCGCTGGCAGGATTGATCGGAGGACTGCTCGCACAGAAGATGGCTCCGATTGAGGCGTGCCGTGTGGCAAGCGAGGTCATCAAGAAATCTGGTGACAGACTCGCCTTGAAACAGAGCGCTTTCACTGCCAGAGAAGTAATCGCCCTCATTCCGGTGCTGCTGCAGGAACTCGGATAGCCTGCTCTCCTCGCCCGTTTGCGGGAGAGGGCAGAAAAAAATGCCTCAGTGGTCTTGGGGGAACCACCGAGGCGATGCTTCTTCGTACACAGGTTGATCTTCCAGATAGGGAGTGGGCTATGCCAGTTTGCCAACCAATTAGCCCATACTCCTCAGATGGCGAGGAGGATCCGACCCGCATTGTCGAAGAAGCGGCCGAGGAGTGTATTCCTGAGAAGCCCCGAAAGCCAGTACCATAGAGAGGTGTTCCTCTCGCCGTTCCCTTTCCTCCGGTCGCATCACAAGAGATTCTCCGTCGGGCTCTTCACCAAGGAAGACTTCTCCGTGAGCAATGAAGAAATCGGCCAACTCCTGAAGGCAAACGGTGTTGCCGCACTTTCGCAGGTACATGGGAACAAGGCCGTGATCGTCCGGGAACCGGTGGCACGAACAGTGGAAGCGGACGCACTGGCCACGGACATGCCCGGCCTCGCACTCACGATCCGCACCGCCGACTGCCAGTCATTCCTCGTCTTCGCGCCGGAGAAGAACATCATCGGGTTGATCCACGCAGGATGGAAAGGACTTCAGGCCGGCATCATTTCGTCGTTCTTCGATCTGCTCTGGGAAGAGTGGGGGATCCGGGCCGAGGAAACGATCGTGGCCGCAGGGCCTTCCCTCTGCAAAGTGCACGGAGAATTCACTGATCCGAAGACGGAATTGAAGGGTATCAATCCCCGCTTCTTCGAAGGTCGCCTGGTCGATCTTCGCACCATCGCCGAGGACCAGCTTTTCGCCGTCGGCGTGGATCCCGGCCGTTTCGAGCGCCATCCCGACTGCACGCAGTGTCATCCGGAGAAGTACTGGACGTATCGGGGAGGCCACCGCGAGGAAGTAATCGCGGGCAGCACGAATGTGCTCGCATGCGTGCTCCTTCCATAATTCAGAGATTTCAGACAATCCCAACAGGCCGTTGTGCGATAACGCTTGTCCCTGGAATGTCCAGGTGGGTGACCGCATCTCCGGACCACGGTCCGAAGTGATTAAGTCTCCCTATACAAGTGTCAGAGAAGAAACGTACACGCACTGACGAGCCGTCGAGACTGTCTGTCATGCTACGCACGCCCTCGGGGGGCCGCCAGCAAATTGAACAGACTTAAAGTACACTTTCCCTCCTATGTCTCTGGAAATTGATTCCTGTCTCGCGCAAAAAAAGGTCATCCGCGCATACGAGTTCCGCAGGAAGCTCGAGGGGCCGAAGCTCTGGCAACTTCGTGCCCTCGCACTCGAGAGAGGCGGGATGCCATCGACCGTGCAGAAGATTCTCCGGAGGATTTCGTACGCATCGCCGGAGACGGTGCGAATCCTCGATATCGGCTGTGGAAGGGGATTCAAGAACGATCTGATCGTCAAATCCCTCGTCACGCCTTCGGCAAAATCCATCATGATCGAAGGGTGTGATCTGCTGGAACAACCCGATCCCGTCCTGCCCTCGGATGCGCGGGCGTCCTTTTCGTTCAGAAGGTTACCCGCGGAAAATATTCTCGAAACGTTCGGACCGGAGAGCTTCGACGTCGTCACCGGCATCGCGATGCATCACCACCTCGGAAACCTGGTGGACGTCGCAGCTCAAGTGAATGCCGTCCTCGTGCCCGGGGGGATCCATCTCATTGCTGATAATTTCTGTTGGCAGGGAAATGCGCTTGCCAGTGCGCTTTCCCGATCGTGGATTCAGGTCTACCGCTGGTGCGAAGGGAACGGTTTCTACAACGAAGCGACATGCGATGATGTCCTTCACGCTCAAAGGAATGCCGGCCTGGAAATCGTCGGAACGTTCCGGGCGCCGCTCTTCGTTGAGGGGATCATTGCACGGAAAATTTCGCAACCAGCTCACGAGCTAACAACATAACGAGCTGACGGAGTAGACTGTGTCATCCATGAATCTCTCCGAACGCATGAAGGCATCATCGACTCTCCTCGCTCCCTACGCCGTGCCGCACGAGGGGAAACTCGGACGTGAAAATCCGGAACCACCCGACGAAACACGCTTCCCCTTCCAGCGCGATCGCGACCGCATCATCCACACGCAGGCGTTTCGACGGCTCCAAGGGAAAACGCAGGTCTTCGTCTCCGGAGAAGAAAGCGACCATGTCCGCACGCGTCTGACGCACACCATGGAAGTGGCGCAGATCGCCCGTGACGTCGCGCGGACGCTTCGGCTCAATGAAGACCTCACCGAGTGCATCGCGCTCGCCCACGATCTCGGCCACCCGCCCTTCGGTCACCGCGGAGAGGAGGCGTTGCACACGTGGATGACGGGGCAGGGGATGGCCTTCGAGCACAATGACCAGACGCTGCGCGTCGTGACGGTGCTGGAATCCAGATCTCCGCAGAGGAAAGGGCTGAACCTCAATCGGGAGGTTCTGGAAGGACTGCGAAAACACCGCCGTGCGAGCGCTTCTCACCTGCCCTTCCCGCGGTCCATGAGCCTCGAGGCGCAGGTCACGGACAAGAGTGATGAAACCGCCTACCTCGGACACGACACGGACGACGGACTGCGCGCCGGACTTTTCACACTCGACGAAGCGCTGACCATTCCTATCGTAAAGAGGGCACAGATGATCGCAGCGAAACGCGGAACGCTCCTCCGGAGTGCTCTCATCCACCTGATGATCCTCGATCTGCAGACCGAAACCGAGCGCCTCCTCGCGGAGCAGAACATCCGCACGCTCGATGATGTCTATGTGTGTACCACGCCGCTCGTTTCCTTCTCCGAAACAATGCGGGAAGATCTGAAGACGCTCCGGTCATTCCTGCACCAACGCATGTACGAGCACCCGCGGGTCACGGTGAAGAGCGAGGAGGGGCAGCGCATCATCACGGAACTCTGCGAGCGATACCTGAAGAATCCGCCGGAGAAAGTCCTCGCACTGCAACAATCGTCCGGATCAACACTCCCCGAAGCGGTGAAGGATTACGTGGCGGGGATGACGGACGGGTATGCGATCGAGAAGGCAGGAACGTAAGGAAAGGCAGAAAAGGCAGGGAGGTTTCGTTGAAAGAACATCTCTGCCCTCTCTGCCCTTTCTTACTTCTCTGCCCTCACTCCCCTTCCTGTGTTTCCGAGGAACGGGCGGCTTCGAGAATATTTGGCAGCAACGGCTGCGGATTCACCGCCTCGCCCGCCGTGTAGACACCGAAGTGGAGGTGCGGGCCCGTGGAGAGGCCGGCGCCGGGCGTGCCGGGGCGTCCGCCCGAGAGACCGATGACCTCGCCCGCGGAGACATGCTGCCCAACGGCGACGGAGAACTTCTCGATGTGTCCGTAGAGCGTCACGAGGCCGCCTGCGTGCTTGATGGTGATCGAGTTGAAGCCGAGACCGTGATCCGAGACGTCCTTCACGATACCGTCAGCCGCCGCGAGCACGGGCGTTCCCTGCGCCGTCGGAATATCCAGCGCATCGTGACGGAAGCCGAAGCGCTCTTCGTACGATGCATCATGGAACGTTGCTGAAACTCCGAGGAGCGGTGTGACAGGCCAGAGGAGCTGCGGCGCTGTCTCGCCCTCTCCATCGACGGCAAGCTCCCCTGCGGCCTTCTGTGCCGCACTCATCTGCTCGAACGCGGCCCTCAGGAAATCCTCGGCCCGCTGTTGGTCCTGAAGCAAAGATTGGAGGATCCGTTCGCTCGCCTTGAACTGGTTCGCAAGCTCCGGCGTCAGCTCACCCCCCAGCGACTGCTGTTCGGCCTCGAGCACACGGATCTGTCCGCGGAGAATGTCTGCCTTGCGGGAGAGCATCTCCTGCTCGGCACGCCCGATCCGGATGTCCTCCTCCGCACGTGCGATCGATGACACTCGTCCTGACTCTTCATCCGAAACAACCTGCTGCTCTTCATCACCGCCCGTGTGCTGCGCGATGATCGCCCGCACGGCAGTGTCGTACGCCGCGGGCGCAGACACAGACGAGGACGATGAAGAAGGCGGCACAGTCTGCGCGGTGAGTGCATTGCCGAAGCCCGTGAAGTGAACGACGGCCCACCCGATGCCGACGATCCAGGCAAGGGTAAGGTACGGCCGGGGGATATCGATCTCGATTTGCATTTTCTCAACAGTATACCAAAATTTTGATGTTCCATCTAGGCCGCGGGATTGCCAAGGTTGCTGTCTGTCAAGGATGGATCAGAGTAACAGAATAACAGAGTAACAGGGATTATCCTGAGAAAGGCCCTTCTCGAAGAGCCCTGTTATTCTGTTACTCTAATATTCTTTCTCCGAGGAAAAGAAACGAGAAGCTCGGTTCCCATCTATTCGATCCTCCCCCTCCGCATATCCATCTTCTGGGAAGAAGCAATCTCTTTGCCTCCCCGGAACACCTGCGCCTCCCACGTAACATTGATGCCAACCTCATAGCGGGAGTCCGACGTGACGGAGAGGAGCAGCGCATCGCCTGATTGCACGACGAGCGGCGAAGGAAGCGGGAGGAAGATCTGCTCCCAGTGTGTGGGCGGCGCGAGCGGGCTCGTCGAGAGCGAAACCCCGGGAACGAGCAGCGCCTCCCACCAGACAGCAAAACCGAAGACGGAGTGATCAGCTGTAATCTTCCACTGCACCGACAATTCGCGCTGGCTCTCATTGGGTTTCTTGAAATCAATGGAGTCCAGCGTCTGCACTGCATCGTCTCCGCCGAGAAGATCAGCCTGCGTGATGCGACGGACATAGACATTGTGGAACGTTCTGTCGCGCAGGAGCGAGAGATCGAGACCGAATCCGATGCCGCCCCACGTATCGATGGAACGTGTGAGGCGATCCGTGACGACGGGTGCGACGAACTGCGTGAGCGCGCAGGGAATGAGCGTGCCGCCGGGCTTCAGAAATCTCTCGCGCGCGTCATGCATGTTCTCGATGATGTGTTCCTCCAGCGCGAAATTCCCGAGCGTCTCCGAGACGACGACGTCCGCTTTCACCGGATTCTTCACCTGCGCCGAATGCTTGTGGATGAACTTGCAGTTCTTGATCCCGTTCTTCTCGGCGAGCGCTTTCCCCACGGCGAACATACCGCCCTGCTCATAGCCAATGCATTCTTTTGCCCCCAATTTGCTCGCGAGGAAGCTCAGGAATCCCGTACCGGAGCCGATGTCCGCGACCACGGTCTCTCCGGGAACTATCACTTTCTTCAAAGCTTTCTCAAACGCCTGATTGCGTGCGTTGTCCGCCAACATGAGACGGTGAAACTCGAGCATGCAGGAAGTGTGGCACATTTCTTCCCGGGCTTCACCTCCGACATTCACGCCACAGCCTTTGGCTCACTGTCCGGAAGCTTACCGGACTTCACGATGATTTCGAATTCATCCTGACAGATGTCTTCGCCGATGCATCTTCTGGCGATGTTCAACACATCATCGAGTCGCGTTCTGATACGGCCCATCTCCGCATCGATCTCTTGTCGTTCTTTGCTCTTCTCTCTTTTCTCCATCAGCTCACGGTACAGTTGTACCAAACGTGTGCGCTCGTCGACGAACGACTGTGCTTCACGCCCCAGAGACACATGTGATTTTTTCATAGACAACGCTCCTCCATTGATTTCTTCGGCAAATGCAGTACACATACCTCTATCAACTGTTGCCATACTCGGAAGTTTAGAGAATAGCTCTGTACGATCAACAAGTTTCATCCACCCTCCATTCTTCTCGGCTCTCTGCAGAGAAAAGATCGTGAGGTCACTTCGATTTTTGCCGAATGTAAGCGAAAGTTAACAACTTTTCCATTTGTTTCATGGTATTGATTGTAGACAACACTTTTCGACGGACCAAAGACGGGAGCGGCGAGGCCGTCATGAGAAGAGCTTCTGCTAGGATGCCGCCATGAAGACGAAGACAGCACGCCTCTACGGTGCGCAGACGGAACGCGCGATCACGAACTTCCCCATCTCGGGCATCCCCATGCCGGAAGAACTCATTTCGGCTCTCGCGCTCATCAAAGAATATGCGGCGATCGTGAATGGCGAACTCGGGGAAATTCCCGCCGGGAAGGCACATGCCATTGCCTCCGCTGCACGCTCGATTTGCGAAGGGAAACACCGCGATCAGTTTCCCGTCGATGTCTTCCAGACGGGCTCCGGGACCTCGACGAACATGAACATGAATGAGGTGCTCGCGGCTCTCGCCAACGCCCATCCGCATGATGAAGTGAACCGGTGCCAGTCGAGCAACGACGTGATCCCCTCGGCGATTCAGATCGCCTGCGCGATCGGTGTCCGTGACCGCCTGCTCCCTTCACTCGCGTCCCTCCGCGCGACATTCAACGCGAAAGCCAGAGCCTTCCGCTCTGTTGTGAAGACGGGGCGAACGCACCTCATGGATGCCGTGCCGGTGTCGCTGGGCGCGGAATTCGCCTCCTACGCCGCACTCCTCGCACATGCCGAGCGCCGCCTGCGGGATGCCACCGAAGAACTCTGTGTGCTGCCGCTCGGCGGGACGGCGGCGGGAACCGGCCTCAACGCTCACCCCTCCTTCGCGCCGAAGACGATCGCACGCATGCGAACCGCGACGAAGCTCCCGCTGAAGGAAGCAGATGATCACATCGCAGCGCAGTCCTGCCCCCTCGCGCTCCAGACACTCGCCGCCGCGCTCAAGGAGACGTCGCTCGCGCTCACGAAGGCGGCCAACGACATCCGTCTCATGGCCTCGGGACCGGTCGCAGGCCTCGCGGAGATCATCCTTTCCCCGCTCCAGGCGGGCTCCTCCATCATGCCGGGGAAGGTGAATCCCGTCCTCTGCGAGAGCGTGCTGCAGGTGGGCATGGAGACGGTGGGGATGGACGCGACGGTGACAGCCGCCCTCGCGCAGGTGAGCAACTTCGAGCTCAATGTCGCACTCCCCGTGATGGCGCACGTCCTGCTCTCCTCCGTCAGGCACCTCGCCAATGTCACATCCCGCTTCGACGAGAAGTGCGTCTCACACATCCAGGTGAACCGAAAGCTCCTCGAAGAGCGCGCGGCGCGGAACCCCATGCTCGCCACGGCGCTCAATGCGGCCATCGGGTACGACAAGGCGGCGGAGATCGTGCAGGAAGCGGTGCGAACGGGGGAGACGATCTTCTCTGTCGCACAACGGAGGACGAAGATTCCCAGGAAGGAACTGAAGGAAATGTTGGATCCAAAGAGGATGCTCTCCAAGTAATTTGGCAGGCGCGGTAGGACTTCCCTCGGCTCGTTCCACTCGCTCGGGATAAACTTCTCGCCCTACTGCTTCGAGCGTGAAGTGCAACAGAACCTCATGTGTGTTTTGTAAAGTATGACCATCTATTTGGCAGGCGCGGTAGGGCTCGAACCTACGACCCCAGGTTTTGGAGACCTGTGCTCTACCAGCTGAGCTACGCGCCTACGTGATAAGGAACTTCCTCTATTGTAGCTTTTTATCCTCGTCTCCTCCACTTACTCGGCCCGCGCGCACGCCTCTTGGCGAGCAACTCCGCGGCCTGATCCAGCGTGATGGTGCCGGGGGAGAGTTTCTTGCCGAGTGAGGCATTCGTCTTTCCGTCGCTCACATAGGGACCGTATCGGCCATCCTTCACCGCAATCGGACTCCCGGTGGCGGGGTCGGTGCCGAGCGTCCGGAGCGACTCGGCAGCTTTCTTTTTCTGCTCTTTGGAGGCGTGCATCAGCTCTTTCGCCTGCTCGAACGTGACGGTCAGCGGATCGATGCCTTTCAAGCTCACCGATGCCTCGCCGCACTTGAGGTACGGACCGAAACGCCCGATGGCGAGCACGACCGGCTCGCCGTCCAGGAGCCCCAGATCCTTCGGGAAGGAAAGCAGCGCCAGCGCCTGCTCGAAGGTGACATCATCGACGGAAATGTGCTTCGGGATTGATGCACTCTTGAGCTTGATCTTCTTCTTTCCTTTCCCCTTGGCCTCCGGAAGATCCTCCGGCCGGCCGAGTTGAACATACGGACCGAAGCGTCCTGTGCGTGCCACCACCGCCATGCCGGACTTCTCGTCCGTGCCGAGAATGCGCTCCTTGAGGACATCTTTCTTGGAGATCTCCTTCGTCTTGTCCTTCACGAGCTGCTCGAAGGGGCCGAAGAACGCGCGGAGGAACGCCGAGCCTTTCATTCCGCCCTCGGCGATGTCATCCAGGGACTGCTCCATCTTGGCCGTGAACGTGAGGTCCACGATATCGGTGAAGTGCTCCGCGAGGAGATCGGTGACGGTCATCGCGATGTCCTCCGGGATCAGTTGCTTGTTCTCCTTCTTGATGTATCCGCGCTGCTGAATGGTGGAGATGGTGGGAGCGTACGTGCTCGGCCGCCCGATGCCCTCCTCTTCCAGCTTCTTCACCAGACTCGCCTCGGTGTAGCGCGGGGGCGGCTTCGTGAAGTGCTGCTCGGGCTTCAGCTCCTCCAGATCCAGCGGGTCGCCTTCGTGCAACGGCGGCAGCAACTTCGCTCCCTCTTCAATGTCCTCTTCGGTACGGGCGTCTCCCTCATCCCGATCCTCGCGGTACACGCGGAGGAAGCCGTCGAAGAGGATGGTCTGGCCCGTAGCGCGGAAGGTGTAGCGGCCGGCGGTGATGTCCGCGCCGACGCGCTTCAGCTCCGCCTGCGCCATCTGCGTGGCCATCGTGCGATTCCAGATGAGCGTGTAGAGCTTGAGCTGCTGGTGATCGAGGATGCTTCCGAGGGACTCCGGCGTGCGCGAGACTTCCGTGGGGCGGATGGCTTCGTGCGCCTCCTGCGCGCCCTTGCTCTTCGTCTTGTAGCGACGCGGCTCGGCGAGAACGTACTCACGACCGTACTGTTTCTCGATCGTTGCCTTGCAGTCCTGGAGCGCCTTGTCACTCAGGTTCACCGAGTCCGTGCGCATGTACGTGATGAGACCCATCATCCCCTCGCCCTTGCCGAGACTGACGCCCTCGTAGAGTTGCTGCGCCACGGCCATCGTCTGCTTCACGGAGAAACCGAGCTTGCGAGAGCCCTCCTGCTGGAGCGTGGAAGTGGTGAAGGGCGGCGGCGGCGTCTTCTTCAGCTCCTTCTCGTCCGTGGACCCGACGCTGTAGGACGCGTTCTTGAGCTCCGTGAGAACCGCATCCGTTTCGTCCTGCGTTCCCGGAACGAATTTCTTGCCGTCACGCTTGCTGAGTCCGGCAGTGAAGGATTCTTTCTTGGCGGTGTCGAGCAGCGCTTCGACCGTCCAGTACTCCTCCGGTTTGAACGCTTTGATCTCGCGCTCACGGTCCACGATAATCTTCACCGCGACGGATTGGACGCGCCCCGCGCTGAGCCCACGGTACACCTTCTTCCAGAGGAACGGCGAGAGCGTGTAGCCGACGAGCCGGTCCAGAACGCGGCGCGCCTGCTGCGCGTCGACGAGCTTCATGTCGAGCGTGCGCGGATGCGCGACGGCTTCTTTGATGGCTGTCTCCGTAATCTCATGGAAGACGATGCGCTTGATCGTCTTGGGATCTTTCTTCAGAACCTGTGTGAGGTGCCAGCCGATAGCTTCCCCCTCGCGGTCCTCATCAGTCGCGATCCAGAGCTCCTCCGCCTCCTTCGCCGCGGCTTTCAATTTCTTCACGACGGATTTCTTCTCGTCGGGGACCTCGTACTCGGGCTCAAAGTCGCCTTCCGTATCCACGGCGAGAGAGCTCGAAGGCAAATCGCGGATGTGTCCCATGCTCGCCTCCACCGCGAAGTCCTTCCCGAGGAAGCGCTTGATGGTCTTGGCCTTGGCCGGTGACTCGACGATGACGAGATTTTGAGGCATGAAGAAAAGTGTTGGGATGCGATGGGGGAGACTAGTCGTGCAGCACGGATGCTGTCAAAAGGAAGAGAACGTGTGATGCCCGGAACCTGCGCGCATCGAACATGCATCTCCGAGATGCAGCGTTGTGTCAGAGAAATGGAAGCTGGAAATTTCGCTTCGTGAAGCCGATTGACAAACATAGTTTACAGGACACGATGCAAGATTTTGGCTAACTGTAGCCATCCCTCCGACTCACGTTTGTATTCAATCTTTTTGGCTTCCGGAAGCCAGTGTTATGTCTGATTGCCTTGTGTAAGCCAAAAG
Source organism: Candidatus Peribacteraceae bacterium (assembly GCA_041666245.1). GTDB lineage: Bacteria > Patescibacteriota > Gracilibacteria > Peribacterales > Peribacteraceae > CAIKAD01. The sequence continues at coordinate 53,848 of JBAYHG010000008.1, forward strand.
ATCGCTCAGGTGGCCTTGCGACGCAATATTCACAGCGTAAACTTCCAATCGTCATATTTCCTTCCCCCTTCCCTTCTATGTCCAAGCAGGAACTGATCGCCGCGATCGCGGACGCCGCTGGCATCACCAAGCGCGCCGCCGGTGACGCCTTGCAGGCGATCATCAATATCGTCATCAAGAACCTGAAGAAGGGCCAGCCGGTCACGGTCACGGGCTTCGGGACGTTCAAGCTCAGCCATCGCGCTGCACGCATGGGCGTCAACCCCCGCAACCCGACCCAGAAGATCTCCATCCCGGCGATGAAGGTCCCCTCCTTCAAGGCAGGCAAGACCCTCAAGGACGCCGTCCGGTAATCAGTATCGCGTCAGTTGGAAAAGGCCTCCGTAATCCGGAGGCTTTTTTCGTTTCCGGAGTTTTTGAATATTTGAGTATTAGAATATTAGAGTATTCGGGTTTGCTGATAAGCGCTCGCTGTAGAGAGACGCATCTCGAAGATCTCAAATATTCGAATATTCTAGTACTCTAATCTCTTCTCCGCCTAGAAAAGGAACTTCGTTATTCCCAAGCGTCCCTGTCCCCGGTATGATGCCGCTACTCACCATGGATGCTTCGATGATCAAAGACATTCTCGGCTCGCTCCTCAAGAATCTCCCTTTCACCGTCACGGAGATCGTCGTGACGGAGGAGAAGGATGTGACGCGCGTGGACCTGAAGTCCGACGACGCCAGCCGCATCATCGGGTGGCACGGCGAGACGCTGAACGCCGTCCAGCACCTGCTCAAGTCCATCATCCGGTCGAAGGAGAATCTGGAGAAGAGCCCCTTCATCGTGGTGGATATCGACGGCTACCGCCGCAGTCAAGAAGAGAAAGTCTGCCGCATTGCCGACCAAAAAGCTGACTTCGTCCGCCGCACGGGCAACCGCATCGCGCTGGCGCCGATGTCGCCTTATTTCCGCCGCATCGTGCACATGTACGTGGCCAACGCGCCGCAGCTTCAGGACCTCACGACGGAGAGCGTGGGCGAGGGCGAGTACCGCCAGATCGTCCTGCGCATGAAAGAAGAACAGAGCGAAGAATTGTCACCTGTGATGAGTGAGGATGCGGGGTTGGAGAATTTGGACGTTTAGTACAATTGATAATTGATAATGGATAATTGAAAATTTCGGATAATTATCAATTTTCCATTTTCCATTCGTGCGAGCGGCGTCACCCGCGAGCGCGCTTCCACTCCTCCAAAATCTTCCTCTCTTCCCGCGAAAGCTTGGTCGGCACTTTGACCTTCACCGTGACGAAGTGATCGCCGAAGCGGGACGTACTGAGGACGGGCAACCCCTTTCCTTTGATCCGGAGAATGGCGTCGGGCTGGGTGCCTTCGGGAATCTTGAATGAAACTTTTCCCTGCACCGTCTCGACGTCCACGGTTGTGCCGAGGGTGGCATCAAGGACACCGAGGTCAAGATTGGAACGGATGTCCGCACCCTCGCGCTGGAAACGCGGGTCGGGACGGACACGGACATGCACGTAGAGATCTCCCGCTTGAGCTCCCCTGCGTCCCGCCTCACCCTCGCCACGGAGCCTCAGCTGCTGCCCGTCATCGATGCCGGCGGGGATATCGACGGTGACTGTCTCGGTCTTCTGGATGCGACCCTCGCCGTCACACTCCTTGCACGGCTTCTCGGGAACCTTGCCGCTGCCGCGACACTTCGGGCAGACCGTGCGCTGCTGGATCGCACCAAAGAAGGACTGTGCCGTGCGCGTTACCTGGCCCGTGCCACCGCACTCGGAACATGTGATGACGGACGAACCCGGTTCCGCTCCGCCGCCCTTGCACCGATCACACGCACGCAGCCGCCGGATTTTGAACTGGCGCCTCGCTCCGGTGACGACGTCTGAGAATTCGATCAACACCTCCACCTCCGTGCTCTGTCCCTCCTGCTCCCGCGCGGCACGTCTCCCGCCGCCGCCGAAGAATCCCTCGAAGAGATCGGAGAACGATTCCGCCCCGCCGAAGTCGAATCCGCTGAAATCAAACCCCCCCTGTCCGCCGCCGAATCCGCCTCCCGCCTGCCCGTTCACTCCGGCCTCGCCGAACTGATCGTACGCCTGCTTCTTCTGCGGATTGGAGAGGACCTCGTACGCCTCGTTGATCTCCTTGAACTTCCGCTCCGCTTCCTTATTCCCCTTATGTTTATCCGGGTGCAGCTCTTTGCTCAGGCGGCGGTACGCCTTCTTGATATCGTCGGGGGAAGCCCCCTTGGACAAGCCCAAAACACCGTAGAAATCCTTGGCCATTTCCCTCTCAGCATAGCGAAAGTTGGGCTGTAAACGAAGCCCTGTTTATGGTAGAATGTTCTGATGCCCTCACTGAAACAAACATCACGAATTCTCAGCCTTCTCACGCTCTCCTTTGCGGCTTGCGCAACCGGTCTCGGATGGTCACTCTGGAACGCCGGAATGCCTCCCGTTGCAGCACTCTCACTGCCGAAGATCGGATACGATCCATGGACCACACTCGATTATGAGGAACTGGAGGACGGGGCGACGGTCCCTGCCAACGTGAACGTGATCTTCCGCCTGCCCATCGACATGCCGCTGACCAGGAGGGATACGCTCTTGGGGAACCTCGGCGAAGACGTGCGATACTGGGGTTACTGCTTCTACAACAAAGATGATCCGGAGGACTCACGTCAGAGCAACGGGTTCCCCGGACGCATGTTCCTCTCTGAAGCGGAGCGCGATGTCCGCGAACGACAGGTCATGCAACAGGCGGGGCGCTACTCCATCTTCGATCCACCCACACAAGCCGAGCTGGAACGGGATGATGCGATATTGCAGTTCCACAGCAATATCCGTCACCAGATCGAAGTCTTCCACGGCGGACAGAGCTGCTACATCCAGACATCTGCACCGTTGCCGATCGGCGTCGATCGCGACGACGACGGACTGAACACGGCGCTGGAGAAACAGTACGGGACGGATCCCACGACGCCTGACACGGACCAGGACAATGCGTCGGACAGCGTGGAAGTGCTCTACCTCCACACCAACCCTCTCGATCCGGATTCCGATGGCGACAACCTGCTCGACGGCATTGAAGTGCACGGACACTCACACATCACCGCCGAAGACACGAACCCCCTCAATCCGGATTCCGATGGCGACACGCTCTGTGACGGTTACTGCGTCGTGGACAGAAATCGTCGCTACTGTCCCGTGGATGATACGAGCAATTGCATCGAAACGGTCAATCGCTGGGCCGGCGAGGACAAGAACCTCAACGGCACCGTCGATGAAGGCGAGAGCAACCCGCTCCTGAAGGACAGCAACAGCGACGGAATCTACGATGAACAGGATTTCTACAACTGTCTCCTCAATGGAGGCACGGATTGCTAAGAAACGCGTTTTCCGCTACAATACTATGATGCTCACGATCCTCACTGCCATCATTCTCGGACTCTCACAACCCCGGCAGGCACTGGCCTACCTGACGCCGGAGGAAGTACTGCTCCGTGAGCAGGCCAGTTTCTACTCGCTGCCGGACCCGTATCTGACTCCCAACTCCCGACGCGTACGCTCCATCGTCGATGAACGGGCGCAGGAACGGACAGCGAAGTACCCGGACCCTTCGCCCGTTCTCCATGCAGCCGCAGAGGATTCCTCTTCGTCGGGAGCGATTGAAACGGAGGAGGCGAGTACTTCGTCCGAGGGCGGGTCGACCGGAGACAACACGGACCTGAGCGTGGTGGAACTGCGCCTCCTCGAACGCTACGAGCGTCGGGCCATCGCCGCCAACAGCGTCCTCTCGCACCAGAGCGCGCCGCTGACTCCCACGGGACCGGAAGCGTACGCAACGGTGGCGATCATGCTCGGATCCGTCGGATGGACGATGTATCGGGCGAAGAGAGCGAAGGGGTGGAAATTCTGAAGGCAGAAACGTGAGGAAAGGCAGAAATGGCAGGGAGGTATTTTGCATAGGGAACGTTTCTGCCCTCCGTTCCCCGCCTCCATAGAACGCCTTTTTCTCTTTCTAAAAGCCAAAAAGTTGGTGTGCAAGAAATGGTTTGCATGCCGCGCACTCCGGAGAATACCGGGCCTCTGCTACCGTGTGCACCGATGACCAAAGTGTCGCTCACCGGCAGGGAATGGCGCTTCGAAGAAAGAGATGCCGAGGATCCCGGCATCCTTCTCTCCCGTCTTGCCGGGCTGCGTTCCATCGACCTCGGAGCGTCGGCCCCGCTTCCGTTCGAGAGCACGGATCACCAGCCGCCCGACCTCGCCCGGGCGATCGAGCGACTGAAGCTGGCCTTCTCACGTGACGAACGCATCGCCGTCTTCGGGGACTATGACTGTGACGGCATTACGGCAGCCGCGCTCATGGCGCGGTTTCTCGCACGTCACGGCACACACCCTCTGATCCGGCTTCCGCACAGGCTCCATGACGGTTACGGACTGAAAGAGGAGAACGTACGACACCTGAAGGACGAGGGAATCAGTCTCCTCATCACCGTGGACACGGGTGTCTCCGCGGGACCCGCTCTGCACCTCGCGAAGGAATGCGGAATGGACGTGATCGTGATCGACCACCACCACCTGCCACAGCGCCTGCCGGACACGATAGCGATCCTGCACCCGCTCCTCGCAGGATACGACCAGAGCCCCCCCTCGGCCGCAGGACTCGCCTACGGCGTCATCGCAGCCTACGAACGAGAGGAGGGGAGGGATGACTGGGAGGGAAAATCCGGGGACCTGGCACTCGCCGCCACGGGGACCGTCGCCGATCTTGTGGAACTCCGCGGGACGAACCGCTCCCTCGTGACGCAGGGTCTCGCCGCGTTCGGCTGCCTCTCGCCTGACGAACCGATCGGGAAGCTCGCACGACAGGCGGGTATCACGGGCGTCCCGACGAGCTCCGATATCGCCTACCGCATCGCCCCACGGCTGAATGCCGCCGGCCGCATGGCGGATCCATCGATCGCGCTGCGGGCAATTCTGGACGGAGATGACGCGCTTGCGACGCTCGAACAGCTCAACCGCGACCGACAGAGTGAGACGCTGCGGCTGCTCAAAGATCTCGACCAATCGCCTCTCGATCTCTCGCTCCCGCTCCTCCTCCTCGCAGACGAGAAGTACCCCGCAGGCATCGTGGGACTCATCGCGGGGAGGCTGACGGAAGCGCACGGACGTCCAAGCTTCGTGGCACAGATCCAGGGCGATGTCTGCACGGCATCGTTGCGCAGCATCCCCGGCTATCACATCACGGAAGCACTGCGCCACGCATCCGATCTCCTCCTCTCCTTCGGCGGACATGCGATGGCGGCGGGCTGCACCTTCCGGACCGAACTCCTTCCGCAACTCACCGATCGTCTCCTCGCACATGCTTCCGAACGTCTGAACGCGGCAGAGCTTCGCCCGATCCTCGAGATCGACGCCGCCCTCGACACCACGGGGGTCACGCTCGCACTCTGCGAAACACTCTCGAAGCTGGAGCCGTTCGGACAGGGAAACCGCGAGCCGCGCTTCATCCTCTCCAACGTGATGATCAGCAACATGAGGCGTGTCGGAAAGGACGGTGTACACCTCCAGGCACGCGTTGGCGGCCTCAAAGGAATTGGGTTTCGTCTGGGAACTCTCCTCCCACAAATCAACGATGCAGTGGATGTCGCCTGTCGTCTCTCCATTGACGCATGGGAAGGGAAGAGCCAACCGCAGCTCCTCATCGAGGACGTGAGAGCAGCAGAAGATGCTCCTATTCCTACGGCATCGAAACATTTCTCGTTAGCTGGTTAGCATGTTAGCTCGTTATGTACTTCAAGACGTTCGAAGAAATTGAGGTGTGGCAGGCAGCGAGGCTTCTCATGAGAAAAGTTAGAATATTCACACGTCGAGCGATGGAAAAGAAAGATTGGGGATGGGCAGATCAAGTGACACGCTCAACTCTCTCCATTATGGCGAACATCGCAGAGGGAAATGACGCTCAAACGAATGTGGAATTCATCATGTACCTTGGATATGCAAAAAGATCGGGCGCAGAAACACGTTCACATTTGTATTACGGGTTGGATGAAGGATATGTCCTGAAAGAAGAATTTGAGGATACCATTCAGTTGTGCAGGAAAATAACCGCACAGCTGGGGAAACTGATTCAATACTTGCAACAGCACAGAGCTGCAAAACATAGAGGCGTCTCTTCATGAACAACCAGCTAACGAGCTAACTCGTCAACGAGCTAACAAATTTGTGACGAGCTCCTTTTAGACCGGGGCCAGTTTACCTTCCATGAAGAACACATCCGTAACCTCGGCGCTCAGTGCAGAGGCGATCTTGTAGGCGAGGAGAACGGACGGATTGGTGCGACCGCGCTCGATGGACATGATGGTCTGGCGACTCACACCTGTGCGCAGCGCAAGTTCCTCCTGTGTCATGCTCCGCTCGAAACGGAGGCGGCGGATGGCATTCTTCAGGAGGATGGCAGGCATGGGGAGGAGGGTGAGAGGATCCGGGGAGTTGTACCGTCTGGAAGCGCATTGTACTGATGCCAGCGAGAGGAGCAAGGGGTCACGACTCTCCCTGTTGTTCAACGACGAACCGGGACAGTGAAACGAAACGATCGAACCGCATCATGGAGGAATCCATCCTGCCCTCTCTTCTGAGATCCCGCAATACCTCACAAGTTGCTTCGCTTGGCCACCCTGAGTTTTTGCAGGAAACAAGCCATCTTTGATACCATCACCCGCTGAGATGAGCTCTTCTCCCTTCCACGGCATCTTCAGCGCACTCAGCCAGGGGGCTTTGAAGGGGAAACTGTCTCTCGATGAAGAGGAATCTGCGACGGAGGAGAAGGGTGAGCGGAGCGTCGGACGCGTGGCCGTGGACATCTACGAACAGGACGATTACTACATTATCAAAGCGCCCATCGCAGGCGTCCGGATGGCCGATCTGGACATTGAGGTGAACGAGAATGTTCTCACGATACGAGGGAACCGACGGCAGACCGACGACGTGGCGGCGGGGCAGTACTATTTGCAGGAATGTTTCTGGGGACCCTTCAAACGTTCCGTCACGCTCCCCTGTGTCATCGATCCCAAGCGGGTGAGAGCGACATTCAACAAGGAAGGCATTCTGAAAGTCCTGGTTCCGAAAGAAGAGAAGGTGAAAATCGTGAAAATCAACGAAGGTTGAAACCGAGAGTGCCGCCTGCCCTGAGCGATCCCGCGCAAGCGGGAGAGTCGAAGGGTGAAGATCAACGAAGGGTGAGCCTCACTTCCTCTTTGACTTTTTTGTCGTCTTCTTCTTCCTGCTCATCCTGACGACCGCGGACCGTGCGGCACGGGCGGGCATTCTCTTCGCGAGACGCTTCCGCACGCTCCCCGCAACGGGTGATGTCCGGAGTTTCAGGATAACTTCCGCCGGAAGTTTCACGAGTGAGTCGAACACATCCATGCCGCCCATGTAACGCCAGTCGACGACGTTCAGAAGCTTCTCGAACTCCCGCATGGCACTACGAACCTCCTTCCGCGCATCCGGATCGCGCAGGTCGCTCTCGAGCGAGGTGAGCAGTTTCGTCTGGAGGAGGTACAAATTGTGCACGCGATCAAGGGCTCGGTCGGCGTTCGTCATGGGGAGTGGTGGGAATGTGAATGTTCGAATCATTGTAGCGTTTTGAGACTGAAACGTCAAACCTGTCACGAATTCCCGAGCGGATCGGCAGATAGATAAACGGGGCTTTAGCCCTTCTGTAAGCCAAAATTCGTATGTCAGCTCGAATGGACATTTGAGAATGGCTCCTGGATGCGAAAAGATCATGTTACGCGCGAGAAGTCACTCACCCCACGCGCCAACGACAGACGGGCCGCCCATTCTCCGGAGTAACATGTCCGGCATGAGCATCGTGACGAAGAAAGGCGACGGCGGCGAAACAGGCCTCCTCGGAAAGACACGTCTCCCGAAATCCGACGTGCGCTTCCATGCCATGGGGACGGTGGATGAATTGAATGCATTGGTGGGAGCGGCTCTTTCATCCCTCATCCCCAGCCCCTCTCCCGAGGGGAGAGGGGAGCACGTTTCACCACGAATTGAGTCTCAACTGATTCGACTCCAGCACCTCCTCTCCCGTCTCGGCGCGGATCTGGCTTCTCCGGAGGGAACAAAGGATGTGATACGAATCGGGACGGAACACACGAAAGAGATTGAGGAGTGGATCGGGGCGTTGGAATCCTCCCTGCCGCCTCTCTCGGTCTTCATCCTGCCGGGAGGATCCGGCGGCGGGGCACGCCTCCATGTCGCCCGCGCCGTCTGCCGCCGCGCGGAGCGATGGACCGTGGCGCTCTCGGAATTCGAGGACATCAACCGCGAGGCGATCATCTTCCTGAACCGGCTCGGAGATTATTTGTTTCTGGCCGCGAGAGAGGTGAATCGTGCGGCGGGAGCAGCGGAAGTGAAGGCAGCGTACTGAAAGAACGCCGGCAACGGGGGTGAACCCGCTGCCGGACCGTCCTGTTTTTCTAAGACCATTATCAGGTCTCGCTCACGAGGATGAAGTCGTTCTCTCCCTGACGGCGGAACCTCCGCTTGCTGACGTCTTCCCGGAGCTTCTCCATCGCCACACCGTTGAGCGAGGCAACATTGAGCCACGGGACTCTCTGTTCTTCGCGGGTGAAAGGACAGACGAGGAGGAGATCCTCATCAGACGGGGGATCGAGCAGTCTGGTCATCCAGAGATCCTTCCACTGTGCGCAGCTCTTCTCGCCGAAGGGAGCCGCCAACCACTCCTCCGGAACACTGACGTGGCACGCTCTGACGAACGAATTCAGCCATTGCGTTCCCTGCTATGCCATCCAGACAGAGTAGAGAACTGGGGATTGGCATGTGGAGCGTAGAAGGCTCCCTGCGCGCACATGAGGGATCGCTCCCCTGTCATACGTGCCGTGTCTCCGCGCCGGAGTACCGGGTTCGTCGCATTCGCTGCCTTTGCGGCACTGTCCGGCACATACACGTCGCGCAGGAGAACCACAATGAACGGTTCGGAGGAAATCGGCTTCTGTCGATGTGCCACCAAGTGTCTTTTCATCGCTCACCTCAACTTTCTATGAGTGGACTGAAACATGGCCGGAGAAAAAAAGAACGGAGGGTCAGAATACTGCATATTCTTGCATCCAACAACGCGTCACTTCGGCCAGAAATTCAACACGAGGAGGAGTACAAAGAAGACAATCAGCGGCGCGCCGATGCTCAGGGCGAGCCTCCATGAGTGCCGTTCGGAAGAGCGGAGACTCAGATACAAACTCATGCCTGCGTACAGCAGCGACGTGAGGACGAGCGGGAGATCGGCGACCTGCATCCACCACGCGGGCCACACCCCCAAGACACTCTTGGCGAGGAGCATGTACGCGATGAAGAACGTCGCACCGAGGACGTAGAAGAAGAACGCGGAGAGTTGATGGATGGTTCGGATCACAGCCGGAAGTATATCACACCGAATGAGGTGCCTGATTCTGCTGATCGGTGAGGAACGCATCTCTTCCTGATATCTTTGGATCTAATCCGTAGAGAAATGCTCTCGCCTGCTCAAACGTCATTCCCCTCATATCGACATCATCCTGCGTCTCCGGCGTGCCGGTTCCGCTTTCGGCTTTCACTCCTGGCTGTTCCGAAGATGGGGAATCCTGCTCCATTGGAGCGGGATGGTACTCCAACTGCTCTCAAGCACAAGAACAGAGCAGCAACTATCTGGAAAACGGCATCCAATTCAAGAAATATCGAGCAAACCAGCAAACGAGCTAACGAGAAATCGTTCGAGCAGCGTTCACAGTTGTCGCTTCTTCTTCCGATGCTGCACCGTGAGGATCTTGCGTCCCGTGCGGCGGCGGCGCGCAAGAACTTTGCGGCCGTTCGCCGTTTTGCTTCGCTTCAGGAACCCGTGGGTTCGAAGCCGCCGTCTCCATCTGAGCTTATTCAACATAGCCGCGAGAGAGTACAGGAGGGGCGGGATGAGGTAAAGGGAAGATCTGAGAGGAAACCGGGGCATCCGACGAAACCGAGGAGTATGAATCCTTGGATTCTCCGGGTTCCTCGGCTTCCCATCATCCTTTGCTGGTTCTAGCCCCGCTCTTTCAGTAGACTCCGCCCCATGTACACCGTCTCCAACCTCAAAAGCGGCCTCCCCGTCCTCACGGCCGGCAGTGATGCCACGGCTTCCGTGACCGTCCTCGTCTTCGCCGGCGCCGGCTCGCGTTACGAAACGCAGAAAGACCGCGGCATCAGCCACTTCCTGGAACACATGTTCTTCAAGGGCGGAAAGAAATTCCGCAACACGAAGGAAGTGAGCGCCGCCATCGACGGCGTCGGCGGCGACTTCAACGCATTCACGGGCAAAGAGTATGCGGGCTACTACGTGAAAGTGGCGGCGGAGCACGTGCGTCTCGCGTGCGACGTCCTCGGCGACATGCTGCTCAATGCCTCCTTCCCCCCCGAGGAAATCGAGAAGGAGCGCGGCGTCATCAAAGAGGAAGAACGGATGTACCAGGACACGCCCATGTATCGGTCCGGCTGGGACTTCGAAGAACTCCTCTTCGGCGACCATCCGCTGGGTTGGGACACCATCGGCACGATGGAGGTGATCAATTCGGTGCAGCAGAAAGATTTTAGGAATCATCGCGACGTTCTCTACACGCCGAAGAATCTCGTGGCGGCGTTCGCGGGGAAGATCACGGCGAAGGATGCGGAATCGCTCTCGAAGGAGTACTTCGGCGAGCTCTCCGGCGAGAGCAAGCCGTCATTCCATCCTTTCACGAACTACAACACGAAGAAAATCTTCCTCCGGACCAAGGCCACCGAGCAGGCGCACCTCGTCTTCGGGATGCCGGGCGTGTCCGCGCTCGATCCCGACCACTTCACACAGAAACTCCTCGCCGTGATCCTGGGCGGCAACATGAGCTCGCGCATGTTTCTCAACATCCGCGAAGCGAAGGGGCTGTGCTACTACATCTCCACCGACATCGACAGCTACCTGGATGCCGGCTCCCTCTCCACCCGTGCGGGCGTGGATCAGGCACGGCTGGAGGAGGCGATCGTCGCCATCCGCAAGGAGTACGAGACCTGCGCGAAGGACGGTGTGACGACGGAAGAGCTGGCTCGGGCGAAATCCTTCATGAAGGGCAAGATCGCCCTCTCGCTCGAGGACTCCGAGGAGCTGGCGCACTTCCTCGGAAAGCAGCAGCTCCTGTATCCGACCGTGCGCGACGTCGCCGACTACTTTGCAGAGATCGAGAAGGTGACGCTCCCGGCAGTGAATGCGCTGGCGAAGCGGCTCCTCACCCCCGAGCAATTCAGGCTCTCGGTGATCGGGAAAGAGAGTGATGAGAAGAAGCTCCAGGCGCTGTTGGAGTGACGCAGAAGCGGCTACTCCCCGTCTACCGGAACACTGCCCGCGAAAACCGCCCCTTCCTTTCGCACGTACTTTCGGCTATACAATGGCAACTTCCCCGTCTCCCATGCAGCAGACCCTCATCCTCCTCAAACCGGACGCCATCCAGAAGCGACTCGTCGGCCGTGTCATCGCGCGGTTCGAGGAAGCGGGCTTCACGATCCGCGGATGCAAGATGCTGCACCTGCGCAAAGAGCTTCTGCGCGAGCACTACGCACACATCGCGGACAAACCTTTCTACCCCGACGTGGAGGCCTTCATGAGCTCAACACCGGTCATCGCACTGGTACTGGAAGGCAAGGACGTCGTGACGAAGGTACGGGACATGCTGGGCGTCACCGACAGCAGGAAAGCGGCTCCGGGCACGATCCGCGCCGAGTTCGGTGTGGATCAGATGATCAATGTGGCACACGCGAGCGACTCGCCGGAGACGGCCGTGAAGGAGGTGAAGCGGTTCTTCGCCGAGGACGAGCTGCACGACTACTGAAAAAAGAAGCCCCTCTCTCGAAGGGCTTCTCTCTGGTATCGCTCTCAGTTGAAGAAGTACCTGGTGGATTCCACGTACCCCAGTGAATCCTCCGCCCAACGGAAAGATGTCGCCGAGCCCTGATCTGCATCTTCCCAGAGCAAGTGACTTCCGGTCGTCCCGAAGGAGAGACCGGGCTTGTTGAACTGCCGGAGCGAAACGATGAGCTGCGATGATTTCGCATCATCCACTTTGGGATTCAGGATCGTGACACGGAGCTTGAAGGTGGAGGATGTCCCTTGCTCGATCTGCGTATCCAAGACGCCGTCCCGCAGGTTGCAGTATGCGAGGAAGGAACCGGAGATTTCACCCGTGAGCTGCGTACCCGTCTTCGAGTAGGCCCTGCAGGACCTCACCACGTCCGGAGCAGCGCTGTTGTAGAATTGAAGGCTGTCGGCGTTGACCGTGACGTTGGCCGTGACGACGTTGAAGTATGCGCCGGAGAGTGCGATCACGTTGAGGCCGTCCTTGGTATTGACGTTCGCGGCGGCGGAGAATGTGAAGGCTGCGACATCCTTCGCTCCTGCAGAGAGCGCGGTATTGTCTGCATCCTCATTTGCATCCGTAATGGAGAGGACTTTCGCGTACACCGGATACTGAATCGTGCCGTAGACGGTTTTGTTCTTCGTCGCGGGATTCACCAGGCGGTCACTGGGGAAGACGAGGATTTCGCCCGCCGCGGCGCCGTTGCCGTCGTTGATCGAGAGCGGAACTGAATTCCCGGCACGAACTTCCGACGCTTCGATGCCATCCGGCGGGAGTCCGAGCTGGAAGACCTGGTGCGAAGAAGTCTGTTCATCGGAATTCGCGAGGACCCGCACCGAGAGGATGTCTCCGGCCGTTTCCGTGAGGGAAAGTCCCGTCTGAGACAGATCTGCACAGAGCATGAAGTTCGAACCAGATCCGCAGGCGGCGGCTGTCGCGTGTGCGATCGGCTCCGTCCCGCCCTTGCGGAAGATTTGCGCTTCTGCGACGGACGGATGCGGCCGGCCGTCATTGGTGATCACGTTGAATCCGATCGTATCGATGCGCACCGTATTGCCGCTGTCACCCAGATTCCCCGCTTTCAGCTTCAGCTGGAGCGCGGCCTTGCCGAGCGTGCCGCCGAGGAGCTGCGTCTGCGTACTCGTGACTGCGGTGATCGTGAGCGTCGCTTCGGGCGGCGGTATGCACGCTCCATCTCCACAGACGGATTCTGTCGGACAGGATTGCTCCTCAAGCACGATGGTGGATCCGGAGCAGGAGTACTCGCCGATCATTCCGTCCTCTCCGCAGTAGTCCACCTGCGTGACGAAGCTCCCGCTGCCGTTCGGTCCTGTCACGGTCGTCCCCTTCACGGAGAGGACCTTGCCGCTGTCGGAATCTGTGCAGGTTTCGCTCCTGCAGGCGCTATTGCACCCATCACCGTCATCATTGTTATCGTCATCGCACTCTTCCGTGCCGACCTTGATGCCGTCACCGCATGTCGAGGTGCACAGGCTGGGCTCCACATCCGGTGCGCATTCGAAGCCCACTTCCCTGGCACAGGAAGACGAACAGCCATCCCCGTTCACGGAATTACTGTCGTCACATTGCTCCTCACCGGCCTTCTTCCCGTCACCACACTCCGTGGCACAGATCGAGAGGCTACCGGACTCGGAACAGACCCATCCATGCTCCTGCGAACAGGAGTTGCACCCGTCATTCTCAGTGTCATTGCCGTCATCACACTCCTCTCCCTCCTCTACGACACTGTTCCCGCATTCCGCCACCTGCGGGATCTCCGTGCACTCGCTCGGCTCACCCGCACACTCCCAACCGTCGTCAATCATGCCGAGAGTACAGCCGTCGCCGTCGGTCGTATTGGCATCATCGCATTCCTCGGTCCCGGTGATGAGACCGTCGCCGAAGATGGAGGCGCACTCGCTCTGACCCGCCTCATCCGGATTGCACTCCCAGCCGTTCTCAATCATGCAGTACACCGAGCAACCGTCGCCGTTTCCATCATTGCCGTCGTCGCACTCCTCGCTCACTTCCGTATCCACCCAACCGTCGCCGCAGGGCGCGATGGGCAGATTGAGACAATCATGAGGACAGTTACAGGCATTCTCCCCGAGACCGCAGACGCCGTCGCCGCAGAGCGTGCAGAGGAAGCTGCCGTCTTCGTTGACTGCACAGTCACCTTCGCTGTCCCGCTGTGCGTTGCTGACGGAGATCAGATCTTCGCAACAAGCATCGTTCGTGAGGCCGCTGCCTTCCTTCCCTTCCTCGATACAGGCAGAGGGAATTCCACAGTCCTCGGGGCAGGCGTAGCAGGACTCGTCACACGAGTCATTCGTGCCGTCGCACCGCGTACAGGAGGTATCCTCCACTGTCATGCAGAGGCCATCACCGCAGAACGGCGCACAGACGCTCCTGCACTGCTCCGGCTCGGTCGTGCTGCCGCTCCCGGTCAGCTGAGCCCGGACAAAGGAGAAGAGGGAAGCGAAGAATGACCGCAGAGAGGCGAGAGGACCTTCGGAGGAAGTGCCGGTCGTGCCGCATTCCACGTAACACATCCAGCCGGTTTCGACGGTGCAGGTCGCGGAACAGCCGTCGCCGTCGATCACGTTACTGTCATCACACTCCTCACCAATGAGTGTGGGAACCTGCGGATCGAAGAGGTAACGGAGAGCGATTTCGCCGTCGTAGTCTGCTTCCAGGGAACCGTTGCCGTCGATGTCGTAGTAATCCTCAAGATGTGATCCGATGAAGGCGAGAATTTCTCCGGGAGTCGTCCTCGTCGCGCCGGACCCGATGACGCCATTGACGAGTGTCGCACCCGTCATACCGGACATGTAGCGATTGAGCAGGAGACCATCAGAGAGCGCTTCCTGCGTTCCGTTGCCATCGAGATCGAGATCGATCATACCGAGGTACTGACGCACCTCACTGGCCTTCACGCGCGTCGCGGAGGGGCCGACAGAGGTTGCCAGCAGACCGTCGCCGCAGGAATCAACGAGCGTGAATCCGTTGTCGCTCACGTCGAGGTTGCAGTCATCCTCTTGGGAATCAATGCATACAACCCCTGCTGCATTCCTCGAGACGACAATGACACGATATGGACCGGGGGAAAGCTCCTTCACTTTCCAGCAGGTTTTCATATCCGCTGCACATACCTCCTCTCCTCCCCACGTAATGGAATCATCGGGAGAACTCTCGCGTGTAATCCATCCGAGGATCATGTTCCTGTCCGTGTCGAATTGGTGGTCTACGAGCCCGATCATCACCCAACCGCTTCCGCCGGACCACCGGATGGTATTGGGCTGACCCAGCTTGAAACTCTCGCCGCCATTGGGCTCGAGCACTGTGACCGCGACCATGGGAGCGATGGAGGAGGAGGCTTCGGAAGAAGAACTTTCCTCAGAAGACGAGGATCCGGAACTGACGGAGGATGAGCTCTCCTCAGACGATGAAGAGGAACTGGAGGAGGATATGTGGCAATCCTGCGGGCAATTGCAGAATCCTTCACCGAGATCGTCGTCACACACGCCATTGCCGCAGGGGAGACAGAGAGCGCCACTGGCGAGCGGGAGGCACACCCCATTGTCATCGGGTGTCTTGAAAGTTGTCGTTCCCGTGAGTCCATCACAACAGGTATGACCGAGAGCAACGGGCATGATGACCCCAGTGGAAGTGCAAGGAATGGAGGAGCTGGAAGAGGAAGCCGGATTCGGGCTGCAGATCGAAAGGCTTCCTGACTGCGTGCAGGTGAAACCTGTCTCGAACGTGCACGTCGCGGAGCAGCCGTCTTCGTCCGCTGTATTGTGATCGTCACACTCTTCTGCTCCGGTCTTGATACCGTCTCCACAAATCGTGGCACAGACGGAGGGCGATCCGTCGCACACCCAACCAGTCTCGACAGTGCAGATCGCGGAGCAGCCGTCGCCGGCCTCCGTGCTGTCATCGTCGCATCCCTCGTCACCCGTGATCACACCATCTCCGCACTCGGAGGCGGAACTGGAGGCGGAGCTGGAGGAAGGTGCATGCAGACAGGCCCCGCTGTCGCACCCGAATCCACAGGGGACAACCGTGCTATGCAACCTCCGTGTTCCTTCGGTGCAGACATACTCGGCAACAGCGCACCCTGTGCCGCTGCACTGGGAGACACTGTAGTAGAGCGTGCCTCCGGTGGAAGACTGGACCTGGAGGCAGGTATCCACGGTGTCTTCGCCATCGGCGGTCACCGTGCCGACTGTGAAGGAATCTTCGCCGTCGGAATCATGACAGGTGTGCGGCTGACAAAGTGAATTGCACGTACTGTCTTCCGTGCCGTTGCTCGTTCCTTCGTCGCACTCCTCGCCGGTCTCAAGCGTACCGTTACCGCATACGGGGGCTGCGGAACTGGAAGAAGAAGCTGGATTCGGGCTGCAGATCGAGAGGCTTCCGGACTGCGTGCAGGTGAAACCTGTCTCGACCGTGCAGGTCGCGGAGCAGCCGTCGCCGGAGTCCGTGTCATCGTCATCACAATCCTCCCCGATGAGCGACTCCGTGCTCTGCGGGTCGAAAAGGAAACGCATGATGATATGACCGTCGCGTTCGACGACGAGGAGATTGTCTCCATCGATATCATAGGTGCGTCCCTGATTCTGTCCGTAGATGAACGCCGCGACTTGCGCACCGGTCGTCCGGGTTGCACCGGATCCCGTGGCACCATTGACGAGCGTTGCACCCGTTTGGCCCAACATGTAGCGCTGGAAGAGGATGCCATCGGAGAGGGCGTCCTCTGTGCCGTTGCCATCGGCGTCCAGATCGATCGTGCCCAGGTACTGCCGGATGACCGCGTTCGTCGTGCGCATCGCGCTCGTTCCGACTGTCGTTTCCAGGAAACCATTGCCACATTCCTCTTCAGCACACCGTTCCGAGCAGCCGTCACCGGAGATGATGTTGCCGTCATCGCACTCTTCGACCCCCTTCACCATTGAATCTCCACAGACCGCGGCACATTGACTGTGACAGTCCGTCGGGGGACCTGTCTGTGCGATCGGCCCCAGGACATCCCCGAGGAGCGAAGCGACGACGTTGCGGAAGAAGCCCCAGAACCCGCTCACCTGCGGATTGGGACAGATGGTGTTACAGACCCAGCCGGTCTCGACCGTGCAGGTACCGGAGCAGCCGTCGTTGGCAATCGTGTTTCCATCGTCGCAGAGTTCATCCGCCTGGATAGTGCCATCGCCACACTCGACGGCGATGGAGCTGGAGGAAGAAGAAGTCGGATTCGGGCTGCAGATCGAGAGGCTTCCGGACTGCGTGCAGGTGAAACCTGTCTCGACCGTGCATGCAGCGGAACAGCCGTCGCCCGGGGTCGTGTTGTGGTCGTCACACTGCTCGGTGCCTGTCGTGAAGACGGCGCCGTGGTTGGTCCCGTTGTTGCCATAGCCGCTGGCATCGTCGGCATTGCCGTCGAAAGCGTAGGAAGCGACGAGCTGGCTTCCAGCCGCGTCGGCAAAGATCTTCAGATCCTCGATCTCGCCGTTAAAGTTCTCATTGTACGGATCTCGCCACTTGCCGATGAGGAGACGCTCGTTGTTGGTCCGGATCCCGACGGTGGTGGCATTGGCGGTCGCGACGATGGCGCCGTCGATGAGGAGCTTCATATTCGGCGCAGGCGCCGTTTTCCCGTACGTGCCGACGATGTGGTACCAGCGATTGGTCTGAATGACGCTGCTCCAGATGCCGTTGTCCGCTCCGTTCGCGTCGAAGAAACCGAAAGCCAGCCTGTTGCCTTCGGGGAACTTGTGGCCAAGGATGCCGTACGCTCTGCTGGCATCGGCGGTGTCACTGCCCTTCAGGACGACGTAGGTCCAATCCTCACTGAAGTCGCCGTTGAGCTTGAGCCAGAGGTCAATGGTCATGCCTGAACTGAGGTCAAGACTGGCGCTGTCGGGAGCGTCGATGTAACTGGTGGAACCATTGAAACCGGCGTCTTGGCCAATCCTAATGCCGTCACCACAGAGCGAGCCACAGACGGAGGGGGTGCCGTTACACACCCATCCGGTCTCGACCGTGCAGGTGGTTGAACAACCATCGCTCGCAGCGATATTGCCGTCGTCACACTGTTCATTCCCCTGGATAATGCCATTACCACATATGGGGGCTATGGAACTGGAGGAAGAACTGGAAGAGGAGGCTGGAAGAGAGGAGGAGCTGAGAGAGCTGGAGGAGGCTGGAAGAGAGGAGGAGCTGGAACAGGCGGCTGCGGCCATCTTGATATCACCGACGTTTACCTGCGCCGATCCCTTGGGGAAGCTTATGCCGTAGCGATCCTGCGCCGCCTGCGCGATATCCACGTACACCTCCGAACGTCCCGGGCCCGCATACACCCCGATATACACCGCCCGGTGACAATCCTTGTTGAGGTACGCGAACACTTGCTGCGCCGTCGTGACAGAGGGATCAACGGTGAACTGAAATTTCCCGTCGTTATCCGTCTTCGCATCCGCCGGCATGAACGGCAAAGGACTCGTGACGAAGGCATTCACAATAGGAGCATTCGACACTGCATCCAGGAGCCGTCCCATCACCGTCACGGGGGGATTTTGAACGGAGGACGATGAGGAAGAAGCGGAACGGACACAAACGCTCGGCACTCCGCTGCAAACCCAGCCGCTCTCGATCACGCATGCGACGGAACAACCGTCACCGGCTTTCATGTTCCCGTCGTCGCACTGCTCTGTTCCCTCCTTCTGGCTGTCGCCGCAGAGGATAGACTCACTCACGTCGAGCGGGGAGACGCACTCAGGATCGGGAGTGGTTCTCACCCACGTTCCGGAGAGAGGCTGGAACGATCTGCCTGGGGATCCGAAGCCGAACGCGTAGTCCGCGTATCCCATCTTGTTGGTGTTTTCCAGATAGAAGACCGATGTCTTCGAGTCGTAGAGACCGACCGTATCCGTTCCGTCACTGTCCCAATCGCCCGCCGTCGGAGTCCATCCTGCTCCCGGATCACCGTAGCCGAACATGATGTCTGCATATCCGGTGGTGTTGGAGTTGCGCAGGTGGAACCAGGATGTGACGGGGTCGTAGACACCGATCGTGTCCTTTCCGTCCTTGTCCCAATCACCCGCGATGGCGATGGCCCCGGGGAAACTGTACGGGAACTGGAGGTCCGCATTGCCGGACGAGTTGGTATTGCGCAGATAGAAGGTGAGAGCCTTCGGATCGAAGAGACCGATGGAATCCTTCCCGTCTCCGTCCCAGTCTCCCGCAAGGGGAGTCAGCCCCGTATTCGGAGTCCCGAACCCAAACGTCATGTTTGGATTTCCTCCTGCGAGGGAATCCCACAACGAGAAGGTGGATGTCGCAGGATCGTAGAGTCCCGGCGTTTCGAGTCCGTCGCCGTTCCAGTCACCCGCAATGGATCGCTGCCCGGTCCTCCCTAGGGGGAGCGTGACCGCACCCATTCCCCTGCTATACCCAAGGTAGAACACGCCCGCAGGATCGTAGACGCCGATCTTCCCCGCCCAGGCGTTCGCAGCGTCGATCTTGCCGTCACCATCGTTGTCGACGCCATCGGTGCACTGCATGAACGGTTTGCAGGAAGTCGCTGTGCTGCTGCTCTCGGTACAGAGCCAACCCCCCTCCACCACGCAGGTGGAGGAACAGCCGTCGCCGGAAGCGGTATTTTTGTCATCACAGGACTCGTCGCCCATTCGAATGCCGTCACCGCATGTGGTTGTACATGCAGACGAGCAACCGTCATTTTCAACTGCATTCTTGTCATCACACTGCTCCGCCCCGACGACGATGCCGTCGCCGCAGGACGGCACACAGGTACTCGGTACTCCGGAACATGCCCAACCGGCTTCCGGCGCGCAGGCGGCGGAACAACCGTCACCGGAGATGATATTTCTGTCGTCGCACAACTCATTGGAATCGGGGACTCCATTGCCGCAGAGCTTCTGACAAACGCTCGGTGAGCCGCCGCATGTCCAGCCACTCTCCAGCGTGCACGTCGAGGAGCAACCGTCGCCGGAAATCACGTTCTTGTCATCACACTGCTCCGCCCCGACGACGATGCCGTCGCTGCAGGACGACACACAGGTACTCGGTGCTCCGGGACATGCCCAACCGGCTTCCAGCACGCAAGTGGCGGAGCAACCATCATTGCCATTCTGGTTGCCATCGTCACACGCTTCCGGCGCTTCGATAACGCTGTCACCGCAGAACGGCGACTCACTCGTGTCCATCGCGGAGAGACACTGCGGATCTCTGTCCATGGTCCGCCACTTCCCCGACACAGGCAGCCAATTCGGGGCTCCGTATCCGAAGCTGATATCCGCGGTGCCGGACGTGTTGGAATTGCGCAGGTGGAACCAGGATGTGGCGGGGTCGTAGACACCGATCGTCGTTGTCCTGTTTCCATCCCAGTCACCCACGACCGGCAGCCAGCCGCTGTTTGCCGCACCGAAGGCGACCGTGAGATCCGCCTCTCCCGACGTGTTGGAATTGCGGAGGTAGAAGGTTGATTTCTTCGCGTTGTAGAGACCGATTGTTTCCGTGCCGTTACCATCCCAATCCCCGGCCACCGGAAGCCATCCCGCAAGAGGAGTGCCGAATCCGATTTCCAGATCCGCCGTTCCCGTCGTGTTGCTGTTCCTCAGGAAGAACTTGGAAGTTCTCGGGTTGTAGAGACCGATTGTTTCCGTGCCGTTGCCATCCCAATCCCCGGCCACCGGAAGCCATCCCGCATTCGGTGTTCCGAAGGAAACCTCCTGATCCGCCACCCCTGTCGTGTTGGAATTGCGGAGATAGAATTTCGCCTCCGCCTGATTGTAGAGACCGATCGTCACCGCACCATCGCCGTCCCAGTCTCCGATAACGGGCTTCGCGCCGGCCATCCCGAACGACGCCATGCTGTTTGCCACGCCTGTCGACAGACTGTTGCGAAGGTAGAAGGTCATCGATGTCGGGTCGAGAAGACCGATGCCATCCGTACGCAAGACCGTTCCACGAACATCCGCAGTCTGGTCGCCGTCATTGTCGATGCCGTCATTGCACTGTGGTGCCGACGTCTGCGCCAGGAAGGACCGTGAGAGGGTTGCCGTGGCTCCGGTGAGAGCGACGACCGCAAGGGCGAGGAAGACTTTCCTCGACCAACCGAGAAGGGCGGTTTCCATATTTGGGATGGGTAGGGATATTTGTTTTTTTCATGAAATTATAGCACTAACGGGCGTTTTGCTCAACTCCAAAGCCTTCCAGCGGATGGCGATGTCAGTTGTTCGCAGCGGGATGCAGCAAAGCCTCCAGCGCGGCCTGGAGCTGCGCATCTGAGCCATTCGCGGCATCGCCGGGTTTCGGCTCCACTTGTACATCCGGCGTCACGCCCGCCTTGCTCAGATCCTTCCCGTTAGGCGTGTGCCAGCGCGCGATGGTGACGCGCACGCTGCTGCCGTCCGGCAGATCAATCACTTCCTGCACCGTCCCCTTGCCGAAGCTCTGCATTCCCACGATCACCGCACGCTCATGATCCTGCAGCGCTCCCGCGAGGATCTCCGACGCACTGGCGGATGCCTGATTGATGAGAACGACCATCGGGAGATCCGGAACGATGACCCTTCCCGAGACATCCTGATGCTCCGTCTGCTCACCCCGACTCACGACCGACACCACGCGCCCTTCCCGCAGGAACATCGAAGCGATGTCCACGGCACCGTTCAGGTAGCCGCCGCCGTTATTGCGCAAGTCGAGAATGAGCCCCTGCAGATTCTTGTCCTTGAAGGAGAGGAGCGCCTGTCGCACTTCGTCGGTGCTGTGATCGCCGAATTGGTTGAGCGTAATGTAGCCGATCTCTGCACCTGACTGCGTCAGGACCTTCGACTCCACGGAGGGGACGGACACCGTCGCGCGCCGGATCGTGAATGTGAGGGGGCCGGGAGCGTCCGCTCGCCCGACGAGCAGCGCCACGTTCGTGCCCTTCGGGCCGCGAATGCGATCCACAACGTCATCGAGCGTCAGTCCCTGAAGCGTCTCACCATCCACTTTCACGATCACGTCTCCCGGCAGGAGCCCCGCCTTCTCGGCAGGCGATCCTTTGAGCGGTGACACGACTGTCACGATCCCGTCTTTCATTGTCAGCTCCGCACCGATGCCCTCGAGCGTGCCGCTGAGCACTCCGCGGAACGCCTTGTTCTCCTTCGGCGGCATGAAGACCGTGTAGGGATCACCCACACCCCGCACCAACCCCTCGGTAGCCCCGAGGATCAGCTTCCCCGGCTGCAGAGCAGCGGGATCAACGTACGTGCGCTGCAGCAGTGCCCACACGGAGAAGAGCGCGGACAGATCTGCTTTCTGCGGATCGATCATCGTGTCTCCGCTGCCCGATACGACGGAGTACTCCACGCCCATCATCGACCGCTCGTACGACGCCCCCAGTTGCCAGCCTGCAGCGAGGAGGAGGGCGCTTGCCCCGAGAGCGAGAATTGTGGAGCGGAGGGACTTCATGGAATTTCCGTGTGGAACCGGTTTCGAATCCGGGAACGGCCGGTTAGGATAGGACTCCATGGTATCCGCCCGCACCCGCGCGCACAAACGACCGGCAAAGAAACAGGGAAAAGCGAAGACACAGACAGGCATCGTGCGCGAAATGCGCGTCACGGATATTGTCGCGCTCTGCCCGGGAGCGGATCGGGTGTTCGAGGCGTATGGCATCTACTGTGCGGGGTGCAGCATGGGCGGCAGAGAATCGCTTCTGGAAGCGACACAGATCCATGGCTTCGGAGACGGTGACATCGTGGAACTGCTCGACGACCTCAATGTGCTCCTCAGGAAGCAACCGCAGCGGCCACAGACGTTGACCGTGACGGAAGCGGCGGCGAAGGCACTCGCGAAGGTGTTGAAAAACGAGGGGAAGACGGGCTCCGGCTTGCTCGTGATGCTCGATGCTGAGGGGGACTTCTGCATGGAATTCCGCAAGGAAAAACTGCGCGATGAACTCTCCTTCTCCCATACGAACGTTCCGTCCGTGAAGATCTTCGCTTCACCGTTCACCCTCAGCCGGATCGGCGGCGCGACGATCGATTTCCGGGAGGGGAGATTTAAGTTGGACCTTCCCGAAGCCACAAATCCCACATCCTGATACCCAAGACCGTGCTCGGGATCGTCTTTGGGGTTTGGGACTTGGGACTTGGTGATTCCTCCTGAGGAGGTGAATGTCACTTTCTCCGAAGCGTGCTACTCTACCCTCTAAGATGGTCCGTCTCCCCGCCTCACTGGAACGAAAGCTCGCGGAGCTCTTCCCGCACATTCACGAACGCGAGCAGTGGGTGGCGGATACGCTGGAGGATGCCATGGAGAATGCGGAGCCGGCGGTACACGAGAAACTTCCGGAGCATGTGGGCGGGACGCTCCATCTCTTTTCCGACGGCGGATCGCGGGGCAACCCCGGTCAGGCCGCCATCGCGTGGATCATCGAGGATCCGGCACGCGGCGTGATTCTCAAGCAGCATGCGGAATGCATCGGCGTCGAGACGAACAACATCGCGGAGTACCGAGCGCTCCTGGAAGGACTCAAGGTCGCCCAGCGCTACCGCCCCAATCGCCTCATCTGCCACCTCGATTCCGAGCTCGTCGTGCGGCAGCTTTCCGGAGAGTACCAGGTGAAGATGCAGACGCTGCAACCCTACGTGGAGGAAATCCGCGCCATCACGATGGAACTCCCGGACGTCGTCTTCAAGCACATCCCGCGGAGCGACAACTACCGCGCGGACGCGCTGGTGAACAAAGTCCTGAACGAGCAGGAGAGAGGATCCAGACGGGCGATCCCGAACTCGCAGAAGCCGCCGCCTTACAGACCGCCGCAGCAGTTTTTCGGGAGGGGAGAATATTAGAGTATTAGAGTATTAGAGTATTAGAGTATTAGAGTATTAGAGTATTAGAGTATTAGAGTATTAGAGTACTAGAGTATTAGAGTAACAGAGTAACAGGACGACCCCCATCATTCTTTTTCCTGTTATTCTGTTCCTCTCATCCCTGTTATTCTGCGTCTCGTGAAGAAGGCTCTCCTCCTCATCACTGCCTCGATGTTCCTGACGGGAACTCCTTCCGTCGTGAGCGCAGCGCAGCCGTCGTTGCTCTATCGCTACAAGCACTTCCTCTTCACTGCGAAGCCGTCGCCCGAATGGCGGACGCCCGAACGCACCTGGACGTTCCGTGGTTCCCCCTTCGTTCCGCCGCCATCACTTCTCGTGGACGGAGACAACGTCCCCTCTCTCCCGGAAGGTGTTGAATTCCGCTTCACAGAGGGCTGGAACCGCAATGCCATCCGGGGCTCTCTCTCCACACTCGTGGATGAGAAGATCCGCCGCGACCCCGGGAGCGTCATCATCAGGAAATCCTCAACCGGCGCGATCACCTTCGACGGTGTGGGATTGCCGGGACGACGTGTGGACCTGGATCGCGCGACGGAGCTGACGGTCGAAGCATTGGAACAGGGTGTGACGGACATCGTCCTGCCGATGATCGAGACGCAGCCGAAGATCACCGTGGAAGATCCGGAGCTCCGCACTCTGGGTATCCGCGAAGTCGTGACGGTGGGGGAGTCGAATTTCAACAATTCTCCCGCAAATCGTCGGCACAATATCGGCGTGGGCCTGGCGAAGTTCAACGGACACCTGATCCCGCAAGGCACGGTCTTCTCCTTCGATAAAACGCTCGGCCGCGTGGATGGCACGACGGGCTACCGCAAGGAGCTGGTGATCAAGGGCGACCGGACCGAGCCGGACTACGGCGGCGGCCTGTGTCAGGTGAGCACCACGGCGTACCGCGGCGTGTGGGAGTACGGCTTCCCCATCGTGAAGCGCATCAATCACAGCTACCAGGTGAGCCACTACTTCCCGCAGGGCACCGACGCCACCGTCTACCCGCCGAATGTGGACATGCAATTCCTCAATGACTCCCCCGGCGCCCTCCTCATGCAGACGTACAAGGAGGGAGACCTCGCCTACTTCATCTACTTCGGAACGGATGACGGTCGCCGAACGAACGTCCTCGGCCCGTTCCTGTGGGGTTCATCCGCTCCGCCTCCCGACCGCACGGAGTACACCGCGACGGATTTGAAACCGGGTGAGCGCAAGAAGATGGGCGAGCGCGTGCCGGGCGTGAAGGCGCTCTGGTACCGCTACGTGCAACGGACCGGAACGGGGGAGACCGTGGAATCCGTCTTCTCCAACTATGAAGCGCGCCCGCTCTACTACCTTGTGGGCGTGGAAGCCATGCCCGCGACCGGCACCGGCAGCGCCGCGCTGCCGACGCTGTTCATGGAAGATTCTCTCGCTCCCCCAACATCAGGACAGTAAACAAAACAGGGACAACAAACGGCGAGGTCCCGCGCGCCACAGGGGGTGAAAAGGAAAGCCCAACAAAATAACTAACAATATTTCCGGAAGGGGGGGAGCCGCGCGAGCCAATGGGGGTGGTGGGGCGGTTCGACAAGCTCACCGTAAACTCCAAGATTTCTTGCCCTGAGCTTGTCGAAGGGCTTTGTCGCCCTGACAAAGAAAGGGTAGTCAGAGTTCTCTCAAGCAAATAGCGAATAATTTAGAGGAAAGATCCTGCAACCCCCTCCGCCTTCAGCGGCGCCGAGAGATGTTCCGCAAGGAGCAGATGCCGCAGTTTCCGCAGTTCTTTCTGAACAGTTTCCGGAATCTCCAGAGCCTCCCGCCCCTCGCGCGCCGAGGCGATGAATGCGAGAGCTTCAGCCGGAAGTCTCGCCATCGTTTGTAGATGAAGCCCGTCCGGGAGGAACCCGAGCACTCCAAGTAGCCGGAATGTGAAGGCGTGGAGGGAGCACGGGGAATGGGAGGAGCGGAGGAAGGTGAGGAACGCGTCGAATACGGCAGAGTCCGGCTCCTCGTGGGAGACGAGAGCGAGGAGGAGCTCGCACCCCTGTTCGACCCGCGTGAAGGCCGCCATGTCTGCGTGGAGGGGAAGCTCCGAACGCGAGACAACGGAACGAATGAAGCATCCCGCGCTCCCCTCGCGCAGCTCCACCGAAAGATGACGGAAGGGAAGGACAAGCCCGCCGATACGACTGCCCGGCTTGCGCACGCCCGCAGCCCGCGCCGTCATGCGTCCTCGCTCCCGCGTGAGGAGCACGCAGAACCTGTCGGCTTCGCCGACGTCGTACGTCCGAAGAACGATTGCCTCGCAGGGGAAGGATTTCGACACAGGGGGAGTATAGCGATGAGACGTTGTTGAAGGTGAATTGCGGGGAGCAACAGAATATCCGAGTAACAGAATAACAGGGGTGGTTTTGGAGAAGGCCATTGTCGAAGGATGTCCTGTTACTCTGATATTCTGTTATTCTTTTTTTCCCCTCAACAACTCACACAATCGTTTCCGCAAGCGCTTTCCGCAGCCCCAGCCACGTCCCAAGGAAAGCGAGAATCGGCGCGAGGAGAATCTCGATGATGAAGAGGAACGGAGCCGCCCGGAGGAACGAGGAAGAGAGGTCGCTCCATAGATCCGCGACTGCTCCCGACAGGAAGGAGGGGGCAACGAGCGGGAAGAGCGTGAGGAGAGCGAGTGCCACGAAGCCGGAGAGCAGCACGGCCGCGATGATGAGCAACGACGCTTCGGTGGCGAACGGGATGAGAATGGCAAGATCCCGCGCCCCCATGCTCCGCTCGACTTTCACTTCCTTGCGCCGGGCTTGCTCGCGACGGGACACGAGCTCGACTGTCATCCCGAGGAGGATCACGACGAGGAGGGAGAGGAGCAGGAAAGCACCTGTTTCCCCCGCTTCGATGAGCCGGAGCGACTCACGAATGCGGCTTTCCTGAGCGGATGCACCCGGGAGAGAGGAGGGATCCACGACGGACGACCATTCGGCCCCCCGCAGGAACGTCTGGAGCGCGGGGAAATCATCGAGAGAGCGCAACGTCACGGAGAAGGTGTCGCGAAAAGGATTGTCCAGACCGAACTGATCGATGAAGGTTGTGAAATCGGGATGGAGCAATCGTTCCCGTTCGAGGAGCTGCTCGCGCGTCGCGTAGGAAACGTTCTCCGCCTGGGGCAACCGCTTCAGTGCCGCGTAGAGAGATTGGATATCGCTGTCTTTCGCACGTACGTTCACTTCCACATGCACGTCGGTTTCCGCGCGAACCACACCCGCCACTGCGTGGGCGCCGAGAGCGGTGAGGAGGAGGAGCTGGATCGCGAGAAGAAGACCGAGGAGTACTCCAAATGCAGATCCCCACATCCCTTCTCGTTGGAGAAGCAAAAACCCGCGCCGAATACCACGGCGGAGAAGGAGGGATGGTGGAGGATCGGAACCGAGCACGGAGGGAAGTATAAGCGATCCGCGGCGCGTTGTCAGCGGCTTGCCCTGAGCGGATGTGAAGGGTCAGCTTCCACAAGATCAATATCATGGTCTATTGAAAAACTGATCACTGTCCACAGGCCACTCACAATCACTTCACCGGAACCTGTGCCTGCGTTTTCTGTTGCAGGAGCATCGTCTGCAGCTTCTCCAGCATCTGCACACACTCGCACGCGCGGGGATTCCCCGGCTCGATGTCGAGCGCGCGAAGGAAGAGCGCCTTCGCTTTGGCGATGTGGCGAACGTGCATGTAGGCAACGCCCAGATCGCAGAGCGTCAGTGTGCTCTCACTGTCCAGATTGAGCGCCCGCTCCATGGTCACAACACCCTGCGCCCGTTCCCCGGCGTTGAAGAGCGCCCATCCCAGGCATCGCAGAATCTCGGGGTTGTTGGACTTGAGGTGATTGGCCTTGCAGAGGTGAGCAGCTGACTCGCGCCACAGCTCGTCGCGCGAGCGCAGGAATCCGAGGATGTACTCGCCCGTGTAGCTCTCGCAGTCGAGAGCCACAGCGCGCGCCGCCGCCGTCTCCGCCCGCTCGTAATGCCCAAGACTCAGTTCGTTGTCCGCGACCTCCTCCAGCGCAGACACATTCTCGGGATCTTCCAGGAGGAGCTGCTCCAAAATAACCAGCGCATCGGAGTGCTTCGCATCGAGCTTCAGGCGCTCGGCTTGCTCAAGACGCTCCAGGACATCCGACGAAGGATCGGCTGGTTCCATCGGAAGGGGACTTTAGAAGAAAGACCTTGGTTATACCAGTACTATTCCATGGAAATGGAGGAGAAGAAAGAGAGGAAAGAAAAGGAAGAAAGGGCAGATATATGCCAAAAAACAGTTCCTTTCAGTTCGTACTCCCTTCTTTCCTTCCTCCCTCTTCTTCCCTTTCTGCCCTCTCACCAACTGCATGCAAGCACGAGGAATGTACTCAAGCTTTACCCATAGATAACGAAGAACAGCATCCGAATCATGCCGTAGGAACCCGCCACCACGGCCAAGCCAAAAATTGCATTGATCATGATGGTCTTTCCTTTCTTCGCCTGCTCTTCGCTGTGGGCCATCATGACCGTCAGGAACGCTCCGTAGAGGAAGATCGTGATCATGAGCGGCGTCGCGATCCCCACGAGTGCAACGACGAGGTTGCCGAAGATTTTGGGAAGACTGGGCGGAAACTTGAAGCCCATGCTGATCGTGAGGCCTTTTGTAGCTGCCTCTTCAGCCATCACCCACTGCGGGATGACTGCGGCGAGCATCGCCCAGGCGATTGCGACTGTTTTGATGGCAGATCTCATTTCTCCCTATTCTACCATACTTGTCTGTATGGCGGAATCGTCTTTTCCGCTGCCAGGTCATTGCTCAATTGAGGGCAACCGCCGTACACTGCAACCCCACCGTATGTCGCCACTCGACGATTCCCAAGGCCGGTATTTGCGGCGTTCCAGCGTTCGTCTCCACGCATCACGTCACGGCTTCTCCTTATTCCTGGAGCGCCTCGCATCGCTCGTGGCGGGAGGGGCACGCTGGCTCATCATGCAGAAGCGGCGTCTCGGCTGGAAACGTTTCCTCCTGCGCGGCGCGGGCTTGGCGTTCCTCCTGGGAGTCGCCTACCTCGGAGTTCTCTGGCTCTCTCTTCCGGACACGTCGGACCCTTCGGCACTCCTCGCCTCGCAGAGCACGGTCATCACCGACCGAAACGATGTAGAGCTGTACCGTCTCTACGGCGAAGAGGATCGCACCTATGTTTCCGCCGACCACATCGCGGACGACATGGAGCACGCCATCGTGGCCATCGAGGATGAACGGTTTTTCCAGCACGGTTGCATCGAACCCCGCTCCATTCTGCGTGCCGTTTTCGCACGCATCACGGGCAGGAGCGTCACGGGCGGCGCCTCCACGCTCACGCAGCAACTCGCGCGCAACGCCCTCCTCACCCTCGACCGGACCGTCACGCGCAAACTCCGTGAAATGATGCTCGCCTGCGAGTTGGAACGGACGAACAGCAAGGAGAAACTCCTTGAGCTCTACCTCAACTGGATCCCCTTCGGACAGAACGCGTACGGCATAGAGCAGGCCAGTCAGCGCTACTTCGGCACCAAGGCCACGGATCTCACACTCGCGCAGTCAGCGATTCTCGCCGCCCTGCCGCAGCTCCCCTCCTACTACTCGCCCTACGGCCACCACGTCCGCACGACCGTCACCGAAGGAGCCTTGAAGCGCATCGTGGCGGGGCAGGCGAACAAGGCTGCAGACCTGAAGGATGACGATATCCTGATCGGCCTCCTGGGAGGAATGGTCGGGACGGGCAGCACGAAATTCTACGTCGGCGGCCGAACAGATCAGGTTCTGAAAAACATGCAGGACCAGGGGTACATCGATGAGGACCAGCGGACGGAAGCACTCGACGAGCTCAAGATCATCGCCTTCAAACCCTCGCGCGAGAACATCCGCGCCCCGCACTTCGTCCTGTGGGTGAAAGAGCAGGTGGAGACGCTCCTGGGGAAGAATGCGGACAAGGGTCTCCTGGAACAGGGCGGCCTGACCATCAAGACGACCCTCGATTGGAAACTCCAGCAGGCGGCCGAGGCCGCTATCGCGGCGAAAGCCAAGGACTTCGAAAGCGTCTACGGCGCGCGCAACATCGCGCTCGTGGCGCTGGATCCGAAGACACGCGAGGTGCTCGCGTACGTCGGCAATTCCGACTACTCGAAGGATGAAGGTGAGGCGAAGATCGATATGGCGCGTGTCCCGCGCCAGCCCGGTTCCAGCTTCAAACCTTTCGTCTACGCCGCTGCGTTCGAGCAGGGCTACGGTCCGGCAACGCCCCTCTACGACGTGCCGACGAAGTTTGGGGAGGATCAACCGCAGAACTTCGACGGGGGTTTCTGGGGGCTCCTCAACGCGCGCAAGTCTCTCGGCGCCTCGCGCAATATCCCCGCCATCAAGGCCTTCTTCCTCGCGGGCGGCGAACAGCCGATCCTCGACCTCACGGAACAGATGGGCGTGCCGAGTCCCAAGAAACGCAAGGCGGAACTCAATGCCTCCCGCCCCTTCGACTACGGCTGGCCACTGGCCATCGGCGCAGCGGAGACCCCTCTCACCGAGATGGTCGACGGCTACGCCACCCTCGGGGACGCAGGCCTGGCCAAACCCGTCGTGAGCATCGTGCGCATCACCGACAAGCGCGGCTCACTCATCTCCCTCCCGCTCCCCAAGCCCGAGGACGAGGGCGAGCAGGTCCTGGATCCGCGCATCGCCTACCAGGTCACCTCGATCCTCTCCGACGCATCCGTCCGTCCCAACGATTTCTGGAAAGAGATCCTCTCCATCCCCGGCTTCCAGGCCGCGGCCAAGACCGGCACGAGCAACAAGTGTCTGAACCGGAATGAGAAGGACGGCCTGTGCACCGAGCGCAAGCCGGACAACCTGTGGACCATCGGCTACACGCCCAATCTCGTCGCGGGCGTGTGGGTGGGCAACGCGAACAGCGAGCCGCTCTCGGACAAAGCCGACGGACTCAACGTGGCCGCACCGGTCTGGAAAGACTTCATGGTCCGCGCGCACAAGATCATCCAGGTGAATGCGACGAATTTCCCGGTGCCGGAGGGGATCGTGCAGCCGCAGGTTTCCTACCTCTCCGGCCAGCTGCCGACGGAGTGCACGCCCGTTGATCTGCGTCGCGCCGACGTGTTCCTCTCCGAACGCGCGCCGACGAAGGCGGATCCCGCCTGCCAGACGCTCACGGTTGATAAGGTGACGGGGCTCCTCGCCTCTGATTCCTGTCCCAAGGAAGCGGAGGAGGAACGTAGTTTTTTCCTCCCCCAGAGCGAGCTCCCCGATCGCTGGCCCGGATGGGAACAGGCCGTGCAGGAGTGGGCACGCAGAGCCACGACCGGCTCCGGCGGCTCTCTCCCCCTGCCTCTCGCCCCCGCAGAATCCTGCGACATCACGAAGACCCCGGGCCGCCTCATCAAACCTGTGGTGCAGATCCTCTCCCCGGCCAATGGCGAGACGGTGACGTACCCCGCCTTCCATCCCAAGATCCAGGTCTCGGTAGGGAGCACGGCGAGCGGCGTCACCTTCCTCGTCGATGACAAAGTTGTCGCGCGGGCCTCGGGTTCCGCCGCCTTCAAGACAGCCATCCGCGTCCCGCGTTCCGTCAGCAAGGACGGCATCCACCGCCTCGAGGTGATCCTCACGGACGAGTACTTCAACACTGCGACAGCGTCCGTGACGTTCCGCTTCTCCGACTCGGCGGTGTCCTCCGGCCCCTCCGTGCGCTTCTCATCGCCCGCGCCCGGCTCGACCTTCGCCTCCGGTTCCGGCGTCACACTGTCGGCCAACGCCTTCGCGGACGTCGGCATCAAGTACGTGGAGTTCTACCTCGATCGCGCTCTCCTCACGCGCAAGCCGCGCGAGCCGTTCGGTCTCACATATCCGCTCACGGATATCACCCCCGGCCGCCACACGCTTCGCGCCGTGATCACAGATCTCAACGGAAAGACAGACCAGGACGAGGTGGAGATAGAGGTAATGGAATGAAAAAGCCCGGACCTGCGTCCGGGCTCTCTGCTCTTCCGTTTCCCTTCAGATACAGGGGCAGCGCCTGGGTTTCAAGCGCGGCCACTGCCACAGCATCCATGCCGCAATGATGCAAACGACAGCCCCCGAGACGAACGCCCCGAGGATGAGCCCATCCTCATCATTGTTCCCATACTCCGCCCTCCAGTGAATGGCTGTGAGGACTAAAAGGATGGCAAGCACACTGAAGAGCAGGCTCAGGAATTTACGCACGGTTTTCATGGAGCTCCCTCCTGAAAGAGCAATTGAAACTTCTCTCACTCTACGCCCGGCACGGATGGAGGGAGTGATTTGGTACGCCGTCCACAATGGGGCCCTATGGGGAGCGGAAAAATGACAACATCCCCGCAAAATGGAGGAAGAATAACGGTAGGGGAGTAAGGTACATTCATGCCTCTCGATCAGGATCCCCCGGCCGATACATCCGGCGATCCCGTGGAATTACTCCTGCAGATCGCGACTGTTCGTCGCGGGGAGGACACTCCGGTCATTGAGATCGACCCTGCACTCCGCAAGCAGCACCCCCTCTGGATCGTTCCCGTCCTGCGCAGGGTGGACCGCCTCAACAGAGTTCTTCCCACGATCGCGGAAGGCGAGCATGGGGGATGGGTCGCGATACAGCACATCCTCAGCGCCATGCACGAGTTGGGAGTGCAGATACAGGTGCTTCTCTCGTCGGCTCAGTGCGAAGGAGAAGGCACCCGTCGTTCCTTGATCGCGAAGCTCGTCATGCGGGCTGGAAGAGTGTCGGAGGGCGACACCCAGCCGGTACACATCGAACTGACGGAATCATTGCAGAAGGAACCGCCTCCTTGTCTGGATCGATTCCGCAAAAAATTAAGCGCCCTCAATGAGGTCGGACGCCAGGAAAGCCCCCAGTCTCCGGAGGAAACGAACGACATGAGGGAATTCCGCCTCCTCCTGCGCTACCTTCGTTCGCGTCATCAGGCATTGGTCCTCACTTCACTCCCCTCCGATAGTTCCCCCGCCGCGGAAATATAAAAATTAGCCGCGCGTCACACGAACGCGCGGCTGCCCCTCACATACTCATCACGGAGTGTCCCACCGCATCGACAGAATCCGCTCTGCGGCCCGCCACTGCGTGTGGGCGAACTTCAGAGCGACGCATCCACTCGAGACATACGACGGCAATTGCTGCCAGTCGGTTCCCGAGAGGGAATGCGTGACGAAGTGGATCGTCGGCACCGCGATGCAGAAGACACCGCAGTACACGAAGAGTCCTACGAACCCGATGTGGGTCACGTAGGCTACCAACGCGAACAAACGTTTCACCATGATCCTCCTCCATGAGGGGTGAAAGAACAGACAGCGCTCCGCGCTGCAGGCAGCGATTGCTGCTTAACTTTTATTATACAATAATTTGAATATATTAACAACTACTGTGCAACACCAGTGCCTTGCCGCCATCTCGCCGTGAGCGGGCACGCGGGATTGCCACATGCATTCATGAGCGCCTTCCGGACATTCCCCCTGAACATTCCAATGTCGGAACCAGACACAGGTACGTCGACGCCGAAATGCTCCGAAAGCAGCGTTGTATTCGGGACACCGATCCGGCTCCTTCCCCCCCTGTGAATGACATCCATCAATTCGAGGGTCAGTTCATGGTCATCCATTGCGAGGACACGTCGGCAGACTTCTGGGCGCATGCTGATATGATCTGATTATTTTAGCGATGTGTCAAATCCTTCATCAAACAGCGACTGCAACGCGAATATCCGCATTGGTATGTACTTCTGACACATCCTCATCTTCCTCGATCATCTCGATGAAATCTGACACTTTCTGCGCGGTCATCTCGTCGGTCACGGGAACCTTCTGCTTCGGCACGTATGACAATCCCGCCGCATCGATCTTCCAACCGCTCTTCTTTAGGAAGTCCTTCACTTTCGACCAGTCCGTCATGCCCGTGACGACGCGAATGTAATCGCCCTCGGCGGAGAAGTCCTCGGCGCCGGCATCGATCAGGTGCAATTCCAATTCCTCCAGTTTGTCCGGCGGCAATCCTCCCGGAAACTCCGCGACGACCAGACCCTTGCGCTCGAACATCCACGCTACGGCGTTCCCCTCCGCCACTCTGCCTCCGTGCTTCCCGATAAGGCTCTTCACATTGGCGAGCGTGCGGTTGCGGTTATCGGAGAGGCACTCGATGATGAACGCGGCGCCCCCGGGGCCGTAGGCCTCCAGGAGAATCTCCTGCATCTGCTCGCCTTTGAGCTCGCCCGTCCCCTTCTTGATCGCGCGTTCGATGTTCGCATTGGGGACAGAATCCTCCTTCGCATTTTCGATGGCGGTCCTGAGACCCGGATTCATCATCGGATCCCCGCCGCTCCGCGCCGCCATCTCGATGAGACGCGCATGGCGTGTGAAGACCTTGCCGCGCTTCGCATCCTGCGCGGTTTTCTTGACCCGGATGTTGGCCCATTTGGAGTGACCGGACATGAGGGAATATTAGAGTATTCGAATACTTGAATACTAGGGATTGCCCAGTGAGTCCCTTCCGTTAAGAAGCTGGGCATAACAAACCCAAATACTCTAATACTCAAATATTCTGATACTCACTTTCTGTACGCCAGCATCCCCATGAAGCGCGCCCGTTCGATGGCTGTTCGGAGCATCTTCTGGTGCTTCAGGCACACGCCCGTGTAGTAGCGGGCGCGGGTATTGCCGAAGTAGTCCGTGTACGGCTTGAGCGTCGGGTAATCCTTGTAATCGATGTACAGCGTGTTGTGCTCGCAGAAGGGGCACCGCTTCAGGCGGGGATCGCTCCGGCGCTGCTGCTGCTTCTGGTGGTGATGATGGGGGGCGGATGCCATAGGTTAGATGGTATCGAGGGAATCGCCGGCGATGAGTTCGTCGATCTTCTGCGTGAGATCCTCGCTCTCCACTTTCGGAGCGGGGGCAGCCTTCTTGCGCTCGGTCGTCATCTTCGCCTGCCGCATGGCCTTGCGCGCGATCTTCTCCTGCACTTCCTCCTCCTTCTTCTTCGAGCGCTCCTCCTCGGCCGTCTCGCGGCTCTTCAGCCACTGCTCGTACGCTTCGGAATACTTCACGATCTGGTAGTGCTTCGGCGGCTTCACGATGAGGTGACGCAGCACGCCCTTCATGATGCGCAGCTGCTGGTCCGTCTCCTTCACCTTCAGGGGATCCATCTCGTAGTGGTACACGGCAAAGTTGCCCTCTTTCGCCCCCTTGATGGGATAGGCGAGACCGCGGCGGCCCCAGAGGTCCTTCGAGACCTGCTTGCCCCCGGCATCAGTGAAGACCTCTTCCACTTCTTTCAACACTCCCTGCTCCTCCTTCTGATTGAGGGCGGGGGGATAAAGGACGCAGATCTCGTAGATCTGGACGTCTTCGGATGTTGGAACAAGGGATGGCATACGCGATTCGTGGGTAAACCCTGTCCCGGAGGGGAGAGGGGAATCTGCGAGGGCTGGAATGTATAGGAGCGTATTCCTGCCGTCAAGCTGCAAGATCCTGCTTCATCTTCCCGATCACATCCTTCGGCGAAACCATCGTCTTCACCCATACCTCCTTCGCACCCAATGCCCGAGCCCGCGTGAGCGAATCCTCCGACCCGAGGTTGGTGAGAACGTAGAAGGGAACTCCCGCGCACTTCGTCTCTCCCTTCTTCTGCATCACTTCGAAACCATCCACTTCCGGAAGAATGAGGTCGAGGAGGATCGCGTCGAAGACCTCCTTGCTCATCGCCTCCAGCGCCTCCCGTCCGCTGAAACCCTTCGTCACGGCGAACCCGAACTTCTCCAGCTGCTTCCCGAGGAGCATGTTCATCGTCTTGTCGTCTTCTACGAGGAGGACTCTCTTCTGCGACATGGAAGCCATGGTAGCAGACCGTCAGACCGAACGTTTGACAATCAATTGACGAATGGCCTGGACGCTTGGAGGAAGGACATCCTCTGTGATCGGAATCAATGGGATCTCTGACATGGATGCGATGTAGAAAAGGAGACGATGAAAGAATGCAATCTCCGGCCCCCCGGAATTCTTTGAAACTTGTTTCTGACAAACCCGGAGAATCCTGAAAAATAATGCTTGACCCCGTTTCGGGCACGAGTAAGATGCTTTGGCTCGCTTCCTCGCTGCGTTCATCCGCAGTGCGGAGGCCCGCTTTCCAAGCTCCTTCACTCTGGCGGCGTCGACAGATCGGGGGAGGAGAGCGAGGGCTTTTCTTAGCTCCTTCACCCACCCGACGTTCACTCTGGGTGAATGCGCAACCAGCTCCTTCACAGCATCGTGTAGTAGAGAAGGTCCGGTTCATCTTCCCGCAAGGGAAGCATGAGCCATCTATTTTTTTGAGTACAAATCGCCTGGTCGAGCGATGTAAAATAAATCGACTAACCAGTGATCTTTGATCACAGGATCTATATGAAGAGTTTGATCCTAGCTCAGAGTGAACGCTGGCGGTGCGCCTAACACATGCAAGTCGCGCGAGGAGCAATCCTAGCGGCGAACGGCTGCGTAACACGTTGGTACCTACCCCGAACTCAGGGATAACCCCGCGAAAGCGGAGCTAATACCGGATGATCCCGTGAGGGCAAAGCTTCGGCGGTTCGGGAGGGGCCTGCGGCCTATCAGCTAGTTGGTAAGGTAACGGCTTACCAAGGCTATGACGGGTAGCTGGTCTGAGAGGACGACCAGCCAGAATGGAACTGAGACACGGTCCATACTCCTACGGGAGGCAGCAGTGAGGAATCTTCCGCA